>CAWFVT010000023.1:0-181488 GCA_963819325.1 uncultured Pseudomonadota bacterium
CAGCACCCGTTCGGCGATGGCGGCGACGTCGGAGGCGGGAATGTCCCGCATGCAGCGATGGTCGTTGATCCGGCAGACCGTGCGGTGGCAGGGTTGGCACGACAGCGTCGTTTTGGTCTGCACCGTCGCCGCCAACGCGTTGAGCGGCGCCCAGAGCTGCGGGCTGGTGGGACCGAAAATACCCATGGTCGGCGTCCCGAGTGCGGCGGCGACATGCATCAGGCCGGAGTTGTTCGAGATCGCGACGCCGGCCGCGGCCATGGCCAGGATGCCGTTGCGCAAATCATTGCCGGTGAGGTCGCGGACGCGCGCTCCGCCGGCAGCGACGATCTCGGCCGCTAGCGCTTTTTCGCCGGGGCCACCGACCACCCAGACGTCGAGGCCTTGTTGCGCCAGAAGCCGCGCGGTCTCTGCGTAGTAAGTCCAGCGTTTGGACGCGCCGACCGAGCCCGGCGCCAGCGCCACGGCGGGATTGCCGCCGAGCCCGTTGGTTTGCCGCCAGCGGTCGATCTCGCCTTCGGGAACGCGAAGCTGCGGCACCGGCCATTCCGCCGGCAATGGCGCGCCGTCCGGCAGCGCCAGCGCGGCATTCTTGTCGATCAGGCGGGGCAGGGCCTTTTCGCCCCAGCGCCATTGGTTGAGCAGCCCAAACCGGACTTCGCCGACGAAACCGACCCGTTCCGGAATACCTGCCAGCGCCGGCGCAATCGCCGATTTCCAGGTCCGGGGCATCACCAGCGCGGTGCTGTAGTTCCCGGCGCGGAGACGTTTCGCCAGCTCCCATTGCTGGGCGAGCGCCAGCCGGCTGCGCGGCAGGTCCCAGACGATACCGGAGCGGACGCCCGGCATGTAATCGAGCAACGGAGCGCACAGCGAGGTGGTCAGCATGTCGACCGGGCGGTTCGGCCAGCGCTCCTTCAGAACCCGCACCACGGTATGGCCGCGCACGAAGTCGCCGATCCACATATAGGGGACAATCAGGATCGGCCGGGTATCGTCCCGGTCCTCCATCCCTGCTGTATGGATTGAATTTGAGTTCATATCTTTAATTTTATGGCCGGTCGCTATTTCGATCCAGTCGGTAACCGCTCCTCGCCGACAGGTAAAGCGAGGCCAGACAGGGCGCTATCCTCTTCACCACGCCGAATAGCCCAAGTTGCCTGCCGGGCAGGAGTCGGGCAAACACGATTGGGCAAAGCTGACGCCATACAATCAGGGCGGGGACCATCATGTTGCTGGTGACCGGTGGCGCCGGTTTTATCGGATCGAACGTCGTGGCCGCGTTGAATGACGCCGGGCGGGCCGATGTCGTGGTTTGCGACATCCTCGGCCATGACGGCAAATGGCGCAATCTCGCCAAGCGCCAGCTCGCCGATATCGTGCCGCCGGCGCAATTGCCTGGCTGGCTCAATGGCCGCCGGCTGGAGGCCATCATTCATCTCGGCGCCATTTCCGAGACCACCGCGACCGACGGCGATCTTGTGATCGAGACCAATTTCCGGCTGTCGATGCGGCTGCTCGATTGGTGCACTGATAACGCGACCCCGTTCATTTACGCCTCATCGGCATCGACCTATGGCGATGGCGCGCAGGGGTTTGACGATGACGGCTCGGTGTCCGCATTGAAGACATTGCGGCCGATGAATCTGTATGGCTGGAGCAAGCATCTGTTCGACATGGCGGTCGCCGAGCGCTTGAGCCGCGGCGAAAAGCTGCCGCCGCAATGGGCCGGCCTGAAATTCTTCAACGTGTTCGGCCCCAATGAATATCACAAGGGCACCATGATGAGCGTGCTGGCGCGGCGCTTCGACGACATCAGGGCCGGCCGGCCGGTGCAATTGTTCAAATCCCATCGCGAAGGCATCGCCGATGGCGACCAGCGCCGCGATTTCATCTATGTGGACGATGTGGTGCGGGTGATGATGTGGCTGCTGGCGACGCCATCGGTCAGCGGCATCTTCAACGTCGGGACCGGCAAGGCGCGCAGCTTCAAGGATATGATGCTTTCGGCCTATGCCGCGCTCGGCAAGCCGGCAAATATCGAATATGTCGAGATGCCTGAGTCCATTCGCGGCAGCTACCAGTACTTCACGCAAGGTGATGTCGCCCGCTTGCGCCATGCGGGCTACAATGGCGGCTTCACGGCGCTGGAAGCGGCGGTCGAGACCTACGTCAAGGGCTTCCTCGATCGCGCCGATCGTTTCCGCTGACAGATAACGAGTTCCGATGTTCGATTTTGACGCCCTGTCGCATGCGATTGCCCGCCAGACCGTGCTCTGCGTCGGCGACCTCATGCTCGACGAATTCGTCTATGGCGAGGTGTCGCGGATTTCGCCGGAAGCACCGGCGCCGGTGATCGCGGTCCAGCGCAGCGAGACCAATATCGGCGGCGCCGGCAATGTGGCGCGCAACATCGCTTCGCTCGGCGCGCGCTGCATCTTCGTCGGATTGATCGGCGAGGACGAGGCGGGCGGCAGGCTGAAGGCTCAGCTTTCGCAGGAAAGCGGCATTGAAAGCGTGCTGGTTTGCGACGCCGCACGGCCGACCACGCGCAAGGTGCGTTTCGTTTCCGAGCATTTCTCCACCCATATGCTGCGCGCGGACTGGGAACTGGCCAAACCTGCCTCCGCCGAGATCGAGCAGAAATTGCTCGACAGCCATCCTGCCCTGCTTGCCGCGCGCCGATATCGTGCTGCTGTCCGACTACGCCAAGGGCGTGCTGACCGCGCGTGTGATTCGCAACATCATCGACGCCGCGCGAAAGCTCGG
Source organism: uncultured Pseudomonadota bacterium (assembly GCA_963819325.1). Taxonomy (GTDB): domain Bacteria; phylum Pseudomonadota; class Alphaproteobacteria; order Rhizobiales; family Xanthobacteraceae; genus Bradyrhizobium. The sequence goes on from CAWFVT010000023.1 coordinate 2,770, forward strand.
CAAGCGCGTGATCGTCGATCCCAAGAGCCCGAATTTTGCGATCTATCGCGGCGCGACCCTGCTGACGCCCAATCGCAAGGAATTCGCCGAAGCCACCCGCAGCCGCGCCGACACCGAGAAGAATATCGCCGATGCGGCGCAGGACGTCATGCAGCTGGCCGATTGCGAAGCCGTGCTGGTGACGCAAAGCGAGCACGGCATGACGCTGGTGCCGCGCCAGGGCGACGCCATTCATGTTCCCGCCCATCCGGTCAAGGTGCGCGACGTCTCGGGCGCCGGCGACACCGTTGCCGCGGTGCTCGCGGTGGTACTGGCGGCAGGGGCCGATTGGGAGAGCGCGTTGCGGATGGCGAATGCGGCGGCCGCCGTCGCGGTCAGCAAGAAGGGCACCGCCATCGTCACGTCGGCGGAATTGCGGCGCAAGATCCTGCCGCATGCTTATCTGGCGGCCGAAGAAAAGATCATGGCGACGAGCGGCGAACTCGACGCGCAGCTTAAGGATTGGCGAAAGCAGGGCTTGCGCGTCGGTTTCACCAACGGCTGCTTCGATATCCTGCATCCCGGACACGTCAAGCTGTTGACGGCGGCGCGCGGCGCCTGCGACCGGCTGATCGTCGGCCTCAACAGCGATGCGTCGGTGGCGCGGCTGAAGGGCAAGGACCGCCCGGTGCAGAACGAGCGCGCCCGCGCCGAAGTGCTGGCGGCGCTGGAGGCGGTCGATCTCGTCGTGCTGTTCGAGGAAGACACGCCGATCAGGTTGATCGCGCAGGTCAGGCCGAGCGTGCTGGTCAAGGGCGGCGACTATACCCGCGAACAGGTCGTCGGCCACGAGATCGTCGAAGCGTCGGGCGGCGAAGTGCTGCTGGTCGAGGTCTTGCCCGGTTTCAGCACGACATCGCTGGTCGATCGTGCGCGCGGGTCGGCGAAATGACGCGTCTCTCAAATCTGACCTTGCGCAACGCGTTGATCGCAACGCACGACGCGCTGGCGACCGTGCTGGCGTTGTTCGCAAGCTTCTATCTGCGCTTCGAGGGCAGCGAGAGTTTCTTCGACCGCGTGCCGCTGTTGCTGCGCATCCTGCCCTATTTCGTCGCCTTCAGCGTGGTGGTCTGTTACGTCTTCAATCTGACCACCACGAAATGGCGTTTCATTTCGCTGCCGGATGCGCTGAACATCCTGCGCGTGGCCACGATGCTGACGCTGGCACTGCTGGTGCTGGACTACATTTTTGTCGCGCCCAACGTCCACGGCAGCTTCTTCCTCGGCAAGGTCACCATCGTTCTGTACTGGTTCCTCGAGGTATTTTTCCTCAGCGCGTTGCGCTTTGCCTACCGTTATTTCCGCTACACGCGCGTCCGCCGTCATGCCCGCACCGATGGCGCGTCGCCGACGCTGCTGATCGGCCGCGCCGCCGATGCGGAAATCCTGCTGCGCGGCATCGAAAGCGGCGCCGTCACGCGGCTGTGGCCGGTCGGCGTGTTGTCGCCGTCGATGGCCGACCGCGGCCAGTCGATCCGCAATGTTCCGGTGCTCGGCGGCATCGACGACATCGAGGACGTGATCCGCGATTTCGCCAGACGCGACAAGCCGATCGCGCGCGTGGTGATGACGCCGTCGGCGTTCGATCCGGAGGCGCATCCGGAAGCCGTCCTGATGCGGGCGCGCCGGCTTGGGCTGATCGTCAGCCGCCTGCCGTCGCTGGAGAGCGGAGATGCGCCGCGGCTGACGACGGTCGCCGTCGAGGACCTGCTGCTGCGCTCCAGCGTCGATATCGACTATGCGCGCCTCGAAGCGCTGGTGAGCGGCAAGGCGGTGATCGTCACCGGCGGCGGCGGTTCGATCGGTTCGGAGATCTGCGAACGTGTCGCCACCTTCGGCGCCGCGCGGTTGCTGGTGATCGAAAATTCGGAACCGGCGCTCTATGCGGTGATGGAATCGCTCGCCGAGCGCGAGATCAAGCGTGGCCATCGAAGGCCGCATCGCCGATATTCGCGACCGCGAACGCATGCTGCGGCTGATGAAGGAGTTCAAGCCGAATATCGTGTTTCACGCCGCCGCCCTCAAGCATGTGCCGATCCTCGAGCGCGACTGGAGCGAAGGCGTCAAGACCAACATCTTCGGATCGGTCAATGTCGCCGATGCGGCGCTGGCCGCGGGCGCCGAGGCGATGGTGATGATTTCGACCGACAAGGCGATCGAACCGGTCTCGATGCTCGGCCTGACCAAGCGGTTTGCCGAGATGTATTGCCAGGCGCTCGATCACGATCTGGCAGCGCGAGTCGGATGGCAAGCCGCGGATGCGGCTGATCTCGGTGCGCTTCGGCAATGTGCTGGCGTCGAACGGCTCGGTGGTGCCGAAGTTCAAGGCGCAAATCGAGGCGGGCGGGCCGGTCACGGTCACCCATCCCGACATGGTCAGGTATTTCATGACGATCCGGGAAGCCTGCGACCTGGTGCTGACGGCCGCGACCCACGCTCTGGCGCCGGCGCGCGCGGATGTGTCGGTCTACGTGCTCAACATGGGACATCCGGTCAAGATCGTCGAACTGGCCGAGCGGATGATCCGCCTGTCGGGCCTCGAGCCCGGCCATGATATCGAGATCGTGTTTACCGGGATGCGGCCGGGCGAGCGCCTGAACGAAATCCTGTTCGCCAGCGAGGAGCCGGCGGTCGAGATCGGCGTCGCCGGCATCATGGCGGCCAAGCCCAACGAGCCACCGATGCAGGCGCTGCGGAAATGGATCGCAGCGCTTGAGCAGGCGATTGCCAATGACGATCGAGTGACCATCAAGGCCGTACTGAAGGATGCCGTTCCCGAATTCGGTTCGACGGCCGCGTAATCCGACGCGACCACGCCGAAGGCTATTCATGGATCAGACCGCAAAAATTGTCGTCGTCAGCCAGCACTATCCGCCGGATCAGAGCACGACCGCGGCCATCATGGCTGTCATAGCCGACCATCTGGTGGCACAAGCGCCGGTCCTGGTGGTTTCGGGAACGCCGGGCTCTGCCTCGCATGAGGCGACGGGCAAGGATCGCCCGGTGGTCGTCGAAGTCAAAAACAGGATACCGGCAAAATCCGCGCTGATCCGGCGCGGGGCCGCCGAGGCGCTGTTCACCCTGCGCGTGTTCGTGGCGCTGCTGTCGCAACTCCGCCGTGGCGACGTCGCGCTCACCGTGCCGGCGCCTTTCATGCTGCCTTATGCGAGTTGCCGCCGCGGCCAGATTGAAGCGCGCCCGCTCAGCCCTGATCATGCACGACCTTTATCCCGACGTTCTGGTGATGGCCGGCCTTCTGCGGCCTTCGTCTCTTCTCGCCAAGGCGATCCGTGGCGCCAACGCGCTGATGTTTCGCGCGTTGAATGCCGTCATCATCATCGGGCGGGACACCGAACCGCTGCTGTTGCGGTACAAGGGCGTCACATCAGACAAGATCCGGTTCATTCCCAATTGGGCCACGCTGGTGCCGGGGGTGCGGCCGATTCTGCCCGACAATCCCTATCGCCGCCTGCACGCGGCGCGTTTCCTGGTCGGGCTTTCCGGCAATCTCGGCTTTACGCACGATCCTGATGTCGTGTTCGAGGCCGCGCGATTATTGCGGGACGATGCCGAGATTCATTTTCTGCTTTCGGGGTGGGGCATCGGATTTGATCGACTCAAGCACCTGCAATCCGATGCCAATCTGCCGAACGTGACATTGGTCGAGCGGGTGCCTGAGCAGGACCTCGAACAGTTTCTTGCCGCGGCCGATATCTGGCTCATTCCCTACCGCAAGCACCTTGCCGGCATCTCGGTGCCGAGCCGGTTCTACAATCTGCTGGCGATCGGCCGGCCGGTGCTGCTGCTTTCGGAAGCCAATGCCGAGGCGGCGCTGACTGTCAGCGAGCATGGCCTCGGCTGGGTGGTCGAGCCCGGCAACCCGGAAGAACTGGCGCGAACGATACGCCTGGCATCGCGGTCCGACGATCCATCAAGGGCCGAGCGCGCCGCCACGATCGCGCAGCGCTACAATTTCGCGGATGCGATGGCGAGCTATGCAGACTTGATGCAAAAGCTGTTGCGCGAGGCTCGGTAGATCTACGATTAAGCGCGCGGTCGCGCGAAGCGGCGCAGCAGCGCTGCCGTGGCGATGGCGCCGATGGCAAGACAGGCGAGCTTGGTCGTAACGGACGGCGCCATGATCGATCCGCCCGCCAATGCCGCAAGCCCGATATTGAGCGCGAACACTTCGCCCACCACCTGCGACACGGTAAAACCATTGTCGGTCGCGCGCTGATAGAAATGCGAGCGATGCGCCGCCCAGAACGGCTCGCGGTTGACGAGCCGGCGCAACAGGGTCGTGGTGGCGTCGAGCAGATAATACAGCGGCAGCAGCAATGCAGCGGCGAATTGCTGGTGATAGGCCAGCTGCAACAGGCACCAGCCCAGCAACAAGCCGATCGGCAGGCTGCCGACGTCGCCGAGGAAGATCGTCGCCACCGGGCGGTTGAACGGCGCAAAGCCCAGCATCGCGCCGCAGAGGGCCGCGGCGACGAGGGTCGCCGGCAGCGGAAACTCGCCGAGCGAGCCGAGGATCACCATCGCGCCGGTGATCGGGACGATTTCGGCCACGGTCATCCAGTCCAGCCCGTCCATGAAGTTGACCAGGTTCACGAACCAGAGGCCGGCGAGCAAAAGCAGGCAGCGTTCGATCCAGATCGGGCAGGGCGGAGCGATTTGAAGTTCGCCGGGCGCCGTAAAGATGATCGCGCCGACGGCCAAGGCCTGCAGCAGCAGCCGCGTCAGCACCGGCATCGATTTGAGGTCATCCGCGAAACCGACGACGGCCATGAACAGCGCGGCTGCGAAAACCGCGACCGGGATCGTCAGCGCCATGGTGCCGGCGCAGGCCGTCAGTATTCCCGCGACCAGCAGCGTCGCCGCGATTACGGCAATGCCGGCGCCTTGCGGCGTCGGAATGCGATGCGAGGAGCGCGCGTTCGGCGTTGCCAGCGCGTGCCGCAGCAGCACCGGCCGGATCGCCCATGTCATGAGGGCCGAAAGCACTGCTGCAGCCAGCACGGCGAGAAGCAACAGAAGCGGTTCGGAAAAAATCATGCTGCGCGTGGCCGTTGCTGGGATGGCAAGTTTGGAAGATTATTTCGGAACTTCGATCGGCGCGGTGCCTTGGGCGGCCTTCTCGGCGCTGAAAATCCACACCAGGCCGCCGAAGGCTCCGACGAGGAAGTATACCGCGCCAAACAGCAGCGAAACGTTGACGCCTTCATTGGTCATCAGTCCGGCATAGCCGAAGGCAAGCCCCAGGCTGGCCTCGCGCACACCCCAGCCGGCGATCGAGATCGGCAGCATGGTGATCAGCATCACCGGGGGGACCAGCTGGAAAATCTGCCCGAACTGCACCGGTGCGGCGATCGATTGCACCACGCACCAGGCGATGACGACGGCGAGAACATGAACCAGCAGCGACAGCACCGCAATCGCGGGTCCATGCGCGCGGCTGAAAATCACCCGGTTCGCGATCACCGAGCAGGCATAGATGTGATGCGTCCCCCACCACTGCTTCAGCCAGGGAAACGGCAGCACGCCGAGAACGAGAAACCCCGCGCCGCTTGCCAGCGCCGCGAAATCGACCAGCAGCAGCGCCGAGCGGCCGTCGGGATCGCGGATCAGGCTGTAGCTCCAGGGCAGGCTCGCGACGATAATGACCGCCAGCGCGATCAGGCCGATGGCGCGGTCGACAAAAATGGAATAGGTCGCCGCGCGCCACCCGGCGCCGCCGCGCGCGACCAGCCAAAGCCGCACGGCGTCGCCCCCGATCGAGGACGGCAGGGTCTGGTTGAAGAACGTTCCGATCAGATTGAAGCGCATCGCCTGCCGGGTTTCCAGCGGTGCGTCGCATTCCGCGCTGATCTCGCGCCAGCGCAACGCGCCGATAAAGATCTGCAGGAAAGTCACGGCGACGGCGAGGCCGATCCAGCCCAGGCTCGCCAGATCGAGGCGCGAGGCGAGCTCGGTGAGGTTGACCTTGCGCAGCGAGAAATAAAGCAGCGCCGCGGACACCAGAATTTTTGCGGTCGAAAGCAGAATCCGGCGCATCTCGCCCGCGCTCGCCAAGTTTGAGAAGGTATCAAAAACAGCGTTAACCCGGCGCCCGGCGCCGAACTTCGCCGCCTTGGTATGGTTTTAAGGCCGATCTGGCAATAGCCGGGGAACTGGGTATTGCGACACCCTCGATACGGCGGGTAAAGAGGCGCTGGCGCAGGTTGCGGGCGGGCCAAACCGATGCCCGCAAAGGGACATGATGTCGGATCAGACCATATTGGTGACGGGCGCTGCGGGCTTTATCGGCTTTCATATCGCCCGCCAGTTGCTGGCGGAAGGCCGTGATGTCGTCGGCCTGGACAATCTTAATGACTATTATGATCCGGCGCTGAAGCAGGCGCGGCTGAACATTCTGCGCGAGAACTCGAAGTTCAGCTTCGTGCAGGCCGACCTGGCGGATCGTCCGGCCATGGCTGCCTTGTTTGCACGGCATCGGTTCGCGGTGGTGGTCCACCTCGCCGCCCAGCCCGGCGTGCGGCATTCGATCGATCACCCCCAAGTTTACATCGACACTAATCTCGAGGGCTTTGCCAATGTCCTGGAAGGATGCCGGCACAATCAATGCCGTCATCTGGTGTATGCATCGTCGTCGTCGATTTACGGCGCCAACACAAAGTTGCCGTTTTCAGTCGGCGACATGACCGATCAACCGGTCAGTCTCTATGCGGCGACGAAAAAGGCCAACGAACTGATGGCTTATTGCTACAGCCATCTCTATCGCCTGCCGGTCACGGGTTTGCGATTTTTTACCATCTATGGGCCATGGGGACGGCCCGACATGGCGGTCTTCCTGTTTGCCAAAGCGATCGTCGAAGGCACGCCGATCAAGCTTTTTAACCATGGCAAGATGCGCCGCGACTTCACCTATGTCGGCGACGTTACACGCATTATATTGCGGCTGGTCGATCACATTCCGCAAGCGGCCGCCGGGGGGCCGCCGGCGCGGATCTACAATGTCGGCAACCAGCACCCGGAAGAACTGATGGTTCTGGTGGCGCTGCTGGAGAAGGAGTTGGGCCGGATGGCGGTAAAGGATATGCTGCCGATGCAGCCTGGCGACGTCACCGAAACCTTCGCCGATGTCGGAGATCTGATGCGCGACGTCGGCTTCAGGCCGCAGACCTCCCTTGAGGACGGCATTCGTGATTTTGTCGCGTGGTATCGCGACTACACCAAGCTTTGAGGACGCCAATGGACCGACGAATTGTTCCACTGATCATGTGCGGCGGAGCCGGAACGCGGCTATGGCCGGCCTCGCGCGAGGGCCGTCCGAAACAATTCCTGCCCCTGTTCGGGGTGCGTTCGACATTTCAAGATACGCTTTTGAGGGTTTCGGATGCGAAGCTGTTCGAGCGTCCGATCGTGATCACCAACACCGCGTATCGCTTCATGGTGCTGGAGCAACTGGCCGAGATCGGGCTGGAGGCCGATATCCTGCTGGAGCCGATACGGCGGGATTCCGGTCCGGCGATTGCCGCGGGCGCGGTGTTCGCGCAGACGCGCGACAGCGCGGCGATCGTTCTGGCGCTCGCCGCCGATCACGTCGTCCGCGACACCGACGCCTTTGTCGCCGCCTGCCGGCAGGGGCTGGTCGCGGCCGATGCGGGAAACATCGTCACCTTCGGCGTGCAGCCTGAGCGCGCCGCCACCGAATACGGCTATATCAGCCCCGGCGACGTCATTTCCGGCGCGGTTCGCGCGGTTGCGAAGTTCGTCGAGAAGCCCGATCCCGCAACAGCGGCCGGTTACATCAAGGCCGGGTATCTCTGGAACAGCGGCAATTTCATGTTTCGCGCCTCCGTCCTGCTCGACGAATACCGCTCCGTCGATGCGGCAAGCGTGCGGGCCGTCACCGATGCCGTGAGCAAGGCCGGGCGCGATCTCGGATTTGTCACGCTCGACACGGATGCATTCGCAGCGGCGAAAGCCATCTCGATCGACTACGCGGTGATGGAAAAGACCGCGCATGCCGCGGTCGTGCCGGTGGCATGCGGCTGGTCCGATGTTGGCTCCTGGCATGCGGTGTGGGAATTGTCCGACAAGGACGGCCAGGGCAACGCCGCGCAGGGGGCTGCGGTGTTCGAGGATTCCCGCAACTGCAACGTTTCGACCGACAAGGCGCTGGTCGCGCTCGAGGGTGTCGATGATCTGGTGGTCGTGGCCACCCAGGACGCGGTGCTGGTATCGCGCCAGAAGGATGCCAACGGATTGAAGCGGCTGGTGGCCAAGCTGAAGACCGTCGCGCCTGAGGTCGCCGAAAATCATCTCAGGGTTCATCGTCCCTGGGGAGCCTACCAATCGGTGGACATCGGCGAACGTCACCAGGTCAAGCGCATCACCGTGAAGGCGGGCGAGCGGCTGTCGCTGCAAAAGCATCACCACCGCTCCGAACACTGGATCGTGGTGCGCGGCGCCGCACGCGTGACGATCAACGACCTCGTCAAGATCGTGCACGAAAACGAATCGATCTATATCCCGATCGGCGCCGTCCACCGGCTGGAAAATCCCGGCAAGATCCTGCTGGAATTGATCGAGGTCCAGACCGGCAGCTATCTCGGCGAAGACGACATCATCCGCATCGAGGATGATTATCAGCGGAGCTGAAAGGTTGTCGTGAGCGGGAAAAACCCGCCTTCAGTGAACGATGAAGTCGCTTGCATGCAATGTGCTGAGAGGGACGTTGGTCAGCGTGATGACGTCATGATTTCCGAGATTGATCAGCGTGTCATGACCACCATGGGCGGTCTGGAACAGCGACTGTGGTTCGCCGGCCTGCGCTTCGGCCAGCAGTGACGCCAGCTCTTTGCTGCTGGTGACCGACGCGAACCCGTCGAGCTCGATCGTGTCGGTGCTGGTGGCATTCACGATGGTATCTGCACCGACACCCGGGTGGAACACGAACGCATCGTTGCCCGCGCCTCCAATTGTTACCGTAACCGACTGGGTGGTCGTGCTGTTGGTGCCGTCGGCGTGGTGGTCGGCAACGGTGACTTCGTAGGATTGAGCCACGGTCGTGGCACCAGGCTTGGAATCGAAATTGAAATGCCAGGCGACGGAGTCCTGATCGTTGGACGTGGTTACGGCATCGACGGTGAAATTCCCGACATGGCCCACACCGCCGTTCTGCGGCGAGACAGTGACGCTCTCGGTGTTGGTCGGACCCGGGTCGCTGAATGAAAGTGTGCCGCTGGCGAGAGGCTGCTTCGCCGCAGGATCGACCACGATCGTTCCGCCGCTGCCATCGCTGGAAAGCGAGAACGTCGAACCGGCATAATTTCCGGCGAGCTCGATGCTCGCGGTGTGCTGTTGGGCGTCGCTGACCGTCAGCTTGCCTCCGCTGGAAGTGCCCGTATAGGCGACGGTCGTTCCTGGCCCGAATCCGATATCCCTGAGATCGATCTGGTCGGAGCCCGACAAGCTGCCATTGCCGGTAAAACCAGTTATCTGTCCATCGAATGCCGAAGATTTATCCAGTATCAGGGATCCTGTCGGGCCGTTGAATTGCACTGACACGGAATCCGGGGCTGCGAGTTCCAGCGTGCCGCCAGTTGCAATCGTTGCGGATGTACCGATCACGCCGTCGCCATTGAGGTCCTGCTGGAACGTCGTCTCCAGAGTTTCCAGCGCAACGCTGTTTCCGGCCACCAGCGCCGGTGATGTTGGCGATGAAGTGGCCGCTGCTGTCGGTACTCCACACCTCGTATTGGTTGGTGCCGGGAATCTTCCACGCCACATCATACCCACTGGCGGTCTGTTCCGCGCCGATCGGCGCGATCGAGCTAAATTGGCCGGCGGTCACCGGGGCGCCATGGTATTGCAATTCGGGGCCGGTGCCGCTGCTGATGCTGTCGAGATAGTAATTGCTGCCGACCTGGACCAGCTTGGTCGAGCCGTGCGCTTCGATCGTGACCGAGGGAATACCGATCGTGCCGTCGCCATTGAGGTCCTGCTGGAACGTCGTCTCCAGCGATTCCAGCGCAACGCTGTTTCCGGCCACCAGGCCGGTGATGTTGGCGATGAAGTGGCCGCTGCTGTCGGTACTCCACACCTCGTATTGGTTGGTGCCGGGAATCTTCCACGCCACATCATACCCACTGGCGGTCTGTTCCGCGCCGATCGGCGCGATCGAGCTAAATTGGCCGGCGGTCACCGGGGCGCCCTGGTATTGCAATTCGGGGCCGGTGCCGCTGCTGATGCTGTCGAGATAATAATTGCTGCCGACCTGGACCAGCTTGGTCGAGCCGTGCGCTTCGATCGTGACCGAGGGAATACCGATCGTGCCGTCGCCATTGAGGTCCTGCTGGAACGTCGTCTCCAGCGATTCCAGCGCAACGCTGTTTCCCGCCACCAGGCCGGTGATGTTGGCGATGAAGTGGCCGCTGCTGTCGGTACTCCACACCTCGTATTGGTTGGTGCCGGGAATCTTCCACGCCACATCATACCCACTGGCGGTCTGTTCCGCGCCGATCGGCGCGATCGAGCCAAATTGGCCGGCGGTCACCGGGGCGCCCTGGTATTGCAATTCGGGGCCGGTGCCGCTGCTGATGCTGTCGAGATAATAGTTCTCCGGCAACCTGAAGCAGGCTGGTGACGCCGAATGTTTCGATCACGATCCTGATCAGCGCTTCCGCGGCAGCGACCGCCGCGTCGACCTGCACGAGACCCGCACCGCTCACGGCGGAATTGGACATCGGCAGCGCCGTTGCTTCCATGATCTGCTCGACTTGCGCCGGCGTCAGAGCGGGATTGGCCGACAACATCAACGCGGCAACGCCCGCCAGGCTGGCCGAGGCTGCGGAGGTGCCGTAAAAATCCTTCAGATTTCCCGAAACGGTGGTGGCGATGTCGTCCACGCTGGAGACCGCGACCGGATCGAGCAGATCCGGCGAAGAGAGTGGGGTGCCGTCATTGGCAAACAGCAGTTCGGCGCCGGCGCCCGATGACGAGAAGCTTTCGCTCACAGGATTGAAACCAAAAGCCGGCGTATGTGCAGCGCTGACGGCGCCGGCGGTGATCACGCCGGGAGTGAGGGCGTGCCCGACAACCGTACCGGCATTGGCACCGCTGATCGTAACCGGCAGGCCATCGCCTGCCAGAATTTCCTTGATCAGCCCCGGATCCGGTCCAAAATTGTTGGCGATCACAACCTGGTAGGTGCCTGAGGCAGTGAATTCGTACCCGGTCCACGGATTGTTCGGTTCGCCGACGGATGCGTTGGTCGCTTGTCCGATCAGCGCTCCATTGTGGAACACATAGAGGTTGATATCGGGTGCCTGCCCCGAATTGAAATTTGCCTGCCCGTAAGCCTCGTTCCATTCGAGCAGCAGCGGTACCGGCTCGGTCGAGCTTGCGGTGACCGTGATAGTCTGGGCGAGGCTGCCGCTGAAGAGCTCGGCATCGTTGAAATGAAAACCGTCGAATGATCCCGACCCTGGCGTCCAGGCGGCCTGATAGCCGTTGCTGGCATTGTTGCCGGCCGACGTGACATAGGTGACGCCTTCCGCCTCGACGGTTTGTATAGCCTGTGCGATCACGCCGTTCTGAAAGAACGGCTCGTCGAAATAGCTGACATCGTCGCAGATCACCTTGCAGCCGGCGGCGGCGAGCGCGAGGATGCCGTTGGCAAAATCCTGTTCGCTCTTGTCGGCGGTATAAAAGGCGAGACTGGCGCCGGGCGCGATGTCATGGATGACCTGCATCATCGCACGGCCCTCGTCGGTGCCGCCGGAAGCGAGGTCTTCAAGCACTTGAACTTTGGAAGCGGATGGCAAAGCACCGTCCGCTTCGTCGGCGGCGGCCCCTCCAAGATCGTTGAAGCTGTCGGAAAGCACGCCGACCTTGATGCCGGTGCCGTTGACGTTCAACCCGCTTTCGTCGAGCGCCTGCCGCACTTGTGCCGCGGTGGCGCCGCCGGCGCCGACCGCGGCCTCGGTGATGGGACCGGTGGTTTCGTGCGCAGGATTTGCCGGGTTGGCCAGCGTAACGTGCGCCGATCCTGATATCGCGGCATCAGCGGTAACGGCTGCGGTTGCAAATCCGCCGCTGTTAAGAGGCGCCGCCGTGGTCAGGCCGGCATGGAAGATCGGGTAGTCAACATGCGTCAACGCACCGCCGTCGCCAATGCCGACGTCACCAACATGTGATCCGGCGGATTCGACTAACGGGTTAGCTAAAGCCGGCGATGCCAGCGCCGCCGGTATTGGTGTCGCCGGAGCAGGCAAAATGGCCATCGGTATCGGGCCGCCACCGTCTTCCGGCGCGGCTGCGCCCTGCACATCGTGGGTGAGGGCGCTGCTTTCCGGCAGAGGCACCGCGATGTCGTCATCGAGGTTGCTTTGCCCGCCGGTGAACGCGACCTCCTGATTCGAAAGCGCAGGGGCTGGTGGCGTCTCCACAGGGGCATCGGCGAGGGCAGTGCCGGCATCGTTCCACGCCAAAGGCAAGACGTTCGCATCGGTCTCAACCGCAGCCGCGAAGAGGCTGTCGGCCGGGTTCTGTAGGTCTGGCACGAACCTGGGCTGCATCGCTTAGTCGTTGGTCCTCAACAAGAATTCAGGCCTTTTCCACGGCGGACCAAATGCTCTCGGCGATGCCGCGCGCAGCCGAGATTGGCATTCCGAGCCGCGGCAAGATTCCACCGCAAGCATCGCGCCTCCATGATACCCCGTCAGACTGTTATCCCAACCTTAAATTGTCGTTAGAAGGAAACCGAAGTCCGGGACTGTGGCACTGCGGCTACTAAAGATAGTCTCGTGATTCACCGAGGCCGTGATTCGTATCAATCGGCCGAGGCAGCGCCCAAGCCGGCCTGCTGGATCGGTTTCGCGGCCTAAGTAACCGACAAGACTATGTAATTTTTTGACTCAAAACGTGTCCGGGATTGTCTCTCGGCATTCGCCACATGTAGGGCGACGTGCTAGGAGAACCACCGGGACGGCTGGGTGGCAAAATCGCCGAAGGCTGACGACAGGCTGATGACGAGGCTGACAATATGACTTCCAAAGCATCCGCATCGGGCGCGAAAGCCGAGGCGAAACGGTCGCTGCGCGTCGGCGTCATCGGCGCCGGGGTGATGGGCAGCAATCACGCCCGTGTGCTGGCCGGGTTGCCGGATACCACACTGGTCGGGGTGGTTGATCCGTTGCCGGCGCATCGGGCGCGCGCCACTGAACTGGCGGGATGCCGCACCTTCGCAGACCTCGACGAACTGATCGCGGAAGGCGTGGACGCGGTGACCATTGCCGCGCCGACGCATCTTCATCATGAGATATCGCTGGCCTGTATCGCGCGCGGCATCCATGTGCTGGTGGAAAAGCCGATCGCGTCCTCGGTGGAGGAGGGGCAGGAAATTGTCGACGCCGCGCGCCGCGCCGGGGTGACGCTGATGGTGGGCCATGTCGAGCGGTTCAATCCGGCCGTCGCCGCCATCAAGCAGGCGATATCAGGCGAGGATATCCTTTCGATCGCGATCACCCGTGTCGGTCCGTTTCCGCCGCGCATGTCGAACGTCGGCGTGGTCATCGACCTTGCGGTACACGACATCGACCTGATCCGCTGGTTCACCGAGTCGGATATTGTGGAGGTGCAGCCGCAGCTCTCCAGCGCCGTTGCCGAGCGCGAGGATATCGCGCTGCTGCAGTTCCGCACCGCTTCCGGCGTGCTCGCGCACATCAACACCAACTGGCTGACCCCGTTCAAGGCGCGCAACGTCACCGTCGCGACCCGCGGCAAATACGTCATGGGCGACCTTCTCACCCGTCAGGTCACCGAGTGCTTCGGTTTCAAGCCGGACGGCAGCTACTCGATGCGTCATCTCCCGGTCGGCCATGATGAGCCGCTGCGCGCCGAATTGATCGCGTTCCTCGGCGCCGTTCGCGCCGGCGGGGTGTCGGCGGTCACCGGCGAAGAGGGAGTGGCGAGCCTCGAGATTGCGATCCGTTGCCTGGAAACGCCCGCCAAGCCGGCGGCAAGCACTGTAGCCCGCAAAGGGCCGCGCCGCGTCGTCGGCTGACCTAATCTACTTCTGCAGAGGATTGCATGAATCAACACACGCCAGCTCAAGCTATCGCGTTCATTGACATCGTCGAGCAACGTCACCGTCTCGGCAAGCGCATCGATGATGCGGTCAGTGGCGTGCTGACGCATTGCCAGTTCATCAACGGGCCGGAAGTGGCGCGACTGGAAGCGGATCTTGCGGCCTTCAGCGGCGCGAAACATGTGGTCGCCTGCGCCAGCGGCACCGACGCGTTGCTGATGGTGTTGATGGCCAAGAGAATTGGCCCGGGCGATGCTGTGATCTGCCCGACCTTCACGTTCTGCGCCACCGGCGAGGTGGTCGCCCTTCTCGGCGCCACGCCCGTCTTCGTCGATGTCGATGAGGCGACGTTCAATATCGATCCCAATTCGTTGAAGGACGGCATCGCGGTCGCCAAGAAGCAGGGTCTGAAGCCGAGAGCGATCATTCCGGTCGATCTGTTCGGGCAGCCCGCGGATCACGATGCGATCGCCGCGATCGCCGAAGCCGAGGGGATGTTCGTCCTGGACGATGCCGCGCAAGGTTTTGGCGCCACTTACAAGGGCCGTCGCCTCGGCAGGTCAGGCCTTGCCACCGCGACCAGCTTTTTCCCGGCCAAGCCGCTCGGATGCTTCGGCGACGGCGGTGCGATCTTCACCGACGATGCGCAACTTGCCGCCGATCTGCGCAGCGTTCGCGTCCACGGCCAGGGATCGGATAAATACGACAATGTCCGCCTCGGGCTGACAGCGCGGCTCGATACCATGCAGGCAGCGATCCTGATCGAGAAACTGAAAATTTTCGAGGACGAAATCGCCGTGCGCAACGAGGTCGCCGAGCGCTATGCGCGCGGTCTCGGCAATGTGGTGTCGGTGCCACGCCTCGCCCCTGGCTGCACCTCGGTATGGGCGCAATACACCATCCGGCTGCCGAAAGGCGTCGACCGCGACGGCTTTGCCGCGGCGCTGAAGGCGCAGGGCATTCCGACCGCGATCTATTACCCGAAATCGATGCATCAGCAGACCGCCTATCGGAATTTCCCGGTCGCGGCCGGCGGCCTGCCGGTCAGCGAGAGGCTTTCGGAAGATGTCATCAGCCTGCCGATGCATGCCTATCTCGACGAGCCGACCCAGGAGCGGATCATCAAGGCTGTGCGCGGCGCATTGGGTGCATGATTTCGCCATTTTGAAGCGCCGTGGCTTGCTGTAGAAGCGGCGGATGCTCGGTCGTATTTTCACCGTTGGCGGCTATACGCTCCTTTCGCGGCTGACCGGCTTTGCGCGCGATATCATGCTCGCCGCGATTCTCGGCGCCGGGCCGGTGGCGGATGCGTTTTTCGTAGCATTGCGGCTGCCGAACAATTTTCGCGCGATCTTCGCCGAGGGCGCCTTCAACGCGGCCTTCATTCCGGCCTATGCCCATGTCCAGGGCCAGGGCGGCGAGACCTCGGCGCGGCTGTTCGCCAACCGCATCTTTACGCTGCTGTTTGCCTCGCAGGTCGTGCTGCTGGCGGTGGCGATGCTGTTCATGCCGCAGGCGATGAGCATCCTGGCCCCCGGCTTTACCGACGAGCCCGAGCAGCGCCGGCTTGCGATCGAACTGACCCGGATCACCTTTCCCTATCTGCTGCTGATCACGCTGGTGACGCTCTATGGCGGCATGCTCAACGTCATGCACCGCTTTGCCAGTGCCGCCGCCGCATCGATCTTTCTCAATATCTCGATGATGGCGACGCTGGCGTTGGCGGCATTCTTTCCGAGCCCGGGCCACGCCGCGGCGTGGGGGGTATTGATCTCGGGCTTCCTGCAATATTTCCTGCTCGCCGGCGATCTGGCCCGCCATGGCGGCCTGCCGCGCTTTGCGCCCTTGCGGCTCGACGAGGATGTGCGCGCGTTTTTTCGCGCGGTGGGTCCTGCGACCCTGGGTTCGATGGGGACTCAAGTAGCGATCTTCGCCGACACCATCATCGCGACCTTCCTGCCCGTCGGCGCATTGTCGGCGCTGTATTATGCCGAGCGGCTGTATCAATTGCC
This sequence comes from uncultured Pseudomonadota bacterium, assembly GCA_963819325.1. GTDB lineage: Bacteria > Pseudomonadota > Alphaproteobacteria > Rhizobiales > Xanthobacteraceae > Bradyrhizobium. The sequence continues at coordinate 18,919 of CAWFVT010000023.1, forward strand.
GATCGGCGTCATCGGCATCGCGATCGGCACCGTGCTTGTTGCCGGAAATGTCGCGGCGGATCACGGCCGGCGACGATGCCGGCGCCGCGGCGTCGCAACGCCGCGCCTTCGAATTCACGCTGCTGGCGACGGTGCCTTTCGTCGCCGCGTTCCTCACCGTGCCCGATGTGATCATGCGCGCGATGTTCGCGCGCGGCGCCTTCACCAAGGCCGATGCCGCATCGGCGGCCGCCACGCTTGCCGCCTATGCGATCGGCCTGATTCCGTTCGTGACGATCCGCAGCGCGGTCGCGACCTTCTACGCCCGCAAGGACACCGCGACGCCGGTGAAGGCATCGCTGACCGGTCTCGCCGTCAACGTGCTGCTGAAGGTTTTGCTGATGGGGTCGCTGGCGCAGATCGGTCTTGCGCTGGCCACCGCCGTGGGCGCCTGGATCAATCTCTTGCTGGTGCTCGGCTTTGCGGTGCGGGCCGGCTACCTCGAGCTCGACAAGGCGCTGATGCAATCGCTGGCCAAGTTCGCGGTTTGCGGCGCGGTGGTCTCCGCGGCGCTTTGGATTGCGGCCAAACTTGCGGCGATCCAGTTCGCGCAAATGCACACGCTCCGCGACGAGACCACATTGGTATGGCTGATGGCGGTCGGGGCCTTTGTCTATGCTTTTGCAATTCTGCTGCTGTTCGGCAGGGGATGGCTATTTTCGCTGGTCCGCGATCGGCAACCGCCGCGCTAGGTTCATGTGAAAATCAAAGCCCCGATCGGCCGCTAAAGCTGTTTGCGCTTCCATGCGATCCGCTGCAATATGCTGCAAAGTCGGACCAGCAATCGGAGATATAATGGCTCCCATCAAATTCGGCGTCGGTCAAAGCGTCTTGCGCAAGGAAGACGATGCACTCATTCGCGGCCGGGGCCGCTACACCGACGACCACGCGCCGCAGGCCTCGATGCATGCGCTGGTGCTGCGCTCGCCGCACGCTCACGCGAAATTTACCCTGGATGCGGCCCGCGCCCGCGGCCTGCCGGGGGTGGCCACGATCCTGACGGCAGAGGACGTCCGGGATCTCGGCGGTCTTCCCTGCCTGTTCAACCTGGAAGTCGACCCGTTCAAGGCGCCGCCCTATGCGATCCTCGCGCACGGCGTGGTGCGCCATGTCGGCGATGCCGTCGCATTCGTGGTCGCCGAAACCATCGATCAGGCCCGCGATGCGATCGAGGCCATTGATGTCGAGTGGACGCCGTTGCCGGCGGTGATCGGCGTCGCCAATGCGGTGAAGAAGGGCGCGCCGCAGGTCTGGCCCGAGCATGCCGGCAATGTGCTGTTCGACGTTCCGCTCGGCGACAAGAAGGCGACCGAGGCGGCATTCGCGAGCGCCCATGCGGTCGCCGAAGTGTCGATCGTCAATCCGCGCGTCGTCACCAACTTCATGGAAACGCGCGCGGTGGTTTGCGAATATGATTCGAGGCGCGATCATCTGACGCTGACGATCGGCAGCCAGGGCAGCCATCGGCTCCGTGATATCCTGTGCCAGAACATCCTGAAGATCCCGGTCGAAAAGATGCGGGTGATCTGCCCCGATGTCGGCGGCGGGTTCGGCACCAAGCTGTTTCCGTATCGCGAATACGCGCTGGCCGCGGTCGCCGCGCGCAAATTGCGCAAAACAGTGAAGTGGACCGCCGACCGTGCCGATCACTTCATGGGCGACTCGCAAGGGCGAGACAACGTCACCATCGCGCGGATGGCGCTCGCCGAGGACGGCAAGTTCCTCGCGATGGATGTCGATCTGATGGGCGACATGGGCGCCTATCTGTCGACGTTCGGGCCCTATATTCCGCACGGTGGCGCCGGCATGCTGCCCGGCCTCTACGACATCCAGACCTTCCACTGCCGCGTCCGCACCGTGTTCACCAATACCGTGCCGGTCGATGCCTATCGCGGCGCCGGCCGCCCGGAAGCCGCCTATGTGGTCGAGCGGCTGGTCGATGCGGCCGCGCGCAAGCTCGGGACCACGCCTGATGCGATCCGGCGCAAGAACTTCATCACGCCGCGCGCGATGCCCTACAAGACCGCGACCGGCAAGATCTACGATTCCGGCGACTTTACCGCGCACATGAAACGGGCGATGGAAATCGCCAACTGGAAGGAGTTTCCCAAGCGCGCGAAGGCTGCCAAGAAGGAGGGCCTGGTGCGCGGCATCGGGCTTGCCACCTATGTCGAGGTCTGCGGCACGATGGGCGAGGAGACGGCCGAGGTGCGGCTCGATCCCAATGGCGACGTTTCGGTGCTGATCGGCACCCAGTCGAGCGGGCAGGGCCATCAGACCGCCTATGCGCAAATCGTCGCCGAGCAGTTTGGACTGGCGCCGGAGCGCGTTCATGTTTTCCAGGGCGACACCGATCAGGTCTCAACCGGCCTCGGCACCGGCGGGTCGGCTTCAATTCCGACCGGCGGGGTCAGCGTCGAGCGCGCCACGCATACGCTTGGCGTCAATTTGCGGGAGATCGCGGCCGAGGCGCTGGAAACCAGCATCGGCGATCTCGAGATCAGCGATGGCACCGTGCGGATCGCCGGCACCGATCGCTCGGTCAGCTTTGCCGATCTGGCCAAGCGGCCCGGCGTCGATGCCGCCAAGCTGAATGCCAGCGCGACATTCGCCAGCGCCGACGGCACCTTTCCGAACGGCACCCACATCGCCGAAGTCGAGATCGATCCGGCCACCGGCATCACCCAAATCGCGAACTACGTCATCGTCGACGATTTCGGGGTGACGCTCAATCCGCTGCTGCTCGCCGGGCAGGTCCATGGCGGCGCGATGCAGGGCATCGGCCAGGCCTTGATGGAGCAGGCGGTCTACGATCCGAAGGACGGCCAGCTCGTCACCGGCACCTTCATGGACTATGCGCTGCCGCGCGCAGCGGATGGTCCGTCATTTGTGTTCGAGACCCACAACGTGCCCTGCACGACCAATCCTTTGGGCGTCAAGGGCGCGGGCGAGGCCGGTGCGATCGGCTCATGTCCGGCGGTCGTCAATGCGATTATCGAGGGGCTGTGGCGCGAATATAAAATCGATCACATCGATATGCCGGCGACCGCCGAGCGGATCTGGATTGCGATCCGCGAACACCAGCGCCGGCACAGCCTTTGACATTCACCGCGGGAGAATGAAACACTGTCGGCGGTGTTGGACTGATCGTTGCCGCAGCTCGCACCGGCGAATTCGCGGTGTCCTTTGGAAACGCTTTCTCGAGATGGAGACTTTACCGATGAGGAGACCTGGCCGATGATACGAACTGTCGTTGTGGTGGGAACGTTACTGCTCGGTGTCGGTGCCGTGATGGCGCAGCAGGATCTGGTCAATCAGGCCCAGACCGTGATGAAATCCAACGGAAAAAACGCCGGCGCGCTGGCCGCGATGGTCAAGGGTGAAAAGCCGTACGATCAGGCCACGGTCGACTCCGCGCTGAACCAGTTCGCGGACACCGCCAAGAAGCTTCCGACGCTGTTTCCGGCCAGCACCAAGGGTCTCAAGCCCGAGGGCGACTACAGCGCCTCCTCGAAGATCTGGGAAGACAAGGCCGGTTTCGACGAGCACATCGCAAGCTTCGCCAAGGTCGTGACCGAAGCCAAGGGCCAGATCAAGGATCTCGAAACGCTGAAGGTGACTTTCCCCGTGGTCGGCAAGCAGTGCGGCGGCTGCCACGAGACCTATCGCGTGAAGAAAGGCTGAAGAAGTTTTCGTATCGGATTGACTCAATTTTTTGTCATTCCGGGATGCGCGACCTCGTGCAGGCCCGGAATCCATACTCCCTGTGGCGCCGTTTTGGTGCTGAACGAAACACCGGGGTTATGGATTCCGGGCTCGCGCTTTGCGCGCCCCGGAATGACGGCGCATAAATTTTGTCTGCGTCATTTTCGAAATCTGACCAGCGAAAAAGAGCGAACGCGCGATGCGTGTCCGCCCCTTTGTCTTGATATCGGTCCAGCGAAACCAGTCTACTTCGTCACCTGACCGCGGATTTCGCCGCCCGGATTGGCCGCGGTGTGGATGTTGATGTAGTACTTGCCGGCCGCCAGATCGGCGGCCTGGGCGTCCGTCAGCGTCGCGCTGCCTTCGACGGGGCTCGAGGTGGCATTCGGAATCGCAAGCGCGACGCCGGCATTCTTGTCGGCTTCGGCCGGCCCGTGGAAATGTGCCGCGGTCGCCGGGCCGGAAAGTCCGGAATAAGTCAGCTTCCAACTCATCTTCTTGGTCGCCGCATCGTAGTCGATGTCGGCAGCGCCTTTACCGGCTGAGGTGTTGGCGGGCACTTCGGACGCGCCGCTGAGGGTTGCTTTCATCTTGTCGGCAAAGGCGGGTCCGGCGAAGGCGACGGTCGCGCCGAGCGCGAATGTCGCGAGCATGGTCCTGGTCTTCAGCATGGTTCTCTCCCTGTCGGCGTTGGATGGTGCCTGTTCAAAACAATCAGATATCGGGTTTATTCCCGTGACGAGCGTTAACGCCTCAAAATTTTAAAGCTGTCTGTTGCCCTGACAGCGGCCATATTAGAGGTTAATTTGCAGGCGGGCAGTGACGGATCAGTGAATGCTACGACGAATTTTCCTCAGCGCCGTTCTGGCCGGCGCCGCCGCCCTTGGTGTCTATTGGTGGCTGACCGCTCCGCCGGTCGCGTTGGCGCTCACAACGCCGACCTACACGCCCGATCTCGCCAACGGATTGACAACCTTCAACGCGGGTGGATGTTCCTCCTGCCATGCCGTTCCCGGCCAGCCCGATCGCACCAGGCTCGGGGGCGGCCTCTCGATCCCGTCGCCGTTCGGAACATTCTACGCGCCGAATATCTCGCCTGATCCGGTCGATGGTATCGGGCGATGGACCGAGGCTGAATTCGTTCGCGCGGTGATGCAAGGGATATCGCCAGCCGGATTGCATTACTTTCCGGCGTTTCCCTATACGTCCTACCAGCATGCCAGGGTTTCAGATGTCCGTGACCTGTTTGCCTATCTGAAGACACTCGCGCCGGTTTCCGGCAAGGTGCGCGATCACGACGTGCCGTTTCCCTTCAATATCAGGCGCAATGTCGGAATCTGGAAGTGGCTGTTCATGGATAGCAAGCCGCTCGTGCCGGACGCCGCGCGCTCGGCTCGCTGGAATCGCGGCGCCTATCTGGCCAACAGCCTCGGCCATTGCGCTGAATGTCACAGTCCGCGCAATTTCCTTGGCGGCATTATCGCCGCGCAACGCTTTGCCGGTGGCCCTAATCCGGAAGGTGAAGGCTGGGTGCCGAACATCACCCAAAAAGGTATTGGCGAATGGAGCGAGGCCGACATCGCCTATTTCCTCGAAACCGGGCAACTGCCGGACGGCGACAGCGCCGGCGGCTTGATGGTGCGCGTGATCAGGAATATCTCGCAATTGAGCGCGGAGGATCGTGCGGCGATCGCCGAATATATCAAGTCGCTGCCGCCGGTGGACGGGCCGCCGAAGCCGAAGAAGGCGGAAAAGACCGGCGACAAATCCTGATGGTTGGCCGAGCAGCTAATGTCAGGTCCGCAGCGCGCCGGCCGCGATCACCATCAGCGCCCCTGCAATCGCGAGATCCTTGACGAACAGCGTTCGCTCCGCCTTGTCGGCCAGGTTGAGATGAAATCCGATCGCGGTGGCGATACAGAACAACGCCAGCGCGCCGGCGGCGAACGGCAGTTGCCAGCCGATCAGCAAGGCTCCGCCTGCGCTCAACTCCAGCAAAATCACCAGCGGCAGCAACACGCCAGGAATATGGTGAGCGGCCATATGATCGAGGAAAGGTTGCGGGCCCGCGATCTTGGCGGCGCCGGCGAGAATGAACAGCAAGGCGAGAAGGGTCCGGCCGACAATGGTAATGACCGCAATGGGCATGGCGTGATCCTTTTGTCCGTTATCGGATGTTTTGACCGTAGGTATTTTGAAAGGAAGCCGGGCCTTGCGAAAAGAACAGCACAGCCGAGAGGATGAAGGCAAAGACGAAGAAGATCGTTCGTCCGAGCACCAGCGCCTGGGCCAATTCAACAGGGGTCACCGAGATCAGCACGCCGCATGGGATATAGCACCAGAGCACCACCGCGATGATCCGGCCCAGCCGTCCAAATTGCAGGAAGCCGAACGAGAACAGCAAAACCGCCAGATAGCTTGCGTGAAACTTGACCTGGGAGGCGATCATCTGAAGTTGGCCGTCGGTGACGGAAAGCGGCAATCCGTGCTGGACCGAGTGCACCATCGTCATGATGTGATGGTTCTCGATCGCATCGAGAACCACCGTCAGCATGATGGCAGCGAGTGCGACAGTCAGCAGGCGACTGTCCAGCATCGCGCGCAGCCGAACGCTCAGCACGACAAAAAACGCGCCATAGAGAATCATGAAGAGATTATCGAGGCCGAGATTGAGCCGCAGGCCGAGGGCAACAAGGGGCGTTGCCAGATACGCACCATAGGCTTCAACGGGACGCGCCGTCTGGAAAAAATCCTGCGTACCGCGCGTGGACAGGATCGCCACCACCATGGCGGCAACCGTCAGGGCGGCGAGCGTGGCCAGGATGGCGAGCACACGATCCAGCGACCGGTTCTCCATGATATACCTCTCCTGCGACAAATCGGCTTCGTCGATTACAAATATCATTTGATATCCAAAAAGCAACTGTAATCTGTAATTGGAGACTAGATCCAGTGCCAAGGTTAAATCGCGAGGAAAGTCAGGCGCGTACCAGGAATCTCCTGATCGAGGCGGCGCGCAGCGAGATCGTGAAAAAAGGCTTCGCGCTGGCCTCGGTTCGCGACATCGCCGACGCGGCGGGATTTTCGCAAGGCGCGTTCTATTCGAATTTTCCGGACAAGGAGGCGATCCTGCTGGAGCTGGTGCAGCGGCATCAATCCGAGGAGCGCGCAAAGATCGAGGCCACATTGAGCCAGGGCGAGGGCGACGTCGCCAGGGCGATGGCGAGGATCGAGAAATGGGCCTCCACCATCAATTCCGATCCCGGGTTTGCGGTGCTCGCGACCGAGCTGCAATTGCAGGCGTTGCGCAGCCCTTCGTTCGCGCAAGGCTACAATGATCTCAATCGCAAGCACCGCCGCGCGCTGGGTACGCTGCTGAGCCGAATGTTTGAACTGTTCGGCAAGAAGGTGCCCGGCGATCCCGTCGAGATCGCCACCGCGTTTATCGCACTGGGCCGCGGCATGGCGCTGATGTCAAAAGAAGGCGAGGCCAACCGCAGCGGCCGGATCGTCGTCACCTTTCTGAAAGCCCTGATTGGATCGGCGCCTTCAGCGGGCTAGGGCGTGAACCATATTTCAGAGTGGTCGGCGGACGTCCGCTCTGGTGCGCATTTCGGACCCAAGTCGGGCATCACGGCACTTCCGAAAAGTGCCCAATTCCGGACATCGGCCATTAGCGCCGTGCAGCGCAGCCCATAGGCGGCTCTTATTGTCGGCTTGTCCGCCAGGGTCGACTCCCGGCGCTAATTCGCCCCTTGCGTCAATTGCTGCAAAATCTGTTGAAACATTTGGGCCGGGTCGTTTTGACCAGACGTTCCTTCGCCTTTGCTGGCGGGCCGCACTGAGTATGCCGCTAGAGGGAGACTTAACAAGCCGCCAGACACCGCATCGAGTTCGCGCTCACCCAGAACGTCGCTCTTCGCATTGATTGCATCGGTCATCACATTTCTCCTTTGAGTTAGCCGGCGCTATCATCCGACGCCGATGCGGCCACATTGGCATCACCGCTCTCGCCGCTCTGTGACGGCCATCACAAAATGTCTGATTTAACCGGGGCGCTCGCCTATAAGGTTGTGCGTGGCAGCGAAATCTTCCCGCTTATGTCGGCTTGGGGTCAATCGCGTCGATTTCGGCACGTCGCGAGCATGTCCGGTTAGGGGTTAGTCTCGAAAGTGGGCGATGTCCGGGTTTGCCGGTCGATCTCATGCGGCCTGACCTTACTTTCCGTCACGAACGGCGACGCCGACGCAGTCCGGCGCGCTTCGGCATCGACGTTGTTACGGGTTGTTCCGAGCCCGGTAGCGAAAAGCGGCTCTGCAGATTCTCAAGCAACCATCGTGCGGCGGGCCGGGGTGGACGGCTTCGTTCATGGACGGCGAAGATCGGCAAGACGCCCGGCACGACGGCGGGATCCTTGATGTTGAGTTCGACCAGCTTTCCATTTGCCAGATATGGTTGGACGATATGCGCCGGGATCGTCGCCCAGCCCGATCCGGCGAGCAGGAAGTCCAGCCGCGATCCCATCTCGACAAAGCGCCAGATCCGCGAACTGACGACGCCATAACTGGGGCCGCTGAAGTCGTAGGGATCGGTGAGGATGAGCTGCACATGCTCCTGAAGAACATCGCGGGTAATGGGACGCGTCTCGGTCGCCAGCGGATGTGAGGAGGATGCGACGGGGACGAGTTCGATCGACATCAAGGGATATGTCTGCATCTCCTGCTGTGCGACGGGAAACATGGCGCAGAGCGCCAGCGCCGCCGATCGGTTGCGCAGCCGCCGCTCGGCCGCCCCAAGTCCCTCGGTGTACAGCGTGACCGGAAGATCGGGATAGGTCACGCGCAAGGCTTGCAGGCTGTCGATCACAGGCCCGGTCGGCAGGAAGCTGTCCATGGCTAGCGTCAGTTCAGGCTCGAGGCCGGCGGCAATTTCGCGGGCGATGCTCTCAAACAATTCGGCTTGACGCTGGACTTGGCGGGCCTGTGCCACCAGCACGCGTCCGGCTTCCGTCAGCACCGGCGTTTTGCTGGATCGATCGAACAACGCCACGCCCTGCGCGGTCTCAAGCGTTCGAACCGATTGGCTGATCGCCGACTGCACCCGCCGCAATTTGCGGCCGGCCGCCGAGAAACTCCCGGCATCGGCAATCGTCGTCAGCACCCGGAGCTGGTCGAGGGTCAGCGAACCCAGCATGATATATCTCCATTTAAGATGGAAGATATCATAATTTGATCGGTTTTACTATGGGTCTATCGCGCGTAAGACGGGGTGGCAAACATCATTCGGGACCACGACGAGATGACCGAGCCTTCGCGATTGCCCACACTGTTTATCCCGCACGGGGGCGGGCCCTGTTTCTTCATGGACGTGCCGCCGCCGCTGCCGCGCGATCTATGGGACAGCATGGCGGCGTATCTGCGCAGCATTGCTCCATCCCTCGGGGCGCGTCCCAAGGCCGTTCTGATCATTTCGGGCCACTGGGAAACCGAGGTGCCGACGGTCAACGCCGCGTCAGCGCACTCGCTTTATTTTGACTATTACGGATTCCCCGAACACACCTACCGGTTGACTTATCCAGTTAAAGGCTCGCCCGATCTGGCCGCGCGGGTCCGGGATTTGCTGGGGCAGGCCGGCATCGATTCCGCCACCGAGACGAACCGGGGGCTGGACCACGGCGTATTCGTTCCGCTGAAGCTGGTCTATCCCGACGCGGATATTCCGCTGGTGCAATTGTCATTGCGACACGATCTGGACGCGGCAGCCCATTTGCAGATCGGCCGGGCCTTGCAGCCGCTGCGCGACGAAGGCGTGCTGATCGTCGGCTCCGGCATGAGCTATCACAATATGCGCAACATCCGCACACCAGGACGCGGCGATGCGGAATCCAGCAAGTTCGACGCATGGCTGACGGATGCCGTCACCGACGCTGATGCGCGGTCGCGCGATGAAAAATTGTCAGCCTGGCGCACCGCGCCGTGTGCGGTGGAATGCCATCCCGAGGCCGAACATCTTCTGCCCCTGCATGTCGCCGTCGGGGCTGCCGGCGACGACATCGGGCGCCGCGTGTTCGGCGATCGCATCATGGGGAAAGAAATCTCCGCTTTTCAATTCGGCTGATCGCGCGCCGAAGCAACCATCAACGCCATCAAGGACAACGTCATCAAGGACAATGCCATGACATCCGCAGTGCTACCCGCCTCCCGCGGCAAGACCATCGTGCTCTGGATTCTTCGGATCCTGATGGCCGCGTTGTTTCTGTTCGCCAGCTACATGAAGTTGTCGGGCAATCCGATGATGGTCGACGAATTCAACACCATCGGTCTCGGCCAGTGGTTCCGCTACTTGACCGGCGCACTGGAACTCGCAGGCGGCGTTGCAATCCTGGTGCCGTCGGTCTCGGTCTTCGCCGCGGTAGTCCTATTGGCCGTCGATGTCGGCGCTTTCATTACCCAGATCGCGGTGCTTCACGGCGACTGGATCCACACCGTGGTGATCGGCGCCATTCTCGGCGCCGTGATCTACCTGCAGCGTGATCGTTTCGGAAGGGGCTGAGGCGAGCCCCTCCCGCGCTAGCCGGTGCCGAACGCCTTGAAGGTGATGATGGTGTGGGTGTCCTGGATGCCGGGAATGACCTGCACCTTCTCGTTGACGAAATGGCCGATGTCAGTGTCGTTGTCGACGTAGAACTTCACCAGCAAGTCGTAATCGCCCGCGGTCGAATAGATCTCGGAGGCGATCTCGGCCTCGGCAAGCGCGTTGGCGACGGCATAGGACTGGCCGAGCTTGCATTTGAATTGCACGAAAAAAGGAACCATCGCTGTCATCTCCGAAGCCGTCGTATGGAGGCCAATAGAGCAAAAAACCGGGCGCCGTGGCAAGCGAACTTGCTGCTGGAAGCAGGTCGCGCTACGAGGGGATATCGGCCCTTTTTCGGGATCGTTGACACTCCTGCGAGCAGAATGATGACGACGCCCATAGCGCTCACCATCGCCGGCTCGGATTCATCGGGCGGCGCCGGCATCCAGGCGGATTTGAAGACGTTTGCGGCGTTCGGCGTCTATGGCGCGTCCGTGATCACGGCCCTGACCGCGCAGAACACAACCGGCGTTGCCGGCATTCATCAGGTGCCCGCCGATTTCGTGACCGCGCAACTGGACGCGGTTTTCAGCGATCTCGACGTCAATGCCGTCAAGATCGGGATGGTGGCGCAAGAAGCGACCATCAAGGCCATCGCGTCGGCGCTGGAGCGATGGTCGCCGAAACATGTCGTGCTCGATCCGGTGATGGTGGCAACTTCGGGTGATCGGCTGCTCGATCGCGGCGCGATCGAGGGCTTGCGAACCGCGCTCATTCCGCGCGCCTCGCTGATCACGCCGAACCTGCCGGAGGCGGCCGCGCTGCTGGACGAGCCGGTTGCCGTGAGCGCGGCCGCCATCGAGAGCCAGGGCCAGCGGTTGCTGGCGATGGGGTGTCGGGCAGTGCTGATCAAGGGCGGCCACGGGCAGGGCGCCGAGAGCATCGATTATCTGGTTGGCGCCGATGGCGTCACCGCACTGGCCGCGCCACGCATCGCGACCAAAAACACCCACGGCACCGGATGCTCGTTGTCCTCGGCCATCGCCGCCGGCCTTGCCAAAGGCGAGCAACTGGAAGCCGCGGTTCGTCATGCCAAGACCTGGATCAGTGCGGCGATTGCGGCCGCCGATCGTCTCGGTGTCGGCCGCGGCCATGGGCCGATCCATCATTTTCACCGGTTGGATTGAGACGGCCGGGACGACGAGCCGGGAATGCAGGTGTCGCTTGGCTGTCGCACTGCACTGCTATTTGCCAATCAACAGATGGGACATCTGATTCGTTTTGGACTGAGCGACGGGGTTCCGGCGGGGACTTGAATCGTCATCGCCCTGTCATGGGATTTTGTTAGCTGCTCGCGCATGGGAAGTGACGTGATGAGTGAAGAGGCTCCTGAACGGCGCTTTCGCACTTTGTTTATCTCCGACGTCCACCTCGGAGCACGCGGCTCGCAGGCCGATCGATTGCTCGACTTTCTCCGCAGCCATGATGCCGATACCATCTATCTCGTCGGCGATATCGTCGATGGCTGGGCGCTGCGATCGAACTGGTACTGGCCGCAATCGCACAACGACTTCGTGCAGAAAATACTGCGCAAGGCGCGCAAGGGCGCCAAGGTCGTCTATGTGCCGGGCAATCACGATGAATTCCTGAGGAATTATTACGGCACGCATTTTGGCGGCATCGACGTCGTGGAAAACACCATCCATGAGGGCGTCGACGGGCGGCGCTATCTGGTCATTCACGGCGATATTTTCGACCTGGTGGTGCAGAATGCGCGCTGGCTCGCGCATCTGGGCGACACCGCCTACGATTTCGCGATCCGGATGAATCGCATCGTCAACATGTTCCGGCGCTGGTTCGGCGTGCCGTACTGGTCGCTGTCGCAATGGGCCAAGCTGAAGGTCAAGAACGCCGTCAATTACATCGGCGCTTTCGAGCAGACGCTGGCGGCCGAGGCGCGGCGTCACGGCGCCGACGGGGTGATCTGCGGGCATATCCACTACGCCACCATCCGCGACGAACACGGCATTCGCTACATGAACTGCGGCGACTGGGTGGAAAGCTGCACCGCGCTTGCCGAGCACGAAGACGGCCGGTTTGAAATCATCACCTGGACCGAGCCGCTGCGCCGCGCAGCGCCGGTAGCCTCGGTGGCCGCGCGCGCCGCCTGATGCGTGTTCTGGTCGCGACCGATGCCTGGCACCCTCAGGTCAATGGTGTGGTGCGCACGCTGACCACAATGGCCAACGCAGCCCGGGCGCTCGGCGTCGAGGTCTCCTTCCTGACCCCGCAATCGTTCCGCACCTTTGCGATGCCGAGTTATCCGGATTTGCGGCTGGCGCTGCCGTATGGTGCGAAAATCGCGCGGCTGATCGCCGACGCGCGGCCCGACAGCATCCACATTGCGACCGAAGGGCCGATCGGACTGTCGGTACGCCGTCATTGCCGCAAGCACGGGCTGCCGTTCACGACCAGCTTTCATACTCGTTTCCCGGAATATGTTTCCGCGCGCCTGCCGGTGCCTGAATCCTGGATCTGGACGGCGCTGCGCCGCTTCCACGGAACCAGTCAGGCGGTGATGGCCGCGACGCCGGCGCTGGCCGGTGAATTGCGCGCGCGCGGCTTTCGCAACGTGGTGCTGTGGCCGCGCGGCGTCGATACTGAACTTTTTCATCCGCGCGCCGCCGACCTTGGGCTGCCACGGCCGATCTTTCTGTGTGTTGGACGGGTTGCTGTGGAAAAGAACCTGGAGGCGTTTCTCGGCCTTGATCTGCCCGGCACCAAGGTGGTGGTCGGCGATGGCCCGGCGCGAGCCACGCTGGCGCGAAAATATCCGAAAGCGGTGTTTCCGGGCGCCAGACAAGGCGAAGAGCTGGCGAAGATCTATGCCGCCGCCGACGTCTTCGTGTTTCCAAGCAAAACCGACACCTTTGGCCTTGTTCTGCTCGAGGCGCTCGCAAGCGGCCTGCCGGTTGCGGCGTTTCCCGTGACCGGCCCCCGCGACGTGATCGGCGCCGCACCCGTCGGCGCGCTGAACGACGATTTGCGCGCCGCCTGCCTGTCGGCGATGACAATTTCGCCGCAAGCCTGCCGCGAGTTTGCCGCAGGACATTCCTGGGAAGCCTCGGCCCGCGCATTTGTCGACAATATGACCGATATCCGGACCGTTGATCGCAAAGACGACGCGGTGCCCTTCACCGAGCACCATCCGCGGTTCGTGGCCTGATCAGGCTCCAAGCGCCTTGCCGGTATGTCTGAGGACGCGATACAAGTCGGACATGACAGAATCGTCCCTGATGTCGTCTGTTGGTGCTGCGGATATCGATGCGGCGGCGCGCGTGCTGGCCAACTTCGCGGTGCGAACGCCGCTATTGTCGTCGCCCGCGCTCAACGAACGCGCCGGAACCAGGATCTTCCTGAAGCCGGAAATGCTGCAGCGGACCGGTTCGTTCAAGTTTCGCGGCGCCTTCAACAAGGTGTCTTCGATCCCCAAAGCCGCGCGCGGTGGCGGCGTGGTCGCATTCTCCTCCGGCAACCACGCCCAGGGCGTAGCGGCGGCGGCTAAAATCCTGAATATGCCGGCGACCATCGTGATGCCGGCGGACGCGCCGCTGACCAAGCGCGAGCGCACCAAGGCCTATGGCGCGCAAGTCGTGCTGTACGATCGCGGCACTGAGAATCGTGAAGCCATCGCCCGCGACATCGCCGACAAGCAGGGTGCGACGCTGGTGCCGCCCTATGACGATCCGATGGTGATTGCCGGCCAGGGCACGGTGGGGCGGGAAATCGCCGAGGACATGGCCGCGCTCGGCCTGACGCCGGATATCGTGATTGCGCCGGTGTCGGGCGGCGGCCTGATCGCGGGTGTCGCCACCGCGATCAAGGCGCGCTATCCACAGGCGATACTGATGTCCGCCGAACCGCAAGGTTTTGACGATCATGCGCGCTCGCTGCGATCGGGCAAACGCGAACCGCACCGCGCCGAAGGCCGCACCATCTGCGACGCGCTGATGGCGTCAATCCCCGGCGAAATCACTTTTGCGATCAATTCCCGCCTGCTCACGCAAGGCGTCACGGCTTCGGACGCGGAAGTAACAGTGGCGGTCGGATTTGCATTCCGGGAATTGAAACTCGTGGTCGAGCCGGGCGGTTCGGTCGGCCTCGCCGCACTGCTGGCCGGTCACATCGATGCGCGCGACAAGAATGTCGTCATCGTGCTGTCGGGCGGCAATGTCGATGCGGATATGTTCGCGAAACTGATCCGCTGACCGCAGCGATTTTCGTTGCGATTGAATCGGAAAAGGAAGTTCAAGAGAACAGCGCGATCTTCTCGGCCTGGCTCATGCGCCGGATCGGCGCCAGCGGATCGGACGCCAATGCCTGGCGCCTTCGCACGATCCCGTTCGCGATTAGTGTCGCGCCAAGAGAAGGTTCGAGAGAAGGTTCGAGCGAACGCTCCATCGGCCGCTCGAACGAAGGTTGCACTGGCGAGAGTTCGGGAGATGGCTGAACCAGCGGCGTCATCGCCGGCACGGCGGCTGGATCGGGTGCTCGCGCAATCGTTTGCGGCTCGGCCGGCGGCGGCTCCGCGATGCGAATGTCGCCATTATCGGCGTCGGCCGGATCAGCGTAGGCGGAATCGTCGATATCCGAAGGGTCCGGTGCCGCCATTTCAAACGCGATCATGTCGAGCACCGCTTCGTCATGGGCGTCGGCGTCTTCGGGCGGGACGTCCGCCACATCAGGCACTGCAGCAGCCGCTTCGTCGGACGGTGCCGAACTATTCGTCGCGGCTTCCGGCTCATGTGTGGCGACCGGCGGCGGCGCTGTCGCGACGGCAGCGGCAGGCGTCTCATCGGCCGGCGCCGCCCAGGGTGAGGAGATCGCTTCTTCAACGACCGGCGGCTTGGTTGTGCCGCTGTCGTCAAGCGCCCCGATCCGCTGCTCGATGAGATCGAACGCCGCGCTCAATCCGGACCGGCCGTCCGCCGAGGCGATTTGTCCGCAACCGGCTTCGATGGCGCTGAGCTGCGAATCGATCAGGTCGCAAATCCGGCCGTCGGCGCCGATTTCCCGCAACCGCCACGAGATTTCCCGGATCACCCGAGCGCCCTTGCGGACCGGCGCCAGCGATTCTTGCAGCGCGAGGCCGTCGAGGCTGGCCAAAGCCGCGGCTCTGGCTTCGTCGACCGCGCTCCTGATCGCGACCAGCGCCTCGGCGAGTCCATTGTTGGGGGCGGCTTGTTTTTGCGCAGCAAGATTTTCTTCGATCCGCGCCACCGCGTCGAGCACCATCCGGGTGTCGGCGTTGCGGTTGCGCCGGGTATATTCGCCGAGAAACCAGCGGCCCCGCGAGGTCTCCATGAACGCCTCGCGGATCGCCTCATAGTCCTCCTCGCGCGGCTGGGTTGCGCGCGCGGAGATCGGCGATAGGGCAAATGCTTCGTCGGCCATGATAAACTCGGTCCGCGCAAATCATCGCGCGTTACGCTAACGATCACCACGATCTCAAGCGAATCGCAATTGAATTGATGCCGATCGAATCACAAATCCCCATCGCATCTCAACATGAGCCCAGGCGATTCGCAGGCCGCCTGGCGCTGTTCTACGGCACGCTGTTCGGATTGGGCGGCACTTATTTGCCGTTCTTCCCGGTGTGGCTGAAGGCGGTCGGGATCGACGCCTCGTGGATCGGGATCATCACGGCGGTGCCTGCCGTGACCCGATTCACCGTCCTGCCCGTCGTGACCGGCCTCTCCGAACGGCGTCAATCGTTGCGCGGCGCGATGATAGTCACGGCCTTTGCGACCGTGCTCGGATTCGCCGTGGTCGGCACCCAGCACCTGCCGCTGCCGGTGTTTCTCGCTTTCGCCGTCACCGCCTGCGTGTGGACGCCGATGGTGCCGCTGACGGACGGCTATGCCCTGCGCGGCGTGGCGCGCTACGGCCTCGATTACGGGCCGCTGCGGTTGTGGGGCTCGGCGGCCTTCATCGCCGGCGCACTGGCCTGCGGCCTGCTGGTCGATTTCATCGCGGCCCGGCACCTGATCTGGGTGATTGCCACCGTGGCCGGGCTCGGCGCTGTCGCGAGCCTCGGACTTCGGCCGCTGGAGCTTCCGAAGACGGCCCCAACGGCGGCCGCAGGCTCAGGCGCCTTGCTGGCTGAACCCGGTTTGCTGCGCGAACCCGGCTTTCTCGCCATCATCCTGGCGTCGGCGCTGATCCAGGGCAGCCATGCGGCCTATTATGGCTTTGCCTCCATCACCTGGCAGGCGTCGGGCTTCGGCGGGCTGACCATCGCCGGGTTGTGGGCGCTCGGGGTACTGGCCGAGATCGTGGTGTTCGCGCTGTCGCCGCGCTTTACCTGGCCGCCCGCGGTGCTGGTGGTGATCGGCGCGCTGGCCGCCGTGGCGCGCTGGCTGATCACGGCGCAGGAGCCCTCGGCGCCGGTGCTGGCTGTGGTCCAGCTCGCGCACGGGCTGACGTTCGGTTTGACCCAGCTCGGCGTCATGGGATTGCTGGTCCGCCGTGTGCCCGGCCATGTGATGGTGAGGGGGCAGGGCTATCTCGCCGCCTGTGGTGGCATCGTCACGAGCTGCGCCTCGATTTTATCCGGCGCGGTTTACGCCCGGCACGGGCAGGGCGTCTATTACGTGATGGCCGCGATGGCGCTACTGGGCGCCATTGTGATGTGGCTGGCGCGGCGCCGGCTGGCGGATCATCCCCAAAGTATCGCCTCCGGCGGATAGACCAGGCTGCCGTCGTAACGCAATCCGCCGTCGCGGTCGCGCGCCAGCAATAGCGGCCCGTCGAGATCGACGAACCGGGCTTGCT
This sequence comes from uncultured Pseudomonadota bacterium, assembly GCA_963819325.1. Classification (GTDB taxonomy): domain Bacteria; phylum Pseudomonadota; class Alphaproteobacteria; order Rhizobiales; family Xanthobacteraceae; genus Bradyrhizobium. The sequence continues at coordinate 36,073 of CAWFVT010000023.1, forward strand.
GGGCGAGCAGCATCGCCGGCGCCATCGCGAGTGAAGTCGCGACCATGCAGCCGATCATGATTTCAAATCCCAGCGCCTGCGCGGCATCCGCCATGGCGAGCGCCTCGGTCAGTCCGCCCGTCTTGTCGAGCTTGATGTTGACGGCATCGTAGCGCTCACGCAGTCCCGCCAGTGAGCTGCGATCATGCACGCTTTCATCGGCACAGACCGCGATCGGCCGGCGAATCCGCGCCAGCGCCTCATCCCGGCCGGCCGGCAGCGGCTGCTCCACCAGGGTGACGCCGGCCTCGGCGCATTCGGCGAGACGTTGGGCGAGATTATCCGGCGTCCATGCCTCATTGGCATCGACGATCAGTTCTGATTCGGGAGCAGCGGCGCGTACGGCGGCGATCCGGGCGCCATCGCCGTCGCCGCCGAGCTTGATCTTGAGCAGTGGCCGGTGCGCCGCTTTGGCGGTCGCTGCCGCCATCGCCTCCGGCGTTCCCAGCGAGATCGTGTAGGCGGTGGTGCAGGCCCGCGGAGCGGGACGTCCGAGCAGGTTCCAGACCCGCTGGCCTGCGGTCTTGGCCTCCAGATCCAGCAAGGCGCAATCCAGCGCGTTGCGGGCGGCGCCCGCAGGCATCGCGGCTCGCAAGGCTTGTCGGTCCAGTCCCCGCGCCACGGCTTCCTGCATTGACGTCAGGGTGGCCAGGGTCGCTTCCGGCGTCTCGCCATAGCGGGGATAGGGGACGCATTCGCCGCGTCCGGTGCGGCCATCACGCCTCAGTTCCGCCACCACCGTCACCGCCTCGGTCTTGGCGCCGCGGCTGATGGTGAAGCTGCCGGCGATCGGCCAGCGTTCAATTCGCACGTCAAGCATTGGGAATTTACTGGAAGTCATTTTAAAATCTGGCAATTTCTGAACCGTATGCTTGCCCGGCGCAACCAAGTATGGCTGGTTAGGGGCGTGCTCGACAAGGCAATGCGTTCGAGAAGACATTTGGGTGGCGTGCTGGAACTTTCCCTTTCATGAATAGCGGACCGGGCACCGGAGTTGGCATCGTGAGCGGCGACCCGACATTGGAGCGCATCGCGCAGGGCAACGGACTTGCACTGTGCGCCGCGGGTTCGTGGACCGCGCGCTTTGCGCCGGCGCTGGAGAAGATGGTGGCCGACGCCGAGAAGCTGACCGGCAGCCGGCCCAACATCTTCATCGATGTCTCGCAGGTCTCCAAGCTCGACACCTTCGGGGCCTGGCTGATCGAGCGACTGCGCCGCAGCCTGACCCAGGGCGAGCATGAGGCCAAGATCGCCGGACTGTCGGCCAACTATTCCAGCCTGGTCGACGAGGTGCGCCGGGTGAAGGCGTCGCCCGCCGTCGACACCAATTCGGTGACGATTACCGGGATCCTGGATCAGGTCGGCCGCAGCGTGGCCGGGGTCGGCTCGACCCTGGTCGGCCTGGTCGACATGCTCGGCGCGGTGCTTGCGGCGAGTGCCAGGGTTATGTTTCACCCCTCGGGCTTTCGCCTGACCTCGACCGTGCATCATCTCGAGCAGGTCTGCTGGCGCGCGGTGCCGATCGTGGTGCTGATCACCTTTCTGATCGGCTGCATCATCTCCCAGCAGGGCATCTTTCATTTCCGAAAATTCGGCGCCGACATCTTCGTGGTCGACATGCTGGGCGTGCTGGTGCTGCGTGAAATCGGCGTGCTTCTGGTGGCGATCATGGTGGCGGGCCGTTCCGGCAGCGCCTACACCGCCGAACTCGGCTCGATGAAGATGCGCGAGGAGATCGACGCGCTCCGCACCATGGGATTCGATCCGATCGAGGTTCTGATCCTGCCCCGGATGCTGGCGCTGGTCATCGCGCTGCCGATCCTTGCCTTCCTCGGCGCCATCGCCGCGCTCTATGGTGGCGGGCTGGTGGCGTGGCTCTATGGCGGTGTCGATCCCGAAGCCTTCCTGCTGCGGCTGCGCGACGCCATCTCGATTGATCATTTCACCGTCGGCATCATCAAGGCGCCGGTGATGGCGGCGGTGATCGGCATCGTCGCCTGCGTTGAGGGGCTCGCGGTGCAGGGCAGCGCGGAGTCACTCGGCCAGCACACCACCTCGTCGGTGGTGAAGGGCATCTTCTTCGTCATCGTGATGGACGGTGTATTTGCGATCTTCTTCGCCGCGATCGGAATGTGACGATGGCGCCTGAAACAGCCGACGCCATCATCCGGGTTCGCGATATCTCGGTGCGGTTCGGCGCGACCAAGGTGCTGGATGGCCTCGATCTCGACGTCCAGCGCGGCGAAATCCTCGGCTTCGTCGGTCCCTCCGGCGCCGGCAAGTCGGTGCTGACGCGCACCATCATCGGGCTCGTGCCCAAGGTCAGCGGAAGCATCGAGGTTTTCGGCATCGATCTCGACACCGCCGATGCGCGGGCGCGGCGCGGCGTCGAGCGCCGCTGGGGCATCCTGTTCCAGCAAGGCGCGCTGTTTTCCTCGCTGACGGTGCGGCAGAACATTCAGTTTCCGGTGCGCGAATATCTCAACGTCACCCAGCGCCTGCTGGACGAGATCACGGTCGCCAAGCTCGGCATGGTCGGATTGAAGCCGGAGGTCGCCGACCGTTTTCCATCCGAGCTTTCCGGCGGCATGATCAAGCGCGTGGCGCTGGCGCGTGCGCTGGCGCTCGATCCGGAACTGGTGTTCCTCGACGAGCCGACCTCGGGCCTCGATCCAATCGGCGCCGGCGATTTTGACGAACTGGTCCGGACCCTGCAGCGCACTTTGGGCCTGACCGTTTTCATGGTAACCCACGATTTGGACAGCCTTTATACGGCTTGTGACCGCATTGCTGTTTTAGGGAACGGTAAGATCATTGCGGCAGGATCGATGGCCGACATGCAGGCCTCGCAGCATCCCTGGTTAAGGGCCTATTTTCACGGCAAGCGCGCCCGCGCCGTCATGGGTTAGCCAGGCAGTCTTGGACTAGAACGTTTTCCGGCGAAGCGGATAGCGCTTTGCGAGAAGAAAACGCGCAAGAATAAGTGAATGGCGCCTCGGTTCCAGTTGAAGCGGAACGGAGGTTCTGGTGCCACGTCGTTAGTATCGGAGTTGGTTTAAATGGAAACGCGGGCGAATTTCGTCCTGATCGGATCGTTCACGTTGGCGGTGATTGCCGCGGCTTTCGGCTTTGTGCTCTGGTTCCAGAGCCTCCACACCACCAAGGCGCGCAGCCCGATCCGCATCATCTTTGAAGGCCCGGCATCGGGCCTGCGCAACGGCGGCAACGTGAATTTCAACGGTATCCGGGTAGGCGAGGTGATTTCGGTCAAGCTCGACAACCCACGGCGGGTGGTCGCGCTGGCCATGATCGAGAACAACGCCCCGATCCGGAAAGACACCCTGGTCGGGCTCGAATTCCAGGGGCTCACAGGCGTGGCTGCGATTTCGCTGAAGGGCGGCGAGGAGGCCGCGCCCAGCGTTCCCCTCGATGAAGACGGCGTCCCGGTGCTGACGGCCGATCCGAACGCGCTGCAGGACGTCACCGAGGCGATCCGGGGAACGCTGACGAACATCAACAAGGTGGTCGCCGACAACCAGATCGCGGTGAAGAACTCGCTGCACAATCTCGAGACCTTCACCGCGGCGCTGGCGCGCAATTCCGAGAAGATCGACAACGTCATGCTCAAGGTCGACGGCGTGATGGGCAAGGCCGACGACCTGATGCTCGGCCTCGACACGCTGGCCGGCGGCAAGGACGGCGGCGAACTGTTCTTGACCGTGAAATCGATTCGCGAACTGGCCGAGGATTTCGACAAGCGATCCGGCGCCTTGATGTCCGACGGCCGTCGAACGCTGGGCGATATCAGCCGCGCGGTGAACAACCTCGACCGCAACCCGACGCGCCTGCTGTTCGGCCCGGCCACCAGCACCACACCGCAAGCCTCGGTGCCCGCGCCCGGGCCAGGGCCCGGGCCGGAGCGAAGGCGGCCGTAGCGGCCGCGGTGTGCCGCGCCGCTCCCGTTAGAAGCGGCGGGGCACCATCGACCATTGTGAGAGTTGACAAGAAAGCCGAGGTCAACGCATGGAATGCGTGGATCAGGCCGACTGTCCGAGCAGCTTGACGAACGTGTCCGATGAAATCACCGGCGCAAAGAAATTGTTGATGCGCTCAAGTGCGCCCGCGAGTTGTTCGGGCTTCTGCGTGCCGGTGGCATCGCCGATTACGATCGGAAGATATCCATTATCGCGGGCCGCGCGCGCGTTGCCTTCGATGCACCAGTCGGTGTGGATGCCGGTCAGGACCAGCACCTCGATGCGCTTGCGCGACAATTCCAGCGGCAATTGCGTGCCGACGAAGGCGGTCTGGAACGCGAGTTCGTTGAATTCGAGATCACCCGGTTGCACCAGTGCGCGCAGTTCCGGGACGAGTTCATTATCCGCCTTCTTCTTCTCTTCCGTGAAATTCAGTCCCTGTGTCCAGCTTTCGTACTGCACCTTGTCGAATTCCGATTGCGGATAGTTCTCGCGGAACACCGCATAGCCGATCCAGCTGAACGACTTGAAGTTCGGCGCCTTGCGCGCGGCCTTCGCGGCCTTCACCGTCGCGGGGAGGCTGCCGCGTTCCCAGTGTTTTTCGCCAGCCTGCGCGCCCCATGGCTGATAAAGCGAATTGTTCTGGCTGACCGAAGCAAACGCCGCCGGTTTCTGCAGAATTCCAGCGAGATCGAGTTTCTTCCATTGCGGTGCAAGTTCCGGAATGGCCTTCAGTTCGTCGCCGGTTGATGCCGCATGCGCGCTCCCGCCGAGAGCGGAAGCCATCGCAAGGCCTGCGGCGCCTGCGAATACGTCACGTCTTGAAGTCAGCATGTTAATACCCCGCGTTTTGATGCCAGAACCCCATCATGATACGGCGCGGTCATCGCAAAGTGCTGTCAAAGATCGCTACCACGACGAAAGGAAATGCCGCGCGGCGTTCTCGGATGAGGAGATTTCCAGCGAGACGTCAATTCCGACTCGCACCGAATTACGGTGCCGCTGTTTAATCGGCCGATATCGCTTGTTGACGGCTGCTGGGGCTGCGCGCCATTAAATGCACTGTCAACGCAATCGATGCCGTAGCGGCCGCGGCGTAAGGTGCTGTTGAGATCGTCATTGCGAGCGAAGCGAAGCAATCCATGTAGCCGCGAAGAAAGAATGGATTGCTTCGCTTCGCTCGCAATGACGGCAAGATACGCCTCCGCAATCTCGCGAGGCGATGCGGCAGCAATCCCGGGAAATCACCGTCATCACCCGCCCTTCTTTGGGGTAGTTGTCTTCACAGTCTCGGCGGCCCGGGCGTGCAAGCTCGCCCGGCGCATCTGCATGGTGTTGAGCCGCGCCTGATTATATTGCGTTTGCCGGGTAAGATCCTGGCTGCACTGGTCCAGCTGGCGGCCTTCGTAGACGGACACAACGCACCACCCGATCAGGGCGCCGGCGGCGGCGAGCTGGAAAGCACCGAAGATTGGAATGGCTGCACGCATCGACATGTTTTCCTTCTATCGCTTGGCGCGTTCGAGTTGCGATTCCGCGGCCTTCAGCTTCGCCTCCGTGGTATCGATCTGGCCTTCGAGGAGTTGCAACTGTGCGAGGTGGGCGCTGCAGCGGGACACGTGTTGGGATTTGAGGTAGAGGCTGTTGTAGAGATTGCCCAACGACAGCAACATCACCCCAACGGTCCCGATCCTGACCCATGCATAATTGGCCTTCATTCTTGTCTCCCAACGACTTCAAATCCGCCCGGGCAGGTATTGGCCTGACGCTTAACCCGTTGGTAGCGAACAACGCCGATGTGGTTTGTGACCCAAATCACTCAGGCGGCCGATCGGGTCCGCCGCGACATCGTCGGTCGGCCAATCGGTGAAGCGGGTCTGGCCAGGACCCGCTTGCAAAAGCGGTCATGCTTGCAAAAGCCGTCGTGCTTGCAAAAGGCTTGGCGATCCTCCTGAATGAGATTCAAGGCGAGCGGCGAAAGCCGCCGGACAGTCAACGGAGGATACGATGGGATATCGGTTGGACGCTCAGGACGAATATCCGCACGCCCCGAGCGCGGAACCGCATTTCAACGAAAGCGTCTATTGCAACGGCTTCGATCGCCGCACCGGGGCCGGCGGCTGGATGCGCCTCGGCAACCGGGTGAACGAGGGATATGCCGAGCTCTCGGTCTGTCTCTATCTGCCGGACGGGCGTATCGCCTGCCAGTTTCAACGGCCCGAGATCAAGACCAACGCGCAGTTTGGCGCCGGCGGTCTCGGCTATCAGGTGAAGCAGGCGCTTCGCGCCGTCGAGATGACTTACGCGGGCGAACTGCTCGTCCTCGACGATCCGAATTTGCTGCGCGATCCCGATCAGATGTTCAAGAAGGCCCGGCGCGTTCGCGGCGCTGTCCGTCTGGAGCAGTCGGCAGCATCGCCACCGCATGGCGGGGTGCCGGATTCACCCGATCACGAACCGATGTACGGCTTTGATTTTTCGCTCGGGCACTTCAACCAGCATACGTCGGTGCGCGGCGAGATCGAGGTCGGCGACGAACGCTTCCCGATCGATGGCGGCGGCTGGCGCGACCATTCCTGGGGACCGCGCCTCTGGCAGAACATCTATTTCTATCGCCTGTTCCTCGCCAATCTCGGCGAAGGCCGTGGATTCATGCTGTTGAAGATCACGAATGCCCAAGGCCGGGTTCGCCGGCTCGGCGTGCTGCTGGTCGATGGCGCGTACGAAGAAGTGCTGGACATGGACCTGATGACCGACTGGACTGATCGCAAAGATCCCGACCGGGTGCAAATCAGCGTCCGGACCGCAAGGCGCACCGCGCTGATCGAGGGAGAGATCGTCACGCTGGCGCCCTTGCGCAATCGCCGCAAGATCGATGGCGAGACGGTGGTCTCGCGCATCGCCGAAGGCCACACCAGGTTCTCATGGGACGGCGTCACCGGCTACGGCATGACCGAGTATATCGAACGCCTTGAGGGCGAGCGGCTGGTCGGGTATCCGCTTTGATTTGGCGGGGCGACGATGCAGGGCATCGGGCGCGCTATGTTGTTGTTCAGATAAAGAGGCATCCGCAATGAATTTCCGTATCTTAGCCGCGTCGGTCCGGCCGCTTGGGCGGGTTTTCGCCTTGTTGGCGGCAACAGCTCTGGTCGCCTTACTGGTTGCGCCCGACGTTCAGGCGCAACAGGCGGATCCAGCCCCGGCACCCGCCGCCGCGCCAAAGGCCAAGAAGCCTGCGCCGAAACCCGCTCCGGCTACGCCGGCACCGGCCGCCCAGGCAGCGCCACCGGCGGCGGCTCCCCCCGCCGGCGCGCCTGCTGCCGGCGGACAGCCCTCCGAGCAGCAGGTTCAGCTGGTCTATGCGCCATGGACCAAATTCTGCCTGAAGGGTCAGGACGCCAACGGCAAGCAGGTTTGCTTCACCGGCAAGGATGGCCGCATCGAGTCCGGCCAACCCGTCATCTCGGCCGTGATCATCGAACCCGAAGGCGAGGCCAAGAAAATCCTGCGCGTGACGCTTCCATTGGGCATGCAGCTCGCACACGGCACCCGCGTGATCGTCGACAGCAACCCCCCGGCGCAGAGCCCATATGTGATCTGCTTCCAGAATGGCTGCATGTCCGACTACGAAGCGACGCCGGAACTGCTCGCAAACCTGAAGAAAGGGCAGAATCTGGTGGTGCAGGCGATCAACTCCAACGGTGCGCCGCTCACCTTGCCGCTGCCGCTGGCGGATTTCGCCAAGGCCTATGATGGCCCGCCGACCGATCTGAAGAAGATCGAGGACGACAACAAGAAATTGCAGGAAGAGCTGCAGAAGCGCGGCAACGATGTACGTCAGAAGCGCGAGTCCACGCAGCCTCCGGCCGATGCCGGGACGCCTAATTCGACTGCGAAATAATATTAATCATCGCGGCGCACGCGAGGGAAAACCGGTATCCACTTTTCCGCATCATGTTCTGACGCGGCAGCCAAAACAAAACGGAGGCATTGCTGCCTCCGTTTTTTAGTTCACGTTCGCGTCAAACCTCAGCCCAGCCGTCCGGCCGCATGCGCGAGCAGGGTGTAGACGAGGCCGGTCTCGGAAGTGAGATGACTGCGCAGCATCGCGGGGCCGCGTTCCTCGCGCGCGACCTCGTCGAGCAACCGCTCGAACTCGGTGATGTAGCGGTCGACCGTCTGCTTGAAGTTGCGGTCGGAGCGATATTTGCGCGCGACTTCATCGAAGGCCTTCTGGCCGGCGGGCGTGTAGAGCCGCTTGGTGAAGGGCTTGTTCTCGCCGCGCTGATAGCGATCCCACATCTCGGCGGCGAGATTGCGATCCATCAGGCGGCCGATATCGAGCGACAGCGAGGCCAGCGGGTTGTCACTGGCGGGCTGCTGCGGCGGACGGCCGCGCGGCGGCTCCTGAGCGGCCGGGCCGGTATCGGCGCGGTTCAGGAGGTCCGAAAGCCATCCGTCGCGGCCCTGGTCGGCACTCGCGGGCGAAACCGGCGGCGCTTCGGTGCGGCGCGAAGCCGGCATGCCGAGGTCCGGCGGCGGCAGGTTCGAGGCGCTGCCGGTATCGCGCTGGCGCGGCGCGGGCCGCGACGATTGCACTTCGGCGCGTCCGCCGGCGGTCGCCATCATCGGCTCTTCCTCGCGCTGCACGCCGGTGCGGCCGGTGCTGACCACATCGAGCCCGCGGCCGTGACGCGCGACGATCCGGTTCAGTTCGGCCAGCGCCTCGATCTGGTCGACAATGACCTTGCGCATCTGCGAGGTGTTCTCGGCGGCTTCCTGCGGCATTTCCAGCACGCCGCGGCGAAGCTCGTTGCGGGTGGCCTCCAGTTCGTGATGCATTTCCGAAGCCATCTGCTTCATGCTCTGAACCATGGCGGCGAACCGGTCGGCCGACTGCTTGAACATCGCATCCAATTCCTGGGTGCTCTGCTGATAAAGCTGGGTCAGCGCCTCGGCGGTCAGCCGGCGTTCCTCCTCGGCCGAGACGCGGACCGCTTCGAACTGGCGGCTGATCGCGGCAGAACCCGCACCGGCGGTCTCGGCCACCACCCGCGCGATGTCGCGGGCGCGCTCTTCGGCGGCGGCCAGCGATTCATCCAGCAGGCCGGTGAAGCGCGACAGCCGCTGGTCGAGATCGGTGGTCCGCAGATCGATGGTGGTCACCAGCGAATCCAGCGCCGATTTGCGTTCGGCGACCGAGGCGGTGGTGCTGCGGTTGCTTTGTTCGACCAGTGCTGCGGCATCGACCAGCGCCTGGCCGTGGGTATCGAACTGGCTGGAAAGCGCGCCGAGATCTTCCAACGCCTTCGAGGTTTTGGTGTTGAAGACGTTCAACTGTTCTTCCAGCGTCTGGGTGGCGACGCCGTTCTGCGAGGTGACGTCGTTCATCGCGGACACGAAGTCGGCGACTCGCGTGACCAGTGCCCGTTCCAGCGAATTGAGATTGTCGTGGGCGCCGGTGAGCACTTCCTGCAACAGGATATTGCCTTCGCGCAGACGCTCGAACAGCGCGACCGTGTCGGTTCGCAGGATCTTGCTGGTTTCCTGCATTTCGGTCACGGCGGTGATCGAGACCTGGCGCGACTGGTCGATCGCCGCCCGCGAGGACTGCTCGAGGTCCTTGAGCGACTTGTTGACCGCGCTGGTGGCCAGTTCGCCGGCGGACGTAATGGTCCGCGCGACGTCGGAGCCGTTCGACATCATCGACTGCGAGAACGTCTGTCCCCGTGTTTCGATCGACTTCAGCGCATCGGCGGTGACGCGGTCGATATCGACCGTGAACTGGTTGGTCTTGCTGCCAAGCGCCTCGACCAGGATGCCGCGCTTGCCGTCGATCATCTGCGCCAGACGATCGGTCTGTTGCTGCACGTAGCTGACGATTTCGTCGGTCTTGCCGGTCATGGTCGAGCCGAAGCCGCTGCTGGCGGCAAGTACCGAGCGTTCGATTTCAGTGGAGGTCGACTTGACCTTGGAACTGACTTCGTTCGATGCGGCTACCAGCGCGGTCTGCGCATTGAGGGCGCTGGCCGCGATATTGTCGGTGGTGGTGGCGGTGACCGCGCTGAGCGTCCGCTCGATGTCGGCGGAGATCGCCCTGATCTGGTTCGCGGCGTCGGCCGACGTTGTCGTCAGCGAACCCTGCGCCTCGCGTGCGCTGTTGAGAATCGACGCGGCGGTGCCTGCTCCGACCGCGGTCAGTGTGCGCTCGACATCGGTCGCCAGCGACTTGACGTGGTTGGCAGCATCCGACGATGCGGCGATCAGCATGGACTGGGCCTGGCGTGCGCCGGCGGTAATCGACTCGGCGGTTGAAGCCCCGGCTGTGGTGATCGACTCGGCGGTTTGAGCCCCGGCCGCGGTGAGCGTCTCTGCGGTTGAAGTTCCGGCCATCGACAGCGATCGCTGGATGTCGGTTGCAAGCGCCTTGATTTGTTCGGCGACATCCGACGAGGCGCCCACCAGCGTGGTGCGGGCCTCGCGCGCGCCGGCGGTGATCGACTCGGCGGTGGAGGTTCCGACGGCCGACAGCGACCGTTGCACATCGAGCGCCAGCGACTTGACGTGTTCGGTGGCATCCGACGAGGCGGTGACGAGCGTGGTCTGGGCCTCGCGCGCACCGGCGGTGATCAACTCGGCGGTGGAGGTTCCGACGGCCGACAGCGACCGTTGCACATCGAGTGCAAGCGCCTTGACGTGTTCGGCGGCCTCCGACGAGGAGGTGACGAGCGTGGTCTGGGCCTCGCGCGCGCCGGCGGTGAGTGACTCGGCGGTGGATGCTCCGACGGCCGATAGCGATCTTTGGACATCCGCGGCCAAAGACTTGACGTGTTCGGCGGCATTCGACGAGGCGTTGATCAGCGTGGTCTGGGCCTCGCGCGCGCCCGAGGTAATCAACTCGGCGGTTGAAGCCCCGGCCATCGACAGTGACCGCTGCACATCGGCGGCCAGGGACTTGACGTGTTCGGCGGCCTCCGACGAGGCGTTGACCAGCGTGGTCTGGGCCTCGCGTGCGCTGGCGACGATCGAATTGGCATTGGACGTGCCGGCGATCGACAGCGAACGCTCGACGTCGCTGGCCAGCGACTTGACATGGTTGGCGGCATCCGAAGCGGCCGTGACCAGGGTGGTCTGGGCCTCGCGGGCACCTGCGACGATCGACCCGGCGGTTGAGGTGCCGACGGCCGACAGCGTCCGTTCGACCTCGGCGGCCAGATTCTTGACCTGGCTGGCGGCGTCGGCGGAGGCGGTGACGAGCGTGGCCTGCGCATCGCGGGCGCTGGTCAGGATCGAGTCCGCCGCACCGGTGCCGACCGCGGTGATCGCGCGCTCGACTTCACCCGAGGTCAGCCGCAACTGCGCACTGACGTCGGAGGAAACCGAAAGCATCGACTGTTGCGCGGCGCGCGCGCCGGTCTGGATGGTTTCGCTGGTGTTGACCACAAGATTGGTCAGCGAGCGTTCCGCGTCCTCGACGTGGGAACGGATTCCCTGCGACAATTCCTCGGCGCGGGCCATCAGGCCATCGCTGGCCTGCCGTCCGCTGCTCTCGATGCGGCCGGCCACGGCTTCCACACGCGAGCCAAGCAGGTCCTCGAACTGCGAGACCCGCACATCGATATCGGCGGCGACCGCGCCGACCCGGCTTTCGATGCCCTGATGGATTTCCTGGAACCGCGCCGTGATGGTGTCGGTGAGATGGGCGCTGCGACCGTCGATGGTTTCGGTCACATTGGTGATGCGCTGGTCGACCGCTGCGATCGCCTGCGCGGTGCCGCTGGTCAGGGAAGAGGTGAGGAGACCGAGGCGTGAATCGATCGACTCGATCGCCTGCGTGGCGCCGGTGGTCAGTGACGAGGTGAGGTGGGTCAGCCGCGCATCGATCGACTCGATCGCTTCGGTGGTGCCGGTGGCGACAGAAGAGGTGAGGTTGGTCAGGCGTGCATCGATCGATGCAATCGCTTGCGTCGTATCGGTGTTCACTGAAGACGTGAGGTGGGTCAGGCGTGCGTCGATCGACTGGATCGCCTGCACGGTGCCCTCGGTCAGCGACGTCGTGAGATAGGTCAGGCGCGAGTCGATCGAGTGGATCGCCTGCGAGGCGCCATCGGTCAGTGACGAAGCCAGCGTGTCAAGCCGGCTGTCGATGGTTTCGGTCACCGATTTTGCCCGCGTGTCGAAGGTCTGCTCGAGCGTCTTGAGGCGGCCGTCGACCAACTCGTCGAACAGTTTGATTCTGCTGTCGAGCGAGGTATCGAGATAGGCGACGCGGTTTCCGAGCGTGGTTTCGAATTGAACCAGGCGCTGGTCCAGCGAGGCGGTGATCTCGCCGCCGTTCGAGGTCAGGCGGGTGTCGAAGGTGTCGACATAGGTCTTCAGGCTGTGCGCGATATCCTGCGTGCGCTGACCCATGCGGTCGACGATGTCGCCGCCGAAGGTCTTCACGGTGCGATCGAATTCGGAGATGTGGCGGGTGATGAGGGCACCCAGCGTGCCGCTGTCGCGCGCGAATTTCTCCGCAAGCTCGCCGCCCTGGTTCTTCACCAGTTCGTCGAACGCGCTCATCTGCAGGCTGAGCGTGTCATGCGCGGTTTCGGTCTGGTTGACGACCTTGGCCACCAGCGAGTTCACGGTGACGTCCAGCGCATCGCTGGCCTTGTCGCCGCTGGTCAGGATCTGGGTCGCGAGGCGGTTGCCGGCGTCATCGATCTTGGCCACCAGATCGCCGCTGCGCAGCTCAAGCTCCAGCAGCAGCGAGTCGCTGGAATTCTTCAGCGAGTCGTGAACCTGTTCGGTGCGGTCGGAAATTCCGTCGACGATGGTGGAGGAGCGTTGTTCGAATTCGCTGGTGATGCGGTCGATCCGCTCGTTCAGCATCTCATGGACGCGGTCGGCGAGGTCGACGAACTCGTCATGGACGTGCCCGGTCTTGAAATTGAGGCTGGTGGTGAGGCGTTCGCTGGCGTCGAGCACCGCGCGGGTGGTTTCGGCGCTGGCTTCCTCGAGCCGGTCGAGCAGGTCGCCGCCGCGCTCGCCGAGCGCGAGAATCATGTTGTCGCCGGCGCTGCCGAGCGCGCTGGTGATGTGGGCGCCGCGCTCTTCCAGCGCACCGGTGATGCTTTTCGCGACCTCGTCGACCCGCGATGCGATCGCATCCGAGATCAGCGCGATGTCGTGGCGAAGGTCGATCTGCACGCCGGAGATGGCGCTGCGAACCTGTTCGGCCTGTCCGACCAGATTGTCGCGCTGGTGGGCGATATCCTGCAGCAGCGCGCGGATCCGCACCTCATTGTCGGTATAGGCGCGCTCGAGCGCGGAGACTTCATTGGCAACCAGGGTTTCGAGTTCGCCGGCACGCGCAATCGCGCGCTCGACGCCGTCGCCCATCGCCGCGACTTCGCGGCGGATCGCCTGACCGACGGTCACCATCGAGTCGCTGGCCGCACCCTCAGGTTCGGAAAAACGAATCGCCATCTGCGCCATCGACTGCGCGATCAAGCGCATTTCCTGGCTGCGCCAGGCAAGGCTGGCGAGGAAGTAGAACAGCGCCACTGGCACGAAGAACAAAGCGACAAGACCGGCCAGCGCCAACACGCCGCCGCTCTGGCCTATCGCGGATTGAATTGACGACAGGAAGCCGAAGGTCAGCAGCGCGCAGCCGGCGAGCCAGATGCCGGCGACGACCGTGAAGATCGTGAACATGCTGCGGGCAGGGCGGCCCTTCTGAATGGCCTGCAGGAGTTGCCCGATGGTTTCGCGGTCGTCATTGGCGGCGCGGCGGGTCGCACGCGGCTGCTCGATCGGTTCGAAACTCGGCCGATCGGTATTGGGCCTCGCATCGAAGGTGCCCTCGTTGAAATTGAACACGCCCTCATTGTAGTCCTGCGACGACGAGTTTGCCGGCGTGACATCGCCGTGGTCCGAACCGCGCGCATGATCGGCTGGCGGCGCGTCCGAGATGTTCAAGGCTTCCTGAATGGCAGAAAGCGCGACTTCTGTAGGGTCTTTGACCTTTTTGGGATTGTTCGCCATGTTCAGTCTGAGCCCTCGTTTTACTAGGTACGCATCAGTGTCTTGCGGCTGAGTCTTGCTCTAACGGCCCTTGCAAGCTCGAAACCGGCCCCGCGCGGTGGAAGCACGGCCCCTGGGGTCGGCTTGTCCGCTACATCCGCAAACATCCTATTGGTTAGGCCGTGCGAATGAAATGGCTCCGGTTAATACAATCTTAATCATCGTTAACAGCCGGACGCCATAAGGCCTTACCATTCCTCAAAATTCCCGGTCGATGCGGCCAATCGGGGCAACTCTTTGTCAAAAACAAGGCGAACTTGCGGCGAATACGCCATACGTTCCGTTAACCACTTTCATGATTGGCTGACCGAAACTTCGTTGCCGCCACGACGGCGGAGGAAGAATTGGGCTATCGCCATGCCGCTTCACCTGGAACGGATTGATTGGATGCCATCGCCGCCGCTCGCTCCCGATGACGGTCCGATCGATATCGAACATCTTCAACGCATGACGCTGGGCGACGCCGGTCTCGAACGCGAGGTGCTGGCGATGTTCGCAAGCCAGGCGATCCGCCTGATGCACGAACTTGCCGCCCCGTCCTCCGACAGGCGCGCGCTCGTGCATACGCTCAAAGGCTCGGCCCGCGCCATCGGCGCATTTCGGGTGGCCGAAGCCGCCGAATTCCTGGAAGCCGTGCTCCATCGGGGCGACGACGCGTCCGAAGCGCTCGATGAACTGACCGATGCGGTGGCCGGCGCGCGGACGGCCATCGACGCGATCCTGCGCCGGTCCTGATCCCGTCCCCAATCCCCGGCCAGCGGGTTCCGCAGGTTTTCGCGCCAACCGCTAGCGCGGAGCGGATCGACCCGTTATAGGACAGCCCGGACCCCTCCTAAATCTCTCCCGGCAACACGAGCAATCATGGCCAAGATCAGCTTTGTCGACCATAACGGCGAAACCCGTACTATTGACGTCGAAAACGGCGCCACCGTGATGGAAGCGGCGATCCGCAACGCCATTCCCGGGATCGAAGCCGAATGCGGCGGGGCCTGCGCCTGTGCGACCTGTCACGTCTATGTCGATGAGGCGTGGCGCGACAAGGTCGGCGGTCCGTCTCCGATGGAGGAGGACATGCTGGATTTCGGCTTCGACGTGCGGCCGAATTCGCGGCTGTCCTGCCAGATCAAGGTGAGCGACGAACTCGACGGCCTCGTGGTGACGACGCCGGAGCGGCAGGCCTAATAGCTGCTGTCGTCGAGCCGGCGCATCACGAATGACGCCATCGCCGGATTCAGATGCCGTCGATGCCGCGCCGCCGCCAGCGCTGAAAATTTTCGATGACCTCCGCGGTCAGCGGCGTCGGCTTGCGCGAGGTTTCGTCGATCAGCACATTCACCGACTGTGCCGATGCCACGCATTTGCCCTGCGAGAACACCACCTGATCGAAGGTCACCGAGGTCCGGCCGAATTTGCCCACGCCGAGCCCGAGTTCAATGCTGCCGGGCCAGCGCAGTTCGGCGCGAAAATGGATATCGAGCCGCACCAGCATCCAGGCGAGGCCCTCCGGCATCAATCCAAAACTGCGGTCCTTCATCAGCGTGACGCGGCCGGTTTCGAAATAAGTCGCATACACCGCGTTGTTGACGTGCTGGTTGGGGTCGAGATCGGCAAAGCGCACATTGTCGGACAGCCGGTAGGGGAAATCTTCCAGGCGCGGGGTTGAATCGGGACGGACGGTGGCATTCACGGCGGAATCTCCGGATTTCCTGTCCTTACAGCCGAGTTCTCGAACGCCGGCAAGAGGTTGCGGCGCAGGCCAGCGGCCCATTTATGGCTTTCCTCCAACCGCCGCGTTGGCTAGACAGGCGCAGCCCATTCCGCTGCACCAGGCCTTCGGTGTGGTTCAACCGAAAAGAAGCGACGAAAATCGATATGAGCGAAGCGATCAAAACCGATGTGCTGATTATCGGCGCGGGCCCGTGCGGACTGTTTGCCGTTTTCGAACTGGGCCTGCTCGACATGAAGGTGCATCTTGTCGACATTCTCGACAAGATCGGCGGGCAATGCGCCGAGCTCTATCCGGAAAAGCCGATCTACGACATTCCCGGCATTCCCTTCGTCACCGGCCAGGGCCTGACCGATGCGCTGATGGAGCAGATCAAGCCGTTCAATCCGACCTTCCATCTCAACGAGATGGTGGAGACCATCGAGAAGATCGGCGATCCCGGCTTTCGCGTCACCACCGATGCCGGTCAGGTGTTCGAGTGCAAGGTGGTGGTGATTTCCGCCGGTGGCGGATCGTTCCAGCCGAAGCGGCCGCCGGTGCCGGGGATCGAAGCCTATGAAGGCACCTCGGTGTTTTATTCGGTGCGCAAGATGGAGCAGTTCCGCGACAAGGAATTGCTGATCGTCGGCGGTGGCGATTCCGCGCTGGACTGGACGCTCAATCTGCACCCGATCGCCAGGCGCGTGACGCTGCTGCATCGGCGTGACGATTTCCGCGCTGCCCCGCACAGCGTCGAGCAGATGCGCGCGCTGGTGGCCGCCGGCACGCTCGACCTCAAGATCGGCCAGGTCACTGAACTCGAGGGCAAGGACGGCGTGCTGTCCGGCGCCACGGTCAAGGGCAGCGACAACGCCATCTCCAAGGTCGGCTGCAACACCATGCTGCCGTTCTTCGGCCTGACCATGAAACTCGGTCCGGTCGCGAACTGGGGCATCGCGCTGGAGAATAACCTCGTGCCGGTCGAGACCGCGGCCTTCGAGACCAATGTATCCGGCATTTTTGCGATCGGCGATATCAACACCTATCCCGGCAAGCTCAAGCTCATCCTGTGCGGCTTTCATGAGGGTTCGTTGATGGCCCAGAAGGCGCACCGCTATGTCTATCCAGACAAGCGGCTGGTGTTCCAGTACACGACGTCGTCGTCGAGCCTGCAGAAGAAACTCGGGGTCAACTGACCCCGCGCCGCAGGCCGGTCTCAGGCTGGTTTCTTGCGTCAGATTTGTGGCAGTCGCCCGCGAAACCGCCCCCGATATCGAGAAGGCGGCACTGGAACAGTCCGCGAAATGGCCCTAGTCTGGCGGTATTGTTTTGTGGATTGATCAGGTGGTGACGATGCGGACTGCTGTATCCAGACTTCGACTGGCGCTGCCGCTGATGACGGTTCTCGCCATGTTGCTTGCCGTTGCCTTCCCGGCGCAGGCCGCCGAGCCGACGGCCGCGGGTCTGTGGCAGAAGATCGAAAATGGCAAGCCTGAACTCTATGTGCTGATGATCGACCACAACGGGATTTTTGAAGGCGTGATGGCCAAGACCTTTCCTACCAGCGCCGATGAAGCGGCCAAGGAGGTCTGCACCAAATGCACCGACGACCGCAGGAACGCGCCGTGGCTCGGCATCTCGTTTATCCGCGACATGAAGCGCGAGGGCCTGCATTTTGAGAACGGCAATGTGCTCGATCCGCGCGACGGCAAGGTCTACCACGCCAAGATGACCTTGAGCGACGATGGCCTGACGCTGACGCTGCGCGGCTATGTCGGCATCGCGCTGTTCGGGATGGACGAGGTCTGGCACCGCCTCCCGGATTCGATGATGGCCCAGATCGATCCCGCGATCATCGCAAAATATCTGCCGGCGCAGGCCGCGGCACTGAAGCAGCCGGCCACGACCAAGATGCCTGCCAAGAAGAACGTCGCACCAGCGCCCGCACCCGCACGCTAGGGCTTGGAGTTACCGACACGCATCCAGACGCGCATTGGATACGTTGCGAAGCCGTTCAAGTTCGTTGGCGATGATCTCCATCTCGCTTGGCCACAAGACGGCTCGCTTTGCCCCTGGCGGCCGACTTCCTCTCCTCCCGCAGATGGCATTCTCACGCTGCGCGGACGCGTGGCCTGGGCCCGTGATTACGATCCCAGCCATTCGATCGGAGCCACCTTCCAGTCGCTGCCGGGCGCCAGCTTCGTCGTCAATGGCGCGGCACAGGCTTCCGACTCCGCACTGGTCACAGCATCGATCGAAAAGAAATGGCTGAATGGCTGGTCGGCAGCGGCGACCTTCGAGGGCGAGTTCTCTGATGTGACGCGCTCTTATGCTGGCAAGGGCGTGGTGCGATATCAGTGGTGAGCTGTAGCCGTACACACGCCGTCATTCCCCGATGCGCAATTGCGCATCTGAGGGCGCGAGCCCTTTGTGAGCGAGCCCGGAATCCATACTCCCTGCGGCAGCGTTTCGTTCTGAACGAAACACAGGGGTTATGGATTCCGGGCTCGCGCAAGAGCGCGCCCCGAAATGACGGAGTTTATTCGCAACGGCAACGACCTTCACCTCTCCCCTTGTGGGTCCCGCAAGCTCGAGAGGTGAAGTAAAGCCATCCCGCGCTATCGCTTGCCCTGCGACCTCAACCGTTGCACCGGCTGCGGTTGGGGCATCGCGGTGGGATTTGGCGTTGCTTTGAAGGAATCGTTCAGCTTGAACGAATCGTTCAGCTTGCGGCGCGCCTGCCAGGGCTGCACCACGTTGAGGTAAAGCTCGCGGGTGCCCATGATGGAGATCGCAATCCCGAACGGGATCATGAAATACAGGATTCGGAACACCACCAGCGTGGCCACCAGCTGCTCCCTGCCGAATTCAGGAAGTGCCACCAGCATCGCGGCGTCGAACACGCCGAGGCTGCCCGGCGCATGGCTGGCGAACCCGAGCAGGGTCGCCAGGATGAATACTACCGCCAGCGAAATGAAATCGATGTCAGGCTGCGACGGCATCAAGAGATACATCGCGCAGGCGCAGAATCCGAGGTCGACCACGCCGATCAGGATTTGCAACAGCGTCAGGCGTGCCGAGGGCAGCACCACCTTCCAGCCGTTCTGTCCGAGTTCGCGGCGATTCTTGCCCATCACGAGCCAGGTGAAATAGGCCGCGATGCCGGCGAGGCAGCCGAGCGCGATCAGCCGGTTGACCGCCGATGGCAGCAGGTCCATCGCGCTCGCCGCCTCCGGATGCCATGCCATGCCGAACCCGAGCACGAACAAATTGCCGAGCCAGAATGTCAGGCCGGAGAGAAAGCAGATCTTGGCGACGTCGATCGCGGTCAGCCCGTAGTCCGCATAGATCCGGAAACGGATCGCGCCGCCGGTGAAGACGGTGGCGCCGATGTTGTGGCCGATCGAATAACTGGTGAAGCTCGAAAGCGCTGCGATACGATAGGGGACGTGCTTCTTGCCGATGGTCCGCAGCGCAAAGAAATCATAAAAAGTCAGCGTGCAGAACGCCCCGATCACGCAAAAGGCGGCGAGCACGATATGGGTCAGCGGGATGTCGGTCAGCGCAACCAGGATCACGCCGGTGTTGACGCCCTTGAGGGTGCGCACCAGGGTCGTGATCGCAAGGGTGATGATGAGCAGGCTCGCGGCGATACCGAGCCGTTTCCAGCCGATCCGTTCCTTGAAGCCACGCCCGAGCGTGGTCAGCAGTCGATGCATTCATCCTCCCGGCAGGGGCGGCGACAATAAGCCCGTCGGAGCGATTGGCGTCCAGGCGGCCGACCATGCTCCATATATGTGAAAGACCCTTAAGGCAAAAACGTCCCGCTGTGCAGTCCTTGACAATGCCAGCTTCGGTCTTCGATCGGGCGCGTGTCACACGCCATACATATGTCCAGATACGCAGGATGCGAATCGAGCCCCGCGTCCCCGACGCCGGGGCCGTTGGGACAAAACGTCGCGCAGACCGCGTCCACGCCGCGTTTGGCATCATACGGGCCGATTTACTGCGCCTGAATCGCCAAAAATACGCCCCTTGCGGCAACATTCCATGCCCGGTCTCGATCAAGGTCGGTATACACTGACTTTCTCAGACTGGGGGGGCGGGATCATCCATGGAGCATGCGCGCCGCGCTGAGGCGGGTTTCGCGGTTTACCGCGCCGAACCCCTGTCGCTTCCCATCGGCGCAACCCATCGACGCATCAACTGGCGTTACGCGTTTGCGGTGGGGAGCTATCACCTGCTGGCATTGCTGGCTTTCGTCCCCTGGTTCTACAGTCGGACCGGCGTGGCGCTGGCGGTGATCGGCGTCTATGTCTTCGGCGCCGCCGGGATCAACCTCTGTTACCACCGGTTGCTGAGCCACCGCAGCTTCAGCTGTCCGCTGTGGCTTGAGCACAGTTTTGCGATCATCGCGGTTTGCTGTCTGGAGGATACGCCCGCCCGATGGGTGGCCACCCATCGGCTGCACCATCACCGCGCCGACGAGCGGCCCGACCCGCACAGTCCGCTGGTCAGCCTGTTCTGGTCGTATATCGGCTGGTTGTTCATCGAAAATACCGACCTGCACCGGGCGACGTCGTATGACCGCTATGCGCGCGACATCATCCGCGACAAATTCTATCGATGGATCGAGCGCAAACTGGTGTGGATTACGCTGGCGCAATCGCTGGCGTATTTCGCGGCCGGTTTCCTGATCGGGATATCCATCGGAGATGCCCCCCGCGAGGCGCTGCAATTTGGCGCGAGCGTTTGGCTGTGGGGCGTCGTCATCCGGACCGTTCTGGTTTGGCATGTCACCTGGTGCGGAAATTCCTTTCCGCATCTGTTCGGTTACCGCAATTACGAAACCGGCGACAACAGCCGCAACAATGCGTGGGTGGCGATCATCACCAGCGGTGAAGGATGGCACAATAATCACCACGCCGAGCCCGGTTCGGCCTCCAATCAGCGGCACTGGTGGGAGATCGATCTGACCTATTTGCTGCTGCGATTGCTGGTGCTGCTGGGTCTCGCCTGGGACGTCCAACTGCCGAAACGCTCGATGTCGCCGCGCCCTTAAGCGGAACTTCGAAGCCCGCAAGACGCGCGTCTGCCCGCCCGGCCTGGCGTTGCAATGATATCTGCCCGACATTGATACTTCGATGCTAGCCGAAGTGTTGGCCCGCAACGGAAACTATGGTGACCGCGTTGGTTCCTCCAACGGAATGAAGTCACCTGTGCGAAATGCTCCCCTGAAGTTTCAACCGGCTCCGGCGGCCGCCGCCGGCTCCTGCGCGGCGAACCAACCGGCGCAAACGAATCTCGCGACGTCGCTGACGCTGGCGGCCATGAGTCTCGGCTACGGCGTGGTTCAACTCGATGTCACCATCGTCAACACTGCTCTCAACAGCATCGGCACGTCGCTGGGCGGCGGCGTTGCGGAACTGCAATGGGTCGTCAGTGCCTACACCATCGCCTTTGCCGCCTTCATTCTCACGGCGGGCGCCTTGGGCGACCGCATCGGCGCGAAGCGGGTTTTCATGGCGGGCTTTGCCATTTTCACCGCAGCCTCGGCCGGCTGTGCGCTGGCGCCCGACGCCACCATCCTGATCGCGGCAAGAGCCGTGCAGGGACTGGGCGCGGCGATCCTGGTTCCGAACTCGCTGGCGTTGCTCAGCCATGCTTATCCGGACGAAAAGCTGCGCGGCCGCGCGGTGGGGATTTGGGCGGCCGGCGCGAGCCTTGCGCTGACCGCCGGCCCTCTGGTCGGCGGCGCGCTGATCGCGCTGGTCAGCTGGCGCTCTATCTTTCTCGTCAATCTGCCGATCGGTCTTGCCGGTTTGTGGATGAGCTGGCGCTATGCCGGCGAAACCACGCAATCACCACAGCGCGAGATCGACCTGCCGGGCCAGTTCGCGGCGATCGCCGCACTGGGTTGTTTCGCCGGCACGATCATCGAGAGTGGCGCGCTGGGCTGGAGCCATCCGTTCGTAATCGCGGGATTCGTTGCGTCCGCCGTGCTGGCGATGCTGTTCGTTTGGCGGGAGCGGCGCGCGTCGCAACCGATGCTGCCGCTGTCGCTGTTCACACATCGGTTGTTCGCGCTGACGTCGCTGGTCGGCCTTCTCGTCAATGTCGCCTTCTACGGACTGATCTTCGTCTTCAGCCTGTATTTCCAGCGCGTCAACGGATGGTCGCCATTGTCGACCGGGCTCGCATTCCTGCCGATGATGGGCGCAGTGCTGCCGGTCAATCTCGTCGCCGCGCGCGTTTCCGAATGCCTCGGCGCGCCCGCAACCATCGCCGCGGGTGCCGGGCTGTCGGCACTCGGATGTCTGGCGCTCCTCGGAATAGGACCCGGCACCGGCTACTGGGCGATAGGAGCACAACTGACGATCATCGGGGCCGGTCTCGGATTGCTGGTGCCGCCGCTGACGTCGACCCTGCTCGGAAGCGTCGAGAAATCGCGCTCCGGCATCGCCGCCGGCGTCCTCAATGCGACCCGGCAAACCGGCAGCGTATTGGGTGTCGCGCTGTTTGGCTCGCTGGTCGGTCAGGCCGACGCTTTCATGGTGGGCGCGCACGCGGCGCTGATTATCTCGGCGAGCCTTCTGCTTGCGGCGGCGGTCGCCATCTGGCGCGGCACTTCAAACCGGGCGTCGCATTGATCGGAGAAGATGTGATCGGATAGCCGTGCGAACTCAGGCTCTGCGCAGCGCAAAGTGCGCGCCGCAAAATGCCATCACCGCGCCGAGACACAACGCTGCAAGACCCGCGAGCACGCCGGATATGGTCGGGGTAGCGCTGGGCGCCGAAGCCGCCTGAGCCGCGCCGGCCAGCACCAGCACGCCGATCGTGATCAGGAACTGCCGCATCCCCAGCGGAATTTGCCCGGACACGGCGCTGTCCATCAATGTCGCGGTGAAATAACCCCCCGAAAAACCGACCGTCGCAATCAGCCACCATGCGATGGCCGCACCCGCGGGCATGAAGCTGCGCGTATCGGATCGCCACAGGCCGCCGAGGTCGAGCCCGTACCGCGCGCCAAGCATATGCACGGCGAGCGCCAGCAGCACGCCCGAAATCATGGCGCCGGCGCGGATCAGGCGGCGCGGAAAATAAGTCGTCTCGGCCATGCTCTGCTTGTAAGATAAAGCCCGCGGTGCGTGCAAGCCGGCATCACAAATTCCGCCGATGCTTCGCGAAGGGCTCGTATTCGGGAAGGACTGCAGAGCCATGACGTTCGGACTTCTCGCCTTGATCGCCGCGGCTCTCTTCACCGGCGCCGCGTTTTACGTCAATGTCGTCGAGCAACCGGCGCGGCTGTCGCTCGACGATCGCGCGCTGCTCACGGAATGGAAACCGTCCTACAAGCGCGGCGCGGCGATGCAGGCGCCGCTCGCGCTGGCGGGTTTCCTGCTGGCCGTGATCGCATGGTGGCAAACTTCCGCAGCCGGCTTCTTGATCGGCGGCATTGCGATCGTCGCGGCGTGGCCATGGACCCTGATCGGCATCAAGCCGACCAACGATGCACTGCTGGCGACCGAGCCCGGCAAGGCTGGCCCGCAGGTGCGCGCGCTGGTGGTCAAATGGGGTGGGCTCCACGCCGTCCGCACAGGCCTCGGTGCGCTCGCGACCGTCGCTTGCCTATGGGCATGCCTGATGCACATCGCATGATCTCCGGCGTCCGTTACGCCTACAAGGCCTCGCTGATCGGCGCGGCGCATCGGTTCGAACTGACCGACGAAGGCTTGTCCTGGCACATTGGCAGCCGATCCGGCGTATGGCCCTATGCCGGGATCTCGGCGATCCGGCTGTCGTATCGTCCGGTGTCGATGCAATCGCAGCGGTTTCGTGCCGACATCGAAGGCGCGGCTCTTCAGAGCAAAGGTCCTGGACACATCGCAGTGCTGTCGACCAGCTGGCAGACCGCCTCCCTGATGGCGCCGCAGGACCATGACTATCGCGCTTTCATCATTGAGTTGCATGCGCGCATGAAACAGGCCGCAAGCCACGCGACGCTGACCGGCGGCCTGCGGCCGCGGATCTATGCCGCGGCGGTGGTCATGCTAGCCTTGGTCGCCATCGCGATGGCCGGGCTTTTCATCCGCGCCGTCGCAACCGGCGAATGGGCGGGCCTGTTGTTTCTGGCCGGCTTCGCCGCGTTGTTTGCCTGGCAGATCGGCGGCTTCGTGGCCCGCAACCGGCCGCGAACCTACACCTTCGACGACTTGCCGGCGGCGTTGCTGCCATAGGGACATGGCGGCGCGTGCAAAGGCTGACGGTTCAGACCAAAGCTGACCTGGATATTGGATTTCAACAAAGCCGTAGATATATCTAAAAAGTTGCTTGCCCGATCGGGGGGCTCCCATTGAAAGCATGTGCGGCACCGGAACGGAGTTTGGGCGATGCATGACCAGAACAACATCTTCTATGCCGTCGCGCTTTCCGTCGTTATTCTGATCTCCTGGCAGTATTTCTTTGCGACATCCTTTCGCGGCAAACCGACCCCGCGCGACAATCTGCAGATCGGCGCAAGTGCGCCCGACGGGGCGGCTCGGCTTCCGGCGCCAGCCATCAAGTCGCAGCCAACCGCAATCCCCGCTGCGCAACGCCCTCCGCAGGCCTCACGACAAGCAGCGCTGGCCAGGTCTCAGCGTGTCGACATCGATACGCCTCGGGTCCGGGGATCAATCGCATTGACTGGCGGCCGTATCGACGATCTGTCGCTGGTTCAATACCGCGAAACCACCGATCCCAAATCCCCGGCCATCGAGTTGCTCTCACCATCGGGCAGCCCGCAACCGTTTTATGCAGAGTTCGGCTGGATCGATTCCTCCAGCAGGAATTTCGAGGTGCCCACCTCCGAGACGGTTTGGCTTCAAGAGGACTCTAACAGCCTTGGCGTAGGACGCCCGGTAACGCTCGTTTGGCAAAATGGACAAGGCCTGAAATTCAGACGGACCATTTCGGTCGATGACAAGTATCTCTTCAACGTCCATGACGAAGTTACGAACAGCGGTCAGGTGCCGGTTGTCCTGGCGCCTTATGCATTGATCTCCCGCCACAATCCGCCGCCGTCCCTTGGCACCTACCTGTTGCACGAAGGCGCGATCGGCGTCCTCGGAGATCAGGGACTGCAGGAGGTCACCTACAAAGCGCTCGATGAGAAGCAGCAGATAACCTTCAATCTCGAAAATGCGTGGCTGGGGTTCACCGACAAATACTGGGCAGCCATCTTGCTTCCCGACGTCTCGTCGCATGTCCAGGCGGAATTTTCCGCCCACGCACTCGGCGCTCTGAAGACGTACCAGGCCGACTATGTCCAGCAGGCCCAGACGGTTGTGCCCGGCGGGATCGCGAGTTCCGACGCCCGGCTGTTTGCCGGCGCCAAGGAGGTTGCAATCCTCGACGGCTATGACAAGGCGCTCAACCTCAATCGGTTCGATCTCGTGATTGATTGGGGCTGGTTCCGCTTCATCACCAAGCCGATGTTCACGCTGATCGACGCCATTTTCAGGCTGGTTGGAAATTTTGGTGTGGCGATCCTGGCTGTGACGCTCATGCTCAAAGTCGCGTTCTTTCCGCTCGCCAACAAATCCTACGCTTCGGCCGCGAAGATGAAGGCCCTGCAACCACAAATTCAGGCCATTCGCGAAACCTTCCGTGATGACAAGGCAAAGCAGCAGCAAGCGACGCTGGAGCTCTATGCGAAGGAGAAGATCAATCCGATTGCCGGATGCTTGCCGACGCTGATCCAGATTCCAGTGTTTTTCTCGCTTTACAAGGTTCTGTTCGTCACCATCGAGATGCGCCACGCGCCGTTCTTCGGCTGGATCAGAGATTTGTCGGCGCCGGACCCGACCAACGTCTTCAATCTTTTCGGATTGATTCCTTATGACCCGCTATCACTGCCATTGCTTGGCGGAGTTCTCATGGTTGGTGCTTGGCCGCTGGCCATGGGCTTCACGCAGTGGCTGCAGATGAAGCTCACTCCGGCTTCATCGGATCCCGCGCAGTTGGCGGTCCTGAACTGGATGCCTGTGATCTTCACCTTCATGCTGGCGAAGTTCTCGGCGGGATTGGTGATCTACTGGACCTGGAACAATTCGCTTTCTGTCATTCAGCAAAGCCTCGTCATGCGCAGGAATGGCGTGAAGATCGAATTGTGGGACAAGCTTCGGGCGAAGTTCGCCAAAGACCGACGCGAATAATCAAGGCACGCCATCGCGCTTCAGTGCCGTACCACCAGCACCGAGCATTTGGCGTAGCGCACCACATGACCGGCGTTGGAGCCGAGAAAATAGGTCCGCATTGCCGGCCGGTGCGATGTCATGACGATCAGGTCGGCCCTGATTGCCGACGCCTCTTCGAGAATCTCGTGATAGATGCCGCCCTGCCGCACCACGCTGGAGATACGCGCGGCATCGATGCCGGATTCGCGCGCCACGATGGCGAGCGCTTCCTCGGAGGTCTGGCGCTGCTGGGTGTCGAAATCCGCCGGCACATATTCCGCCAGCATCACCGGCGTCATCGGCAGCACGTTCAGAAGCCGCACCGCGCCGCTCCAGGTCTGCGACAAGGTCGCCGCCGTCGCAATCGCGGGCTTGGCCAGATCGGTATCGGCCAGATCGATCGGGACCAGAATGGAATTGAACATCTGCGCCTCCGGGTGCGGAGCCAGCCTAACATAAAACCAGGTTTTGGCGACGCGCAGAGGGCAGGCTTACTCGCCGGAGGTTTGCTTCAGCAACTTCGGACTGACAAACAGCACCAGCCGTCCGCGGCGGAATGCCACATCGGCCCAGTCGTCCACGGCAAAGTCGAGCACCGCAAGACCCGAAGTCGGCAAGTTGCCGGCGAGCGCCTTGCGGCCGGCAGCGTCGCCGCTACCGGCCAGTGCGAGCGCCAGCTCATGCATGCCGGGATTGTGCCCGACCACCATCACCCGCTGCGCGTCAGCCGCCGACGCCGAGCGGACCGCCGCCAGGATCTGCAACGGATCGGCGCCATAGAGTTCCGGTAGCTGTTCCACATGCGGTGGCGGGACGACATCCTTCATCGCCGCCCAGGCGATTTCCCAGGTCTGCCGGGTCCGGGTCGCGGTCGAGACCAGCACGGCATCGGGAAACGGCGGATGGGTTGCGATCCAGCCGCCGATCTCGGCAGCGTCGTTATGGCCGCGGTCGTCGAGACGGCGATCCTGATCGCGGCCGCTCGGCGCGTCGCTCTCGGTCTTGGCGTGACGCAGCAGCATCAAACGGCGCATGGCGCAATCTCGACTGGTTTCAGGCCCGAGGGCGGCGTGCGCGGGTTGGGGAAAAGATCATGCGCTCTTTCAATAGTTTAGAGCGCGACCGGATGCAAAACCGGATTCCACTTTGGCGGATCGCGCGCGAGGCGGTGTTCGGCGCTTGTGTTCACCTTCGCTGCAGCTCCGTCAAGTGAGCTTCTGAACGGAATTTGCGCTGGAATCGTGATTTCGCGGCGTCCATTGAATGCAAAGTTCGGCGGAGATCAGGATGATCGGTACAAGGTGACAACCGCCCGGCGGGTCCGTAAGAAAACAACATGAGCGAGAGTTCCGCAGGCGCGACCGATCGAGAGGATGCCGCCGGCACGCCGGAGCGGTTGCGCCTTTCCTTCGATCTGGATGTCGACATCTGCGTGGTCGGCGCGGGGCTTGCCGGGCTGGCGGTGGCGCTGGAGGCCGCGCGCCTCGGCGCCAGCGTCGCCGTTCTCGAAGGGCGGCAGGTCGGCTGGAATGCATCCGGCCATCAGCTCGGCACGGTGATGCCGGGTTACGGCCTGCCGATCGGCGACTTGATCGAGCGCGTCGGCTTCGACGACACCCGCGAGCTCTGGTCGTTGTCGAAGCAGGGCTCCGATCTGGTCCGGGCCAATGCCACCGAGGAATTGATGCCGGGCATTGCGCTCAGCGAGGGCGTGCTGGAGGTCTCCAATGTCGATGCCGGCGATCAACTGATCAGCCGGCTGCAGATGCTCGGCGAGGATTTCGAAACCGCGGTCGAAGGCTGGCAGGTCGATCATGTGCGCGATCAGCTCAGGACCGGGCATTATTTTCATGGCGTCTACTATCCGAAAGCGTTCTCGATCGACGGCGGCAAATATGTCCATGGCCTTGCGGCGCTGGCGCGGCGGGCAGGGGCGCGGATTTTCGAGGACACACCGGTCGTCAGCGTCGACTGGTCGGGGATTCGCAAACGTATCGTCACGCCGTCGGCGCGGTTGCGCGCGTCCCACATCGTGCTGGCGGGCAACGTCCATCTCGGCGCGCCGCTGCGGCGGCTGTCGGAAACGCTGCTGCCGGTCTGGCGTTATGCGGCGGTCACCGCGCCGCTCGGCGAGCGCCTTGCCGAGGCGATCACGTTTCAGGGATCGGTGATCGACAGCAACGGCATCGATCATTTCCGGATTGTCGACGGCGGCCGGCTGATGTGGGCTTCGCCGGAAACCACCTGGGCGGCCCGGCCGGAGCGTTTCGCCGACGCCATCGCGCGCCGCATACGCACGATTTTTCCCCAGCTCGGAGCCGTCGAGATTGCCGAGGTCTGGAGCGGCGCGGTTGGACAGACGGTGCATGGCATGCCGCAGATCGGCCAGTTGCGTCGCGGCTTGTGGGTGGCCAGCGGCTTCGGCCGCCAGGGCTTGAACACTACGGCGATCGCCGGGCAATTGATCGCCCGCAGCATTCTGTGGGGCGACGAGCGCTGGCGGCTGTTCTCGCCGTTCGAACTGGTATGGGCGGGCGGACCGACCGGCCGGGTCGCCGGACATGTCGTCGGGATGTGGGCTCGGGGAAGTTCGGCTGCTGCCGGCGCATTGGCCCGCCATCGGGAACGGGCGCGGAGCCAGCAGCGCCTGCGCGAGGCGCGTCTGGCGGAGGCCAATCGCCAGGCCGGCACGCAGCCGCCGCGCCGCGCGCTTTCAGGGCGTCCGCAGCCGCCCGCGCCGCCCGGCCCGGGCGAAGGCGAGGGGGCGTAAATCAAGTTTCCCCCACCCTGACCCTCCCCCGCAAGCGGCGCTTGCGGGGGAGGGCTGGGGTGGGGTCATCTCGCAAGAAAGTGAGAAAATTCCGGGCCGATCGGTGTAACTTTCATGCTGGCGCCCCGTAATTGGCAGCGAGCCCCTCGAACTCGTTTTCGCACGGAGACCACCATGATTGACCGCCGTATCTTGCTCGCCTCTGTCGCCAGTCTGTTTGGATTGGCGGCGTTCCGCTGGCTGCGGATTTCCCCGGTGCAGGCAGCGGAGAAATTCGAGGTCGAAAAGACCGACGCGGAGTGGCGCGCGCAACTGACGCCGCAGCAATATGCAATCCTGCGCAAGGAAGGCACCGAGCGTCCCGGATCGAGCCCGCTGCTCAAGGAGCACCGCAAGGGCATCTTTGCCTGCGCCGGCTGCGACCTGCCGCTGTTCTCCTCGGAGACAAAATTTGAGAGCGGCACCGGCTGGCCGAGCTTCTACCAGCCGCTCGAGAACGCCGTCGGCAAGACCGAAGACCGGACGCTGGGAATGCTGCGCACCGAAATTCACTGCCGCCGCTGCGGCGGTCATCTCGGGCACGTCTTCAACGACGGGCCGCAGCCGACCGGCCTGCGCTACTGCATGGACGGCTTTGCGCTGCAGTTTCATCCGGCCGCGCCGTCGTCGACCTGATCAGGCTCCAACCTTTGACGCGCTTTCCTGGCGCGTCGGCTTTGCCGAAAAGCGCTGTACGCGCCCGGCAATTGTTGCCCGCCCGGCAATAGTGCCCCGGTCTTCGGACCGGGGCATTTCTATTTAAGCATATGAAATACCGGGCTTTTTATTTTGGCACGGCGCTTGCGATGTCTCCTTTGATGACGGCTGTGGCGTGAATGCCGGCTGGCCGCCCGGATCGAATGTGGAGACAATGTTATGGGTATCTTCGACGCGCTCAATACCGCGGTGGGCGGCCTGCAGGCTCAATCGTTCGCCCTGCAGAACATTTCGGGCAACATCGCGAATTCCTCCACCATCGGTTACAAGGGCATCGATACCAGCTTCGAGGATCTCGTTCCCGATGCGACGTCACCCAGCCGGCAAGTCGCAGGTGGCGTCACCGCCTATGCGCAACAAACCATCACCACGGCGGGCACCGTCTCCGCGACGACGGTCGCAACCAACATGGCCATCAACGGCGATGGCTTCTTCGATGTGATGATGCCGACCAGCACGGTCGACAATGCGCCGGTGTTCAGCGGGGTAACCGATTACACCAGACGCGGCGACTTTCAGGTCAACGCCAACGGCAACCTGGTCAACGGCGCCGGTTACTACCTGATGGGTGTTCCGGTGGATCCGACTACTGGAAATCCGGTCGGCAACGTGCCTCAGGTTTTGCAGTTTCAGAACAATTTTGTTCCGGCGCAGGCCACGACGTCGATACAATACGCGCTCAACCTTCCCACTACTCCTTCGACCGCGGCGAGCCCCACGGGGGCCTCCGGCAGCATTGTGGCAGCGGGAGGGCTCGATCCCGGTGACTTCACCGCCGGATCTAATCCGTTGGTGACCGGCACGCCGACGTTTGAAAATGGGTCGGTCACCGGCACTGCGGTCAACGATCAGGAGACGCCGGCAGCCCCGATTACGGCGTCCACGGCACTGTCCGGAGCGGCAGGAACCAATTCGTTGACGTCAAGCTTCGTAGCCGGCAACACCATCACGGTGGACGGCACGGTTCTGACCTTCGTTGCCAGCGGCGCCACCGGCAATCAGCTTAACGTCACCGATTCCGTCGGGACTCTGCTCAGCAAGATTCAGTCGATCACGGGAGTCGCGCCTTCGATCAGCAGCACCGGCGCCATTACGCTGAATTCGGGCACGGCCTCCAATCTTTCGGTCAGCAGCAATAATGCGGCAGCTTTCGGGGCGCTCGGTTTTACCGGCACAGTGACGGCGGCACGCATCAGCGACCCCGGTACCGGAACGGTGATCGGGAATGACAGCACGACTTTCGTGAACGAGTCCATCAGCGGCGGCGCCGTGACGGCCTATAATTCGGCGGGAACCTCGGTGAACGTCCAATTGCGCTGGGCTTTGACCGCGACTTCCAGCGGCGCGAGCACCTGGAATCTGTTCTATCAGACCGATCCTTCCGCCACGGGAACCTCGCCCGCCTGGGTCAACGTCGGCACCAACTTCACGTTCGGACCTTCGGGTGCGCTCACGAGCCCGACGACCGGGACGGTTTCGATCCCCAATTTGACGGTCAGCGGTCAATCGCTTGGGGCGGTCTCGATCAGCTTCGGCGCGTCGGGTCTCACGCAATATGCCAGCACCGGCGGCACCGCGACCATCAACAACATCACGCAAAATGGTTTCGCCGCGGGCCAGTTGCAGTCGCTGGCGATCAACAACAACGGCATCGTGGTTGGAACATTCTCCAACGGGCAGAATATCGATCTTGCCGCGGTCACGCTGTCGCATTTCAACGGCACCAATTACCTGCAGGCCCTGAGCGGCGGAGCTTACGCTGCGACCGAGCAGTCCGGGGCGGCCATCCAGGGCGCTTCAGGCACGATCAGCGGTTCATCGGTCGAAGGCTCCAACGCCGACATCGCCGACGAATTCACCAAGCTGATCGTGACCCAGCAAGCCTATTCGGCGAACACCAAGGTCATTACCACGGCCAACGACATGGTTCAGGACCTGCTGAACGTGCTGCGGTGACGGCATCAACACGCGTGAAGTAACCTGAGGCGGGCAATAGCATGAGTTTGAGTTCGGCCCTCTCGATTGCGATGTCCGGCCTGAATGCAAATCAGGCCGCGCTTGCGATCGTCTCCTCCAACGTCGCCAACGCCAGTACGCCCGGCTATGTCAGCCAGAGCGTCAATCAGGTCGAGCAGGGTGTCGGCAGCCTCGGTACCGGCGTCCAGATCGCGGGCATCACCCGTGCGCTCGACACCTACGTCCAGAATCAGTTGCGCACCGAGACCTCCGGAGGCGGATACGCCGACCAGATCTCGAACGTCCTGTCGCAACTGCAGAATGTCTATGGCACGCCGGGCTCGGAGGGCACGCTGGAGACCGCTTTCAGCAATCTGACCTCGGCCGTCCAGGGCCTCTCGGCGAATTCGGGAGCCTATTCCGCGCAAAGCGCCGTCGTGACCGCTGCGCAGAACATGGCGCAGCAACTGAACACGACGACGCAAGGCATTCAGGCGCTGCGGACCAACGTCCAGCAGGATATCGGGACGTCGGTGACTTCAGCGAATACCGCGATGGCCCAAATCGCCAACCTGAACACTCAGCTTCAGGGGTTGACGTCATCCGATCCAGGTGCTGCGACCCTGGAAGACCAGCGCGACACCGCGATCAGCACGCTTTCGCAACTGATGGATATTCGTGTCACGACGAGCGGCAACAACCAGGTCTCGATCTACACCAATTCGGGCATTGAACTCGTCGGTGCGCAGGCGTCGAAGCTGTCGTTCAACGGCCCTGCGGCGCTGAACGCCTCAAATCTCTACAGCACCAATCCAACCCAGAACGGCGTCGGCACCATCACGCTGACAAGCCCGAGTGGGGCGACGGTCGACATGGACGCGACAAACGGCTTCAGTTCAGGCCAGATCGCGGCCGATCTCAAGTTGCGCGACAGCACGCTGGTACAGGCACAGAACCAGGTCGATCAACTGGCCGCCTCGATGTCGAGCGCGCTGTCGGATACCACGACCGCCGGCACGGCGGTGACGTCGGGGACGCAGGCCGGCTTCACGCTCGATCTGACCAACATGCAGCCGGGCAACACCATCAATCTGACCTATACCAATACCGCGACCAATACCCAGCAGCAGCTGCAGATCGTCGCCGTCGGCACTTCATCCGTGCTGCCATTGCCGACCCCCTCGAGCACCAGCCCCAACACGGCGGTGATCGGCGTCAACGTTTCGGGCGGCATGGCCTCGATCGTCTCGCAATTGAACGCGGCGCTGGGCGGTGCCAACCTGCAATTTTCCAACCCGTCGGGCTCGACATTGCAGGTGCTCAACGGCGCGGCAACCGGCTCCGCCGTCGCCTCGGCCTCGGCGACCATCACGACCTCGTCGCTGACCAGCGGCAGTCCGGCGCTGCCGCTCTTTACCGACGGAAGCGCGCTTTATACGGGAGCCGTCAACAGCAGCGGCTCACAGATGACGGGATATGCCGGCCGCATCACCGTGAACGCCGCGGTGGTCGCCAATCCATCCAGTCTTACCGTCTACAGCACATCGCCTGCGACCGCGTCCGGCGACACCACGCGCGCGAATTTCATCAGTTCGCAGCTGACCTCCGGTTCGTTCGCCTATTCGCCGGCGACCGGCCTTGGCTCGTCCTCGACGCCGTTCAGCGGGACGATCACGAGCTTTATGCAGCAATTCCTCAGCCTGCAGGGCAACAACGCGACCAATGCGCAGCAGCTTGCGCAGGGTCAGGACGTCGTCGTGAACACCCTGCAGCAGAGTTACAATTCCGCCACGGGCGTCAACATGGACGCGCAGATGTCCAATCTGATTGCGTTGCAGAATGCCTATTCGGCCAACGCCCATGTGATGGCCGTGGTGCAATCGATGTTCTCGGCTCTACTGCAGGCGCAGAGGTAAGGCGGCTTCAATGGCGATCAATAGCATCGGATCCAATACATCGCTGCTGGGACAGTCGGTTCTCAACATCAAGAACCAGCTCAACAGTCTGCAGGTTCAGCTTGCGACCGGCGAAAAGTCGACGACCTATTCCGGGATGGGCGCCGGCGAGGGTTTCGCCATCGCCGCCCGTGCGCAACTGTCGAACATTACCGGCTATCAGACCACGATCACCAACGCCGGCACCACCATCACCGCCGCCAACACCGCATTGCAGGCGCTGGCCTCCACCAGCACCAATGTCGAGACCGCGGCCAACAGCGGTTCGCAGACCCTGAACAGCAACGGCCAGACGGCGGGTCAGGTGACGGCGATCTCGCAGCTGTCGTCGATGCTGTCGATTCTCAATACCCAGGCGGGCAACGGATATATCTTCTCAGGGGCAGCGACCAACACCCCTTCGGTGGCGACCGCCGACGCAATTCTGAACGGCAATGGCGCCCAGGCCGGGTTGACGCAGGTCATCAGCGAGCGCCAGCAGGCCGATCTCGGCACCACCGGCCTCGGCCGCCTCACGGTATCGGCTCCGACCACGACCTCGGTCTCGGTGACGCAGGATACCTCGCCGTTCGGCATCAAGCTGGGCGCCGTCAGCTCGACCTTGACGGGGGCGACGGTGACAGGCCCGACCGGTTCGCCGCCGGCGATATCGGTCGATCTCGGCGCCACCAATCCCAGTCCGGGCGATCAGTTGAACATCACGCTCAACATGCCCGACGGCACCACCCAGTCGATCCAGTTGACGGCGACGACGACCTCGCCGCCGCCGACCGGATCCTTCACCATCGGCACGACCTCGGCTGCGACGGCGGCCAACCTGCAAACGGCGTTGACGGCGTCGATCACGACTGTCGCCAACACCTCGCTGGTTGCCGCTTCCGCGATGGAGGCCTCGAGCAATTTCTTCGATCAGCCGCCGCTGCGGGTCAGCGGTCCTCCGTTCAACACGGCGACAACGCTGGTCAACGGAACCTCGGCGAATACCGTATCCTGGTACACCGGCGGCACCACCACGGGATCCGCCCGCGCCACCCAGGTCGCCCAGATCGGTCCGGCCCAGACCGTGGATTACGGCATCCAGGCCAACGAGCAAGGCATCGCATCGCAGCTGCAGGCGATCGCCGCCTTCGCGGCCTTTAAGGTTTCGCCCGGCAATACCAATGCCACCGCGCAGATTTCGGACATGAGTGCGAGCGTGGCGCAGGCGCTTTCCGTCCAGCCTAACCAGCAGTCGATCCAGGATATCCAGACCGACCTCGCCAATGCCCAGGCCACCATGTCGACGGCGTCATCGCTGCAGACCCAAACCAAGAGCACGCTGCAGGATATCGTGTCGCAGACCGAGACCGTTTCGCCCGACGAGGTTGCCAGCCAGATTCTGGCGCTGCAGACCAGCCTTCAGGCCTCCTACCAAACCACCTCGATGCTATCGCAGCTCAGCCTGGTGAAATTCCTGCCGATACCGTCAGGATAACGCCTGGTTAGTTCGAGCGGGGCGTGTATTCTAAAGCCGAATTGAAAAGCGTCTTTGCCGGGCCTGAAGTCTCTTTACTGACTGCTTCCCTGAAGCCTGGATGATATGCAGCAGTCGGTGCAGGCTATCGTGCGCAAGCAATTGCACCCGCTACGTCCTTGATTCTTGAGCCATTGCCTGCTCGCATGGGAAGCATGTCTTTGCATGCCTCGCGGCCACTGTCCCAATCAGCCTGTACCGTGTAGGTTTGGAACCCATCAAGACAGGAACTTCGATCCCAGGGGAGGCGTTTTAGCGACCATGGCAGATATCCGATACCTGGCACCGCGCACGCTTGATGAAGCGATCGGGGTGTTTGCCGCCGCAGGGAGTGCGGCGCGTATTCTGGCGGGTGGCACTGATCTC
Organism: uncultured Pseudomonadota bacterium; assembly: GCA_963819325.1. Classification (GTDB taxonomy): domain Bacteria; phylum Pseudomonadota; class Alphaproteobacteria; order Rhizobiales; family Xanthobacteraceae; genus Bradyrhizobium. Next base: position 71,395 of record CAWFVT010000023.1, read on the forward strand.
TTGGTGCAAATGCGTTCCGGCATTGTGCGGCCGGGCGTGATCGTCGACGTCAAGAAAGTCGGCGAGATGACTGAAATCGAGGAGACCGTCGAGGGCGGTTTCCGCATTGGGGCGGCGACATCGGGCATGGCGCTTGCCGAACACTCTCGCTTCGGCAAAGTCTGGCCCGGCGTCCTGGAAGCCTTGAATTTGATCGGCTCCAAGCAGGTGCAGGGCCGCGCATCTCTCGGCGGCAACCTCTGCAACGGCTCGCCCGCAGGCGACAGTGTGCCTGCCATGATCGCATCTGGTGCCATTGTCACCCTTCAAGGACCGGAGGGCCGCCGCGAGATCAAGGTGGAGGATGTGCCCGCCGGCCCCGGCCGTACCAATCTCAAGCCCGGTGAAATTCTGGTCAGCTTCAACTTCCCGCCTCGCTCGCCAGGTTCGAGCGATGCTTATCTGCGCATGATCCCACGGACCGAGATGGACATCGCTGTTGTCGGCGTGGGTGTCAGTCTTACCGTCAAGGACGGCATTTGCACCGCAGCCCGTGTTGGGCTCGGAGCGGTGGCGCCAACCGCGCTTCTGGTCGAGCCTGCCGCGAAGGCGCTCATCGGTTCGACGCTGGACGAAGCCGCGCTGGAGAAAGCCGCGGAAGCCTGCCGCGCCGCTTGCCGCCCGATCGACGACAAGCGCGGCACCATTGCCTACCGCATCAAGACAGCCGGCGTGCTGCTCAAGCGCACGACCGCGATCGCCGTAAAACGCGCGACGGAGAAGTAACAGACATGGCCAAAATTCACGTCACGACCACCGTCAACGGCGAGCCGGCGGAATATTTATGCGAGCCGTACGAAACCATGCTTGACGCGTTGCGCGGGCCGTTGGGTCTGACTGGCTCCAAGGAAGGTTGCTCATCGGGCGATTGCGGCGCCTGCAGTATCACGGTCGACGATCGTCTGATTTGTTCTTGCCTCATGCTGGCCGCCGAAGGCGAGGGCCACGAGATCAGGACCATTGAGGGCTTGGCGCAAGGCGATAAATTGCATCCGCTGCAGCAAAAATTCCTCGAACACGCGGCGCTCCAGTGCGGCATCTGCACCTCGGGCATGCTGGTGGCGTCCGACGCGCTGCTGCGCAAGAATCCTAGTCCGAGCGAGGAAGAAGTCCGCTTCTGGCTCGCCGGCAATCTGTGCCGGTGCACCGGCTATGACAAGATCGTTCGTGCAGTCCTGGAGACTGCATCTGAAATGCGAGAGGCTGCGCAATGAACATTGTCACCGACAACAAGTGGATTGGTCAGCGTACCATCCGTCCCGACGGGATGGACAAGGTCACGGGCCGGGCTCAGTTTGCCGCCGACACCTCCATGCCCGGCATGATCTGGGGCAGGGTCCTGCGGAGTCCACATGCGCATGCGCGCATTCGCAAGATCGATACCTCGCGGGCAGAGAAGCTCCCGGGTGTGAAGGCGGTCGTCACGTCCAGGGACATCGTCGACTTCCCGATCGAAAAGGGCGCGGTAATGCTGGGTATCCAGGACATGCGCTGGATGTGCCGGAACGTTCTGGCGCGCGACAAGGTGCTGTTCCCCGGACATCCCGTTGCAGCGGTTGCCGCCACCACCGAGGAAATTGCAGCCGAAGCCTGCAAGCTGATCGAGGTCGACTACGAGGTACTGCCGTGGTCGATCGAAATCGAGGATGCCATCAAGCCTGATGCACCGATCCTGCATGAGTTCAACAAGTGGGAGGGAAAACCTTCCAACATCATGGGGCGCATCGAGAACAAGAAGGGTGATATTGCGGAAGGGTTCAAGCAGGCCGACATCGTCGTCGAGCGCAGTTTCACGACGCGCCCTGTTCACCAGGGCTATATCGAGCCGCACGCCTGCCTGATTTCGGTTGCGCCTGACGGCAAGACCACGATCTGGAGTTCGAGCCAGGGCCAATTCATGGTCCGCGCGATGACCTCCATGCTAACCGGCATTCCGCAGAGCGACATTCGCGCGATCCCGGCCGAGATCGGCGGCGGGTTTGGTGGCAAGACGATCGTCTATCTCGAACCGCTCGCGACCATGCTGGCGAAAAAATCCGGCCGGCCGGTAAAGATGGTCATGACGCGTGAGGAAGTGATGCGCGCCACCGGCCCCACGTCGGGTTCGACAAGCACGGTGAAGATCGGCGTCCGAAAGGACGGCACGATCGTTGCCGCGCACGGCGCTTTCTATTTACAGGCCGGAGCCTTCCCGGGCTCGCCGATCCGCGGTGCGGCCGGCTGCAGCTTCACGCCCTACGACATCCCGAATTTGCTCTCGGAGGGCTTTGACGTCTGCTCCAACCGTTCCAAGGTCGCGGCCTACCGGGCACCGGGCGCGCCGATCGGCGCCTATGCGGTGGAATGCGTGATGGACGAAGTCGCCGAAGCGCTGAAGATGGACCCGCTGGATTTTCGCCTCAGGAATGCGGCCAGGGAAGGCACCAAGGCCGCGCACGGACCGACGTTCCCGCGCATCGGCTACGTGGAAACGGTGGAAGCCGCAAAAGCCTCGCCACACTACGCGGCCCCGCTGGGCGGCGGCCAGGGCAAGTTGCAAGGCAGGGGCGTCGCCTCGGGCTTTTGGTTCAACGCGGGCGGCGAGTCCTCCGCGCAAGTCAACATCACCGAGGACGGCAACGTCGTCGTTACGACAGGCCATCCGGACATTGGCGGCTCGCGCGCCGGCATCGCCAACATCTGCGCCGAACTGCTCGGCATCGACTACCGCCGTGTCTCCGTCATGATTGGCGATACGCAAAGCATCGGTTTCTCCAATCTCACCGGCGGCAGCCGCGTCCTGTTTGCTTCCTCGATGGTCGTGACGCAGTCGGCGGAGAAAGTGATTCAGACGCTGCGCGAACGCGCAGCGAAAATCTGGAACATTGATCCTGACGCAGTGAAGTGGGATCAGGGTGCCGCTCATCCAGTCAGCCCGAATGCAGGCCAGTTCGAGCCGTTGACGTTACAGGAACTTGCCGAGAAGGCGCCTGCGATGGGTGGCCCTATTGGCGCCGGCGTGCAACTCAACACGCAAGGCGCCGACGGTGGCTTCGGCACCCATGTGTGCGACGTTGAGGTCGATACCGAACTCGGCATCGCCCGCGTGATCCGTTATACCGCCGTGCAGGACGTAGGCCGCGCCATTCATCCCGGCTATGTCGAGGGCCAGCTCCAGGGAGGCGTGTCGCAGGGCATCGGCTGGGCGCTCAACGAGGAATATATCTATACCAGGGACGGCAAGGTCGATAACCCCGGCTTCCTCGACTATCGTATGCCAGTCTGTTCGGATCTGCCGATGATCGACTGCATCATGATCGAGGTGCCGAATCCGAAGCATCCGCAGGGCATCAAGGGCGTCGGCGAAGTCCCGCTTGTACCGGTCATGGCTGCCGTTGCCAACGCCATCTCCAACGCACTGGGCCTGCGCTTCTACAGCCTGCCGATGTCACCACCGAAAATTAGTGCGGCGTTGGATGCGAGCGTCAAGCAAGCGGCCGAATAGAAGCGGTCGTTTAAGCTCGCTTTTCGGGCATAGCACGCACGAGCGGCCCGCCGGCCTTCGAGGTCGGCGGCGTTTTACAGCGTCCGCCTTTGGGAAAACCGGTCCCCATTGCCCTGGCCGCAAGCATCGCCCCTGAGTGGGGGCGGAAAACACTCCGGTAAAGGTATCGTTAACCAAGTCTGTTTACGTTTCGTAAATGCAGGCTGACGCCGTTTGGTTGCCTTGAACCCTGGTGTCGCACCGGCAAAGCGCGGCGCTTGGGGCGTGGGGTTTCGACAATGCTAGACGGTGCCGTCCGGTTCGATCCGGTCGAGGATCCGAATTCTCGGGATCGATCCCGCTCGGCCGCCGCGATGGCGGAGTTGTTCGCGCCGCTGGACCTGCTGCTCGGCTGCGGCGGCGATCCGCGATTGCGCCTCAACCCGGCCACCGGGGCCAATGAATATGGCTGCCAGCCGTTTCCCTGTCCCGATACGCTGAGTTTTGCCTCCAGCACCGCGACATCGATTTCGGTGCGGGCCTACGCACGCGCCGGCCAAGCGCGGGAAGCCTTGATGCAGTCGGCGATTTCCGTCGGCATCGATGCTGCGTTCGATGCACGCATCGAGGCCATGCGCGATGAACTGAAGAACCATCTCGGACTGTCAAATGCCGACATCGTGTTTTCGCCGTCGGGCACCAACTCGCAGCTCCACGCGCTGTTCCTGACCCGCGCGCTGCTCGGCCCGGCGCTGACCACGGTGATCGTGGCGGCCGATCAAACCGGAAGCGGAACCGCTTACACCGCGCGTGGATGTCATTTCAGCGCCGCCACCGCGCAGGGAAGTCCGGTGCAAAAGAGCGAACCGGTCGCGGGGCTTGCGCATTCCGTCACCAGCGTCGCGCTCGGATTGCTCGACGAGAACGGCGATTGCCGCCCGCAGGCTGAAACCGACGCGCGGGTTCTTGCCGCCATCGAGACGTCGATTGCGAACGGCACGCATGTGCTGCTTCAAATCATGGATTCATCGAAGCTGGGCTGGCGGGCGCCAAGCGATCAATGCCTCGACGAAATTGCGGCGCGCTGGCCCGGTCAGGTCCAGGTCGTCGTCGACGCCTGCCAGATGCGTCTCGGCCGCCCGCGCCTGCAGCAATATCTGGATCGCGGCTATCTGGTGCTCGTCACCGGTTCGAAGTTTTTCACCGGCCCGCCGTTCAGCGGTGCGCTGCTGGTGCCGGCGGGTCTCGCCGGGACCATCGATGCGATCGGGGAGATCGCGCCGGGAATGCTTGAATATACCAGCCGCAGCGACTGGCCGGTGCAGTGGCAGGGCCTGAGGTCGCGTTTTCCGATCCGGGCGAATTTCGGCCAGTGGCTTCGCTGGGAAGCAGCGCTTGAGGAAATCCGCGGCTATCACGAGGTGCCTGAAGAACTTCGTCGGATGGCCCTGACGATTTTTGGCGAGGGCGTCGAGCGCATGATTACATCGTCGCCATTGCTTCGTCTGTTGCCGCCGCAGCAACGGCTTGAGGACGACAGCCTCGACGAAGAACTGGCGCAGCGGACCATCTTTCCGTTCGTCCTCATGCATCAAGGTCGCGTTGTTTCGCTGGAAGATTGCCGGAAGATCTATCGCGCGCTGGCCCGCGATGCACGAGGCAGCGTCGCCGCGGAGCTGCACGGGCGCGACGCGGAAATCGCCGCGAAGATTTGCCTTGTCGGCCAACCCGTCGCGCTCAGTCAGCGCGGGCCGCATCCGATGGCGGCGCTCCGTATCTGCGCCGGCGCACGCCTCGTCACCGAGGCCTGGTCTTCCGACGCGAATGCAGCATACCGGCATTTGCAGCGTGAGCTCGACAATGTCAGCGCCATTGTCGCCAAGATCGAATGGTTGCTCGGCCATATCGATAATCCAGATTTGACGGAAGTTTCCCGTGGCGCCTGAGAGCACGGAAGCGGCCGAGCCGGCCGGCTATCCCTGCGCCGACCGGATCGGATTTGCCAGGCTGACGACGATGGCGTTCGGCGGCACCGACCTTCGGCCGTTGCGGGACCAGTTGATCGCGAAGGTTGCCGCCGGAACCGCGGGTCCGGGCGAGGGGCTCGATTTGTCGCTGATCGCCCAGCTCCTGGGCGACAAGCCGACCGGGATGGCCATCCAGGCCGAGGTGCTTGCCTTTCATCAGTTGTTTCGCTCGCCCTGTTCGGCGGAAAAGCCGGGCTTGCGCGTTCTGGCGCTGGCGGCTGCGATGGATATGGGCGGCAACACGCCGATCGAGTTTTTGCTGGAAAACTCCGGCATCGAACTATTGACGTTGTATGTCGTGGCCGGGGTCGAACTGCCGGCGCCGCTGCCCGACCATGACGTCGCCATCGTGATTGCATCCGACTCCGATCAATGCCGCGAGGCGCTGCGAAAGATCGAAGTCGCGGCCTCGCGCTGGCCGCAGCCGCTTCTCAACCCGCCGCACCTCGTCGGCAATCTCGACCGCGACAAGTTGCATCGTCTGCTGTCCGGAATCGAAGGGCTCGATATCCCGGTGACGGCGTCCGCGACGCGGGCGCAATTGCAGGAACTGGCCCAGCCGAATGCCGGGCTTGCGGATATGGCGGCTGAGTTCGAATTTCCGATCATTGTTCGGCCGCTGGGTTCGCATGCCGGCGTCGGGCTCGCCAGAATCGACGATCGCGCCGCGATCGGCGGCTATCTTGCGGCGCGGCCTGAGCCGGAATTCTTTGTCTCGCGCTTTGTCGACTACGCCGGCGGCGACGGCCTGTTTCGCAAATACCGTATCGTCATCGTCGATGGACGCCCCTATGCCTGCCACATGGCGATCGCCGACCGTTGGGACATCTGGTACCTCAACGCCGGCATGGCTTTCAGCGAAAGCAAGCGCCGCGAGGAGGAAGACTTCATGCGCACCTTCGATTCTGCTTTCGCCGCCCGCCATCAGCGCGCGCTGGCCGCCATGATCGAACGCATCGGTCTCGACTATTTCACGGTTGACTGCGCGGAAAATAAGCGCGGCGAGCTGTTGATCTTCGAGGCCGACAATACCGCGGTCGTGCACAACATGGATTCACCGGAGCTGTTTCCCTACAAGGCTCCGCAAATGCGCAAGGTGTTCGAGGCCTTCGCCGCGATGCTGTATCGTCGCGCGCACGCGGCCTAATATTGCTGTCGCGCGGCTGGCGCCACGTCGATAATTCCGAGATTTACCAGTGTGCGGTGGAAGCGGCGCTTGCGCTCCGAGGGTGATGCGAAGTAGGCCTCGCCGCACTGCTTGAGAAGGCTCGCGCGCGTGGCAAAGATCTCGTCCAGCGGCAGACCGGCCTGCTGCAAGGCGACGGTCCCAAGAAAGGCAATATCGAGGTCCGGCCCCCGCCCTGGGATCATTCGGTCGGAGCTGTCGTTCAGCGTTTCGATGGCGTAGAAGGTGCGGAACTGGCGTCGCGCGTCTGTCGGGAGCTTGATTTTCGACTCGATCCGCCGTGCCATGACGGGTTGATGATCCCCGTAATGCACGATCAGCATGGGACGTCCGGGAAAACGCTCGGCCAGTTCGGACTTGAGCCTGCTCCAGGTCGCCGCGGTCTCTGCCAGGCGGGCGTAATACTCCGCATAATAACCATCCGGAAGGCTGGCGGCAGCGAAGGCCCGTTCGCTCTCAAACCGCCCGGGCGTGACCAGTTTTCGGTTGTGGGGACCGTGATTGAAGTTCGTCAGCGCATACAGGAAACGAGGCGCGGCGTCGCCGGCAATCCTTTTCATGTGAACGCCGAGTGCTGCATCCAGAAACAACGCGTCGGAATAGCTCGCTTCGAATCGGCCGACATCGAAGGGCGGATGAAAATCATCGGTGAAAATGCGTTCGCTGATGCCAATCGAACGGTAAAATTCATCATAGTTGAGAAAGCTGCGACGGCAGCTCGAGGTCAGCATGGTTTGATAGCCAAGTGCGGTCAGTGAATTTGGAAGACTGTTGTGGAATCGGCCGACGCCTCTCTTGAAAAGAAAATAGGCGTTTGAACCGAAGCTGGCGCTGGAAAGGCCGGTGAGCAGGCTGAATTCGGATTGCCACGATCCTCCGCCAAAAATATCGACGTTGAGGGTTCCATAGCGACCGTTCTTCGGCGACAGAAATGCTTCGACGGTTGGTTCAACCGGGAGCCCGAATACGCGCGGATCGAAGATCGATTCGTGCTGAATTACGATAATGTCGGGATAGACGAGGGTGCGCGCGGGCACAGCCGGCATCAGCGGCAACGGATCTTCGGCTATGTCGCTGAGAACGAGCCCTCCGAACTGTCGCCAGGAAAGCGGATCGAGCAACGAGGACATGAAGCTTGAGAAAAAACACCGCCGCTGCGCCGCAATGCGCTGGAATGAAGCCGGCCCGCCGCCAGTTCTATAGGCCGCAAACAGGCCAATAGAAGCCACCCCGAACAGAACAATGCGCAGTTCCGGCGAAATTGGCGGTCCGGCCATGGTGAGACATGCCGCGACCGCGGCCGCCACCAGTGCGATGGCTCCGGCGAAAAAGCCTGCTACGGCGAGCGGATATTGTACGAAAAAAAACGGCACTGTTCCGGCGAACGTCAGCGGTAAATCGGTTACGGTCAGCTTCAGCCCGCTATGCCTGTACTTGATGTTTGACGCACCGAAGATGGCCGCTGCCACGATCGACGACAGCAGGATCGCTCTTTCGAGATCGGCAACGACCAACAGCAGCACGGCGGCGATCCAACACAGCGCGGCGACCGCTAATCTAAGATGCTCAACGCTTCGCTCCGCCAGGCAAATGACGGCGATGGCTACCACAATGATCAAGGTCAGCGTCATGCGGATAAGGTGGCCAGCTAGCGAATGAACACTACACTGCTATACCATCAGGACAGGCTAAGACAGCCGCACGTCATGCTGCGATGCAATGATCCGCCCGCCGTCTGCCAGCGCATTGATGAGTTCTCGGCATAGCCTTTGTTTTTGACGCGTTTTCTTCACGCGAACCGGGATCCACCCCGGATCAAGTCCGGGGCAGGCTTTCGCTCGAAAACGCTATGGTCCTTGATGGACCAGATAAGACGCAAGCATCTTGCGCGCGTCGGCGCGGCGCTTGGCCCGCCATTCCGGCTTCGACAGGTCCTGCTCGAAAATGATCGACAGGGTGTGAACGTTCGACACGTGAAACTGGCAGAGCGCCACCATCATGACATAGAGCCGCAACGGGTCGATGTCGGTCGCGATGGTTCCCTCAGCGGCGCCGCGCGACAGCAACCGCTCGATCATCGCCAGAACCGGAAACGACATTTCGCGAATCCGGGAAGATTTTTTCATGTAGCGCGCCTTGGTCAGATTCTCGGTCGTCAGAAGCCTGACAAGGTAGCCGCTGCGCTCGAAATGCGCGTTCATGAAATCAAACAGCCGAAGCAGGCCATCCACGGGATCGAGATGCTCGACATCGAGACCGAGCTCCTCGCTGCGCAATTCCGCCAGCGCGTTTTCAAGGGCGGCGACATAAAGCGCAGACTTGCTGCCGAAATGCTGGTAGATCATGCGCGGATTGGTGCCGGCTTTCTGCACGATGCGGCTGATGCGGGCGCCGGCAAGTCCGTGGGCGGCGAATTCAGCGGTGGCCGCGCGCATGATCTGCTCGCGGCTCTGCTGCGCGGTGCGCCGCGGGCGGCGCAGACGCGGTGCGAGCCGGGTGCCGGTCGTGGGTTCCGCAATTGAATCTCGTTGGGTCATGCCATTCCAATCGCCGCCGCATGGCGGACGCCGAGGTCGAGCAGCGCGCGATCGTGACCGGGTGATGCCAGCACCGACAATCCGACCGGGCATCCCTCGACCTTGCCCGCCGGCAGACAGAGTTGCGGAATGCCGGCGTGGCCCGCGATCGAACGGTCAAGGTCAGGGCATTGCGGTAAAACGCGCCAATCTCGTCTCCCGTAGCGCCGACACGGAGCGCGACGCAGGGCGCGGTCGGGATCAACAGTCCGATGCCATCGCCGAGCGCCTCGCGCACGCGCCTGGCGATCAAGACGCGGATGGGCTGGTAGCAGGCGACGTCAACCGGTGTGATCGATGCGGCATCGGCGAATCGTGGGGCGATCTTGTCTCCGAAGCGCGGTTTGGCCGAAGTGATCCACGGGCCCAGTTGAGTCCAGATCTCCGCGCCCTGCAACACGCGATAGGTTTCGAGCCATTGCTGCTCTTGTCCCGCGAACAGGGATATCTCATCGACGATGTCGAAGGTCGCGCATGCACGACGCAATGCTGTCGCGACGCCGGGATCAGCAAGTGCGAACGCATCCCGCACCAGCCGAAAGCGATGGATCGGACTGGGTGTAGTCTTGGGCGAAGCCTTGGGCAGAAGCACGTCGCCGACACGGGAAAGCATCGCGGCATCGCGCCCGAACCAGCCGACGGTGTCGTAGCTCGGCGCGAACGGCAGCACACCGGCGAGCGATATCGCATCATGGCTGGGCCGAAAGCCGCAGACGCCGGTGAAACTCGCGGGCACCCGGACCGAACCGCCGGTGTCGGTGCCGAGGGCAAAATCCGCCAGTCCGGCGGCAACGGCGACCGCCGATCCGCTGGACGATCCGCCGGGAATGCGATCCGGGCATGCCGGATTGACCGGCGTGCCGTGATGGGCGTTGACGCCTTCGAGGCTGAAGGCGAGTTCGTCGGTGATGGTCTTGCCGGCCAGGCTGGCGCCGGCCGCAAGCAGCGCCTCCACCGCCGGCGCCGATCGCGCCGTGGGAGATTGCGCCTTCAGCCAGTCGGGATTGCCGCCGCCGGTCGGCGTGCCCGCAACGTCAATGAGATCCTTGACCGCGAAGGTCAGGCCATCGAGCGATCCCGATGCGGTGGGCGCGCGCACGCAGCGCGGCCCCGGAATGAAAGCGCCAAAATCCGCGCGGCCCGATTGCGCAATCGAGCCGGAGGCTGCCACCGCCAATTTATCGCACCATTCGCTTGCCGAGCGAGGCCATCACCGATTTCGAGTCAGTGACGAAGCCGAAACATTTCTTCACGTTCCAGACCGTCGCTTCAGTGCAGAAGTCCGGCGATGTCGTGGCGCAGCAGTCCTCCACCAGGAGGCAGCCATACCCTAAGAAGTTGGCGTCGGTCAGCGAGTGCAGCACGCATTGATCGGTATTGACGCCGGTGAAGAGAATGGAGCGGACGCCGAGGTTGCGCAGGATGCTGTCGAGCTGGGTGTCCCAGAATCCGCTGATGCGATGTTTGTCGACTTTGATGTCGCCCGGCTCCTGCTTCAGTTCATCGACGACCGCGGCCGCCCATGAATCCTTCTCCAGCACGCGGGCGCCGTTTCCGGGCAGGGGATCGCCAAGTCCCACGCCGACGCCGACCGGCTTGTAGAGGTGGATTTGATTGGGCGGCATGTTCGCCAGATCCGGACGGTTGCCCCAGTTGACCCAGATCACAGGCACGCCCGCGTCGCGCAGCGCCGGCAGCATCCGCTGCAACGGCTCGATCGGCTTGCGATCGGGCCGGTAGTCGGCGCCGAGATAGTCGACCCATCCGCCCGGCGCGCAGAAATCATTCTGCATGTCGATGACGATGACCGCGGTGCGCGTCAGATCGACCGTCACGTTTTGCGGCGCGCAGGCAATCGTGACCGGAACCGGTGGCGGCGAGGGCAGGGCCATGTTGACCTCGCTCTCGGTCGCCCACCATGCGGTTTGCCGGCCAACGCCAAGTTGCCCGCCCGGCTGTGCATCCAGCCGCTTTTCCGTCGCCGTCATTGAGGCCTCCGCTTTTCGTTTGTCCGAATTGTTTCATGGCTGAAGCTGTCGCGATGGGAAGAACCCGCAGCCTGAAAATCCTGATTGCAAAGACTGCATTGCAAATTCGCTGCCAGCGAAAAATCCAAGGAATTTCATCACCTCCAACGCCACCGGCAATCCATTTGCCCATGAAACGAACAGAGCCAAGCCTTTTCTGGATAAAAAGTAAGCATTTGTTTGTTTTAGCCCGGCCCGTTGAATAAATATCGTAATTTTCTCAATTACTTAATCCAATGGCATACCGCTTGCTAGCCAATTCGCGCAGACAGAATTTCCTTATCCCATCCTTAAAGCGCGAGGTCTTCCATGTTGTCACGTCGTTTGATCCTGCGGGGCGCTTTGCTCACGGGTGCATTTGCTTCGTTCGCCAGTTTTGCGCCGGGCGCTCACGCCGCCGACGCGCTCAAGGTCGGCGTCCTCATTCCCGGCTCGAAGTCGGACAAGGGCTGGATGGAATCTTCCTATGACGGCCTGATGGCGTCCGAGAAGAAGTACGGCGACAAGATCAAGGTCCAGATGATCGAGAACATCAATTACGCCGACATGGATCAGGCGTTGACCAATCTCGCTTCCAAGAACGAACTCGTCATCGGCGTCGGCGGCCAGACCCAGGCGGCGGTGTACAAGATCGCCAAGCGTTTTCCCAATGTGCACTTCTCGATTGTCGGCGGCAACGAAGGCGAGTCGGCGCCGAACGTGGCGGGCTACGACGTCAAGCAGGCGGAAATCGCCTTTGTTGCGGGTGCTGCCGCGGCCATGTTGTCCAAGAGCGGTGCGGTGAGTTACGTCGGCGGGATGGAAATCCCCTCGATCGTCAATGCCGGCAAGGAATTCGGCAACGGCGCCAAGTCGATCAATGCCAGCATCAAGTATTTCGAAAACTACACGGGCGACTTCGACGACGTCGCCAAATCCAAGGAAGCGACACTGGCCGCGATCGCGCAGGGCGCCGATGTTCATTATCACATCCTGAACCTCGGCCTGCGCGGCATGGAGCAGGCGGCCAAGGAAAAGGGTACGCACATCGTCGGCAGCTATACTGACCGTTGCGGCACCGATCCGCTCTATGTTGCCTATTCCATCACCGGCACCGGTTATCAGGTGCAATATGCGATCGACGAAGCCGTCAAGGGATCGTGGAAGCCGGGCTACAAGGAGTTCGGTCTCAAGATGGGGCCGGAGGCCTCCGGAATGGTGATTTGCGGCGGCACCGCCGAACAGAAGGCCAAGCTCGACGCGATCATGAAGGATATCATGGCCGGCAAGATCACCGTGCTGAAGGGCTGACGCCCCACCATGAGCACGACGTCCGATCTCGCGGAGTCCTCTGTCGAACCGCTTCTGTCGCTTCAGGGCATAACGAAGCGGTTCGGCAGCTTCGCCGCGCTGTCGGATGTCTCGCTCGACATCCGCCCGGGTGAAATCCAATGTATCCTCGGTGAAAACGGCGCCGGCAAGTCCACGCTCTGCAACCTGATCTTCGGCGTGCATCGGCCCGATTCCGGCGTCATGCGCTACCGCGGCGCGGCGTTCCAGCCCGCCGGGCCCGCCGACTCGCTCGCGCAGGGCATCGCCATGGTGCACCAGCATTTCAGCCTGGTGTCCGACATGACGGTCGTGGACAACGTGCTGCTCGGTCGCGAGCGCGGTGTGCTCAAACGGAAGGAATGCGCGTCGCAACTTGAAAAGCTCGCGGTCGAATACGGCTTGCCGCTCGATCCCTATGCCCGGATCGAGGACCTGTCGGTCGGCGAGCGGCAACGTGTCGAGATCGTCAAATGCCTGATCCGCGATCCGTCATTGTTTGTGCTGGACGAACCGACCGCCGTTCTGCTGCCGGATGAGATCGCAGCCCTGCTCGAGGTTTGCCGCCGGGTTGCATCGGGCGGGCGCGCCGTCGTCCTCGTCACGCACAAGCTGGCCGAGATCAAGAAGATCGCCGACCGCGTCACCGTGCTGCGCGGCGGCAAGGTCGTCGGCGGCTCGTCGAGCCCCGCGGCCGACATCGATAGCCTCGTGCGTGCGATGATCCAGGGCAATGTCGAGACCCTCGATACCTCGGCAGCGTCGATCATGGGGCTCGAGCCGGTCAGGCATGTCGGTCACGCCCGGAGCCCGAACGCAGCCAGGATCGAGATCCTCCAGGTCAGCGGGCTCACGGTGAAGGACCATCAGGGCGTCACCCGGCTCGATAACTTCACGCTCGGCGTCGATCGCGGCGAGATCGTCGGCGTCGCCGGCGTCGAGGGCAACGGCCAAAGCGAACTGACCGCCGTGCTGGCGGGGATGATGCCGGCGACCGAGGGGCGGATTCATCTGGGCGACACCGAATTGACCGCCCGCAGCCCCAAGGAAATCACCGCCGCCGGCATGGGCATCGTCCCGGAAGACCGCCACGCGGTCGGATGCGTCGCCGCGATGAGTCTGGCGGAAAATATCTATCTCAACCGGCTCGACGAATTCACCCGCTTTGGTTTCCTCAAGCGCGGCCTGCTTGAGAGCAAGGCCGGCGAGATGATGCGTCGGTTCGACGTCCGCGCCCGCGGTCCGGGTGTAATGTTCTCGTCGCTCTCCGGCGGCAACCAGCAAAAGGCGGTGCTGGCCCGCGAGATCACGCTGCCCAATCTGGTTTGCCTGGTCGCGGCGCAACCGACACGCGGCCTCGATGTCGGCGCGGTGGCCGCGGTCTACAGCCAGATCCGGGCGGCCTGCGAACGCGGTGTCGCCATCCTTTTGGTCTCGTCGGAACTGGATGAACTGCTGACGGTCGCCGATCGTATCGTTGTGCTTTATCGCGGCCGGATCATGGGATCCTGTGTCGCCGACCCGGCGCGCCGGGCCCAGATCGGCGCCATGATGGCAGGGCAGGCGCAATGACAGACATCGCGCAGCGCGGTCCGTTGTTGAAGCGCGTCGCGGCAAGGCCGGCGCTGCTCGGCTCGCTGCTCGCCGTGGCGTTTGCGGCGCTGGTCGGTCTGGTGTTGATCGCCTCGATCGGCGTGTCAGTACCGGACGCGATTTCGGCGTTCGTGGACGGCACGGTGGGTTCACCCTATTCGATTGCCGCATCGATCAATCGAAGCCTGGCGTTTGCGCTGGTCGGGTTCGGCTTCATCCTGGCAAACCGCGCCAATCTCACCAATGTCGGCGGCGAGGGCCAGATTGCGGTCGGCGGCATCGCGGCGACGGCGGTCGCACTGTATGGCCATGTCAGCGGATTGTCGTTCGGGCTTTCCTTCCTGCTGCCGATGCTGGCGGCGGTTATCGCCGGCGCCGCATGGGGAGCGCTCGCCGCTGTGATGAAGGTCAAGGCCGGCACCAATGAGGTGATCAGTACGCTGTTGCTGTCGTTCATCGGGGTATGGCTGTTGTACTGGTGCGTGCAGTCGCCTTCGTTATTGCGCAAGCCGATGACGACCTCGGCGACGCTTCCAGAGTCGCTGGAAATCCCCGACACGACCAAGCTGCCGCTGCTCACCGGCGACTATTCCTTTCCGCTTCATATCGGACTTCCGCTCACCATCGTGATCGCCGTGGCGGTCGCGGTGCTGTTGTCGAAGACCGTTTTCGGATTGCGCCTGCGCGCGGTCGGGCTCAATCCGGTTGCCGCCAATCGCGCCGGGATTTCATATGCCGGCACGGTTATCTTTGCGCTGGCCAGCGCCGGCGCGCTCGGCGGGCTGGCCGGCGCGCTGATGCTGCTCGGCGAGCAATACACCCTCAAGGACGGCTTCTCGTCCGGCTACGGTTTCGACGGCCTGGTGGCGGGATTGCTGGCGCGGGGTTCGGTGACCGGCGTGATCGCCGCGGCGTTGTTATTCGGTTTCATGCGGTCCGGCGGCATCAACATGGAAATGGTCGCCGCGGTGCCGACGGCGCTGGTCGTGGTCATTCAGGGACTGATCGTCATCACCCTCGCAGGTGCGACGCTGTTCATTGAAAAATGGGAGCGGCCATGAGCTGGGAATTGTTCGCGGTCTTTTTGGGATCGTCGATCCGGCTCGCGACGCCGTTGCTGCTCGCAGGCATTGGCGAGATGGTGAGCGAGCGCGCCGGTGTGCTCAATATGAGCATCGAGGGAATGATGCTGACCTCGGCATTCGCCGCCGCCGTCGGTTCCTGGGCCACCGGCGATCCGCTGCTCGGGTTGCTGATCGGTATTATCGCGGTGCAGCCGATCGCCCTGCTGCAGGCCGTGCTGAGCAACACGCTGCGCGCCAACCAGATCGTTTCCGGCATCGGCATCAACATTCTGGTGCTGGGCGCGACCACGCTGGCCTATCGCGAGATTTTCGGCGCACGGTCGCGCGCGGAAATTCCCGGCCTCGTCAAGATCAAACCGCCGCTGCTCGGCGATATCCCGGTCTTCGGCACAGCCGTGTTCGAACAGGTCTGGCTGTTCTACGCCGGCATCGTCATCATCGCCATCACGGCGCTGGTTCTGCGTTACACATCCATCGGTCTCGCCGTTCATGCCGCCGGCGCCGAGCCGAAGGCTGTCGACAAGTCGGGCCTTTCGGTGACCCGCATCCGTTATGCGGCCGTGCTGTTTGCCGGTTTCATGGCATCTCTCGCGGGCGCGTTCCTGTCGATCGGCGACATTCATACGTTTACCGAAGGCATGACCCGCGGCGCGGGCTATCTGGCAATCGCGTCGGTGATTTTCGGAAGATGGCGAATTGGCGGAACCGTGCTCGCCTGCCTGTTGTTCGGTGCTGCGACGGCGCTGCAGTTTCAGCTACCGGCGATGGGCATCAACGTGCCCAACGCGCTTCTGATCATGCTGCCCTATCTGCTCGCCTTGATGGCGGTCGGCGGCCTGGTCGGCCGGCAGATGGCGCCCGCGACTTTGGGCGAACCCTACCGCCGGTAATCAATGCTCAACGCAGGTCGTGGATATCAACGAGGTTTCGAACGCTTGTTGCTCTTTCGCGGCGGCTTCCGAAGAGCTTTGGGCGGGGCAAGGATTTCATCGATCCGCGCGCGAACGGATTTGTCCATGCCCGAATGTCCCCATACGCCTGCCAGGCAGCGGCGAAACTTCGGGTCCCGCCTCGCCGCGGCGAGCACGCGATCGATCACCAGGACACCATGCCGCTTCAGAAGGTGTTCGAGCGCGCCCGCCGCGAGATAGGCCTCCTGCTTTGCGGTCACGGCAAGCTCCATCGCCACAAAGATAAAGGCGAGCGCATCCTCCGCAGATTCTGACGTCATCGAGAATATGCAATCAAACGCGTCGCGGTGCGGGATTGCAGGCGTGTTTTTGTCAGCGGCCGGTGATTTGAGATAGGCCTCCGCCAGTGCGTGATAATCCCGGCGGCCGTCGGAGCCGATGCATTGCGGTCCGCTCTCGAGATCGCGGCATCCAATGCAGGGGTCGAGGGCCGGCACATTCGGGGGCATCGTTCATGGTACCACCGAAGCGAACATTGGTCAGTTCCGATTCAGGCAGAGCGCGGAAAATGCTAGCCTGCGGGCGTTGATTGATTCGAAAGCAAGAATCCTGGAAAGACTCCCGTTGTCGGCGAACCGGAAAAAGACATCGCGAGGGATGCCGAACCTGTCTCGCTTGCAGCGGCAGGCTTACAATTCCTTTCAGCAAGGCGAACTCGACCGGGCGGAAAGACTCTGCGCCGGAATTTTGGCGCACCGGCCCGATGATTTCGATGCGCTGCACCTGCTCGGAATGCTCCACTTCCAGCGCCATCGCCTGGTCGATGCGCTCCGCTTCCTGGCGCAGGCGCTCAAGGTCAATTCCAGTTCCGCCGATGCGCTGTCGAATCTCGGGCTGGCGCTGCATGCGACCGGACGTTACGACGAGGCCATCTCAAGCTATCGCCATGCGCTGGATCTTGCGCCGGAGCATCCGGAAATTCTCTACAATCTCGGCAACGCGCATCTCGCGCTCGATCGTGTCGACGACGCGCTGTCGAGCTACGGTCATGTGTTGGCGATCGCACCGGCTCACGTCGGCGCTCTCGTCAATCGCGGCAATGCGCTTTTGCGATTGAACCAGCCGGTCGAGGCGATGGCGAGCTACGACGCCGCGCTCGCAGGCTTGCCCGGCCATCCGCAGATCCTGACCAATCGCGGTCACACGCTGCGCCGCCTTGACCGGCCGGTCGAAGCGCTGGTGGACTTCAAGGCGGCGCTCGTGGCCGCGCCGGAATTTGCCGAAGCCCATTTCGAAGCGGCGATGACGCGGCTTTCGATGGGCGATTTCGATGTGGGCTGGAAGGAATATGAATGGCGCTGGAAAACCGGCGCATTTGCCCGGCACGCTCCGCAGCCCAAGGCCCCGTTGTGGCTGGGCGAGGTGCCGATCGCCGGAAAGACTATTCTGCTTCACGCCGAACAGGGGTTCGGCGACACCATTCAGTTCGTCCGCTATGCGCCGATGCTGGCAGGGCAGGGCGCGAAGGTCGTTTGCGAAGTTCAGCCGGAGTTGCTGCCGCTGTTGTCGCAGCGCGAAAACATCACGCTCAAGGACATCACATTTTTGGCTACCGGCGAGCCGCGCCCGGCATTCGACCTGCATTGTCCTTTGCTCAGTCTTCCGCTGGCGTTCGGGACGCAGCCAGGGACGATCCCCGCCGGCGTTCCATATCTCGCCGCGACCACAGAGCGGCAGGCGTACTGGCGGGGTCGCTTGCCCCCGGGGCGGTTGCGCGCGGGATTCGTCTGGTCCGGGCAATCATCGCACAAGAATGACCGCAATCGCTCGATCGCGCTATCCCGGCTGTCAACGTTGTTTGAGGATCCGAAGGTCCGGTGCTTCAGCCTGCAGCGCGACCTGCGGGACGCGGATGGAGAAACCTTGCGCGGTCTGCCGAATATCATTCATCTCGGTGATGACCTTCGCGATTTCGCCGATACCGCTGGTATCATCTCGTTGCTCGACGTCGTGGTCTCCGTCGATACGGCGGTGGCACATCTGGCCGGCGCGCTGGGCAAGCCGGTCATGATCCTGCTGCCCTATGCGGCGGATTTTCGCTGGATGCGGGATCGCGGCGACAGCCCCTGGTATCCGGGCGCCAGGCTTTACCGGCAACCGGCGTTCGGCGATTGGGACAGTGTGATCGCGTGCGCCGCCGATGAGCTGCGGCAGCACGCATTAGGATTTCATTAACCACGTCTATTTACTGTTTGGTGAGGATTGCAGGCCGCGTCCGCCGCTTTCGGAGCCGTAATGACCGATCGAATTCACCTTGTGGTGGCCACGCCGTGCTTTGGCGGACAGGTTTCCAGCATCTATGCCAGTTCCATCTTCCAGTTGCAGCGGGCCGCGCAGGACAAAGACAATCTCAAGCTCAAGGTTGAGATGCGCGATGGCGACGCGTTGATTACGCGGGCGCGCGCCAATCTGATGACGCAGTTCCTTGATGATCCCACCACGACACATTTCCTGTTCGTGGATGCCGATATCGGCTTTGCGCCCGAGCAGGTGTTTCGCTTGATCGAATCCGGCGCAGACGTGGTCGCCGGCGTCTATCCGATCAAGCGCGTCAACTGGGACAAGGCGAAACGAGTCATCGAGAGCAAGCGGCCGAAATTGCCGTCGGCCTCGCTCGACTACGTGCTGGAGATCGACAACCCCGATCACGTTACCGTCGTGAACGGTTTTACGCGTGTGCGTTACGCCGGAACCGGATTTCTGATGATCCGGCGTCACGTGTTCGAGAAGATGTGCGCGCATCCGGCCTACGCGCCGCTGCAATTCTTTCGCGAGCATTCGCTCGACGCGCTGGCCGGCAGTCCCAATCGGTTTGCATTGTTCGAATGCATGATCGATCCGGCGACCGGAACCTATCTCAGCGAGGATTTCGCGTTCTGCAAACGCTGGACCGATATCGGCGGCGAAATCTGGGCCGATCTCGAAAGCCGCCTCGATCATGTCGGGCCGTCGGTCTATCACGGCGATGTCTCCTCGCAGTTTGCAGCACCCGCGCTTGCCACCGATGCGGCGTGAGATGGCATCCGGCGCGGGCCAGTCGATCGACTTCGCCCGGCCGCTTTGTGCCGATCGAATCGGAGTGGCCAGGCTCGCGAAAATGGCCGTCGCCGGAATCGATCTTCGTCCGCTCTGGCAAACCCTGATCGCCAAGGTGCTCGACGGCACCATCAGGGCAGGCGAGGGGCTCGACCTGTCGCTGATCGCGCAATTGCTCGGCGACAAGCCGGCGGGCTTGGCCATCCAGCACGAGATACTTTTGTCCCATCAATTGTTCCGTTCGCCCTGCGCGGTGACGAAGCCGCGGCTGCGCGTTCTCGCGCTTGCGGCGGCGACCGACATGGGCAGCAACATGCCGATCGAGTTTTTGCTTGATAAGTCCGACATCGAACTGACGACGTTATATGTGATGCCGGAAATCGAATGGCCTGTGACGCTGCCCGATCACGACATCGCCATCGTGATCGCGTCCGACTCCGAAGATTGCCGCGATGCGCTACGCAAGATCGATCAAGCCGCGAAGCTGTGGCCGCGTCCGCTGCTCAATCCGCCGCAGCATGTATGCAATCTCGATCGCGACAAGCTGCATCGCGTGCTCGACGGAATTGCCGGCCTTGAGATTCCCACAACGATAGCTGTTACGCGCGAACAGCTTTCGCAAGCGCCGTCGTCGGCCGATGCATTTCGCGACATCGCGGCCGATCTCGCATTCCCCGTGATTGTCAGGCCGCGCGGATCGCATGCCGGCGCAGGCCTTGCGAAGCTCGACGATCATGATGCGATCAAGCATTATCTCGACGCCCGGCAGGAACATGAATTTTTTGTCTCGCGCTTTGTCGATTATTCGAACCGCGATGGTCTGTTTCGCAAGTACCGGATCGCCTTCATCGATGGCCTGCCTTACGCATGCCACATGGCGATCGCCGATCGCTGGGACATCTGGTATCTCAACGCCGGAATGTCGGCCAGCGCGAACAAGCGTTTTGAAGAGCAAACCTTCATGCAGACGTTCGACATTGGTTTCGCGCGCCGCCATGCGATCGCGCTGAACGGAATTGCGAAGCAAATCGGGCTCGATTATTTTACGGTCGACTGTGCGGAAACCAACAACGGATCGCTGCTGATCTTCGAGGCCGACAATACCGCGATCGTCCACGACATGGATCCGCCCGAGATCTTTCCCTACAAGGCGCCGCAGATGCAAAGGGTGTTCGATGCGTTCGCCGACATGCTCGGCCGCCGCGCTCGGCAAAGCCGGGAGCGCGCGGCGTGAACGAGACGCTCGATCCTAAAAATTGGGATGCCATCCGCAGTCTCGGTCATCGCATGCTCGACGACATGATCGATCACGCCGCCACGATCCGCGATCGTCCGGCCTGGCGTCCGATACCGGATGACGTTCGCGCGCGATTTCGCAAAGAGCTTCCGCGTCAGCCTTCGGATCTTGCCGAGGTGTATCGGGAATTCACCGACTTCATCGTTCCCTACGCAACGGGAAATGTTCATCCGGGCTTCATGGGTTGGGTGCATGGCGGCGGCAGCACCGTCGGCATGCTGGCGGAGATGCTGGCGGCCGGCCTCAACGCCAATCTCGGCGGCCGTGATCACATTCCGATCGAGGTCGAACGCCAGGTGGTCGAATGGACGCGCGCGATGTTCGGTTTCCCGAGCGAGGCGAGCGGGATTTTCGTCACCGGCACGTCGATGGCGAATCTGATGGCGGTGCTGGTGGCGCGGACGTCAGCATTGGGACAGTCGGTCCGGCAGCGCGGCATCAGCAACGAGGGCGCATCCTTGACGGCCTATGCCTCGACCGCGACCCATGGCTGCGTCGCCAGGGCGATGGATCTGGCGGGCTTCGGCACCGATGCATTGCGGATCATTGAAGCCGATCGATTCCACCGTATCGATGTCACCGCACTGCGCGCGCGGATTGAGCTCGATCGCGCCGCCGGCTGCAAGCCCTTTCTCGTGATCGGTTCGGCCGGGACAGTGGACATCGGTGCGATCGATGATCTCGCAGCATTGAGCGCGCTGTGCCGCGAGCAGGGGCTGTGGTTTCACGTCGACGGCGCGTTTGGCGCGCTAGGAGTTCTAGCGCCGGTGATCGCGCCCCGGCTAACCGGAATGGAAAACGCGGATTCAATTGCGCTGGATTTCCACAAATGGGGACAGGTGCCGTATGACGCCGGCTTCCTGATCGTTCGCGACGGCAAGCAACATCGCGATACGTTTTCCGCGCCGGCTGAGTATTTGCGCCGCGAAACCCGGGGCCTCGCCGCCGGTTCGCCCTGGCCCTGCGATCTCGGGCCCGATTTGTCGCGCGGCTTCCGCGCGCTCAAGACCTGGTTTACGCTGAAGACCTATGGCACCGAAAAGCTCGGCGCTGTCATCGCGCGCACCTGCGCCGTCGCCGGATATCTGGAATCCCGAATCCTGGCCGAGCCGCGGCTGGAGCTGCTGGCGCCGGTTCAGCTCAATATTGTCTGCTTCCGCTATCGGGCCGCCGACGCCAACAAAGTGAATGGCGATATCGTCATCGATATTCAGGAGTCAGGAATCGCAGCGCCATCGACGACGGTTCTCGATGGCCGGCTCGCGATACGGGCGGCGATCGTCAATCACCGCACCGACACTTGCGATATCGATGCGCTGATTTCGGCGGTGCTTGAGTTCGGAGCGCGGCGATCTTCGCCTAGCGTCGGCTAAACGCGGGTCACCGCCGCAGGCGATGGTCAGGCGGCGGCGTGCTTGGCCTGCATGGCTTCGTTGGCCTCGTTGCGATCCAGCAGCTTCTTCTCATAGGCGATGAGTTTCCTGGCTTCCTTCAGCGCCTGATAGAGATCGCCGCTCAGAATATTGTTGTTGATGCCTTCGATCACAGGCCATGCGCTCGGAGCGGCGGTGACGATATCGCGCACCAGATTGAAGTAGGCGCCGTGATTGACCTGTGGGTCCGGCGAAATATACATCAGTTGCACCGCCAGATAGACCAGCTTGGCCGGCGTATTGGCGGTAGCCGGCGTCATGATGTCCTTTTCGCGCAGAATCGGAATCTTCTCGCCATCGATCAGCAGGCGGGCGCGCTGATCGGTATTGGTGATCACGCAGCTGCCGATGATGATCTGCTCGTTGGGCTTGAGCTCGACTTTTAGGGCCATGACTGGTCTCCGGTTGTCGCGTCCTGTGTATGCCAGGACTGTACGCCAAGTCTTGGGTGCCAAATGATGGCGCGGTTTGCTGGTGCCGGCCTTGCACGGGCCAGCGATGCTGATGCCGTTGTGGCCGATCTCGTCACAATCCTTTCCGATTATCGTTAACGCTTGGTAAACGGAAAGCTTATGCCGGTTGGGCGCGGTTGTTCGAATATGCCGTTATACCAGCGTTTTTCCGCGAAATCGGCAAGGAAATCGCCGTTTCGCTGGCGCGGCCTGGGCATCGGTACAGCGATGCCAATTCATATTTTTTTAGAAACTAGCTCCCAAGGTTGGCCGTCGCCCGATCAAAAGATTGGGAACCACGCTCGCACTCTCATTTCACACCAGAAAGGTATGAAACATGTCCGGTATTGTTCTCTCTGCTTCGGTTCGCCAGAACCTGCTCTCGCTGCAGTCGACCGCCGCACTGCTCGCGACCACCCAAAACGACCTCGCCACCGGCAACAAGGTCAACTCGGCACTCGATAACCCGACCAGCTACTTCACCGCGGCAGCCCTCAACAACCGCGCCAGCGACATCAACAACCTGCTGGACTCGATCGGCAACGGCGTGCAGGTGCTGCAGGCCGCCAACACCGGCATCACCTCGCTGCAGAGCCTGGTCTCCAACGCCCAGTCGATTGCCAACCAGGTGCTTCAGGCCCCGACCGGCTACTCGACGAAATCCAGCGTGACCGCCACCGCCATCACCGGCGCCACCGCCAACAACCTGCTCGGTCCGTCAACCGCTAATACTGTCACCGGCACGGCTATTCCGGGCGCGGCGGCGACGACCACCAAGCTGAGCGCGTTGACCACGGCCATCACCACCGCGGACAGCCTCACGATCGACGGCAAGACGATCTCGTTCACGAACTCCGGCGGCAACACGGTTACCTCGTCTGGCGGATCGCTCGATCTGACCAACGCGACGGTGGGCGACCTGCTCGCCGCCGTTGACACCATCACCGGCGCCGCCTCCGGCTCATCGACGCTCAGTGCCACCAAGCTTGTCCTGAGCACCGGCACCACATCGCCGCTGGTGATCGGCGGCGCTGCCGGCACGCTGACAGCGCTTGGTCTCACGGCCGGAACGACGGCTCTCACGCCTCCCGCGATCAGCGGTCAGACGCTGCAGATCGCCGCCACCGGCGGCGGCACCGCAACCAACATCACCTTCGGCACTGGCAGCGGCCAGGTTTCGACCCTCAACGAACTCAATACCGCGTTGGCGTCGAATAACCTGCAGGCCAGCATCGACACCAGCGGTGCGATCACCATCTCGACCACCAACAACGCGGCCTCGTCAACGATCGGCGCATTCACAGGCAGCACTGCAACGCAGTTCAGCAGCCTGACCGCGGCTCCTCCGGTCGCCGATCCGAACTCGCAGGCGACACGTAACAGCTTGGTCGCGCAGTACAACCAGGTCCTGGCCCAGATCAACACCACGGCTCAGGACTCCTCGTTCAACGGCATCAACCTGTTGAACGGTGATACCCTCGACCTGACGTTCGACGAAACCGGCGCTTCGAAGCTGTCGATCGCCGGCGTTACCTTCAACGACGCCGGACTTAGCCTCACGAGCCTGACCGCCGGTGTCGACTTCCTCGACAACAACTCGGCCAACAAGATCCTGACGACGTTGAACGCCGCCAGCACCACGCTGCGCACCGAGGCATCCGCGCTCGGTTCGAACCTGTCGGTCGTCGAGATCCGCCAGGACTTCAACAAGAGCCTGATCAACGTGCTGCAGACCGGTGCATCCAACCTGACGCTGGCTGATCCGAACGAGGAAGCGGCCAACAGCCAGGCGCTGTCGACCCGCCAGTCGATCGCGGTCTCCGCGCTGGCGCTGGCCAACCAGTCGCAGCAGAGCGTGCTGCAGCTGCTGCGCTGATCCGAACAGCAAGAAACCAAAAGCCAAACGGCGGGGGAAACCCCGCCGTTTTTTCGTTTTGGGTGGCCCAGGCGAAGTCACGCTGCTCGACGGCGTCGCGGAGGCGTCCTGTTAAGAAAGCATTCATCAAACAACTTAAGCCGGCGTTAACCCTAATTTAAAGGAGGCTCGCTTATAACGGCGGGGATAAACTAGGAAGGGTTGACACATGTCCGGTATTGTTCTCTCGGCTTCGGTTCGCCAGAACCTGCTCTCGCTGCAGTCGACCGCCGCACTGCTCGCGACCACGCAAAACGACCTCGCCACCGGCAACAAGGTCAATTCGGCGCTCGATAACCCGACCGAATTCTTCACGGCCCAGGGCCTCAACAACCGCGCCAGCGATATCAGCAACCTCTTGGACGGTATCGGCAACGGCGTGCAGGTCCTTCAGGCCGCCAACACCGGCATCACTTCGCTGCAGAACCTGATCGCCAACGCGCAGTCGATCGCCAACCAGGTGCTTCAGGCCCCCACCGGCTACTCGACGAAATCCAGCGTGACGGCCACCGCCATCCCCGGGGCCACCGCCAACAACCTGCTTGGTCCGTCGAGTGCTAATACTGTCACCGGTACGGCCATTCCGGGCGCGGCGGCGACGACCACCAAGCTGAGCGCGTTGACCACGCCCATCACCACCGCGGACAGCCTCACCATTGACGGCAAGACGATCTCGTTCACCAGCTCCGGCGGCAACACGGTCACCTCGGCTGGCGGATCGCTCGATCTGACCAACGCGACGGTGGGCGACCTGCTGGCCGCCGTCGACACCATCACCGGCGCAGCCTCCGGCTCATCGACGCTCAACGCCACCAAGCTTGTCCTGAGCACCGGCACCACATCGCCGCTGGTGATCGGCGGCGCTGCCGGCACGCTGACAGCGCTTGGTCTTACGGCCGGCACGACGGCTCTCACGCCTCCCGCGATCAGCGGTCAGACGCTGCAGATCGCCGCCACCGGCAACGGCACCGCAACCAACATCACGTTCGGCACCGGCAGCGGCCAGGTTTCTACTCTCAATCAGCTCAATGCCGCCTTGGCGGCCAACAACCTGCAGGCCGGCATCGATACCACCGGCGCGATCACCATCTCGACCACCAACAACGCGGCCTCGTCAACGATCGGCGCATTCACCGGCAGCACCGCAACCCAGTTCAGCAGCCTGAGCGCGGCTCCTCCGGTCGCCGACCCGAACTCGCAGGCGATACGCGCCAGCCTGATCTCGCAGTACAACATTGTTCTGCAAAATATCAACACCACGGCGCAGGATTCCTCGTTCAACGGCATCAACCTGTTGAACGGCGATACCCTGAACCTGACGTTCGACGAAACCGGCGCTTCGAAATTGGCGATCGCGGGTGTTACCTTCAACGACGCCGGACTAGGTCTCTCGAGCCTGACCACTGGCACCGATTTCCTCGACAGCAACTCGGCCAACGCAGTGCTGGCACAATTGACCCAGGCCTCTACCACGCTGCGCACGGCGGCATCGAGCCTCGGTTCGAACCTGTCGATCGTGGAGATCCGCCAGGACTTCAACAAGAACCTGATCAACGTGCTGCAGACCGGTGCATCCAACCTGACGGTCGCCGACCCGAACGAGGAAGCGGCCAACAGTCAGGCGCTGTCGACCCGGCAGTCGATCGCGGTCTCCGCGCTGGCGCTGGCCAACCAGTCGCAGCAAAGCGTGCTGCAACTGCTGCGCTGACGAGCCTCTTCCGTTCCGATTCAATCGGAACGGAGGCTCTATTTCTCTTTTTGACGCGTTTTCTTCACGCGAACCGGTATCCACTTCGCTGGAAAACGCTCCGAGCCTCAAGAAACCAAAAGCCAAACGGCGGGGGAAACCCCGCCGTTTTCTTGAAATGCCCGGCTTTTCGCAAGGACGCTGCGGTTTTGCCCGGTTCTGGACACATGTGGAAACCGCCGCTAACCCTATTTTAAAGGCGACCTCGTATAAAACCCGGGCAGCCCGAAGCCTGCGTCCTGTGCAAACCCCCCTGTCGAGGTCGTGAATGTCCCATGCAGCCTACGCTCGCACCGCCCAATTTTCTTCGCCCCGCGAAGTCGAAGCGCAGACGCTGCTGATGGCGGCAAGGAAGCTCGTTGAAGTCCAGACCAACTGGAATGGCCCCGACAAGAAGCTGCAGGCTGCGCTGTTGTTCAATCGGCGGCTTTGGACGATTTTCATGGGCGCGGCCGAAAGCAACGACAATCCCCAGCCGATCGAAATTCGCCAGAACATCATGAATATAGCGGTGTTTGTGATGCAGCGAACCATCGAGATGCAGACAAACCCCACGCCGGAAAAGCTGCAATCGCTGATCGACATCAACTCCAATATCGCCGCGGGCCTGTCCGGCAGGCCCTGATCGTCGCATCAAGCGAAGGGTTTTAAGGGTGCGTGGCGCGGTTGCGCCGCGAGTTCCGGTCAGGCGTTGCGATCGGTAGCGACGCCGCGCGGCAACGAACTATTGGTCAGGTCGAGCGCACGAAAATAGGCCCGCCGCCGCAGCATCGCGCTATCCGGAAACTGGTTGACTACCGCGCCGGTGCGTTCGTTGATCACCTGATAGACGATCGAGCCCGCCGCGCGATCGAGAAAGGCCTGATGCGAAACGTCGCCGCTCGGGCCCGAATCGTTGCGAACGCTGGCGCTCGCGTCGACCACCGTGACGCTCTGGCTTGGCGGCAGCACTGTCGCGACGGCGTTGTTGGCCGCCTCGCTCACCGGCTGCGCAATTGGCGTTGCAACCGGCGCCCCCACCGGT
This sequence comes from uncultured Pseudomonadota bacterium, assembly GCA_963819325.1. Classification (GTDB taxonomy): domain Bacteria; phylum Pseudomonadota; class Alphaproteobacteria; order Rhizobiales; family Xanthobacteraceae; genus Bradyrhizobium. The sequence goes on from CAWFVT010000023.1 coordinate 98,574, forward strand.
TTGATGCTGAAATCCGTACTCATGGCAGCCTCCTGGCTTCCCTCGAGTCAAATCCCAACCCCTCCAATCGTCTTTTATGACGTCGACCCCTCAACGTTGCGTTAGAGAATACCCTGAATTTTGCGCCGATTTCAGCGCACAAGTTTGATGAAAAATGTCGGCATTCGCAACAAGGCGCGGCGCGGCGGCAATCAGAGCGAACGGCTCACCGTCAGCGGCGTGATCTGCCGCGGTCCCGGGGCCGCACGCCGTCCGGCCGCGGTGTAGGTGTTGGGAATATTGCGGCGCTGCATCTCGGTGTTGACGCCGCGGACGATGCTTTCGGATACCGCGTGCGCGGTCGCCAGCACCGTGAGGTTGATCTGCAGCATGGCGCGAAACACATCATGATGACGATGCAGCGTCTTTAGAAGCTCCGGCGAAGCCTCCGCCAGATATTTCTGGCTGGCCTTGAGATGCGCAACCGTGGTGGCATAGCGGCGGGAAAATTCGGTCTTCTTGGCTTCGAACGACATCGCTTCGCGGATCTTGCCGGCGCGAACCAGCTCGGTCTCGCGCTCGATGACGCCGAGCAATGCGCTCATCACATCCATCAGGTTCTCGGCGAGCTTGCGCGCTTCGGCGGGCGTCGAGGCCATCGGGACTGGCGCGGGCGCCACCTGCCGTTGCGGATGCTGTTTCATCATGTCTTGTTTACCTGGACCTGGCTGGTCTGCTTGGCTTGCTGCAAGATCAGCTCGCGATAGATGTCCTTGGAAATGCCGATGCCGCCGGCCTTGGCGAAGGATTTCGAATATTGCTCCGTCAGCATCGAGCGCCACACGCCGGTACCCGGCGTATCGCCGAACGGGCCTTCGCCCTTGAGGCCGTTGGTCATCTGCGAGAACATCTGGTTGATGAACATCGCCTCGAAATCGGTCGCGGTGGCCTTGGCCTTGGCCTGCGCCTTCGGCGACACCTTGGTCAGGGCGTCGGCCAGCGTCAAATCCGGATGACCGTTGTACGTCGCGATCGCGGCCTGCGACGTTGCGGCGCGATGGGTGCTGCTGGCGGTATTGATTTGCATCACATCACCTCGATGTCGGCCTGGATCGCGCCGGCGGCCTTGATCGCCTGCAGAATGCCGATCAGGTCGCGCGGGCCGATGCCGAGGCCATTGAGGCCATCGACCAGCTGCTGCAACGATACGCCGTCCTTCACGACCGCGAATTTCTTGCCGTCCTCGGTAACGCCGACGCGGGTGTTGGGCGTGACCACGGTTCGCCCGCGCGACATCGGATTGGGCTGGCTGACCTGCGGGCTTTCCGAAATCGTGACGGTGAGGTTGCCCTGGGCGACGGCGACGGTGGCGACGCGGACATCGCGGCCCATCACGATGATGCCGGAGCGTTCGTCGATCACGATCCTGGCGGCGAGGTCCGGTTCGACCTGCAACTGCTCGATCTCGGTCAGGAAGGCGACGACGTTGCCCTTGAATTCCGCGGGGATGGAGAGCTGCACGGTCGAGGGATCGATCGGCTCGGCGCATTTGGCGCCGAGATAGTCGTTGACCGCGGCGGCGATTCGCTTGGCCGTGGTGAAATCGGCGTTGCGCAGCGCCAGCCGCACATTGGGCAGGCGGTTGAGCGCGAATTCGATCTCGCGCTCGATGATGGCTCCGTTGGCGATGCGGCCGACCGTCGGCACGCCGCGGGTGATGCTGGCGGCGGCCCCCTGGGCCTCAAAGCCGCCGACCGCGACCGAACCCTGCGCCACCGCATAGACGTTGCCGTCGGCGCCGAGCAGGGGGGTGACCAGCAGGGTGCCGCCTTGCAGATTCTTGGAGTCGCCGAGCGCCGACACCGTGACATCCATCCGGGTGCCCTGGGTCCCGAACGGGGGAAGGTTGCCGGTGACCATCACGGCGGCGACGTTGCCGGTGCGGATGGTGGCGCCGCGGATGTTGACGCCCATGCGCTCGAGCATCGCCTGCAGCGACTGCTTGGTGAAGGGGATGTTGTTCAGGGTGTCGCCGGTGCCGTTGAGGCCCACGACGAGGCCGTAGCCGATCAGCTGGTTCTGCCGCACGCCTTCAATGTTGGCGAGATCCTTGATCCGGGACGTCGCGCCCGCGGGAATCGTGGACACGGCAAGCAACAGCACTGCGGCGCAGACCACCCCCAACACTCTCGCCGACAAAACGCTTGGCATCCTCTGCTCCCCGCTGAGGTTTTGGCTGGACCGGCGCATCACTCCCATGACGGTGATCCGGCATTAACTATGCGAGCGCCGTGCCATACCCATTTTTGATAATAAGTAGTTGATATAATTATATAAAATTACTTGAGGCGTGCGGTCCAGCCCGGTCGGGCGCAGCGGCGAAACTGCCCCTGGCGGCAGATTTTGCCGGGCCATTTACGCTCCATTAACCACAAGCGGGCGAAGCTTCAGCTACCCCCCGGCCCGGATGGGCCAAGCGAATTCCGGACCGCCGCCGACGCCGGCCCGGATGTCGCTTTGCCGATCCGGGCTACGCAGGAAGCCAATGCCATGCGCATCTACGGACCTAACGGCACCACTCTCGGATCTGCGCCGGCCAACGTCCGGCGAACCAGTTCGACCGGCTTTGCCTTGCCGGAAGACGCAGCCTCGACCCCCGAAAGCCGCGCGGTGATGGCGCCGAAGACGGCGGCCAATATCGATGCGCTGCTGGCCATGCAGGGCATCGAGGATCCGGTGGAGCGCCGCAAACGCTCGGTGCAGCGCGGCAAAGGCGCGCTCGACGTGCTGGATGACCTCAAGATCGGCCTGTTATCCGGCAATTTCAACGCTGCGACCGTGAGCCGGCTGCGGGAGGCCGCCGCCAGCCTCAAATCCACCTCCGGGGACCCCGGCCTGGATGCGGTCCTGTCCGAGATCGAGCTCCGGGTCGAGGTGGAACTGGCCAAGGCCGGGCAGTTCTGACGCCAGCCGCCATTTACGCACAGCTTCCTGCGGGCTAGCCCCCGGGGCGCACTGTTTCCGGTCCGCCGACGATATTGTCTGTCACAACCCGCCGCTATATAAGGCGCGCGCGGACGGACCCTTTTTCGTCCGCCTTGCACGCACAGATGGGCTGGCCTTGGAAAAGTTGAAAAATTATCGACCCTCCGAAAAAGAGCCTTTCATGAACGACCGCCAGCGCGATTATTTTCGCGCCAAGCTGCTGGCGTGGAAGGAAGAGATTTTACGGGAATCTCGCATCACATTGCAGACGCTGCAGGAAGAGAACGTCAACCATCCTGATCTTGCCGACCGCGCTTCGTCCGAAACCGACCGCGCCATCGAATTGCGCGCCCGCGACCGGCAACGCAAGCTGATCTCCAAGATCGACGCGGCGCTGCAGCGCATCGACGACAACACCTACGGCTATTGCGAGGAGACCGGCGAGCCGATTTCGCTGAAGCGGCTCGAAGCCCGCCCGATCGCCACGCTGTCGGTGGAGGCGCAGGAGCGCCACGAGAAGCGCGAAAAGGTCTACCGCGACGAATAGGGAAGTCTTCGCGTCGCTCATGGAGACGAGCGCAGCACGCGCGTCTCGAACCATGAAACATCCCGTGCGCGCAGCCCATCCTTCGAGACGGCGCCGACGCGCCTCGTCAGGATGAGGTAATTGTTCATGATGGATATTCTCGCGGCTGCAAAAGCCATTGCTGCCGCCCGCCGCGGCCTTATGCCGCTGCAACCACTCGGCGCCGATGTCGCGCCGCAGGACGAGGCCACCGGATACCGCATTCAGGAAGCGCTGCATGAGCTGCTGGCGGCCGACTACGGCGCGCTGGTCGGATACAAGATCGGCTGCACCAGCGCGGTGATGCAGCAATATCTCGGCATTCCGCACCCTTGCGGCGGCGGCGTATTTGCAAACGGTGTTCACCGAAGCGGCGTGTCGCTGCCGGCGAAGGATTTCGTCCGTGTCGGTGTCGAATGCGAGATCGCGGTGCGGCTTGCGCATGATCTTGAACCATCGCAGGCGCCGTTCACGGCGGACACGGTCGCCCAAGCCGTCGAGGCCTATCTGCCCGCCATCGAGATCGTCGATGACCGTTATGTCGAGTGGCAAAGCATCGGCGCGCCGACTTTGGTGGCGGATGATTTCTTTGCCGCCGGCTGCGTGCTCGGAAAGCCGGTGGCGCGATCGGCAGCGCCCGACTTGCTGGATATCGTCGGCCGCGCCGTGATCAATGGCGTTGAGGATGGACGCGGCACCGGCGCCGACGTGCTCGGTCATCCGCACCAAGCGCTGGCGTGGCTCGCCAATCATCTCGCCGCCGGCGGCAAGGCCTTGCGCGCGGGCCAGATCGTGCTCACCGGCAGTCTGGTGAAGACCGTGTGGCTCAAGCCGGGCGATGCCGTGACGATGGATTTGTCGGGGCTGGGCGCGGTGCAGGTCTCCTTCGCCTGAGGCACATCCCGAAGGGGCGACGCGATCTTTGACCGGTGAGCGTCGCAGGTGCAGTTCCGAACGGTTCCATCGGTAAACATTTGAACCTGAAAGGCATGGTGCCAGACACACCATCTAGATCAGCAGTCTTTGCCGTTGCTCTCAGATCGCCGAAGGCCGCAAGACGAAGCTGTTCTATTTTGGTTCAGTTATGCCTGTACTTCGCTATTTCATTTTCGTCGGCGGAGCGCTCCTCGCGCTCATGATTGGCTTGTCATTCTTTCTTCCGGAACCGGAAACAATCACTCGTGCCGACGCCGCCCGGCCGGCCATCCAAATCGCGTCGGATAGGGTGGTTCCACCGCGGGTGGACATTGATACCCGCGTGCAAATCGATACCCGCGCGCAAATCGCGGTCGTTCCCGCAACCGTTCCGGAAATTCTGCCGCCGGCGCCGGCGCGGGTCGCGGTTGCGCAAGCCCAGCCTAGTGCAGCGCTCCGAACCCCCGTATTGCCCGCGAGGATCGAGCGCAAGAAAACCAAAATCGCAAAGCGGCCCGATCGCCAAAGAATGGCCGCCAATCCTCTGTGGTTTCAGCCTTTCCCTCAGGGGGTTCAGCCTTTCCGTTTAACTTGGTAAATTTGGAGTTTCGGCATCCAGCCGACCTTGCTGAGTTGCATGAAGCCGTAACCTGGCGAACGCAAATCCTTTCAAGGTAGGGCTCGGAGTCATCAAAACAATTTGGCACACACACGCCGGTAAGCTGATTTGAATTGGTTTTCCCATGCTGTTGCGGAAACGCTTCAGTTGCGAAGGGGCGCTGTGATATCCTCCGGGCAGTTCCAACGGTATGGGCCATGATTCGTCCGGATGGTTCGCGAGGGGGACCGTGAAATGACCCAGCGCTTTCATTCGCTGTCGTGTTTCGTGACCTTGGCTGTGCTCGCATTTTGTTCGACTGACGACGTTGCACGAGCCAGCCATAAGCCTCAGCACGCCAGGAAGCCGCATGAGATAGCCGGAGTACGGCACCACCGCAACGCGGCGAAGACCGAGCATCCAAAACATGTCACGGCCACGCAACGCAACTCGACGCGATCAGGCGACGCGCCGCCTCCAGGTTCTGAGGCTTCTCCACTCTCGGCCGATCTTGCAGCTGTAAGGGATGCGATCGGTCTTGCGCGCAAGGCCAAGACGGACGAGGCGACCGCCGTACAGAAAACCATCGGCGACCCTGCGGCACGGAAGCTCGTTGAATGGTTTATTCTGCGTCATCCGGAGGTTGACGCGAATTTCAGCCGTTACGCTGCGTTCATTGCTGACAGTCCGGACTGGCCGAGCATGGGTCTGATGCGCAAGCGTGCGGAGGCGCGCCTGTGGCAGGAGCGCCGCGACGCCGCCACGGTTCGCAGCTTCGTCGGCAATCAGCCGACAAGCGCCAAGGGCCGTTTCGCGCTCGCGCGCGTCCTGCTCGCCGAAGGCGATCGTGATGGCGCCGCAAGCCTCGTTCGCCAGAGTTGGCGGTCGGATGAATTGTCGGAGCGGTCCGAAGCCGAAGCGTTCGAACTGTTCGGCGACTTGCTCACTCGCGAGGACCATCGTGCGCGGATGGACAAGCGTATCGGGGCCAAGGATCTTTCGGGCGCGCGGCGCGTTGCGCAACGCCTGGGCAGCGATGAGCTTTCGATCGTGAAGGCCTGTGCGGGGGGAAACACGGACAAGACGCTCGATTTGCTCAACGCGGTTGCGACCGATGCCCGCACCGATCTCGGATATGCCCTCTGCCGTATCCGCTGGATGGTGCGCCACGACCGGCTTGACGACGCAACCCGCCTGATGCTGGCTGCCGCGCCGGAGACCATGGCGCTTCAGGATACAGACGAATGGTGGCGTGAAAGGCGCAGTCTTGCTCGCAAGTTGCTCGATCAGGGCAAGTTTGAAGCCGCCTACCAGGTGGTGCGCGATGCCGCTCTGCCGGCCGACGAATATTACCGGGCGGATTTCCATTTCACGTGCGGCTGGATCGCTCTCCGCTACCGCCACGATCCCGCGACGGCGCGGGCCCATTTCGCTCATATAGAGGAGGGATCGGCCAATCCGATCGTGCTGGCGCGGGCAAATTACTGGCGAGCCCGTGTTGCCGAAGCGGTCGGCGAGAAGGACGCCATGCGCGACGGTTATGAGGCTGCCGCCCGCTATCCCACCGCCTATTACGGACAACTCGCGCGGGCAAGGCTCGGCCTCGACCGAATTGAGCTGCGGGGGCCGGTGCCGGCCAGCTCCCCTGATGATGCAGCGCTCACCGACGACCGCGTGCGCGCCGCGGATATGCTCTACGCGCTCGGCGAACGCGACGTCGTTTTAAGTTTTGTTGCTGACCTCGCCGAACACGGCGGTGACATGGTGGTGCTGGTCGCGCTCGGTGAGCTGACCGGCCGCCACAACGATGCCCGCGCCATGTTGCAAATCGGCAAGCTTGCGCTCGCCCGCGGCCTTGCGCTCGACCATTACGCCTTTCCGACGATCGGAATTCCGCAGCACAGTCCGGTCGGCCCCGAGATCGAACGTAGCGTCATCTATTCGGTCGCACGCACCGAAAGCGCCTTCGACCAGCGCGACAAGTCGGCGGCCAAGGCGGTCGGCCTGATGCAGGTCACGCCGGAAGCCGGGCGTGACACTGCCAAGCGATTTGGCGTCACCTATGATTGGGGCCGGATGGTCAATGATCCCGCGTATAATACGCAGATGGGTGCGGCCGAGCTCAGCGCGTTGTTGAAGGAATACGCCGGCTCTCACATCATGACCTTCGCCGGCTATAACGCCGGAAGGGGCCGCGTTCGCGATTGGGTGAAGATGTACGGCGATCCGCGCGATCCCAATGTGGACGCGATCGATTGGGTAGAACGCATTCCGTTCTCCGAAACGCGCAACTATGTTCAGCGGGTCATAGAAAATCTGCAGGTCTATCGTGTCCGTTTTGACCCAGCCACTCCTGTGATATCGAAACTCGATCAGCATGGCGCGGCAACAGGGGAAGCCAGCTCCGCGCTGCGTTTGCCGATTCAGCCATCGGTATGGTGAATCTGATCACGTCCGCGGGCGTTCCGCGGCAGCTCCATCCCTACCTCTTATCGAGTTCGAGGAAGGCGGTCCACACGGCGCTTGCCAATGGCTGTGATGGACGCTGAGCGCATGTTTTCTTGACTTCAATCATTACCGCTGCCGTGTCGACTTTTCTCTCTGTCTGTCCGCTCGCCGCGGCAACGTAATTAAGTCCGGTCCAGAATCCATAAATCCAGATTGTTCCCTCCAGTCGAAGCGCTGGAGTAGACCGCCAATGAGCGCAGCTCAGGCTACCTATCCCCATCATGTCGACGGAAACTTTGGTATCCTGCCCTGACGACGCACAGACCGCGGCGGTGCAGATTAGCGCAGCCAATAAAACTGATTTGACCATTGGCAAGGATTGCCTCCTGGCGAATGTGGTTTGCCGGTTCGAATCGGATACCGCGAGAGATGCAGCTTCAGTGTCCGTAGTGGGCATGCTGGACCGCTTTTTCGACGACGCTCTCTTTCGAGGCTCGTGGCAACGACGCGGGTTTGAACCCTTTCAAAACAGAAGTTTCAGGGGAGTCCGCTGCATCTGCTTTTGGTGGAAGCAAAGCGGACCCAGATGTGGAAACCCGGATAATTCTGACCCAAAGCGATCGTTCAATCGCTAGATCCAGGCAGCGTCCGTTAGCTATTGGACGACGTCAAGTTTGACTTTTGCAACACCCGATCCAACCATTCCCAGCGTCTCGGCCGCTGAATACGAGACATCGACAACTCGTCCGGGAACGTACGGACCGCGGTCATTGACCCGAACTGTCACGGACTTTCCACTGGCGACGTTGGTCACACGCAACCTTGTGCCGAATGGCAACGTCGGATGCGCGGCGGTCAAATCGTGGGTATCGAACTTTTCGCCGCTCGCGGTCTGTGTCCCCTCCGTATAGAAGCTGGCAACTCCCTGCGAAGCAGTCTTTGTTTCGGCGGCATCGTGGTGCGACGTGAACGGGGTATGCTTTTTCACGGACGCGATACGTCTGTTAATGGGGAATGATGCCGTTCGATTGTGTTGCAGCGACGCCTGTCGACTGGGGGCAACAAACTCGGAATTTCTGGTAAGGACAGAGGACGACTGAGCGCAGGCCGCCAGCAAAGTCGCCGCCAGGGCGACGACAAACAGACGCACGACGTTCCGAACGCCCGCGGCCGAGACTAGCAACGCGACCAGACGAATACGGTTTGCGCTGCTATCGACGCACGATATTCCGGCACAGCTGATGGAAGACATTTTGCATCCTCAACTCGTGCCCCGAGCCAAACCCAATCCGACCTGCAATAGGGGCGTAACCGTGGCCGGATGAGACCAGACACGGCATCAGCGACGCGATTTCATTCGGGTGTGATTATTGCGCCACAGCGAGGCAGCGTGGGGGTATGCGAAAGCGCGCCTTTCGGAGGGTCGGAAGTCCCAAATTCCGCATGGTCGTTATATTTCTTGGCATCAGACGAAACGAGCACGGCCTCCGCCAGGGGAGCTGACGGAGGCCGCGTAGTACATCTCACTGCGCCTAGGTTCGCGGGTGAGATGTGGGAGCTCGTGGGTGGTTCTCCTGTCCGGGCCTGACGTTGCTCGTCGAACGTCAGGTGCTAGAACGGCAGCAGCACGTCCATAACCTGGCTGCCGTAACGCGGCTGCTGCACGTCGGTGAGCTGGCCGTGGCCGCCATAGGCGATGCGGGCTTGCGCGATCTTGCTGGAATCGATGGTGTTGTCGCTCTGGATGTCCTCCGGTCGCACGATGCCGGCGACGATCAGCTCGCGCTTTTCGAAATTGACGCGAACCTCCTGCTTGCCCTCGACCACCAGATTGCCGTTCGGCAGCAACTGAGTGACCACGGCGGCGATGTTGGTCGTGAGCGTTTCCTGTCGCTGTATCGTACCCTTGCCGTCGTAGGACGAGGTGGAGTCCGCGGTCAGGAAGCGCCCAGGCAGAATTTTTGCGGCTGTTGCACCCAGCAAGCCGCTGCCGAGGAACGCGGTGATGCCCGAATCTTCCGTCGTAGTGCGGCTGCGTGCTGTCTCATTGGCGAAATTGGCCTGATCGGTGATGTTGACCGTGACGGTCAGGAGATCGCCGATCTGATGCGCGCGCTGATCCTTGAAGAACGACCGCGAGCCGTTCCGCCACAATGAATTGGCGTTGTAGGACACCGCTTCCGGTTTCGGCATCGGCATCTGCACCGGCTTGTAGCCGGGTTGCGTAGTCGGATTGTCGATCGACGACAGTCTTGGCTGTTCGCCGATCTGGGAGAGCCGGTCGATTGACGAACAACCGCCGCCTGCGATGCTGACGATCGTCAGCAAGGTGCCGGTGAGGGCGATACGATTGATACTGGACGTATACATGAACTTTTACTCGACTTTTGGAGACACTTGCGAATTGTTGCCGGCGGCGACCGCAACCGGTGCAGACGTTTCAACCGATCCGACGGTGGCGGATGCGTCCGTGGCAGGGGGAAGGCGGGGCGCGGCGATCGTGATCGCGACCTGGTCGCGGCCGACAACGACGCCGGACACCGTGCGCTTCGATTGCAGGTTGAGCACGCTGACCACGTCGCCGTCGGTGCCGCTTTCCATCGCCTTGCCGCGAATGGTGAGATAAAGCCCGGTGGATTCGTAGATCAGGGTGACATTGTCGTCGCGCTGCACCAGATCCGGCTTGGCGAGATCGGAGGCCTTTAACGCCTGGCCGGCGCGAAGCTGCTTGCGCATCTGCATCCCGACCGCGAGACGGCGCGCCGCGGCGTCGCCGCCGACCTCGGCGCGCGGACGGCGCTGGGCGATCACGTCGGAGGATTTCAGGATCTCGCTGCGTTCGACGTCCCGCGTCAGCACCGCGGCTTCCACGGTTTCGATCGCGGTGCCGGTAAAGCGCAAGGTCGTTGCCGCCGCACCGGCCTCGTTGCTGATTTCGAAGCTGATATCGAAGCGGCCGCTGCGGGGGTCGTACCGGGTCGAGACCGGCTGCAGGGTGCCGGTGCTTGACGCTTCGAGCTGGATGTCCCGCAGGTCGCGATCGAATGTCAGGGAGATGTTGGCGGCATCGCCGAGGCCGCTGCGATGTTCCAGCGTGCGGCCGACCTGAAGTTCGATCTCCTTGGCCGGCAGCGGGCGCGACAGCCGGGTCACGGAAATCGTCTTGATGTCCCTGGTGTCGACGCCGATCACCTGATGCGCCTGCAACGTGGCCAGCACCTTTTCGGTCGGCAGCGAGCCGGTGGTACCGAGATCGGGCGCGCGATAGATCGCGATCAGCGCCGCGGTGCCGGCATTGTCGAGGATGTCGCCGATCCGCACTACGTCGCTGGAGACGATGACGCTGGCGCGCAGCACCGGCATCGCGATGACGTCTTCGCTGCTCTGGGCGCGTGCCGTCGCGGCGCTGGCCGCGAGCAGGGCGGCTGCCAGTAGAAGCGAACGCATGGTCATCATCATCTCCCTCAACGGAACAGTGCGGAGGTGGTTTGCAGCATCTGGTCGGCGGCGCTGATCACCTTGGCGTTCATTTCGTAGGCGCGCTGCGCGGCAATCAGGTTGGACATCTCGGAGACGACATCGACGTTGGATGCCTCGAGGCTTCCTTGGTTAATCGATCCGAAGCCTTCGGCGCTGGCGAGACCGTCCTGCGGCTGGCCCGACGACGGCGTGTCGGTGAAGAGGTTGCTTCCGACCGGCTGCAGGCCGGCCTTGTTGATGAAGCGGGTGAGGGTGAGCTGGCCGATGATCTGGGACGTCGTCGACGAACCCGCCGGCGTCACCGACACTTGGCCCTGGGCGTTGACGGTCAGGCCGGTGGAGTTCTGCGGGATCGTGATGGTGGGTTGCACCGGATTGCCCGCGGCGGTGACGATCCGCCCGGTATTGTCCATCTGGAAGGTGCCGTCGCGGGTATATTGAAAGGTGCCGTCCGGCATCAGGATCTTGAAGAATCCCTCGCCGGTGATGGCGAGATCGAGATCGTTGCCGGTCATCGACAGCGTTCCCTGGGTCATCGATCGCGGCGTTCCGACGGTCTTGACGCCGCCGCCGATATCGATACCCACCGGCAGGATGGTGCCCTGATCCGAGGCCTGGGCGCCGACCCGGCGGACATGCTCGTAGATCAAATCCTGGAATTCGGCGGTCTGCTTCTTGTAACCGGTGGTCTGCAGGTTGGCGATGTTGTTGGAGATGACCTGGACGCTGAGTTCCTGGGCCGCCATTCCGGTCGCAGCAGTATGAAGAGCTTGCATGGGTCGTCTCCCTGAATGGCCTTACGACGGAACGTCGGCGAGTTTTTCGATCGCCGACTTATGCAGGTCGCTCTCCTGCTGCAGCAGCGTCGCGATTTGCGTGTAGGCGCGCGACACCTCGATCATGCGGCTCATCTCGGCCACCCCGTTGACGTTGGATTTCTCGATGAAGCCCTGGCGCACCGCGGATTTGAGGTCGGGCTGTGCCGCACCTTGTCCCGCCGAATAGAGGTTGGAGCCTTCCTTCAGCAGCTTCTGCGCGTCGGCAAAACTGACCAGCCGGAGTTTGCCGCGCAGCGAATCGGTGTGGCTGGTGCCTTCCTGCACGCTGATGGTGCCGTCGGGCGTCACATTGATGTCGTGGTCGGTCGGCTGGAAGATGATGGGGCCGCCGGTGCCGAGAACCGGATTGCCGGCGGCGGTCACGAGCTGGCCCTGGCCGTTGAGCTGCAGGCCGCCGTCGCGGGTGTAGCGCTCGCCCGCGGCCGTCTGCACCACGAGGAAGCCGCCGCCGTCGATCGCGATGTCCAGCGGGTTTTTGGTCTGCTCGGCAGCCCCTTGCGAAAAATCGCGAAAGGTGCCGCGGTCCTGGACGTAGCTGAGGCGGCGATCGCTTCCGACGAAGTTGTCTTCGTGCGCGACCGGCATCAGATATTGCTCAAACAGCGACGCGTCGGCCTTGAAGCCGGAGGTATTGACGTTGGCGATGTTGTTGGAAACGACATCCAGCTGTCGCTCCAGCACCGTCTGCCGCGAAAGTCCGATGAGAAGTGCATTCTCCATCGATAGTCTCCCCTGAATGATCCGCGAGCTGGCCCTCCCAGGCCGGTTCTCGGATGCTGCGAACCACAGGCTCTCCCAAGCCGCGGTTCCCGCAACAACACAGCGAAAGCCGTGCCAATTGGGAAAACATCGATTCTGGAATGACTTAGACGTTTCGCCGGGGGCATTGCCGGGCGGCAATAAGGTCTTGTTGACCATGTTTGCCCGGCAACTTTTTCCTAGTTGAGGGGTAAACGAAAGGTTCCATTAACCATTGTTACCTTAGCGTCCGGATCAAGAGGGCGCGTGTGCGCCGGCGGCCTTTGTATCGCGTCTTTCAAGCCAGCCTGGCGGCATCGCGCTCATTTCCCAGCAACGGGCGGGCAGGCGATGGCAGACAAGGAACAGGCCGAGGGTGAGGCGGAAGCGCCAGTCGCCGCCCCCAAAGGCAAGCTCAAGCTGATCATCGCCGCGGTCGGGCTGGTCGCCATCATCGGCGGCGGTGCGGCGACCTGGTTCTTTTTCTTCCGTCATCACGCCGAGGAAATGCACGCCGAGGCGCCGCCGCCGAAGCCGCCGGTATTCATCGACGTGCCGGACATGCTGGTCAATCTGGTCGGCTCGCCGGGCGAGCGCGTGCAATATCTCAAGGTCAGGGTGGTGCTCGAGGTCAAGGAAGAGAAGCAGGTCGAGGCGATCAAGCCGACCATGCCGCGCGTCACCGACATCTTCCAGACCTATATGCGCGAGTTGCGGCCGGTCGATCTCAACGGCTCGGCGGGGCTGTTTCGTTTGAAGGAAGAACTGACCCGGCGGGTCAACGCGGTGGTCGCGCCAAGCGAGGTCAACGCGGTGCTGTTCAAGGAAATCGTCGTTCAGTGACGAGACGGGTTTAGAATCATGGCGGGCAACGATCCGGTCGACCAGGACGCAATCGCAGCGCAATGGGAAGCGTCGCTGGATTCCGAGGATCCGGTGCAGGCCGCGGAAGCGGCCGCGGCCAATGAACTCTCCGGCACGATGGCGTTGCAATGGGCCGCCATGGTCGAGGACGGCAGCCGTGACCTCGGCGGCAAGAACAGCGGCGAGCGGGTACTGTCGCAGGAGGAGATCGACAACCTGCTCGGCTTTTCCGTCGGCGACGTCAACGTCGACGACAATTCCGGCATTCGCGCCATCATCGATTCGGCGATGGTCTCCTACGAGCGTCTGCCGATGCTCGAAATCGTGTTCGACCGGCTGGTGCGGCTGATGACCACCAGCCTGCGCAACTTCACCTCCGACAACGTCGAAGTCTCGCTCGATCGCATTACCTCAGTGCGGTTCGGCGACTACATGAATTCGATACCGCTGCCAGCGGTATTGTGCGTGTTCAAGGCCGAGGAATGGGAAAATTTCGGCCTGGCGACGGTGGATTCCAGCCTGATCTATTCGATGATCGACGTGCTGCTCGGCGGCCGTCGCGGCCAGACCTCGCTGCGGATCGAAGGCCGGCCCTATACCACCATCGAAACCAACCTCGTGAAGCGGCTGATCGAGGTCGTGCTGGCGGATGCCGAGCAGGCGTTCCGGCCGCTGTCGCCGGTGACCTTCAGCATCGACCGGCTGGAAACCAATCCGCGCTTTGCCGCCATCAGCCGGCCCGCCAACGCCGCCATTCTGGTGCGGCTGCGCATCGACATGGAGGATCGCGGCGGCAACGTCGAATTGCTGCTGCCCTATGCCACCATTGAGCCGATCCGCAGCGTGCTGCTGCAGATGTTCATGGGCGAAAAATTCGGCCGCGATCCGATCTGGGAGGGCCATTTCGCGACCGAAGTAGCCCAGGCGGAGATTTCGGTCGATGCGGTGCTCTATGAGGCCGACATTCCGCTCAAGCAACTGATGAAACTGAAAGTCGGCGACACGCTGCCGCTGGAGATGCGCGCCGACGCGCTGGTGTCGGTGCGCTGCGGCAGTGTCACCTTGACCGAAGGGCGGATGGGCCGGGTCGGCGACCGGGTCGCCATTCGCGTCACCAAGCAGTTGCGCAAGCCGAACACCACGCTGGCGATGTTCGAGAAAGCCGACGAGCAAACCAAGTTGATGGAGGCCCAATGAGTTATTCACTCGGAATTGCGATCGAGAGCCTGGTGGCGGTTTTGCTGATGCTTACAATCGGTTACTGCGCACTGCTCAACGCCCGCCTGAAGCGCCTCAAGGCCGATGAGCATTCGCTGAAGGCGACGATCGCCGAATTGATCACGGCGACCGAAATCGCCGAGCGCGCGATCGGCGGCCTCAAGCACACCGTTCGCGACGTCAACGTCAATCTCGGCGAACAACTCGCCTCGGCGGGCCAGCTGTCGCAGCAGTTGAAGAAGCAACTCGCGGAAGGCGACAATGTCCTGCGGCGGCTGTCCAAGATCGCGATCGCGGCAAGACCCGCGGCCGATCCGGTGCCCGCGGCCCCGCCGGTTTCGGCGGCGAGGGCGATTGCCGCGGCGGCGCAGGTGTTCTCCGAGCGCAAAAGGTCCAATGGCCTCGCTGCATGAAATCTGTTCGTGACATTCGTATCATTCCAGTGGTGCTGGCCGCGATCTTCGGCTTCGCCGTATTGAAGGTCGCCGGGCTGGTGATCGACGGCGGCTACGTGTTCGACTACGACCCGCAATCGACCAAGCAGTCGTGGGCGCAGGAAACCTTCAATTTTCCGGGGGGAAACAAGACCGAAGCCGCCGCAGATATCACCGGCTCGGTCGATGAGAAGAAGGAAGAGAAATCCAGGGAAGACAAGCCCAGGGAAGACAAGAAGGAAGAAAAGTTGAAGGAGGAGGCGGCCAAGCCGGCCGTTGCGCCGCCGGAAGTGGCAAAGCCGGAAGGTGCCGCGGTCATTCCCGCGCTGGGCCAGCCGATATCGCCGTCCGAGCGGGCCATCCTTGAGCGGCTGCAGTCGCGGCGGCAGGAACTGGAAGCGCGCGCCCGCGAAATCGACATTCGCGAAAGCCTGCTCAAGTCCGCCGAAAAGCGCATCGAATCCAAGGTCCAGGAGATGAAGGCGGTCGAATTGCGCATCTCGGCGGTGGGCGAACAGAAAGCCGAAGCCGATGCCGCGCACTTCAAGGGCATCATCACCATGTACGAGAACATGAAGCCGAAGGACGCCGCCAAGGTGTTCGACCGGCTCGAGATGCCGGTGCTCTACGAAATCGCCTCGCAGATCGCGCCGCGCAAGATGTCCGACATCCTCGGCCTGATGTCGACCGAAGCGGCCGAGCGGCTGACCACCGAAATGGCCCGCCGCGCCAACCCGGACAAGTCCGCCTCCGCCGCCGATCTTCCGAAAATCGAAGGCAAGATGCTGCAGCAAAAGCCCAACTAACGAGGATAACTAATACGTAGCGAGACATCAAAGCATGACGGGTGGTTGACAGGCGCTTCCGTGAATTTCTTCGATTAGGTCAGCAATACTGCTTGATCGGTATCTTCGGCCAGTGAGAGATTTCCATATCGGGGATCGTTGTCCCGAATTGGCAGAGCACCGATACCGCCCCCCATCGAGAAGGGCGGATGTGCGTCCAACGCGTGTGGGCTATGCGAAGCGGCGTTCCAGCAGCCGCCGGCGCAGCATCACCTCGCAAGCGAAAGGCAACGGCAAATGCCGCCGAGGGCAACCTTGGCGGCATTTGCGTTTGCAACTCGCTACCGAGATTACCCGCGATGTATCCTGGCCGTCGGCCGACGCCTTGGTTCGGCTGCAAAGCCAAGCGGCAGCGCGGTTTTCCCGATCAGCTCTTACGAACCGTCATTGACGTGCGACGGCAAAACGGCCTCGGGTCCGGAAAATTGCAGGGCGCGTCCTAGCACAAACGGCACGCTCCCCAAGAACCGCAGCAACCCCCGCCAACCGCGCAGCCCACGCAGCCCGCGCAGCCACCAAACCAGAAGCCACCGAACCCGCAGCCGCCGCAGCCTCGGCAGCCACCAAACCCGAAACCGCCGCAACCACGGAACCCGCCGCAACCACGACAGCCGCCGCAACCTCGGCAGCCACCACATCCGCGGGCTAGCTGCACGCCGCTGCCAACTTTTTCCCTGTCAAAAACATAGAATGTAGCGAGACTGACGTCGGCCATCTCCTCTTCGCTAAGAACGAAGCGATGATTGGGTGAGGTACTGTCAGATTGCGCGATACCGGCAGTGGGCACGGTGGATGCGGATGCATTACCGGCCAGCGAAAAACTCAGTCCGGCGGCACCCAGTGCCTTGACGGCGGCGGCTTTGGTTGTGCGTTTCTGCTTCGAAGTTTGCTTGACCCGTGACATGGTCGCTTCCTCCGTAAGTTCTTGCGAAAATCGTTTGGCAAGCATGCGCTCGGCGGACCGGCGCGACGTTAACTTTGCTACAAAACGCGAAACGTTTCAATCGAGTTCCATTCATCTTCATGAAAGTTCAGCACGCCGACGCACTGACGGGGCGCGCTGTTGATCCTTTGGCGCGACGGCCGACAGCCGATCGGATGGAGCACCCTGGCTCGCGACGGATTCGTCGTCTCGACCTCGATACGATCCGGGGTTTTGCAGTAGGCGGATTCTTCGCGCAAACGGCAGAACGGGAGTGCCAAAAACGGCATAATATTAATAAGTCCTTAAATCGCCGATTTTAGATTTAAATGCGCAGGCGCAGGTGCGTCCCGCTGCCGATCAGGCCGGTGAACTGAGAGACCCCTCGATATGCCGAGAGCGGCTGCCGCTGGATTTTGGTCGCGTCTCCGCGCCTGCGCGGGCGCGGCGCGGCGCTGCCTCGACCGGCCGTCGCGGCTTGCCGCCGGCATGGTTCTGCTTGGCTCGATATTCGCCGGCGCCTGCCATGCCGCGGATGCGATCAGGGGTGAGGCCACATTCGCGGAGGCGGGCGGCTACGCCCGGCTGGTTCTCAAGCTCGCCGAGGATGTCGATTCCGAGGTGAGTGTTGCCGGCTCGATTATCGTGATCCGGTTCCGGCACCCGGTGGATATCCCGATCGACGCGCTGGCCGACGCGGTGCCCGCTTATGTCGGCTCGGCGCGGCGCGATCCGGACGGCTCGGCGATCCGGCTGTCGCTGGCGCGCAGGGTGACCATCAACACCATGACGGCGGGCGAACGGGTGTTCGTCGATCTGTTGCCCGACACCTGGAAGGGGCCGCCGCCGCCACTTCCCCTCGAGGTGATCCGCGAACTGTCCGAACGTGCGCGCAACGCCGAGCGCGCGTTGCGTCAGCAGCGGGCGATCGCCGAGGCCAAGAAGCGGACGCCGATCCGCGTCCGCGCGTCGGTGCAACCGACCTTCGTCCGCTTCGTATTTGAAATGCCTGACGGCGTCGGCGTCTCGTCGGCGCTGAACGACCAGAAGCTCACGCTGTCGTTCACCGCCGGGCTCACTTTCGACCTGGCGGACGCCAAGCTGGCGGCGCCGTCGAATGTCGCCTTGATCAACCAGAAACTCGAAGGCGATACCTCTGCGGTCGAAATCGCGCTGATCGGCGACGTCGACGTGCATTCCTTCCGCGAGGACAAGAACTACATCGTCGATGTCGCCTTCCAGCAAGCTGAAAAACCGTCAGCGCTGTTGTCGCCGGCACCCGATGCCTCGCATGCTCCGGCGACAGCCGCTCCGGCGACAGCGGCTCCTGCGGCAGCCGCTCCGGCAGTGACCGCGCCGGCCGCGTCCGGGATGCCTTCCGGCCAACCTGCGGTGCCCCGGCGATCCGGCGAAGCAGCGCCGCCAACTCCAGAGCCATTAGCCGAACAGGCCGGCATCGAGGCCAAACCCGCCCCGGCGCCGAAAGCATCGCTCGCCTCCGAGGCGCCGACGCCCGCGCCCCTCGCGCCGGAAGGGCCGGCGTCGCTGCCGGAGAAGCCGGAGAAGCCGTCCAAAATGACCGGCTCCGAGCCGCCGGTTGAAACCAGGGCCGACGACCGTCCTGCCGCGGTTGACGCCAAGCGCGACAGCGGTGGTCTGCGCCTGAATTTTTCCTTTGCCGCCGCCACGCCGGCGGCACTGTTTCGCCGCGCCGATACCGTGTGGCTGGTGTTCGATAGCTTGAAGCCGATCGATCTCGAGCCGATCCGCAGCAGGGGCGGCGCGGTGATCGCCGACGCCAGCCTGCTGCCGCTGGAAAAGGGTCAGGCGGTCCGCATCCGGCTCAACCAGCCGCAAATGCCTTCGCTCACCAGCGACGATCAGGCCGGCGGCGCGAACTGGACGCTCACCTTTGCCGACGCGATGCAAACGCCAACCCAACCGCTGACGGCGACACGCAACATCAGCGATCCCGCCCATGCCAATGTCTCGGTGACGTTACCCGGACACGGACGGATGCACCGGGTTGCCGATCCGGACGCCGGCGACACCTTGCTGGTAATTACGGCGCCAGCGCCGGTTCGCGGCTTCGTGCGGGAGCAGGATTTTGTCGAGCTGGCGCTGCTGGAATCGATCCATGGCGTCGCGATTCGTCTGAATTCCGATGACGTCACCACTGAAATTGCCCCCGACAAGATCATCCTCGGCAGGCCCGGCGGCTTGACGCTGTCGCCGGCCGATGCGGCGGCCGAGCGGGCGTCGACCGCGGTCCGGCCGATTTTCGATATCACCGAGTGGCGCAGGAACCAGGGCGAAAACTTCATGGCGCGGGAGCGGGCGCTCGCTGCTGCCGCGGCGGCGGCCCAGCCCGATCAGCGCACGCCGGCGCGGATCGATCTGGCCCGTTTCTATCTGGCGCGCGGGATGTATCCGGAAGCCAAGGGCATTCTCGATCTGGCGCTGGCCGAGACCAGGCGAGGCGAGGAGGATCCGGCCACCCTGATTGTGCATTCGGTGGCGAGCGCGCTGATGGGCCGTCCGGAACTGGCGCTGAAAGACCTCGCCAATCCGGCCATCGGATCCAATTACGATTCACAATTGTGGAAGGCGCTGGCCTGTGCGCGACAAGGCAAGTGGGCCGAGGCACGGGAGAAATTCAAGAACGTCGAATTCGCCATCACTTCGCTGCCGATCGAACTGCAGCGCATCGTGATAACCGAAGCGATGCGCGCCTCGCTGGAGGTCAGGGATTATTCCGGCGCCGCCAAGCGTGCCGCCGACCTGGAAGTCATCGGCGTTCTGCCCGAACAGAAGCCGGCGGTCGCGGTGTTGCGCGGCCGGCTCGCCGAGGCGCTCGGACACGAGAAGGACGCGCTCGGCGAATACAGCGTGGCCGTGAACTCGGCGGACCGTGCCGCGGCCGCCGAAGGCAAGCTGCTCGAGATCGCGCTGCGGCAGAAGCGCGACGAGATCAGCCCGGCCGATGCCTTGCACGAACTCGAGACGCTTTCAGTGATGTGGCGCGGCGACGGGATCGAGGTGAGGGCGCTGGTGATGATGGCGCGGCTTTATTCCGAATCCGGACGCTACGGCGAGTCGCTTGCGGTGGACCGGACCGCGACCCGGCTGCAGCCCAATGCGGAAATCTCACGGCAGGGCCAGGACGAGGCGGCGGCGCTGTTCGCACAACTCTTTCTCGGATCGAAGGGCGACGACCTTCCGCCGGTCGATGCGCTCGGGCTGTTCTACGAATACCGTGAACTGACCCCGATCGGGCGGCGCGGCGACGAAATGATCCGCCGGCTCGCCGATCGGCTGGTGGCGGTCGATCTGCTCGATCAGGCCAGCGAACTCCTGCAGTATCAGGTCGATCACCGGCTGGAGGGAGCGGCGCGCGCCCAGGTAGCGGCGCGCCTCGCCATGGTCTACCTCACCAATCGCAAGCCGGATCGCGCCATCGCGGCTCTTCGCACCACCCGGATCGCCGATCTTGCGGGTGAACTGCGTCAGCAGCGGCTGCTGCTGGAAGCGCGCGCGCAAAGCGACATCGGCCGCCATGACCTCGCGCTCGATATCATCTCCAATATCGCCGGCCGCGAGGCGATCCGGCTGCGCTCCGATATCTACTGGGCGTCGCGGCGCTGGCGCGAGGCGTCCGAACAGATCGAACTGTATTACGCCGATCGCTGGCGCAACTTCAAACCGCTGAACCCGGTGGAGAAGGGCGACGTGATCCGCGCGCTGGTCGGATACGCGCTGGCGCAGGATGCCATCGGCCTGGCGCGCTTCCGCGAAAAATATGCGCCACTGATGAGTGGCGACGACGACCGCGCCGCGTTCGAGACCGCGAGCCGGCCGGCCGACGCCAACACCGACGAATTCGCCCCGATCGCGAAGATGGCGGCCAGCGTCGATACGCTCGACGGATTCCTGCGCGAAATGAGAACGCGATTCCCCGACGCGACCGCCAGAGCGACGCTGCCGCCGGAAATGCCGAAGGCCGATCCAAACCCGACCGGCTCATTGCCGCAGATCGTCGGCTTGAAGCGGGCGGATGCGCCACGATAGCGCATCAGCGCGCAACTCAGGCCTTTCGGAATCATCCCCTCGACAGAACCTGGTCGAGGCGTCAGCCTGCCTTGATCTGAGGCATGATCCGGAACGGCCATCATGAGCAAGCCGATCAAGACCGAAGCCGAACTGATTGCGATGGCGAAGGCGGAGCTGAAGGTCCACGCCGACTGCCCGGACGGAATCGTGATTTCGGTTCTTGGTGCCGGCGACAGTTGGGAATTCCGCGCCAGCGCCGACCAGGCGACCATCGCCAAGCCAGGCTTTCCCGAATGCGTCGCCATGCTGGTTCAGATCGGCGACCACCTCAGCAAGCAGTTTGATGTGAAGGGGTGAGGGCGTTGCCGGGCGATCCCCGTGCGACCGTGGACCTTCGTCGTCGCCCGCGAAAGCGGGCGATCCAGTATTCCGAGACGTTAATGATAGAGCCGAGAAGCTGCGGCGTACTGGATACTCCGCTTTCGCGGAGTATGACGGCTTCACGTGGAGCGAGGCTGTTTGAAAATCGAATCGGAAAACAGAACGCTGCACGCGGGCATCCATATCCTATCCGCGCCACTACCCGCTGTAACTCTGCACCAGGCTGCCGGCCACCAGCGACCAGCCGTCGACCAGCACGAAGAAGATCAGCTTGAACGGCAGCGACACCACCACCGGCGGCAGCATCATCATGCCCATCGACATCAAGACCGATGCGACCACGAGGTCGATGATCAGAAACGGCAGGAACAACAGGAAGCCGATCTCGAAGGCACGTTTCAATTCGGAGATCATGAACGCCGGCACCAGGATCCGCAGCGACATTTCCTCCGGGCTTGCCGGCGGCGGCTCGCGCGACAGGTCCATGAACAGTTTGAGGTCCTTTTCTCGGACGTTCTTCTGCATGAAGCCGCGCAGCGGCACCGAGGCGCGCTGCAGCGCGTCCTCGACGCCGATCTGGTTGGCGACCAGCGGCTTGATGCCGTCGTCATACGATTTCTGCAGCACCGGACCCATCACGAACGCGGTCAGGAACATGGCGAGCGCTATGATCACGGAGTTCGGCGGCGCGGTCGCGGTGCCGAGTGCGGTGCGCAGCAGCGACAGCACCACGACGATCCGGGTGAACGACGTCATCATGATCAGGATCGACGGCGCGATCGACAGCACCGTCAACAGCGCGATCAACTGGATCGCGCGCTCGGTGACGCCGCCATTGCCCTGGCCGAGATTGATGCTGATGTCCTGCGCGAACGCCGGACCCGCCAGCGATCCGGCGGCAGTCAGAATGGCAAAAAATAAAACTCTACGCGGGACAGACGCCGATCTCACGAAGGGGACTTTGGACGGCCCAGCAAGGATGCCATCTCGTCTTCCAGATTCTCAAAGCCGGTCTTGGGCGCCGGCGTCGAGGCGGGCATCGGCGGGGCCATCGAAGGCTCGCTGCGCGGCGGGGGACGGCTCGGCGGCGGCTCGGGCGCCACCGGCGGCGCACCGATCCGTGGTTCGGATGCCGTCTCGCCGGCCGGCCGGCGCAGCGCTGCCTCCAGCCGCTGCGCCATCTCGGCGAGATTCTGGTCCGCGGCCGAGAGTGATGGCGAGGCGATCGGCGGCGGTGAGGGGATCGGCGGCGGGGCGGCGATGGTGCGCTCCGCGCGAACCGGCGGCGGCTTCGGCAGCTCGCTCGCTCGCGGCGCCCGGGGGATCATCGGTTCATTGCGAGGCGGTGTTCGCGGCGCGATCGGCTCGCTACGCGGTTCTTGGCGCGATTCCTGGCGTGATTCTTGGCGCGGTTCCGGACGGACACCGAGCGACTCCGGCGTGAAGCCTGCGAGAGGATCGTTGCGCTCGCTGCGCCGTTCCGGCAGCGCCGGTGGCATCGGGCGTCGCACTTCGTCGACAAAAGAAGGCCGGGCCGGTCGCGGCGGCGGCTCTGGCATCTGCGGTTCGGCAGAATCGAAAATGTCCGGCCGGCCCGAATCGCCATCGGTCCAATTGCCGGAATCGGGCAGCGGCGCAATTCGCGGCGGCAGTTCGGCGCCACCGACGGGGGCCCGCGCAGGCATCTGATCGCGTGCCGGCGTGGCCCGCACGATATTGGGTTCCACAACGATGTCGGTCGGACCTCCGATCATCAGCAGATGTTCAATGTTGTCGCGCCGCACCAGCACCAGCCGCCGTCGACCGTCCACGGCCGCGGCGTCGATCACGGCCAGCCGCGGCATCCGCCCCCGATTGGTGTTGGCGCCGAGGCGATTACCGGCGAATCGGCGAACCAGCCAGGCCGCGACGCCGATCAGCGCCAGAACGGCCACGAATGCGAAGAAAAATGTGACTGCCTGCATGCTTAGTCCCCGGCAAATAGCGTCTCTTCAGGCCTCGGTTTGGTCGAGCGCGGATCGGAATCGACACAACAGATGGCGAACAAAGCCCGATATTGGCCCAATCTCTTAATTCCCCGCGGCAATAGTTGCCGTCCCGCTTCTTAATAACCCATGAATCGCCCGGGCCAAAACGACTTCTGAAAGTCCCAACTTCGAACACTTGGATGGTTAACGCGGCTGGGTGGCGGAAATGCCGCTCGATCGAGCTTCCGGCCATCCACGATGGGGCATGTTCCCTGATCGCGGCACTTCTTAACCCGCTGTTAACCATACACGCGGCAAATTCTGCCTACCTCAACGGCGTTGCGCGCCGAGAGGCGAGGAGAGCGGTCCGATGTCCATGAACGATATTCCGGGATTGGCGGTGCTGCGGACCCGGATGCAGTGGCACCAGGAGCGCCAGCGCGTGCTGGCCGAGAATGTCGCCAATTCCGACACGCCGAATTTCAAGCCGCGCGATCTGGTCGAACCGAAACTCGACGCCGCGGGAACTCCGGGATCGATGGGAGCGCTGGCGATGATGCGCACCAGCGGCAACCATATCGCGCCATCGGGCGGTGTCGATACTTTCGAGCAAAACGGCAAGGTCGGCTTCGAGACGCGGCCCGCCGGCAACGCCGTCAACCTGGAGGACGAGATGCTCAAGGTGTCAGCCAATCAGATGGACTATGCCGCCGTGACCTCACTCTACACCCGCAGTCTGCATCTTCTGAAGACCGCGATCGGCAAGGCCTGAGGCCGGTTAGAGCCGGGAAAGGGACAGTATGGCAGATCGTCAGGTTATCGCGGATTTCGCCCGCTCGATGGGGATCGCGACATCGGGCCTGCGCGCGCAGGCCGGACGGATGCGCGTGATCTCGGAGAACATCGCCAACGCGGATTCCACCGCGCAGACCGCCGGCGGCGAACCGTATCGCCGCAAGGTGCCGAGCTTCACTTCCGAACTCGATCGCGCGCTGGACGCCAGGGTGGTCGGGATCGGCAAGGTGCGGCCCGATACCACGGCGTTCCGCGTCAAGCATGAGCCCGGCAATCCGGCGGCGGATGCCTCCGGCAACGTCAAATATCCCAACGTCAATCCGCTGATCGAAATGACCGATATGCGCGACGCGCAGCGGTCCTACGAGGCCAACCTCAACATCATCAGCGCCACGCGCCGGATGCTCGCGCTCACGCTCAACATCATCAAGTCCTGAACGGGAAACCTGAACCATGGCTTCACCCACAATCGCTGCCAATGCCTATGCGAGCGTCGGCCGCATCATTGATCCCGCCGTCGCCGGCAAGGCGTCGGCCGCCAGCGGCCCTTCGTTCGGCGACCTGCTCAAGGACGCCATCGGCGACGTCGTCGACGGCGGCCGCAAGGCCGATTCGCAGACCAACGCGATGGCGGCGGGCAAGGCCAATGTCATGGATGTGGTGACGGCGGTGGCGGAAACCGACGTCAAGGTATCGACGCTGGTGTCGGTGCGCGACAAGGTCATCGCGGCCTATGAAGACATCATGAAGATGGCGATCTGAGTGAGCGAATTGCGAATAGCGAATAGCGAATACCGAGTGACGGAGGGCGCGATGGCACGGATCCATTCGCTACTCGCCATTCGCAGGCTTCGGGCGTGACAGCCTGAAATGAGAAACGTACAAGGCGAGAAACCCATATGACCGGTGCTGAAACCCTTGACGTGGCGCGCGATGCGATCTGGACCATCGTGGTGGTGTCGTCGCCGTTGATGATCGTCGGTCTTGTCGTCGGCGTGGTGGTGTCGCTGTTTCAGGCGCTCACCCAGATCCAGGAACAGACGTTGGTGTTCGTGCCGAAAATCCTGGCGATCTTCGTCACCTTGCTGCTGGCGTTGCCGTTCATGGCGGATGCGCTGCACAGCCACATGATGCGGATATCGTCGCAAATCATAGGTGGTTGAGGCAAAGTGTGTGAATGCATGCCGACATCTCGCTACTGCCTGCGCTTGCCGCCGCCTTCATGCTGGTATTCGCCCGCATCGGCGCCATGGTGATGCTGTTGCCGGGGTTGGGTGAGTCCAACATTCCGGTCCGTATCAAGCTTGCGATCGCGTTGTTGCTGACGCTGATCATCCTGCCGCTGCACCGCGACGCCTACCATGTCAACATGGATACGCTGACGCCGCTGTTGGTGTTAATGGTCCATGAAATCCTGATCGGCATTGTGCTCGGCGCCACCGCGCGGGTGACATTGGCGGCGCTGCAGGTGGCCGGGTCGGTGATCGCTCAGCAAATGGGGCTCGGCTTCGTCACCGCGGTCGATCCGACCCAGGGCCAGCAGGGACTTCTTGATCGGCAACTTCCTCACTTTGCTCGGCATCACACTGCTGTTTGCAACCGACAGCCACTATCTCGTGATCGCCGCGCTGAACGAAAGCTACGCGGTGTTTTCGCCGGGCGAGATGTTGCCGAGCGGGGATGTCGCAGCACTTGCCACCCGCGCCTTTGCCGCCGCGTTTCGGATCGGCATGCAGTTGTCGGCGCCGTTCCTGGTGTTCGGCCTGGTTTTCAATATCGGGCTTGGCGTGCTGGCGCGGCTGATGCCGCAGATGCAGGTCTATTTCGTCGGCGTGCCGCTGGCCATCCTCGCCGGTTTCCTGATCTTCGCCTTCGTCATCTCGGCGATGATGGGAACGTTCCTCGATTATTTCACCGGCATCATGCACGACCTGATGCCGTTAAGCTGAAAGCCGATCGATGGCCGACGAAAACGACACATCCGACAAAACAGAAGACCCCACCCAGAAACGTCTGGACGACGCCCATGATCGCGGCGATGTCGCCAAAAGCCAGGAGGTCAACACCTGGTTCATGATCGCCGGCGCGACCCTGGTGCTGTCGACATTTTCCGGATCGATCGGCGGCGGGATCGAGATGCCGCTGCGCAACCTGATCGCCAATTCATGGATGTTCCGCGTCGACGGCCCCGGTCTGCTGGCGCTGGCGCAGAAGCTCGAATTTGTGGTGATCGCAGCGATCGGCGTGCCGCTGTTGATGCTGGCGCTGGCGGCGATCGCGGGCAACATGGTGCAGCATCGGCTGGTCTGGTCGGGTGAATCCCTCAAGCCCAAGCTGAGCAAGATCTCGCCGGCCGCCGGAGCCACAAGGATCTTCGGCAAGCAGGCGGCGGCGAATTTCGCCAAGGGCATTTTCAAATTGATTGCGCTCGGCGTCGTGATGGCGGCGATCCTGTGGCCGGAGCGTCATCGGCTGGAGTCGATGGTGCGGTTCGATCCGGCGGCTATCCTGGGCGTAACCACCAGCCTGACCCTGCGGCTATTGGGCGCCGTGGTGGCGATGCTCGCGGTGGTTGCGATCGCCGATTATTTCTTCCAGTACCGGCAGTGGTACGAACGGCAGAAAATGTCGCTGCAGGAAATGAAGCAGGAATTCAAGCAGTCCGAGGGCGATCCGCACGTCAAGGGACGCCTCCGGCAGTTGCGCCATGCGCGCATGAAGAAACGCATGATGACGGCGGTTCCCAAGGCCTCCGTGATCATCACCAACCCGACCCATTACGCGGTCGCGCTGTCCTATCAACGCGGCATGACGGCGCCGATCTGCGTGGCCAAGGGCGTCGATCTGATCGCGCGCAAGATCAGGGAAATCGCAACCGAGCACGACATTCCGATCGTGGAGAATGTACCGCTGGCGAGGGCCCTGTATGCGACCGTGGAAATCGACGCTGAAATCCCGGTGGAACACTATCATGCGGTTGCCGAAATTATCGGCTACGTCATGGGCCTCAGGCGCGGTCTTTCCGGCCGGCGGGTCTGAACCGGGAGGGAAATTGGCCGGAAAAGCGCCTAACCGGCAAAATAGCCGTTCGATTCACTTGCGCTTGCCGGCCCGATTCAGGCACTCAGGAGCGGGCGTGCGGCAAGCGCGTCCTATTCACGCCGACAGGCCGCGTCCGCTCGCATGACCGCCGAACCTGACATCGATCCGTCACCCGCGATGACCGCCCACGAGCCGGCGCGGCGCAGCGGCAGCATTGTGCTGGTGCTGCTGGTGGCCGGCGGGATCGTCGCGGCCGCGATCGCCCTCATGAGCATCGGTCATGCGCAGGCGCAGCCCTATATCCTTGGGCTGCTGGCGCTGCTGGCAACGGTCGGGCTGTTCAACCTGTTCGCTTTCGCCGCCGGGATCATTCGCTTCGCCGATCGCGCCGCCGACAACCCGGTGACGAGCCGGATCGCCGATCACGCCTATGACGGGCTGGCCGTCACCGACTCGCGCGGTCATGTGGTCTATTCCAACGCGGCCTATCTGGCGCTGACGGGGGCGGCGACCGCGCTGGAGGCCCGCCCCGTGGAGCGGGTCTTCATCGGCAATCCCGACGTGTCGGAGGCGGTGTTTCGGCTGCTCAAGGCGGCGCGCGAAGGCAAGCGCCAGCAGGAAGAAGTCCGCATCGCCTCTACCGAAGGCAGTCACGGCCGCTGGCTACGGATGCGGGTGCGGCCGCTCGGCCAGGGCAAGCGCGAGGCGAAATACGCGGTGTGGTCGATTTCGGACATCACCCGAGACCGCGAACGCCAGGAGGATGTGTTCCAGGAACTGCAGCATGCGATCGAATATCTCGATCATGCGCCCTGCGGGTTCTTCTCGGTCAATGCCGCCGGCGACCTCGTCTATGTCAACGCCACGCTGGCGAACTGGCTCGATCACGATCTGGCGGAGATCGGCTCGGGCGGCCTGAAGCTGACCGATATCGTCTCCGGCGACGGGGCTTCGCTTTTGACGTCGATTCCGCCGGTGCCCGGCGAAGTCAAAACCGAGGTGTTCGATATCGACCTGCGGATGCGCGGCGGCAAGACCATGCCGGTGCGGCTCTATCACAAGCTGGCGTTCGGCGCCGACGGCGTGCCCGGCGCGTCGCGGACGCTGGTGATCAGCCGCGCCCGCGACGAACGGTCCGATCCGCAGCGCGCCGCCGAAGTGCGCTTCATGCGTTTCTTCGATCATACCCCGATGGCGATTGCGACCGTGGACCGTTCCGGCGCGGTGGTGCGCGCCAACGCCCGCTTTGCCAAGCTGGCGCAAGGCCTCAGCGCCGATGGTGCGGCCAACAAATCGATCTTCGCCGCCGTCAATGTTCGCGATCGCAATCTTCTGGTCGCAGCCATCAACCAGGCCGCGGAAGGTCAGGGCGATATTCCCCCGGTGGAGGCGATGCTCGATGGCGCCAAGGAGCGGTGGGGGCAGTTCTTCGTCACCGCGGTCGAGGAAGGCGAGCGCGAGACCGAGGCGGCGATCGTCTACATGCTGGAGACCACCGAACGGCGCACGCTCGAGAACCAGATCAACCAGTCGCAAAAGATGGACATGGTCGGCCAGCTCGCCGGCGGCATCGCGCACGATTTCAACAATGTGCTTTCCGCCATCATGATGGCCAATGACTTCCTGCTGAACGCGCACAAGCCGACCGATCCGTCGTTCCAGGACATCATGCAGATCAAGCAGAACGCGACCCGCGCGGCGACGCTGGTGCGGCAATTGCTGGCGTTCTCGCGCCGCCAGACGCTGCGGCCGCAGGTGCTCGATCTCGGCGACGCATTGAGCGACCTCACCATGTTGCTGCGCCGGCTGATCGGCGAGAAGGTCAAGCTTGATCTGGTGCATGGCCGCGACCTGTGGCCGGTGAAGGTCGACGTCTCGCAGTTCGAGCAGGTGATCGTCAATCTGGCGGTCAATGCCCGCGATGCGATGCCCGACGGCGGCAAGCTCACGGTGCGGACCGTCAATGTGACGTCGGAGGAATCCGGACGGCTGTCCTACAAGGGCATGCCGGCGGCGGATTATGTGCGGATCGACGTTGCGGATACCGGCAGCGGCATTGCCCCTGACATCGTCGACAAGATCTTCGAGCCGTTCTTCTCGACCAAGGAAGTCGGCAAGGGCACCGGGCTTGGCCTGTCGACCGTATACGGCATCGTCAAGCAGACCGGCGGTTTCGTCTATGTCGATTCCGAAACCGGCAAGGGCACTTCATTCCATATCTTCCTGCCGCGGCATCGTCCCGAGCTCGAGGCCCAGTCCGAAGCTATGGTCGCGAACGGCGCGGTCAGGGAGCCGCCGGCGGAGGCCAAACCGCGCACCGATCTGACCGGGCAGGGCACCATCCTGCTGGTGGAAGATGAAGAGGGGTTGCGCTCGCTGAACGCGCGCGGCTTGCGCTCGCGCGGCTACAGTGTGATCGAGGCCTCGAACGGCATCGAGGCGATGGAAGCGCTGGACCAGAAGAACGGCGCCGTCGACCTCGTGGTTTCCGATGTGGTGATGCCGGAAATGGACGGCCCGACCCTTCTCAAGACCATGCGCGGCCGCAACCCGGACCTCAAGATCATCTTCGTTTCGGGCTATGCGGAAGATGCTTTCGAAAAGAGCCTGCCGGAAAACCAGCAATTTGCCTTCCTGCCCAAGCCTTTCACGCTCAGCCAACTGGTTGCCGCGGTGAAGGAAACCATGACGCCGACTTAGCCGACGACAGAGCCTTGGGCGTCCCGGACGCGCTGCACCCTGGAAATGGCGCGGCGCGATCGGCCGATGCCCGCGACCGAGCGCCGCAGCCGCGGTTCCCGATAATAGCTTCACATTTGAGCAGAGGCGCACATCTTAGAGGCGCTTCCCCCTGCCGGGGATTGAGGAAAGTGACATGAAACTCGCCCGCAATATCGTTCAGGCGATCGCGCTCGTTTTGGCGCTGGCGTTGCCCTTGATGCTGGCCGTCTCGTCGGCCGACGCCCGGGTTGGCGGTGGCCTTAGTTCGGGCTCCCGGGGGGCGACGAACCTTCTCCGCGCCGCCGAGCACATCGACGGCACCGGGTACGGCGCAGCCGTTCAATCGCACCCTGACCCAGCCCGGCAGCCCCGGGATCGGCGGGGCCACGAGCGGCGGGCTGTTCAATAGTCCCGGCCGAGGCATGCTTGGCGGCCTTGCCGCGGGCTTCCTCGGCGCCGGCCTGCTGGGCATGCTGTTCGGCGGCGGGATGTTCGGTGGCCTTGGCGGATTGTCGTCGATCCTCGGCCTGATCCTGCAGATCGGCTTGATCTTGATCGTGGTTCGATTGGCGATGTCATGGTGGCAGCGCCGCCACGCGACAGCGCCGGCCTATGCCGGTGCGGCGCCAGGCTACGGCGGCGGGTCACCGAGCATGATGTCACCCGGCGGGTTCGGACTGGGATCGGGCAGCGCGCCGCTTGAGATCGTTCCGGCCGACTATGAAGCTTTCGAAAGGTTGCTCGGTGAGATTCAGGCCGCGTGGGCAAAGGAGGATATCGCCAGACTGCGTACGCTCGCGACGCCTGAAATGGTGTCCTACATCGACGACGATCTCGCCGATTACAAAGCGCGAAACCAGACCAACCTCGTCTCCGGCATCAAGCTGTTGCAGGGCGATCTCGCCGAAGCCTGGCGCGAAGGCGATACTGATTTTGCCAGCGTGGCGATGCGCTATGCGCTGGTCGACAAGACCGTCGACAATGCCACCGGCCGCCTGGTCAAGGGCAGCGATGCGCCGACCGAGGCGACGGAGGTGTGGACCTTCCTGCGGCCGCGTGGCGGCGGTTGGGAATTGTCGGGGATCCAGCAGGTCTGATCGTCCGCAATACGACAATGCAAGTTACGATACAGGCGCCGCGGTTGATTTCGCGGCGCCTTTTCATTTTTACCGGGCTTTTCGGCCGGCGCCTGGGTGGTTTTTCACACCAATAGCTCGGTTCGATATTGGGCCGAGAGCGCCCTGGCGCGTTGCATGCGCTCGGCCCGCTCTTCGCTGCTGAGCTTCGGGGGTGGCGCAGTGCGGCTATCGACGGGGTCGCCGACCGCCAGGAAAAATTCCTCCTGCCCCGCCGGCAGGCACATGCAGAGCAGGCGCGCCGGCCTGTCCGACGCGTTCTTGAACGCGTGCGGTGCGTTGGCCGGGATGTTCACGGTCGAACCGGCGCCCGCCCGCCGTGGTTCGCCGCGGAAGCTGAACTCGATCTCGCCATCGAGAATCGTGAACATCTCCTCGAAGTCGTGACGGTGCGGCGGCGGTCCGCCGCCGGGCGGGATCAGCATGTCGATCAGGCAGTAACGGCCGCCGGTGTCCTTGCCGGTGACGAGGATCGTGTAGGTGCCGCCCGCGACCGAGATGTGGCCCATCGCCGGATCGTCGGGATTGGCCACGGTGAGCTTTCTCGTCGCATCGTCGGGCGGCAGCGCCGCCCCGCGCGCGGTGGTGTCGGTCATCTGATTTCTCCTTCCAGTCGACGGCAGCATACATCAGGAACAACATGTTGTGACGGCGCCAAGAAGCAACCGAGCTGTGCCTCCGAGTTACTATGCTGCAATTGTTGGACCGCAACGAAACACCTTGCGCTTGGCGAATTAGCGTTGAGAATCCGTGGGTGCCGTCATGTCGGAAATGAATGCCATTTTCGGCGAAGCTTCGAACGCATGAAACGGTCAGGGATGTCCGATGAAATATGCACTCTACTACTGGCCGGGCATTCAGGGCCGCGGTGAATATGTCCGCCTCGCGCTGGAAGACGCCGGCGCCGAATATGTCGATGTCGCGCGCAGCGACCGCGGCATCGCCGCGATGATCAAGATGATGGAGGCGCATGCCGGCACGCCGCCGTTCGCGCCGCCGTTTCTCAAAGCCGGGCAACAGGTGATCGGGCAGACCGCCAACATCCTGCTCTATCTGGGATCGCGGCATGGTCTGGCGCCGAAGGCGGAAGCAGGCCGGCTGTGGGTACATCAGTTGCAGCTCACAGTGGCCGATTTCGTGCTGGAAATTCACGACACCCATCATCCGCTCGGCCCGTCGCTGTATTACGAGGATCAGCGCCAGCCCGCCAAAAAGCGCACCGACGAATTCTGGAGTTCGCGGGCGCCGAAATATCTCGGCTATTTCGAGCGGCTGCTGGAGAGCAATGGCGGCTCGCATGTCACCGGCCGCCGGATAACCTATGTCGATCTGTCGCTGTTCCAGATCATCGAAGGGCTGCGCTACGCCTTTCCCAGGCGCATGAAGGCGTTCGAGCGCAGCATTCCCGGGCTGGTCGATCTACACGACCGCGTCGCCGTGCGACCCAGCATCAAGGCCTATCTCGCCAGCGACCGCCGCATCCCCTTCAACGAGGACGGCATCTTCCGCCGCTACAAGGCGCTGGATATTTAGGTCCGTTTTGTCATTCCGGCGGCGCGGGATCGCGTCGGTTATGTCCTACCTGTTCCGTCCATCGATCGGGGTCATCGCCAGCTTTTCCAGCTCGACGCCGTCGATGCAGCTGACGTTCAGCGCGATCACCTCTGTGCCGTCGGGCTTCGTGCCACGCGCGAACACATCGACGCCGCAGTCGTTGCAGAGCTGATGCCGGATCGCATGCTTGTTGAACAGATATTCCTTCAGGTTGTCCTCGCCGGCGCGCAACTGGAAACTCTTCGGCGGCAGGAACGCGAAGTGCAGGCCCTTCTTGGTGCAGATCGAGCAATTGCAGGCGGTCACCATCTCAAGGTCGCTGGTGCATTCGAAACGCACCATGCCGCAGTGGCAGCCGCCGGTGTAGGTCTTGGTCTGGGGCATCGGTCCGCTCCGTGAATGGCCACCATCTACAGTATAAGCCATTTTGCCGGGAGTGGTTCGAGCCCTACCAAAGTCCCGGGGCCAGCCGGTAGTGTACCCGGGCGGCGTAGTCGGCATAACCGGGGAGGCCGGCGATCAGTGCGCGTTCCTCAATACCGGCGCGAAACGCCTACCGCGTACATCGGATGCCGCACCCGGGCGAATGCCGATGACGCGGTGGCAGTTGCGAGGTGAGGCGCAGTGCGCTGGCCGACAAACAGCAGTCATACCCCGCGAAAGCGGGTATCCAGTATTCACCGCCGTTTGTGAAAATCCCGAAAGCTATCGGGCGACGATAGTCGTGGTCGTGGCAAGCGAGCTGCGAGCTTCAATCCTCAGGCGATCTGGTCGATCCGCGTGCCCTGGCCGGGGGGAAGGGCGGCCACCACCGGCGGCTGGGCCTCGGTGGCATCGTCGGCGCTGTTATCGTTCGACGGGTCCGGGGCTTTGGCCGCGCTGGTATCGGTGGCCGTCACCGGAACAGGCGTCGTGATATGGGTTGAGGACGTGATCGCCGAAATGCTCATCGGAAAAGATCCCTGATTGATGCGCCAGACCGTGACGGGCGAAGACCAAGGCTTTATGAATCCAAAGGATAAACCGCGCGTTATTCTGACCGATCCGGCACCTATGGTGAACGGAAGCCTCGAAGATCTCCTCAAATTGCCGCGATTTTGTTGACCCGAGGGCTGCGCCTTACTGGTCCTTGCCGCGCGAGATCGCAATCGCTGCGTCGGTCTTGGTTCGCGTGCAGTTCATGTCGAGCCGACGGTAACGTGTCGAGACATCGTCGCCGCGGAAAATACCCATCCGCGACATGCACCGTGAAACCCCCTTGAGCATTTCATCTTTCGGCAAACTAAAGACGAGGGCGGCAGCGCTGGCAACGAATTCGAGAAATTCCGGCTTCGGCTTACGGCCGTTGGCCTTGGCATACAACTCGATGCTGAATTTGCGGCCTGCACAGCCGAGGGAGAGCTCTTTGGCCAGCGGATGCGACAGATAGATGACGCGGGCAGCGGTGATGCCGACTTTGAGACCGTCGATCTGGCCCTTGAGCTGGGTGGCGAGATCGTCGCAGCGGTCGGCACGCGCCGGCGATGCGCCCGATACGGTCAGCGCCATTGCGCCCAACAGCGCCAGCACGGTTGCGAGCAAGGTTGATCTGCGAAATTCAGGAATCAATGCCATGATGAATGCCCCCTCGCGCCATTGAAGCGTCCGCCAGCGATTAGCGCAAGAGCAGCTCTCACGCTTCGGCAGTTGGAAGGCGGGAAGGTAGACCGGGAATACATGCTTGGCCGGCATGACATCCGGAACCTTCCTTTTCCCTCAAAAGTGCGTAGAACGGTTCAACCGCCGGCGTCTCGAAGCGGACGTTCCGGCTCCCGAACCTGCGAGCAAGCCATGAACGCCCCCACCGCTATCCCCAACCCGAAACCCGTTCCGCCCTACAGGCACACGCCGCTGTTTCCCTTGGGCGCGGATACGACGCCGTACAAGAAGATCACCACCGACGGGGTGCGGGTCGAGAAGGTGCTGGGCAGGGACATGCTGGTGGTGTCGCGCGAGGCGTTGCGGGCGTTGTCGGAGGCAGCGTTCGGCGACATCAACCATTATTTGCGGCCGGGGCATCTCAAGCAGTTGCGCAGCATCCTCGATGACAAGGAGGCCAGCGACAACGACAAGTTCGTCGCCTTCGATTTCCTCAAGAACGCCAATATCGCCGCCGGCGGCGTGTTGCCGATGTGCCAGGACACCGGCACCGCCATCATCATGGGCAAGAAAGGCTCGCGCGTCCTCACCGATGGCGACGACGAGGCGGCCCTGAGCGAAGGCGCGCGCGACGCTTATCTGCGGCGCAATCTGCGTTATTCGCAGGTCGCACCCTTGTCGATGTATGAGGAAAAGAACACCGCCAACAACATGCCGGCGCAGTGCGAGATCTACGCCGAGGGCGACGACGCCTACAAATTCATGTTCATGGCCAAGGGCGGCGGCTCCGCCAACAAGAGCTTCCTGTTCCAGGCTACACCCTCGGTCCTGACCCGCGACCGCATGCTGGCGTTCCTGAAGGAGAAGGTGCTGACCCTGGGCACCGCGGCGTGCCCTCCATACCACCTTGCGATCGTGATCGGCGGCACCTCGGCCGAACTCTGCATGAAGACGGTGAAGCTGGCGTCGGCGCGCTATCTCGATGCGCTGCCGACCCACGGCTCGGCCGATGGCAACGCCTTCC
Source organism: uncultured Pseudomonadota bacterium (assembly GCA_963819325.1). Lineage (GTDB taxonomy): Bacteria > Pseudomonadota > Alphaproteobacteria > Rhizobiales > Xanthobacteraceae > Bradyrhizobium. The sequence goes on from CAWFVT010000023.1 coordinate 133,712, forward strand.
GCGATCTCGAGATGGAGCAGGAAATCCTGAAGATGACGCAGTCGCTCGGCGTCGGCGCGCAGTTTGGCGGCAAATATTTCTGCCACGACGTGCGCGTGATCCGGCTGCCGCGCCACGGCGCGTCATTGCCGATCGGACTTGGCGTCTCGTGCGCGGCGGATCGCCAGGTGCTGGGCAAGATCACCAGGGACGGTGTTTTTCTCGAAGAGCTCGAGCACAATCCCGCTCAATATCTTCCTGTTGTCGAGCAGGCGCTCGGCGGCGAGGTGGTCAAGATCGATCTCAACCGGCCGATGAAAGATATTCTCTCGACGCTGTCAAAGCATCCGATCAAGACCCGGCTGTCGCTGTCAGGCACCATGATCGTGGCGCGGGATTCCGCGCATGCCAAATTGCGCGATCGGCTGGAGCGGGGCGAGGCGTTGCCGGACTATTTCAAGAACCATCCGATCTACTATGCCGGCCCGGCGAAAACCCCGGAAGGTTATGCTTCCGGCGCGTTCGGCCCGACCACGGCGGGAAGGATGGACTCGTTTGTCGACCAGTTCCAGGCGGCGGGCGGATCGATGGTGATGCTGGCCAAGGGCAACCGCGCGGCCGCGGTGCGCGAGGCCTGCAAGAAGCATGGCGGCTTCTATCTCGGCTCGATCGGAGGTGCGGCCGCGAACCTCGCCGAGCACTGCATCAAGAAGGTCGAGGTGGTGGAATATCCCGAACTCGGCATGGAAGCGATCTGGCGCATCGAGGTCGAGGATTTCCCGGCCTTCATCATCATCGATGACAAGGGCAATGACTTTTTCAAGGAGTTGAATCTGGGGTGAGGGGCCTTCACTCAGTCATCGTCATGGCCGGGCTTGACCCGGCCATCCACGTCTTTGGATCGGAAGAAAGTGAGACGTGGATCACCGGGACAAGCCCGGTGATGACGGCTTAACAGGCGCCGTGCTCCAGCCCTTACGCCCTTGTCCCCTTGAACGGGAAGCTGCCCATCGGGCCGATCCCCATTTCGCCGGAGATGCTGTCGCCGGAGACCTTGCCGGTGAATTCGAGCGTCAGCGGCATAGGGTTGGTGATGGAGACTTTCCAGGCGACGTCGTCGCCGTTGGCCGTGCCGTCGAAAATCTCGGTCGAATTGCCTTCGGCGGTCTGGGTGCCCGTCAGTGCGCCGCCCGAATTCTTTAGCGCCAGCGTCGTGTTGCGATCGCCCATCGGGGTGCTCATGACGATGTTCCAGTTTCCGTCCACGGCCATCTTGGTCTCCTCACGTCCTCGTTCGCAAAACCGGAATGGTTCTGGAAGCTGGATAGGCTCAAGCGGGCGGTATAGCGCATCTTATCACCCAAGCCCAACCGTCTTGTTACGCGTTGACCGCGCGAAGCCGGCTTCTGACCAGTATGCGAAACGCGACATATTGCACGGCAAAGGCCGCGATTTTGGCACCCATCGCCACGACCGACACATAGATCGCCCACAATTTCATGTCGCCGGTCAGCGCGATCGCAATGGTGCCGGCGCCGAGCGCAAACATCAGCGCCGCCCAGGCGTAGCCGGCGAGGGTGACGTATTCCGGAATGGTCTCCGACACGATCGGGGGCACGTAACGCAGCATCCAGCCGCGCTTGAGCATGATCGTGCCGATCGCAAAATGCGCGATCGCGGGCTTGGCCAGCACGAAGCGCGGATCGCTGGTCAACAGCGTCGCACCGCCGAGCACGATCACCAGCGCCAGGCTGGCATAGGTCATGAAGCCGAGTTGCTGGCCCTTGATGTGGGCGTAGATCACCTGAGCAAGCGCGCCGGCGATCGCCACGCCGGTTGCCAGCAGCACGTTGTCGGTGATCAGGTACACCGCGATGAACACGATGGTGGAGAAGAAGTCGATGGCGAGTTTGGCGAACACGTCTTTCATCGTTCTGGCTCCTGGGCTTCGTCGAATGGTGGTTTCGCTTGACGTTTCGAAGTGATGTTCACGAACCGGACAGAACGCCGTCCGAGCTTGCGAATTTCGCGAGCCGGTATCTCGGGTACCATCTTGTAAAATAGAGCGCGGTGTTGCGGGCAGCGAAGGCGATCGCCAGTCCCGACCACAGCGGCATGCCGGGCAGATAGATCATCAGCACATTGGCCATCAACATCAACAGGAAAGCCAGCGCCCACACCGCCGTGATGATGTAATTCGCCGTCAAAAAGCCCGGCAAGCCGGCTGTTTGGGCATCGACGACCTCGCGGGCATATTGCAGCGTGAAGGGGAAGCGGATCGCCAGCGACAGCAGCGCGATCGCGAGCATGCCGCAGTCGACCGCCAGTTTCACCGCCGAAGCGCTGAGGCCGGAATCGATCAAGATGAGATAGCCGCCGAGCGACGTGAACAGGATCGCTGAGCCGGCGCCGAGCAGCTTGATCGCGCGGCCGCGAAAGACATCATAGCCGATCACCATCAGGCAGATGGCGGCCGCCGCAAACAGGCTCGGCACCGGCGAACCCACCAGCATCAGCAGGGTGAAGGCGGCGTAGGGGGCGAGGATCAGAAAGACCATCATCGGCAGCCTCGTGAGGCTAATCTTTACATCGTAAAGATGTGTTTAGGCCTGGGGAGGAGAGGCGTCAAGCGATATCTTTACAGTGTCAAAATAAGGTGAGGAGGGGGAAATTACCTAGCCGCCGTCATTCCGGGCCTGCGCCAAGGGGCGCGTCCCGGAATGACGAATGAGGTTGGGGCACGCCTGCCGCCGAGTCACCTTGGCCTACGCCGCCGCGACCCAGTTGCCGTGGAAGCCGTCAGGCACCCGATGGCCCAGTTGCACCAGCGCCACGGGGCCGGCTTCGACATCGGTGGCGTTGAACACGGCCAGATCGCTGCGATTTTCGGCGGCGCGCCAGACCGCCGCCAGCAGCCAGCCATCGCCTTCGGCGGCATCGGCGTCGCGGGCGACGAACACCGGTTCGGAGATGGTGTCGCCGGCCGGCAGCAGATATTGCCCAAGCCGCGATCCCTTGCCGTCGACATGCACCACGCCCGACAGCGCGCCGAACATCGGCAGGCCGGGATTGGCGCAGGCATACCAGCCGTGGCGGTTGGCAAGCCCGGCGCGGCGATCGTCGATGCGCGGAAATTCGCCGGTGATATCGTCGAGATAGGTTTGCGTGAAACGGTCGGTATTGGCGGCCAGATCGAAGGTCCAGCGGCACAGCCGGGCACGCGACTTCTTGGGGTCGGTCGGCGAGCCGTCCGGATGGTTGAACAGCGGGGCTTCCTCGAACTGCATGACGTCGGCGACAATGCGGTCGCCTTCTTCCCATGCATTCATGACGTGGAAGACGTAGCAGCTCTCGGCGCGAAACCAGACGAGATCCTTGGCCGCACCATTGCGCTTCATGACGCCGACATAGGCGCCCTTGTCCGGCTCCCAGGCGTAGGGCATCCGGCCGCGCATCGCGCGCTCCATGCTGCCGGTGATGGGGAGGATCGGAAACAACAGATGATGTTCGGTGACGATGAAGTCGTGCACCATGCTGGCATAGGGCGCTTCGAAGCGCTCGAACCGTGTCACCACGCCGGATGCATTGACGGATCCAAAGGACAGCGCCGGCGTCAAGGGTCCGGCGGCGTTGTAGCCGAAGAACACCATCTCGCCGCTGACGGGATCGATCTTCGGATGCGCGGTGAACGGTCCGGCGATGCTGCCGTCATAGTCGCAATAGCCGCGCCGGTTCAGCGTGCCGGGCTCGATCTCGGTCGGCAGGTGGCCTTCCTCCAGCGCGAGCAGGCGGCCGCCGTGAAAAATGATGTTGGTGTTGGCGACGCCGCCATCTTGCGTAATCGAGGCGGGGACATCGGGCAATTTTCGGCCGAACCCACCGAACAGCGCGCGGCCGGCGTCGTGTTCGGCCTGCCACTTCGGGGTGCGGACCCAGCGGTTGCGGTAGCTGGCGCGGCCGTTTTCGAGGTGGAAGGCGTGCAGCATGCCGTCGCCGACGAACCAGTGCGCGCCGGGCGCCTCGAATTGCGGATTGGGGCCGTTGCGATAGAGCGTGCCGTTGAGTTCGCGAGGCAGTTCTCCAACGATCTTCAGAAACGGCGCGTCGCATTCCATCGGAATCGGCGCCAGATTGGTGCGGGCCGCCTGGGTCGTCGCTGACTGCTGCATCGGTCGCTCCCTGAATTTATCTTTACATCGTAAAGATACCGATAGCGCCAGCCACGACGGCCGTCAAGCGAAATCTTTACAGTGTAAAAATTGCAGCCTATAAATCGCCGATGACAAGAAAGCCCGCCATCACCCGCGCCCGCACCAGGTCCGCTGCGAACAACAATGTCGCGCCGGCGCGGACAGCGCGGAAACGAAAAGTATCGCGGCCTTCCGACGCAGCGGAAGCCGCGCCGTACCATCACGGCGCGTTGCACGGCGCGTTGCTCGAGGCAGCCGAACGGGTGCTCGAGCGCGACGGGCTGGCCGGACTGACGCTGCGCGCGGCGGCGCGCGAGGCCGGCGTCTCGCACGCCGCACCGACCCATCATTTCGGCGACCTGACCGGCCTCGTCAGCGAACTCGCCGCAGTCGGTTACCGGCAATTCAGCGCCGCGATGACGGCTGCCGCCGCGGCCGGCACCTCGCTGACGGAGAAGGCGATGGCCCGCGCCAAGGCCTATGTCGCCTTTGCGCAGGCGCATCCGGGCATGTACGGGCTGATGTTCCGCGCCGAACGTCTCGATATGAAGCGGCCGTCGCTGTGCGAGGCCGCCAATGCCTCGTTTGCCGGATTCGCCGGTGCCATCGGCGCCAGCCGGCATGAGCAGATTTCAGAAGAGGCGCTGTCGCTCGATCAGGCAGCCGCGATCGTGCGGGCGTGGTCGCTGGTTCACGGCTTCACCATGCTGCTGCTCGACGACAGGCTTTCCGACGTGCTGCGCCGGATTCCGAAAGGCACCGACGTCGAAACCCTGCTGGAAGCCATGCTGACGTCGACCGTTACCCGGCCGCCGCAGACGTAGAGCGTTTTCGAGCGAAGTGGGAACCGGTTCGCGTGAAGAAAACGCGTCAAATAAAGGACAGCTGCCTGTTCTTGCAGCGGCGCTGCCGTCATATTGGTCCGATCGACGCAATCTGGGGAAGGTTCGTGACGGATGCGCGAAACACCTGACATTTCGCCGGAATCGTTTTAGAACTGCGGCTTCGCGATCCTTCGCCTTCCCTGGTGTCAGTACTCATCGATCATGCCTGCCATTTCATCCAATAAACCCTATCGTGTCGGCCGTTCCCGCACCGGGCTTGGCCTCTTCGCCACCAAACCGATCAAGAAGGGCGCCAAAATAGTCCGCTATTTTGGGCCGCTGCTGGATTGCCGGAAGAAGAAGGACGACGCGATCGAGAACAAGTACCTGTTCGAACTCAACGGCCGCTGGACCATCGACGGCTCGGTGCGCAAGAACATCGCGCGCTATATCAATCACGCCTGCAAGCCGAATGCCGAATCCGACGTCAACGCCCGCAAGCGCAAGGTCGTGATCCGCGCCATCAAGAAGATCGAGCCGGGCGAAGAGATCAACTACGATTACGGCACCGACTACTTCAAGGCGTATCTGAAGCCGATCGGCTGCAAATGCGACGCCTGCGAGAAGAAACGCAAGAAGAAGCGCGCCGAGGCGAGGGCGGAACGGCTGCGCCTGAAGGCCAAGGAAGAAAGGAAGGCCTTGAAAAAGGCCGAGAAGCTGGCGGCGAAGGCCAGAGAAAAGCGGCAGCAAAAGCTGCAGGAAAGAAAGCTTCAGGCAAAGCAGAATGGCCATTCGAACGGCGAACTGAACGGCAAGCCCTTGAACGGCAAACACCTGAACGGCCATGGCCAGCCCAAAGTGGCCTACAAGAAATCGGCCGCCGCAAAGCCCAGAACTTCCGTGAAGCCAGAAATCTCCATGAAACCTGGTGCTTTCGCGACGGCCGCTGGTCCGGACCGGCAAGCCTTGGCCTAGGCGGCCAGCGCGTCGCTGCTTCTGCGCCATCCGATATATTGCAATTCGCCAAGGGCGCCGACGGCGATGGCCTGCATCGCGACAAAGGCTTCACCCAGCAGGTTCGGCGTCACGGCGCTGGAGAACAACAACGCGATGCTGGCGACCGTCCAGGCCGCATTGATAGCGATCACCATCAGCACCAGCGGCTTCGGCATGACTTGCCGTGTGGCGAGCCAGCCGACCAGTGCGGTATAGGCGATCAGGACCAGGCCGCTCTCGCGCAGCAGCGCCTCGGGCAGGTTGAGCCACGGCGCGAGTTCGGCAGCGCCGAAGGTCAACAGCACGGCCGAGACGCCGCTGAAGATGGCGTCGGCCTGGATGGCGCGGCGCAAAAACAGAGATGGTTGGATCATGACAGGTCTCCTTGAGGTGAGGGTGGACGGGCGATGAATCGGGACGCCGATCGGCGCCACGACCGGAGCTGACGCAGCAGGCGCCGGCCGACGCTGGTCTCGACCGCCTGCACATGCACGAACACGAAGACGCCGGTGTTGTGCACCAGCGGCTCCGGCATGTTGAGCGTGCGCGCCACAAGCCGGGTTGCCAGAGTGAGCATCCACGGAATCAAATCGGCGGCGATCGAGAAGCTGTCGGGTCGGATAGGCGTGCTCATGGTCATCTCCTGTGATGTGAAGATGATCCGGTCCGATACGCAATTCGATTACGTCAGAGGTAACGTGAATGAGGCGCTGCCAACTGGAACGCTGTCCGTGCGTTGGATTTATTGGTTAAATCGACGTTGAAAAAATTTTGAGATGGCGGCCGACATTAAAAAAAATTTTAGCGCTTCTCTCGATTGGTTGAGGCGCCAGCCTCGGAACATAGCCTTCCTGTTTGACTTGAATTGTTCAGCAACGAGCAATTTTTATCGTTCAGCAACAAGAAGGAAAAATGATCATGAAAGTTTCGATCATCACGCTGGCTACGGTCCTGGTGCTGTCCAGCCCGTTCGCGATGGCGCAGAGCAGCAGCAATTCCTACATGAGCCCCGCGTTCCGTTCGTCGATGAACAGCATCCCTGCGACCCACCATCGCACCTCGGCTCGCAATACCGAAACCAACCGCTTCAACGGTCATGGAATAAGCCGCCTGGGCGTGACGACCAACCAGGGGCGGCTGTACAATGGAGGCTAGCAAGATCGCCGGCAGGCAAACTCCTGAAGGCGCTCCTTGCTTGTCGTGCTGGTCGCGCTCCAGAATGGCCGCGATCGAAGGGCCCCTGCGATAGGCGGGGGCCTTTTCGAACTCTCGCCGGCTCCAAACCGTCGGTCGAGCATTTTCCTTACCTCAGAGGTAATGGAACGCGTGAACTGCGCGTGGTAGCTTTCCACCATGAGCACATCCTCCGCCACGGCACGCGCCGAAAGAACCCAGCCCGTCCATGTCGGCAATCACCTGCGCGAATGGCGGCAGCGCCGCCATCTCAGCCAGCTCGATCTTGCCGGCGACGCTGAGATCTCCGCGCGTCATCTCAGCTTCGTGGAAACCGGCCGCGCCGCGCCGTCGCGCGACATGGTGTTGAAGCTGGCCGAACGGCTCGCGGTGCCGCTGCGCGAGCGCAATGTGCTGCTGGTCGCGGCCGGGTTTGCGCCGGCGTTTCCGCAGCGCTCGCTCGACGATCCCGCGCTGAAATCGGCGCGGGCAGCGATTGATCTCGTGCTGAAGGCGCATGAGCCCAATCCGGCGCTGGCCTATGACCGGCACTGGAATCTGGTCTCGGCCAACCGCATGGTGATGCCGCTACTGGAAGGCGTCCCGGCGCGTCTGCTCGGCCAGCCTTTCAATATCCTGCGTCTGGCCTTTCATCCCGAGGCGCTGGCGGCGCGCACCGTCAACCTTGCCGAATGGTGCAGCCATCTGTTGGAGCGGCTGCACCGGCAGTGCGAGGCGACCGCCGATCCCGAATTGATAAAACTCTATCACGAGCTGAAAGCCTATCCGATCCCGGCGCGTTCGGCGCCGCTGTCGCCGGATAACGTCGCGATCCCGTTCAAGATGCGGCTCAATGGCGAGGTGCTGAGTTTCTTTTCCACCACGATGATTTTCGGCACCCCGGTCGACATTACGTTGTCGGAACTGGCGCTGGAGACGTTCTTTCCGGCCGACGACCTGACCGCCGAGCGGATGCGGGCGATCGCGGCGGGTCTCGATTAACCTTGACGGCGCGGATGCCGGCTCCGGCCGAATCGAGCATTCGGCAAGTTCCGTCTTGGCAGATTCCACCGAATGGCCTTATGAAAGCGGGAGGCGCAGCCCCGATCAGCGAGGTCTTGTTCTGTGAATTCGAAACGCCAACAGGCAAGGCTGCGGTCGGTCCAGGCCATTGCGGTTCTGGTCGCGCTGACCGGGGCGGTAGGTCCTGCCGCCGCGCGCCGCGGTGAACGCGCAATCGAGTCCATCGAGTCGCGCCCCGCCGGCCAGCCGATCATGGCGGTTGTTTCGCTGCAGAGCCAGCGGATCACCGTCTACGATGCGAAGGGCTGGATCCTCCGGGCGCCGGTGTCGAGCGGCCAAAGTGGACGCGAGACGCCCGCCGGAATCTTCAGCGTCATCGAAAAGGATGCCGATCACCACTCCAACCTGTACGACGATGCCTCCATGCCCCACATGCAGCGCCTGACCTGGTCAGGCATTGCGCTGCACGGCGGCCATCTGCCGGGGTATCCGGCCTCCCATGGCTGCGTTCGGATGCCCTACGATTTCGCCGAACGCCTGTTCGACATGACCCAGATGGGCTTGCGGGTAATCGTGGCGCCGGCCGATCTGGCGCCCGCCGAGATCGACCATCCGGTTCTGTTTCAGGCCAAGCCCGGTGCTGGCGCCCTGGCCGCCGCCCGGATGGCGGAAGCGGATGAGGCGGCCAAAAAGGTGGAGCAAGCCCGACGCGCATCTGTGGCAGCTTACCGGGAGTCGACGCAGGGGATGATGGCGGTGCGTGTAGCCGATAACCTGAAGCGAAGGGCGGAAGCGGCGTTGGCGACTGCCGAGGCGGCGCTTGGCTCCTCCATCTCGGGCGAGGCTACGGCAAAGGCTGAACACGACAAGGCGCAGGCCGTCGCCGATATTGCCAGATTGCAGGCGCAATGGGATGCCGCAACGGCGCAGCAGCAGCCAAAGCTCGACGCCGTCAAAGCTGCGCGCGAGGCCATCGCGGCGGCGGAGACGGCGAGGATCGCGGCGGCCGAGGCGGCGCGTCAGGTGACGCGCGAGCTCGAGCCGGTATCGGTGCTGATCAGCCGCAAGACCCAGCGGCTTTATGTCCGGCAAGGTTTCGAGCCCGTGCTGGATGTTCCGGTGACGATTGCGGATCCTGATCGGCCGATCGGCACGCATATCTTTACCGCCATGGAGCAGACCGGCGGCGACGCCAAGCTGCGATGGAGCGTGGTGTCTCTGGAAGGCACGCATTCGCTTGGCCGCGACGCCGAGCCGGCACCGGCGGAGCCGGTCAGCGCCAGGAGCGCGCTCGACCGTATTGTCGTTCCCCAGGACGCATTGGATCGGATCACCGGGATATCGCCGCGGACTTCCCTGATCGTCACCGACGAAGGCTTGAGCACCGAGACCGGCAAAGGCACGGATTTCGTGGTGCTGCTGAGCGGGGAGCCGCAAGGCGGCATCAAGATCCGGCGACGCGAGCCGGTGGCCGACTACTACAGTTATGAGCGCCCACGCCGGCGACGCGATCCGGACGCCGAATTTACCTACGCGCCACCACGCGCTTTGCGATCGCCATACGGCGATCCGTTTTCCAGCTGGTAAAGCTGTTCTTTTCCGAACTCGGCTTCTCAGGTCGATCGCCTGACCACTCCAGTCGGCGTGGCGAAGCCTTCCATGGTTCGAATTCGCTTCTCAAGCCACCATCCATATTCGGGAGTCCAGTCCTCGAACTTGCGGTTGATGCCGAGATCGTGGGCCCAGTGCTGTGCAATGTTGGGATTGAACTGCGATTGCCGGCCGACAGCAATGAGGTCGGCCTGCCCATTCTCCAGGATGGCTTCCGCCTGCTGTGATTCCAGAATAATGCCGACCGCCATCGAGGCAATGCCCGCTTCCTTGCGGACCCGTTCGGCGTAAGGCACCTGGAAACCGAGGCCGCGCGGGACTTGCGCCGCGGTCGCCGAACCCGAAATGCCGCCGGAGGAGCAATCGATGACGTCGACGCCGCGGGTTTTTAATTCCCGCGCGAAGACAACGGTGTCGTCCAGATTCCAGCCGTTCTGTGCCCCGTCAACGGCGGAGACGCGGACGAACAGCGGCATCGTCGCCGGCATTTCACGCCGCACCGCCTCGACGATCTCGAGCGGCAGGCGCATTCGCCCCGAACGGTCGCCGCCATATTCATCATTGCGCGTGTTGGAAACCGGGGAAAGAAACGACGCCAGCAGATAGCCATGGGCGGTGTGAATTTCGATCACGTCGAAACCGGCCTTGACGGCATTTCGAGCCGCCGCCGCCCAGGTGCGCACCATCGCCTTGCATTCATCGGTCGTGAGCTGGTGCGGGGTGAGCCATCCCGGCGCGACCGGCTCGCTGGTCGGGCCGACCGGCTGCCACAGCTTGGCGCCCGCCTTGATCTGTTGCGGGGTGAGCGGGCCCATGCCGTCCATCGCGCGCTGCGAGGATGCCTTGCGCCCACCATGCGCGAGCTGAATGCCGATCGCCGTGTTCTCACCCTTCATGAAGCCGATCAGCGGCTTGAAGCTCTCTATTTGTGCGTCGTTCCAGATGCCGAGATCATGCTCGTTGATCAGGCCGACCTCTTCGACCGCGGTGGCCTCGACAAAGACAAGTCCAAAACCTCCGAACGCATAGCGGCCGAGATGCACGTTGTGAAACATGCCGCAGGTGCTGCCGGGCGCGGCGCGGTAGTGCACCATCGGCGGCACCACCAGTCGGTTCTTCAGCGTGAGGCCGCGCACCTTGAACGGCTGGAACAACAACGGTCGTGCAGGGGCAATGATGTCGGTAGCCAATTCTGTCATGATTTGCCTGGTGAGCTGGATGCAGGGCAGGGCGGGCTCGCATCGAATAATTCTATATTTTGATCAGCAGGTCCAGCAGACCCCTGCGAAAAGCTGCCCAGCTAAAAACGCGTCCCTGAGATGTCGTATCGTGGTGCGAACCGGACCGTCGACGTTTTCCGCCACGATCGACAAGATCCGATTGGCCGCGCTCAAAGTCCTAATCCCTGAGCCGGATCGGTAATATGCTTGCTCTCGTAAGCGCGCATTCGTGCCATCGCCTCGTCTCCGCCGCACAAGTCCATGAACAGGTTGCGCTCCAGCCGCAAGCCTTGATCGAGCGGCGTTTCTACCGCATTCCGGATCAGCCGTTTGATCGCGCGAATCGATTGCGGGGTATGGGATGCAAGGCGGCTGGCGATCTCCATCGCGCGGTCCAGTGCTTTTCCGGCGACGGCCTCGTGGACGAAGCCTTTCTGCGCCGCGTCGACAGGGGAGAGTGTGACCCCCATCAGGATGTGCATCAACGCCGCTGGTGTTCCGATCACGCGCGGCAGGCGCTGGGTGCCGCCGCCACCCGGCAGGATTCCGATATTGACTTCCGGGAGCCCGATCTGAAAATCGCCCTGCTGCGCGATGCGAATATCGCAGGCCAGCGTAAACTCAAACGCGCCTCCCATCGCGGTGCCGGAGATCGCCGCGATAACCGGCTTGGGCATTTCTTCGGCAAGGCGCATGGCGCGGGCGAAGCTGCCGGGCTTGTACGGCCTGTCCTCGGCCCATGGTTGTCCGGCCTCCTTCAGTCGTTCACCCGTGCTGATCAGTGCCGCTACCGAGTAGTGCCGCACGAAATATCCCGGCGCGCCTCCGGTCACCACAACGACGCGCACCGCTTCGTCGCTGGCAAAAGCGGTCATCGCCTCCAGGAGAGCGTCACTCATTTCCGGATCGAAAAAGATGCGGGTAGGGCTGCCCAGGGTTATGACGGCCACACCGTCCTCGACCCGCGCCGAAACAACCTCCGAACCAGCCATCATCCTGCCTCCATTCAGCCTCGCGCCTCTTTTGATCTCATAAGGCCGGAGATCGCACAAGTTGGCACGCAGAATTGGTGCGTTGACCCAGCAGACCGTGAAAAGACCGGTAAATGAGGAAAACCGCTGGTGTCCGGCGCAGGGTCAAGTGGACGCGAATGATCCCGAACGGAGAGGCGCCACGGTGCAATGATCGAGCTGCGGGATCGTTATTTGGTTATCAGATGCTGGGTTGGCTTCGCCTCGGTCGGGGCGGCCTGCGAAACCGAGAACGTCAGCCAGGTATTCCAGCCCGACGGACGATTGGACGCATCGAATTTGCCGTAGGCCTCAAGCCCAGAAAGCCTTTCATGCCCCTATCCAAGCGCCTGTCTTTGAAGTTGCGCAAAGTTCTTGCCGGGGAATGTCGAGGAGTCGAAATGTGCCAAAGTCTCCGATGGATATTCGTCGAACAATGCGTGGTAGTAGCCGGAAAACCTGCCAAGATTCACAAAGCCCTGATCCATGGCCACGTCTGCGATCGTGGTGGTCGCCGGGTCGCTGCTGCGCAGAATGGAATGAACGCAACAAAGTCTGCGGCAGCGGAGAAATGCGACCGGGCCGATGCCGATCACGTCGTTGAAGGCACGATGAAGGGTTCTGCGTGAAACGTGAACTTCGTTGCAGATTTCGGAAATATGAACGGGCCTCAATCCGGTTGCTTCGAGGTAGTCTTCGACCTTGTCGACGATCCTTCGCGCCGAGAGCATGGCGCCATCTCGATCCGCAAATTCGTTCGACAGAAGCGGCGCCGTCATGATCTCAATGATTGATCGTTTCCAGAACGCGGCGGCGCCCGCGCTCCATCTTGGCCTGGTATCCTCGAGGCGAGTGACAAGGTCACGCAAGCGGCGAACGACGAATGGACCGCCGGGGGAGTCGTCGCGAAAAAGAGTTTTGGGTCCTACGCCGAGTTCTCTGAACCGCTGTTCGGTGCCAAGGTGCGATGCGATTTCGGCTTGATCGAGCGAAATGACAGCGTAGGAGGCGCCGCCATGAAAGCGCGCGTCGTGATCGTCGCCGGGCGGAATGACCACGATGTCCGCTGGACGCATTTCGCGCGACCATTGCGTAACCCGGTTCGCAGAGCCTGTCAGCATGCCGATGGTTATGCGATCGTTGCTCAGGATGCCCCTGGTGCGGACACCCACGGAAAAGGATCCCACCGAGAGGGGCATCCCGCCGACCGACATATGAGTGCGATAGCCGCGTAAACGCCCGGGCTGGAGCTGCAGAACTTCAATCTCCACGCCTTGAACGGCGTCGCCGAGTTCCTCAAATCCATCGATGCGGCGGGTATCCACCGACGCAAAACCACTCATTTGGGGGAGGGCCGTCATGACAATGTCACCTCGACAGGCCTGCAACGCCAAGGCGATGGCCCGCCCGCGAGATTGCGGGCGAGGGCCTCGGGCGATGCGGTTGGCGGGCTGATCGAGGTTGGCGCCGTCAGGCTCGCGACACCTCGTCCAGCGGCGTGCAGCTGCACACCGCCGTTGATCTTTCTGTCATGAAAATAAATGTCATCCTCGAGGTAGAGGCCGGCCGGTGGCGCGATTTTCCCTGAGGCCGGAAGGCAATCGCTGAAGCGGTCACCGGCGATCAGCGCAGGTTCGAACAGCGGGAGACAAAATACGCCCGCCACGATTGCCGCATTCAACCCGTATCGCATCGTCGAACTCCCTCCCCCGAGGGAGGCGATCAGAACGCAAATCGCAGTTCATCGATCAAGCAGATCGCGGCTTGGCGATCAGCAATTGTAGTCACAACTTGGACGGGATGACAGCCTGTTTCGTCCGCTGCGACAAAAAGCGCGCAGCGATGTTGCCCTCGATGCATCTCGCCAGTCCAAATCGGCGCTAAGCAAATTCATTAGAATTTTCAGAGACAACGACGCGCATCCGATGCGGTGATCGATTGCCGAAATGTTAAGGTTGAGAGCGGCATCGTTGCAGATTGGCACAAACTGCACATCACATATGCGCGAAGTCGGACTACGTTACACGTGGCTATCGCGCGTGATCGTCCCAGCCGGGTTTGCGCGCGGAGAAGAGTTTTGCGCGTAAATTTTGCGATGCATAGGAAGCACAACTGGCGAGATCGCGGGGGGACGCCTGTCCAAAATAACGCACGCCAGGAGTGGGCGCCATGAGTTTGCCGCGGATCGACATCGAACGGAATGAACAGCCGGCGGCAGACCGCCAGACGGATAACATGGTCTGGATTCCCGGCGGCACGTTCCGCATGGGTTCGGATCATCACTATCCCGAGGAAGCGCCGGCGCATCGGGTCTCGGTCGATGGCTTTTGGCTCGATCGGACCCCGGTGACAAACCGCCAATTCAAGCAATTCGTGAAGGCGACAGGTCACAAAACCTTCGCCGAGATTCCGCCCTGTCCGGAAGACTATCCCGGCGCCCTGCCGTACATGCTTTATGCCGGTTCTCTCGTATTCGTGCGCCCGCAATCCACCTTCGACCTGCGCGACTGGAGCCAGTGGTGGACCTTCATGAAGGACGCCGACTGGCGGCATCCGTACGGCCCGAAGAGCAGTATTAATACGTCGGACGATCACCCGGTGGTGCATGTGTCCTATGCGGATGCGGAAGCCTACGCCAAATGGGCCGGCAAGGATCTGCCAACCGAAGCCGAGTGGGAATTTGCGGCGCGCGGCGGCCTGGAGGGCGCCGAGTTCGCCTGGGGCAACGAGTTGACGCCCGGTGGCGCGCATATGGCCAACACCTGGCAGGGCGATTTTCCGCTGCAAAATCTCCACCTCGATGGCTATGACCGCACCTCGCCGGTAAAAGCCTTTGCTCCGAACGGCTACGGCCTTCACGACATGATCGGCAATGTCTGGGAATGGACCTCGGACTGGTACGCGCCGAAGCACGAAGCCGATGCTCCGAAGGCGTGCTGTATTCCCGAAAATCCGCGCGGCGGCCGCGAAGAGGCCAGCTACGATCCTTGCCTGCCGAACATCAGGATTCCGCGCAAGGTGCTGAAGGGCGGGTCGCACCTCTGCGCGCCGAATTATTGCCGCCGCTACCGGCCTGCGGCGCGCCATGCCGAGCCGATCGATACCTCCACGAGCCATGTCGGATTCAGATGCGTGAAGAGGACGCAAGCCGCGGAATAGTTGTCAGTCCTCACAGTGAAGAAGGAGCCGAAGATGCCCGACGACATCAGAGAACGGGGAGAGGCAACACGCGCCGATGACAGCGCTCTAAGCCGCCGCAACATGCTGCTCGGTTCGTCGGCGCTGGTGGCGGCGGCGACACTGACTTCCGGCGCGCTGGCGCAGGCCCAGAAGGCCGCGCCGGCATCCGGTCGACCGCCGAACATCCTCGTCATCATGGGCGACGACATCGGACAGACCAACGTCAGCGCCTATTCCTTTGGCGTGATGGGATATCGCACGCCGAATATCGACCGCCTCGCCCGCGAGGGCATGATGTTTACCGACTATTATGCCGAGCAAAGCTGTACGGCTGGCCGTTCGTCGTTCATCACCGGGCAGGCGACGCTGCGCACCGGCCTTTCCAAGGTCGGCCTGCCCGGTGCCGACCTCGGCCTGCGGGCCGAGGACATGACCATCGCCGAAGCCCTCAAGCCGCTCGGCTACGCGACCGGCCAATTCGGCAAGAACCACCTCGGCGACAAAAACGAGTTCCTGCCGACGGTGCACGGGTTCGACGAGTTCTTCGGCAACCTTTATCACCTCAACGCCGAGGAAGAGCCGGAGAACCCCGCCTATCCAAAGGACCCCCGTTTCAAGGAGCGCTTTGGGCCGCGGGGCGTCCTCAAGTGCCGTGCGACTGACCGCGACGACCCCACAGTCGATCCGCGCTTCGGCAAGATCGGCAAGCAGACCATCGAAGACACCGGCGCGTTGACCAAGAAGCGCATGGAAACGATCGACGACGAAACCTCAGGCGCTGCCATCGACTTCATCAAGCGTCAGGCGCAGGCCAACCGCCCGTTCTTCTGCTGGTTCAATTCGACCCGTATGCACGCCATCACGCATGTGCGGCCGTCAATGCTGGGCCAAAGCGGCATCAGCGAATATTTCGACGGCATGATCGAACACGATGGCCATGTCGGGCAAATTCTCAAGGCGTTGGACGATCTTGGCATCACCAACGACACCATCGTGGTCTATTCGACCGACAACGGTCCGCACATGAATACGTGGCCGGACGGCGGCTATACGCCGTTCCGCAATGAAAAGAACTCGAACTGGGAGGGTGCCTTTCGGGTGCCGGCGTTCGTGCGCTGGCCGGGCCATATTCCGGCGGCAAGCGTGTCGAACGAGATTTTTTCGGGCCTCGACTGGTTCCCGACCTTGCTCGCCGCGGCCGGCGACACCGGCGTGAAGGAACGCCTGCTCGCGGGCTGGCAACCGCAGGCTGGAGGGCGCACCTACAAACTGCACCTCGATGGCTACAACCAGCTCCCCTACCTCACGGGTCAGCAGGACAAGTCGGCGCGCAAGGAGTTCTTCTACTTCAACGATGATGGTCAGCTGGTCTGCATGCGCTACGAGAACATGAAACTCGTTTTCTGCGAGCAACGGGAAGCAGGTACCCTCCAAATCTGGCGCGAGCCGTTCGTCTGCATGCGTGCACCCAAAATGTACAATCTGCGCATGGACCCGTACGAGAGGGCTGACATTACATCGAACACCTATAACGACTGGACCTTCAAGCTGTCGTTCCTGGCCGTTCCCGCGCAAGCCCTGGTGGCGCAGTTCATCGGCACCTTCAAGGAATTCCCGCCGAGGCAGACGCCGTCGAGCTTCAGCGTCGATCAGATCATGGAGACACTGAAAAGGCCGCAGGGCGGCTGACGGCACGCGTGGCACTACGGCCCGCGGCGCGCCTTGCCGAGCCGATCGATACCTTCACGAACCATGTCGGATTCCGCTGCGTGAAGAGGACGCGAGCCGCGGAATAGTTGTCAGTCCTCAGAAGTGAAGAAGGAGCCGAAGATGCCCGACGACACCGGAGAACAAGACCGGCACCAAGCGTCATCGCACGAGACTGAAGACAACATCCTCAGCCGCCGGAATATCCTGCTTGGTTCGTCGGCGCTGGTGGCAGCCGCGACGCTGACTTCCGGCGCGCTGGCGCAGGCTCAGAAGAACGCTCCGGCGCCGGCTGCGTCCACCACGCCATCCGGCAAGCAAGCCCAATATTCTCGTCATCTGGGGCGACGATATCGGCATCGCCAATATCAGCGCCTATTCGAACGGCCTGATGGGCTATGAGACCCCGAATATCGACCGCATCGGCCGCGAGGGTATCAAGCTCCAGCACTACTATGGTGAGCAGTCATGCACGGCCGGGCGTGCGGCATTCCTGACCGGGCCAGCACGGCATTCGCACCGGGTTGACCAAGGTCGGATTCCCCGGCGCGCCGATGGGCATGAGCCAGCTCGATCCCTCGGTCGGAGGCCTGCTCAAGAACCTCGGTTACGCCACCGGGCAATTCGGCAAGAACCATGTCGGCGACCGCAACGAGTCGCTGCCGACCGTGAACGGCTTCGACGAGTTCTTCGGCAATCTCTACCATCTCAACGCCGAGGAGGAGCCGGAACTGCCTGACTATCCGAAGGATCCGGCGTATCTCGCCAAGTTCGGTCCGCGCGGCGTGCTGAGATGCAAGGCGAGCGACCGCGACGACCCCACCGTCGATCCTCGCTTCGGCAAGATCGGCAAGCAGACCATCGAGGATACCGGGGCGCTCACCAAGAAACGCATGGAAACGGTCGACGACGAGACCTCGGCCGCGGCTGTCGACTTCATCAAGCGGCAACAAGGCGCCGGCAAACCGTTCTTCTGCTGGTTCAATGCGACCCGCATGCACCTGCGAACCCATGTCCGCACCGATCATCGGGGCCGTTACACCCATGGCGACAGCGAATATGTCGACGGCATGATGGAGCACGACGATACGGTAGGCACGCTGCTTAAAGCCCTTGATGACTTGGGCATCGCCGACAACACCATCGTGGTCTACTCCAGCGACAACGGCCCGCACATGAACTCCTGGCCCGACGGCGCCATGACATGGTTTCGCTCGGAGAAAAATACCAACTGGGAGGGCGCCTTCCGGGTGCCGTGCCTGGTGCGCTGGCCGGGTGTGATCAAGCCCGGCACGGTGACCAACGAGATCATGAGCCACAACGACTGGATACCGACTCTCTGTGCGGCCGCCGGCGAGCCGGACATCGTCGAAAAACTGAAAGCGGGCTACACCGCGAACGGGATAGCCTACAAGGTCCACCTCGACGGTTTCGATCAGTCCGCGTTTCTACGCAACGTCAGCGGTACCGCAGGTAACAATAACGGCACCAAGAGTGCCCGCGAGAAGTTCTTCTACTCCGACGATGATGGTCTGCTGGTCGCCCTGCGCAAGGGCGACTACAAGTACGTCTACGCGGAGCAGAGGTTGCCGGGCACGCTCGGAGTGTGGGCGGAGCCGTTCACCAAGCTTCGCCTGCAGAAAATCTTCAATCTGCTCCAGGACCCGTTCGAACGGGCCGATATTACGTCCAATACCTTCTGGGACTGGCAGCTCAACCACGTCGGACAGGTCTACGGCGCAATGGACGACGTCGGGGTTTTCGTGATGACCTTCAAGGATTTTCCGCCACGTTCGTTCCCGCCCAGTTTCGTGCCCGCCACCATCCTTGAAGAGACGCTGGACGACATCAAGGACAACAAGGCCAGGGCCGGAGAGCGGGCCAAGAGCATCGACAAGATCCGCTCCGGCGTGAATCAGATGATTGATCAGCAGCTCCAGCAGCGTGGCATCAAGTAGCGATGCCACGTTTTTCATCCGGCCCACTCAGGAGTGGGCCGGATGACTTCTCACCGATGTGACGGCCACCGCGCAGGAGGACTGTGGTTTTTCGTCGAGTCATTCCGGAGACCTTCAAGATACGTGTCAACCACGGCAGTTCTAAAAGGAAAAGGCTCATGAACAGAAGATCATTCGCATTCGGGATTGTTGGTTCGCTAATGGCAGCGACTGCGCTGACCATGCCGGCAAAGGCGCAACAGCCACAAAAGCCCAACATCATCCTGATTGTCGCCGATGACTTTGGCTACGGCAACTCCGGGCCCTACGGTGGAGGCGAGGGTCGCGGCATGCCGACGCCCAATCTTGATCGATTGTCGAACGAAGGCATGACGTTCTTCGATTTCTACGCCCAGCCAAGCTGTACGCCGGGCCGCGCTGCAATGATGACCGGCCGCATCCCGAACCGCAGCGGCATGACAACCGTGGCGTTTCAGGGCCAGGGCGGCGGATTGCCGGCGGAAGAGTGGACCCTGGCCTCGGTTCTCAAGACCGGCGGCTACAACACCTTCTTCACCGGCAAGTGGCATCTGGGCGAAGCGGACTATGCGTTGCCGAACGCGCAGGGCTTCGACGAAATGAAGTATGTCGGCCTCTATCACCTGAACGCGTACACGTATGCCGATCCGACCTGGTTTCCAGATATGTCGGACGAGCTGCGGGCCATGTTCGTGAAGGTGACTAAAGGCGCGTTGTCGGGTAACGCCGGAGAGACTCCGAAAGAGGACTTCAAGATCAACGGCCAATACGTCAATACACCGGAACAGGGTGTAGTCGGCATTCCTTTCTTCGACCGATACGTCGAGAAAGCATCGATGGAGTACCTCGACCGCAACGCCAAATCTTCGGCGCCGTTCTTCATGAGCATCAATTTCATGAAGGTACATCAGCCCAACATGCCGGACCCGGACTACATCCACAAGTCTTTGTCCAAGAGCAAGTTTGCTGACTCCGTGGTGGAGGTCGATGCCCGCATTGGCCGGATCATGGACAAGGTTCGCACGCTAGGCCTCGACAAGAATACGCTGGTCGTCTTCACGACAGACAATGGCGCATGGCAGGATGTCTATCCGGATGCCGGCTATACGCCGTTCCGTGGTACCAAGGGCACCGTGCGTGAAGGCGGCAATCGCGTCCCTGCGATTGCCTGGATGCCGGGCAAGATCGCGGCTGGCAAAAAGAACCACGAGATTTGCGGCGGTCTCGACCTGATGGCGACCTTCGCCTCTGTGGGGGGCGTGAAGCTCCCGGAAAAGGATCGTGCCGGCCAGCCGATCATTTTCGACAGCTATGACATCACGCCGGTTCTGTTCGGCACCGGCAAGTCGCCGCGTACCTCCTGGTTCTACTTTACCGAGAACGAACTCACGCCCGGCGCGGCGCGGGTCGGCAACTACAAGGCGGTCTTCAATCTGCGTGGCGATGATGGTGCTTCGACCGGCGGGCTTGCCGTAGACACCAACCAGGGCTGGAAAGGTCCCGAGAAGTACGTCGCTACGGTCCCGCAGGTCTTCGATCTCTGGCAGGACCCGCAGGAGCGCTACGATATCTTCATGAACAACTACACGGAGAGAACGTGGGAGTTGGTGGCAATAAACGGTGCCATTCAAGCGCTGATGAAGACCTACGTCCAATATCCTCCACGCAAAATGCAGGGCGAAGGCTATGCGGGGCCAATCACCCTTTCGGCCTATGAACGGTTCCAATACGTGCGTGAGTCCCTCGCAAAAGAAGGAATCAAGATCCCGTTGCCGAGTGGGAACTAAGCCGGATTGATCGAGAGCGGCCCCGGTATCTTCCGGGGCCGCTTCGTCGAAACGCAGGCAGGGTGAAATGGGGGACGAGCCAGCAACAAATTAGCTGAGGGACCAAGCAAAGCAATCTCGATGCAAGTTGCCGTAATCGGCGCGGATCGAATGATCGCACTGCCCAATTCACAAATGCGAGGAATAGCCCATGCCGAAATCAAAGGCCGTCACCCGACGGTTCGTTCTCGCTGCCGCACTTCTCTTAGCCGGTGCGTTTAACGCGAGCGTCTATGCCCAGATCGATCCGTTACCGTCGTGGAACGATGGGACCGCGAAAAAGTCGATTGTGGATTTCGTTTCGCGAGTAACCAGAGAGGGCGGTCCTGATTTCGTCGCCGCGCCCGAACGGATCGCCACCTTCGACAATGACGGCACGCTGTGGACCGAGCAGCCCTATTATTTCCAGCTCGCCTTCGCGCTTGATCGGATCAAGGCGATGGCGCCGGAGCATCCGGAATGGAAGGACAAGCAGCCGTTCAAGGCGTTGATCGAGGGCGACAAGAAGACATTCGCAGCGGCCGGCAAGGAGGGACTTATGCAAGTCATGGCGGTGACGCATGCCGGCATGACCATCGACGAGTTCACCAAGGCCGTGATCGAATGGACCGAGACGGCGCGGCATCCCAGATTCAACCGGCTCTATACTGAACTCGTGTTCCAGCCGATGCAGGAACTGCTGGCCTATCTCCGCGCCAACGGGTTCAAGACCTTCATCGTATCCGGCGGGGGGATCGAGTTCATGCGGCCGTGGACCGAGCGCGTCTACGGCATTCCGCCCGAGCAGGTGGTCGGCTCCTCCGGCGTCGTGGAATTTCAGATCGGCATCGACGGCAAGCCGGAGCTGCTCAAGTTGGCCAAGATCGAATTCGTCGACGACGGCCCCGGCAAGCCGGTCGGCATCAATCGCTTCATCGGCCGGCGGCCGATCTTCGCGTTCGGAAATTCCGACGGTGATTTGCAGATGCTGCAGTGGACCGTGGGGGGGCAGGGGCCGCACTTCGCCGGTCTCGTTCATCATACCGACGCCGAGCGGGAATACGCCTACGACCGGGAATCCAAAGTCGGCAAGCTCGACAAGGCATGGGACGAAGCGAAGGCAAAAGGCTGGACGGTCGTGGACATGAAGCAGGACTGGAAGACGGTGTTTCCGGACAAGCATTGAGCCGGCTCCACGCAAAGGGGGAGACGATGAAGATCGGTGCACGTTTCGCCAAGTGGGGACTCGGCCTGTTCGCTTTCGGCGTCTTTCTGACGTTCGGGATCATCGCGCATTACTGCGTGGGCTCGCGATGGCCAAACGGCGAAGTCTTCATGCAGAACATCACGCTCTGGTGGGCGTGCCCGTGGACCTTGTCGGTCGCCGCCGTACAGGCGGGAGGTCTCGGCATGGTCGCGGTTGGGCTGACGCGAATGCTGGCTGCGTCGCTTTCGCGCGACGCGAGCGCGCAGGGATCGGCCGCTCTCGTTCTCTGTATCGCGGGGCTGCTCGGCGTGTTCGCCGTCGGCTATCCCGGCTATTTCGTCTTCGACGCGCTCTGGCCGAGCTTCTACTACTCGCCGATCGCGGTCGCGAAAAATGCCTGGCTGCTCGGACAAGCGCTTTTCATAGCGCTCTACTTCACCGGCATAGTGCTCGAATTCAGTGATGCAAGGCACGTGCTTGCGCGCATTGCGGCAACCACGTGATGAGACGAGGAGGCGAAAATGCATAGAGCCATCACAATCGCACTTGCACTCTGCTGCATGTCAGGCGTCGCGGGCGCGCAAGCCGTTTCACCCGACGACCGGCTTGCGCGCAGCCGCGCCGTCGAGGCTGTGATCTGGGGCATGCCGGTCGTCAACTACGACCTGATGCTTCAGGAGATGCTGACCAAGACACCGGGCAAGGTGAACCAGGTGATCTATTGGGGCAAGCCGCTCGACTGGAAGAACCAGACGCTGACGCCCAATCCCGACACGCTCTATTTCATGACGTTCCTCAATACCAGGGACGTCGGCCCGATCGTGATCGAGATTCCGCCGGCAAATGCCGACGGCTCCCTCAACGCCAACATCGTGAATGCCTGGCAGGCGCCGCTGGAAGATGCAGGATTGCTCGGCGTGGACAAGGGCGCCGGCGTCAAACTCTTGATGCTGCCGCCCGGCTACAAGGAACAGGTTCCGACAGGTTACGCGGCGCTGCAGCCCAACACCTGGGGCAGCTACGCGCTGATCAGGTCGAACCTGAAGAGCCATGCCGAGGCGGATGTCGCGAAGTCGATCGCGTATGCCAAGCAAGTCAAGGTCTATCCGCTCTCGCAGGCATCGAACCCGCCGGCAACGGTCTTCACCGACGTCAAGGACGTCCTGTTCGACTCCACCATCCGGTACGACGCGAGCTTCTTCACCCATCTCGACAGGATGGTGCAGAGCGAGCCATGGTTGGGTCGCGACCGCGCGATGATCGATCAACTGCGCTCTATCGGCATCGAGAAGGGAAAACCCTTCGCGCCCGACGCTGCGATGAAACAGGTTCTCGCCGACGGCATCGGCGACGCGCATGCGTGGATGGCCGCGAAATACGACGCCGGCTTGCCGCCGTTCTTTGAGGGAACACACTGGACGTTCCCTGCGCATCCCGAACTGCTCAAGGCAGCGAGCGAGAACTTCGAGGGTGCGAACGACTATCCGGTGGACTGGCGCGGTATCACATATACCTACGCCTATATTGGCATCAAGCGGTTGGGTGCGGGCCAGTTCTATCTGATCAATATCAGGGACAAGGCCGGCGAAAGCTACGATGGCTCCAAATCCTATCGCCTGCACGTGCCGCCGAATGCGCCGGTCGAACAATACTGGTCGTTGACCGTCTATGACCGGGAGACGCACGCGCTCGTCAAGAATGTCGATCGCGCCAGCCGCGCATCCAACAATACTGAAGTGAAGAAGAACGGCGACGGATCGGTCGATCTCTATATCGGCGCGAAGCCGCCGGCCGGCCAGGAATCCAACTGGATTCCGACCGATCCCGCCGGCAAGTTCGAGCTGATGTTCCGCCTGTACGGGCCGAAGAAGGAACTCTTCGACAGAGTATGGGCGCTGCCGGACGTCGAGCAGGTCAACTAGAGGACGAGATCATGAAAGCGAGGCATTTCATAGGAACGGCTATTGCGGCATTTGCGGCGGTAAGCACGGTTGACGCGCAATCGCCGTCCGCGGGCACGATTCCTGTCACCATCGACAACTTCGCCCGTGCCGAGTCCGATCTGTATTTCGCCGGGGTCCTGAAGGACAGCGGGGCGATCGGAAAGCTTCTGCATCGCCGCGAGCCGGCGCAGATCGACAAGCAAACGGTGATCCGTCTCAACCGCGATACGCTTTATTCCTCTGCCATATTCGATCTCGATGCGGGACCGGTGACGATCACGCTGCCGGATGCCGGCAAGCGTTTCATGTCGATGCAGGTCATCAATGAAGATCACTACGTCGTGGAGGTCGTCTATGGCAAAGGCAGCTACACGTTGACCAGGAACAAGGTCGGCACGCGGTATGTGGCCGTCGCTATCCGGACGCTCGTCGATCCCGGCGACCCAAAAGACGTCGAGCAGGTTCACACCTTGCAGGACGCGATCAAGGTCGACCAGACGGCCGCCGGCAAATTCGAGATACCAGGCTGGGATCTGGCCAGCCAAAAGAAGGTGCGCGATGCGCTGCTGGTGCTTGGCTCGACGATCCCCGACTTCAAGAAAGCGTTCGGCACCAAAGAACAGGTCGATCCCGTCAGGCACCTGATCGGAACGGCCGCGGCCTGGGGTGGCAATCCGGACAAGGACGCCACTTATCTCAACATTACGCCCGCGAAGAATGACGGCGTGACCGTCTACAAGCTCAGCGTCAAGGACGTCCCGGTCGACGCGTTCTGGTCGGTCAGCGTCTACAACGCCGAAGGCTACTACGAGAAAAATCCCAATGACGCCTACACGCTCAACAACCTGACGGCAAAAAAAAGCGGCGGCGGCGCCATCGATATCCAGTTTGGCGGTTGTGACGGCAAGATGGCGAACTGCCTGCCGATCACTAAGGGCTGGAACTACACGGTACGGCTCTATCGCCCGCGCCCCGAAATCCTGAACGGTAAGTGGAAATTCCCCGAGCCGCAGCCGGCCGATTGAGGGATCGACGATGTCCGGCTTGCCGAAGCGACGGGTACACAATCTCTGGAGAGCATGATGAAGGCGACGATCGCGACAACCCAACGTTCGCTGCTGCTCGCTGCGGGTGGCCTGGCAGCTTTCTTGCAGATGCCGATGGCCGCGATTGCCCAAGCACCCGCTCTAGTTCCGCCATCGCCGAACTGGGCGCGTGCGATGCCGCCGGCGCCCGATGTGCGTGTCAAGATCACCGCGGAATATGCAAGGCAAGTGGGGCGCGACGCCTATTTCTGGGCGTGGCCGATGGTGAACATGTACAACCGCCGCCTGCATTTCGCGCAGGTCAGGGAGATCATGAGGCAGGGACCGTTGATGGAGGCGCCCGCCAATCGCCTCGCAATGCTTACCGACTATGTCGACCCCGAGGAGCGGTCGGTCGCGTGTCCAAATCAGGATGTGGTCTACGGCATCGGCGCCTTAGCGCTCGATGTCTCGCCAGTGGTGGTCCAGGTGCCGGATTTCGGCAACCGCTTTTGGGTCTATCAGGTCGTCGACCTCAGGACCGACAGCTTCGTCCAGCTCGGTAAGATGTATAACACGACGCCGGGATTCTATCTGCTGGTCGGGCCGAATTGGCACGGCGAGGTGCCGAAGGGCATCACAAGGACGTTCCGCTCGCCCACCAACACCGGCCTGGCCGCGCCACGGGTCGCGCAAGACGACACGCCGGAAGACAAACACGCGATTTAATCGGTGTTGCCCGGCATCATGATGTATCCGTTGGCCGAATATGACGGCACAGTCAAAACCAGGGATTGGGCCAATCTGCCGAAAGCTCCTCCGCCGCCGCCGCAGGAGGAGGAGACGCAATGGGTGCTTCCTGAAAAATTCGCAGACGAACTCCCGCTTGTCTTCGCCGATGCGCCGCCGCTTCCCGGGGAAGAGGCGCGCTATGCGCAGGTGCTCGCGGTCCTGACGGCGGCCAAGGACAATCCGGAACTGAAACAGGCCGTAATGGACGGTGCCAAGGAGGCGAACGAACATCTCGTAAAGCCGCTGTTCCAGTTCCGAAACTACGGCCAGCAGCTTCCGCACCACTGGAGCACCATCTCGAACGAGTTCGCTTTTGGCACGGACTACTTCACGCGTACCGCCGTTGCGAAGTCCAACATTCTGGTCAATTCGCCAAACGAAACGAAGTATTTCTATCAGGACCTCGATGCCTCGGGAGCACGGCTCAACAATTCCAACCGTTACACCGTGACGTTCGCGAAGGACGGCACGCCGCCTGTGAATGGCTTCTGGTCGCTCTCGATCTACAACGAGCACCATTTCTTCGTCGCCAATCCGATCAACCGCTTCTCGGTCGGTACCAAGAACAAGGATCTCAAGCTCAACCCGGACGGCTCGCTTACCATCTATGTGCAGGCCGAGAACTTCAACCGATCCGCTTCAGCGCGCCAACTGGTTGCCGGCGCCGAGCGGCGACTTCTCGCTCTATGTCCGCGCCTATTGGCCCAAGGCGGAGATACTCGACGGCTCGTGGACACCGCCGCCGGTGGTGCAAAGCAAGAAGTGAATTGAGAAAGGAGGTTTCGATGTCCGGCCTCGACATCTTCGCCTGGATCGTCCTGATCATCCTCGCTGCCAGCGCCATCGCGGTATTCTGCATCGCCGGCTGGCTGCCGGGGCATATCGCCAAGACCCGCGGACATCCGTGGGCCGATGCGGTGAGGGCGGCGGGGTGGATCACGCTGATCTGCGGCTTTGCGCTGTGGCCGGTGGCGCTGATCTGGGCTTATGTCGACGTGCCGGCGCGGCGAAAGCAGGAGGACGGCGCCATGATCGTCGTCCTGCTCAACGTCTATCTCGTCATTCTCTTTCCTGCTGGTCAAGCTGCAGATCGTCCGCTTCAATCTGTTCTGGAAGGTTTCGCCCTTCATCGTGCTCCTGCTGCTGCTGATCGGCCTGTTCATCCCGATGGGCTGGGGCGCGCCGCAGGGGTCCGCCGTGGTGGTACGCAACTCGGTGGCGATCGTTCCCGATGTCGCCGGCGAGGTGATCGAGGTGCCGGTCGCGGCCAATGTGCCGCTGAAGGCCGGCGACGTGCTGTTTCGTATCGATCCCGTGCCCTTCGATGCGCAGGTCAAGGCGATCGCGGCGCAGTTGAAACTCTCGGCGACGCGCCTGGCGCAGATGACGCAATTGTTCGAACGCGAATCCGGCCGCGGTTTCGACGTCGAGCAGCGGCAAGCCGAGGTCGATCAGCTCAAGGCGCAGCTCGAAGGCGCGCAGTGGAATCTCGACAAGACCACGGTTAGGGCGCCGGGCGACGGCTACGTGACCAACCTCGCGCTGCGCAAGGGCGCGCGGGTCGCCAACCTGCCGCTGGCGCCGGTGATGGCTTTCATCGACACATCGAGCACCCTGATCGGAGTCGAACTCGCCCAGATCGATGCTCGCTATGTCGCGCCGGGACAGGCGGTCGAGGTCACCTTCAAATATCTTCCCGGCAAGGTGTTTACCGGCAAGGTCGAGAGCGTGCTGCAGGCCATCGCAACCGGGCAGGTGCAGACCTCGGGTCTCGCCGTACAATCGAAGGCGATTGAAGCGGCCCCCTTTGTCGCGCGCGTCAAGCTCGACGATGCCGCTCTCGCCGACAGCCTGCCGGCCGGCAGCACCGGCACGGCCGCGATCTTTACCGATCGCGTGAAGGCCGCTCACATTATCCGCAGGGTACTATTGCGCCAGATCGCGATCACAAATTACGTCAATCCGTTCTAGCTGGGGTATAATGCGGCGCTGTCGGGCAAAGGCTGAACCTTAACGAGGAGCGGTTGTTGTCGATGAGTGGGGAACATGGGGTAAGTCAGGCGAAGTCGTCGCCGGTCGTTGGCATGCCGGTTCCGCAGCAGCCGGCGCTGCAGCTCATCTATGACACGGCGCCGATTGGGCTCGCCGTGCTTTCTCCGGACTGCCGCTATCTCCAGATCAACCAGCGCCTGACCGAGATATGCGGCATGTCTGTTGAAGATCATCTGGGACGCACGGTTCGGGACTGCGTGCCGGCGCTGGCGGACGCGGTTGAAGGCATCGTCCGCTCGATCATGAAGACGGGCGATCCGGTGACCGGCATCGAGGTTGCGGGCCAGCGCGCCGATCAGGTGGAAGAGCGTTCATGGGTGACGTATTGGCATCCTCTGCGCAATTCAGCCGGTGAGATCGTCGGCGTCAACGTCGCAGCGGAAGAGGTCACCGAGCGCAAGCACGCCGAGGCCGCGTTGCATGCCAGTGAACGGGCGCTGCGCAGCGCAAAAGATGCCGCGGAAGCCGCGTTGCGTCATTTGCAAGAGACCCAGAACTTCCTGATCGAAGCCGAAAAACTCGCAGCCCTCGGGCGGCTCATCGCGGGTGTCGCGCACGAGATCAACGGCCCCGTCGGCACCAGCTTGACCGTGGCTTCGTCGCTGAAACGCAAAGCCGCCGTCATCGCGAATGAATTGGCGCATGGCAGTCTCAGGCGGTCCGCCCTGAACGAATTCCTGGAACATAGTGATGTCGCGTCGTCGCAATTGGTCGCTAATCTCAGGCATGCCGCCGAAATGATCGAGTTGTTCAAGCAGGTTGCGACTGACCGGCACTCCTCCAATCGGCGCATCTTCGATCTGGGTGACCTTACCGAAAAAGTAATCAGGAGCCTGCGGCCCGGGCTCGAAGAGCAGGACGTGGCCCTCCATGTCGACTGCCAGCCCGGTCTGACGATGGACAGCTATCCGGGTCCCTACGGCCAGGTATTGACCAACCTTTTCATCAATTCGGTGACCCATGCGTTTCCGGACGGGATGGAAGGTGCCGTCAGCGTCAAGGTGCGGGCGTCAGGTGACGAGAATGTCGAAATTCTTTTCTCCGACACCGGTTGCGGCATGAGCCATGACGTCAGGCGCGAAGCCCTTGATCCCTTCTTCACAACGCGCCGTGATCTGGGTTGCACCGGCCTCGGCCTGCACATCGTCCACACCATCGTCATCAGTGGCCTTGGCGGCAGCCTCAATCTCGACAGCGAGCCCGGCGAGGGAACAGAGGTGCGGATCATACTGCCGCGGGTGGCGCCGGCGGCGACGGCGCCTCCGTCATGATGGCCCGAGCGCTGACGGCGCCAGCTGTACTGGTCGGCATGAAGGACAATCGACGAGTGCGATATCGACGGGGGTCTGGCAGCTACGCCGCCTGTGTCCTGGTGTCGGCTCTGCTGCTCTCGACACCCGCCGCATCGCAGACCACCACACAGAACCTCGTCGAAGACACCGGCGCACCGGACGTTTTCAAGCCGCCGCCGAACATGTTTCAGGCCATGACGGAGCACAGGACGGCGCCGGGCTCGACCCGCGAGGTCACGACCGAGACGTTGAACCTGCGTTACGATCACGCCTTCGATCTGTCGCCGGGATGGATCCTTGCGACGCGTTGGGATGTGCCTCTGCTGGCCAAGAACCCGATCAGCGCGAGCAACCCGAATGGAGACTATCTGTATGGCAACGGCGACGTGGATGCTCAGGCGGCGCTCATTCGCAATATCAACTCGCGCCTGGCGTTCGGCTTCGGCATGCGATTGATTGCGCCGACTGGCGATGACGCGCTCGGTTCGGGCAAATGGCAGGTGATGCCGATCGTCGGCGCCCGGTACGGCCTGCCTGAAATCAGCGCTTCAAGCTACTTTGAGCCGCTGTTTCGCTATGACGTCAGCGTGGCCGGCGATCCGACCAAAAAGAACATCAGCAACCTGCAGTTCGCGCCCACGCTCAATATCGGGTTGCCGGACAAATGGTCCGTTACCTTCTTTCCAAGCACCGACATCCGCGTGAATTATGGCGATCCGATCACTGGACAGACGGGACGGTGGTTCATTCCCTTTGACGTTAGGGTCAGCAAGAAGCTTTCGGAGACCATCGCGCTGTCGCTCGAGGTGGGCGTTCCCATGGTCAAGGACTACCCGGTTTACAACTTCAAGACCCAGGCGCGGCTCAACGTGAATTGGTGAGGAAATCGGCGGGCGCGATATCCCCCGTGGCAGCGTAAATTGGTGCCGATGCGACTGCCCGACGATCGCGATACGCTGGCGCGACGCGTTAGTGCGATCAAAACCAATAATGAGAATTGCCTCTCGGAGCGCCGATCCGGCCTTGATTTCTGCGTTATTCGAGAAACAATGAGGTAATGTTCACGCTTTGGAGGGTGGCGATGCCAGGGTCCAGGCTCGTGTTGTTGCTGGTAGGGCTGCTCGGGCTGGTTCTCGGCGGCTGCACCGACTCGGCGCGCTTTTCGTCGTCGACGCCGGAGGCGAATTTCACTCCAAGGGACCGGGAATTGCTGGCCAATCCGCCTTACGCGCAGGCGGACATTCCGGAGCAGTTTCGCCGGCGTGTCGTCGACTATCACTCCAGGGAGCCGCCGGGAACGATCCTGGTCAATAGTGACGCGCGCTATCTCTATTACGTCATGCCGGAAGGCAAGGCGGTCCGCTATGGCGTGGCGGTCGGCAACGAAGCGTTGGCGTGGTCCGGCGTCGCGACCGTTGGCCGGATGACGGAATGGCCGGACTGGATCCCGACGCCGGATATCCGCGCACGTCTCGGCCCTTTCCCGGATCGCGTTCCAGGCGGTCCGGCCAATCCGCTGGGTGCGCGGGCGCTCTACCTGTTCCAGGGCAAGACGGACACCCTCTATCGCATCCACGGCACCAACCAGCCGCAATATATCGGCCAGGCCGTATCATCCGGTTGCATCCGCATGACCAACGAGGATGTGATCGATCTGTATGACCGCGCGAAGCTGGGCGCGACCGTCATTGTCCTCGCGCCGAGCGGATCGAGCGCAGCCGCGGCAGGTGGCCCTGGCTGAAGGTCTTCGTAGACAACCGGATTCCGGCCAATCCGGCCGGGCTCAGGTGATTTGCAGGTCGTCGACCCGGCGTCCCGGCTGCTCGATGCGTGGCGTCTGGCCGCCACGCAGCACCGAATTGCCTTCGTAAAGCGTGCGCTGGTCGATGGCCGACGGCGCCAGCCAATGCTCTTCCTTCATTTCGGTGTTCAAGCCGTAGACCTTCAGCGCGTTGCTATAGACCACCTGATGGATGGCCTCGGTGCTGACGCCGCGCTGCGCCATCAGGCGGGCCGTCTTGGCGACCGCGAGCGGATCCGACACGCCCCAATCGCAGGCGGAATCGACGATCAAACGCTCGGGGCCGTAGCTCTCGACGATAGCGGCCATTCGCTCGCTGCCCATCTTGGTGTTGGGATAAATCGAAAACGCGCACCAGTAGCCGCGGTCCCGAACCTCGCGAACGGTCTCTTCGTTGTTGTGGTCGATGACGCAACGCGCCGGATCGAAGCCATGTTCCTTCAGCACATCCATCGTTCGCAGTGTGCCGGGGCGCTTGTCCCGATGCGGAGTGTGAATCATGATGGGAAGTTCGAACTCCTTGGCGAGTTCGATCTGCGCCCGCAGCGCCTTGTCTTCGAGCGGGGTCTGCTCGTCGTAGCCAAGCTCGCCCATCGCCACCACGCCTTCCTTCACCAGAAATCGCGGCAACGCATCGATGACGGCTTCCGCCAACGCCTCGTTATTCGCCTCCTTGGGATTGAGGCCGATCGTGCAGTAGTGACGAATGCCGAACTGGCCGGCGCGAAAACGTTCGAAACCGGAAATCAGCGAAAAATAATCGATGAAGCTGCCGACATTGGTGCGGGGCTGCCCAAGCCAGAACGCCGGCTCGATCACCGCGACCACGCCTGATTTGGCCATCGCTTCATAATCGTCGGTGGTGCGCGAGATCATGTGCGCATGCGAATCGATGATCATGCCGGCAGGGCGGCCAACATGGCTGGATGGTTGCGCGATTGCTTCGGCGTTGGTGGCCGCCCGGCCTTGCGCCAGTTTTTGTACGTCGTCCAACAGGCGGGCAAGCTTCTCCGGTGTCAGCGGCCCGTTGCAGCACGGACAGCTCAACGTCGCATTCGCGAGCAATTCCTTGAGGGAACCGGCATCACAAGCGAATGTGCCAGGAAATGTCCCGGGAGGCGAGCCGATCGTCGTCATTCGTCAGATGTCCTTCCGTACGAACTCGGCAACCCGCGCAAGGGGCTGAAAGTTGCCCCTTGCGCAAGCTTGCAAGACCTACGGTTAGTTGCCGGCGGCTGGCTAACCGCCGGTATAGGTGACGGTCCAGATCACACCGGACTTCCCAACCGTGTAGAAAGGCGTCGGCATCTGGAAGTTGGTGTAGACCTCGCCGTAGTCAACCACATACATGGTTTTGCCGTCGCGGCTGAACACCACCGAGTTCGGGCGCTCCAGCCCACCGCGGTTTTCAGGCTTCTGATAGGCATTCGGTCCGGGATCGATGTTCTGCATGAACTTCGACCATTTGACGCCTGCGGGCTCAAGAAACTCGACCCGCAGCACCAGTGGCCAGGTCGGGACCAGGCTCTCCGGACCTGTGTCCAGGATCCCGTACACCGCGCCGAACAGATTGTTGTTGGCGCC
The DNA here is from genome assembly GCA_963819325.1 of uncultured Pseudomonadota bacterium. Lineage (GTDB taxonomy): Bacteria > Pseudomonadota > Alphaproteobacteria > Rhizobiales > Xanthobacteraceae > Bradyrhizobium. The sequence continues at coordinate 166,102 of CAWFVT010000023.1, forward strand.
GAAGTTCGACGCGCTCCACGCAATCCCGTCGATCGGGTTGTTGGTATCCCATTCCAGCACCGGGTTGATGTAGCCGTTGGGATTCGGATTGGCCACGATCAGCGGCACGCCGCGGTAGCCGTCAACGTGGCGCTGGAAGTGGTAGGGACCGGGGGCTTTGATGAACGGCTTGTCGCCGATGTAGAGCTGCGGGAAGGGACGATCGACAGGGTTGCCGAGATAGGGGATCAGCGAGAAGCGCTTGTTGGTGACGAAGTTCATGCCCTCCTTGTCCGGGAAGCCGCCGTCCTGGCCCTTTTCGGTCACGATCCAGAGTTTCTCGGCGCCGTTGGCGACACGGCGATTGCCGACATCGTTGGCGCCGTTGTCGGAGACCGCGAGCGCGTTCTCCCACTTGGTTCCTTTTGGTCCAAAGGCAACGCCGGACTGGTTCCGGAAGCCCATGGCGTAAACTTCCATCTTCTCGTGCGGATAGATGCCTTCACCATCCTTGTCACCCATCTTGACCCGCATGACGGAGCCGCCGCAGGGCACCTGCGCCTTGACGACCTGGCCGGGCTTCGCGGCGACGCCGACCGGCATCAACGCACCGGTCATTCGGCCGTCCGACGAGCGGACGTTGAGGCCGGTATGAACGATGTCGCGGCAGACCGGATCATGCGGGGTGGTCCCGAGGCCATCCTTGTGCTTGACCCAGAACGGGTCATTGGGGATGTCGGTCCAGCCGTGATTGTCGGGATCGGCAAAGCCGGTGTTGCTCGGAAGGCCCAGCGCGAAATACAGGAAACCGTCCTTGCAGGTAATGCCGCCATTACGGTGGTCGCCGATCGGCAGATCCTTGATGATCAGCTTGAGTTCGCCGTTGACGCCCTTCATCTCCCAGATCTTTTCGCCGTATTCCGGGATGTACATCGTGTCGTTCTCGGCACAGTAGCCGATCTCGTTCATGACCGTCTTGAAGATGCCGCGACCGATTTCCTTGATCAGGTTTCCGCTCTTGTCGAAAATCTTGACATGTGGAGGATCGAGGGTGTCGAGCGTGTTGAACAGCGGTCCGGAGATGGCGACCCAAACATTGTCGTCCTTGTCGACGGCAGCGGCGGATGGCGTGTCGAGCCCGGCCTTGAATACCCCCACCTTGTAACCCGCGGGCACGATGACCTTGTCGGGATTGGGAGTTACGGGCGTGCGCTTCAACCAATCGCCCGCCGTGGGGCTACCCGGTTTGGCGTCCATATCGGCCATCGCCTGGCCGGCAGGCAGAACTGCGACAAATGCAGCCAGAATCATCCACGTCGGCATCCTCATGTGTTCCTCCTTGCGTTCGGTTTAGCTCCCGGTAGTTTTATTTTTTAGCTTTATTGCAGTGCGCTTTTATTGAAGTGCATTCTTGTTGAAGTGCAGTTTTGTTGAAGTGCGGTCTTGTTGAAGTATACGACTCACTCGACGACGAGAGTTCGAATGAAGGCGACGACGTCGGCGATATCCTGCTGTGTCAGCGTGTTCTTCCAGGACGGCATGAACGCGCTCTTGCCGGCGGCAGCACCTCCTTCGGCGATGACGTCGGCCAGATAGTCGTCGGGCAGGGTCTCGATGTAACCTTTGCGGGCAAGCGGGCCGACATGCGGCATGAAGCCCTTGCCGCCACCCTTGCCGTCGGGGCCGTGACAGCCCTGACAATCCTTCAAGAAGATCGCTTGGCCACGGCGCGCATCCCCGCCCGCGATCGCCGCACGCAGCATGACCGGCGAGAGCGACGAGGCGATAACAATCAGGCAGCCAAAAAGCGCTGCCCGCGAACAATTCCTCCACATTTGCAGGTGCTCGTTTTGTTTGTTTTGACGCTCGTTCCTGCTGCGCGACGGTCGAAGGCTATCGGTGCCCCCATGACCTCACGCATTATTATGCTTTAGTCTAACCCCAAATCCACCCGCAAGCCAAGAGCCGATCGCGGTCATTTATCGAGTGACCTCACATAGGCGATGATTTTAAGCATCTGATCCTGCTGCATGCCGCGACGAGCGAACGACTGCATGGCCCCACTCGCGCCGCCGTAGATGATGGAGAACATGCCGGGGTCGGTCAGCGCCTGCGGATAGACAACGTCCTTGCCGACCAGTGTTGGCCCCATCTTTCCGGTGCCATCGGCGCCATGGCAGACAATGCAATTCGCCGTATAAAGCTTCTTGCCCTCCGCGATGGCATCGGCATTGCCACGGTATTCATTGACGCCGGTTGCCTTGAAATTCTTGACGGCCGGCGCTTCGACTTGGAAGGTTCAGCCGTCAATTTGTGAAATCGAAATCGGGAATTTTTCCCGGTCAGATTTTCCGGTCTTTGATGATTCCTTTGCCGTCATGCCAGCCAAGCGCAAGCAAAGTTGCGACCATCAACATCAATGCGGCGTTGACGGCATGAAGTCCGACGCCGATCGGCAAGCGGCCGTCGAGTGCCCGATGCGCCAGAAAATATTGCAGGCCCATCTGCAAAATCGGCAACGATGCGAATAGCGTGCGGCCGGCGCGAGGCTTTCCGCACAACCAGGCAAGGATCGGCAGCGGCAAGACCAGCCACTGAAAAATGCCGACCCAGATCTTGTGATAATCCCACCATTCCGGGTCGGTGATGGAAGACATTCCGGCGATAAAAAATTGAATGAGGATGGCAACGGTCAGCAGGCCCGACAGAAGTCTCAAGAGCATGCTTGCCGCTGCCGGACGATCATCGAGCCAGCTCATGCGAGATCGCGCCATCCGGCTTTTTCGGCAATCAGTTTCGCCTGAAGGCGTGCGATCTCGTCCATCGGCAGGCCGGCCTGCAGGTCCGGTGTTTGTCGTAGTGCCAAAGCGATCGCGAGGCGTTCTTTGTCGTTTCCGGCATTCCAGCCATGCGCCAACGCCGAGATGCCCTCGCTGTCGGCATGTGGCGCGACGCATCGCCACACCTCTCCGCTGACAGGCCGTTGCGCGGCCCAACGCTCCTGCGCTAGTCCGACCAGCATGCGCGCGAGACGGGGATTGGCGCGTTGGTCCAGTCCCTGGATCGGCCAGAGCGTGGAGCCGATGAAAAACGCCTTCACCACCATCTGATTCCACGCGTCTTCGGCAAAGGTCTCGCGGGGGTAGGGATTGCGGTGGGCCACGGCCTCAAACACCGGCTTCATTCCGGAGCGGACCGCCTCGCGTGCGCGCGGTTCAATCAGATTAGCGCCGGGGTAAACCGGCAGGCCTCGGCACAACGCGATCAGTTCGTTGATTTCGGCGGTGGTGCAGAAGTTGTCAAACCGCGCGGCGAAACCAGCATCGTCGCCTTTGTGGCTGGCAGCCATCAGCGCCACGCGAGCGAGTTGATCGATGCTCCAGTCGCCGAGATCGAGGCCGGTGCGCAATTTGTCCGCGCGCGCCAGATCGGCCTTGGGGAGCGCCAGGTCGGCCTTGCCGAGCCGTCGCGGCGCAAGGCCGATGGCAGTGCTGAGCGGCCGCTCGCTCGAGGCGTTGGCCACATCCTTGATGGCGTTCCGAAACCAGGTAACTCCCGGCTCGCTGGTTCTTTCCGAGATCCACCGGTCAGCCGTTGCGATAAATTCATTCAGCACAGGAATCTCATGGCGTTTCTTGATCCGTAACGACGCATGACATCACTCATGTGCCGGGAATCGACTTCTGAAACAGCCGCGTCAGCGGATAGCCGAGCGCAGAGATCGCGACGATCAGGATGCCGCCACCGGCCGCAGCGATCGCCAGGGCATCGACCAGGCAGATCGCGGCTATCAGCCCGGATACGGCCAGCGGCACCGCACCGGGGGAAGGGCGTTTCACCAGCAACCGGATCGCGGCCGCGTCGGCCGCCAGCAGCAGAACGAAGGCAGCAACCGTGGTCCAGCCGTCGAACAAAACCGGAAGTGCAGCAATCAGGGGCACCGCGAGCAGCACCAGTGGCCAGAGATTTCCGACCCGATCAAGGCTCTCTTGTTTGGCCGCATAGGTGATGCCGGCCACATGACAGGCCAGCGCCGCCGCGCCGATCAGGGTCGCATTTGAGATGGCGCCGGCGATCGCAACGCCGGTTCCGATGTAAACCAGCGCGCGGCATAATCCCATCACCACCGGGCTCAGCGTGTTGCCCTTGTGCCAGACATCGTAAAGCACGATCACGCCGGCCAGCAGGAAGCCGCACAGGACAGCACCGAGACCAAACGCGATCATCAGCACAATGCCCACGGCAAGCAGGCCAAAGCCGATCAGCATCACGGAGCTTGCACGGATTTCGCCGGCGTTGATCGGGCGGCCCGGCCTTTCCCGCGCGTCGATGGCGCGATCGAAGTAATCGTTGAGATACATGCCGCCGACATAGAAAGCGGTCATGGCAATCGCGATCAGTGCGACCCGGTCCGAATGCCCGGCGCCGCCGGCGATGATCGAACCGGCAAGAACGTTGGTCCAGACCGTCGGCACGTTGGAGATCCGGCCCAGGCGCAACAGCGTCGACAAGCTGGGCATCTGGGCGGCCGCCACGCTCATCCGACCAGTTCCTTCTTGCAGAATGAAATCTCGCGCGCGATATCGGCCGCTTTCGAGCCGGTCCGCAAATGGTCCGGGAGAACGTCCCAGGTGTAGGTCTCGACCTCCAGATGCGACGAGCGTGATTTTTGCCGAAGCGCGGCCAAGGTCGACACCAGATCGGCCCGGGTCGATCCGATCTCGCCAAGGTCAGACAGAAACAACGGCACGTGGCAATGGATTCGCCATTCGCCGTCGGCGCGCCCGTCTTTAAAGGCAGCAACCGCATCGGGCAGGTCGACGTAGCGCGTCAGGCCCGCAGGGCCCCGCACGATGGTTTGATGCAGATAAACGCCGTCGTCGTAACGCATCACCGCGCTGATCAGTTCATGGGTCATGACCGGGATCCGCATCGCCGCCGAAAGCTGGACTTTCGGCACCGAGATTCCGGCGGCCAGCAAACGATCCAGTGCGGCGACGGGATCTTCATATTCCACCGATCCGTGGCAGACATCGTAACAGATGCCGAGATGCCGGCGCAGCATGGTTTCCGCGCCACCGCGGCTTTCGCCGATTTTGGCCGCAAGCGCGTCAAGTGACTGAGGTTTGAGAAGTTGCGCCTCGAAGAAAGCCAGGCTTTCGTCGGTGGTCTCGAGGAAACAACTCGGCTCCGGCTCCAGCGCCAGCGCGATGCGCTTGCCGGTCCGGCGCTCGGTCAGGACGAGGTCGGCAATCGCCGCGATCATGCTGGCGGTTATCGCAGCGACCGCCTCTTCGCTGTTGCCGTTGGCCTTGAAGGCTCCCGGCACCGTGGAGATGCTGCCGTCGATGCCATCCGGAAGGATGTCGGCCAGCACCGCGGCGGCGTCGGCGGTGAACGCGACGCGCTCCGGGCTGCGCCAATCCGGCAGATAAACCTGCTCCTTGACGCGCACGCCGTGGAAGGGCCCAAACGGGAAAGCGTTGATGGTAAAGACATAGGCGCCGAGCGATGCCAGCTGCTGGCGAAACGCCGTCAACGCTTCCGGCTGCCGTGCAACGGCTGCTGCCTGACCCGACAGGCGCAGACCGATGCCGAGCGGGCGATCCGGCGTCACCGCAGCCTTGATGGCGGGCACATGGGCATCGAGACTGGCACGAATATCGGGCCAGCTTTCGCCGGCATGGATGTTGGTGCAGTAGGTCAGGTTTACATTTCCCGGAAGCTGGTCAAGTTTCATCTGGCTTGCGCCTGTTGCTGCAGCCAATCGATGCAGCGATTGATCCGCTCCGCATTCATTTCATGCACTTCGATGCCACGACCGATGTCGGCCAGCAGCGTGATGGTCAATTCGCCGCCGAGATGCTCCTGGAAATCGGCCAGTCCCTGCAACAGGGATAGTTGTCCTTTTGGGTTTTTTTGTCGCAGCGCGTCGTGCCAAAGCGCAAAACCCAACCGTTTCAGCACCCGGATGACACGCTCGTCTTCGCCTTGCGCGAGCAGGCCTGCCATCACCGAGTAGCGGGTATCGAGCGCGATGCCGATCGCAACCGCCTCGCCATGGTTGACTTCGTTGTGCGTGAGGTGTTCGAGCTTGTGAGCGGACCAGTGCCCGAAATCCAGCGGCCGGGCCGATCCCGCCTCGAATGGATCGCCGCCGAGCCGGATCTGGCGCATATGCAGTTCCGCGCAATCCTTGATCAGACGGTCCAGATGGGGCCGCGAGAATTGCGCCAGTGCCGCCGTGTTGCTCTCGATCCAGCGAAAGAAATTGCCGTCGCGGATCAGCGCGACCTTGACCGCCTCCGCCATGCCGGCGCGCTTTTCACGTGGCGGCAAGCAATCGATAAAGGCGCTGTCGTTGATGATGGCCCATGGCGGCGCGAAGGTGCCGATCAGATTCTTTAAGCCCCAGGGAATTAACCGCATTCTTGACCCCGACGCCGCTGTCGTCCTGAGCCAGCACGGTGGTGGGAAAGCGGATGTGGCGAACGCCGCGGTGAAAGATCGCCGCGGCATAACCGACCGCGTCCAGCACGGCGCCGCCGCCGATCGCAATCACAAAGGAGTGCCGGTCGATCGCCAATTCCGAGAATTTTTCGAGCAGATTTGAAATCGTGTCCGGATCGTTCTTGCAGCGCTCGCCGCCGGGGACCGCAACAGGCTTGCCCACGATTGTGAGATGCTTGGCGTGAAACGACGCGTAGGCCGAAATCTGATCCGCCAGATCAGGCAGCGCGGCAAGCACGCCATCGTCGACGAAAATGGCGCATCGGTGAACCTTGTCGGCTTCCTTGCGCGACAGCGCGTCGATCAGGCTGCGGTTTCCGGCATTGAACGCACCGCGCGTGAACACCACGGGATATTCGTAGCTGATCTCGAATGACTGGACCCGAACGTCACTGATGGCGTTCGACGGAGTGTCGAGCATGGAACTCTCCCTCAAACGACACCCGGTATTGCTGCGATCATGCGGTGCCGCCACGCACTTCCGGTCTCGGCGACACCGATGGGTGCGTCGCAAAATCCCGTGCGTTTCCTTTTTTCAATCAACAAAGTGGCACTTCATCGATGGGTTTGGCAAGCCGGTTTGCACGACCGGAAAAACCTGCGACGATGATGATACGCGGCGCATCTAAGATCGGGAAGAGTTCCCGACGGGCTTTTGGGGAGAAGTGATTTGAAACCGGTCCTGGCGATGATCGTGGTCGGGCTGACGCCGCGCCATCTGGGACCCCTGACGCCGCGGCTTTCAGCGCTCGCCCGTGAAGGCGCCATGGCGCCGCTCCGGACCGTGACGCCGGCGGTGACCTGCAGCGTTCAGGCCAGCTTCATGACCGGGTCGACGCCGCGCGAACACGGCGTCGTGGCCAATGGCTGGCTGTTCCGCGACCAGATGGAAGTGATGTTGTGGCGGCAATCCAATCGCCTGGTCGCGGGCGAGAAGGTGTGGGAAGCCGGAAAGCGGCGGAACCCGGCGTTCACCTGCGCCAACATGTTCTGGTGGTACAACATGGCGTCCAGCCATGATTTTGGTGCAACGCCGCGACCGATCTACAAGGCGGATGGCCGCAAGCTGCCGGATTGTTACACCGTGCCGGACAGCCTGCGCGACCGGCTGACCGAGCGCCTCGGCCCTTTTCCGTTGTTTTCATTCTGGGGCCCGGCGACGACGATCGCATCGACGCGCTGGATCGCAGATGCGACCAGGATCGTGATGGCCGAGCAGGACCCGACGCTGACCCTGGTCTACCTGCCGCATCTCGATTACGACCTTCAGCGCTTCGGCCCGGACGATGCGCATCCCGCGGTCAGGAAATCGCTTGCTGAAATCGATGCGGTCGCCGGCGATCTTGCCGACGCGGCGCGCGCCAGCGGACGCACGGTGGTTATTCTCTCCGAATACGGCATCACCAAAGTCGACCGTCCGATCCATATCAATCGCGCGCTGCGGGACGCCGGGCTTCTGGCGGTCCGGCAGGAGGACGGCGGCGAATTGCTTGATCCGACCGTCTCAAAGGCCTTCGCGGTCGCGGATCATCAGATCGCGCATGTTTACGTGTCCGATCCGAGCGCGCTGCCGAAGGCGAGGGAGGTGCTGCAGGGGCTGGTTGGAATCGAGCGCGTCTATGACGCTGCCGACAAGCACAGCCTCGATCTCGATCATCCGCGCTCCGGTGAGTTGGTGGCGATGGCCGATGCGCGCTCGTGGTTCACTTATTACTATTGGAACGACGACCGGCGCGCGCCCGATTTTGCCCGCACGGTCGAGATCCATCGCAAGCCCGGCTATGACCCGGTAGAGCTGTTTCTCGATCCGAACATATCTTCGCCAAAGCTCGCGATCGGAAAACGCCTGCTGAAGCGCAAGCTCGGCTTTCGCGCGTTGATGGACGTTATTCCGCTGAATGCAGCGCTGGTCGGCGGCTCGCACGGTCGCATCACCGACGATGTCAGCGACGGGCCGCTGATCATCTCCGATCGCGTTGACCTGCTGGATGGGAAGCGTTTGTCTGCCACCGACGTGAAATCAGTTTTGCTGAATGCCGTCTTCTCGTAACCGGGAATGCCGCCTGAACTTCCGCCGATCTCAGGCAAGAGCTGACCTGTTTCGCCGCTAGCGCTAACGCGTTTCAAGGCGGACATCGGGCGGGCCCGTCCTGCAATGTGACTCATCTCACACGGCCAATGAACGGACTTTGGTGTCCTCGCGTCCACTGGGCACGAGGGGACGGTTCCTCGTGACAAACCGCACTTTTTGGATCTGACAGCGATGGCTGGTCAGACCGGTGCGAATTCCAGTCAGGGAGGCGACCGTGAGTGATCCGATCGACATCTTCGAAGCCACCGCGTTCCGGAAAACCTCGAGCGGCTTTATCCTCCGCGTGCCGAGCTTCTGGTTGATCGGCAAATCGCGGCACTATCTGGCGAGCGAGGTGCAGAAGAATGAAATCGTTGCGCGCGTCAAGCGCGGGCGGAAACGAAGCCTGCTGTTGACGTTGCTGCTTTGGCTCGCGGTTTTCGCCGGCTTCGTCACCGGGGAAGCGTTCCTGACGGGCCACGATGATCCGACCATCCGCGACACGATTGCCATGATCGTATTCGCGCTGATCTCTCTGCTGCTGTTCCTGCACTTCTGGTATGTCTTGCTGCTCCGGCCCAGCGTTGGCTTTCTGACGTTGACCAACGAACGGACCACGTTCGCCGAGAGGCGAACCGCACTGCGCGCAGCGCGCGTGAAATTGCCCTCGGGGCAATCCCTGCTGGTTGGGGTGTTCTTTTCGCTGAGCTGTTGCTTCTCGCTCTACTCGTGTTTGCTCGCAAGCCATGGAGGCAGTCTATTCAATGGCGGTAGCTTCGCGTCCTTGTTTGCCACGGGCGTGAGCGGACTTGCGGCAGCGCTGTTTTTCTATCGGGAGATCAGGAGCAGCCAACATGAGGGCGATACGGCAGCGGAAAAAACCACCGAATTCAATGCCGATTTGCCGGATGCGCGATTTGAGCGCTTGCAGGCCAGTCACAACCAGTTACGACGCAACATCGCGGTTGCCGCGGCATCTATCGCCGCAACCGCGGTTGGCGCGATCATCCTGAACGGCACGGTTCGGACCGTCGATGCCGATCGGCTGATCTTGCGCAATGGGAAGGGCGAAATCTCGGCGATATTTGCGGCCGGGAAAGACGGTGCCCCGACCTTGGGACTTTATGGTCCAGGCCGGAAGATGCGCGCGGTGTTCGGTCTTTCGTCTACCGGAGCCCCGGTTCTGCGGCTTAATGGCCCGAATGGGCAGTCACGCTTATCGTTCGCCCTGACCGACGATGGCTCGCCGGATGTTCAACTGGCGGGAGCGGACGGAAAATCCCGGTTGGCGCTGACAGCTCACGGTTCCAATCCGGGCATTGTTTTCTTCGACGCCGCCGGCGCCGTCAAACTCAGGCTTGCCGTCAACTCCACCGGCGTACCGATCCGGATATTCAACGCCTCGACCACGCCCATCAGAGCCTTCGATGCCAACGGCAAGGAGCAGTCGGCCCTGAGATAGTGAAGAGCGCATGCATCCCGGTCCGGCGGCAACGACCCAACGAGCTTTTGCGCGGACAGGCAAATCACCGAGTTGTGTGTCCAGCCCCTTTTGCAAAAATATTTTGGTTTTCCTCTGCCGCAAATCACTTCACCGTCCTTCGTTATCCCGCACCCACAAGTGGGGCGTATCGCGATCGTCACGGACGTTGGGCGCGGGAGGCGATGGACGCAGGCGGCGCCGAAGACGAGGGCGCGGCTTGCGGACGGCGAAGTCGTGTGGTCCTGACACCCCGACGCTGGTGTCAAGTTGGTGAAAGAAATTTCATCGATGACGGGGGCAACAAAGCCCGGTCCCCGAGGAGAGCGCGAAATAAGCTGTAAAACCGTCGCGCAGGGAAGGCCGGGTGATCCCGGTGGACCTGTGGTGACTAACGCGTGTGCTTTCTACCACTGCGCACGCGGCTGCGGGTGCAACGGGCACCCGGCTTTCCCTGCGCCCTCTGATTTTTGAGGGACAAAATTCCCGCACAACTCGGGCGCGACGCGCCGCGGGAAGGCGGGCTTGTGTCCGAATCATCTGTGTCATTGCGAGCGAAGCGAAGCAATCCACTCTGACTTTCTTATTGTATCATGATTGCTTCGCGAAGCCTGTCATCGGGCGCGCATTCGCGCGACCCGTTGGCTCGCAATGACGGCTTACTTTGTGACGCGGTGATAGAAGCGAAAGTTCGCGGCACACTGGATACCCGCTTTGGCGGGTATGACGGCCTGTGATGGAGTAGCACCCCGGCATCGCTCCGAATGGCAGTATCCCGATCACACTCCTTGCCGGGCACCCGGTCACGGCCTATCTCTAGCGCTTCCACAAGGAGGACGCCCCGATGAGCACATTGAAACCGCTTAAGATCGATATCGTCTCCGACGTGGTGTGCCCGTGGTGCTACATCGGCAAGCGCCGGATCGAGAATGCGCTGGCGCTGGTGCCGGATGTTCCGGTCGAGGTGCAGTGGCGGCCGTTCTTTCTCAATCCGTGGGTGCCGCGCGAGGGGATCGGCCGCGACGAATACCTCACCGCGAAGTTCGGTTCGGTCGAAGCTTACAAGGGCATTGCCGGGCGCGTGGTCGCGGCCGCCGGCGAAGAGGGCCTGTCGTACCGGCCCGATCTCGTCAAGCGCCAACCCAACACCATTGATTGCCACCGGCTGATTCACTGGGCCGAAGCGATCGGCAAATCCGCCGAGATGAAGCAGCGGCTGATGGAATTGTATTTCCGCGACGGCGGCGATCTTACCGACATCGACGTGCTGGTGCAGGCGGCGGCCGATTGCGGGCTCGATGCCGACGATGTGCGCCGGCGTCTCGCCACCGACGAGGACGTGGAGCGGATCTCGGCGCAGGCCCAAGAAGCCGCCGACAAGGGCATCTCCGGCGTGCCGACCTATGTGTTTGCGCAGAAATACGCGGTGTCGGGCGCGCAGCCGCCCGATCAACTGGCGCGCGCCATCCGCCAGGTCTCGGCGGAAGTAAACGCGCAAGCGGCGGAGTGAGAGGCGAATACTTTTATCTGTTGCGGATCAGGTGCACGACGCGGCGCGCCAATTCATGGACGAAGCGGCGCAACGTCAGTGCTGCGTGGATCAGCGGCACAACGGGATCGCCGCGCCGCAGCGGAATCAACACGTCGCCGATCGCAAAGCGCCCGCGCCAGATCGGATTGATCATCGGATGATCGGCATCCGCGGTGGAATCGGCGCTCGCAATCGCCGGGTCGGCGCAGAGATGCCGAGTCAGATCGATCGTCAACTGCACGCCGGGCGAAAACTTGGCAAAACGCTCGTCGATGCCGAGCTTGAAATAAAACGCGCGATCCTGATGCCGCAATACGATCGCGGCCGCGACCGGGGTATCGCCGGCCCGCAAGGTCACGATCTCGCATTGACGGGTCTCGGCGAGCGCCACGGTGGCGCGCCGCACGAAGCTGGCATCGCCATCGTCCTGCACCAGCGCGGTGCCGCGCTGGCCCTTCCAGCCGCTGGCTTCCAGCGTCAGGAATGTCTCGATCGCAGATGCGACATCTTCGGGCGTTCGCGCCACCTCGAAATGCACGGCGCCGTGCTCGGCCAGCCGATGGCGCTGGCGGCGCAATTCCTTCAACTTCTTGGCGCCCAGCGCGTCCCGCAGCAGCGCATCGGAATCGCGCGTCGCATCGAGACAGGCGCGGATGCGGGATTGCAGCACCCGCGGCCGCAAGCCGGCCTGCTGCGAGACATCGCCGATCGCGTTCATGGCGGCGCCGTCCAGCGCCACGTTGCGCAGGATCAGCGCGTGGGCGCCGACGTTTCGGGCCTGCGCCAACAGGCCTTTCACAGCGTCGTTCGCCATATCGCGATCGAGCAGCGGCGTTCCGAGCGTGCCATAGGGATCGGCGTTTGCGAGAGCGGGCAGCGGGATCCGACAGGCGCGCCACAGCGAAATCGCCGGCATCAGGCCGATCAGGCGCGCCGCACCATCATCCGCTGCGGAAGAGGTATGGCTCCAGGCGCTGAGTGCGGAGACGCCGGTGCGTCCCGTGGCAAACGCGTTCACCGCCAATTCCCAGCCGGGCAGATAATAGCCGTTGGGCTCGATGGCGCGCTCGGCGAGCTCGCGCCACCGGTCTGCGGCGACCGCGGTGAGGGCTGCGAACGCATCGCCGTCGGGCGAAGCCGCTTCCGCCGGCGGGCGCGCGCCGACGCCATCTCTTTTCAGGGATGTGCGACCAACCAGCGCCGAATTCGCAATCTCGACCACGTCCGCGTTTCCCCGTGCGCGATGGACCTTGGAAGGCGTGCGTCGAGCAGCGCTTCCTCCATGGCGTACTTACGAAAACGCTAGCGGAAAGATTGGAAAATAGCGTTGGATTTGCGGTTCAATTCGAGCGGTAATGTTAACCGGCCGTTGATCATTCGCCTCCGGCGGACAGCAATCGTTTGTCTCCTCCGGCAGGACGCGCCGATGCGGCTAGATCGGCTGGTAGGTTTCCGACACACAATTGTCGGTGGCGTCGATGCGCTGGCGATCGAGGATCACGCCGCCGGTGATGTTGATGCGATAGGTTTCGGTGCCGAGCGGCTTGCCCATGGCGTTGGTGAGGTCGGCCCGGACGCATGCGGTCCAGCCCGATCCACGGAGGTCGCGATGCGCTTGCGAGACCCGCACGTCGTGCGGATACGAAGAGGCGACGAACACCGAATTGAGGTTGGCGCGGACCAGTTGGGTGACATCGGGGGGTGCCTCGGGCGGCGGCGGGTCCATGGCTTTGGCGCGCATGAATTCCGGCACCGGCGCGTGGCTGTCGGCAATGCCGCAACCCGCCAGCGCCAGCGCTCCGCACGCCATCAACGCAATGTAAACAATACCCCGCCGCATCCGCCGACTTTACCCCGTCCGGGTCAAAATGACGCGGGATCGCGGCCAATTCGCGGCTTTGGCGCATTAACAATTGCTAACTATTGCTGAAACCGGCGGCGCAAATAGCTATCTTGCCTGCCGGACCGATCCGGGATTTGCCTTGATCCGGCCGCAGGGTAAGTTCGGAATCGGGATGGCAGGGAGACAGGCGATGAAGACCTTGATGATGGCGGTGGGGCTGCTGGCTTTGATCGCGATGCCGGCGCATGCGCAGAGGCACGCAAAAGTCGAGCCCGGTTCCACGACTGAGCCGCGGAAAGGAGTCGACGAAAAGGCGTACAAGGCTGCGCTCGACAGGATACCGCAACCCAAGGAGAAGTACGATCCGTGGGGCGTCGCGCGGCCTGCGGATACTGCCAAGAAACCGAAGTAACCCGGATAGAACAAGCCTCCAGGACTGAACAGGGAGTTCCGCGCTCCGTCCATGAACCTCCGTCAGGAATCCGTCGACCAATCGACGGGCCGGAGGTTGCCGCATGTTCCGTCGTGTGCTTCACGCTATGGTTCTGACTGCGGGAATCTTGTCGGGGTCGCCGGCGGCGGTTGCCGAAAATCGAATCGCGCTTGTGGTCGGCCAGTCGAACTATCGCGCGGTGGTCGCGCTGCCCAATCCGGCCAACGACGCCAAGGCGGTGTCGCAATTGCTGGGCGAAGCCGGTTTCGAGGTGCTCAGCGCTGCCGATCTGTCGCAAAGCGAGATGCGCGAAAAGATCAGCGACTTCGCCGCGCAAGTGGCGGCCAAGGGCCCCGATACCATCGCGCTGGTGTTTTACGCCGGTCATGGCCTGCAGATCGATGGCGAGAATTTTCTGGTGCCGGTGGACGTCGATCCGAAGCGGGAGGCCGACATTCCGCTGCAGGCCGTGCGTCTCAACGATATCCTGAACACCTTGACCTCGGTACCGAGCCGGATGCGCATCGTGCTGCTCGACGCCTGCCGCAACAACCCGTTCCCCGCCATCAACCAGAGCGCCGGCCACGGGTTGGCCATCGTCGATGCCAAGATCGGCGCGCCCGGCACCTTCGTTTCGTTTTCGACCTCGCCAGGCGCCGAGGCAGAAGACGGCAGCGGCGCCGACAGTCCTTACACCTCGGCGCTGCTGTTGGCAGCCAAGGAGCCGGGGCTTTCGATCGAAGATACTTTCAAGCGCGTGCGCGTGTCGGTCAACAAGGCGACCGATGGGCGTCAGACCCCCTGGGATAGTTCTTCGCTAACCGATGAATTCAGGTTCTTTCCCGGCCAGGGCACAGCCGCTCCCGAGCAGCCCGCCGCAAAGCGCACCGTCGATGATTGGCGCCGTGAACTGCAGGGCAAGCCGGTCGAGGCGGCCCATGAAGTGATCGTGGCTGCCGGCACGGACGAGGCCTATGAGGCGTTTGTTGCGTTGTTCACGCAAGCACCGTTCGCCCAGGAAGCGCGCGAATGGCTCGATCGCCGCCACAGGATGGTCGCATGGAACAATGCCGTGATTGCCAATACGTCGCCGGCCTTTCGTGGTTTCCTGGCCCAAAACCCCGACAGCGATCTCGCCGCGACGGCACGCAAGCTGGAACAGCGGCTGCGCAACCGCCCGAATACCGCGGGCGGCGTCGCGGCCATCGTCGCGCCAGCGACGAACGCCTCGCTCGCCGCGCCGACCTGTCCTTGCGGCGTTGCGCCTTCGATGCCGCTGAAGAAGGTCGATCTCGCGCCCAGGAAGCACGCGGAACCCGCGCCGCTGCGAAGGCGTGTCGAACCAGAGCCGCCGCCAAAGCGCGTCAAGTCGCGTCAACCGCATCGCCGCTGGCGTGGCGACGATGATGACGATGTAGCCTATCGCCGACCACCACCTCCCGACTATTATGAGCCCGCGCCCGGGCCGTCCGTCGGCCTTGGAATAGGCATGGGAGGATTCCGAGGTGGGATGGGAGGCGGAGGCTTCGGCGGAAGAGGC
>CAWFVT010000024.1:0-36603 GCA_963819325.1 uncultured Pseudomonadota bacterium
CTTTGGTCGCCAGATCAGAGGCTTAGCGTGTTTTCCGGCCAAGTGGAATGAGCCTCGGCCGAAGAAAGCGCACCCTTTCCTTAGCATGATCCATCATGGTGTGAGCGATTTGGCGATAACATCATGTGCCAACTCGATATTTTTCGGCCGAGACGCCCGGGCCAAGCCTCAATGCGGACATCTGCGCCTGCTTTACGCAACCTCAATGTTGTCCGCTTATGAAGGCCGCATGATTGCTCTTGTTTGTTCCTCGCTGCCGCGGTTTCGCGTCGCCGCTTTGACGGCGCTGTTCGCCTCCAGCATTGGGCTCGCCGGCTGCGCAGGTTTGGGAGACGGCGTGGCCTCCGGCGCATTCGTCGATCCCGCCAAATACGAACTTTATAACTGCACGCAACTTGAGACCGAGCGCAAAAACCTCGCCGCCCGTGCCAAGGATTTGGAGGGTCTGATGGCGAAGGCCGACACCGGCGCCGGCGGCGCTGTGGTTTCGGAGCTTGCGTACCGCAACGACCTCATTACCGCGCGCGCCCAGGCCAAGCTTGCCGACGAAGTCTGGCGGCGTGACAAATGCCAGGACACGCCGCCGCCCGCGACACCGCCTCCGCCTGCGGATACCAAGCAAAAGCATCCACATAAGCATTCGAGCGGGCTGAATTGAGCGTGAAGCGTCGATAGTGGGATCGCGCCGACGGCATCGAGGTCATGCCCGCCAGTCGTAAATCCAGTCCTGTCGCGCCAGCAGGCGGTTGGCGCCCATCGCTTTGATCACGAGGTCGCGGGCGAAAGCCGCGGGGCCGGTGAGGTGATAGGTCCGTCCCGCATCCCGCGCGGCGCGCTGCATTCGCGCCACGCGCGGGCGGCGCAGGCGCGCGTAGCGTTGCATCGCGGCCGGTAGGGTCGGGCCGCCTTCGTTCTGGGATTCGCCGAGGCATTTGGCGAGCACCGCGGCGTCCTCGATGGCCATTCCCGCGCCCTGGGCTGCAAACGGCAGCATGGCGTGCGCGGCGTCCCCCAGCAAAGCCGTCGCACCGTCAGCCCAGTCGCCGCGGCCGGGAACCGTGAACAACGCCCATTTCCGCCAATCGTCGATGGCGCCGATCATCATTCGCGCAGGAGCCGGCCATCGCGATGAGGCGAAGGTGTTCTTGATCTCGGACACGTCGCCGGGTGCGCTCCAGCCCGGCCTGTTCCAGGTTCCCGGCACCACCACGACGACGTTGATCTGGCGCGCGCCGGAGATCGGATAGGCCACCAGATGCGCATTCGGACCCATCCAGAGCTGGACCCGGTGCGAGGTAACTTCGCGCGGCAATTGCGTGGATTCGAGCGTCCCGCGCCAGGCGATCAGCCCGGAGAATTGCGGCTGCACTTGCGGAAATAAATGCTGCCGGACCGCGGACCAGATTCCGTCGGCGCCGATCAGCCCCAGCGCCAGCTCCTGCTGACGCGTCGCGCCGCGACGCTGGACCACGGTCAGCCCCCTGGCGTGGCCGACGACGTCTTCGAACTGGCAGCCGAGCCGCAGCTCGATATCGGGGTTGTCGTTGACCTCGGCCACCAGTGCGGCCTGCAGGTCGGCGCGGTGCACCACCCAATAGGGGGCACCGGCGCGGGATGAGGCCGCTTCGCCGAGCGGCAAGCGGGCAATTTCACCGCCGCTTCGCGCGCTCATGATGCTGATGGCGTCCGGGATCACGGCCCGCTCGGTGAGCCGCGGCTGCAGCCCGAGGCCGATCAGCACGCGGCTGGCATTGGGTGAAAGCTGCAGGCCGGCGCCGGCTTCCTCCAGCCTCTCGGCTTTTTCAAGCAAGACGACGCGAAAGCCCTGGCCTGCGAGCGCCAGCGAGGCCGTCAGTCCCCCGATCCCGGCGCCGGCGACGAAGATCGTGCGCGAGGCGGCCACAGATCGATCAGGCGACCTTGTCCTTCAGCACGCATTCGGGCGGCCGGGCTTCACCGGCTGCGAGGTCCGCGGCATAGCGGTACAGGGTGGAACAATAGGGGCAGATGATCTCGTTGTCGTTGCCAAGGTCGAGGAAGACATGCGGGTGATCGAAAGGCGGGTTGGCACCCACGCACATGAATTCCTGCGAGCCGATTTCGATGACCGAAACGCCGGCATCGTTGTGAAAGTGCGGAACGACGTGGTCGGACATGGTTTATTCACCTTGGGTCGCAATGAGGCGGCCGAAATCGACAGGATCGCGGCAATATTGAAATGCCGCGCACCATACTGGCGGGTGCAGTCAATTCCTAGAGCCCCGGCCGCCCATTGGCTCATGCAAATTCGACACAATCTTGTCGTCCCAGAGAAGCCCTTCTTTCGTCGGAGCCGTTGTGTCTTAAAAGAGGCACACCATCTTGGCAGGACCCGAAGCGTCGGACTTTCGGGATCGCGAAAGCCTCGAATTTTAGGGATGTAGCGAAAGCGTCGGATTCTCGGGATGAAACGGTTGCGGCTGGATTTGGCGGTAGGGGGCATGGCGATCAGCGCGGCCGTCTGCCTTGCGCTGTGGCCACATGCGCGCGACGCCGGCGCACTTCTGGCGGCGCAGAACGACCCGGCTGAACTTTCCGACCTGCAGCTCAATTCTGCTCTGCGAAACAACCGCGCTGTTATCGAGCAGAACATCGAGGCGGCGCTAGCCGCCAGCGACGCCGATCTGGCCAACAGTTTTGCCGATCTGGCCCGGGAGAAAGACATTTCCCTTCCCGCCGAACTGTCGCAGCGGGTGCGTGATGCGGTTGCCGAGGCGAGTTCGACGTCGCATTTTGCCAAGCGCTTTGCCTCCGGGCTTGTGACCGGAAACGCCGACGATGTCGCCAGCATGTCGGGCACCGTGGCGGGCGATTTGTTCGTGTTCGGCGACGTCAGGGACGTCGTGCGCGAAAGCAAGCACCTTGCCATGGGCGAGGAAACCGACCGGCTGGTGCTGGGGCTGGCCGCGGCGGGCCTCGCGGTGACGGCGGCGACCTATGTCTCGATCGGCGGCGTGGCCCCGGTGCGCGCCGGTCTCACACTGGTCAAGGATGCCCGCAAGGTCGGGCGGCTGGGCGAGGGGCTCACCGAATGGGCGGGCCGTTCGGCCCGCGGTATCGTTGACACGCCGATGCTGCAAAATGCGGTCGAAACCGGCTCGGTGATGCGGCCCGGCCAGACCGTTGCCGCCATCAAGGCGGCGTTTCGCCCGGGCGAAGCCGGGGCACTGGTCCGCCTCGCCAAGGATGTCGGACGCGTCGGCGAGAAGGCCGGCATGCGTGGCGCGCTCGATACGCTGCAAATCGCCGAAGGCCCGAAAGATGTTGTCCGCGCCGCGCGGCTCGCGGAGTCCAAGGGCAGCCAGACCCGCGCGATCCTGAAAGTCCTCGGCCGCGGCGCATTGCTGCTGGCGGCCGGCGCGTTCAATCTCTCGCTGTGGGTGTTCTGGGCGGTGCTGGCGCTGTTCGGCTTTCTGTCCTCGATCAAGGCCACCACGGAACGCCTGACCGTCTCGTGGCTGCTTCGCAAGAAGGCGCGGCGGCTACGAAACCAGATGGCGGCCGCAGCGTTGGCATCCAACGTGTCCGCCTCGGGCGCCGTCGCCCAAGGCTAGCTTCAGGGCTAGCTTTAGCGGCCTTCGATCCCTGATCCCCCGCCAAAACGGAATGACCAATGCCGAGCTTTCACAACGGCGCTGTTGAAATTGCCTATCTGGACGAAGGCGAGGGCGAGCCGATCCTGCTCGTGCACGGCTTTGCATCGAGCAAGAATGTGAACTGGGTTTATCCGACCTGGGTTTCCGAGCTGAAGAAAAATGGCTACCGCGTGATCGCGTTCGACAACCGCGGCCATGGCAATTCCAGCAAGCTCTACGATGCCGAGCAGTATCATATCGGCACCATGGCCGGCGATGTCGCAGCCCTGATGGATCACCTGCGCATCGAGCGCGCGGACATCATGGGCTATTCGCTCGGGGCGCGGATGACGGCCTGGCTCGCGCAAAACCAGCCGCAGCGGCTGCGTTCGGCGATTTTCGGCGGTCTCGGCATCGGCCTGATCGAAGGCGGCGGTCCCGGCGAGACGGTGGCGAAAGCGCTGGAGGCGCCGTCGCTCGAGGATGTGACCGATCCGGTGGGACGGACGTTTCGCGCGTTCGCCGATCAGACCCGCTCCGATCACCGGGCGCTGGCAGCCTGCCTGCGTGGCTCGCGGCGCCTGATGACCCGCGACGAAGCCGCCAGCATCCAGGTGCCGGTGCTGATTGCGGTCGGCACCAAAGACGAAATCGCGGGCTCGGCCGCAGCCCTTGGCAAGATCATTGCCGGCGCAAAGGTGCTCGACATTCCCAATCGCGATCACATGCGGGCGGTGGGCGACAAGGTCTACAAGACCGGCGTGCTGGATTTTCTCTCAAGGCGAAAATGAGCCGCGCGCCCTTTCGTCATCGGCGAAGTGCCTGATCGCCGCGATTAGCACCGCGAAGGTTGCGATCCAGACCATCCGCGCGCCATAGCGATCGTGCGGTCCGGAAATCACGCCGCACACAAAGGCGTTGCCGAGCAAGGCCAGTGAAACGGTCGCAGCGAGCAGCGCAAGATCGTCGAGCCGCCGGCGCCGGATCGCGGTTGCAAGGATAGCGAGAACCAGCAGCATCGAGACCAGCGCGACCGGAACGTGGATCCGGTTGATGACGGCAAAACCGAGCTCCCCTCGCTGTTGATGCGCCGCGCGCATCGGCGCGACCTGCGCCGGCAGATAGCGCTTGATGATGCCGTAAGTATGGTAGACCGTGCTATGGGTGCCTTCGCCGGTTGCCACATCAGCGAGCTGCTGCGCCGTGGCGACGACAGCGGCCTCGGCCTGCCGGAGCGGATACTCGGCCAGCGATTGCCGGACGATGAATTCCATCTCATCGTTCAAGCCCTGAAAACGGCCAAGCTCGTTGAACACGCTGCGGCCCCACAGGAAGTCGTCGGCGGTGGGCGGAAACTCGTTGCGATAGGGGCAGAGCTTCAGCCGCTGCTCCGGACAATGAGCATTCAAATAGCGCGCGACGATGCCATCCTGCATCATCCGGCCGAACGCGACGCCGTAGCCGCCCGGCGTCCATGCGAACTGTCCGGACAGCGCGAAGTTTGCCGACAACAGCATGGCGGCGGAGACGGCGATGGCCAGGACGCCTTGCAGCAGTCCGGAAATAGCGATCCGATCGCCCAGCCAGGGTCGCGCGATCCAGCCGGCGCAACACAGCCCGAGCAACACCGCAAGCGTTCCGCTGTGGGTTGCCGCTGCGAAGGCCGTAAATGCGAACAGCAGGCATTTTTCGACCGTGGAAGTCTTGTCGCCGTGCAGGACGAGTATGAACAGCGACAGCACCGACAGACCTGCAAAGATGTCGGTCAGCAACATGCTGACGAGCCACGGCAGCGCCGTGGTCAGGATCAGGACGGCGCTGACCGCGATCAGCCGCAACGGCCGTGCCATGCCGAACACGCGCAACGTCAGTTGCAGGATCCAGAGCGTCGCCAGCGCCTGAATCCCGATATTGATCCAGAACTGCGAATTCTCGCCGAAATGAAGGTAGAGCCCGAACACCGTCGAACGGCTGGGGACCAGATAGCCTTCATACCACCGCGCCAGATAGCCGCCGGTGTCATACTGGAGCAGCGGATAGCCGTTCCACAGCGCCGGCGCGATCAACATCAGCGGAATGGCGACGGCGGCGATCCATACCCACGCCGAGGCGGTGGCGCGCGCGCGCAAAAATTTGCGTGGTAATGCTGCTTCTCCCCAATTTTCCGCCACCATGCCCGGGCCGCATGCCGATCCGAAATCCGCAAATAGTCGGACATCGCAGCGCTTGATTTTCCGGAATTGCCGACCATTTTGAGGCGACGTTTTCGAACGGGGCACGATTCGGTCGGCATGAAGAAGATGTGTCGCTTCAATGTTTTAGCGTACAATCGAGGCCAAAACCGGCGTTCACCTTGGCCGCGGGCGCCGGGGGACAATGGTCCAGCGCTCATGCTATAGTGGAGGGGGAAACGGTTGAATTTGCGAGAGCAGAACATGGCAATGCATCACGTCAATCCGCAAGGCACTAAGCTCGCGGCGGTCGATCCGATTTGGGTTCGGGTGCGGAGCGAGGCGGAAGACATCGTTCGCCGCGAGCCCGAACTCGCCTCCTTTATCTATTCGACCGTGCTGCATCACGAACGGCTGGAGGATTCGGTGGTGCATCGCATCGCCGAGCGTCTCGATCATTCGGCGCTGTCGGGCGATTTGATTCGCCAGACCTATGATGAAGCCCTGCGCGACGATCCTGATCTCGGCAACGCGTTTCGCGCCGATCTGGTCGCGGTGTACGACCGCGATCCTGCGACCTCCCGCTTCATTGACCCGCTGCTCTACTTCAAGGGCTTCCATGCCATCGAGACCCATCGTCTGGCGCATTGGCTCTACCAGAAAGGCCGAAAGGATTTTGCGTATTATCTCCAAAGCCGCGCATCGGCCGTGTTCCAGACCGACATCAATCCCGCGGCCAGAATCGGCCGCGGCATCTTCCTCGATCACGCTACCGGCTTTGTCGTCGGCGAGACCGCTGTGATCGAAGACGATGTGTCGATCCTGCACGGCGTCACGCTCGGCGGCACCGGCAAGGAAAACGAAGACCGTCATCCCAAGATCCGCCACGGCGTTTTGATCGGGGCGGGCGCGAAAATTCTCGGCAATATCGAGGTCGGTCATTGCGCCAGGATCGCCGCCGGCTCGGTGGTGGTGAAGCCGGTGCCGCACAATGTGACGGTGGCCGGGGTTCCCGCCAAGATCGTCGGCGAGGCCGGCTGCGCCGAGCCGTCGCGCACCATGGATCAGATGATCAACGCCATCGGACTCTGATGGAAGGCGTTGCGATTTCGAAGGCCGTATGGTTTCAAAGCTGGTTGATTTCAACGTGGTTTAATTCGGGGGCCGCCTGAATCGCGGCTACGATTTCTGCAACTTGGGCTAGCCCTTCGCTTCGTCTCGTCCTAAAACTTCCCGAAACCTAAAATCGTATTGGAGACTGCCGTGGACGTTCAGGAAGTCAGGAAACTCGACGCCTATCTCAAGCGCCTGTTCGGCAACCAGAAGATTCGCGTGGTGCCGCGGCCGAAAAAGGATGATTCGGCGGAGGTCTATATCGGCGAGGAATTCATCGGCGTACTGTTCGTCGATGACGAAGACGATGATCGTTCGTTTCAATTCCAGATGGCGATCCTCGAAGACGATCTGGTGGAGCAGGGCTGACTTGCCATCACCAAAGATCGCTTTTCGCCCTGATGGTTTGGTTATGCTGGATGGCGTAATATTCAAGCATGCGGGGAATCCTGCTGCTCGCCCCGCCAGGGTGTGATGAATGATCGCCGCAGTCGCGATCTTGGGCAGCCTCGCCGGTGAAGGAGGGTCCCATGTACGCCGCCATTCGTCAGGGTAAAGCCAAGACTGGTATGGCTGAAGAGCTCGCGCGCAGAATTAAGGAAGGCGCCATTCCGATCATCAGCGATGTTGAAGGCTTCATGGCCTACTATGTGGTTTATGCGCCCGACGACACGGTGACCGCGATCAGCGTGTTCAACGGTTACGCGGGAGCGGAGGAGGCAAACAGGCGAGCGCTTGCCTGGATCGAGCAAAATCTCGCGCCCCTGCTCGTTGGTCCAGCCACCGCGGTGGCCGGCCCGGTGATCGTCCATACGCTGGCATAGCAAGTTAGCCCCCGGAACCTTGGCGACCATCTTGACAGATAGGCTACCGATACTCAGGTCTTAGGTCTGTCCTGATGAAGGGCAGGAGGCCGACGAGCGCACTGCGTTGGCCGTGAAACTTCGGAGGTTCCGGAATGACGCCACCGGGTAGAACCGCCGCATTAATCGCTGCTGCATCTGTTCGGGCTTCAGCGTAGCGGCTCTTTGCGAACAACACGCTGGGAGCGGCCTATGGGCCTCATCAGTAGGGCATGGACCAACTTGGCCCCTCCCGACGTGGCATTGCTGTGTTCACCCCTTCGACCCGTGCAATCCCACCGTCAATCGATCCATGGCGGTGGCGACATCGCGCCACTGTGCCAGCCAGCTTCGCGGATAACGAAACGTCAGATCGGCCCCGTCGACGCGGCGCTCGCTCAGACACATCCCAGGGGTCGCCGCATCGCGCGTGCAGCGCGCGTCGAGATCAGGCGTACTGGCCAGGAACAGGTCTTCGTTGCTGTAGGGCGTGCCGTCCCGAAAAGCGCGCACCGTTAAGCCATCCTGTCCGGGCCTTGAGGTCTGCTCGAGGTAGCGCGGATAGATGGTGCGCAGGCGCTCCTCCGGCGTCAGCGAATCATGGTGCGCCGAAATCGACAGGAAGATCCGGTCGATCGGCTGTACCGCTTCTTCGATGGTGTCGACGCTGACATGTTTCGGTGCGTCGGGAGCCTCAAGCGACGGAAAAGCGAAGCTGAGGTCGACGCGTTCCTGCGGTCCGGTGTGGCGCTGGATTTTCATGCGGACCGCCATGGTCGGCACATTGAACAGCGTTCCGCCGATGCTCACCGGCAATCGCGCCGGATTGCTGGACGCCTGCGCGCCCCAGGTCGGCCACAACAAATAGGCGACGAGCGAGATCGCGCCGGCGGTAACCATGCCTGCCAGCATGATCGGAACCATGTGGCCACGGGGGTCCTTGCGGGAATCGCGGGCGAGGTGCTGGGCGGTCGAAAAGAGCGTCATGAACCTGGCATCGTGAGGGGTTCGATCGAATCACTTTCGAATATGCCATGTGGAAACGAATTTTCGCACGATTTCGCGCGATCGAATTCGCAAGCGACGGGTTGCGATCGGCCGGCACCGTCCGCGGCGTTAACCTTTCCTTAAGGATAGTGTGGCGGGGGGCGGGCAATTTTGCCAAACAATGCGGGTTGCTTGTGAAGCGGAAGATCCTGCGATGTCGCCTGATGCGTTGAATTCGATACTTTCTCTTTGCATCGGCTTTGCACTGGCCGGCGCGCTTGCCAGCGGCTATCAGACCCTGGCGCAGCGCCCGGCGGGTTTTGGGTTGCTGCAGGAGGGTGCGGTGCCGAAGACGTTCGCAGCCGTGCCGTTCCTGGTCTTTGCCGCACCCTTCATCATCATGCGCAATACCTTGCGCGGCGCGCGGATCGAACGGCGCCGTTTCGAATTCGTGATGATGGCAACAGTGCTGGCGGGTTTCTGGAGCCTGATGTCCGGCACTTTTTTCGTGATGACATTGCGCGCTGCCGGATTGCTGGCCTGAGCGCCACGGCTATGCCAAGGTCTTCCCGCGAACAGGAGACCAATCGGGCATGGCGATCTACCAACTCGACGGGCAGGCGCCCGAACTTCCCGCGGACGGAAACTGCTTTATCGCCGACACCGCCGCGGTGATGGGCAAGGTCCGGTTGCTGAACGGCGCGAGCGTCTGGTTCGGCGCGGTGCTGCGCGGCGACAATGAGTGGATCGAGGTCGGTGAAAACTCCAATGTGCAGGACAATTCGACCTGTCACACCGATCTGGGCTTTCCACTGACGATCGGCAAGAACTGCACCGTCGGTCACAACGTCATCCTGCACGGCTGCACCATCGAGGACGGCGCGCTGGTCGGCATGGGTTCGATTGTCATGAACGGCGCGCGGATTGGCCGCGGCAGCGTCGTCGGCGCAGGCTCGGTGATCACAGAGGGAAAACAGTTTCCCGAACATTCCCTGATTATCGGATCGCCGGCGCGGGTGGTCCGAACCCTCGATCCCGCGCAGGTCGCGAAGATGGGAAGTGCCGCGAAGTTCTACGTCAGCAATGGCGGGCGTTTCGAGAAAGGCCTGAAGAAGATCGGCTGAGGGCGCGTTTCAAGTATCCTCGGATTCATCGGCTTCGGCCTCGCCGGCGATGCTCTCGTGACCGGCGGCCCAGAGCGAATGCTGTTCGCTGCCGTCCCGATACGGATTGCCTTCGGCTGGAATGTTCTCCTGCGCGGCGCGCTGGCCTTCCTCAAACGGATCCGGGTCGGTGGTCATGATGTCGATTTCCTCGATCGGCCGGCGTTGTTTTTCACATTCGTGTTCGCGAGCGACGCGCTCTTGCGCAGTGCATCCCTCAGGTCGACGGGAATGCCGTGCTTCCTGAGCAGATCGGCGAACGCTTCGTCCGCCAGTTCCTGAAAGGTCGCCATCCGGTCGCGCGCAAGCTGTGTCAGCTTGTCGAAGGTGTCGTCGTCGAAGGCGATCAACTTGCGCACGGCTGCATGCCTCCTGCGTCGCCACGGATGTCGATTAATGGCGGCCGATCGAAATGGTTCCAGCCCAGAACCCAGCGACAGGCCGGTCAGCCCAGCACTTGATATTTCCTGAACCAGGCCTGCATCCGGCCCCACGCATCCTCGGCGGCTTCCTTGCGATAACTTGCGCGATAATCGGCATGGAAGCCATGCGGCGCGCCTGGATAAATCTTGAATTCGGCGGTTTTCCCGGCCGCTGTCAGCGCAGCTTTCAGCGCCTCGACCGCCGCTACAGGGATGCCGGTATCCGCCTCGCCATACAAGCCCAGCACCGGCGCCTTCATATCCGGGGCGAGTTGGGTCGGGCTCTTCGGCCAAAGCGGGTTCGGCGCATCGACCGGCGGGCCGTAAAACGCGACGCCTGCCTTCAAGCTGCCGCTGTGCGCGGCATATTCCCAGACTGTGCGTCCGCCGCGGCAGAAACCGATGATGCCGAGCCGGCCGGCATCGCCGCCCTGAGATTGAGCCCAGCCAACCGTGCTGTCGAGATCGGACAGCAATTCTGCATCCGGTTTGGAATTCACGATCGGCAGCAGTTGCGGAATGTCCGAAATCTTGGTGAGGTCGATGCCCTTGCGAAAATAATAGTCCGGCGCAACCGCGAACGCTCCGAGCTTGGCAACACGCCGGGTGACGTCCTTGATGTATTCGTGCAGGCCGAAAATCTCCATCGCAACCAGCACGACCGGAGGATTGTTGACGCCGTTAGGGCGCGCGAAATAGCCGGGCATTTCGCCATCGGCCACTTTTATTTTTGTATCGCCGGCCGTGATCCCGTCGGTATCGGTCTTGATGACGTCGGCCCGCACCGGTCCCGCTGCCAGCGTATAACCTGCCGTTACGGCGGCGGAGGCGGTCATGAAACCGCGGCGCGAAAACGGCGCGACTTTTGTCAGCCCGATGACATCGGGCGTGTGCAGGGGCTCGGCGCTCATGGCGGCTTTCCTCAAGGACGGGCTGGAATACATATTCAGCAGGCAATCGCTGCGAAACACAAATCACCAGCTTGCGAGGATTTGAGGGTGCGTTGAGGTCTTTGGGCCAATCCGGCCTGCCAAAAAACAAGGCCGCCGGCGGAGTATGACGCCTGTGCGGCCTTGCCCTGCCCGGACATTGAAATCGGCTTGCGCCGCCCGGTGAACCACAGAATGCACGGACGGGGCGCCGGCCGATGTGATCCACTTCACAGTCGGCACAAAAAAATTGCGGCAGGCGCTTCGAGGGGGGGGCAGGGCGATGGCCGGGCATCCGGGCTTCCCAAGAACGGGACGGCGTCAGTGGCGCGATTTGGCGTGCCGGTGATGCGTGACGTGGTGCCTGAATCGGGTCGCGCTATGTCGGGTCGCACGCGGGCTGGATGCTTCCGGAGCCTGGGCGTTGGCGAAAGACTGCCTGAGGCTGTCGATTGCGCCAGAAAGATCTCCAACCTGCTCCGTCAGCCGCTTAACATCCATTTGCTGGGCTGCAAAAGCGCGCTTGAGTGTCTGCAACTGATCTTGAACAACCTGCAACTGATCGATCAACTCCTGCTGGGACTCATCAAGGGCCTTGGTTTTCTCGGCGAGCTGTTCGGAGGCCAGGGCGGCTCGGGCTTGTACCTGCCGGACCGCTGCGATCCGATCTTGCTCCGGCGAGGTGCCGGAGTACGCGCGCCATACCCCGATCGATCCTGCTGCGATCACGATGACGACAAGGGCCCCGGCGGCGAGCGCAATCGGCTGCGAGCCGATACGCCCGATGCCGTTGATCTTCACGTCATCGGAGGTGGCCTCGATCATCGGACTCCCAAGCGCAATGGGAACTGAAAGTTCCATTCTTGGCTGAAGATAGAGGTGCCGGACCCGGATTCAAAGCAAAAATGGCTGGATGCCGATGCCGGGCGACATGGCTCCCGTTGCAGGGCGGAACGTGCCATGAACAAAATCCCCGGATATTCCCCGCCGTCGTTACTCAGGTTCCTTCAGCGTTATGCCGTGGACTGCAGAATGCGGCCTGCAAAACTCCAATAAGATAAGCGGTTAAAGCTACACAAATCGTTGCGGCCAGCTCCTGGGGAAAAGTTCAGTGATTGATTTCGTTGAGTAATTTCAATCATCGATCACTTTTCCCCGTCCATTAACCGTGTCGACGCAGTCCCATTCCGCGCGCGCCACCGGCCGAAGCATGCCTATCAGGCGGAAAATATGTCCGCGACTTTCGCAGCGAGGGCCGTTCCCAGATCAGCGTTGTTCTTTGCCGTGAAATAAATCCCGTCCACACCTTCTGTCGACATCACGCTTCCGGCGTCGAAGAACTCGGTCTTCATGAAACTGGCAAGCGCCTTGTATTGGGTCGCCAGTTCCGCTGTCTTCTCATGCCCGCCCTGGAACATGCCCTGAAACCAGGGATCCGGCAGGGCCGCGAGCGGAGGCGGCGCCACCACCAGCGCCTTCGGCGCCGGATAGACCGTTCCTACTCCACCTGCGGACGTAAGCACCTGCGCAACCAGCTTCGACATGCCGACCGCGACCTCGTATGGCGTGCGACGATAATAGCTTTTGGTGTCGTTGGTCCCGAGCATGATGATGACGAGGTCCAGCGGAAGATGACTGGCCAGAGCCGCGGGCAAATAGGCGGATCCGTTCAAGCGCGGATCCACGGGATCATCGATTGATGTCGTGCGTGCGCTCAAACCTTCTTCGATGATTTCATAGGCGGAGCCTAGCTTGGCAGCCATGACGCCGGTCCAGCGCTCGTGGTACGGAAAACGAGTGGTGGGAGAACCCTCCGAAACAGCGACCCATCCCCAGGTCAAGGAGTCGCCAAAACACATCACCCGCTTCGTCATCGATACCTCACTCAATTGGATTTGGAACGAACGCCGTAGAAGATTGCGGCGAGTAGAATGATTAGCCCCTGGACAATCAGCTTCCCGGGCTCCTGCACTCCCATGGTCGTCATGACCACAAACAGAAGCGCAAAGCAGAGGACGCCGAAGAACGGACCCCACACTTCCGCCGGGCGACCGAACACCACGCCGCCCAGGATCGTTGCCGCGATCGAATTCATGACCAGCTCAGGCCCGAACCTCACGCTGCCGACGGCGATCGAGGATGTCTGAACCAGCGCAGCCACGGCCGACATGAGCCCGGAGATCGCATGCGCGACGACGATCGTTCGCTCGACCGGCACTCCCGAAAAGTGCGCTGAAACCGGATTGCTTCCGATCGACCAGACGAAGCGTCCGAACACCGACGCGCTGAGGAACGCGCTCATGATGCCGGCCAACGCGACCCAAAAGATTACCGGCGCGGGTACGGCCCAGAAGCGGGTGTTGTATAGATCGCGGAAATAGGCGGGAACGTCCCCCGGCGGCTTGCCGTTGGCGAGATACTCAACGATTCCGATGAGAATGATGTTGAGCGCGAGCGTGACAATGACGGCCGACGCCCGGCGTTTGCCGACGAGAAGCCCGTTCGTAACACCCACGACCAGTCCGACGCCAAGGCAAAGAAGAATGACGGGCAAAAGCGGCCATTGGTAAACAAGCCCGGACGAGATCAGGTAATTGACAAACAGGATGATTCCGCCAGCCGAGAGATCGATCGATCGCGACGAGATCACGAGTAGCTGACCGAGTACGACGATTCCGAGAGGCACCACCTGACGCGCGAACGTGCCGAGGATCGCGACGTTCATCATGTTCGGTCGCAACACCCAGAGGGTCACGAGGAGCACCGCAAAGACCACGTAGGACGGCGGTACTCGTGAAGCAGCACGGAGCAGATGCAGGCGCGAGGTCATGGCTACAGGCCGATATTCTTGCGGGGCTGAAGCGAAATGACGACAATCAGGATCAGGCCTTTCACGATCGTCTGGACGAATGCGGACACGTTGAGAAGGTTCATGCCGTTCGCGATCAGGGCGAGCAGCCCGCAGCCGATGATCGTTCCATGAACGCTCCCAATTCCACCTGCAAGCTGCGTTCCGCCCAACGCCACCGCGGTGATCGAGTCCACGGCATATTGCGTGCCGATGTTGGGATCTCCCGAGGCGATCCGGCCGGCGAGAAAAATGCCGGCCGCAGCCGCAAAACAGGAACTCAGAATATAGGCGGCCAGGATGTTGCGGCGCTCAGCGATACCGAATGTGCCTGCCGTCTCACCGCCGCCGATCGCGAAAAGATGCAAACCAAATCGAGAACCGTGCACGATCTTCCAGGCCAGCAGGATCGCAACGATCACCCAGATCAGCGGCATGTAGACCCCGAGCACCTGTCCGCTCACCAGGAAAACGATCTCGGAGGCGACCGAGCCGCCGGCGGACGGCCGTATAAACAGGGTGACACCCTGCGTGATCCCCATGACCGACAAGGTCGCGATAATTGGATGCACCATGAAGCGAGTTACGGAAATGCCATTGAGGAGACCGACCAGGGCGGCCATCAGGATCGCAGCCGGCACGGTGAGATAAACCGGAGCATTGAGCGACAGGATCGCGGTCGTCAGGCTGACGACCGACCCAACGGAAAGATCGAGCCCCCGGACCAGGATCACGATCATCTGACCGATACTCACCAGAATCAGTGGCGCCGCCTGCGCGACGAGATTGAGAATGTTCTGCGAGGTCGCGAAATCCCCCGTCGAGGCCGCCAGGCCTGCGCAGCAGGCAATCGCGACCAGCAATGGGATGGTCCAGAGCCCGTATCGCGAATTGGATCGAAGAATGATGCGACCAACCTTCGTCATGCCGATCATCCGTTCCGCTCGACGTGCAGTGCGGCTTCGAGGATGGCATGCTCGGTCGCCTGCTCGGAGGGCATCTCCGCAACGACATGCCTGTCATGAATGACATAGAGCCGGTCACAGAGCCCGATCAGTTCCAGCGTTTCCCGCGACAGTACAATGATCGCGCCACCGGCATTAGCGTAGTTCCGAAGCAGCTTGTAGATCTCGACCTTCGCACCAACATCGACGCCGCGGGTCGGCTCCTCGATCAGGATGATATCTGCACCGAGCGCCAGATAGCGGCCCAGAAGAACTTTCTGCTGATTGCCCCCGGACAGGGTCGCGACCGGTGTCGATGGCCTCGCGGCCTTGATCGACAGGCTCATGATTGAGTTCGCGATAACCTCGCGATAGCGGCCTGCAGGCTTCAGCTCGAAGTGCTGACTGTGCAGACCGATGGTAAGGTTGTGAGCCAGTGAGAGGTCAAGGAAGAGACCCTCGAGCTTTCTGTCTTCCGGCACAAAGCTCACGCCGAGTGCCTGCGACAGCCGAACGCCATCCTCAGCCGAGAAAGGCAGCGCGAGCTCTCTTCCCCTGACCCGAACTCTGCCGCCATGCGGTGCGTACTGCCCGACAAGCGATCTGACCAGCTCCCGCTGGCCCTGTCCCTCAAGGCCGGCGAGGGCGATGATCTCGCCGCGGCGAAGAAAGATAGAGCAGGGGAGGGCATCCGGCGTCAGACGAAGACCGTCAATCGACAGGACGACTTCGCCGTCCCCTCGCTCCGGCTTGGGCGGGAATAGCTCCGTCAGCTCGCGGCCGACCATCATCGAAATCAACTGCTTGGGAGCAACTGCGGAAACCGCGACGGTATCGACGTTCCGTCCGTCCTTCAGCACCGTGATCGTGTCACAGATCTTGAAGATCTCCTCCATCCGGTGGGAGATGTAGACGACGGCCTTCTGCTGGCTCTTGAGCGCGAGAATTTGCGCATTGAGGACGTCCACGTCGGCGGCGTTGAGGGCAGCCGTCGGTTCGTCGAGGATGACAATATCGGCGCGCGCAGAGATGCCCCGCGCGATCTCGACGAATTGCCTCTCGGCGATGGAAAGATTTCCGACCAGCGTTGCCGGATCGAGATTCAAGCCGAGGCCATGCAGCGTGTCGCGCGCATTGCGTTCCATCAACGCCTTATCGACGCCCCCGAACTTCGTGAGCGGCTCCTTGCCGAGATACATGTTTTCGGCAATGGAAAGATTGGCGAGCACCGAGTGCTCCTGGAAGACCGTCGAAACGCCGGCGTCCAAAGCTTCACGCGGTGACGTGAAACTGACGATCTGACCGTTCTTCCGGATCATGCCGCCATCCGGCTGAAGGACGCCCGCCAGGATTTTCATCAGCGTGGACTTGCCGGCCCCGTTCTCGCCCATCAGGGCATGCACGGAGCCGGGAAACAGTTGAAAGTCGACGTTTTCGAGAGCAACCGTGCCCCCGAAGGACTTCGAAATCGACGTCATCTGAACAAGCGGCTGTAGCGTCATTGCCTCGATCCGACGCGAGATGGAATAATGGAGCGCAGCGCCGACGGCGCGGCAGCCGGGCCGCGGCGCTGCTCCGGGATCAATGCTTACCGTAGTACTTCTGCAAATCCTGCTCGGTCAGGCTGGTCGGAAACCAGACATTCGCGGTCAGATCCTTGCGGTAATGCTTCTTGGTCTTTTCGAGATCCCAGCCGTCGGGCTCGTAGGTGTAGCGCTTGTGGAGTTGCTTGCCGTCCAGAAGGGCGACGGCGGCGCGCACACCGGCGGCTCCCTGCTCGGGGCCGTATTCCGGCGAGATCGAGGGAAATCCGAGCTCAATCCACCGGGCGAAGAAGCCGTTATTGCCCTCACCGGTAATCGGCGGAATCTTGGCGCCGTATTGCTGGAAAACATCGACGCAGGCGCGGGTCATATCGGCGCCCGACGACCAGATGCCATCGACCTTCGGATTATTCAGATAGAAGGCCTCACAGACCTGCTTGCCAACATCGTACTGCCATTTGCCGGCATCTTCCGCGATGATCTTGATGTCGGTGCCCTTGATCGCTTCGAGGAGTCCCTTGTAGCGGTTGATGTCTTCCGGATGCGCGGGCAATCCCCTGAGCACCCAGATGTTGCCTTTTCCGCCAAGCTGCTTGACGAGAAAATCTCCCATCACCTTTCCGAAGTGGACACCGCCGCCCTGGATGTCGACGGTGTATTTGTCGGTTTCCGTAAGACCCGTATGCACGATAACGGGAATGCCGGCCGCGACGGCCTTTTCGATGCCGGCATCGGCGGAGGTGGGCGTCAGCGGCGTCACGATGATCGCATCAACCTTCTGCGCAATCAGGTCTTCAATATCTGCGACCTGCTTTGCCTGGCTGATGTTGGCGTCCAGAAGGATGAACTGGCCAATCCTTTTATCCCGCGCCGCTGCTGCTTCCGCGTCATGAGCCATCTGGACGGTCCAGGTGTTGGCGTTCACGCCAAAATGGCTCATGCCGATCTTCCACGGACCATTCTTCTTGAATTGGTTCG
The DNA here is from genome assembly GCA_963819325.1 of uncultured Pseudomonadota bacterium. GTDB lineage: Bacteria > Pseudomonadota > Alphaproteobacteria > Rhizobiales > Xanthobacteraceae > Bradyrhizobium. The sequence goes on from CAWFVT010000024.1 coordinate 17,556, forward strand.
CCGCAGTCATTCGGTCGTCGCCCGGTCGCGGTGTAACGCCCTGCATGAGATTGACTTCCTGGGCGCGAGCCCCGGTCCCGATACCCAACCACAGCGCGGTCATCAAACCGAGTCCGAGTATTCTCATTCCTTGCTGCATCGAATGTCCTCCCTCTTCACCGCACGTGATGTGCCGAGTTCTTTTGCTGCAAGAGGAGTTGGGACACAGATCCACATGCGTCCGTCGCTTGTTTGCGGCGTACGTGGCTTCGTCCGTTTCACCAGGTGGATCGGCTCGTCTGAGCGAGCTCGCGCCAATGGCGTCCTTAACCTCCCCAAGGCTGGCGAAGTTCTCAGCACGCCAGCGGTGCGAAGATGTGCACGCCCGGTATAACCATGTCAATAGTTATTCAGATTGAATGATCAATTTACTTGTTGCGATTAAGTTGGCTGGCGAACAATGATGAGCGACCAAAAAAGCATCGGGATTCAACGCCATGCCGATCCGTTCAGTTCTCTGCTTCGGCGATTCCAATACCCACGGCCAAATGCCGGGGCGGGGGCCCCTTGAACGTTTTGATCGCGATACGCGGTGGCCCGGCGTGCTTCAGGCCGAACTCGGCCCGAGCTGGTATGTCGTCGAAGAGGGGCTGAGCGGCCGGACGACTGTTTACGATGATCCCATCGAGGGGACGCACAAGAATGGACGGACTTATCTTCGCCCCTGCGTCCAGAGCCACACCATCCTCCATCTCGTCATCATCATGTTGGGAACGAACGACCTGAAGGTCCAATTCAACAAACCGGCGTCGGAGGTGGCCATGGGTATCGGCTGCTTGATCTACGATTTGAGAGAACTGGCACCGGGGCCTGGAGGCAGCGTTCCGGAAATCATGATCGTAGCGCCTCCTCCGATGCTCGACGACGTCAAGGAATGGAAGTCGATATTTGACGGCGCGCCAGAGAAGTCACGGCAGTTGGCACTGGAGTTCGAGATCATGGCCAATTCCCTCGGCGTGCACTTCTTCAACGCGGGTTCTGTGTGCCAGTGCGATGAAGCCGATGGATTTCACTTGAACGCGGAGGCTCATCGGGCGCTGGGGACTGCGTTGGCCCAGGAGATCGAGGCGATCGGTTGGCCAGCTCTTGAGCGCAAGGCTTGAATACCACCGCGCTTGACCGTTCTCCCGATATGAGGAGCAATTCCTTTGCCTGACATGCGATTTGCGCCCCCGAATCCGCTGCGGATCGCAGATCGAGCGAGCGGTTTGAATGCGCCGACGGTGCGAAGCTACAACGAGCGGCTGGTACTCTCGCTGCTGTTGCAGAATATGGGCATCTCGCGACTTGAAATCGGTGAGAGAACGGGCCTCTCGGCACAGACCGTCTCTGTCATTGTACGTTCCCTCGAGCAGGAAGGTCTGGTCTCGAAGGGCGAAGCCCAACGAGGACGTGTGGGTCCGCCCACGATTCCGCTTTCGCTGAATCCAAAGGGAGCCCTCTCGGTCGGCGTCAGCTTTGGAGAGAGCGCCGCGAACGTTGTGCTGATCGACTTTGTCGGACAGGTGCAATACCACGCGGTGCACCCTTATACGACCTTGCAGGAGGTCTCGGGTGGGCTCGCCGGCAAAATCGAGCGGGGCCTCCTGACGCTTCCTCCAGCCAATCGGGCTCGGGTCGCTGGAATTGGATTGGCGGTTCCTGATGATGCAAGCACGAGCCATCACGTCAGGGAGCTGCTGGGGCGCGACCTTGCAGATATACAAGCGAGCCTCGAAGCCAGACTTAATCTATCGGTCTACATTCAGAACGAAATAACAGCCGCTGCCGGGGGAGAGAGCCTTTTTGGAGCCGCCCGGTCGTTCTCGGATTTCCTGTTTTTCTATCTGGGGTCACGCATGCACAGCCGCTTGATCCTGAACTATCAAATCCATAGCGGCAGGTCCGACCTCAGTCACGACATCGGATTGTTGCGGCTGCGGGAACAATTGAACGAGCATGGCCTCGCATTGGATGATATCGGGTCCAAAACCCTGCCCGCGGCAGTCAACGATTTATATGCGCAATGGCGCGGTGCGTGTTGCCGCAGGATCGTCGAATCCGTTCGCTCGCTGCTGAGCTTCGTGAGTTTCAAATCCGTGGTCGTTTCGAGCTATGCGCCATCCAGTCTGGGGGACAGTCTGTGCTCGCAGCTTCATGAAGAACTGCCTGAGCTGGACTTTATTTTTGGGGCCAACTCCGTTGCGCCGAAAGCCGTGGGCGCCGCCGGCTTGCCGTATCATTCGCGTTTCATGGTCCAGTAGGGAACGATTGGTCCGATCGCGCCGACCAGGCCTTTCTTTGTGTTCGCTGCCGTGCTTGCTCAGCGGATCACAAAAAAAGAGCCGCGTTGTTCGCGGCTCAAGTCTGGGAGAAGCATGATGCTTGGTATCCCCCGGCCTAGGCTGCAGCATCCTCGAGCGGGGAGAACGAAAGTCCGAGACTTTCCGCGACAGCTTTGTAGGTAAGGCGCCCGCGATGGACGTTGAGGCCAGCCCGTAGATGAGGGTCCTCGATGATGGCTGCAAATCCCCGGCTCGCCAGCGCCAGACCGAACGGCAGCGTGGCGTTGTTCAGTGCCTGGCTTGAGGTAACCGGCACAGCGCCGGGCATGTTCGCGACGCAATAGTGCACGACGCCATCGACCTCATAGGTCGGATCCGCGTGCGTCGTCGCGCGCGATGTCTCAAAACATCCGCCCTGGTCGATGGCCACGTCGACCAGCACGGAACCGTGCTGCATGGACTTCAACATCTCGCGTGAGATCAGTTTCGGCGCGCTCGCGCCTGGAACAAGTACGGCTCCAATCACAACGTCGGCCTTGAACACTTCCTGTTCGATCGCCTCCATGGTCGAAAACCTCGTTCGCACGCGCCCCGCGAACATCTCGTCCAGCTCGCGGAGCCGCGGAATCGAGCGGTCGAGGATGGATACTTCCGCTCCGAGGCCGGTCGCCATGCGTGCGGCATGCGTTCCGACCACACCGCCGCCGATCACCACGATGCGGGCAGGCTGAACGCCGGGTACGCCTCCGATGAGCAGGCCGCGGCCACCGTTGAATCGCTTGAGCGCCGTCCCGGCCGCTTCGATCGAAAGCCTGCCGGCGACCTCGCTCATCGGGGCGAGCAGGGGAAGACCACCGTGCTTGTCGGTGACCGTCTCGTAAGCGATCGCGGTACAGCCGGAGTCCATCAGACCCTTCGCTTGCTTCGGATCCGGAGCCAAATGCAAATAGGTGTACAGAATCTGGCCTTCCCTCAACCGCGACCACTCGGCCGGCTGCGGCTCCTTGACCTTGACGATCATGTCGGCCGTGGCGAAGACTTCCGCGGCAGTGTCAACGACGGCGGCGCCGGCATTGCGATAGACATCGTCACCCGCGCCAATTCCGTCGCCGGCTTTCGACTCCACCAGAACGCGGTGGCCGGCATTGACGTATTCCCGAACGGCGCCGGGGGTCAGCCCGACGCGATATTCGTGCGTCTTGATTTCCTTTGGCACGCCGATGCGCATGAAACAGACCCTTCTCGCTGGGACAGATGGTTCTTAGTAGCGAAGAATCAGGTTTATTACCCTGCGATCTCGCGTAAAATCGGAGACAACGCGCGAGAAACAAGCGAGAAATTCTGGAATGGCGCAGGAAATCAAAGTCACCCGTGAACTGGACAAGATTGACACGATGATTCTGGCCGAGTTGTCGGCTAACGCGAGGGTCAGCATGGTCGACCTCGCAACCCGTGTCGGTCTGTCGAGTACCGCCATTGCACGGCGGCAAAAGTCGCTGGAAGAAGACGGGTTCATTCAAGGCTATCAGGCGGTTCTCGACCTGAGCCGGTTTGGCCTGCATACGACAGTCCTTGTCCGCATCGCCCTTGAAAGCCAAAGCGACCAGGCGCTGAAAGCCTTCGAGGCCGGGGTGCTGAATTGCCCTTCGATCGTCAGGTGTTTCCTGATGTCGGGAAGCGATGACTACGTGGCGATCGTATTGGCTCGCGATATCGAAGACTTCGAGCGCATTCACAGGACCGAACTCTCGCGGCTACCGCGTGTTTCGCGAATCCAATCGAGCTTTGCGATGCGAAACGTCGTGGACCGAACCGTGCCGCCCGTGGTGTTCGGAAAATCTGGTCGTCCAAGGTAGGCTCGATGCCAAAGCGTCGTCAGATAGTTCGATATTCGCGCCAGATCCAGTAACACCAATGGACGTTGCGAGAGGTCGGCAATGATCTCATCGGTCGTCGTCCTAGCGCGCCAGCCCGGATCGCGCTGGGCCCGCCGCCGATGCCAGAAGGTTTGACAGGGCGGCCTTGGAGTGGACACCAACCTTGGTCAGGATGTCCTGTGTGCGATTGCGCACCGTCGCCGGCGAAAGCGAAAGGCGCGCTGCGATCTCCTTGTGTGTGCGACCGGCGGCAATCTCGATTGCGATTTGCCATTCACGCTCGGTCAGTTGGTCGCAAGGACCAGCAGGACGCAGACTCAGCGATCTCAACGGCCGCCCTGAGCTGTGTGCGAGTTGCCGACATTCGACGGCAATTCCGCGTCTGGCAAGATGCAATTTCCGGGACGGCGAGAGAGATTCCCGGAGTTCGGCCGGCAAATACCCGCGGCGCCATCCTGGCCAATGACGCTCCAGCATGCGAACCGCACTCTCTGATGCAGTCAGGATTCTGCCCTCCAAATTCGCCAGTAGCATACCGTCCCGATCGTTCGATGCTCCGCAGCGCGACATCGCACCACGTACGTGGTCGAGCGCGCAGCGAAGAAACTCGAGTGCGTCGGATTCTAGCAGAGGCGAGCGTCGACCGCTTCGATATGCCGAGATGAACATCGAAACAGGACTATTGCCCGGCTTGGACACCACCGCTGCCGCCTTGTTGATCGCGAAATTGTCACAGAATGTAACCATCCCGTCTGAGTTTCTTGATCCCTGGCGATCGTAGACGGCGCTTGGACAGCGATTAACCAGGTCCTGGGCAAGGATATCGTCTCTGCGGATCGCCCACCAGGCCTGCTCAAAATTCGACGGCAGATTGCTGGTAACACTATAGCAGCAGTATGCTGCGTCCCCGGTCAGGTCGAGCCAGCCCGCCCAACTAGAGTCGGCGCCAACGATCCGTGTCAGTTGCGGGATGCTCCATTGCAATATCTCGAGCGGATTCAAATTTTTGTCTTGTTCGCCAAGCGAAAGGACGAACTGGCTCAAAGCTTGAACATAGCTTTGCCGTTCCATGGTGATCTCCATTCAGGATGGTATGAGCACATTCTCCACGTTGCCCTGCCTCGTCTTTCGCAGCAAAAATTTCTCTATACTAAGCACAAGGTGCAGTTCTGCGCCATTGGCTGCATTGAATTAAGCAAGAAGCGGGCCTGAGAAAGTCGGCATCCCGGTGTGCTCAGCATCACCGGTGTGCTCAGCATCACAAGCGTGCTGAAGCGTTCGCGTCACCGGTGAGCGCACAAATTCCGTTCCCGGCGGGGACGCGCCGAACGGTCGCTCCGATTTTGGCGCGCAGGGATGCATTTGCATCCTGCGGACGCCACTGCGATCCCCTACGTTCTGTCGTCTTGCAGTGGATCACCTTCCAGGGGCTGGGGTCCTGTTCGACAATCGACCGGAACAATTAAATCGGGGAGTTAGGTTGATGGTGAATAGTCCGGATCATCGTGGTGAATCTTCACGCCGATCGTTTCTGACAAATGCAGGTCTTGGCGCGAGCGCAGCGGCATTACTTGCAGGTCTGAACCAAGGTGCCCAAGCACAGAAAGCCGATCCGGTGATCGTCGGCTGTCCGATGCCCTTGACCGGGGTCGTCGCCGCGGACGGCATCGAGTTCCGGCGCGGCATCGAAATGAGTGCGAAAGAAATCAATGCGCTTGGCGGCATCCTGGGCCGTCCGATTGAACTCAAATTCGCCGACACCGAATCGAAGGGCGATGATGTGATCACCGCCGCGGGCCAACGCCTGATCGATAAGGACAACGCCTGTGTCCTTATCTCGGGCTACAATGTGGGCACGCAGACCGCATTGCAGAACGTCGTGGCCGGCGCATCGCTGGTTTATCTGCATGCTGATACAGCTCGCGCCCATATCGATATGGTGAGCAAGGACCCCGATAAGTATTGGGGTTCCTTTATGTACTGTCCGTCCGAGATCTTTTACGGATACTCCTATCTCGACCTGATCAAGCGTTTGGAAGACTCCGGCCAGTTGAAGCTTCCGAATCGCAAGATTGCATTGATCACAGGGCCGATCACCTATTCCATGAACATAGCAAAGGCGATCGAGAGCAACGCCAAGGACTACGGTCTGGAGGTCTCGCTTTACGAGACGGTGCAGGCTCCGATCTCCGAATGGGGCCCGACTTTGGCCAAGCTGCGCGCTAATCCGCCCGGCCTGATCGCCATCACGCACTTCTTTCCGCAGGATCAGGCCCAGTTCATGATCCAGTTCATGACTAATCCCACGAACAGCATGATCTACATGCAATATGGTGCGTCGCTCGCTGCCTTCCGCGACATCGCGGGAGAAGCTTCCATAGGCGTTATCTATGCGATCAATGAAGGCGTCCTGGGGGACGAGATCGGTAACGAGTTTACCAGGAGATACTTTGCGGCGTACGGTGCCAAGGCGTCGGTGAACAGTGGCGACCAAACCTATGCGGCGCTCCAGATGTATGCGATCGCGGCTGCGCTCGCGGGCGGCCCCGGCAAGCCCTACGAGGACGCGCAAAATCGGAAGATCGCCGCGCGGCTGAAATCGCTGATTTACCGTGGCGTGCAGGGCGTACTCAGGTTCGATCCAAAGAATCAGTCGGTCGTTACCTATCCATTTCAGACCAAGGACCCATCGCTTGGCGTGCCGCATCTGTTCAGTCAGATCAAGAAGAAGGAAGAGAACGGTTACATCTTCTCGCCGGCGCCCTTCGATGTCGCAAAGTTCGAAAAGCCTTCGTGGATGACATGATCGATCTTGCTTCGGCGATCGTCGATGCCAGCACGTAGAAAAGCGTGATGACGCGCCACTGACCGTCGGCCGCGTCGATTTCACCACACGCACCGGGCGAAGCGATCGGCATCGGCGGTGCGAACCGGGCCGGTTTACGAGCAACGAAACACGGATACGGAAGCGACGGACTGTGATTGAAGCCGCCAGGCCAATTCTTGAATGCCGTGAAATTGCGAAACACTACGGTGCCCTGTCCGCCGTGGATGGCGTCAGTCTCACAGTGCAATCCGGTGAGACGATTGGCATCGGAGGGCCGAACGGTGCGGGCAAGACGACGTTGTTCGACATGATCTCCGGCTTGATCCCGGTTTCCAGGGGTCAAGTCGTTTTCGATGGACACGCCATAACCGGCGTGTCGCCGCACCGGCTTTTTCATGCCGGCCTGGCCCGAACGTTTCAAGTGACGTCGGGTTTCGGCAGCCTCACGGTTTTGCAAAACATGCTGGCGTCTGTGGTGTTCGGGACGCGGAAGGTAGGCGCGGGACTGTTGTTCAATCGTTCTCAACGCGATCAAGCGATGCATCAGTTGGAAGCGTTCGGTTTGAGCAGCCTGTCGAATTTTCCTGTTACAAACATTCCTGCCCTGGCGCGAAAAAAACTGATGGTGGCTACCGCGGTTGTGCACCAGCCGAAGCTTCTGCTTCTCGATGAACCCGTTGGGGGACTGCTTCCAGCCGAGGTGGACGAATTCATCGCGTTGATGAGGTCGTTGCGGGGTACCGGTATCTGCATCGTTTTCATCGAACATGTGATGCGGTTTCTGACGGCTGTTGCCGATCGGGCACTCATCATGCACGAGGGCAAACTGATTTTTGACGGGATCCCGGAAGGCGTCGCAAAAGATCAACTCGTCAGGTCGGTTTATCTTGGTTCGGAAGCCGCGACCGGGACCGGTTAGTCAGAGCCATGGATGCGCTGTTGTCAGTAAAGGAATTGGTCTCCGGCTACGGGAAGTTGCGGGTGCTGCAAGGCGTAAGCATGGACGTTGTCGCGGGAGGGGTTACGGCAATCATCGGTCCCAACGGACACGGCAAGTCCACGCTGTTGCGTACCATCGCGGGGCTCAATCCGGCGTGGTCGGGAACCGTGAGGTTCAACGGGAAAGAACTCCCCGACGGTGCGCCTGACCGCGCACGCGAGGGGCTCGTGCTTGTTCCACAGGGAGACCAGTTGTTCACGGGCATGACGGTAGAGGAGAATCTGCTGATGGGTGCCTATACGCGCAAGGATGCATTTGCCATCCAGCGGACGCTTTCCGAAGTTTACGCTCTATTTCCCCGGCTTCTCGAGCGACGGAGCCAGCGCGCCAACAGCCTTTCCGGCGGAGAGCGCCGGATGGTTGGTATCGGTCGCGGAATGATGGCCGACGCCGGTTTCATGATGATCGACGAGCCGTCCCTTGGTCTTGCGCCATTGATCATTGAACAAATCTACGGCGCGCTCAAAAAACTCACAACGGGCGGGCGATCAATCCTCGTGGTGGAGGAAAACCCAAGCCGGGTCGCGCACGTTGCTTCGAAATTCTTCCTGGTTGACGGCGGGCACATTGCCTGGAGCGGGAACGCGGACGATCTGGCGGTTTCGGGAAGCCTGTTGAAGACCTATCTCGGGGGATAAGCTTTGGACGCAATTCTTCAAATCATCATCACAGGCCTAACGCTGGGTGCGATGTATGCGCTCGCGTCCGTCGGCCTGGCGCTGACGTATGGCACAATGGGGATGTTCAACATGGCCCATGGTGTCTTTATGACCGTGGGGGCCTATTCGGCTTACGCAGCTGTCGTATATCTGGGTTTGTCATTTCCGGTCGCTTTAGTGACGGGACTTGCGGTTGGCGCCGCGATCGGCGCGGTCATGCATCTTCTTGTCGTGCGCCATATGCTCAAGACAGAAGGATTCGAAATCAACATCATCGTCGCGACGGCCGGGGTCGCCATTCTGTCGGAAGATCTCATTCTTAGGATCTTCGGGGCATATCCCTTCAGACAACCTCTCCAGCTGGATGGCACGTTTCGCGTGGGTGGCCTTGCGGTGACTTATCAGTCCGTTGGAATCCTGGCCGCCGCCGCGGCGCTGGTCGGACTGATGGCGTGGATACTGACACAGACGCGCTTCGGCCTGGCCATTCGGGCGACGGCAATGAATCGGGAAGCGGCCATGTTGATGGGGGTCAAGGCCGATCAGATTTACCTTCAGGTTCTGGTTATTGCAGGCTTGCTGGCGGCTGCAGCGGGGATCATGATTTCCTCGCTTGCAACACTCTCGCCTCAAATGGGAGCAAACCCGCTTCTCAGAGCCTTTGTGATCTGCGTGGTAGCCGGTCTCGGAAGTGTCGCAGGCGCAGGTTTTGCAGCCGTCGCACTTGGCCTGTTTGAGGCTGCGATCCAATATTACTACGGCGTCCGCTACGGCTTCCCGCTGATGCTCGCGCTTGTCATCGTCGTCCTGATCTGGAAACCGGCCGGGCTCTTCGGGCAGCAAGAAGTCACCAGGTCATGATCCGTTTCGACGAGCTCCACAGGCAACTTTTGTGCGCATTGCTGCTTTTTGTGCTTATGGCGATGCTGCCGCTGTTCGTAACGCAACGCTATCTTCTTGGCGAAGTCATCACGTTCATGTTGTGGGTTTCGGTCGCGCTTCAGTGGAACGTGCTGATGGGACATGCCGGGGTATTTTCGCTCGGCCAGATGCTGTTCTTTGCCTCGGGTTCATACACCGTTGCGATGTCGGGCTCCTATCTTGGCGTGTCCCCATGGTTATCCATTCCGCTCGGCGCGACAGTGGCGGCGGCTGCCGCACTTGTGATCGGCATCGCTTGTTTGCGGTTGGCACCGGCTTATGTCGCACTGCTTACCTTTGCCATCGGGTTCATGATTTTAACGCTGATCATTTCAGAGTCGGAGTGCTACATCACCACTGGCGGCAATTGCCTTACGTTTTGGGGTGGCACCAACGGGTTCTCCCAGTTTCCGGACTTTGGCTTCAGACAGTGGCTGAAAGGCGGGTGGTTGCTCGGCAACTACTTTACTGTCCTGGTGGCCTTTACCATTTCCCTGGTTGGTTCAATTGTCGTCATCCATGGTCGGCTGGGGTTGGCGTTCCGGGCGATGAGCGATAGCGCCACCTATGCGGCAAGCCGCGGTATCAACCGCACAAAATTTCAAATCATCGCTTTCGTTATCACTGCGTTCTTCACGGGCATGACCGGCGGTGTTCATGCGGCACATTTTCGCTTTGCCGGGCCCAGCCTGCTCGAATTGTCAACGATGATGTTCATTCTCGCCATGGTGATTGTCGGCGGGTTGAAGTCGACATGGGGGCCGGTGCTGGGCGGGGTTTTCATGATGATCTTGCTGGAGGTGGCAAAGAGTTTCGGCGAGGTGCGCAACACGCTGATCGGTCTGGTCCTTGTCGGTTTTGTTCTGTTGCTGCCCAAAGGAGTGGCAGGCGCCGGCTCGAGCATTCTCGCCGCGCTGGGCAGAAGAGAGAAAGTGCAAAATACCGTTGGAGAAGAACATGCCGGACAAGCCCAGAACGCTTGAGCCAAACATTCCCGACCATCTCCGGGTGCTACGAACCAGGCCGCTCGGTACCCCGCCAGACTTTGTGCCGGTCACACCAAACTACTCGGCTCGATTCTCCGTGTCGGTTAAGGCAATCCCCATGGCCTTCTTTGGCGTCCAGAGCCCTCAAAAATCTGCCGAAAGCGAGAGAGCTGTTGCAATGCTCGAGGCGGGGTTTTCTGGAAAAGATGCGCCGAAATTCTGGGACAGGGCGGAGTACGAGGATGAGGTCGGTCATTTCAATAGCATCATGGTTGGCTATTGGGATGACCTTCCAACTTACCAAAACTGGCAAAGGGCAAAGCCGGCTGGCTGGTGGCACTCGGGCCTCAGCCTGAACGGCAAGCTCGGCGCTTTTCGTGAATGCTTCACGCCCGGTGTTGAAGATACCGAAACGACATTCTCGCATACTTATCCGGAAGGCTATTCGAAGATTGCCGATCGCATGAGCGGCGACACGGATACACATGGATATTGGGGTAGCGCTCGGGACCGAATCCCCAGAGCGCAAGCAGATGCGCTTCAGCCGGTCGGCCAACCTCAGGCCGCGCTTGCCGACGGCAACGAGACGTTGGGGCGTCACATTGTGATCGAGCCGCATGAAAACCTCTGCCTGCTACGCTCCGGTCAGGACTGGTCCGAAGCTGGTGACGAGGAGCGGAAAATCTATTTTGAACGCGTCAAGCCGCCGCTCGAGATCGGCATGAGCGAACTACGCGACGCAGGTAGAGCTTTCGGCTGTTACTTCAATCGCTACATGCATTTGGTCGGCCGCAACGCCAAGCTCGAGAAAACATACAGCTTGAGCGCCTGGCACTCGCTCGCGGAGCTTGAGACATGGTGCAAAGGGGGCACCCATCTCTGCATCTTCGCAGCCGGCATCAAGCATTACCGCACGGCTGGGGATAAAGCGAAGCTGCGTCTTTATCACGAAATGAGCGTTATCCGGGCCAAGGACCAGGCGTTTGAATATTTCAACTGCCATCGTCGGACGGGAATGTTGAACGCCCTTTCATCCTCGTAATTGCGGTCGTTGGGCGCACTGGGAACGCCTGTGTTGATGTGCGCCGAACTAACTTCGTGGCAGTCGACCGCTGCCGTTACGATGAACACTCACAGAAAATCGTCCACGTCCGTCCAAGGAGAAGTAAATGCCGAGTGCGAGAAAAATTGTCGGGGCCGTGGCCCAGGTTGCTCAGGAATTTTTTGACACGCAAGCAAATCTCGACAAGGCGATAGCGGCGATTCACGATGCGGCCAAGCAAGGCGCGGATATCGTCGTTTTCGCCGAATGCTATTTGGGCCAATATCCGTACTGGGCTCAGTTTTACGACAACTCCGCCGAGAATTATTACAAGGTCTGGAAAGCCCTGTACGATGGCGCGATCACCGTGGGCGGAGACGAATGTCGGGCCATTGCGGCTGCGGCGAGGCAGTCCAAAATCCACGTCGTCATGGGTTGCAATGAACTTTCTGACCGGGCCGGCGGCGCGACGCTGTACAACAGTCTGCTGTTCTTCAATCGAAAGGGCGAGTTGATCGGCCGACATCGGAAATTGATGCCGTCGATGCATGAGCGACTGATTCATGGCACAGGCGACGGAAGAGACCTCAATGTTTACGATACTGATATCGGCATGTTGGGTGGGCTGATTTGCTGGGAGCACCATATGTCGCTCTCGAAATATGCCATGGCGACCATGGGCGAGGAAATCCACATCGCAAACTGGCCCGGCATGTGGCGCGCGGGAAACCCGGTGAACGGCGAGGGGACGTTCGTTGCAGATCTTGCGGCGCCCTTTGTTTGTGATGCCGAATTTGCGGTGCGAGAATATGCGGCGGAAACCGGCAGTTTTGTTCTAAGCGCGTCCGGGTATTTTCCGAAGGAGAACATCGCCGATGAGTGGCGCGAAGCGATTCCAAATCTTCAGGCGCAATGGGCCGTGGGTGGAAGTTCTATCGTAGCACCAGGGGGAGCCTATCTGGTCGCGCCCGTCATCAATCAGGAGAAAATACTCTGCGCCGAATTGGATTTCGATCTCAGGCGCTTCTGGAAAGCACTTGTTGATCCGCTTGGTCACTACTCGCGCCCCGACGTCTACAGCCTGCAACTGCATGACGTCGCCGGGAGGGAGCATGCCTATTCCAACCTGAAACGCACTCCAAAGACCCAACCGCTGTGGGTTGACGGGCCGGCTGAAGAGACAGTTCCCTGAACTGATGGCTGCGCGGATGTCCTTCCAACTTGGTTGCGCGACCGGCGCGGTGCCCAAACAACAGGGTTTTCGGGATCTCCCGCCAATCAAAAAAGTTGCGGCCAGCTCTTGGGGGAGAGCTGGCCGCGCGCGATCCGGTCTGGGACGGGGAGGGGTGGGGATGTGACCGGGTCGCGGGTCCTGTTAATTCCTTGTTGTCAGCGGTCGCGGGCGCTGGCGGTGGCGGGTGCCGGGCGGTTGTCGCCAAGCGAGACCCATACGTTCGGATCGCTCTGCGACTGACGCTTGACGAAGCGGTAGCCGGTCTCGGTCCAGGCCACGACGTTCTCATTCTGGTTGTCGAGGATGAACTCTCCCTTGTCGGTCTTCACGGTCAGCACCGCGTGGCCTTCGCCCTTCTTGTCGCGCACCACCGTGATCAGCAGCGCCTCGCGCGGCCAGCCGGCGTCGGTCAGCATCTTGCGCTTCATCAGCACGTAGTCCTCGCAGTCGCCGTAGCCGTCGGTCGGCAACGACCATTTCTCGATCACGCCCCAATGATCCATATCGGTCATCGGCTTGACCGTTTCGTTGACCCAGTGGTTGACCCGCAGCAAGTCTCGCCATGCCGTCTGCGACATCACGATATCGCGTGGCTGCGAGGCGCGGCCGCCACATTCGCCGGGATTGTCGGCGCAGAATTCAACCCAGCCGATCGGCGAACGCGTGGTCTCGCCAAGGCTCGCATAAAGAACTCGTTCGTCTCCGGCCTTGGCCGTCGCATTCAACCCCAACAGGATGGCGGCAATCGCCAATCCCTTTCCCCTGATCCCGAACATTGTGGCCCCCGTTTCTTGTTGGGACCACGTTTCGCACAAACGTTTTGCGCCGCCGCTAAGTAAGACAAGTACAATTGAGATGAATACAGGTAAAAACCGCGCCTAATTCGATCTATACTTGAGTCTAATTCGATTAAAAGTTGAAACGACTGCAATTGATTCAAATTTTATGCATTAATGCCTTGCGGCCTGCCGTGCAGCGGTTTGCGATGGCAAAGCCGGGCCGCGTTAACCCGTCGCGGCGCGCGCCAAACGGCGAAAGGCGGCATCCGGCAACGCGGATACCGCCTTCAGATCTTGCCTATGGGAGGAATCGCGGCCTGCTGCGCTTTACCGCGCGCTAACGCTGTCTTCGAGGGTTTCGGCGAGTTGCTCGTGAACGAACTCAAGCGCGAAGCCTTCTTCGAGGTTTCGCACCACCCGGGCCTGGACCTTGCCCAGCAGTACCAGCGATTTCATCGGCGGCCGGTTTTCCGCCGCGATGGCGGCGCCGGACAGCGACATGTCGATAATCCGGCAGGTCATCTTGCTGCCGTCCTCGAGGGTGAGGAGCGCGATCGGGTTGCGCGGCACGATACGGTCGTGGCGGCGGTCTTCCGGCAAATTGAGAATGTCGCGGTTGGCGAGCCAGGTCAGCTGCGCGGCGAGCTTGTCGCGTTTGCGCGCGGTCGCCCCCACACTCATGGCAAAGCCGTTGTCGATAATCCGGGTGATTTTGCCTTCGACCCGGCCGATGTGGTCGAGATAGGCAATGACGCGATCGCCGACATTGCCGATGCCGGGCGCCAGCAGGGCCAACCCTCCGGGCGACATATTGATGATCTGGCAGGGAAATTCGCGTCGGTCCGGCAGCATATAGCGGCCGAGCAGGTGCACTTTCACCCGCTGGAAACGCCGCCGCTCCTCGGCGACCGGAAGAATCGATTTTCTGTGCGCCAACGCCATCTTCGCCACCCGACAACCGGCTCCCGGTGTCGTCCGACCCTACGGCCAGCAGGGTTAATGAGTGGTTAGCAAAGGTTGCAAGAAGTGCAGATCACGCCTCCTTTGGCGCCGCAGCCGGAATCTGATTGAAGCCCCACAGCATCAGGGGGCACATCAGGATCGACGCCGCGCCGAAATCGAATGCCGCCGCGGCGCTGCCGGCCCATTTGGCATAAGCGCCGCCGGCCACCGGCCCCAGCATCATGGCGGCATAATACACCGTGTAGAATACGCCCATGCCGATCGCCCGGGTCGCCGGCGCCAGTACGCGCGCGGGCAGGCTCATGATCGGCCCGGCCGGCAGGCCGCTGATCAATCCCAGCGCGATGACAATCAAGACCACCGCGCCGCTGCGCGGCAGTGCCAGCATCAGGAGCGCGACCAGAATAGCGCCAGCGACCAGAATGGATTGCGGACGTCTGGTTCGATCCGCCAGGAAGCCGCCGCAGGGAACGGAGAACACCGACAGCCATAATACGATGCTGGCGGTCGATCCTGCAGCCGATATCGACCATCCGCGCTCGACCAGCATCGATGGCCCGAAGGTGAAAATGACTGCGAAGCCGACATTGAAAAGACCCCAGATCAGGCCCGCGACCACCACGGCGATGAGCGCGCTGCGGTCAAGCCGTGCGGATGCCGCAGCGCCGGTCACGGGATTGGGGGGCGCCCGATATCCGATGGCAAGCAGAACGATTCCGCAGCCGATCAACGCCGTCACCGCGAGATAGGCAGCACTTGCGCCATAGGCTGTGCCGATCGAGGGAAGCGTCAGCAGCGCGATCGCGACCCCGGCGGGCCATGAATTGACGAAGATCGCCATCGCCGTTGCGATCTCCTTGCCCGCAAACCAGTCGGCCACCATCTTCGTCATCTGAACATTGAGCAGCACGCCGCCGGCGCCGGCGACCAGTCGCCCCGCGATCTGCCCGTTCCAGGAATCCGAGAACGCCATCGCAAGGCCGCCGAGCAACATCAGCAGCAGCGCGCCGAGCACCGTGGTCTTGTCGCCGAACCTTCGTCCGATCGCGCCGCCTGGCCATGCGAGCGCAACACCCGGCGTGAAATACAGCCCGATCAACAATCCAATGTCGGCAAGTCCAACGCCGAAGTCGTGGCCGAGCAGCGGCGCCACGGCGGCGACGCTTTGAAATTGAAAGCTCATCGAGAGGCGAACCACGAATAAGACGGCGAGGATGCCCCAGCGATTGCGCACGCTTCATTCCCTTAACGTTGCCGCGCAATCTGTGACCGCCAGATGGGCCTGTCAATCGCTCGCCAGGTTGCGATTATGCACGCCGGACATTGGCATCGCCGCGCGGTTCACATAGGCTTGCTGTCGCCCACGCAACTAGCAATCAACCATCGCCGAAGGGCCGGAGCGAGCTTCATGGAACAATTCGCGTTTGCACCTATGACGGGCCCGGCACGCAGCCGGTCATTCGCAGCGTTCCATGGCCGAAAATTCCGAACAAGGCGGCATTGATCAAGGTCGGCGCCTGTGGCGTCTGCGGCACTGATTTGCATATCCTGAAAGGCCACTGGCCGAAGCAACTGCCCTGGCCGTTCACGCTCGGTCATGAAATCGGCGGCGTGCTGGTCGAGGTCGGATCGGAATTTACCGAAGACTTCATGAGCAAGCCGCTCAAGGTGGGATCGAAGGTGATGATCCCACCGCTGATGCCGTGCGGCCATTGCTATTATTGCATCCATTACCCGCAAAGCGCCAACAAGTGCCTGACACCGGTCTATTACGGCCGCTATCTCGGCTTCGACAAGGCGCCGCATCTGTGGGGTGGCTGGGCCGAATATGTCTATGTCGATCTCGAAATGCTGCCGGGTACCAAGATCTATCGGCTGCCCGACGACATGCCGCTGCGGCTCGGTGCCTTGTCGGAGCCGCTGACCTCCTGCATCCGCGCTTTCAACCGTGCTGCGCGATCGGGCGGATTTACCTGGGGCGACACCGTAGTGATCCAGGGCTCGGGTCCGATCGGAATTCTGGCCGTGGCGGCGGCACAGGAGATGGGCGCGGGCCGCGTCATCTGCGTCGGCGCGCCGGAGACGCCGCGACTTAAGCTCGCGCGCAAATTCGGCGCCGAAGCCACCATCGATATCGACGAGGTGGCGACGCCGGAAGCGCGCATCAAGGCCGTGCGCGATATCGTCGGCGGCTTCGGCGCCGATCTGGTGATGGATTGCTCGGGGCATCCAAGCGCCGGCCCGGAAGGCATCGAGATGCTGCGCGACGGCGGCACCTATGTCGAGATGGGCCAGTTCACCGATGCCGGCTCGATCATGACCTCGTGGCACCGCATCTGCACCAAGGACCTCAACGTGTTGGGGTCATGGGGCTTCACCGGCAACGACCTGCCGCTCGGCGTCGACATGCTCTATCGCACCCGTAACAAATACCCCTGGCTCGAAATGCAGACGCTGTATCCGTTTTCCGAGGACGGCATCGGCCGCGCGGTGGCCGATGCGATGGCGATGAAAACGGTGAAATCGACCATCGTGCCGTGGCCGGAACTGGCGGAATGAAGGAACGAACCAGTTGTGATGGCTTGCCGCGCTCATAGGCAACTCTTATGGCAGTTTGATCTAAAGTAGCTAATTCGAGGCCATTGGTTTCGAGCCTGCAAATGGGGGACCGCGATGAGCGACTGGATTCACAATCTGCCCATACCATCGATGACGCTGGTTATCTTCGGCTTTACCTATTTGCTGGCTGCGGGCATCTTCGCGGGTGTGTCGGCGCTGGCGACCGAAGGGCGCGCCCAATCGTTCAAGGTGATCTCTCCGGGCATGTTGCCGGTGCTCGGCATCCTCTTCGGGCTGTTCGTGGCATTCACCGCGGCGCAGGTCTGGGCCGACAATGATCATGCCAGTGCCGCGGTGAGCCGCGAGGCCAGCGCGCTGCGCGCGGTCACGCTGCTCGCCGCCGGCCTGCCGGCCGAGCAGGAGGCTCGGTTGGTGGCGTCGGTGCGCAGCTATGTTGAGCAGGCCGCAACGGTGGAATGGCCGATGATGGCCCGCCAGACGGCGTCGCTGCGGGCCGCACCCGCGCTGCTCGCCGAGGCGTTGCAGGCGGTGGTCGCGATGACGCCGACCGGCGCCGGTGAGCAGGCCGCGCAGCGTGAAATCATAACCGCACTGGGCTCCGCGCTCGACGCGCGCCGGCAGCGGATCATCGTCAGCCAGGCCGAGGTCAATCCAGTGAAATGGTGGTGTCTTTATTTGCAAGCGGTATGCGAGTTGATCGCGATCGCGCTCGTTCACTGCGACAACAGACTGGCATCATCCATCGCCCTGGCCCTGTTCGCGACCGGCGTGGCCACCTCCGTTCTGCTGATCGCCGCGCATGATCGCCCGTTCATCGGGCAGATATCCATCGGACCAGGGCCGTTGCTACAAATCATGCCGGGGGAAGCGGCGAAGTCGTAGGACGTCACCTTCTGGCGATTGGCGGAGGTCACCGGGCAGGAGGCGCTAACGGCTTACCTTCTGCGCCAAGCCTCCTTGCCGCAATTCGAGTGATAAGAGCGCGTCCTAGCTGAGGCCTTCATAGACCATGAAGCCGCGCGCGATTGCCAGTTTCCGCAGCGCACGGGGAATGAAGCGCTGCGGCGGATGGCCGAGATAGCGCCACGATGTCAGCTTGAATTCGCCGAGCTGGCTGTGTCGTTCGCTGAATGGCGCCAGCAGGCCGGTCAGGCTGATCGGCGTGTGGGCGCGGGTGTTGAACGGCAGCAGCAGCAATTCCAGGTGCGCCGGTGAGCCGTCTGGCGAGGTCGTCCTGATGCCGGCGACGGCGGCCAGCGTTTCCTCGGCCACCACAGCGATGATCTCTTCGATCTCGCGGCGGCTGTCGGGTGCAAACAGCGCCGAAAAGCTGCGATCCTTCAGATCGCGGCCGAGGAGGGCGCAAACGCGCGTGCCGGCGACGCGAAACGGATAGCCGGCGGCGGCGTCATAGGACAGCACGAAGATATCGCCGAGCAGCCCCCGCACCGCGCCGGGTTCGATTTCGCTGCGGTCCGGCGCGCGGGCGTCGCCGCGCATTTCGTCCCAATATGCGAAAAACTCGCGGCTCGACGGATGTTTCATGAAGCAACCCTGTCCTCGCGTTCGGCTCGACAGGACACATCTGTCTCGCTTTCAGTCACGCGCATTCCCCGGTTTGTTGTGCAAGACAGACTGTGCAGCGTCCATGCCGCGGCCGCATTTCCGGAGGTTTTTGCCTCGTTAACGTTAAATTAACTATGAGGTTGGCGATCGGCGCGGGGCTGTTAGGGTCAGCGCATTGCAACGCTCGCTCGTTGTTCTCCTTGGGCGCGCGAGGTTGTTACACAGGTAGTTTGGTCGTCGCGCGGGGAGGGTGGGGATGCCGCCCGGTTTCCCTGGCGCGCAAGGCTGACGTCGATCGAGGGAGGGCTTTC
>CAWFVT010000025.1:0-174789 GCA_963819325.1 uncultured Pseudomonadota bacterium
GGACAATACAAGCCGCATTAGGAGGCAATCGGAACCAAAATCGAAGAAGGAAGAGATGAAGAAGAAGCGACAAGCGCAGTCCAATCTCAATCGCATCAGAGTAGTTCAAGCTCAACAAGAGAACTTCAAATCCAACTCTAGGGAGGCAAGACAATGAGAAGCGCGTTACGAATTCGTCCCCTCATGTATGCCGCGATCGCGGCAACCGCGTGCCTGGTCAGTGCAACCGCACAGGCGCAGCAACCGGTCTGTTCGGCATGGCTGATCGAGAGCAGCCGTTTCATGGGCGTGCCGTTCGGTGCCTTCATGCCGGACCGCTCATTCGTGCCCGGCAGCACCAAGCCGGAAAGCAACATTCCGACCGTCGATCTGCCGGTGAATGTCGGCGTGATCAAGTGCGGCACTGAGCTGATCCTCTACGATACCGGCTGGAAGCAGCAGGAATATCTCAAGATGACCGGGTCGGAGCACTGGGCTCCGATAGGCGACCAGCTGAAGGCTCTCGGCTTCAATGCCGTCCGATGTCACCAAGGTGGTGATCGGCCACGCCCATTGGGATCACGCCGGCCAATTGTCCGATCTGCCGAATGCCGTGCTCTACGTCCAGCGCGAGGAGCTCAAGGCGATCGAGTGGGCGCTCAACTATCCGGAGCCGCACATCCGCGCGATCAACTCCGATCCCGGCGGCTGCAACCGGACACCGGCTTGCGGCTATATGCCTCTCACCATGGAGGAGGTTTACGGCAAGGTGCTGAAGGGTAAGGCCGTGGTCGTCGATGGCGAGATGGAGATTGCGCCAGGCGTGAAGATTCATCCGGCGTTCCGTGCCCACACCGCCGGCTCGCAGCTGCTTGAAGTGCCGACCGCCATCGGTAAACTGGTGTTCGGCTCGGATGCGTTCTCGTCATATGAGGGTATCCGCGACTGGATGGTTGCAAACATCCAGCAAACCGACTCGGTGCAGCAGTTCCTCGCCTACGAGAAGTGCTACAAGATCACCGGTGGCTATCAGAACTGCGTCGCTGCCCACGAGCCGCTCAGCTACACCGACAAATATCCGTTGACGAAGAACTCCTGGGTGGCGCTGAACGGCGGACGGATGGCCGAACTCACGCTGGCGCCGGGTGAGAAGACGCGCAAGCCGTAAGACAAGCCATAAGAGGTGTTTTCGGGGTGGGACCAGTCGTTCCCACCCCGATCGTTTCGTCCTTGGATTGGAAGAAAACAAATCGGCTTCAGTCGGCTGAGTCTTTACATTGCCTGCGTGCTGTCGGTTCTGGCCGGCAGCGCGTCGGCGCATGATGCAAGCAGCTATGGCGGCGTGTTTCGCTCCCGCGATCTCGGCGCCACCTGGCTGAACGCCGATGTCGGCCTGTTTATCAATGCGGCCATCATCCTTGCGGTCGATCCGCGCAATTCATCCCATTTGCTGGTCGGCACCGATCTCGGAGTCCTGAGTTCGCGCAACGGCGGCCGGAGCTGGGTGCCGGAGGCGCGCGACCTCATCGTCGGCGCGGTATTTGCGCTCGCCTTCTCGCCGGACGGCGAACTTGCCGTCTGCGCCTCAGCCAGCGGTGTGTTTCGTCATGACAAGGACGGTTGGCGGCGTGCCAAGGCCCCGGACGCCGCGATCCCGGCGCGGGCGCTGGTCGCCGGTCCGGCGAACAATCGCTTCTATCTGCGTCGGCCGAAACCAGTTGTTCGCCAGCGAGGACGGCGGTCAGCACCTATGCGGCCGTGCCCGGAACTGCCCGACATGAGCGAGATCACCGCGCTGGTGGCGATCCCGGGATCGGCTGATGTTCTGGCGGCCGTGATCGGCGGCCGGGCCATGATCAGTCAGGACAGGGGGCGTAGCTGGCGCAACGCCGGTTTCGGTGACCAAGCCGCGCCGGTCGACACCATCGCGACCGATGCCGCGCAGCCGCGACGCATCTGGGCGGCGGCGGGCGGCCGGATCGTGTTCAGCGACGATCTCGGCTCCGGCTGGCATTCGGCCGGACGTTCGTTGCCTGAGGCGAGAGTGAAGGTGCGCGGCATCGCGGCGAGCGCAGACGCGACGACCTGGTGGTCTCCTCCGATCACGGAATTTATCGCAGCGAGAACGGCGGCGAAACCTGGGTGCTCGAAACAGGACAACCTTCCGATCCACCTCGAGGCCGGGCCTCTCGCCCGCGATCCGAACGATGCGGGCATCATCTACGCGGTATTCTCGCTGATGCCCTACGCGGAAGTCTGGCGCATGGCCATCGAAGGCGGCAACCTGCTGGCGCGCGTCGAGCCGATCAGCCTCGCCGGCGGCCTCTCGTTCGTTGCGCTGGTGCTGATCGGTGGCGGGCTTGCGGCGCTAGTGCCTGCTGCGCCGGCGCAACGCAGCCTAGTCGCCGCGCCGATCAGGTTCAAAGCGCACCGGGATGATGGAGTTGCCAGTGTTCTCTTCGATTCCAAAAATGGTGCGGAGCAGGCCGGGAATGCTGGCAGGTCTGGAACAGGGATCGTGGCCGCGGCGTTCGGCATCGCGATACTTGCGGGAGGCGCATTTCTGCTGATGCGTGTTGCGCCGGCGGAAAAATTCGTCGAGTACCGCATGGATCAGGTCGAGGATGAGCCGATCGCGATTGCGGCGGGCACCGATGGCAGCATCTGGTTCACCATCGACCATGCCGATGCGATCGGCCGCGTGCGTGACGGCCATGTCGAACGGCTGCCGTACCTCGAGCCGCAACATCGAGCCGCTCGGGCTCGCGGTCGCCGCCGACGGCAGTGCCTGGTACACCGACCTCGCCGCGCGCGCGCGTCGCGCACATCGCAGCGTTGGCGAGATCGAAAGATTCGTGCTCGATACGCCGATCGCGCGCTTCGGACGGCTGGCGATCGCACCCGACGGCGCCGTCTGGTTCGCCGACCCGACCGGCTATGGCATGACCCGGCTGAAGGACGGTGTCTTCAACCGCTATCGGATCAAGTCCGCGCGCGGCGGGCCCTATGGGGTCGCGGTGACGGCGGACGGTGTCGTATGGGCGACGCTGCAGAACGGCAACCAGCTGCTGCCAGATCGCCGCCGGCGGCGCCGGCAAGACGTTCGACCTACCGCGCGGCGGTGCCGAGCCGACCGACGTAGCGGTCGGCTCCGATGGCTCGGTTTGGTTCCTGCAATTCCGCGCCAATCGCATCGGGCAGTTCAAGGATGGGCAATTCTCCGATTTCGAGGCGGATCGGGAAAATGCCGGTCTCAGCGGCATCGCCGTGGCGCCCAATGACGACGTTTGGTTCGGCATGGTGCGCAGTGCCAGCCTTGGTCGGCTGCGCAACGGGCAGATCGAGATCTTCGCGCTTCCCCGCGACAATGCCCGGCCGTTCAGCGTCGCCGTCGATCGCGATGGCAACGTCTGGTATGCCGACATCAGCGGATATGTCGGCATGTTGCCGGCACGGCTATGCGCGGGCTCCGCGGTAGCGGGTGCGAATTCAGCCCGCCGGCAACACCGCCAGCTCGGAGGTCGCGCTGAGGGTCAGAACCACGCCCATGCCGACGATCAGCAGGCTGGTGGCGATCTGCAGGCGGATCATCCAGATGCTGGCCAGCCAGTCGAGCACCTTTTCGCCGACCTTCGCGGCAACGATGCCGACCACCACCAGCGTCGTCGCGAAGCCGATGCTGAACACCAGGACGGTGACCAGGCCGAGCAAGACCTTTCCGCTCGACAGCGCGCCGAGCAGCAGCGCCAGCGCGGCTGGATCGGGCAGCAGGCCGCCCGGCAATGCCGAGCGCCAACAGCACCGGCAATTTCGGACGGTTCTCGGCCACGATATCCAGCCGGTGCGCATGGGCGTTGCCGAAGCCGTGGCTGTGCCAGACCACGGACTCGCCGGGGCCATGGCATGCGGTGGTCGTGAGTGCAGGTCGTGATCTGGTGATTCGTGCGCGTGGGTATCCGGCCGGCTGGCCGTCGGCGGCTCCCGGCTTCGCCCATGGCGAGCGCCAGCAGATCACGCTGCGTCCACAGCATCCACAGGCCGAGCACGATGACCATGATGCCGACCCCGATTGCCAGATAGGCTTCGATGCGTTGCGGCCGCAGCCAGGTCGAGCCGAGCGAGGCAAGCACGCCGATCAACACGATGCCGCTGGTGTGGGAAAGCGTGACGAAAATTCCGAGGATAAGCGCGTCGATCGGCTTGCCGCGCGCGCCGACGATATAGGCGGCCGCGATCGTCTTGCCGTGCCCCGGCGTTGCCGCGTGCGCAGCGCCCGCCCAGAAGCTTGACGTGATGAAGAACAGGAGCTCACGCATTCAGACAACCGTCAGTTATGGCGTTCGTCGCCAACAGCAAAATGTTGCAGCATCAATTCCGGGAAATGCGATGGGGCCGATCCTCGCTTTCAACAATATCAATTACTTAGCTTTCATCTTTTAACTTGATCCTGATCGGCCCGGAAACTCCGCGCCACACTCCGACGCCACGTTTTCAGTTGCGAATCTGCATGTCAACCATCTGCGTGCGTGGGCGACCGGAGGGAACCGGCAGAGCCAGGTGAGGGCGGCCGGGATTGCGGTGATGCACAATTCTCTGTCGCAAGTGCAGCATGATCGAGACGATGAATTCCGAGGTTGACAGTCCGAGGACATCGTCGGCCGCAAATCAGCGGTTCCCACGAACTCGATAAATTTTGTTTCGGAGATGTTGTCCCGGACGGTTGCAAAACGTGCAGCAAGCGGCGACGGTATCCGACCCTTATTCTACTTCGCAGGGTCTGCATGCTTATCACCGCGATCGAAAGCTTTGTTGTCGCGCTTCCCTTCGACATGGGCGGCCCGAATCCGTTATTCGCGGGCCAGCCCTGGGACCATCTCGAAATTCTCGTGGTGAAGGTCGAGACCGACGATGGTCTCGTCGGTTGGGGCGAAGCCTTCGGGCACGCCGCGATCCCCACGACCAAGGCGGCGCTCGATACCATCGTGGCGCCGCTGCTGATCGGACGCGACGCGGGCGACATCAACGCGCTCAGCCGCGCCGTTCTGCACGGCACGCATCTGCTCGGGCGCAACGGGTCGTTCGTCTACGCCTTCTCCGGGGTCGAGATCGCCTTGTGGGATCTGCTCGGCAAGCGCACCGGGCAACCGCTGTGGCGTCTGCTCGGTGGCAGCCGGACCGGTGACCTGCCGGCCTATGCCAGCCTGCTGTGGTATGGCGATGATGCCCTTGTCGCAAGCAATACGGCCGCGGCCTGCGCGCAGGGCTATCGGCACATCAAGTTGCATGAACTCACCCGCGAAGCCGTGCGCGCGGCCCAGGATGTATCCGGCGCCGACAGTGCGCGCATCATGCTCGATGTGAATTGCGCGTGGTCGCCACCGGTTGCCCGCGAGATGGCCTTTGGCTCTCCGCAAGGATGATCTGCTCTGGCTGGAGGAACCGGTCTGGCCGCCGGAGGACGTTCATGGCCTCGCCAGTGTGCGCGATTGCGGCATTCCGATCGCCGCGGGAGAAAACACAGCCGGCTTGTTCGGCTTCAAATCACTGATCGACGCCGGCGCCATCGATATCGCGCAGCCGAGCGTCAGCAAGGTCGGCGGCGTCGGCGAAATGGTGAAGGTGATTCATCTGTGTCAGGCGAACGGCATCGAGGTGAGGCCGCACAGCCCGTATTTCGGGCCGGGCTTCGTGGCTACGGTTCATATTGCGGCGGCGTTGATCGAGAATCCGATGATCGAGGTTCTCTGGCTCGACATGGAGGCCAATCCATTCGATCCCTGGGTCCGCGCCGTCGATGGGCGAGTGCGGATCCCGGATGGCCCGGGTCTTGGCTGCGATCCCGATCCCGACATTCTCAAGCGCTTTGCCAAGGGCGCGACGACGCGTATCGAAGCAAGGCCGAAGCCGTGAAGGTCACCGCCGTAGAAACCCTTCCGGTACTCGTGCCGCTCGCCAGTCCGATCGGCAGCGCGCTCGGTCAGATCCACAGTTTCGGCTGTATTCTCGTTTCGGTCAGAACCGATGCCGGCATCACCGGCGAGAACCTCATCTTCACGCTCAATGGCCGCCGCACCAAGGTGCTGCGGCAGATGGTCGATGAACTGGCCGATCTGGTTGTCGGACGCGATGCGGGCCATATCGCGGATTTCTGGGCGCGCGCCTGGAAGGACATCAATTTCCTCGGCCACAAGGGCGTGCCGGTGGTCGGCATATCCGCGATCGACGGCGCACTCTGGGATGCGTTCGGCAAGGCCTCGGGCCTTCCGCTGTATCGATTGCTGGGCGGAGCAAAGACGGTCGTGCCGGCCTATCAGAGCGCCGGGCTTTGGCTGTCGTCATCGACCGACGAACTGGTGGCTGAGGCCGAACGCTTCATCGCGCAGGGCTTCAAGGCCATGAAGATGCGGCTCGGCTCGCCCGATCCGAACACCGACATCGCGCGCGTGAAGGCGGTACGCGATGCCATCGGCCCCCATATCAAATTGATGGCTGACGCCAATCAGGGTCTCAACGAGGCGCAGGCGATCCGGCTTGGCCGCAGGCTCGAGCCGTTCGACCTGACATGGTTCGAGGAGCCGCTGCCGGCCTGGGATCTCGAAGGTCTTGCGCGGGTGTCCGACGCGCTTGACACGCCCATCGCCAGCGGCGAGACCGAATACACCCGTTACGGCTTTCGCCGCATGCTGGAATTGCGCTCCGCCGACATCCTGATGCCGGACCTGCAGCGCGTCGGCGGCGTCAGCGAGTTCATGCGCGTCGGCCACATGGCGGAAAGCCATGACGTGCCGGTATCAAGCCATCTGTTTCCGGAGACCAGCATTCAGGTGCTCGGCGCGCTCGCGAACGCCATCTACCTCGAATACATGCCATGGTTCTCGAAACTCTATCACGAAGAACTGGAGTTCAAGGACGGCAACGCCATCGTCCCGGAACGACCCGGCTGGGGTTTTACCTTCAATCACGATTATGTCCGGCATCTGAACCAATAAGTCGCAGGATTATTTTTCTGCCCGTGCTATGGACATTGCTTCTCGGCCAAGTTCAAATTTGGCCGTTCGGGTTTCAAGCCGCTCACAAGCCAGAACGACAAGACGGACGCCCGCAGCAACGACGGGCGCCGAAAGGAAACAAACGGGAGGACTTCATGCGCATTTCTCGTCGTGACCTTTTGTTAGGCAGCGCGGGCGCGCTGGGCGCCGCAACATTCTCATTTCCAAAACCCGCGATCGCCCAGTCGGAGCCGATCAAGATCGGCTGCCTTGCCGCGATGACCGGGCCGAGTTCGGCGCCGACCATCGGTTTCAACCGCGGCGTGAACTTCGCCGCCGATGCCATCAACGCCGCCGGCGGCGTCAAGGGCCGCAAGATCGAAGATCATCATGCGCGACACCCAGGGCGATCCGACCAAGGCGGTCAACGCCACCCAGGAAATGATCAGCCAGGTCAAGGTCCATGCGATCTGGGGGCCGCTCAATTCGGGCGAGGCGCTTGCCACCACGCCGATCATGGCGCGCGCCAAGATGCCGGACATCCATCCTTGCGTGGTCGAGAGCCTGATCGACACCACGAAATTTCCGAACGCGTTCCGCATGGCGCCTTCGAACAGCCAATGGGACGATGCCGTCCGCAATTATTGCCTCAATATCCTCAAGGTGAAAAAGGTCGCCGTGATCGGCGACACCACGGGTTATGGCGTGACCGCGGTCGGTGCGTCGGTGGCGGCGTTCAAGAAGGACGGCGCCGAAGTGGTCTATCAGGCCAACATCGATGCCACCCAGCCCGACATGACGCCCGGACATGCTGCGCGCCAAGAACGCCGGCGCCGAGGTCATCGTGGTCTGGAGCGTCTCCACCGGCATGGAAGCGCGGATGTTCAACACCCGCGCGGCGATGAACTGGGACGTTCCGTTCGTCGGCCATCCGTCGATGGCGTCGGGCGAAATCGCGGGCCTGGTCGAGAAGCCCGCCAACTGGAAGAAAGTCTATGCCGTCGGCTACAAGAGCTGCAGCTACGATGCCGCCGGCAAGCTGCCGCGCGAAGAGCCAGGATCTGGTCGATCGCCTGCTCAAGGCCAAGGTCGCGATCAACGATACGCTGCTGTGGTGGATCGCCGGCGGCATCGACGCGATCGAACTGATCGCCAAGGCGGTCGAAGAAAGCGGATCCACCGACAGCGAAGGCATCATCAAATACTTGAATTCGCTGACGAAATATCCGGGCTATTTCGGCAATTACACCTTCACGCCGACCCAGCATAACGGCTATCCGACCGACGAGATCGTGATGTCGGAGGCCACCACCGCCAAGAACGGCACCTTCGCGCTGGCGCCGGGCTACACTTAAGCGGCGCGGAGAGCGCAGCCAATGCTCGCCTCGATTCTCGCATCTGGTCTTGCGGCGGGCGCGATCTACGCGCTCGTCGGCATCACCTACAACACCATGTTCTCGACCTCGCGGGTGATGAGTTTCACCGCCGGCCAGCTCGCCATGCTCGGCGGCGTGTTCGGCTCGATGTTCATGCTGAAGCTGGGCATGCCGATCCTCGTCGGCTTCCTTCTGACGCTGCTCGCATGCGCCATCATCGGGGTCATCACCGAATTCGTCGCGGTGCGGCCGGTGCTGAAAAACCTCGACCAGCATCTCTATGTGCTCTCGACGCTGGCGCTGGCGCTGATGATCCAGCAGGTGGCGGCGATCAAATGGGGCACCGAGCCGCAGCCGTTTCCCCGCCTGATCGGATGGGGCAGCGGGGTCTGGGATGAAAAGTTCTGGCTGCCGGTGGTCGCCTGCGCGCTCACCATCATCGGCCTCGAATATCTCTATCGCCGCACGCTGGTGGGCCGCGCCTTCCTCGCGATCGCGGAAGACAATTTCGCCGCGCGCGCGCTCGGCCTGCCCGAACGCAATCTGCGCATCGCCAGCTACGCGCTCGCCGGCGTCATCGGCGGCGTTGCCGGATTTTCCGGCGGCGAGTTGCTGCTGGCGTTCTTCGCCAATGGCGCGCTGCTGAATTTCTACGGCTTCGTGCCGGTGGCGCTCGGCGGCCTCGGCAATAACCGCGGCGCCATCATCGGCGGGCTCGCGCTCGGCCTGTTCCAGCAGGCCGCGAATTTCCTGGTCGGCGGCATCTTCTCCTCGGTCGCGGTGTTCGCGCTGTTCATCGTCGTTCTGCTGGCGGCGCCGCAAGGCCTGTTCGGCTCGGCCACGGCACGGAGGGTGTGATGACCGCGGTCACCACCGCGTCCGCGCGCAGCGAAACGCGCGCCTTTCGCGCGGTTCTGCCGCAGCTCGCGCCGTTTCTCGGCATCCTCGCGGTCGCCATGATCCTGCCGTTCGTCAGCAACGACTACTGGGCGCTGATCGGCACCCGGGCGGCGATCTACTGGGTGCTGGTCTCCGGCCTCAATCTGGTCGTCGGCTTCGCCGGGCATCTGGCCATCGGCTATGTCGCGCTGCTGACGCTCGGCGCCTACACCACCAGCGTGCTGGTGGCCGGCAATGTCATGCCGCCGCTGCCGGTGTTCGCCGCCTTGCCGATCGCCGGCTGCGTCGGCGCGGTGTTCGGCGTCATCGTCGGCCTGCCGGCGCTTGCGGCTGCGCACGTTCTATTTCGCGATGTCGACGCTCGGCTTCGCCACCATCGTCACCCAGATTGCGCTGGCCTGGCAGAGCGTCACCGGCGGCGGCATCGGTATTGCCGGTCCGGAATTTCCCGACGCCCTTCAATACCGCCTGGGGCTACTACTATCTCTGCGTCGCGTTCGCGGCCGTCTGCACCTGGATGAGCGCCAACGTCGCCCACAGCCGGTTCGGCCGCGCCCTGATCGCGGTCCGCGACGCCGAGGTCGCGGCCGAAGCCACCGGCATTTCCAAGCCGCGCATGCTGATCGCGATCTTTCTGTTCGCCGGCGCGCTGGCGGCCATCGCCGGCGGACTGTTCGCGAGCCTGCAGACCTACATCACGCCGGATGCCTTTACCTTCGATCTGTCGGTGCTGTTCTTCATTGCGATCCTGATCGGCGGACGCGGCTCGATCCTGGGACCGATGCTCGGCACCATCATCCTGACCATCCTGCCGGAGATCGCAGCCCCGCTGGCGGCATGGTCGACGTTCCTTTACGCCGTGCTGCTGCTGGTGATCGTGCTGGCGATGCCCGGCGGCATCGCCGCACTGCTGGATTTCCGCAACCGCCGTCCGCTTGCCAGCAACCGCGCCATCGTGCCGCGCCCGGCCGCGCTCGGCGAGATCGTGCGCAAGAGCGCCGGCGACAAGACGCTCAGCCTGCGCGGCATCGCGCTGAGTTTCGGCAATGTCCGCGCCATCGACGGTCTCGATCTCGACGTGAAGCCGGGCGAGATGCACGGCCTGATCGGCCCCAACGGCAGCGGCAAGACCACGACGCTCAACGTGATCTCCGGCTATTACGCGGCGTCCAAGCGCGGAACGATGGCGCTCGGAGACGGATGCCTTGCCGGCCGGCAAGCCGGACGTTGCGCGCTGCACGCGGCATCGCCCGCACGTTTCAGACGCCGCGCGTGATCGGCGAGGCCTCGGTGCTGCAGAACGTGATGATCGGCGGCACCATCGAAGGCGAGGCGACGTTTATCGAGGCACTGCTGGCGCTGCCGCGTCAACTGGCGCGACGAGCGCATGCTCGCGGCCAACGCGCGCGCGCTGCTCGGCGTCGTCGGGCTGGAAACGCTGGCCGACGTCCGCGCCGACCGCCTGCAGCACAGCGAACTTGCGTTTCATCGAGATCGCGCGCGCGCTGATGCTCGATCCGGATTTCCTGCTGCTCGACGAGCCCGCCGCCGGTCTGTCCGGCGACGAGATCGAACGGCTGGGCGCGCTGATCAAGGCGATCAGCCGGCGCGGCACCGGCGTACTGCTGGTGGAGCATCATGCCGACCTGATCTTCGACATCTGCGACCAGGTCACGGTGCTCAATCTCGGCCGCATGCTCGCCGCCGGAACGCCCGCCGAGATCCGCGCCCACAAGGAGGTGGTCAGTGCTTACCTCGGCGCCTGAAGCCCTGCTCGCGGTCGGTGCCCTCGAAGCCGGCTACGGCAAGATCCGCGTGCTGCATGGCGTCGATCTTCGCGATAGTCGCGCGGGCGAAGTCGTGGCGCTGCTCGGTCCCAACGGCGCCGGCAAGACCACGCTGCTGCGCGCGCTGTCGGGATTGTTGCCGGTCAACCGCGGGAAAGGTGCGCTTCGATGGCCGCGACATGACCAACACCACGCCGCGCGAGGCCGCGCGCGCCGGGCTCGTGCACGTCATCGAAGGGCATCGGGTGTTCACGCAGATTTCCGTCACCGACAATCTGCTGCTGGCGGGTTACGACCTGCCGCGCGGCGAGCGCGCGGCGAGGGTCGAGGAAGCCTTGTCGTTCTTTCCGGAGATCGCCGAAAAACGCCACGAGCGCGGCGGCGCGCTCAGCGGCGGCCAGCAGCAAATGCTGACGGTCGCGCAGGGGTTGGTGCGCCGGCCGCGGCTGTTGATGCTCGACGAACCCTCGGCGGGCTTGTCGCCGGTGCTGGTCGATCGCGTCCTCAACGTCATCGGCCAGTTGCGCAAGCAGGGCACCGCGGTGCTGCTGGTCGAGCAACTATTGGAAAAAGCGCTCGCCGCCGCCGATCGCGTCTACGCGCTGGTGCAGGGGCATATCGTGCTGCAGGCGCCGACCAGCGAGGCGAACCTGCCGCAACGGCTGGAACAGGTTTACTTCGGACACGAAGCCGCGGTGCAGTAGCCGCCGTCACGTGGGTCCAAATCATTCGTCAGTTTATGGGCAATGCTTCGTGCCAACGATAAGCCGCAACGATTGACTCGCCCCGGCGGCAATGTAGTCTCCCGCGCAAGAGAACAACTACCCCAAAAAGAGGTAGTGCATTCGGGAGGACACGCGCGATGAGCTGTTTGCGCCTGATTTGCTATTCTTTCGCCGTTGTTTGCGGGTTATCTGCCGGATGGCCGGCAGTTGCACAAGAAACAATCAAGCTTGCCTACACCGATCCGTTCTCCGGTCCCTTCGCGTCCGGTGGCGACGAGTTCCTGAAAAACTTCCAGTATATCATTGCACGGAGAAACGCCGCCGGCGGTCCGCTCGGCCGCAAATACGAGCTGGTGCCGTTCGACGACAAGCTGCAGCCGGCCGAAGCGCTGATTGCGCTGAAGAGCATGACCGACCAGAACATGCCGTTCGTGATGCATTGCACTGGATCGAATGTCGGCGCTGCCCTGATCGACGCGGTGTCGAAGCACAATGCGCGCAACCCAGACAACCGCATCCTGTATCTGAACTGCGGCGCACTTGCGACCGAACTCACCAACGAGCAATGCGACTTCTGGCATTTTCGTTTCGCCGGCAGCGTCGACATGCGCGCGGCCGCCCGTATCAAGTCGCTGCCGGCCGACCTGAAGAAGGTTTACCTGCTCAATCAGGATTACCTGTTCGGGCAATCCATCCAGCGCGACTCCAAGAAGTGGCTCGCCAAACTTCGCCCCGACATCGAAATCGTCGGTGACGAATTGATGCCGTTCGGCAAGGTGCAGGACTTCACGCCCTATGTGTCGAAGATCAAGGCATCGGGCGCGCAGAGCGTCGTCACCGGCAACTATAACCGCGACCTCAATTTGCTGATCAAGACCGCGGTCGATTCAGGGCTCGACGTGCGGTTCGACACCTTCCTGTCGCATCTGATCGGCGGCCCCACTGCGATTGGAGCGGCCGGCGACAACCGGCTGACCTCGATCATGGAGTTCAACAGCAATGTTGCGGTCGACCTCAAGGTCCCGGAGGCCGAGAAATTCGCCACCGATTGGCGGAACAGCGGCCACGACACCGACTTCTCGGTGCTTAATTTCGTCACCATGATCGACATGCTGACCGACGCGATCAACAAGGCAGGCTCCACCGATCCATTAAAAATCGCGCTGGCGCTGGAAGACATGCATGAGAAGGACCTGCTGGGACAGGAAACCATCATGCGCAAGGAAGACCATCAGCTCCTGATGCCCTATTACGCCGGCGTGTTCTCCAAGGGCGTCAAATATGACGCCGAGCACACCGGCTTCGGCTGGAAGAACTACATGACGGCGTCGGCCGCCGACCTGACGCTGCCGACCATCTGCAAGATGAAGCGGCCCGAATGACCAGGCTCGAAAGGATCTGAAATAGCAGGGAGCGCGGACAGCAGTCATGGAAATCGTCCTCGTTTCCCTGCTCAATGGCCTCGTCTACGGCATGCTGTTGTTCATGCTGGCCAGCGGCCTGACGCTGATCTTCAGCATGATGGGCGTACTGAATTTCGCCCATGCCAGCATCTACATGATCGGCGCCTATCTCGCCTTCACTGTCAGCCGGCTGATCGGTTTCTTTCCGGCGCTGATCATTGCGCCGATCCTTTGCGGGCTCTTGGGGGCGGCGATCGAGGTCTGGGGCCTGCGGCGGGTTCACAGCAACGGTCATATCGCCGAACTGTTGTTCACCTTCGGCCTCGTCTTCATCATCCAGCGCAGCGTGCAGATGATCTGGGGCATGCTGCCGATGGCCTATCGGGTGCCGCCGAGTCTGGACTTTTCACTGTTCACCTTCTACGGCGAACACTTTCCCGCCTATCGCGGCTTCATGCTGCTGGTCTCCGCCGGCATGCTGCTGGCGCTCTGGCTGCTGCTGAAGAAGACCCGCGTCGGGATGGTGATCCGGGCCGCCTTGACCCATCCTGAAATGGCAAGCTCGCTCGGCCATAATGTGCCGATGGTTTTCACCATCGTGTTTGCCGGCGGCTGCATGCTGGCCGGCCTTGCCGGCGTGATCGGCGGCAATTACCAGACCACCGAGCCCGGGATGGCGGACGCGATGGGGCCGATCGTGTTCGTCGTCGTGGTGTTCGGCGGATTGGGTTCGCTGCTCGGATGCTTCATTGCCTCGATCCTGATGGGCATGATCCAGACCTTCGCGGTCGTGGTCAACTACTCCATGCTCGACCTGCTCAAGCCGTTCGGCGTCACATTGTCGGACAGCAATCTCTTCACCGAGATCATGATGATGCCGGTGGCGCGGATCGGCGCGCTGTTGCCGTTCGTGATGATGATCGTGATCCTCTTGTTCCGGCCGCGCGGCCTGCTGGGGACGCGGGATACATGAGCGGAACGCGTTCCACGCAAAGCGCGATCTGGATCGTGGCGCTGTTGGCCGCGATGCTGATGCCATGGCTGTTTTATAACTACCACACCGGCCGTCACTCGGGCTTTGTGGTGTCGATGCTGAGCCAGATGGGCATGATGAGCATCCTGGCGCTGTCCTACAACATGCTGCTGGGGCAGGCCGGGCTGTTCTCGTTTTGCCACGCCACGTTCTTCGGCATCGGCGGCTATGCCACCATTCATTTCCTCAACATGGCCGGCGGCGGCGGCTTGCCCGTGCCGATGGAGCTTATTCCAATTCTCTCCGGGCTCGCGGGCCTCGGGCTGGCGATCGTGTTCGGCTACATGGCGACCAAGCAGCGTGCGACCGCGTTTGCCATGATCACGCTCGGGATCGGCGAGCTGATGACGACGGCCGCGCTGAGTTTCCATCATTTTTTCGGCGGCGAGGGTGGTGTCAACGCCAACCGCATGATCGGCCACAGCCTGTTCGGCCTGAAATATGCGTCCGCCATCCAGGTCTATTATTTGATCCTGGCGTGGGTGGTGCTGGCGACCCTGGCCATGTTCTTTCTGACGCAGACGCCGCTCGGCCGCATGGCGAACGCCACCCGCGACAATTTCGAGCGCGCCCGGTTCATGGGCTACGATCCCCGCATGGTGCGCTTCCTGCAATTCGCATTGTCGGGCTTCTTCGCCGGCATCGGCGGCGGGCTCTACGCCATCACCTACGAGATCGTGACCTTCGATGCGCTGGCCGCACCGTTGTCGGCGAATGCGCTGCTGATGGCCTATATCGGCGGCTCCGCGGTGTTCGGCGGGCCGCTCCTGGGCGCGGTGCTGATCACGCTGCTTCAGAGCGGCGTCAGCCTGTTGTCCAATTCCTGGCTGGTCTATGTCGGCGTGCTTTTCATCACCATGGTGATGTTCGCGCCCAACGGCATCATGGGCCTGGTGCTGGCGCATCGCCCGCTCGCGCGCGCCGGTCTGATGGGTCAGCTCGCGCTGCCATATCTGCGCGTCATCCTGCCCGGATTGCTGATGGTGCTCGGCTTTGTCGGCCTGGTCGAATTGACCTCGTTCCTGACCATTGGTGCCGCGCAAGGCAAGACGCTGGTCCTGTTCGGCAACAAGATCGACGTGCATGCGCTGCTGCCGTGGCTCGTCTCGGCCGTTCTGCTGGTCGGCGGCGGCTTCTGGTTTCGCCTTGAAGCGCGCGCGTTTCATCTGACATGGGAGCGTCTGATGATCGAAGTCGCACCCGCGAGGGCGTTGGCATGACCGACCTCGCGCTCAGCCTCACCGATGTCAACAAGGCGTTCGGCCTGACTAAAATCATTACCGGCGTCAATCTGGACGTCGCGAAGGGCGAACGCCACGCCATCATCGGCCCCAACGGCGCCGGCAAGACTACCTTGTTCAATCTGATCAGCGGCCGGTTCCTGGTGTCGTCAGGTGAAATCCGTCTCAATGGCGAGCGCATCGATGGCCTGCCGCCGCACAAGATCAACCGCATGGGGCTGTCGCGCAGCTTCCAGATCACCTCGATCTATCCGAAGCTGTCGGTGTTCGAGAACCTGCGCTGCGCGTTGTTGTGGAGCATGGGCTATTATTATTCGTTCTGGACGCCGCTATGGACCCAGCGCGGCCTTAACGAACGCACCGACAAAATTCTCGAAGAACTCAACCTCACAGCCCGTCGCCACACCACCGCGGGTCTGCTGCCCTATGCCGACCAGCGCGCGCTCGAAATCGGCATGACCATTGCCGGCGGCGCCTCGGTGATCCTGCTGGACGAACCCACCGCGGGCATGAGCAACACCGAGACCGACAACGCCATGGAACTGATCCGCCGGGTTTCAAAAGGCAAGACCCTGCTGATGGTGGAACACGACATGAAGGTGGTGTTCGACCTTGCCGACGTCATCACGGTTCTGGTCTACGGCCGCGTGATCGCCTCGGGACCGCCGCACGAGGTGCGAGCCAACGCGGCGGTGCAGGAGGCGTATCTGGGCGCCCAGGTTGCCGCATGAGCCTCGCGGTCAACGATCTCCACGCTTATTACGGCCAGAGCCACATCCTTCATGGCGTGGATATGAACGTCAATGACGGCGAGATCGTCAGCCTGCTCGGGCGCAACGGCGTCGGCCGGTCGACGACCTGCAAGGCGATCATGGGACTGGTGGCCGCCCAGGGTACGGTGAGATACCGCGACCGGGACATCGCGGGCTTGCGGCCGGATCAGGTCGCCCATTGCGGGATCGGTTATGTGCCGGAGGACCGGCAGATCTTTCCGACGCTCACCGTGCGGCAGAATCTCGAAATGGGCCTGAAGCAGTCGAAAAAATTCGGCCGCTGGAATTTCGACGACGTCTTCCGGATGTTTCCGAATCTCGGCGGCCCGTCAAAATGTCTCTGCCGGCGTGCTGTCGGGCGGCGAGCAGCAGATGCTGACGATGTGCCGGACGCTGATGGGCGATCCGGACCTGATCCTGATCGACGAGCCGACCGAGGGTCTGGCGCCCAAACTGGTCGAGCAGGTCGGCGAGTTGCTGGCGGAGATCGGCCGGCGAGGGGTCGCCATCCTGCTGGTCGAGCAGAAACTGGCGATCGCACTGAAGATCTGCGCCCGGCTTTACGTCATGGGCCATGGCCGAATCGTTTTTCACGGCACGCCGGCGGAGCTCGCGGCCAATCCCGCCGTCCGCCGGGAATGGCTGGAGGTTTAAAGGACCGCGAATGCCCCCTTCGCGTCGTCGCAATCGCCATATAATTAACCGGTCGTTAACCAAGAAGGTCGATCTTTAACCATTCGATAAGAACGGAGAGTCGACCGCGATGGACGCCATAGCGAAGGCCACACGTCAACCTGTCCGGATGCGGGGCCGCTCCTACGTCGCGTTCACCTTTTGCCCGGTCGTTCCGATTGCCGGCTGGCTTGAAGAAATCGACGCAACCCTTGCCCGTTCGCCCGGCTTTTTCGTCGGCAGACCAGTGGTGCTGGATTTGTCCGCTGTGGACCTCAGCCAATCGGCCATCGCTCACCTCGTCGCCAGCCTGGAGCAACGCAACATTCGCATCCTCGGTTTCGAGAATGTGGATGCCGCGCGTCTCACCACGAGCATGCCGCCTTTGCTGACGGGCGGGCGCCATTGCATGCTCGCGCCAAGCGAGCCTAAGAATCCTGCAGCGAAGCCCGAGGCGAAACCGAAGTCAGCTTCGCTGGTGCTGCACAGCCCGGTGCGCTCCGGCCAGTCGGTCTACAGCGATGGCGATGTGACCGTGCTCGGCTCGGTCGGGTCCGGCGCGGAGATAGTCGCCTGCGGGTCCATCCATGTCTATGGCGCGCTTCGCGGCCGTGCGATGGCGGGCTTCAGCGGCAACTCAACAGCGCGGATTTTCTGCCAGAAGATCGAAGCCGAACTGCTCGCGATCGACGGCTACTACCAGACGGCTGAAGAAATAGACGTCGCCTTGCGCAATCGTCCGGCTCAGGCCTGGCTGGAAGGCGACATCATGAAAATCGCACCACTCAATTAATTCGGCGAGGGAGACAAGAATGGCCAAAGTCCTGGTCGTGACGTCCGGCAAGGGCGGCGTCGGAAAGACCACTTCTACAGCCGCGCTCGGTGCGGCGCTGGCGCAGATGGGAGAGAATGTCGTCGTCATCGATTTCGACGTCGGCCTGCGAAATCTCGATCTGGTAATGGGGGCGGAACGGAGGGTGGTGTTCGACCTGATCAATGTCGTGCAGGGCGTCGCCAAGCTCTCGCAGGCTCTTATCCGCGACAAGCGCCTGGAGAATTTGTGGCTGCTTCCGGCTTCCCAGACCAGGGACAAGGATGCCCTGACGGATGCAGGCGTTGGCAGCATCATCGCCGAGCTGCGCACCAGATTTGACTGGATTCTCTGCGACAGCCCGGCGGGCATCGAGCGGGGCGCCATGCTCGCCATGCGCTATGCCGACGAGGCGGTCATCGTCACCAATCCCGAGGTTTCATCGGTGCGCGACTCCGACCGCATCATCGGAATGCTCGATTCAAAGACCGTGAAGGCCGAACGCGGTGAGCGCGTCGAGAAGCATATATTGATCACCCGGTATGATTCAGCGCGGGCTTCCCGCGGTGAAATGCTCAGCATCGACGACATCCTTGAAATTCTGGCGACGCCGCTCCTGGGGATCATTCCCGAAAGCCAGGACGTCCTGCGTGCCTCGAACGTCGGATCACCGGTGACGCTGAACAATGCCGCCAGTGCGCCGGCCCGCGCCTACACCGATGCGGTGCGTCGTTTGATGGGAGAGGCCGTCACCATGACCGTGCCGGTCGAGCGCAAGGGCTTCATGAACCGGTTACTGGGACGGAGGGCCGCATGATGAATCTGCTGCGGCTCATCAGCGGCCGTACTGCTTCCGCGCCTGTCGCACGGGAACGGTTGCAGATTCTGCTGGCGCATGAACGCGGCTTGCGCGGCCAGCCCGATTTACTGGGACTGCTGCGGACGGAGATCCTGGCCGCGGTCTCGCGCCACATCGTGCTCGATCCGGACAAGGTCATCGTCAGGATGGACCGGGGCAAGCATGTATCGACGCTCGAAGTCGATATCGAGGTGCCGAACGGCGTCGAAACTTCACTTGCGGCGGTGGCGTCATGATCGCCGACAGCAACAGCGACATCGCCTGGCACCGGGTTCAGCTCAAGAAGAACCGCGATGCCGTCAAGGCCCTGGAAATCGCTCATTTCAGGATGGGCCATATCACCGGGACGAGCGAACTGGCGACCAAGAATATCGCCGTCCTGAAACGCAAGATCGCCGAATCCGAGCGATATATCTCTGCCTATGAGCGCCGAACCAAGCGACCGGTCGCGACCGACCGTCAAAGTCTCGCCAGCATGAGCTGGAGCAGTTGGAACACCCGCCGCGTGAGCTGGCGGTGAGGGGGGATAGCTGACAAGGCCGGTTTGTTGACCATCGCGGATGGCGTCGGCCGTAGTTTGGCATACGGGCGAGAACGTCGAATCTGGCAGCCTTCGGGTATTGGTCAGCTATCGCACTTTCTGTATTAAAACCGATCGTTGGCGAAACCTTGAACAGCGAGGAGGCGCTGGCTTGCTGCGGGGCGAGGGATTTGGCCTTTTCGTCGTCCAGGGTGGCCCCGATGCCGGTCCTTTCGGCTCGCACATTCCGATTCACGATCGACATTCGAAACCTTTGCCAATCGCGCATTTCCATGTGACGGCCGGCAACAGCCTGGCCACGATACCGATGGCACGAAATGCCTTTCTGGCCGTCTGGGGTCAGGATGGCGTATAGTGTCGAACAACTGGTATGCGACCCCGGACCATGTTTCGACCATGGCTTTACGAGGCCGTCCCAATCTTTCGGGCCGGGTTACGAAGGCGTCGCTCCACGATAATCGAAAGCATGGTGACGAGCTGATCGAGACGTTACGCAAACGGCTGCTACCGAAAACGCCCTGGGACCTGGAAACGATGGAGCCCGCGAAACGGGAAACCATGCTTCGCGCGATTGTCGTTCTGGAGATGGAGGTCGAACGGATCGAGGGGCAGCGCAAGCTGAACCAGCACAAGTCTGACAAGGACCATGTCTCGGTCGCGAGGCACCTCGTTGCGACAGGCGAGCCGGCGGCCGTAGCGATCGCCGAAAAGATGCGTGGCTTGCGCCCGCATCTCGGTTACTCGGCGGATGGAGAACTTTGAAACGCCGGCGTCAAGGAAGCAGCGTAGCCCGGATCGGCCAACATCCGCGAAGTGCTTGCCCGATGACGGGTCCGCACCTCAGGTTTTTTGATTTTCCGTCCTCCCTCATCTCGCTGCGCTCATGCGGGCTACGCGCCTTGCTTATTTCGAGCGCAGCCGATGCGCCGCTCGGGCGCCATCATGCAAGTCGCCGATTTTCCCGTCGTGCCAATTTGTCGCGGGTCGGGGCAATTGATTTCGAACGCAAATCACCTGAAAGCCGTTTATCCCGCCCCACACAAAGGGGCGTTTCGCATCGTCACGGACGTAAGGCGGGATGCGGTGGACGCCGATGGCGCGCAAGACGAACGCGCTTGAGGCGGACGGCGAAGCCGTGTGGTCCTGACGCCCCGACGCTGGCGTCAAGTCGGTGAAAGCAATTTCACCGGCGATGGTGGCAAGAAAGCCCGGTCACCAGGGAGAGCGCGGAATAAGTCGTAAAGCCATCGCGCAGGGAATGCCGGGTGTTCTGGCGTGCCTGTGGTGACTAACGCGCGTGCTTACTACTCTACACGCGCGGCCGCGGGCGCTTCGGGCGCCCGGCATTCCCCGCTCCCCTCTTGGGGTAGCGCTGTGCCCTCTGTTCTCCGAGGGACGATGTTCCTGCATAACTCGGGCGCGCCGCGCCGCGAGATCGCGGTGATGTATTTAAATCCGTGATTTCCTTAGGGACGTTCTTCGGTCGTCAGTAGCGCGCCGGCACGTACATTTCGGGCGGAATGGGGCCGCGGTGGTAATCCGGATTATGGACGCGGGGCGGCAGGACCACGGCATCGCGCGCGACGTCCTGGTAGGGAATCTGTTCAAGCAGATGCGAGATGCAATTGAGCCGCGCCTTCTTCTTGTCGACGGCATTGACCACGTGCCACGGCGCTTCCGCGATGTGGGTGTGCTCCAGCATCGCTTCCTTGGCCTTGGTGTATTGCTCCCAGCGGCTGCGCGCCTGCACATCCATCGGGCTCAGCTTCCACTGCTTCAGCGGATCCTGGATCCGCATCGTAAAGCGCAAGTGCTGTTCCTGATCGGTGATCGAGAACCAGTATTTGATCAGGATGATGCCGGAGCGCACCAGCATGCGCTCGAATTCAGGCACCGAGCGGAAGAACTCCTCGACGTCCTGTTCGGTGCAAAACCCCATCACTCTCTCGACGCCGGCGCGGTTGTACCAGCTGCGGTCGAACAGCACGATTTCGCCGCCGGCCGGCAGATGCGTGACGTAACGCTGGAAATACCATTGGCTGCGCTCGCGCTCGCTCGGTGCCGGCAGTGCTGCGACGCGGCAGACCCGCGGGTTGAGCCGCTGGGTGATGCGCTTGATGACGCCGCCCTTGCCGGCGGAATCCCGGCCCTCGAAAATCACCACCACCTTGAGCTTGTGCTGCTGCACCCAGCTCTGCAATTTCACCAGCTCGCCCTGCAGACGGAACAGCTCCTTGAAATAGACCTTTCGGTCCACGGTCTCCGCGGCGGGGTGGCCGGAGAGTTCGCTGGTCAGCGCGTCGAGGCGATCATCATCGATCTCAAGCTCAAGCTCCTCCTCGAAGCTGTCGAGCATTTCCGCGTGGATGCGATCACGGGCCGGCTGCCGGCCGTTGCCATTGACGGGTTTGTTGCTCATGAGGCGCTCCGGTTCGGGATATTGCGCCCCGTTATGCGCAAATCTGAATGTCAGCGGTGTGACACTGTTCGCCGCGCCAGATGGCCCCCGCACGGTTGCGGTCCGCTCAAGGATCCCGGCTTTCTCGGACATGCCGTGTCCCGGACAGCCGAAACGCCGGTTGCGGGGGCGAAGCAGG
Source organism: uncultured Pseudomonadota bacterium (assembly GCA_963819325.1). GTDB lineage: Bacteria > Pseudomonadota > Alphaproteobacteria > Rhizobiales > Xanthobacteraceae > Bradyrhizobium. The sequence goes on from CAWFVT010000025.1 coordinate 21,687, forward strand.
TATTCCCCTCAAGTCACGGCAAACAAGCAGATTTTAGCCTTCGCTGCAGAATTAAGAACTGATGATGAAAAGTAAGTCATGTGACTGTCATGAACCCTTTTTAATCAGGCTCTATTGAAGAAGGGCGGGCTGGCGCGGGCATAGCTTGGGCCTGGCCATGTTGCTTTGGTGGCGGAAAAAGGGATTTTCAGATGGACGCGATCCACAATGGTCGAGGCGATGCGCATGCGAGTGCGGCCGTAGAGGCGCCTCAAGACCAGGAGAATGGTGGAATTAACAAGACCGTAGCGACGGTGGTCGTCGTCGCGGCGGGTGCGGCGCTGTTTGAAGCGGCATTGTTGCCGGGCCTTGTGCTGGGGGTGGCCGCGATGGCCGCGCCGAAGTATCTGCCCAGACTCGCAAGCTCGCTTGCGCCGGTGTTCAAGTCGACGGTGCGTGGAACCTTCAAGCTCGCGCAGAAGTCGAAAGAGGCATTCGCCGAAGCCCACGAGCACGTCAATGACATCGTCGCCGAAGTGCGTGCCGAAGATGCCGACGGCGCGAATGGCGCACGAGCCGGCAAGTCGCGCTCCGCGGCTTGAGCTCTGGTTGAGATCAACTGCATACCGGCCCCGGCGGCCGATATGCCGCCTATGCTGATTTCGGGTTTGTCGTTCAGGTGTGTCAAGATTGAAGCCGCGGCTGCCAATGGGAAGTCTCCGTTGATGCCGCGATGTCAGTTGCAATTGAGCGCTCTGTCCTGAGTTCCGATCTGGGATCGATGATGACCAACGTAAAATTGCAGGTTGCGCATCAGGTGCCCGGCCGCGTCCGCATGAAGATTCCGTCGGCGAAGGGCAATCCCGAGCTTCTGGAAGAAATGAAACAGACCCTTTCCGTGATTCCGGGTATCGAAGAGGTCATCATCAACCCGGCCACGGGAAGTCTGGTGCTGCATTACGACACCGATCAGCACGATGAATTTCACGGCCATCTCGTGCATCACACCGGTGGACAACATCAGCCTCCGCCGAGCAATGAGATCGATGCTCTCGCAAGCAAGATTCAGCAGGAAGCCGAGTTTCTTGCCGAAAATTCCCATACTGCCCGGGTGGTCGTGGATTTCTTCAAACAGGTCGATGCACATATCAAGACGGGTAGCCACAATACCATCGACCTCAAGATTGTGCTTGCGGTCGGAATTGCCAGTTTCACGATCCTCGAAGTCGGCGCCAACGCCGCCACCCCGGTGTGGGTGACGCTCGCGATGTTTGGCCTGAACCATTTGATCGAGGCCAACACACCGGAAGGCGTGGACCCGGATGACGAGACCGACGATGCGGCCACCGCACATGCGCCGGCCTGAAATTCTGGAATGTAGCTGAATGGAATTTTCTGTCCGTCATTCGATGCCGGGTCGCGTTCGGCTCCATGTTCCCTTGTTGTGCCAAAAACGTTCGCTGGCAGAGACGGTTCTCGATTGGCTGGGAAAGCAAGCGGGAATTATAACGGCGCGCATCAACTATGATTGCGCCAGCCTGGTGCTTGAATACGACCCGGCCCAGGAGCCGTTGCTCCGCGCTATGCTCGAGCGCTTTCAGCACGCCAGCCTGAACGACATCAAGCTGATCGCATCGAGTTCGAAGCCGGCGTCGACCCCGGCAAACGCGGATTCGTCGCTGCCTGCGGTCTCGAAACGCTTCCCGCTGGCGTTGCCCACGGTGTCGCTGCTGATGGCGTTCAGCGCCAATCCGGTGATTGCCGCGGTCAACCTGCCGCTGATGCTCTGGAACGCGCTGCCGATCGCCAAGCGCGCGTGGAAAGTGTGGGACAACGAGCGCCGGCTCAACATCGACGTTCTCGACACACTGGCGATCAGCTCGTCGATCTTGCAGGGCGTGCCGATGGCCGGTTGCATCGTCACCTGGCTCATCAAGCTCGGCGACTGGATCCGCGATCTGACTGCCGCCGGCCAGCGGCGCGCCATCAGCGAACTGCTGGAGTTCCAGTCCAAATCCGCCTGGGTCTTACGGAATGGCGTGGTGGAAGCGATCCCGGCCAGCGAGCTGGAAGAAGGCGACCTCGTTGTGGTCTATCCCGGCGAGATGATCTCGGTGGATGGCGAGATCGTCGATGGCCACGCCACCATCGACCAGAAGACCATCACCGGTGAAGGCCTGCCGGTGAACCGGGGAGTGGGCGAGACGGCGTTTGCCGCCACCGTCATTCGGGACGGCCAGATCACGGTACGCGCGCTGCGGGTCGGCTCGGCGACGACCGCCGGCCAGATCGTGCACCTGGTGGAATCCGCGCCGATCGGCGACACCCGGATGCAGAATCATGCCGAGCAATTTGCCGATCGCCTGGTGACGCCGACGCTGGGGCTCGCCGCCGGTACCGCCGCGATATCAGGCGATTTCAACCGCTTCCTTTCGCTCGTCATTGTCGATTACGGCACCGGCATTCGTGTCGCGGCGCCGACATCCGTGCTGTCGTCCATGACCCATGCCGCACGGGCCGGCATCATCATCAAGAGCGGCGGCCACATGGAGAAGCTGGCGGGCATCGACACCGTCGTGTTCGACAAGACCGGTACGCTGACGCGCGGGACGCCAGCGGTGATGGACGTCATTCCCTATCAGGATCATATCACCCCGGGCCATCTCCTGGGCCTCGCGGCGGCAGCCGAAACGCGCCTGCAGCACCCGGTCGCAGAGGCCTTGCGCGTTCGCGCGCGGGAGCTCGCCGTCAACGTTCCGGCATGCGACGAAACCAAATATCGCATCGGCCTCGGCGTCGAAGGCCAGGTCAACGGCTATTACATGCATGTCGGCAACCAGCGCTTCATGCGCCAGAGCGAAATCAAGGTCGACGCCGCCGCATTGGACCGCAATGCCCTGGATGAAAAAGGCTACTCCTGCCTCTACATCGCGGTGGACGGCAAGCTCGCGGGTCTGGTTCCCTTTTCCGACGAAATTCGCGCCGAAAGCCGCCCTGTCATCCAGCAACTGCACGCGATGGGGATCAAGAACACGGTCATGCTCACCGGCGACAACGGCGTGGTCGCGCGCGCGGTCTGCAACGAGATCGGATTGACGCAGCATTTCGCCGACATGCTGCCGGCGGACAAGGCTGAGATCATCCAGCAGATGCAGCGCGAGGGAAAAAGAGTCGCGATGGTCGGCGACGGCATCAACGATTTGCCGGCCTTGAGTTTCGCCGACGTCGGCATCGCCATGAAACATGGCGCAGAGGTCACGCACGAGTTGGCCGATATCATCCTGATGGAAGACTCGCTCTGGAAGCTGGTCAAGGCGGTTGAAATCTCGCAAGGGGCGGTTCGCCTCATCCGGCAGAATTACGCAATCGTGGCCGGCCTCAATACCGTGGCGCTGGCGCTGGCGCTGCCGGGCGGATTGATCACCCCCGAGGTCACGGCCCTGATCAGCAACGGCTCGGCGATCCTTGCAAGCATGAATGGGATACGTCCCATCCTGCGCTATCAGTGATATGACGCTGGACCTCGCCCCGACGCAGCTCTCGCAGATCGATCATACCGCCTTGAAGCAGGCGGTAAAGAGCCTCGAAAATCCCAACTTCGCGGCGCGGCTGGCCGATTATGCCGGCATTCCCGTCAACCGGGTGCTGGGTATCCTGCCAAAGGTCGCCAACAATCAGCTCGGCGCAATGGTGCGGTCGGCGGTGATGAAGAGCCTCGATGTCGCCATCGATACCCTGGAGGACGAACCGCCGCCGACCCCGGCGATCTGGTTTTCCTCGTTCCTGGCCGGCGTGACGGGCGGGGTGAGCGGCCTTGTCGGCTTCGCCGCACTTCCCGTCGAGTTGCCCTTGACCACCACGTTCATGCTCCGCGCAATCGCCGCGATTGCGCGGCACGAAGGCGAGGATCTGTCCAAAATCGAGGCCCGGCTCGCTTGCCTTGAAGTCTTTGCGCTGGGGACCAAGCGAAACCACCAGATCGATGTCGGCTACTATGCCGCCCGCGCGCTCTTGAGCAAATATACCAGCGACATCGTGGCCCTGGTGGCGGAGCGCGGTGCCGTCGACGTTTCGGCGCCCGTGGTCAGAAACATGGTCAGCGAGATCGTGTCGCGTTTTGGCCTTGTTGTGTCCGACAAGGTGGCGGCGGGCGCGCTGCCGATACTCGGCGCCGTGGGCGGAGCCACCGTCAATGTCATCTTCATGGATCACTATCAGCGCATCGCGCAGGCTCATTTTGCCCTGCGCAGACTTGAGCGTACCTACGGCGTCGCCAATGTTCGTCGACGCTATGCCGAATTGGCCGCGCGGCCGCCGACCGCGACCGCTTGAGAATTTGGCGTTGTCCAGGAAGCATCCGCTGACCGGGTACGGCCGTGAGGCGCCGTTGCCGTGACGCCTACTCCCGAAACGAGGCTGCGCGACCTGCGTCGGATGCGCCTGCTGGCAACGGCGTTGCTGGCACTGATGTCCGCGATCTTCGTGGCGACCTACCTCACCAAATTCGAATGGACGTGGCTGGCCTATTTGCGGGCATTCGCGGAGGCGGGGATGATCGGGGCCTGCGCCGACTGGTTCGCCGTTGTCGCCTTGTTCCGGCATCCGCTCGGCCTGCCTATACCGCATACGGCGATCGTGCCGCACAACAAGGAGCGAATCGGCGGCGCCATCGGTCGCTTCATGTCCAACAACTTCCTGTCGCCGAAGGTCCTGAGCGCGAAAATCCGGGAAGTCGATCCGGCGGGCTGGATGGCGCGCTGGCTATCGAACCCGGCAAATGCCAATCGCGTCGCGCGGCGGGTCGCGACGGCATTGCCGCAGATCGTGCGGGCGCTGCCCCGCGACGAGATCAATGCGTTCCTGGCGCGCGCCGCCCGGAGTGGAATCGAAGCGATCCCTGCCGCGCCGCTAGCTTCAAAGGTGCTGTCTGTGTTGTGGGCGCAGGGCGAGACGCAAGCACTGGTCGAGCGGGCCATCACCATCGCGGCGCGAATGCTTACGGATAACCGGGACCGGATCAAGGTGACGGTCGCCCAGAAATCCTCGCGCTTCATTCCCAAATGGGTCGACGCCATCGTCGCCGACAAGATTGTGAGCGGGTTGACGCAACTGCTGGAGGAGATGCGCGATCCCGCTCATCCCTGGCGTACCGAGCTTGGGGCTGCCGTCGACAAGTTGATCGACGACCTCGCCACCGAACCCGAGATGTATGCGCGCGGCGAGGCGTTCAAGGCTGAGATCCTTCACAATCCAGTCGTGTTGCAACAAGTCAACAAGCTCTGGGCCGAGATCGGAGCCAGGCTCGACGCCCATTCCGATTCCTACATTAATCAGATATCCGACGGCCTTGAGCAGGCCATAACCTCGCTGGGACGACGGATGGCGAGCGACGAACAGCTTCATGTCGCGATCAATAAATTCATGCGGATCGCCGCCTTGCGGCTCATCGCGCCCCGTCGCGCTGAAATCGGTGCTTTCATCACGCAGGTGGTGGAGAGATGGGACACCGAGACCCTGGTTAACCGGATCGAATTGCAGGTCGGCCGTGACCTGCAATATATCCGGATCAACGGGACGGTGGTCGGCGGGCTGGTCGGCCTCATCATCTTCACTATCACCAGATGGCTTTAGCCGGTCCCGGTCGAGTTATGTTTCGATCGTGATCTCTTCCGCGTCGCTGATGTCGCCGATGGCGTAATCGAAGATGATGCGTTCGGGGTTGTCGGTCGACTGCTTTCGCAATGTGTCGGTCAATTCATCCTGTTCGAGATGAAAGCTCCGACCATCGCGAAGACGGACATAGGCGGCCCAAGGCACGAATTTGGTGAGAGGGAAGGGAAGTCCTCCGCGCGGGGAAATGTCGATGTTGATACCGGAGATGAACAACAGGTTCTTGTCGTGATAGGCGGGCTCGCGCCGGATGCTGCGATAGGTGCGATCGAACTCGACCTGGGTATGGTATCGCGCGGCATCGAGCGGGGGATGGCGGGAAGTCACCAATGCCGGCATGGCGGGGGCAAGTGCTGCCTCAAGTATGTCGTGGCCTTCGGGTCCTTTCGCGGCACGGCGGAAGAAGAAGAGATCGGAAGTCAGGTGACGGCCGATGATCTGCGGCTTGTCGCCCCAGGTTTCCGCAGGGAGGCGTTCGACGAGCGCTGGTGCTGCGCGAAAAACATTCGATGTACTTCGGGTCTTCAGCAAACCGGCGCTGCGATCGATCAGCAGGTCAAGGTTCAGGAACAGGCCCTCGGACCGATCTTCGTCAAGGAATTGATTGCCGATGAGAATGGCGGGCTCACCGCCGAGCCTGCCGCAAAGGATGTGCTCGCAGGCATGACGATATTCGAACTGGTACCAGTGCAGCACCGCGCACAGCTTCCCGCAATTGTCGCCGAACTCCTGGCTGGTGGTGCGTTGCCGCTGATAGACGCCGAACCTCCTGGTGTCGGCGTCGTAGCCGACATGGCTTGCCTGGATAATGACGAGATCTTCGCCGTGATGGGCATGCGGCCCGTGCCGGTCGAGCGCGACGTTGCCGCCGATCAGGCCGTGGTCGAACGGAAAGGTTCCGAAATGCTGGGCGATCAGAATGACCGGATAGCCCTGACTCTCGTCCGAGCAGAACGCCCGCGAAGGCATCATCATTTCGCGGCGGAATCCCAGCGACAGGCAGTAGTTGTACAACCGTGGAACGAACTGGCTGTAACGTATCGCGTGGCCGTCAAGCTGCAGATTCTCGATGAGACGCTGCATCAGGCGAGGCCCCGGTCCCGTTGCGATGGAAACAACGATCGCGCTCCGCAACGCGACCGGCCAGCGAGATATTGACGAGCTTCCCAACCGAACCATCGTCCACGCCTCAAGCCGTGGACGGATCGCGTCACTCGGCAGCCTCTGCGAGCTCGTCGGTCTGCTTGTTATAGTCATAGACCACGCGGCCATAGGGCAAGGTCAGATCGGCCAGGAAATGATGTGCGCCGATCACGCGCCGGACCGGAAAATCGGCCACCGGCGCGTTGACGTGCGGTACCAGGTGCAACCGGCCGGGCCCGAACCAGGAGCCTTTGACGTTGATGTCGGTCAGGTTGATCGCAACCAGTTGGCAGACTTCGGCGCGGCCGTCGACGCCCGGGATCAGCTTCAGATTGATCTGGGTTTTCGACAGTGTCGCTAGCGTGGCCTCGCCGTTGCCGGCCATCGCCTCGTGCTTGTAGCCCATGGTTCCCATGGCGACGAGCTGATTGGCGTATTCCAGCGTTCCGGTCAGCGTGTCCTTGACGATCTCAAGTTTCGGATGGGCGTATTTCTTGGGAAAGCCCCAGATTTCCCGGCCCGCGGCAATCGGCGGATCGTCGTCGAGATACATCTGCGAGACGAAGTTGACCTCTTCGCCGTTCAGGCGTGCGGGGATCACCAGGCCGGATTCGGTGTAGCTGCCGAAGCCGGAACTGTCCGGCATCTTGATCCATTCGTAGTGCACGATCGGCTGATCGATCGGCTCCAGCGGCTCGGGCAGCCCGGCGCGGATCAGTTCGGGATCGGTCTCATAGGTGATGACCAGGAATTCGCGGTTGACGAAGCGGTAGGGGCCGGCCGGATAGCTCGGGCCCGCCATCGGCATGGAGGGGAGCTTGAGAATATCTGCCTTGCGCATCGGAGAACCCTTTTTCAATGAGCGGTCCAGCCGCCGTCGACGGGCAGCGTGGCGCCGGTAATCGACCTGGCATTGTCGGTGCATAGAAAATTCACCAGCGCCGCCAGTTCCTCGACCGTCACGAAGCGCTTGGTCGGCTGCGCGGCGAGCAGCACGTCCGAAATCACCTGCTGCTCGGTGATGCCGCGTGCCTTGGCCTGTTCGGGGATCTGCTTTTCGACCAGCGGGGTCATCACGTAACCCGGACAGACCGCGTTCACGGTGATGCCATGTTCGGCCACTTCAAGCGCTGCGGTTTTGGTGAAGCCGGCGATGCCATGCTTGGCCGCGACATAAGCCGACTTGAACGGGGAGGCGACCAACGCATGCGCCGAGGCAATGTTGACGATCCGGCCCCATGATTTTTTCTTCATCCCGGGGATCGCGAGACGGCTGGCATGGAAGGCGCTCGAGAGATTGATGGCCAGAATGGCGTCCCACTTCTCGACGGGAAAATCCTCGATCGGCGCGACATATTGAATGCCGGCATTGTTGATGAGAATATCGACGCCACCGAATTCCTCTTCCGCCAGTGCCATCATTCCGCCGATGTCATTGCCATCGGCCATGTTGGCGTTGCTATAGACGACCTTGATATTATGGCCGTTGGCGATGTCCTCGCGGATGGCCTCTATCTCGTTCGGATCACCAAATCCATTGAGCATGATATTGGCGCCATTGGCGGCCAGCCCGCGCGCAATACCAAGGCCGATTCCGCTGGTTGAACCGGTCACGATCGCAGATTTTCCAGACAACATGTGCACGACCAAATCGAGGGGGGATGCTTGCGACACCGCGGTCGTCCCGGCCGGCGAGAAACAAGCCGCACGCCATTCACAACGATTACCGCGACGCACCATTGCTAACGGCGGTGTTTGACAGAGGTATGAGATATTTTCTTCAAACTCATGACAAGTCCACGACCGGTCTGTCTGGCGCTCCGGAACGAGATGCCATTTTCGCCGGATGCCCCGTCGCAGCGACGGGTTGTCACAACCATGTCACCGCTCTTCTGAATTCTAGGCCGTTATTTTCATCAGGAATTCAAAGGTCAAATCATGGACGCGCGAACACCGAGCTCTGATCCTGCCATTGCGACTGGATGGCGGCCCGACCGGTGCAACCGGGTAGCGCTTGTATTGCAAGGTGGCGGCGCGCTCGGGGCCTATCAGGCCGGGGTCTATCAGGCCTTGCACGAAGAAGGCATGGAGCCCGACTGGGTATGCGGCGTTTCGATCGGCGCCATCAATTCGGCGATCATCGCCGGCAATCCACCGGAACATCGTCTCGAGAAGCTGCAAATTTTCTGGGACCGCATCACGGCACGCAAGGTCTGGCATTACACGCCGGACGGCGACGTCTACCGGAAGGCTCGCAATCTCGCGAGTTCTTTCATGACGACGACGTTGGGCCAGCCCGGCTTTTTCAAACCCCACGACGTCAATCCGTGGTTCAGTCCGGCCGGCGCCAAAACCGCCACCAGTTATTACGACACCACACCGTTGCGCGAGTCGCTGCTCGAGCTGGTCGACTTCGATTTGATCAACGCCCGCAAAATGCATTTCGCTGTCGGCGCCGTCAATGTCGTCACCGGGAATTTCCTCTACTTCGACAACAAGAAGGAAGTCATCGGGCCCGAACATGTAATGGCGAGCGGCGCACTGCCGCCGGCGCTTCCGATGGTGCGAATAGGCACCGACTACTTCTGGGACGGTGGCATTGTCTCCAATACGCCGTTGCAGCATCTCCTGGACCAGCAGGACAAGATGAACTCGCTGGTGTTCCAGGTCGATCTGTTCAGCGCCCGGGGCGTGTTGCCGCGCGATATCCAGGAGGTTCTGGCCCGGCACAAGGACATTGTCTATTCGTCGCGCACCCGGCACAACACCGACGTCTACAAGCAGATGAACAATCTGAGGACCGACCTCTACAAGGCGCTGATGAAGATTCCGCAGGATCAGCTAAGCGACGAGGAGCGTGCCAAGCGTGACAGCCTGATGCACCTGCCGGAGATCACCATCCTGCAGATGATCTACCAGCAGAAGGCCTATGAGGGCGATTCCAAGGATCACGAATTCTCGGCAACGTCGATGCGTGAGCACTGGCAGAGCGGATTGGAGGACACCCGCCGAACCTTGAAGCGGCGGGACTGGCTGGCCTTGCCGGAACCCGGCATGGGGATCGTCGTTCACGATGTGCACCGCGAGAGGGATTATTAACGCTCGGGCGTGCCAGCGCTGGAAATCCGTTTACCAACCTGTACGATCCAGGGCTTGCCACCGGGAAAATCGTCGATGGGCCAACGGCTTTCTATTGCTCTCGTTCGCGGCTTGAGAAACACTGTGGCCGGGAGTGAGGCTGAGGGCGTACGATGCGTAATCAGGATGCTGGATTTGACTATCACCGCTATCGAAAATTACTGGCGGAAGCGGTCGATGAGCCGAAGAGGCTGGCGCTGATCGATTTGCTGGTCGAGGAGCGGGCCAGGGATCGGCTGGAAGCTCAGCGCGCCGCAGATCGGAAAGCCATGACCGCGATGACCATCGCCAAGGTTCTCGGCGCTTCGCGGGGATGATTTAAAAAAAGCGGTGAGGGCTGGCGAGGGAAGCCGTCCACAGGGGGGGACGGAGTTCGGGACCGAAGCTGGAAACGAAATGATAGTGATCAATAGAACCACGAGGACTGTCATGAAGATCAGCCTCCCAGTGATTGCAGCAATCTTGTTGTTGGCGTCGGCACCGTCATTCGCCGCGGACATGTACATCCGACACCATCACCGCCACGCGGCCTGGTCTCACGGCCTGTATCTCCACAATTACGGTCCGCCCGATTTCTATCCCGGCACGTGGGCCCGGCCCGATCGTGTTGTCGTTCCGGTGAGGGGGCGACGCTATGGTATCTATGACGGGTTCGGCCGGCATTGCGAGCAATCGTCGGCAAATTACGTCGGGCAGGATGGGCGGCGTCACCCCTGCAATTAGGGGGGCAGCGCAGACTATCGAGCCGCGGGCTCAATAACATTGCAGTTGGTTCGGCCTGACATCAGGCAGTCCTGCATTTTGCTCGCGGCAGTCAATTGGTGGGCCAGCCACAACCCCGCCACCAGCAAAACAACCGCAATCGCCAGGCCTGCGAGCGCGCGGCGCTGGCTTCCATCCTGTTCTGGTTCGCGATCATTCATTTTGTGCGTGGCCCGGCAAGCTGCGACCGAGCGCAAATTGACCGACCGGACCTTCGACGTGGAATTCGATTCCAGTCATCTTGGCGAACAGGTCGATATCGATGCTCCCGATGGCGCATCCACCCAGCCCCATGTCGGTCGCCATCAGGTAGAGCGTCTGGATCAATACGCCGACATCCTTCAGGATGAGCGCATACGCAATCGAGCTGTATTTCCATGAAATCCGGTCAAAACGCGCTGCGATCGTAATCAGGATCTGGGGGATTGCGGGCGCATCCATGGCGAATTCGGCGGCCGCCAATTGCGCGTCAAGCTGGTGCGTGGGCCCGCTGATCGGCACTAAAGCGTGCCGGTCGGCGTCGTAGTGGTAGAAGCCGCGTTCAAGTCCGGCGCAATTGGCGACGGCCAGATAGAGTTCGAGTTCGTAAGCGCTGCCTGCGGATGGATACGGCCTCGCGGTATAGGCGACCATCGGACCGCCGCCGTCAGGATCGATCCGGCTTTTCCATTTCGACTGCACCCGCGCGGTGCCATCAAGAAACTGCGAAAGCTCGGCCAGCGTGATGGGCTGCCGGTCGTCGAAGTCGCGTGTCGAATGACGTTCACGCAGAAGCGTTGCGACGGGTGAAATCGCCGGCGAAGGCTCTGCCGGGAGCGCGCGCAGATCGATTTTTTTTCCAGGCCAGCGCGGGCGCACCGCCGGCGGCGGCGGGATAAGCCCCGCATAAGGATAAACTCCGCCCAGCGGATTGGCCTGTCGGCCCGCGGTGCTGTGGGTGTGGAACAAGAGATCGTGAAAATCCCAGAGAACGAGATTGGCGTCGCCCTCGGTCGCTCGTAGCCCGTCGCCGCCGGCAGCGTCGACCTTGAACAGGATCTGACAATCCACCAGCAATGCGAGCAGTTCGACCCCCGGAAAGCCGTCCTGCCGCCGGAATTTTTTCAGTTGTTGCGGCGTGGACAACACAACAAGGGCGGCAGCGATTTTCGGATCGCAAATTCTGAACAACGCAGCGGCGCGCGGCGATTCCAGCACCATCTCGCCACCGCGCCGTCGCAAATAGGCGAACCGCGACAGCACCACCGTTTCGGAATCGCCCAGCTTCGGCGCCTGCGGCCAATAATCCGGCCCCTGCGGTTCGATGACGACCTGATCCTTGCCGTCACGGGTGTGCCCGAGGCGATATTCCAGCAGGCCGCGCCGGGCCAGTCGCCGGACCAGCAGATCGATTTCCTTCTCAACCCTACCGCCGTCTGACGCAAACGAACTGAGCGGCAGGCCTTTGCGAAGCTCCTGCGCGCGCGCCATCGCGTCAGCGCTGAATTTTCCCAACCCGACCGCATAACCGTCGAAGCAGGCGGCGATACTCCCGTCCGGCTGGGTGTCGAGCGTGATATGACCGCTCAGCCGGGCGGAAATGCTGGGTGTCGTGGTCCGCCGCCCTTGGTTTTTCACGGGAGCGCGCAATCCGGCATGACCCTCAGGTGTGGGGAAGAAACGGCGTCAGTTCGCTTTCCAGTAACGGGCGATCCTGCAAGCCGAGCTTGACTGGAACATCGTAAAGCCGGCCCGGGCCAAAGCGCCGGTAGAAATGCCGCAAGCCCGGAACGATCACCCTTACCACCGGGACGTCGACGTCGGGTCGCGTCTGATTGAGGACCAGGAAATCGAGGCCGGCGCGCCTGGCGAGATCGACGCAGGCAAGCACCTGATCGCGCGTGTTGTCGAGAGCGCGGGCTTGCGTGTCGGAGCCCGGCAAGAGGACCGGATGGCTGCTTGGCGTCAGAAACGGATACTCTTGAAGACGCAACGGCGTGACGCCGTCGAGGCTCGACTTCTCTCCGGATCCGCCGCCCATCAGGCCGATCGACAGGAATTGGTTCAGTTCGGTCAGGGTACGCAGCAACGCAATGCGCTTGTCGAAATGCGCGCCGGAGCCAAACTCGATATTTTCCTGTCCGTTTTGCATCCAGTGCAATATCGCCACATAGGTCGGAACGCCGAGATCGCTGGTGACGTCGAGCACCCATAATTTGCGTCCCGCATCGGCGAGCTGGGCGTGCAAATCGCGAACGTAGGAATCGTCGAACTGGCTGAGATCGACCGCGGCTCGCTGCGATCGATTGTACCACCAGATCGCATAGGCATCCCGCTCGACCAGTTCGAGGAATCCCTGGACGATGGCTTCCTCAATGGTATTGCCGGCCGCGCAACCGTTGGAATCCGCCCGGAAGGCAGCAGGACCGCTATAGAAAAAATACAGCAGGGTGGTCGGAATGTATTTGAAGCGTCCATCGCGCAGCGACCAAACCGGTGACCACTCGACCCTGGCAGATGGACCGAGCCCAACCGGCGGGGCCTGTGTCTCGCCCGGTTCGTCCGGCGTCTCGGCGCCTTGCTGATATTGTGCGTCACTGAACAGCAGGATGTCGTTGGGGGAAATGGCATCGCCTGGCGCAAAATCCGTGAACCGCCGCGTCACCCTGATCTCGTCACCCTGAAAAATTCCAGAATAACGCTCGATCCCCTCCATCAGCGCGCTGGCTTCGGCCTGCTCGGCCGTGCTGCCCTTGCCGAAGCTGCCGCCGCTCAATCCGGCCCTGAGCTGATCGACATTCTGGGCGGGCGCCGAGAAATTGTGCGTTGCATGATAGTTGGTGTTCATCGGCAGATCGGCTTCGATGTGCTCGAGCCGCGTGACGACCCCGGTGAGGGGGCTCACATGCTTGCGATTGCGTGCCACCGTGGCCCGGGACGACACGGTCCGGTATCCGCCGCTGGTCATGACCAGCTTGGCGCCGGTGCTGAGTTCGATCGGCGCTGGCGCGCGGCGCAGATTCCGCAGTTTCTTGCTGCCGCAGGTCGGGCATTGCGGGCGGGTCGCAACGTAGTGTTTCGCGACCGTCGAACCCAGCAAATCGTGACTGACGATGTGATCGTTCAACTCGGTGCGAAAGTCCGTTGCGATGGCCTTGGCGACTTCGAGGGCCGCGAACTGGATGGCGCCTTGTCCGAGCGTGTTGCGTGCGAGCGGTGAAACCGCGACTGGTCGCGCGCCACCTCGGTCGAGAAATCCCTTGATCTCCCTGTTCCGGATCATGCGGTCGAACAGGCAGGTCCAGCAGGCGCCGCTGCCCGGCCTGAACACCGGTCCGACCAGCGGAAAGGCGCCGGAGGGTTGCACGAGCAGCCAAGGGGTCCGGTCCGACACCCGTTGCCGGTTCAGCTCGGCCAGCCGCGGTTCGAGATAATCGTTCGCCAGCGTGACCGTCAGGTCGGGCGACCGGTCGACGACGTGGACACCGAGATTGCTCAGGGCGCTGCTGAATTCGGCCGCGCCCCGCACGTCGATCGATTCGACCCGGACTCGGCAATTTGACAGATTTTGCTCGGCGATTCCCGGCGGCAGGCCGAGGCTCGCCCAATAGCCTGCAACGGCTCCAGTGGAAGAATCAGTTGCCGGGACGATGTAACGGCGCTCGATAAGCCGCTTGAGGGCTTCCTCGACCTTGTCGGTTGGGAAATTCCGTCCCAGCTCATGAACGAGCTCGGGAAGGCTCTTGCCGCCCTTTCCGATAGCGGAGGCGAGGGCGCAGTAAAGCTCGCCGTGCAGAAAGAACTTCCGGTCCTCGGAGTAGAGGCAGACGACGTCGGGCGGCAGCACATAGACCGTGAAGTTCGGCGCGAATTGCGGGATTTCTTTGCCGGCGTTGCGTCCGGAGCTGGCTCGGCGGCCGACTGACGGGCCGTCAGCACGGGCAATCTGCTTGCCGCCCCGGTTCAGTTTTGTAGGGCGTTTTTTCCGACCAGCGGACTTCTTTCCTCCAGCTCGGGCGCCTGAATTTTTCGACAAGGTTGGAAACCCATTCGGCCGTCAAGCGCGGCCGCATCACTGCGCGTATGCGGTTCGCACTGCAACGAAAACACGGATTGGCCGGGTCGACCATGTCGAACCCGGCCAATAACGATTTGTTAACGTAGTCGGAAAGCGGTCTGACTTAGCAGATCCGGCAAGCTCCCCAGGACAGGCAGCCGCAACCGCAACCGCCGCAACCGCCGCCGCAGCCTCTGCAGCCCCGGCCACCGCAACCCCGGCCACCGCAACCGCGGCCACCGCAGCCCCGGCCACCGCAGCCACGTGCTTCCTGCACGCCGCCCTTGGCAGCCGCAGCGTTTTCCTTGTCGAACACATAGAACGTCGCGAGGCTGACGTCGGCGATTTCTTCCTCGCCGAGCGTGAATTGATGACCCAGTCCGAGGGCCGGCGAATTCGCCGAATCGGTCGTCGGCGCGACTGCTGCGGATGCGCCGCCCACTAGTGAAAACGTCAATCCGGCGGCACCTAACACCGGAACGGATTTCGAAATACGCTTGCGCTTCGAAGCTTGTTTCTCTTGTCGCATTAGTCGCTCCTCCATGCCTTGAAATAAATGGTTCGAGTCCAGCCTCGTGACTGTACCCTGTGCAAATGCGCCGTGCAAGGCGGTCGCATCGGGTGAACTTGTTGACGACTTCTTCATCTTGCATTCATCTTCATGAACGACGTCGGCGCAATTGATCCAACCGCCGTTTCATGATCTGCGCTCTCCCGACAACCTCAACGCGCAAGTCGGAATAGCCGTTAGTCTTAAGGCGCCCCTCGTCGACCAACTGTGAAGAACATCACAAATTTTCGTCGAAGCCGGGAATAAATTGAGCTAGATGCGACACCCACAGTCTGCGTCAGATCGACCCGAACCGCTTCGTCCCCTCCGTCGCCGGCAGGATCGAAGCAACGCCGCGTCTATTCTTGCATTCGCCTAACCCCCTCTGTACTCAGGCAGGCTAGCGACGTGACCTCACAGCCATGTGTCGGCACTGCGGCCGGGTCGGTTCAATCCAGGTCCGCTGAGTGCAGCGCGGCAACTGCGGAGGCCCGAACGGAGAGACCGACATGGCCGATCATCATGGGCGTTTTGCCTGGTACGAATTGATCACGACTGACGTCGCGGCCGCCCAGGCCTTCTACACCAAAGTTGTGGGTTGGGGTGCGCAGGACGCATCGACGCCCGGCCTGCCTTACACCGTGTTTACCGCAGGGACCGCCTCGGTCAGCGGGTTGATGGACCTGCCGGACGAAGCGACGCGAAAGGGGGCGACGCCAAGGTGGGTGGGGTATGTCAGCGTCAAGGACGTGGACGCAACGGTCGACCGGCTCAAGGCTCTTGGGGGAGCCGTGTACGTCCCGCCGACGAACAGCAACATCGGCCGCATTGCGGTCGTCGCTGACCCGCAACACGCCAACCTGGCTTTGGTTCAAGGGCTGAAAATCGGCCAACGGCAGCGCGCTGCACTGGGCAGACCGGGGCCGGTGGGCTGGCATGAGTTGCTCGCCGCCGACGGGAAGAAGGCGTTTGCTTTCTATGGCGAGTTGTTTGGCTGGCAGAGACCGGAGACTGAAACCGGCCCAGTGGACGGGTACCAGGTGTTCTCCACTGGCGGCCGGCCGCTCGGCGGCATCTCGACCAAGCGGTCGTCGGACCCGATCCCGTACTGGATTTACTACATCGATGTCGACGACATCGGGGCGGCCGTGGAGCGCGTGACCACCGCGGGTGGGCGGGTCTTCGAGAGCCCGGTTGAAATGCCGGGCGGCAACTGGATCGTCCGGTGCGGGGATCCTCAGGGCGCTGCATTCGCGCTTCACGGCAAGCGAAACCGGGATGCCGTCGGCTGGTCCACCGAGTGGGGCGAGTTTTCGTCGAAAGGCAGATTGGTGACGCCTGCGCGGGGACGCGCCGCTCCGGGAGATGTCAAGTCGGGCTAAGCCGGTCCGATCACGTCCTTTGTCAGACAGCCTGTTGCCAGGCAGCCTTGTTGTCAGGCAGCTTTGGCCGCCGCGACCGCCGGCTTGGGAGGTGGCTTGTCCTGCCGCTTCGACCAGGAGATGTAGTAGGCGACGATGGTCATGATCGCTATTCCGGTCACGCTGACGAAAATCTGCGCGAACAGCGAACCCGAACTCAGCATCAATTCAAAATGCCCGACAAAGGACAGGAAGACGCCGACGCAGAACACGGCGAGCGATTGCTGTCCGCAAACGATAACGGGATCGAAAATCCGCCATTCCAGACCGGGCCAGTCCTTGGGCACAAACCTGATCACCAGGATCACGATCACCGCGAAATGCACGAAGCGATAGGGTGCAAGGTTGGTCTTGTCGTTGGGGTTGAACGTATCATAGAGCCAATGCGGGAACAGAGATCCCAACCCCGGAAACTTGCCCGCCATGGTCATCACCATCGCAAAGACGAGATAGGCGATGCAGAAGTACAGCGTGGCGGGCGCATCGATAATCGACCGCGACCTCGCTGCTCCGCCCAGCGCGCACCACGAGCCGAACACAAAAAGCACCTGCCAGCAGTACGGATTGAAATACCAGCTGCCGCCAGGATAGCCCGGCAAATTCCATTCGAAGTGGCGGGCGGCGAGCCATAGTGCAATCGAGGCCAGCATCGTCAGGTTGGGCCGGCGCAGGATTATCCACAGTACCGGCGGAAACAGTCCCATCAGCACGATGTAGAGCGGAAGCACGTCGAGATTGACCGGCTTGAATTTCAGCAGCAGTCCCTGACGCAGGGTCTCGATGGCGTTGTCTCCGGCCAGGCCAGCGACGTTGAATTCGTTGATGATGTCCGGATCGCTGTAACGAAAAGCGACGTAGCCGATCGCAACAATATAGATCACGAACAGGATGATATGGGCGACGTAGAGTTGCCAGACCCGCTTGGTCAGGCGGGTAGCGCCGACGATGAAGCCCCGTTCCAGCATCATTCGCGCATAGACAAAGGAGGCGGTGTACCCCGAAATGAAAACGAACAGATCGGCCGCATCGCTGAAGCCATAATTTCTCGTGGTGATCCAGTTCACGACGTTGTCGGGAATGTGATCGAGAAAGATCGCCCAGTTTGCGATCCCGCGAAACAGGTCGAGGCGGAGATCGCGTCCTTTGGGGGGCAGGGTTGCTTTGATTTCCATGGGTGCCGTTCTTAAAATTCTGCTTTCAAGAAGATCACAACCGGACGGCCATATCAGCACGACCGGCCACGATTGTCACAGCGCGGCATAATGACTATACCGGTCCGGAAAATGTAACATCCAGGCCGGGAATCATCGATTCAAATTCCTGCAAACTGGCTTTATACCATCTCGGCCGCATCCACCACGCGCTTCCAAGCTGTATTCTCACGGGGCCCATCAGCCATGACCGCACGAATCTTCAAGCCCGCCAAAAACGCGATGCAATCGGGGACCGCCAAGACCCGGGAATGGCAGCTCGATTACGAACCCGAGCAGCCGCGCTCGATCGAGCCATTGATGGGCTGGACCAGTTCCGGCGACATGAAGCAGCAACTCACGCTTCGCTTCGACACCAAGGAAGAGGCTGTGGCTTATTGCGAGCGTGAGGGCATTGCCTATCAGGTCATTGAACCGAAGGCGCCGGTACGCCGTCAAGCCGCCTACGCCGATAATTTTGCATTCCGGCGCGGCGAGCCTTGGACGCATTAGGAGCCTGGACGCATTAAGAGCCTGGACCCATCAAGGGCTGGACCCACTGAGATCCGGAACGGGCCAGAATAATCCCTGCATTCTCGCCAGGACCGAAAGTTGAGGTTGCGTCGGACGTCGGCGCAATGACACCATGACCCGACCCCCCATGCGCAAACGGGGGGCGCACCACAAACTCCTGAAGGCCATGCCGCTTCATTCCAGCATCGATCCTACGTTCGTCCGATTTTGCCCGCAACGCCGAAGCCATGCGAAAGTTGGTCGCAGAGCTGCGGCTGAAGCTCGATGAGGTGGCCGGCGGCGGCGGCGAAGCGTCGCGCGCCAGGCACACCTCGCGCGGCAAGATGCTGGCGCGTCAGCGGGTCGATCTCCTGACCGATCCGGGAACGGCATTTCTCGAGCTGTCGCCGCTCGCCGCCCACGGGTTGTATGGCGGCGATGTGCATTCGGCGAGCGTCGTCACCGGGGTGGGGCGGATCTCGGGACGCGAATGCATGATCGTCGCCAATGATGCGACCATCAAGGGCGGCACTTACTACCCGATGACGGTGAAGAAGCACCTTCGCGCGCAGGATGTCGCGCGGCAGAACAATCTGCCCTGCATCTACATGGTGGATTCGGGGGGCGCATTTCTGCCGCAGCAGGACGAGATTTTCCCCGACGAGCGGCATTTCGGCCGCATCTTCTATAATCAGGCGCAGATGTCGGCCGCGGGCATTCCGCAAATTGCGATCGTGATGGGTTCCTGCACCGCCGGCGGAGCCTATGTTCCGGCGATGTCGGACGAAAGCATCATCGTGCGCAATCAGGGCACGATTTTCCTCGGTGGACCGCCGCTGGTAAAGGCCGCGACCGGGGAAGTCGTCACCGCCGAAGAACTGGGCGGCGCCGATGTGCACTCACGGCAATCCGGCGTCACCGATCATTATGCGCAGAACGACAGCCATGCGATCGGAATTGCGCGGCGTATCGTCGCCACACTGAAGCCGCCGCAACGCGCCGCGCTGAACATGCGCGAGGCACGCGAGCCGCTGTTTGCGCCCGAGGAAATCTACGGCGTGGTCCCCGTCGACGGACGCAAGCCGTTCGACGTGCATGACATCATTGCGCGGCTGGTCGATGGTTCGGAATTCGACGAATTCAAGAAATTGTACGGCCAGACCCTGATCTGCGGGTTCGCCCACATCTGGGGCTATCCGGTCGGCATCATCGCCAACAACGGAATCCTGTTCAGCGAGAGCTCGCTGAAGGGCGCCCACTTCATCGAATTGTGCTGTCAGCGAAATATCCCGCTGGTGTTCCTGCAGAACATCACCGGCTTCATGGTCGGCAAGAAGTATGAGGCTGGCGGTATCGCGCGCGACGGCGCCAAGCTCGTGACGGCGGTTGCGACCGCGGGCGTGCCGAAATTCACCGTCGTGATCGGCGGCTCCTATGGCGCCGGCAATTACGGGATGTGCGGCCGCGCCTACAGCCCGCGATTCCTGTGGATGTGGCCGAACGCGCGCATTTCGGTGATGGGCGGCGAACAGGCGGCGATGGTGCTGAGCCAGTTGCGCCGCGACAATATCGAAGCCAAGGGCGGCTCCTGGTCGGTCGAAGAGGAGAACGAGTTCCGGGCGCCGACGCGGGCGCAATTCGAAACCCAGGGTAATCCGTATTACGCAACCGCCAGGCTCTGGGATGACGGGGTGATCGATCCCGCCGACACCCGGCTGGTGCTCGGCCTTGGACTTTCCGCAGCCGCCAACGCACCGATCGAGGCCACTCGTTTCGGCCTGTTCAGGATGTGATGATGGACCGTCCCGCGCCATACCGGCGATTTCACACCCTGCTGATCGCCAATCGCGGCGAAATCGCCTGCCGCGTGATCCGCACGGCGCGGGCGATGGGCCTGCGCTCGGTTGCGGTCTATTCCGAGGCCGACCGTGGCGCGATGCACGTCGCCGAAGCCGACGAGGCCGTGCTGCTCGGACCGGCGCGGGCGCGTGACAGCTATCTCAATATCGAGCGCGTGATCGAGGCCGCCCGCCGGAGCGGCGCCGAAGCCGTGCATCCGGGCTACGGATTCCTGTCGGAGAATGCCGGGTTTGCCCAGGCTTGCGTCGATGCCGGATTGGTGTTCGTCGGTCCGACCGCCGATATGATGATCGCGATGGGTTCGAAATCCGGCTCCAAGGCCTTGATGGAAAAGGCTGGCGTGCCGCTGGTGCCGGGCTATCACGGCGAGGCTCAGGACGAGGCGACCCTGACGACGGCCGCCGACAAAATCGGTTTTCCGGTGCTGGTCAAGGCATCCGCCGGTGGCGGCGGCCGCGGTATGCGTGTCGTGCGTTCGGCCGGCGAGCTTGCGGCGGCTATCGTCAGCGCCAAGCGCGAGGCGAAGGCGGCCTTCGGCGACGATCGCATGCTGATCGAGAAATACGTCGATAATCCGCGTCACATCGAAGTGCAGGTGATCGGCGACAGCCACGGCAATCTGGTGTCGCTGTTCGAGCGCGAATGCACGTTGCAGCGGCGGCATCAGAAGGTGATCGAGGAAGCGCCGTCGCCGACGCTCGGTCCCGCACAACGCGAGGCCGTGAGCGCGGCGGCGCGCAAGGCCGCCTCCGCAGTCAATTATGTCGGCGCCGGCACCATCGAGTTCGTCTCCAATGGCAAGGATGTGTTCTTCATCGAGATGAACACAAGGCTGCAGGTCGAGCATCCCGTGACCGAACTGATCACGGGAATCAATCTGGTCGAATGGCAATTGCGGGTGGCGTTCGGCGAAAGACTGCCGCTGGCGCAGCACGAAATCGGATTCAACGGACACGCCATCGAGGCCCGGGTTTACGCGGAAAATCCGCAGAAGAACTTCATGCCGTCGGTCGGCCGCATCAAGACCTGGCAAATGCCGCCGGTCGTGGACGGCCTGCGCATCGATGCGGGCTATCGCACCGGAGATTCGGTCTCGCCCTATTACGATGCGATGCTGGCCAAGGTGATCGCCTGGGCGCCGACGCGTCAGGCCGCGATCGACAAGCTCAATCACGGGCTGCAGGAAACCGACGTCCGCGGCGTCATCACCAACATCCCGTTCCTTTCCGCGCTGGTGACGCATCCGGACGTGCGGGCCAATGCCATCGATACCGGCTTCATCGAGCGCGAGCTGACCAACCTGACGGCAGGGTCAAACCAGGCCGGCGAGCTTGAGCTTGCCGCTGCCGTGGCCACCATCCTGGCCGATGAAAAGGCCGCGGCCGGCAGCGATGCGCACTCACCGTGGCGAACTTTTGGCTGGATGCCGGTCGGTCGGCGGCAACGGGCGTTTTCCTTCCGTCCCGGCCAGGGGGCCGAGCACAAGGTGACGCTGCACTATGGCGTTGGATCCTCGACCCTGGCGATTGGCGAACGGGAATTTGCCTTTGCTCATTCGGTCAACGCCGAAGGTGAAATCGATTTGACCCTCGACGGCGCCATATCGCGCGTGGTGGCGGTAATCGAAGGACACGAACTGTACTTGCGGACGCGCAACGGCCGCTTCGAGTTGCACTGGGTCGATCCCTTCGGCGGCGACGACGAGGAACAGGTCGGCGAAGACAGGATCGTGGCACCCTTGCCCGGTACCGTGGTGGCGTTGCTGGCCGAAGAGGGCGCCACGCTCGAAAAGGGCGCAGCCATTCTCACCCTTGAGGTGATGAAGATGGAGCAGACCCTGCGCGCGCCGTTCGCAGGCGTACTGAAGAAGATCAAATGCAAGGTCGGCGATATCGTGCAGGAAGGCGTCGAGCTTGCGGAAATCGAGCCGGCGGCCGCATGAGATCGGCATGAGCGATCAGATTCGCATCGTCGAGGTTGGGCCGCGCGACGGCCTGCAAAACGAAAAGACGCCGGTCAGCGTCGCGGACCGCATCGCGTTCATCGAGACGCTGATCGGGGCCGGTCTTCACACTATCGAGGTCGGCGCCATGGTGTCGCCGAAAGCGATCCCGCAAATGGTGAATTCGGATCAGGTGCTGCGCGGTATCGGTCATCACCCGGATCGCGAATTTCACGTGCTGGTCCCGAACGAGAAGGGCTACGATACGGCACGCGAGGCCGGCGCCAGGGTGATCGCGGTGTTCGCTGCGGCCTCGGAGCGCTTTTCGCGCGCCAACATCAATTGCTCGGTGGCCGAGTCGATCGAGCGCTTCAAGCCGGTCATCGACCGCGCCAGAGCCGATGGCATCAAGGTGCGCGGCTATGTCTCCTGCGTGCTGGGTTGCCCTTACGAGGGCGAGGTGCAGCCGGGTGCTGTCGCGGACCTGGCGGAGATATTGTGGAATCTCGGCTGTTACGAAATCTCGCTCGGTGACACCATCGGCGTCGGCACTCCGGTCAAGACCCGGCGTCTGTTGCGCGCCGTGGCCGGCGTCGTACCGATGGCCCAACTGGCGATGCACTTCCATGATACCTACGGCCAGGCGCTGGCCAATCTCTATGCCGGCATGGAGGAGGGCGCGCGCGTGATCGATTCGGCGGCTGGCGGTCTCGGTGGCTGTCCCTATGCGCCGGGTGCGACCGGCAACGTCGCGACCGAGGATGTGGTTTATATGCTGGAAGGCATGGGCATCGCGACCGGGGTCGATATGACCAGACTGGTGGCGGCCACCAACGGGATCAGCGCTCTGATCGGCCGGCCGCCCGTCAGCCGCGTCGTCTCCGCGATCAATGCGAAGATGCGAGTAGCGAATCGAGAGTAGCGAATGGAAGTTTCTCTATTCGCCACTCCCGGGTTATTTTCGCTTTTTCTTGCGCGCGGCATAGCGCGCGTCGCGCGCCGCCTTGCGTTCCGCTTCAAGCGCCAATTCGCGGGCCGCGGCCTCTTCTTTTTCGCGCGCGAGCTGTGCGGCGGCCTGTGCCGCAGCCTCCGCCTCACGAGCCAGCTGCTCGGCCTTGGCCGCTTCGCGCGCTAGCCTGGCCTTGGCGCGCTCGGCGGCCAGCGCCTCGCGTTCGGCCTGTCGCTTCATCACCTCGGGATCGTCGAGGCCCGGTTTGGCGCGAAACTTGTTGAGGATGTTTTGCCTCGCTTGCTGCGCCGCCTTCTGCCGGTCTGCGAAGCTAGGTTCCTTGAATCCACTCATTGAACGGGCCTTGTCGCTTTCATGGTTTGCGGTGGGGCGATCGATTTGGCGTCGCGCCAGTGTAGCACATCGGCGCGTGCACGATCAGAAGCGGCCTTTTACAGCCGCGTGCGCCGGGACGCCATCAATTATCTGCTAACCAGCGCATTGTCGCGCGAAAACCGATGCTTCGGCTGCCGACCAGCGATGTGGCGAAAACTTCGGAATGGTCGTCCTGAAATGTTCCGGAAAACCCGCACGTGACCTCCCGACCGCCGAAAACCGGGCGGGCCATGCTGTCGCGATAGGGCGTGTGCTGATTGGTGACGAGATCGCCCTTCCAGGTTCCGTTCCCGACCGTATAGGAGCCGACACCCCAGAAATAAGGGTCGCCGCAGAGAAGCAGGCCATCCCTGAGGATGACCACACCGCTGGCGCGGCCCTTGACGCCATCGAGCATCTGAATGTGAACCGAATAAAGTCCATTCTTCATGGGAGCCCCATCAGGGAGGTCTATACGATCCGGCAAACATTGAACCAAAACTCACAAAGCGACGCCATGATGTTTCTTATCCGCCAAGCCTGGCACAATCCCGCCGCTGGCGCGGCCAGCAAATCCCGTGGCACACTTGGCTCAATGACACACTTGGCTCAGCGTTGCGGTTGTCTCTTTCTGTTGCGAAGGCGCGTGTCGCTGAGTTCGAATATCCTGTCGGCTCTTGAAGTGTATGACGAAAGAGCAATTTGAATGAAGCTGCTCGTCATGGGGCGACAATGGCTGCTCGATTTCGCGGTCGTGGCCGTCGTCTATTTCCTGCTAGCTTATGTCGTGCTCCCAGCGCTTTGGAAGCACCACGAGCACGAACCGGGGCTCGCTTCGCTGCCGATGGTGACACGTACCGGCACCGGCATTCCGGGGGATCCGCTCAATGTCGGGCTCGTCGGCAGCCGGGAGGACATCCTCCACGCCATGGATGCGGCCGGCTGGTTTCCGGCCGACCCGGTCACATTGCGCACGAGTCTCGAGATCGTCGGTAGCGTGGTGCTTGACCGACCCTACCATGCTGCGCCGGTTAGTCCCCTCTATTATCAAGGAAAAAAGGAGCAATTGGCTTTCGAAAAGCCGGACGGCCGGAGCGCCGACCGGCGACACCATGTCCGTTTGTGGCAGGTCCTTGACAATGGGGTGAGCGGCCGTCCGGTCTGGCTCGGTGCGGTGACGTTCGACCGCGGCGTCGGCTTGAGCCATTATACCGGGCAGGTCACCCATCATATCGGTCCGGACATCGATGCCGAGCGTGACCTGTTGATGCGGGATTTGCGCGAGGCGGGGATGGTTGAAGCGGTGTTCCAGATTTCAGGGATAGGCCCAACCCTGTTCGGCCGAAATGGCGGCGGTGATCGCTATTATACCGACGGAGAAATTGATATGGCGAGCCTCGTCGTCGACGGCATCAAGCGGACCGAGCCGCCGGCGACGTTGCCGTCGCCGCCGCTCATAACCCTGAGGGATCAGCTCTGGCACGGCGTCAGCGAGGCGGTGACCAATGAAATACCGGGAAAGGGCCAATGAGGTGATCGAATGAAGCCGGCTACGCCTCCACGCGATTGGCGACGCATCCATCATTCGCCGATGTTCTGGATCGGCGTCGTATTGTGCCTGGCGGCCATCATGATCTACGTGTGGTCGGATGACCTCGCATGGCGGCCGACACCACCCGGGCGATAGACGGTGAGGGTGCCAAATCGAGATTTTGCTCCGGGCGGAGCAGGCGTTCCGGCCGTGCTATGGTCGATGACGTCTGCAGGTTATTCGATCTTATCAGGGCGCTGAAGAAATGCTGACGGCAAAAGGAAAATACAGCCTCAAGGCGCTGGCGCATCTTGCTACGCTCGATCCGCAGGCGACGACCCAGGCGGTCGACATCGCCAAAACGAACGGCATCCCGAAGAAGTTTCTCGACGCCATTCTCGGCGAATTGCGCAATGCCGGCATTGTGCAAAGCCAAAAGGGGCCCGGTGGCGGCTACCGGCTCGCGCGGCTACCGGGCGAGATCAGGATCGGTCAGGTGATCCGAACCATCGACGGTCCGCTGGCGCCGATCGCCTGTGCGAGCCGCACGGCCTATCAGCCATGCCGGGACTGCAGCGACGTCAAGGCCTGCAGCGTGCGGCTGATGATGACGAAAGTCCGGGACGCGATTTCCGACGTGCTGGATAGCGTGACGCTGGCGGACATGATCGCGAAGGGTGGCCGCCGCACCCTGGCGAGGGTCGAGCCGGTACGAAAATCCCGGGCCCCGAGCCAAGTGTCCGGGATCGCAAAGGCGGCTAGAAAAAGCCGGGGCTGAGATCCAGGCCGTAGGTCATCAGCAGCAGCGATACCAACAGGCCGGCACCGCACAACAGTGCAAGCTGTTTCAGAATAGCTTTTTCGGTCGCCCTTGCAGGAAAAGCCCGGGCGAGAACCTTCGTGATGGCAGCCATTTGCGACCTCCAAATCGCGGCCCCAGAATGGAGCCGGTTTGGGATGGGTAGCTCACCGTGCACGCGATCACTGTGAGCCAGGTCACATTGCTTGATAACAATAGCCGAAACTGGCGGTCGCCGAATAAGGGGCGAGCCAACTACCGCAGCGAGATGGCCAATCCACTCAAGTCGGCATTGAGCATCAGCCCGGTCTGACGGCCGCTCAGATCCAGCACGGCGCCCTTGCCGTTGGTCAATACGATCGCCCGGACGCCAACGCCGACCGCGGCGCCCGCGCCGCCGGCCCCGTAGACCCCCGCGACGTCCGAGGGACTGAAAATGTTGCTTACCCGGCCCGACAGATAGGTATGTGATGCCCCGAACACCAAGCCCAAGTCTAGCCCGCCGATCGATAGCGGGTATCGGCGACCGTGAAAGAACAGCGTGCCGCTCCCTCCGGAGGCGCCGAGAAACCAGCCGCCCTTCAAAACCGAAATCCGGATGGTGCCGCTATCGGCTCGGGCGACCGAAGAAACGCTCGCGGCTGCCACCGCAATTATGGCGATCAACGCCGCACGAAATCCGGCCGAGCGCATTCTTCTTCCTTTGGGGCTTGCAAGTCTTGGGAGCCGGAGCCGGCGCCGCGCGCAGGCAATGAGGCGAGCCTAAGCGCGCGAGCGATAACCGTCCACGGCGTGGGCGATAAAAATGCCGGCGCTCATGACGCCGAAAAATGCAGCGACTGCTTCGAACATGGTAACTGATCCTAATGCCCAGCGGCCGGACCTAACGGCACGCGGGCATGCACAGTCAAAGGGATTTCGACAGGCCTCAAATTTTTGCCGGGGCAATGATGATTTTGGGCAACACCTGTGTCGAAGCTGCAATGCCGGGTACCGGCGCGGAGAGGGGCATTGCCCGGCCCACCTCGAACGATCTACATCAATCCAAATCCGCAGTTCGCGCTTCAACGAATGTGAACGATAGCAAAGGCAACACCGTGCACGACCAGCTCAGCAACACCCAGCAAATCCGCAAACCTGCGGTGGTCTCCAAAGGCGGAATCGTCGCCGCGCAATCGCGAAAAGCCGCCGAAGTCGGCGCCGGGGTACTGGCGGCCGGTGGCGACTGCGTCGATGCCGTCATCGCAACCACTTTCGCGCTGGGGGTGCTGGAGCCCTGGATGAGCGGCGTCGGGGGCGGCGGGGCCATGGTGCTTTATCGCGCCCGCGAGGACCGTCATGAAGTGATCGATTACGGGATGCGCGCGCCCGCAGGCCTTCGACCCGGGGACTATCCGCTGGCGGGCGAGGGTGCTGCCTCCGACATATTCCCGTGGCCGCGGGTGGAGGGCGACCGCAATCTTCACGGTCCTGGCTCGATCGCCGTTCCGGGCGTCGTGGCGGGCATGGAAGAAGCGCATCGCCGCCACGCCAGACTGCCATGGAAGGAATTGCTGAGTCCGGCCGTTGACCTGGCGGGCGAAGGTTTGCAGGTGGATTGGTGGACCACGTTGATGATCGCGAGCTCGGCCGCGGACCTTCGGCGTTATCCCGCAAGTGCTGCCGCCTATCTCCAGGATGGGCTGCCGCCAAATCCGCAATGGGGTATCAAGTCCGGCGTGAGCCTGCCGCAGGACAGGCTCAAGGCGACGCTTTCGTATCTTGCTGAGGAGGGCCCGCGGGATTTCTACCAAGGTGATCTGGCGCGGAGCATAGCCGCAGATGTACGGGCCGGGGGCGGCGCGCTGTCGCTCGAAGACCTTGCCGCCTTTCGCGCTCACGGCCGCGAGGCGCTGACCATTCCCTATCGTGGCGGCAAGGTATACGCCACGCCGGAGCTGACCTGCGGCCCCACTTTGGCGCATACCCTCCGCCTGCTGCAGCAGAACCTGCAGCCCGCCCGGGGCGGCCCGGACGGAGCGGCTTACACAGCCTATGCCCTGGCGCTGCAATCGGCCTACCGGGAACGCTTGCAAGCCATGGGCGATGCCGATGGCCAGCGCGCGCTTGGCACCGAGCATCTGGCGCCGTCCTGCACCACGCATTTTTCGGTGGTGGACCGCGAGGGCAACATGGCAGCCGTGACGCAGACCCTGCTATCGACGTTTGGTTCGAAATACGTGCTGCCGCAAAGCGGCGTGACGATGAACAATGGCATCATGTGGTTCGATCCCACGCCTGGTGGCCCCAATTCGCTGGCGCCGGGCAAGCGCTGCCTGACCAATTACACGCCGGTGCTGGCGCAGGCCGCCGACGGGCGGCGGCTTGCCGTCGGCGCCTCGGGCGGGCGGCGTATTTTGCCCGCCGTAGCCCAGATGCTGTCCTTTGCGATGGATTACGGGATGGATCTGGAGGCCGCGATCCACCAGCCGCGCATCGATGCCAGCGAAGGCGCGGTGGTGATCGGCGATGTGCGCCTGCCGATTCAGGCGCGGGAAGCGTTGCAGGCGCGTTTCGATTACGAAGAAGCGCGCGTCCAGACCCTGCCGATGAAGTTCGCCTGCCCGAGCGCGGTACTGCGCGAGGGCGGTACCAATAGCGGTGCCACCGAGGTCTTCCAGCCCTGGAGCGACGCAGTGGCGGAAGGCCAGGTCGCCTACTCGTAAATTCGGTTCATGTCCGCTTCACGTCGGGCTGCGTAGCGGCGAAGTGCCGGAACGGGAGCTTCCAACACTCAGACCACAGCCACGATCACGTGTGCCTGAATTTTGGCGGCAACCTCGCCGCTGCCATGTCGGTGTGCAATCGCGGATGCGGCGTGGTCGGTTGCTGCTTCCAGTTTTCCCGGGTCTCTGGCCTGGATTTCGTTGCGAAGCAGCGTTCCCTGACAATAAGCAACGGCCGGAAGGCGCGGCGAGGATGCTCGGCTTTGTTCGGCCCTCGTTTCGATCACCACGTGGGAGAAACCTGCGTTCTCCAGTTCGCTGCGGATCAGTGCCGTATCGTGGTAGCCGTGCGGTGTGCGAGCCAGGAAGCGCGGTGGATCGTTCGGAAAAATCCTTGCGAGAGCATTCGTCACATCATCCGCGAATACATTCTCCTCGATGCGATCCCATACGTTGAACAAAAAACGTCCTCCGGGCTTCAGGACCCGCTTTGTTTCGCGGTAGGCAGATGAGCGGTCGGGAAAGAACATCGCGCCGAACTGACAACAAACGAGATCGAAGGCCGCATTTTCAAATGGTAGCGCCAGAGCATCCGCTTGCCGCCATTTGATGCGACTGTCTGAAGCTTGTTGCGAAGCCGCGTAGTCCAGCATCGGCTGGTTGAGGTCGGTTACGACATAGCTTGCACGCGGGGACAGTTTTGGCGCCAATGCGCGGGTGACAACCCCGGTGCCCGCGGCGATTTCCAAAACGGCGCCTGGCGAGAAGGATGCTGCGCGTTGTGCAATGTCTGCGGCGAACGGCTCGAAAATCAACGGCACCATATAGCGGTCGTAGTTTTCCGGAATCGAGCCGGCGAACACCTTGTCCGTTTCCAACATTGCTATCACCCGCCGTCCGCTGGCGAGACTAGCATGTAATTGTCCGCTTTGGGTGGCGAGCGCCAGGTCGGCGCATTGAACAATGCAATTCGGTCCGGAGGCCGGTGTCCGCCAACCGCCGGCATGCGGCAAGGGATAAGCGGCTGCCGTGGGTTACCTCGATCAGCAGCCCCGGCAGATCGACGCTATCATCTTGTTGACCCTCGCTTCCTCACGGTCGATGGCCGGACTGGTCCCGAGAAGGGGTCCCTTTTGGGGGCCATTGCCAACAGCATTTGACGAGAGCGCCGTGCCCAGCGAGTTGGTGCCGGGCGCGCCGGGGCTGGTCCCGAAGGAGCCGCCGGTGACGGGCTTGCTGCCGGATGCGGCGGAATGGTGAGAGCCCGTACCACCGCCCCGGGCAAACGCTGCGGTCGTCGAAAGGCCTATGCAAAGGGCGACGCAGAGAACGGAAGGTTTTTTCATGATTGGACTCCTTCGCTGGTGCGATAACGCTCTGACGGGGCACAGGTTCGCCCCAAATTGAGTTTTGTTGCGAGATTGCCCCGCCCCAATAAGTGGGGTGACTGGAGCGGGGCCATGCGAGTTGCGGATTTTCAAAATGGGAAGAGCAGTCCGCGCTGGCAATTGAGCCCGCGATTTGGACGACGCGGTGACAGTCGTGCGACCAGCAATCGATGGAAACGATTCTTTCCACGCGCCAAGGCTCTTGATACTGAAGAAGGCTTGCTGAAGGCCTTTAGTACCGAAGTGCTGCGCTTTCCCCCCGGCGCCGCAGGCTTTTTTTGTTGCTGCGGAACGTTTTGTCCGGTGGTTGATTGTCTTACCCGTGGTTGCGACGAGGACGGAATATCATGCGTAAAATCGTTTCGGCGTTGATCGCAGTGGCTCTGGTCGGTGCGGCGTCTTTCACCACCGCGTCAGCCGCCGGGGGCGTGGGTGGTGGTTTCGGGGGCGGGGGCGGCTACCCCGCCAGTTTCGGCAGCAACTACGCGGAAGGCGAGCAGCCGATTGTCGCCTCGTTGCGCAACGCGTCATGACACGCCACGGCTGGCGAACACGACGAGTGCAGGTCTGTAATTAGTTAGCGGAAATCGTCGAGCGGGCCCGCTGGTTCACGTCGGGGGAGGGTGATTTCGCGCTCCCGGGTGGTCGTGTTCATTTGCGTCTCCCTCCCGAAACAACGGGGGCCGATCCCTTGATCGAGCGGCGTCGGGGAGGCGGCTCCATCGCCAACCTCCAAAAGCCGGCGCTGAATCTGATTTGCCGCTTCGCGGGAGTCCTAGCCCGATAAATCGTCACCACAGCTTAGGCCGTGCACCGGAAGATCGCACCGGTTTCAGCCATTCGTCCGCGTTGGGTACGAGACGTCAAGTGCCATCGGCTGGCTGTCGGAGCGTGTCCAGGGAAAAAATGATTTGCCGGTATTCGACGTCGGCTGGCAAGTCGTGGGCAAACCTGCATTGCCCACCATCAAAATAGATGGAAATCGAAGGCCTGAAGGTTCGCGGCCGCCACACCTTTCAAAGTGATCGTGTCATGGCCAGTGGGAGCAGTGATGATGGTGTCGGTGCCGGAATCATGCGCGGCCGCCAAAATTTCGGCGATGCTGCTGAACAGGTTGTGATCGATCTCGATCCTGTCATTGGCGATGTTAAAATCGCCAATGGTCGCGGCTCTAAAGCCGGCATTGAACACGAAATTGTCGTGTCCTCCGCCGCCAAAGATCGTCACGCCGTTGCCAACGTTGTGGAAGGTCTCATCAGCGGCCGTGCCGCTGACAACGCGGAGCTTCGAGGTGTCCGCTGAGGTATCGGCGCCGGTGATCGAAATCGTCAATGCCTGATTGCCCACTGCGCCATGGCCGTCATTGACTTGCGCCGTAAATCGGATGGTGAGCTTGTCCCCGGATTTCAGAAAGTCGAGGTCGGGATCGTGGGGACTATAGGTCCAACGCAAGGTTTGCGTCCCGCCATTGGCTTGCACCGTATCAAACGTAATATCGTTGGCATCAACCAAGGCCGCGACATTGGTGCCGTTCGGTAGTGTCCTTGACCCGTTCGATCCGGTAAATTCGACGGTGCCATTTCCAATCACCGATGCGGTTAGCACGTCGCCGATATCGGCATCATGCACACTGAGCGTTCCTGTGATTGGCGCCGCAAGTTTGGCGTGTTGACCCGGAACGAATCCGGCAGAGATGTTTTCGACCTCAAATGCGTTGGTATTGCCGGTGTCCAACACCACGCGGTCGAAGGGATGAATGCCGACAAATTCGATGTAGCCGTTCGAGTCGAATATGCCCTGGTTAGCGCTCAAGAGGCCGACGACCTCAGAGCCGGTATAGGACGCAATAAGCGTCCCTTTGTCGTAGAAGGTGATGGTGTTCGCAAGATCGATCGTGCCCCAATACAGGCCAAAGGTGTTTTTCTCCGAGCCAAACGTGATGGTCTCGGTGCCACCGGAGCTAATGCTCAAATAATTCGTCGTGTCCACGCTTCCCGGCAACGGTCCGAGAAACAGAGCCACGGCAACGCCTGGAATTGTTCCGTTGATGACACCGACATTTCCAGAGCTGGAAAAGGTGGCATCCAATGCAGCGCTGTGAAAATTGCCGGAGCCGACTAGAATGCTGTCGAACGTTTCAGTACTCAGGCCGAGCGAGTTGGTATTTATACCTTGAGCCAGGGCCACCGGGTTGACAATGACCGTCTGCGACACCGGATCGGTTTCGCTCGTGATCACTGGCGCGTGGTTGATGCTAGCCGTCACGGTCGGCAATGCGACCGGTGCGACTGGAATGATGATGGCGGGAACTACGAAGATCGACGGTATCGCTGGAAGCGAATTCTGCGGCGACGGAGCGTCTGGCTGAACAAAATTGATCGGTTGTTGTGGCAGCGAGTTGACGGACGGGGGTGTGCTGGACCCCGATGGTCCGAACCCTCTTGCAGAATTGTCGAGTACCTCCTGTTGCGCGGCATGGAACTCTTCCATTTGAGTAGCACTATTCGTGACCTGGCTCACAGCGACCGAAGAGCCTTTCCCGCGCAAAACCATGGTCTGTCCGGGATCCTCAACCAGGAAGTGTCGCGGGATCGCCTCCTTGGTCACGATCTCGAATGCACCGTGTGCAAGGTCTTTGTATGCGATGCTATCGTCGTCCAAAAACGTTACGTCGGGATCCGCCGCGAGGGCTTGCCTTAAATCAGAAAAGATCAAGGCGATGAGCGACAGAACGCCTATCCCGCTGCCGGATCGGACTCCGGTGCTCATCGCAGGCGCGCGGGCGAATCTAATATTTTTCTTGTCGGCGATCGAAGCCACAGGCCCACTTATCAAGTTGGAAAGCGTCGAATGGGACAGCGGAGCCGCAACGCCCTTACTCTCGTCCCCGGACTCCGCCTGGGCAACAACAAACATTGCCTCCGCCTCGCTTATTGTCACAATGCGCTTAGGTACAGGAAGCGCTCGTTTGATTGTGAAGCGTGGGCACTTCCCTAATGTGAATTCTTGCAGCAATGT
The DNA here is from genome assembly GCA_963819325.1 of uncultured Pseudomonadota bacterium. Taxonomy (GTDB): domain Bacteria; phylum Pseudomonadota; class Alphaproteobacteria; order Rhizobiales; family Xanthobacteraceae; genus Bradyrhizobium. The sequence continues at coordinate 54,656 of CAWFVT010000025.1, forward strand.
AGCAACCCGAAATGTCACCGTCTATGCGCGCTGCAGCCGCGTTCGTGTAAGGAGTGTGAATACGACAGCCGGCCTAACCCATAAGGACTAGTTTCGAGGGCGACCCGGCCACAATTCGAACAACCATTCGTCAGTTGTCCAATCGAAATCTTCTCAGAAAGGGGAGATCATGTACTCGCATGCGATTGCCATGTCGGTGGCCAGCCTCCTTTTGGCACTGTTCGCCGTTTTGCCGGGTCGAGTTGAAGCGCAAAACAATACCGCGGACCCTGTTGCTCAGCCGGCAGCAAAACCTATCGGAAAGGTCGTAGCGGCGGCAGGTTCGGTGACGATCGAACACGTGAATGCGGTCGTCATTCAAGCGACCGTCTCCGGTCAAGCCGGTCAGACGAAGGTTGGCGACCCGGTCTATTTGGGCGACGTGGTCCAGACCGGTGCCGATGGCCGGATCGGCATCAACTTCACCGATGGCACATCCTTCAATCTATCGAGCAACGCTCGGATGACCCTGAACGAATTCGTGTACGAACCGAACGGGAAGTCCAATTCGACTTTCTTCAAACTTAGTCAGGGAACGTTCACTTTTATTGCGGGCCTTACCGCGAAGACCGGTGATATGAAAATCGATACTCCCGTGGCCACGATGGGAATCCGGGGTACGACGCCTCACGTTGAAATTTCGGATGATGGCGCCGTGAAATTTTCTACCCTTATTGAAGAAGGCAAGAAAAAGCCCGGCGTCCCCGCGATGCCGCGGGCCGGGCAAAAAGTCGATCACAAGTTCGATTTCAACATCTGTCGAGGTTGTTAGAATCGCAGCGCCTGGATGCTGAGCATTTTCTGCAGGGGCGGATCCCGCGCAGCGCTCGTTGGAAATCCCCGGCGCATTCGGCAGACCAGGACGTTTGGTGTGATTTTGTTTGCAACAAGGAGCATCATCATGGGCGCGGCGCCCATCCTTGTCGCGCTATTGCTCACTTCATCAGCCACGGCGCAGAAGCCAAAGGCAGCCAATGACCTTCAAAGCATTGAAATGTGCAATGGTTCGGGCCGCATCTCTATCGAACCGCGGATTGCTGGCTGCACGAGGCTGATCGAGTCGCATCAAAGCACACCGACAGCCAAGGCTATCGCCTATAATAATCGCGGCAATGCCTTCATCATAAAGGGCGACTACGAACACGCGGTCCAGGACTTCAATGAGGCAATCAAGCTAAACCCGACTTTCACCAAGCCCTTCAATAACCTCGGCGTGGCTCACTTGCGGAAGGGCGAATATGACCTCGCGATCCAATCTCTCGATAAGGCCATTAAGTTGGACCCCGGCTACGGCGGCGCTTTCGCCAACCGGGCCGAAGCCTACGTGAAAAAAAATGAGTACGATCGCGCGTCTCATGACTATGACGAGGCAATTCGTCTCAAGCCCGACCTGGAAGCTGTGTGGACCGGACGTTGTTGGACCCGAGCCATCCTTGGTCAGTTGCAGGCGGCTCTGGAGGATTGCAATAAGGCGCTTCAGTCCGAGTTGAACAAGGCCGCGGCGTATGACTCGCGGGGGCTGATCCATCTGAAAATGGGCCAACTGGACGAAGCTATCGATGACTATACATCAGCGCTTCAATTCGACCCGACTCTCGCGGCAGCGCTGTATGGACGGGGGCTGGCCAGGCTCAAGAAGGGCGACGTCACCGGCAGCAGTACCGATATCTCGGCCGCAAAGACGATTCAGCTCAAGATCGCCGACGACTTCACGCGGTATGGCGTACGATAAAACTTCGATTATGGGCACATCGACATCAGAGGACCGCTGCCAGCGCCTGCCTCGCTAACGAGCGGACGGCGAACAGTTAGGCCTTTCTAAGTTCACTGACGAGTTTCCCCTGGCCCCGAGGAGAATGCGGAGCTTTTCACCCCTTAACCTACCAGACGTCGGTGGCCGTCAGCCACAACCTGGCGTTCGCCTGTATCGCGCCTTTGCCGTTGATGAGGGCTGGCAGCCGCGGACGGCGCATCCAGAACCTCCCATCGAGGGGTTGGGATATCGCCGCAAGCAAAAGCGCTATTTCCGGGACTAAATCAGTCCAATTTTCCCGACGCGGCGCTCCGTTCCGCCTTCGCAAGCTGTTGGCGCGCAAGCCGGTACAGGAGATCGTGCCCCGACATGGAGTCGGCGAGGAAGCGGTCGAATGCTTGCAGGATGGAGGGTGTCGATGGCATGACCGGCATTCACGGCGCCCGGCTCGGCCAGACGATGATCGCGCTGATGGGCGTCGTTGCCGTGATCGCCAGCCTGCCCGAGACGCCGAAGCTCGATCCATTGCGCGTCGGAAAGATTGTCGGGGCATTGGTGCGCGGCCGGGCGGACGAGGCGGAAATGCGAAAGAGCGTCTCCATTGCGGCGGCTCGAAATCATCACAGTGGCGCAACAAGTCGACGCCGAGCCTTCTCCGCCAGCGGATACCCGCCGCAAGCGTGAGGCATTCGTGGCCGAATGCCGTGTGGTAAGAATATCGATAGACGACCGTGATGGTGGCGGTGTCGGACCGAACCCGAGCCGTCCCGGGTCACCGGTGACGTTCGGACGCGGGAGGAGCCCCAAACCGTTCCTCTTTCCGATGCAGCGCCCTCAAGCCGTTACCGATTGCGGTGGATAATGGCATCACTGCTAGAGGCTGCGGCCACACTCGACGCGATCAGGCGTCCGAGTGATACGCCGGTTCGGAAATTGGAAGGAGGCGAGGCCGCCAACCGAGGCGGCCTCAGGTGGCCACTCCGTTGGAATTGCGGCGGATCAGGTCGATCGTTTCGTCGACCGTGGTGATCTTTGCGAAGGCCGTGCCCAAAGTGGCCAGCGTCGCCTTCTTGATCTCGTCGACCGTCAACCCGCCGGTCGGAAAGGTTTCCGTGCCGTCGCTCGGGAAGAACACGTGATAGTCCTTCATCCCGGCTTCGCGCGCCGTCGTTTCGCAGCAGATATTGGTGCAGATGCCGGTCACGATGATGGTGTCGATGCCGTTCGAGCGTAGGATCAGGTCGAGATCGGTGCCGGTGAACGAGCCGTAGCGCGGCTTATACAGCATAATGTCGCGCGGGCCGACTTGGACGCCCGGATGCAGCTTGGCAGTTTCGGTGCCTTCGTTGATGTAGCCGGCGCGCACCGGTTCGATAAGTTCGCCCATGGTGCCATGGTTGGAGCCATTCGCGCGGGTGACGTGCAGGGTGTGGATTACCATCATCCCGGCGTCTCGGCAGGCAGCGGCCAAGCGGTTGACCACGGGCAGCAGAGCGACACCGTCGGGCGCTGACAGCGGAGTACCTTCAACGAAGGCATTCTGCATGTCGACGTTGACGAGTGCGGTTTTCGAGGGGATGAGTTGATATTCGGCCATGCCGCTAACCTTCGTTGCGAAGGCTACCTTAGACACAGCCATGACGGACATAAAGGGAATGATCTCGTGTTTCGCATCATCGCACAGTCTTTAATCTCTCGACCGGGCACTAACACGCGATCTGTATAATCTGAACCCTGCGGCGGCGCCGAATATGCCAGCGCGTCTAGCCTTCCCAGTCTCCATAGCTTTCCCGTTAGCCGTTATCGGTGGAAACCTAACAGCGTCATTGCTGGGGTTTCTGAGCTCTCGTTTTCGGAAGGTTTACGGAACAGCCGGCGGCGGCTCCCACAACACGGTTGAACGCGGCCTCGAGGGTCACAAGCTGGCGGCCGCGGGGCAGGTCGATCGGATCGTCGAACCGTCATGCCCAGCCCCGAATGATCATTCCCTCAATTCGCTGTGTGAGCCCTATCACATCGCCAATAAATGGCCTTTCGCTATCCTGCGACCATTCACGAGGGGATGGTCCCTTCTTAAAAGCGGGAGACTAGCATGACGAACGAAACGCACGAACTCGATGACTGCGAACTCGATGCGGCCGTTGGAGGCTTTCTTACCCAGCTGATGGTAGAGGCGCAGAAAATGAGTTATATGATGGCAGCAGCAGACAATGTCATAAAAAATATCGGCGAGCGCTGACGCAAACCCGCGATCCCGTCGATCGGGCGCCAGGGGAAGCTGCTACGGCTTCGGCCGGCATTGTACAGGCAGACAAGGGCGTTGGTCACCCGACCAGGCGCACCACTCGTTGCCGCTTCAGCCGATCAAGAGCGTGCACGACTTCGGTCTTGTCGAGCACGGCAAGCAAGCTTTGCACGGTCTGCGCTGCATCTCGCTGCCCCGGCTCAATGTACTGCCCCAGAATGCGCCTGGCGTCCTCTACAGCGCGCAAAAGCGTGTCTTGGTCGGGGGTACTCACGGGCCAACTCCACATGTCAGGAAGTCAAGCCGGCGCCGGGCGAATCGTTCCAGGTTGAGGGAGTTCGAACCGTGGAGGCATCGGAAAGGGGGCGGAAGGTGAGGGCTTATGACTCACGGTCCGCCATGAACCTCAAGATATTCGCGCACTGCCTAAACCTGCCCAACCCGATCTTGGACGCGGAGCGCAAAAGGATGCTCGTCATTATCGACGCCCTTGGCCGTTCGGAAAGCCAAAACGTGCAGGAAGTCCTTTATTTTTAGGCAAAGGTAGTGGCGATCCCAGCAGGATTCGAACCTGCAACCCACGGAGTAGAAATCCGTTACTCTATCCAGTTGAGCTATGGGACCGTCGAGAGCTTCATAGCATTGCCAATATGAAAAATCCGCCTCCCGGCCAAGCCCGTTCCGAACCATTTTCTCCGATTAGGCGACCAAGCTGAGCGGCGGACCGTTGCCTTCGGTCCGCCATCACCGCAATGCTGCGCCGCAATTCACTGCCGGCGCGGCAAAGGCCCGGCTTGGCAGTATCGCTTTGGCAATGTCGCATGCGACGTTTTCGCACCTTTGTTCCACCGCCATGAGTCCGTCACCTTTTCGCACTTTTGTTCGGCACGCGGCGCTGGTCCGCAAGGAGTCCCCCATGATCGGTTTGGTTCGCGCCGCGACACTTATCGCCACGCTGATGCTTGGCCTCGTCACGGCGCAGGCGGCGGACAAAGCCTTCAAACGTGACGATCTGGCCAATTCGGCGATCAAGCTCGAGGCCCAGATCAAGAGCGAAGCCGGACCGGTTTCCAAATCGGGGGCAACGCTGCGAACCGACGCCGACGCCGCCTTCAAACGCAGCGATTTCCGCACTGGCCTGCAAGTCCTCGGGCAAATCGCCGCCACCACGCCGGAGGACAGCGCCAACTGGCTGAGGCTCGCCCGCACCATTTTCCAGATCAAGCCCTCCAACAGCACCGAGCAGACCTTCCTTCTGGAACGTGCCTCGACCGCGGCCTACATCGCCTATCAACGGGCCGGCAATGCCGGCGAGGAGGCCGATGCACTGGCGGTGCTCGGTCAGGCCATGTCGGACCGCAGGCTGTGGCGGCCGGCGCTGGATGCGCTGCGGTTGTCGCTCGATATGCGCGAAGTCGCCGAGGTCCGCGGGAGTTACGAGAAAATGCGCGACGAGCACGGCTTCCGGCTGTTGGACTATACCGTCGATTCCGATTCAGCGTCGCCGCGCGCCTGCTTCCAGTTTTCCGAGGACCTCGCCAAGCGCACCGACTTCGCGCCGTTCCTGGCGCTGGCGGGCAGCGACAAGCCGGCTTTGTCGTCGGAAGGAAAGCAGCTTTGTGTTGATGGCCTGAAACATGGCGAGCGCTACAACATCAATCTGCGCGCCGGGCTGCCGTCCACCGTCAGGGAAACCCTGCCGAAATCGGCTGAATTCAATATCTATGTGCGCGACCGCAAGCCGTTTGTGCGCTTCACGGGCCGGGCCTATGTGCTTCCGCGCACCGGCCAGCGCGGTATCCCGGTGGTCAGCGTCAACACCCCGGCGGTGAAGGTGGATGTGTTCCGGATCGGCGATCGCAACCTGATCAATACCGTGATCGACAGCGATTTTCAGCGCGCCCTCAACAAATACGAGCTTTCCAGCCTCGGCGACGAACGTGGCGTGAAGGTCTGGTCCGGCGAACTTGCCACCGCGACCACGCTGAACCAGGACGTCACCACGGCGTTTCCGGTCGATCAGGTGCTCGGCGATCTGCAGCCCGGCATTTACGTGATGACCGCCGCGGCCAGGGGGCCGGGCAGCGACGATGACAGTTCGCTGGCGACGCAGTGGTTCATCGTTTCAGATTTGGGCGTCGCCGCGTTTTCCGGCAATGACGGTATTCACGTCTTTATCAATTCGCTGGCCTCGACCGAAGGCGTGGCGAAGGCCGACGTCCGGCTGATCGCTCGCAATAACGAGGTTCTCGCCACCCGCAAGACCGACGAGACCGGCCATGTGCTGTTCGAGGCCGGGCTCGCGCGCGGCGAGGGCGGTTTGTCGCCGGCGATGTTGACGGTGACCTCCGAGAAGGCCGACTACGCCTTCCTGAGCCTGAAATCCAACGCGTTCGATCTGTCGGATCGGGGCGTTTCCGGCAGGGCCGTGCCCGCGGGCGCCGATGCGTTCGTCTATGCCGAGCGCGGCGTCTATCGTTCCAACGAGACGGTGTATCTCACAGCCTTGCTGCGCGACGGCCAGGGAAACGCCGTGACCGGCGGCCCGCTGACGCTGGTGATCGAGCGTCCGGACGGCGTCGAATTCCGTCGCGCCGTATTGCCGGATCAGGGCGCCGGCGGACGGAGCATGACGTTACCCCTCAACTCCGCGGTTCCGACCGGCACCTGGCGGGTGCGAGCATTCACGGACCCCAAGGCCGCATCGGTGGGCGAAACCACCTTCATGGTTGAGGATTACATTCCCGAACGGATCGAATTTGATATATCAACCAAGGACAAGGCAATCAAAGCTGAGGCTCCTGTAGAACTTAAGGTCGACGGTCATTTCCTCTATGGCGCGCCTGCGTCGAGCCTTCAGCTCGAAGGCGACATGCTGGTCGCACCGGCTTCGGAACGGCCGGGATTTGCCGGTTACCAGTTCGGCGTTGCCGACGAGGAGACCGCCAGCAACGAGCGCACGCCGATCGAAAGCCTGCCCGAGACCGACGCCAACGGCGCCGCCGCATTTCCGGTCAGCCTGGCGAAGCCGCCGACCTCGACGCGTCCGCAGGAAGCCCAGATCTTCATCCGCATGGCGGAAACCGGCGGCCGCGCGGTCGAGCGCAAACTGGTGCTTCCGGTCGCGCCGGCAGCGGCGATGATCGGCGTGAAGCCGCTGTTCGGCGACAAGAGCGTGGCGGAAGGCGACAAGGCCGATTTCGACATTGTGTTCGTCGCCCCGGACGGCAAGCCGCTGGCGCGCAATGGGCTGCGCTACGAGTTGTTGAAGGTCGAATCCCGCTATCAATGGTATCGCCAGAATTCGTCCTGGGAATATGAGCCGGTCAAATCGACCAGCCGCGTTGCCGACGGCGATCTTGCCATCGCCGCCGACAAGCCGTCGCGGGTGACGCTATCGCCGCAGCCGGGCCGCTATCGGCTCGACGTGAAGTCGACCGAGGCCGACGGGCCGCTGACATCAGTGCAATTCGATGTCGGCTGGTATTCCGACGGCAGCGCCGACACGCCCGATCTGTTGGAAACCTCGATCGACAAACCGCAATACCAATCCGGCGACACCATGGTGGTGTCGGTCAACGCGCGCTCGGCCGGCAAGCTGACGATCAATGTGCTGGGCGACCGGCTGCTGACCACGCAATCCACCGATATCAAGGAGGGCACCGCGCAGGTCCGGATTCCCGTCGGCAAGGATTGGGGCACCGGCGCCTATGTGGTCGCGACATTGCGCCGCCCGCTCGACGCCGCCGCGATGCGGATGCCGGGGCGGGCGATCGGCCTGAAATGGTTCGGCATCGACAAGAAGACCCGCACCCTGACGGTGAACCTTTCGCCGCCGGCATTGGTGCGCCCCAACACCACCTTGAAGCTGCCGGTCAAGCTCGGCGGGCTCAATCCCGGCGAGGATGCCAAGATCGTTGTGGCCGCCGTCGATGTCGGCATTCTCAACCTGACCAACTACAAGCCGCCGGCGCCGGACGACTACTATCTGGGCCAGCGCCGCCTGACGTCGGAACTCCGCGACCTTTATGGGCAGCTGATCGACGGCATGCAGGGGACGCGCGGCCAGCTCAAGACCGGCGGCGATTCCGCCGGTGCCGAGTTGCAGGGAAGCCCGCCGACGCAGAAGCCGCTGGCGCTGTATTCCGGAATTGTCACGGTCGGTGCTGACGGATCGGCGGAGATCAATTTCGATATTCCGGAGTTCGCCGGCACCGCGCGGGTGATGGCCGTGGCCTGGACCGCGACCAAGCTTGGCCGCGCCACCACCGACGTTACGGTCCGCGATCCCGTCGTGCTGACCGCGACGCTGCCGCGCTTCCTGCTCAATGGCGATCACGGCACCATGAACTTCGATCTCGACAATGTCGAAGGCGCAGCCGGCGACTACACCGTCAATGTCAAGACATCGGGGCCGGTCAAGCTCACCGGTAACCCCGCGACGACGGTAAAGCTGGCCGCCAAGCAGCGAACGTCGATGTCGTTGGCGCTCGATGCCGGCGGGGCCGGTGCCGCGCAGCTTGATGTCGATATCAAGGGACCGGACGGGCTGACGCTGGCGCGGCATTATGCGCTCGACGTCAAGGCGGCGACGCAGATCCTCGCGCGGCGCTCGATCCGCACCCTCGCCAAGGGTGAAAGCCTGACCCTGACCTCCGACATGTTTTCGGATCTGGTGCAGGGCACCGGCGGGGTCTCGCTGTCTGTCAGCCTGTCCACGGCGCTGGATGCCGCGACCATCCTCAAAGCGCTGGACCGTTATCCGCATGGATGCTCGGAGCAGATCACCAGCCGGGCGATGCCGCTGCTTTACGTCAACGATCTGGCGGCGGGCGCCCATCTCGCCATGGACAACGCGGTCGACGAGCGCATCAAGGATGCCATCGAGCGGTTGCTGGCGCGGCAAGGCTCCAACGGATCGTTCGGGCTGTGGTCGGCCGGCGGCGACGACGCCTGGCTCGATGCCTATGTGACGGATTTTCTCACCCGCGCCCGTGAAAAGGGATTTGCAGTGCCGGATGTCCTGTTCAAGAGCGCACTCGATCGCATCCGCAACTCGGTCGTGAATGCCAATGAGCCCGAAAAGGACGGCGGCCGCAATCTCGCTTACGGCCTTTATGTGCTCGCCCGCAACGGCGCCGCACCGATCGGCGACCTGCGTTACCTGGCCGATACAAAGCTGAACAATCTGGCGACCTCGATCGCAAAATCGCAACTGGCGGCGGCGTTGGCACTGGTCGGTGACCGGAGCAGGGCGGAGCGGGTCTATGCGGCAGCCCTTGCTAGTCTCGCGCCGAAGCCTGCATTGGAGTTCGGCCGGGTCGATTACGGCAGCGCGTTGCGCGACGCGGCGGCGCTGGTTTCGCTCGCCAGCGAAGGCAACGCGCCCAGCGCGACGCTGAGCCAGGCCGTTGAGCGCGTCGAAGTTGCGCGCGGCCTGACGCCCTACACCTCGACCCAGGAAAATGCCTGGCTGGTGCTGGCGTCGCGGGCGCTGGCCAAGGAAACGCTAACCCTCGATGTCGATGGCATGCCGGTCAAGACGGCGCTCTATCGCAGTTACAAGGCTACCGAAATGGCAGGCAAGCCGATCAAGATCACCAACACCGGCGACACCCCGGTGCAGGCTGTGGTCTCGGTCAGCGGCGCGCCGGTCACGCCGGAGCCCGCGGCATCAAACGGCTTCAAGATCGAGCGCAATTATTTCACGCTCGACGGCAAGCCGGCCGATGTGGCGAAGGCCAAGCAGAACGATCGCTTCGCGGTAGTGTTGAAGATCACCGAGGCCAAGCCGGAATACGGTCACATCATGGTGTCGGATTATCTCCCCGCAGGCCTCGAGATCGATAATCCCCATCTGGTTTCCTCCGGAGACAGCGGCACGCTGGACTGGATCGAGGACGGCCAAGAGCCGAAGAACACCGAATTCCGCGACGACCGCTTCACCGCCGCCATCGACCGCGGCGCCAGCGACAAAGCGGTGTTTACGGTGGCCTATGTGGTGCGAGCGGTCTCGCCCGGAAAATATGTGCTGCCGCAAGCCTATGTCGAGGACATGTACAATCCCTCGCGCTATGGCCGCACCGGCACGGGTTCAGTCGAGGTGCGCCCGGCGAAATGAGCGCCTCGGTAGCCATAGCGCCGGCGGAACGCCGCGCGCGACGCTGGCGGCGGGTCAAGCTGGCCGGAGCGGTGCTGGCCGCTACCAGCTTGATGCTGGCGGCGGCGCTTGCGGCGTGGACCGTCTCGCTCGGACCACTCCCGCTGACGCAGGCTAGCCAGGTCTCCACCACCATCGTCGACCGCAACGGCAAGCTGCTGCGCGCCTATGCGATGGCCGATGGCCGCTGGCGGCTGCCGGTCGACGCCTCCACCGCCGTCGACCCCACCTATCTCAACCTGCTGCTGGGCTATGAAGACCGGCGTTTCCGTTCCCACACTGGCGTCGATCCGCTGGCGCTGGGGCGCGCCGCGCTGCAGCTCGTGACCCGCGGTCATATCGTGTCCGGCGGCTCTACCATCACCATGCAACTCGCCCGTCTGATGGAGCCGCGGCGCGAACGGTCGGTGCATGCCAAGTTGCGCCAGATGGTCCGCGCGGTCGAAATCGAGCGGCGGCTCAGCAAAGACCAGATTCTCAATCTGTACCTGGCGCTGGCGCCCTATGGCGGTAATCTCGAGGGTATTCGCGCCGCCTCGATCGCCTATTTCGGCAAGGAGCCGAAGCGGTTGTCGCTGGCGGAATCGGCGCTGCTGGTGGCGCTGCCGCAATCGCCGGAAAACCGCCGCCTGGACCGTTATCCGGAAGCTGCGCGCATCGCCCGCGACCGGGTGCTCGACCGCATGGTCGAAGAGGGCCGCGTGTCGCAAGCTGATGCCGCTCAGGCCAAGGCGGTGCCGGTGGCGCGGCTGCGCAAGCAGATACCCATTCTGGCGCCGCATTCGGCCGATCGCGCCATCTCCGTCGTGAAAGACGTGCCCGTCATTTCATTGACCCTGGATTCCACTCTGCAGAAGACGCTGGAGGCGCTGGCGCACGACCGCGCGGTGGCATTGGGACCGGATATTTCCGTTGCGATCATTGCGGTGGACAATGAAAGCGGCGACGTGCTGGCGCGGGTGGGCTCGCCCGATTATTTCGATGACCGGCGCGCGGGTCAGGTCGATATGAGCCGCGCCGTGCGCTCGCCGGGATCGACGCTGAAACCATTCATCTATGGACTCGCATTCGAGGACGGTTTCGTTCACCCGGAAAGCCTGATCGACGACCGGCCGATCCGGTTCGGCAGCTACGCGCCGCAGGATTTCGACATGACGTTCCAAGGGACGGTGCCGGTGCGCAAGGCGCTGCAACTGTCCCTGAACGTGCCAGCGATCGCTCTGCTCGATCGCGTCGGCGCAAGCCGCCTGTCATCGCGGTTGAAGCAGGCGGGCGCCAGCCTGGTGCTGCCGAAAGACGAGGTGCCCGGACTGGCCATGGGGCTCGGCGGTGTCGGCATTACCCTGCAGGATCTGGTTCAGCTTTATTCGGGGCTGGCGCGGCTTGGCAGTACGCGGCCGCTGCGCGAGATTGCGAACAGCGGGGATGACGAGCGCGATCCATTGCGGCTGATGGATCAGGTCGCGGCCTGGCAGGTCGGCAACGTGCTGATCGGGACACCGCCGCCGGAAAATGCCCCTCATAACCGGATCGCGTTCAAGACCGGCACCAGCTACGGTTACCGTGACGCCTGGTCGGTCGGCTTCGACGGCCGAATGACCATCGGGGTCTGGGTCGGACGGCCGGATGGCGCCCCGGTTCCCGGTCTCGTCGGGCGTACCGCTGCCGCGCCCATTCTGTTCGATGCCTTCGCCCGTACCGGAAAGCTGGCGGCGCCGCTGCCGCGGCCGCCAAAGGGCGTGCTGACGGCGAGCAATGGCAAACTTCCGCTGCCGCTGCGACGGTTTCGGCCGTTGGGGGAACTGGTGCGGGCCGGCAGCGAGCAGGCGCCGCACATCCAGTTTCCATTGAATGGTTCGCGGATCGAGGTCTCAAATTCGGGTGATGCCCAATTTTCCGGCATGCCGGTCAAGGTCGCCGGTGGTGTGCTGCCGATGACCATGCTGGTGAACGGAACGGCGGTGGGTGAGATCGATAGCCGGCGCCAGCGTCTGGTCGATTCGCCGGGTCCTGGCTTTGCCAGATTGACCGTAATCGACGCCACGGGCGCGGCGGACACAGTCGTCGTCCGAATTCAGTAGCCGCTCCCCAAGCGGTTGTGGCGATGGTGGTTTCGGCGTATGCGGAACCAATGGCCGAGACCTATGCCCGCCCCCGATTTGGAGAGCCGCGTGAGCCGAAGAACCGGGTAAATCCCGGCAGCCGGCTGATGGGCATGATCGATTTTGTCACGGCCAGCCATGTCCGCGCGATCGCATTTCTGACCCTGTGCGGTCTGCTGCTGTTTCTTCCCGGATTTTTCACCATTCCGCCGATCGATCGCGACGAGGCGCGGTTCGCGCAGGCGACCAAGCAAATGGTCGAAACCGGCGATTTCGTCGACATCCGTTTTCAGGATGAGGTGCGCTACAAGAAACCGGTCGGCATCTATTGGCTGCAGTCGGCCGTGGTCGAAACGGCCTCGGCGCTGGGCCTGCCGCGGGCACAGGTTCGCATCTGGCTATACCGCGTTCCGTCCCTGATCGGGGCCATCGGGGCGGTGCTGCTGACCTACTGGACGGCGCTGGCATTTGTGACGCGGCGCGGCGCGATTTTGGCCGCCCTCATCCTGTGCAGTTCGGTGTTGCTTGGCGTGGAGGCCCGGCTCGCCAAGACCGATGCGATGCTGCTGCTCACCGTAGTTGCGGCGATGGGAGCGCTGGCGCGGGTTTATCTGTCCTGGCAGCGGGGCGAGGATCCGGCGCATCCGCCGTGGATGTGGCCGTTGATCTTCTGGACGGCACTGGCCGGCGGAATCCTGCTCAAGGGGCCGTTGATCGCGATGTTCGTCGTGCTGACGATTGCCACGCTGGCGATTTTCGACCGGTCGGCAACATGGCTTTGGCGGCTCCGCCCGGTCTGGGGTTTGATGTGGCTGCTGGTTCTGGTGCTGCCCTGGTTCATCGCGATCTTCTGGCGCGCCGGCGATGCGTTTTTCTCGAATTCGCTCGGCGGCGACATGCTGAGCAAGCTGGGAGCGCAGGAATCCCACGGCGCGCCGCCCGGTGTTTATTTGCTGCTGTTCTGGGTGACGTTCTGGCCGGGAGCGCCGCTCGCCGGAATGGCGGCGCCGGCGGTCTGGCGGGCACGGCGGGAGCCGGGCGCGCAGTTTCTGCTGGCGTGGCTGATCCCGTCCTGGATCGTGTTCGAACTGGTGCTGACCAAATTGCCGCATTATGTGCTGCCGCTCTATCCGGCGATCGCCATCCTGACGATCGGCGCGCTGGAGCGCCGGGTGTTGTCGCGATCAGCATGGCTGATGCGCGGGGCGGCCTGGTGGTTTATCATTCCAGCGCTGACCTCGGTCATTGCCGTCATTGGAGCGGTGACGCTGACGCGCCAGCCGGTGTTTCTGGCATGGCCCTTTGTGGCGGCGGCTCTGATCTTCGGGCTGTTCGCCTGGTGGCTTTACGATGACAATCGCGCCGAACGCTCGCTGCTGAACGCCGTGGTCGCGGCGATGTTCATGGCCATGGCTATCTATGGCATCGTGCTGCCGGCGCTGACGCCGCTGTTTCCAAGTCCCGAGATCGCGCGCGCGTTGCGCAATGTCGTCTGCGTCGGGCCGAAAGCGGCAGCAGCAGGCTTTCAGGAGCCCAGCCTGGTGTTCATGACCGGCACCTCGACGCTGTTGACGGATGGATCGGGCGCCGCGGATTTCCTGGGGCAGGGCAGTTGCAGGTTCGCGCTGGTCGAATCGCGCTCGGAACGCGGCTTTGCCCAGCGCGCCGAAGCCATCGGCCTGCGTTACAATGTCGCCACCCGCATCGAAGGCTACAATCTTTCGCAAGGAAGAACGATTTCCATCGCCGTATTCCGCTCCGAGGGCACGGAGTAAGATGCCTGCCCAGCCCGAGATCGGCCAGCCCTCGAATTATTTCTCGCAGCTCGCAGCCCTGATCGGCATGTCAGCGACGCAATTGGTGCGGTCGCCGTCAAGTTCGCGACGCGCCGAGGCGGCGCGGCGACTGCTGCGCCAGGCATTGCTGCTGATCGTGATCTTCGGTGCGGCGATCGTCGTGCTGATGGTCGCGGTGGATGCATGGGAAATCAGCCTGATGCCGCCGCGCGGCACCGCGAGCCTTTGGCCGGTCCGCATCTACACTGATTTTGGGAAGGCGGCGCTGGTGCTGTGGGCGCTGGCAGCGATGATGTTCGCGGTCGCAATCATTTCGCCGCGATTGCAGGGAGGCCCGCGATCGCTGCTGTTGAAATTCGGGACGCATCTTGAGTTTGTGTTTTTTGCGGTGCTGGTGCCGGTTCTCGCCGGCGAGGTCATCAAATGGATTGTCGGGCGCGGCCGGCCCTTTGTCGGTGGCAAGGCTAACGCCTTCAACTTCTCGCACTTTGCCGGAACCGAGGCCTATGCGAGTTTCCCCTCGGCTCACGCCATCACGAGCTTTGCGCTGGCCTTCGCGGTTTCCGCGGTCTGGCCGCGGGCCCGGATTCCGATGATTCTGTATGCTGTCCTGATCGCGGGCAGCCGTCTCGTGCTGCTGGCCCATCATCCCAGCGACGTGGTCGCGGGCGCATTGGTCGGTGTGGTCGGCGCGATGGGCGTGCGGTACTGGTTCGCCGCCCGCCGCCTGGGGTTCACGGTTGCTCAAGACGGCGCAATTGCGCCGTTTACGGGACCTTTGCTGGGGGCTCGCAAGGGGGTTGCCCGCGAGGCGTCAGCCCCATAAGAAGCGGACGCCGTAAACGCGGACGCAATAGGACCGGCTGCAGGCCAATTCAAAACGATGAGTGTTGATTTGCCGTCTTCTGACACAGCCGCGGTGGCCGTCTCCATCGTCGTTCCCGTGCGCAATGAAGCCGAGAACGTTAGCCCGCTGATCGCCGAAATCGCCGCCGCCCTCGACGGTCGATGGGCCCATGAAATCATTTACGTCAATGATGGCTCAACGGACGCGACCGCCGAGCGGCTGGCGGCCCTGATGAAGCAGCGCCGCAATCTGCGCCAGCTCCGTCACGCGACATCGTCGGGCCAGTCGGCGGCGGTGCGCAGCGGCGTCCGCGCCGCGCGCGGCGCCATCGTGGCGACGCTCGACGGCGACGGTCAAAACAATCCGGCGTTCCTGCCGGATTTGATCTCGGCCATCGAACAGGGCGGCGATCGCGTCGGTCTTGCCGCAGGTCAAAGGGTGGGGCGCAAGGACACCGGTTTCAAGAAGATCCAGTCGCGCATCGCCAATGGCATCCGCAACGCCATCCTGCGCGACGGCACCCGCGACACCGGTTGCGGCCTGAAGGCGTTTCGGCGTGAGGTATTTCTGGCGATGCCCTATTTCGACGGGCTGCATCGCTTTCTGCCGGCGCTGATGCGCCGGGAAGGTTACGAGATCGCCTATGTCGACGTCACCGACCGGCCCCGCCATTCCGGCGTGTCAAACTATGGCTTTTTCGACCGGTTATGGATCGGAATCATGGATCTGGCCGGGGTGTGGTGGTTGATCCGCCGCAAGAAGCCGACGCCCGTTGTGACCGAGGTGCAATGATGTTGATCCAGTACGGACAGGACCTTGGCAATTATCTGTACGATGTCTTCGTGGCCAAGTTCGATTTTTGGCTGGCGTTCGGTCTGGTCGCACAATTGTTTTTCACGGCGCGCTTTCTGGTGCAGTGGATTTCGAGCGAGCGCGCCGGACAAAGCGTGGTGCCGATGGCGTTCTGGTTTTTCTCGATGGGCGGCGGATTGATGACGCTGGTCTACGGCATCGTCAAACGCGAACCCGTAATCATCCTCGGCCAGGCGTTGGCCACCGTCATTTATATCCGCAATATCATGTTGATCGTGAAGAACCGCGGGCGTGGATCGAAGACGCTGGACCGCTAGACTAGGCGGCGTTGAACGCTTCAAATCCGGCTTCAAGATCGGCCTTGAGATCCGAAACATCCTCAAGCCCGATATGAAGCCGCAAGGTTGGACCGCCCGGCGCCCATTTTGTAGCTGTGCGATAGCTGGCGCAGTCAAACGGAATCACCAGGCTTTCAAAGCCGCCCCATGAAAAGCCCATGCCAAACAGCCTGACGGTGTCGAGCAATGCATCGACGGCCTGCTGCGGCGACGGCTTGAGAACAATGCTGAACAGGCCGGATGCACCGGTGAAATCCCGTTTCCAGATCGCATGGCCCGGATCGCTCTCCAGCGCGGGGTGCAGCACCTTGATGACTTCAGGCCGGCCCGCGAGCCATCGCGCCATATCGAGGCCCGATCGATGATGCTGCGCCAGCCGCACCGCGAGTGTGCGCAAGCCACGCAACGCCAGAAACACGTCGTCGGGGCCGGCGCAGACGCCGAGCAGCCGGATCGCCTCTGATATCAACGGCCAGGCCTTTGCGTTGGCCGAGATGGTTCCGAACATGATGTCGGAGTGGCCGCCGATATATTTGGTCGCAGCTTGGATGCTGATATCGACGCCATGATCCAGCGAACGGTGAAACAACGGCGTCGCCCAGGTGTTGTCGTCGATCACCAACGCGCCGCGCCCATGCGCAACCGCTGCGATGGCAGGAATATCGGGCATTTCGAAGGATTGCGATCCGGGCGCCTCGACCAGCACCGCCCTGGTGTTCGGTCTGAACAAATCGGCAATTCCGGCGCCGATCAGCGGATCGAAATAGGTCGTCTCGACGCCATAACGGGCCAGCAGGCCATTGCAGAAATTGCGGGTCGGCCGGTAGGCATTGTCGCAGATCAGGAGATGATCGCCCGCGTTCAGCACCGCGAGCAGGGTCGTGGAAATCGCCGACAGACCCGAAGGCGCAAGACCAACGCCGGTGCAATGCGGACCTTCGATCGCCATCAGCGCTTCCTGCAGCGCCTTGGTCGTCGGCGTTCCGTGACGGCCATACTGGAACTCGCCGCGATGGGCATGGAGATCCTCGGCGGTCGGATACAGCACCGTGGAACCGTGGACGACAGGGGGGTTGACGAATCCATGCTGCGCCTTGGTGTCGCGGCCCGCCGTCACCAAGGCGGTTTCCGCTTTCTGCGGGCTCGATCGTTCGTTTTCGTTTGAAGAATTCATGCGTTTGCCGCCACCGGGATAGGCCTTGCCGCAGCCGTCGCTGGAAGGCCGCTTGTGGGCGGGTGCGGGCTGGATTTGTTAATAACAGGACACAGAAGATGGCCGTCAACCCCTTGACCCGTCTCGACGGCCGTTCTGTGATGCGCGCCTGCTATTTTGTCGCCGCACGTTGAGGGGCTTGCCGCGAACGTTGGTCCATCGCTTGACTGAACTGCGCGTCAAACGGCCTGGCTTTGCAGGCGTGGTCGCCGGATTGGCCTATCGGCGGACGCAATGATAAGCAGGCGTCCCCGGACGACCCTTGAAAGGCTTTGCCATGAAACGCGTATCCCAGGTTCTTACCCTTGCGCTGTCAGCCGCATTCTGGTCGCAGGCGGCCACGGCGCAGACGCTCAAGACGGTGACGGATCGCGGCGCGTTGTCCTGCGGCGTGAGCCAGGGTTTGCCGGGGTTTTCACTGCCTGACGACAAGGGAAACTGGACCGGGCTCGACGTCGATATCTGCCGGGCGATTGCGGCCGCCATCTTCAACGATCCCGCCAAGGTCAAGTTCGTCCCGCTGTCGGCCAAGGACCGCTTCACGGCGCTGCAGTCCGGCGAGATCGATCTGCTCTCGCGCAACACCACCTGGACGCTTTCGCGCGACACCTCGCTTGGCGCCAACTTTACCGGAGTCACGTATTATGACGGTCAGGGCTTCCTGGTGAAGAAGTCCCTCAAGGTCAATTCGGCGCTGGAATTGAACAGCGCATCGGTCTGCGTGCAGACCGGCACGACCAACGAACAGAACCTCGCCGACTACTTCAAGGGCAACAACATGAAGTATGAGGTGATCGCCTTCGGCAGCGCCGACGAAACCATCAAGGCTTATGAATCCGGACGCTGCGACGTTTTCACCGCCGACGTCTCGCAGCTCTTTGCCGAGCGCCTGAAGCTTTCAAATCCCGCCGATCACAGCGTTCTTCCGGAGGTGATCTCGAAGGAGCCGCTGGGTCCGATGGTGCGCCATGGCGACGATCAATGGTTTGATGTCGTGAAATGGGTGCTGTTTGCGATGATCGATGCCGAAGAACTCGGCGTGACCCGGAAGAACGTCGACGAGATGGCGAAATCGGACAAGCCGGAATTCAAGCGGGCGTTCGGCACCGACGGCAATCTCGGCGAACAGCTCGGCCTCACCAAGGACTGGGTGTCGCGGATCGTCAAGGCGGTGGGCAATTACGGCGAATCTTTCGACCGCAACGTCGGCGCCGGCTCGAAGCTCGGAATTGCTCGCGGCCTCAATCAGCTTTGGACCAAGGGCGGAATTCAGTACGCGCCGCCGATCCGCTGAATGCGGCAAGCTGTGGCGATGACCACCGACGAGCCCCGACCACCACCGCCGCAGTTCGCCGCCAGGCTGCGGCGCGCGCTCGGCGGGCGAGCCGGCTGGGGAGGGGTTGTCCTTCAGTTGTTGTTCGCTGCCGCGCTGGCCTGGATCGGCTATGAGATCGTGGCCAACGCCCGTGCCAACCTGGCGTCGCAGCGGATCACGTCGGGCTTCGGGTTTCTGGCCAATACGGCCGGCTTTGACGTCAGTCAAAGTCTGATTCCGTATTCCGCATCCAACTCCTACGCCCGGGTATTTCTGGTCGGGCTGCTCAACACGCTGCTGGTCGCAATCATCGGCATCTTCTTCGCCACCGTGATCGGATTTCTGGTGGCGCTGGGGCGGCTATCGCCGAACTGGCTGTTGTCGCGCATCTGCGGAGCCTATGTCGAGCTGGTGCGCAACCTGCCGCTGCTGTTTCAGATCCTGTTCTGGTATCTCGCCGTGCTCGGCGCGTTGCCGGGTCCGCGGCAGAGCATCTCGCTGTTCGCCAGCATTTTTCTCAGCAACCGCGGTCTGGTCGTTCCGAAGCCCATTTCCACCGCCGGCTTCGCGCCCTTCGCGATCGCTCTCCTGATTGCGATCGTCGGCTCATGGCTGTTGCGGATCTACGCGCGGCGCCAACTGTTTCTGGCCGGCAAATTGTTGACGATCTGGCCTTATGTTGTCGGCTTGTTGATCGGATTGCCGTTGTTGGCCTGGTCTGTCTTTGGTGCGCCCGTCACCTTTGAGATGCCGGAACTCAAGGGATTCAACTTCTCCGGAGGTTCACGCGTCATCCCGGAATTCGTGGCGCTCACGCTGGCGCTGTCGATTTACACGGGTGCTTTCATTGCCGAGATCGTGCGGGCCGGAATCCAGTCCGTGCATAAAGGGCAGATGGAAGCCGGTTCGTCGCTCGGACTGGCGCGCGGGTTGACACTACGCCTGATCGTCGTGCCGCAGGCGTTGCGGGTGATATTGCCGCCGCTCACCAACCAATACCTCAATCTGACCAAAAATTCGTCGCTGGCGGTCGCGATCGCATATCCCGATCTGGTCTCGGTCTTCGCGGGCACGACGCTCAGCCAGACCGGCCAGGCGATCGAAATCATCGCCATCACCATGGCCGTCTATCTGTTGACCTCACTTGTCACCAGCGCGACGATGAGTTTTTACGGTTGGCGGATCAGCCGGAGCCTCGGCTGATGAGTGACCTTGCCGCAGTTTCGTTCGTTCGTCGGGAACTCGTTGCCGAGCGCGCCGCGCCGATCAGGACCACCGGTTTTGTCGGGTTTTTGCGTACCCGGCTGTTCAACTCGCCGACCAACATTTTGTTGACGCTCGCAAGCCTGCTGCTGCTGTGGTTCACCGTCGTGCCGGCGATCAGGTTCCTGCTGATCGACGCGGTCTGGCGCGGCGCCGATCGCAGCGCGTGCCTCGATAACGCCGGACACTCCGTTGGCGCGTGCTGGCCCTACGTGCAGGCGAAATTCGTCCAGTTCATTTACGGCTTCTATCCGCAGGCCGAACGATGGCGGGTCAATCTGACATTCATCCTGGCGGCCCTGTTGCTGTTGCCGCTGTTGATTCCGAGGCTGCCGGCCAAGGGCGTCAACGCCGGTTTGTTTTTCGTGGCGTTTCCCGTGGTGGCATTCTTCTTGTTGCGCGGCGGCGGATTGGCGGGTTTCGGCATCAACTGGTTGGCAAGTCTGCTGTCGGGATTGACCGACAGCATCAGCGAGGCCGGCCGCAGGCTGACGAGCGCAGGCGAGGCGACCGAGGCTGTTGGGCCAATCCTGGTCTGGCTCGGAAAATTCGTGGTGCTGCTCAGCACCGCGGTTTCATTTCTGCTCTGGCCGCTGACATGGCTCCGCGATCAAATCCAGACCTCTTCCCATCCGGTATGGACCGACTTCGCTGCGACAGCCATCATCGTCTCGGCGCTGGTGTTCATCTTCAATGGCGCCATCCGCACCGGATGGCGCTCTCTTGCCGTCAGCCTTGCGGTCTTTGCCGGCATCGGCGCGGTGATCGCGGCACTCGGCCTCGATCACGGCGGACTGCCGGTAGTCGATACGCGCCTGTGGGGCGGTCTTTTGGTGACGCTGGTGGTGTCGGTCACGGGCATCGTGACGTCGATGCCGGTCGGTATCGCATTGGCGTTGGGCCGGCGCTCGACCATTCCATTGATCCGGATTTTCTCGGTCGTGTTCATCGAATTCTGGCGCGGCGTTCCCTTGATCACGGTGCTGTTCTTCGCGACATACATGCTGCCGCTGTTCCTGCCCGGCAATTTCACGGTCGATGGCCTGGTTCGGGTCTTGATCGGCATCGCGCTGTTTGCCGGCGCCTATAATGCCGAGGTCGTCCGCGGCGGTTTGCTGGCGATCCCGCGTGGTCAGGCCGAGGCGGCGAGCGCGCTTGGGCTTTCCTATTGGAAGACCACGGCGCTGATCGTGATGCCGCAGGCGCTGCGTCATGTCATTCCCGGCCTCGTCAACAGTTTCATTGCGCTGTTCAAGGACACTTCGCTGGTGTCGATCGTGGCGTTGTTCGATCTTTTGGGGCAATTGCGCGCTTCGTTTGCCGATCCGGCCTGGTCGACGCCAACGACCTTGTTTACGGGCTTTGCGTTCGCCGGAATGATTTACTTCGTGTTCTGCTTTGCAATGTCGCGCTACTCCCTGTTCGTCGAGCACCGGCTGAACGCGCACCGGCGTAGTTGAGTGAAAATGACCATGACCGCCAATTCGATTGTCAGCATCGCCGGCCTCAACAAGTGGTTCGGTGACTTTCATGTGCTGCGCGATATCAACCTCGATGTCGGCAAGGGCGAGCGCATCGTGATTTGCGGTCCTTCGGGTTCGGGCAAATCGACGCTGATCCGATGCATTAACGCGCTCGAGGAATTCCAGGAAGGCCGGATTGTCGTCGACGGCATCGAACTCGGGCCCAGTCTGCGGCACGTCGACGACGTGCGGCGCGAAGTCGGGATGGTATTCCAGAGCTTCAATCTGTTTCCGCACCTGACCGTGCTGGAGAACTGCACGCTGGCGCCGATCTGGGTGCGTCATCTTCCGAAGAAAGACGCCGAAGCCGCGGCGATGAAATACCTGGAGCGCGTGAAGATCCCGCAGCAGGCGCATAAATTTCCGGGTCAGTTGTCGGGAGGCCAGCAGCAGCGCGTCGCCATCGCGCGCGCTCTGACCATGAACCCGAAGGTGATGCTGTTCGACGAGCCGACCTCGGCGCTGGATCCCGAAATGGTCAAGGAAGTGCTCGATACCATGGTCGATCTTGCCCATGAGGGCATGACCATGCTGGTCGTAACCCACGAAATGGGATTTGCCCGCGAAGTGGCTGATCGCATCGTCTTCATGGACGCCGGACAGATCATCGAGGCCAACACACCGGCCGACTTCTTCGCCAATCCGCAGCACGCAAGAACCAAGCTGTTTTTGAGCCAGATCCTGCGCTGAAACTCGATCTCGGGATCAGGTGCGCTTGGCTCCTGGTCAAGAGCGAGCTTGCCGGATTGCCCGATCCGGCAATGAAGCCGGCTTTAATGGTCCTGGAAGGCAGTTGGAAACCATAGACCGGCTTGCATCGACCTCCGTTCATCGCTCCGAAAGCAATTCATGGCCAGTTGATCCGAAAAGGGTGCGCCCATGCTTGGCTTCCTGTTCGGCTTCAATGCCCGTCTCGGTCGGCTGAATTATTTTCTGGCCACCATTGGCCTGGCGGTTCTGATGACCGTTATTTGCTTCCTCATTGCCGGCAGCATCTATCAGCATCATCCGGGCGGGAAGCTTTTGCCCGCGGACTTGATGGGGTGGCCCATGATCGCCGCCATGGTGTTGTTTGCCTGCGCGAGCTTCACGCTGCAATCCATGCGCATCAGGGATATCGGCTGGGACCCGGTCTGCGTTATTCCGGCGTGGATCGCGATTCTCGTCGTCGATCATCTTGTCGCCGGCAAAGTCCATGCCTGGGCGCTCGATCATGATCATCATGGAACGATCATCGGTGCAGTGGTCAACCTGGTCCTGTTTCTGGCCCTGACGTTTTGGCCGAGCGGTGACTTCGAAGGCTCGACGTCTGGCGAGACGCCTCGCAAACCAGACATGCCGTCACGAACGACGGGCGCAACCTCGGTCGCCGCGGAGCGCATCGCGCGTGCGGCGGGACCAGGATTCGGCAAGCGGGCGTTTTAAGGCTCACACCTTCTCGAACGGGACGTCGATCTTGCTGCGCTTCTCCAGCCATGTCGGCACCGGCAGGTTCTTGGAGCGCATGAATTCCGGGTTGAACAGTTTCGACTGATAGCGATTTCCGGAGTCGCAGAGAATGGTCACAATGGTATGGCCGGGCCCGAGCTGCTTGGCGAGCCGGATCGCGCCGGCAACGTTGATGCCCGTGGATCCGCCGAGGCAAAGGCCTTCGTGCTCAAGCAGATCATAAATGATCGGCACGGCTTCCTCGTCCGGAATAACATAGGCCTCATCGACCTTGGCATTTTTGATCACCGGCGTGACGCGCCCCAGTCCGATGCCTTCGGCGATCGAATCGCCCGGTGACGCCTTGGCTTCACCGTGCTTGAATAACTCGTACATCGCCGCACCCCGAGGGTCGGCGACGCCGATCACGATGTCTTTCTTCTTTTCTTGCAGGAAGGCGGCGGTGCCAGCCAGCGTTCCGCCGGTTCCGATCGAGCAGATGAACCCGTCAATCTTGCCACCGGTCTGCGCCCAGATTTCAGGGCCGGTCGAAACGTAATGCGCCTTGGGATTATCCAGATTGTTCCACTGGTCGGCAAACAACACGCCGTTCGGCTCGGTCTTGCGAAGTTGATCGGCGAGCCGCTTGGCGACATGCTGATAGTTGTTCGGGTTGCTGTACGGCAACGCCGGCACCTCGATGAGCTCGGCGCCGCACAGCCGCAGCATGTCTTTCTTTTCCTGGCTCTGGGTTTTTGGAATCACAATCAGGGTGCGGTAGCCGCGCGCGCTGGCGACAACCGCAAGACCGATCCCGGTATTGCCGGCGGTCCCTTCCAGCACAAGGCCGCCCGGTTTCAATTCGCCACGTTTCTCGGCCTCTAGGATCATCCATTTTCCAGCGCGGTCTTTCACCGATTGGCCCGGATTCATGAACTCGGCCTTGCCGAGGATGGTGCAACCGGTTGCTTCGGATGCCCGCGTCAGCTTGATGAGCGGGGTATTGCCGATCGCTTCGACGACGTTGTTGTTGATGGTCATGTGCTTAAATCGCCGGTTGCTGCCTGATCACCCCGCGACCCTAGTGGACCGCCGCAGAGCGCACAAGCCGATGGCGCGTGAGATGATTTGAAAGGAAGAGTGCGCTGTCAATCCGACTTCGCGAACACGACCTGGCGCACGTCGATATTGCCCGACAGGAAGCCGGCCTCGCAATAAGCGAGGTAATATTCCCACAGCCGCCGGAACCGGTCATCGAAGCCGAGCGGCATCAGGCTCGGCCAGGCCGCGCGGAAATTATTTCGCCAGGTCGCGAGCGTCTTGGCATAATCTTGTCCAAATATGCGTTCGCGAATGACGGGAACGCCGAACTTGTCGCCAAGCGATTTCAACACTTGCGGCGAGGGCAGCATTCCGCCGGGGAAAACGTAACGCTGGATGAAGTCGACCTCGCGCCGATAGGTCTGGAACATGCTGTCCTGAATGGTGATGGCCTGAATGCCCGCGAGGCCGCCGGGTAGCAGCCGGTCGCGCAACTGTGAAAAGTATCGCGGCCAAAACTGCTCGCCGACCGCCTCGATCATCTCGATCGAGGCGATGCGATCATACTGGTCGCGCTCGTCGCGATAGTCCTGCAACCGGATTTCGACCTTGTCGCCAAGGCCCGCGTTCTGGATACGCGCCTGCGCGAAGTCGCGCTGTTCCTTGCTGATCGTGAGACCGACCACCCTGACGCCAAAGGTTTTGGCGGCATATTCGGCAAAGCCGCCCCAGCCGCATCCGATCTCCAGCAACTTCTGACCGGGTCGCAGATCGATCGCTTCGGCAAGCCGGCGATATTTGTTGTTTTGCGCGGCGGCCAGATCCGGCGTGTCATCCTCGAACAGCGCCGAGGAATAAGTCATGCTCGGATCGAGCCACGCCGAATAAAACGCATTGCCGATGTCGTAATGGGCATAGATGTTGCGGCGGGCCTGCCGTTTGGTATTTCGGTTGAACCAGTGGCGGACCATCTGGACAAAACGCATCAGTGGTTTGTCGCCGAGCATCGCCTGGATCAGGTCGTGATTGACGCAGAACAGATAGAGAAACTGCGTGAGGTCAGGCGTGTCCCATTCGCCGTTCAGATAGGCTTCGGCTATGCCAATGTCACCGCCGTTCAGGAGCCGCGACGCAAAGCCATAATTGTAGAGCTTCATGGCCGCCGACGGACCTGGCTCGATGCCGCCGAGCCGCAGCGTGCGGCCATCGGGAAGCGTGACGTCGAGCGTGCCGCGCCGCAACCTTGAGCCAAAGCCGAATGCCAACCGGACAAGACGCGGCAGATCGGAAAGCACCGTATCCACGTTGGCGGGAGTGACCGAGATCAGGTCCGACGAGATCAGGTCCGACATGGGCAGCTTCATCAAACTGATAGGGCTCTGTGTCCAAGCTCAGCTGAAGGGTTGACCCAATTTCAACCTTCACCGAACTGGAGCGCTTTCCCGCGGACCGGCCATCCTCCTGGAAGCCGCGGTTAGCGCTGCTCCAGTATAATCAGGACGTTCGCCGATCGCCAAGCCAGTATTGGTGGCAGCGTTCGCGGTTGCGGCATCGGGTCGAGGCACCAGACGCGCTCCCTTGAGCCAGAGCCTCAACGCCTGCCAGTGGATCGCCGCCATGATTTTAAAGGTGACGAGCGGCAGCGAGAAAGCCGACCACAGCAGCGCCGGCGTGGTCAAGGCGCTGCGGCGGCCGTTGAAGGTCGCGGCCAGCAGCGGGCCTTCACGGTCGGTCTCCAGAATTCGCAACTTGAGGCTATCTGCCGGTCGCGAAACGCGGAAATGGTAGCGCATCGTCATCTCGATGAAGGGAGACACGTAAAACAGCTTGTCGTGGTGTTGCCGGATGCCGGCAATGCTGATTTGGCCCGGCTTCACCGGAAGCACGTAAGCGTGGATGTCGCCGAAGGTGTTGCGGACCTCGTAGATCATGAGGGTGAGCGCGCCGTCGGCACGAAAACAGAAATAGACCGACAGTGGATTGAAGGTGTAGCCGAGCAGGCGGGGATAGCAGAGCAGCAGCACCCGCCCGCCGGTCAGGTCGATGCCATGCTCGGCGGCGCACCGCTGTGCATGGGCGCGCAACGACGAACCGTCGCGCTCACCGTGATCGGCCTCGTTGAAGCTGTAGAGGGCCGCCCGGTTCACGCCGAACAGCGAACATTGCCGGTCCGCCTCCTCGAGGCGGTCCAGATCGATCAGCAGGCTCATGACGCGATAGCTGAAGCGATGGCCCATCGGTTTCAGGCGTGCATGCATCACTTCGCCAAAATAAAGCGCAGCCGCGGCGTCTTCGGTGTCGCGATCGGTCTCGGGTTTGGCGGTTGGCTTCCGCATCGCTACTCCGCGGCCTGTGCCAGCTCGGGCGGAGGTGCGCGCCACGGTACGGCCGCTCCCAGCGCCTCCGCGACCGCAAGACCGGACCGCAATCCGTCCTCGTGAAAGCCGAATCCGGTCCAGGCGCCGCAGAACCAGGTGTGCCGCCGGCCCTGAATCTCGGCCAATTGCTTCTGGGCCGCGAAAGCCGCTGCGTTATATTGCGGATGATCGCAGGTATATTTGCCGAAAGTCAGCGCCGGATCCGGTTCGAACGGGGGGTTGAGGCTGACGAACAACGGCTTATCCTCGTCGAGGCCCTGAAGCCGGTTCATCCAGTAGGTTACCGCGACATCGTTTTCGGCTGAACCCTCGCGCTGCCAGCGCAGGAAATTCCAGGACGCCCAGGCCCGCCTGCGTTTCGGCATCAGCCTGATGTCACGATGCAGATAGACCTCATTTGGCGCGTAGCCGATGGCGCCAAGAACGGCGCGTTCGCGATCGTCGGCGTCGGACAGCATCGCCAGCGCCTGATCGGTGTGCGACGCGACCACGACATGGTCATAGATGTCGCGTCTGCCATGACTGTCGTTGACGACCACGCCTTGCGATGTCCGTTCGATCGAAGTCACGGCGCAGCCCAGCCGAAGCTGATCCCGGTAGGCCGCCGTCAATTTCTCGACATAGCGCCGGCTGCCGCCCTTTACGGTGCGCCAGACCGGGCGATCATATTGCAGCAAGCGATGATTGTTGAAGAATGCGACGAAGTTCTCGGCCGGGAAGTCCAGCATTTCGGCGGCTGGCGCGGACCAGATCGCAGCCCCCATCGGCGCGAGATAATCGGTCAACAGCCGCGGCGCGAAGTGGTTACGCTTGAAATACTCCCCCAGCGTCAACCCTTTCAGTCTGCCCGCGGCATGATCCGCGATACTCTGGGTGTTGAAGGTCAGGATGTCGCGAAGCATCCAAAGATAGGACGGTGACAGCAGGTTGCGGGGCTGGGCAAACAGTCCGCCGGCGGTTTCGCGCCAGTTGTTTCCGCCGCCTTTCCACTCGAATCGTCCGGCGTCCGCTGTGACCGCAAAGCTCATGCAGCTTTCCACGGTCTCAATGCCGAGATGCGCGAACAGCGCCGTCAGATCCGGATAATTCAGCTCGTTATAGACGATAAAGCCGATATCGACCGCGACGGGGGTTCCGTCGTAGTCGATGGTAACCGTGTGGCTGTGTCCGCCGGGCCGAAGTTCGCGGTCGTAGACCGTCACCGGATAACGTTTTGACAAGGCCCAGGCCGCCGCATTACCGGCGATTCCCGTTCCAATGATGGCAACCCGCATCCCCAGCCCTTTCGATGGTACTCAAGGTACGGCGAGGGGATGCCGGGGTTTCAAACCGCTCGCGGGCAGGGCAGGTGGCGCCATCGGGCCAAAATCCGCCTGACTTGTTGAAGCGCTTGGCCGCAGGGCGTATAGCGGGCCATGCCCAAACCATCCCAACCTGAAGTCGACCCCGCCCTGGCGGAGGCGACGCCGGACTGTCCGCATTGCCACAAGCCGCCGGCGTTATGCATCTGCGACAGCATTACCCCGATCGAAAACCGGATTTTGCTGCTGATCCTGCAACATCCGCAGGAGCAGGACCGGGCGCTGGGCACCGCGCGGCTGACCGCCCTGCATTTCCAGAATGCGGTCTTGAAAATCGGATTGTCGTGGCCGAGCCTTTCCAAGGCGCTCGGACGGCCGGTCCATGACCCGTCGCGTTGGGCGGTGCTTTATCTCGGTTCGGCGAAAGTCGCCGACCTCGAGACCGACCGCGATATCGTCGCCATCAACCGCAAGGGTGAAATCGAGGACAATCAGCGCGCCATCCTGAAGGACGTTGAAGGCATTGTGCTGCTCGACGGAACCTGGAGCCAGGCCAAGGCGCTGTGGTGGCGCAACGCCTGGATGCTGAAATGCCAGCGCATCATCCTCGGCCCGGCTCGGCCGTCACGTTACGGGCAACTGCGCCGCGAGCCACGTCGCGACGGCCTGTCCACCATCGAGGCGGCGGCGATGCTGCTGGCCAGTCTCGAAAAGCGGCCGGATATCGCCGAAACGCTGCATGGCAGTTTTGAGCGGATGCTGGCAAAATACCGCGAGGCGCAAAGCGTGCTGCCGGAGCTTGCGCCAAAGCCGAAACCGAAACGCGACTACCGCCGCCGCAAACGCGCCTGATCGGCCCGCCGATAATTGTCGCTCAGGTGGCGCTATCGCTCGGGTCGCCGGGCGGGACCTCGGATGACTTCGCTCCAGTGAGCCACGCAGCGTTCCAGATCCTTCAGGTTCTGCCGCATCTGTTCGAGGGAAAATCCCAACGCGAAGAAGCGCTCGGCGACGTCGCCCGGCACGCCTCGTGTCAGGCCATCGCTGCGTACCGCGGCGACCTCGGCGGTGTAGGCTTCCAACGCGGCCTGAACCGGCCAGATCGCGGGCGTGCCCCTGCCGGTCCGCAAGGCCGCGGCCATCAACCGCAGATATTCGGCCATCGCGTTGCTGACGCGCCCGAGCGGTGCGGCGAGGCGTCGCTGCAAATCGGCCGGTAACGGCACCACGCTGGCGCGGCCGATCATCACGAGATCGTGCCGCAGCCGCAGGATGGTGCGCAGCAGCGGCCCGGTATCGGGTCCGCTGGAAAGCCGGGCCGCGCGCTCGCGCTCCGCCTCGGCGCCGATCGCATTCAGTCCGGTCAACGCTGTGCCGATGCCGTCCTGCAGGTCGTGAAGGGCGTCATTGTCGAGGCTGCGCGTCAGGCCCGAGAGCAACTCGTTGAGCGCCGAAGCCATCAATTCGAGCACGCGCGCCGCGCTCGAGCGAATCTGGCTGTGGGCGCGCGAGGGCAGTACCAGAAACGACACCGCCAGGCCGGTCAGTGCACCGACCGCGACTTCCAGAACCCGGTCGATCGCGGAGTCCAGCGGATTGCCGTGATTCATGGCCGGCAGCAGCAGCACGATGATGGCCGTGACGGTCGCCACGTTCAGGCTGGGATTGATGGCCGCGACGAACGCCAATGGCGCCACCGCCAGCACCAGAACCACGAGCAGGGTGACTTCACCGGAGTGCGGGATCAGCACCGCGACCGCCCCGCCATAGATCGCGCCGCCCAGGGTTCCGACCAGGTAATCGCGGGTGGCCTTGAGTGATCGGCCGACACTCATCTGGGTGACGATGATGGAGGTCAGCACCGCCCACAGCGGCAACTTGAGGCCGAATGCCAGCGCGATCACCAGGGCCCCCATGGCGGCCACGGTGACCCGCACGCCCAAACCAAGTTCGACCTTTCGGGACTTCAGCCAGGCCGCGATCCGTTGGTGGCGTGCGATCATCCGCATGGATCCCTGTTGCAGATACCGACGCTTATCAAGAATTCCCGGGTCGCGCGAACGCCTGGGGCGGCCTTTGCCGTCACCCATTAGCGCGAACAATACTGCAATGAAGTCAATGATTAAGCTGGAGGCCACGACCAGAATTGAACTGGTGTACACGGTTTTGCAGCCTCAAAAGCACGAGTTTGGCCGGGTCCCCGGAATTGTGAAAATCCCGGTTTTATTGTTGATTTATCTATTTCGATCCGTCTACATGGGGGAGAATTTGCCCCAATTCGGTCTCCGGGGACCCTCCGGCAGGTAGACGGTTTGTGCCGAAACTGACAAACGAGGTTGTTGCCAGCATAGTCGCCGCGGGCGTCGAGCGCACGGTCTTTGACAGCGCGACACCCGGCTTCGGTCTGCGCCTTAAGCGTGGCACCGGCAGTGGCGGGCGCAATCAAGCGTCATCCGCTCCGGGCGAGAGTAACAAGCGTTCGTCGCGCGCCAGAGCATCCTTGAACTAAAACCGGATCGTTGCCGGCTGGCCTGCCGCTCGCTCAAGAGCGATCGCGAACGCCCGGGCGCCACTCTCGATCGCAAGATCAAGCCATTTGCAAAGGATGCTGATGGCGGCTGTTCTCGTTACCATGTCCAACCGTAATCATTTCGCGGGTTTCGGCACCAGTCGGCCCTCAACTTCATCGTGTGAGATAGCGCCGCGCTGATCTGTCAACCTCAAGCTACTCACGAAGCGGTCACCGCACCAAAGCTCAATGTCATTGTCGGCCATGTGCCGCGCCCAAATGGCAGCATCAGCATCGTTGCCGCAAGCGAAGGTTCGGGAGTGGGTGATTTGCCCGTCGTCGCCTATCACACAGGCGCGATACCTACTCATTTGGCGGACGTCAGCTCCGGAGACGTCAGCCACTCGGTAAGATGCGATGCGGTCTCTGCTTGACGAGCCTTGCGGAATAGCTCGTTGCGCACCCGACCGTGCGGTAGGCTTTTCGCCTTTTCCCTCAGGCGGCGAGCTTCGTCAGCAAGGCGTTGTTCAAATGGTGTCCGGCAACGATGCATAGCGCACCCCTCCACAATTCAACCAATAATTCTTGGAGCCAAGCTGGGTGGACTTAAGCGAAATTCTCGGACCCAAAATTGCGGTACGTCAATATTGAAGCTCCGTCTTTGGTGTCAGTTGGCGTTTTGTGCGGTGCATGATTGGGCGATGGCTTAGAGCCGACCGCGAAACGCGTCTTTGACGCGCACTAACGTATAATGCTGACGAGGTAATGCTCCGGCCGATGGACGAACATCATGACTGCCACGTCGGTAAGCCGAATAATCGTGCTAGCGTTTGTTGCAGCCGGTGGTATCGCGCTTGTCTTCGCGAAGCTGCACTCCAGCCGCGAAACGCTGATGGATCCCAAGGCTGCAACCGCCGCGCCGGCGGTCCGAAAGCCAGCATTGGCCGCGCAAGAAAAGCCAGCATCAGTCGCGCAAGACAAAGGTCTGGACGCGATCGCGGCGGCGCGAGCAAACATAGACGCGCTGGTGGCAGCGCTGGGCGGATCCGACAGCAGCGACGGCGTGCCGGCGTTTGACTTTGCGCGCATCGAATCGACTGGCGAGGCGGTAATCGCGGGCCGGGCGACGCCGGGCGCAACAGTGGAACTGCTGCGAAACGGCGAACCGCATGATCGTGCAGTTGCTAATCAATCCGGACAGTTCGTCATGGTCCCGCCCCGGCTGCCCGCAGGTACTTATGACCTGACGTTGCGCTCCAAGCAGCCAGAAGGCAATCAGGCCATCTCCGAACAGAGCGTGACGGTGGTGTTTGAGCCGATCCCGACCGACCAGCCTGCCGTGGCCTTGATGACGCCGAGCAAACCCACCGTTGCGCTGTCGCTGCGGCCGCGCGCGCGGTGAGGCTTTCAACGACACCTTTGTTGCCTAGAGAAGAACCGCGATCCCGCGGACGTCGCTCTCGATCGCAGGATCAAAGGCATTTGCTGAGGGTGTTGATCTGCACGGGCGGCGATTGCAAGCGAAGGTCGGTGTGATAATGCAGCGCTCAGTATTCGCCTGGCTTCCAATCCGTGATTACGGCCGGCACATGCGTGTAACCCACGGCCGCGCACAAATGAAGCCGATGGAAGCCCTCGCGCAGCTCGTACCGACTTTCGCCAGCGCGCTGAAACAGTAGCAGGGGCGGCAGTGGGACGCCTTCCCGTAGCGCTGCGAGGATGCTTGCGCTGCGCACCACACCTGGCCGATCCGGATCAGACTTATCGAAGTTTGGCGTGCCGATGCTTCGCACTACCGGATCGATGAGTGTAATGGCGATCGGGGCGCCGCCAGCGCTTGCCGGCGCAGCGGTGGTCGGTACGAATTCCCCCATGCCCGCCTTTGCAACCAAGGCCAGCGCTTCCGCCAAGGTCGTCGGATCGATTGGCATCGATATTCCTATTTGGCTTCCATCAACGTCCGAGGTCTTTAATCGCGTCCTTGAGCAAAACCACGAGACGGCTCTCACACTCCGCGACTGCGGCCGCCTCCGATGTCTCCAGGACGATGATTTGCCCGCTCACAAAGCCGTCGTGGGAGCGTAGATCGAAGTTCCTTGTCATAACCTTTTCACCAACAGCGTTGGTGGCCCGCTGGAGCGGGCTCCATTCGACTTTCGCGACCATTGGCACCTTTCGGTTTTGCACGGCCAAGGGGTATTGCCCTGGCTGTTAGATCGGCGCTGCATCAGACGCCTAGGCGGCTAGCGCTAGCTTCCGAATGTGATCGTCTGTTTCGCTATCGTCGATGACGTCCGCAGATCTCGAAAGCACGGTAAGCAATTTTCCAAGTTCGGATTTATTTTGAACTACCGCGACCCTGTGAGGAGCATCGTTTTTCAAAAGCGCTAAGTCCCCGAATTTCATTGATGCATGAGCAATCGAATTTGGATGTTTAGTGACCGGTTCAAAAACGGTTGGACGGTGACCTGGTAGACTGACCACCGCTGCGAAGGGCCAGCGTTGCGTAGATGCCCCCACGATCTCGAAGTTCTTTTTGACAGCCTTCGGCTCGAAGACTTGAACGAGCCGATCGTACAGTCGAGCCTTCCGATCCTCGAACGTCTTCTCAGCCAAGGCGTCACACGCACGCATGACAGCCTGCTGAGAGCAGTTTGCGATCGTAACTACGGCGCCTGGAAGCTGCTCACGCGATGCCTCAATGACAAAAAAGGCTTCATTGTCGAACCTAACACCCGCTTCCTCTGCGATTGCTCTGGCGGGTCTTTGATACATCGAACCGGCACCCATCAATTCAGCTTCTCTATTGCCAAGGCCGATGTCAGACACGAGGAAGCGGTCGTCGCCCTGCTCAATGCGAATTACCACGGTCGCGCCACCCGGATACATCAGCGGCGTGCGGATAAAAGATCCGCTCGCACGATGGTCCGCTGCCACGATCTCCCGCGCGACAGCTTCCACAACCTCTCTGATTTTGGGCTTAACAGTCGCTGTCATGGCAACTCCAAACGCAGGGCGGGTTCCCACGGCGGTATTTCGACCCACTCTATATTGGTGATTTTAAACTCTTTACCCACCAAATTCAGGAGTTCATCGAATTTTGGCGGGCTCTGTTCAAGAGGTAACGCAATCGGCAAAGGCCCGCGACCGATCTCTTTCGCGGCGTATTTTTGGTTAAGCGCAAAGCTGTGATGGTGACAGCCCTGTATTACTCGATGCTGCCAGGCCTTGGGGCCGCGACCCCTGTTGTTGTGTCCACTAAGAGGTTTCCATTCGATGCGTGCTAGTGGACCGCCGCCTTCCGCGTGTTGGTGATACTCGATTTGATCGGTGACCATCTCATCGGCCATCGATTTGCGGGCGATGAGCCGGAATTGAAGCCCTTGCACGACGGTACCGGCGATTTGAAGTGGACAAACAATTTCAAGGACATCCCCGCCTACGTCGGTCCACGCTGGCGTGATTGCTAGTAATTTTTGGCTTTCAAAAAGCTTCTCGAGGTCGTCGCTCATTTTCCCCGCCCGGCGACACTCAAGCGAGAAAGGACGCGCTTTGCAACTACGGGCAGAAGCGAATTCATCGAAACGAGCACTCGCCGCGCGTGCCCCGCGCGCCCCACGCGGTGTGGAGAGCACTTCGAGAGCCAAGAAGGGCCTTGGTTGCTGGGCAATTCACAGCGCGAAGATATCGCTGCTTCGGTAAGCGGGAGGATCCCCAATGGGTCCCCCGACTTAAAAATAAAACTAAGAACCCATATCTAAAATTCTTCGTAAGCTATTGATCTTATTTATGGAGGCCACGACCAGAATTGAACTGGTGTACACGGTTTTGCAGACCGTTGCGTAACCACTCCGCCACGTGGCCCCATGGGCCGGGATCAATATACAGCATCACCCGCTTAGGCAACCGCCCGTCAGACAAGGCTCATTGTGCTGCGTCCATGGGCGGTTGGTTCGCAGGGGGCGTGGAATTGGACTGTGTTCGATCGGTCTGCTGTCCTGGCGGGAGCCGGGCGTGTGCCATGCTGACGAGGCAGCCATGTTGCGACGTCGAAATCGTGCCGTCGCTGCATTCGAATTTGGCCGGCGCTGCATCAGCGGCCGGTGCGGGTTTTTCCAGCGCGGCGGCTTGCTGGGGTGCGGGTGCCAGCGCCGCGGGCTTCTCCGACAAGGCGCAGCCGGCGCACCAAAGACAGATCAGTACAGCAATGCCTATCCGCATTCGGGTAGCTTCCGGATCGCTCCAGCGGCCGATGCGGATGGTTTTGTGTCGCGACCAGCCCGCAGCCCTGTGAGTTTCCTCAACATACAACGGCCGGGCATGATTCGAATATCGATGGCTTAAGTGCGAGAATTCAAACCGAAAACCGGAAAACCGGCGATCCGCCGCATTCCAATACTAGTTGGATTGCAGCGATAATTTGAAAAGAATCAATATCTTGTTGTTAATTTTAAAGAGATCAGGGAAGGAAATTCACGTAACACCATCAGCAGGCGGCGTACCAGCCTTCCGGAAAAGGAATAAACCCCCACGCCAGTTCGTTATCGTTGGCGGGCTTCGGAGGCTGATTGAAGGTCGGGGGATAGGTCACAACGTCCTCCTGCGCGGGCGCAACGGCCGTTCGCACGGCATCCAGCAATCGGTCGAATTCAATTTCGCTCATCGCACGCTCCCACACTTGAGAAACGTACGGTCTCAAAAGTCTTTTGTTTCCAAATTGAAGTAATTGCTCAAATTGTATCGATCGGCCTGTCGCGGCCGTTTTGGTTATTTTTTCCTTCAGCCTCGCGCGCAGATTAGACCGATCCGGCTGCGGTCCACTGTGAGAAAAATCACATTCCGCGCGCCTTCTTTACCGTATTCGCCTTGCCAGGAGGTCGCCGCAGAGGCGCCAGCGAAGCAAGGAAACGTTGTCATGACGACAAGATTTACGCGATTTTGGCGACCGGCGCGCCGGCTCAAGCTGGTGCTGGCGCTCGGCCTGCTTTTAGCCCCGCTCGCAATTCACCCGGCGTCGGCCGAACCCGGAACGGCGGAACAGAGAAGGGCCTGCACACCGGACGTCTACCGGCTTTGTGCCGGCGAGATCCCGAACGTGCGGGCCATCACCGCCTGCCTGCGGCGGCAGAGGGCCAGCCTCAGCGAGGCCTGCCGGGCCGTGTTCCAGCAATGAAGGATTTGGCTCCGCGGACCGACTGAGCGGACCTGGACGCGGCGCGACCGGTTGCGAGCCTGCCCCACAAGGCCTTAGTATTGTGATATCTCGTCGCGCTGGCGGCAGGTGCCGGACGGTCGCCCGACGGTCAATGTCGCCAGAGAAGGTGGATTTGTGGCAATTCCTTTGGACATGGCGAAGTCGCCGGTCACGGCGGCTCGGCGAGGCCGCAAGCCGAGGAGAGACCGCTCCAACGAAATCGCCGAAGGCCTGTTCGAAACGAACAGGCCAGGCGGGCTGCACGAACGCATCCATCGCAGCCTTGTTCATGCCATTACCTCCGGCAGGTTCGAGAAGGGGGCGAGACTGCCGTCTGAGCCGGAGCTCGCGGTCGCCTTCGCGGTGTCGAGGCCGGTGGTTCGCCAGGCCCTCGATAGGCTGAGGCGCGACGGCTTGGTGGAGTCCCTGCGCGGATCGGGCAACTATGTCGTCGGGATCGATGAAGTGATCGCCGCGCGGTTATTGAAGGCCTCGGGCTCGTTTCTTCTTCAGACCCAGCGCATGCTGGATGATCTCGAGTTCCGCCTGGTGATGGAGCCGGAAGCCGCATTCCTGGCGGCTCGCCGGCGCGGTCTCGCCGATATGGACCGCATTGAGATGGCCCTGCGCAAATTTGAAGAAGCGCATGCCGCCGGCGCCATTACCCATCACTTCGACTATCTCTTTCACGAAGCCATTGCTGCCGCCACGACCAACGGGCATTTCGTGGAGGCGGTTCGCTCGCTTGAATATCGATCGGACGACGAGCGCATTCTGATGCGCCATCTCGTTCACTTCCAGCCCTGGAATCGCGGCGCCGCCGTGCTGCGCGAACACGGTGAAGTGCTCGATCTGATCAGGAAGCGCGACGCTGAAGCTGCAAGGCGCGCGATGTGGAATCACATCGAGGCCGCGCGCCTCCGGCTGATGAAACACCACGCCGTCATGGTCCGCGAGCAGCCTTCGGCTCGCGAAGGGGAGATCGCGCTGCAGGCTGCCGACTGAGGCGCAGCCCTCCCTGGCGTTGTCCTTTGAAGCGCCGTCTCTCGCCGGCGATGCTAAGCGAACGGTCTGCGAAGATGCCAGTCGGTGGCTTGCTGGAACGCATGGCCGGCGGCGCAAAGCACGTCTTCGCTGACATGCTTTCCCACAAATTGCATCGAGATCGGAACCCCGGCGGAGGAAAAGCCGGCCGGCAGCACAATTGTTGGATGGCCGGAGAGATCGAAGGGAGCGGTGTAGCGGATCATCTGCAGCAGCACTTCGTCGTCGGCGCCGAACGCCGCCAGTTCGGGCAGGGTCGGGGTCGGTGTCGTCATCGTGGGAATGAGCATGACGTCGACATCTTCGAATGCCGCCGCGAGGCGGCCGGAGAATTCGAGACGCTCGACCCAGGCGTTGGCCACGACCTCGGCGCTGACGGTTCGGCCGTGCTCGATCAGTCCGATCATGCCGGCGTCATACTCGGCGGCACGGGAGGGATAGGTCGCGGCGTGCACGCGGGCGGTCTCCGCGCCGCAGATGTGGAACCAGCCACGCAACGCGTCATAGGGCGAGGGGAAGGATACCGGACGAATCCTGGCGCCAAGGCTCTCCATGATCTTGCGCGCAGCTTCGACGGCGGCGATGACTTCCGGATGCGTCTTGGTGCTGATGAAGGCGTCATCGACGCCAATGCGCAAACCGCGCACGCCACGCCCGGTCGCCGCGAGATAATCCGGCACATTCGCGCGCAGCGATGTGGGATCTCTGTCGTCGGGTCCGGCGATGACATTCAGCATCGCCGCGGCGTCTTCCGCACTGCGGGCGAAGGGACCGACATGGTCCAGCGAATGAGACAGCGTGAAAACGCCGTGCCTGCTCACCCTTCCCCAGGTCGGCTTGATGCCGGTCACGTTGTTGCATGCCGACGGAAAGCGAATCGAGCCGCCGGTGTCGGTCGAAAGCGCGCCATAGGCAAAGCCGGCGGCAGTGGCGACACCCGATCCGCTGGACGACGTGCCCGCCCAGTAATCGGCATTCCAGGGGTTGATGGGCACCGGATACATCGGGTGGTTGTTGGTATAGGCCCCCTCGGTGAGGCTCACCTTGCCGAGAATGATGGCGCCGGCGCCGTAGAGCCTTTCGATGACCGTGGCGTCATAATCGGGCGTGAAATTGCGATAGATGCTCATGCCCGCAGTGGTGGGTGCGTCCTTGGTGTAGAACAGGTCTTTCGCCGCGAGCGGAACGCCATGCAGAGGCCCCCGCCATTGACCGCGGCGCAATTCCTCCTCGGCGATGCGGGCGCGAGCCAAACTCTGTTCGCCCATTACCGTGATGTAGGAATGCAGACGCCCATCGAGGGCTTCGATGCGGTCGAGAAGGGTCCGGACCACCGCGACCGGCGAAATCTCTCCGCTGCGAATCCTCCGCGAGAGCTCGCGGATGGACCAGTAGTGCATTTCCGTCATCGGCTCCTCGCTCTGATGCCTGGCGATTGGCTGCTTCAATTCACGGTCGGCAAAGCCATTATGTTGGAACCAGTGGACTAGGCATTTTCGCCGCGCCAACTTTCCTCACCGCGGCGCTAAAAGCAATTAGATAATTTGACAACTTTATGTTCCGGCCGATAGTCTCGGCTTTTAGAAGATGACGTCCGGCCCGATGATCGGCCGATGGCGGGCGCGGGCGGGAAAGTTTCTGGCAGGTGGGGCAGGGCTCCGGCGTGTTCGTCGGCACTTGCCCAAGACCAAGTTCGCATGCGCCTTCCCTGTTGTGGGGACGTCGAGGTCTGGCTGATACGCTGGCTCGATCAGGTTTGAATATTTCACTGCTTCGCAAATCCGCCGCTCGGCGCGAAAAGAGGGAAACCAAAAATGAGCAAGAGGCGAATGGGTTGGGGACTGACGATCGCAGCGCTGGCGTTCTTGTCGGGAGCGTCGCTGGCGTCGGCCAAAGACACGCTGATCGTCGGGATGGCGGTCGAGCCATCGGGTCTGGATCCAACGATCTCGGCACCCGTGGCGATCCGCGAAGTCACCTGGGGCAACCTTTACGAGGGCCTGGTCACGATCGACAAGGACGGCAAGATCAAGCCGCTGCTCGCGACCGAATGGACGGTGTCGCCGGACGGTCTGAGCTATACGTTCAAGCTGCGTCCCGGCGTGAAATTCCATAATGGAACGCCGTTCGATTCCTCGATCGTCAAGTTTTCTCTCGACCGCGCACGGGCGCCCAATTCCACCAATGCGCAGAAGCAATTCTTCGAGCCGATCGCAAGCATCGAGACGCCGGACCCATTGACGGCGGTGATCAAGCTCAAGCACCCCGCCGGTCTGTTCGTCTATTGGTTGGGCTGGGGCGATGCGGTCATGATTGATCCCAAAACCGTTGCCACCAACAAGACAGAGCCGGTCGGCACCGGCCCGTTCAAGTTCAAGGAATGGGAGCGCGGCAACCGGGTCGTGCTGGTCAAGAACGAGGATTACTGGGAAAAGGGCGTGCCGAAACTGTCGAGCGTCACCTTCCGGTTCATCGGCGATCCGCAGGCGCAGGCGGCAGCGCTGCGCGCCGGCGATATCGACGCCTTCCCAAATTTCACCGCGCCTGAACTGTTTGGCGAGTTCCAGAAAGACACCCGGTTCAAGACGGTGATCGGCGCCACGCCGCGCAAACTGGTGGCCGCCCTCAATAACGCGAAGCCGCCGCTCGACAATGTCAAAGTCCGCCAGGCCTTGATGAGCGCAATCGACCGCAAGGCGGTGATCGAGGGCGCCTTTTCCGGCTATGGCGCGCCGATCGGCAGTCATTTCGCCCCGACCGACCGCGGCTATATCGATCTGACCGGCGTGCTGCCCTATGATCCGAAAAAAGCCAAGAGCCTGCTCGCCGAGGCGGGCTATCCGAACGGCTTCACCATCACCATCAAGGCGCCGCAGATGAGCTACACGACCCGCGCCTCCGAGGTCATGCAAGCCATGCTGGCCGATGTCGGGGTCAAGCTCAATATCGTGCCGAGCGAATTCCCCGCCAAGTGGATCGACGAGGTGTTCATCAAGCATGATTATGAAGTCTCGATCGTCGACCATGCCGAGCCGCTGGACATCGATATCTATTCGCGGCCCGGATATTATTTCAATTACAAGAACCCGAAGTTCAACGATATCGTCGCGGCCGCGGAAAAGACCTCCGATGACAATGAGCGCGACAAGCTCTATGGCGAAGCCGAGAAGATCCTCGCCCAGGACGTGCCAGCGCTCTATCTTTTCGATCTTCCCCATCTCAACATTTTGAGCGCGAAACTCGAAGGGATATGGGACAACGAACCGATTTCCGAGAATTACGTCCGCGACGCTCACTGGGCGAATTGATCGGCTGACAGGCGCCGCGGCCGTTTCCCGGCCGCGGCGGCAGGTTTTCGTCAGCGGTCCGGCCGGGATCGCGCCGGAGGACGCCGCGACATCCAAACGAGAACGCAAAATTTGCAAACGTTTCGGTTCATCCTCAACCGCCTTTCCTCATTCGCGCTCACTCTTTTCGCGGCGTCGCTGATCGTCTTCGCAACGCTGGACCTGCTGCCGGGAAATGCCGCGGCGATCCTGCTCGGAACCGCGGCGAAGCCGGACACGATCGCCGCGCTCGAACGCCAGCTTGGCCTCGATCAGCCGGCCTATATCCGCTATCTCACCTGGATTTGGGGCGCCTTCACCGGGGATCTCGGCAAGTCCGCCTCCTATGGCGTACCGGTCGCTCCGCTGATTGCGGAGCGGCTGCAAGTCACGTTGCCTCTCGCCTTGATGGCGATGACGATTGCGGTTGCGATCGGCGTGTCCCTCGGCGTCGCTGCCGCGGCGCATCCGCGACGGGCGCCCGACCGCGCCGCGTCGGCGTTCGCGCTGATCGGCATATCGGTTCCCGATTTCTGGTTCGGAATCCTCTTCATCCTTCTTTTCTCGTCGACGCTGCACTGGTTCTCGGCAGGCGGCTTTCCCGGTTGGAGCGATCCAGCGGCCGCCCTCAAATCGCTTTTGCTCCCGGCGGTCGCGCTGGCGTTGCCCCAGGCCGCCGTTCTCACCCGCGTCACCCGCTCGGCCGTACTCGACGTGACAGGTGAAGATTTCATCCGCACCGCGCGCGCGAAGGGGTTGACTGGGTCCCAGGTGCTCTGGCGGCATGCGGTCCGCAACTCGCTGGTGCCGATCGTCACCATCATCGGCCTGCAATTTTCCTTTCTGATCGCAGGCGCCGTGCTGGTGGAGAATGTATTCAATCTGCCGGGCATCGGACGCCTTGCCTTTCAATCCCTCGCCCAGCGCGACCTGATCGTCATCCGCAACGTGGCGATGTTTTTCGCGGGGCTCGTGATCCTCGTCAATTTCCTCGTCGACCTTGCTTACCTCTGGCTCGATCCCCGATTGAGGACAGTCCGATGACGAGCATGGCGGAAGCCACTCCTCGTTTCGGTATCGGGCCCCGCTTTGGCCTGCTTCTCGGCGGCGGGATCACCGGAGCGTTCGTCGGGATCGCCATCCTGTCGCAGTTCTGGACGCCGGAATTGCCGACCCGCATGCATCTGATGAACAAGCTGAAGCCGCCGTTCGCAGCGGGGATAGCGGGCACCGACGCCTTCGGGCGCGACATTTTCTCGATGCTGATGGTCGGCGCCTGGAATTCGCTGTCGATCTCCTTTCTCTCGGTTCTGCTGGGATTGATTGCCGGCGTCGCGTTGGGTGCTGCCGCGGCGGCTCTTCGCGGATGGATCGAGGAGGCGATCATGCGTTTTGCGGATATTGTTTTCGCCTTCCCGGCGTTGATCTCTGCAATCATGATCGCCGCGCTGATCGGCGCCGGGCAGCTCACGGCCGTTCTCGCCATCGGCATTTTCACGATCCCCGTCTTCATCCGCGTGTCGCGCGGCGCGGCGCTGAGGGTCTGGGCGCTCGATTTCTGTGTGGCGGCGCAGACCGCCGGCAAGGGACGGCTGCGCATCACCATCGATCATGTCCTTCCCAACATCGCCGGCGCGCTCGTCGTTCAGGCGACCATCCAGATCGGGCTTGCCATTCTTGTGGAAGCCGGCCTGAGTTTTCTCGGCCTCAGCCTTCCGCCTCCCGCTCCGAGTTGGGGCCGGATGCTGAGCGACGCCCAGACCTATCTGAGCCAGGCCCCCTGGATGGCGATAGCGCCGGGCGTGACCATCGCGATCGCCGTGCTCGGGTTGAACCTGCTCGGGGACGGATTGAGGGATTGGCTTGACCCACGTTCCGGGAGCCGGGCTTGACGATCGAGGTCGATATCAGCGCGATCCGGCTCGATCGACCGCGCCAACGGCCGGTGACTCTGGTCGAAAATGTCTCCTTCACGATTCCCAAAGGGGCGACGCTCGGCATCGTCGGCGAGTCCGGCTCGGGGAAATCCCTGATGGCTCTCGCCATCCTCGGGCTGTTGCCAAAGGAGATCAGGGCGGAAGGACGGGTCGTTCTCGATGGCGTCGATTTGATGCGGCTCAGCGAACAGCAACTCCAGCATGTGCGCGGTGCGAAGATAGGCATGATCTTCCAGGAGCCGATGACGGCGCTCAATCCCGCCATGCGCGTCGGCGCCCAGATTGCCGAAGGGCTATTGAGGCACAAGCCGATTGGCGGGGCGGAGGCGAGGGCGGAAGCGCTCCGGCTGCTCGAACGGGTCCGCATTCCCGATGCGCGCAGGCGTCTCGACGCCTATCCGCACGAACTATCGGGCGGTCAGCGGCAGCGGGTCGGAATCGCGATCGCTTTGGCGCCTGGCCCGGGCCTTCTCATCGCCGACGAGCCAACCACCGCCCTTGACGTCACCGTGCAAGCCGAGGTGCTGGATCTGCTCGGAGAATTGATCGCCGAACTGAGCATGTCGCTCCTGATCATCAGCCACGATCTCGGCGTCATCGCGAGCATCAGCGAGCGGACGCTGGTGATGAATGCGGGAAAATGCATGGAGCAAGGCAAGACCGAGCGCGTCCTGCGCCAGCCCACGCATCCCTACACGCAAAGACTGATCGCCGCCCTGCCGCGTCCCGCCAAGGACAAAGGGCCGAACCTCGCGGCGACGACGGCCAGTCCGATCGAGGCATCTGCTTTGCTTCCGCCGGCGAAGCGTTCGGACGGGAGTTTTCTCGTTGAAGTCAGGGATGTCGAAAGCCATTACGGGCGTCGCGCCGATCAAACGCTGACCAAGGCGGTGGACGGCGTCAGCTTCGCGATCGCGCCCGGGACGATTTTCGGCATCGTGGGCGAAAGTGGTTGCGGCAAATCCACGCTTGCCCGTGTCGTGATGGGACTGAATCGTCCGACGCGCGGACAGGTCTTGTTCGAAGGCGAGGATATTTTCGCAAAATCGCGCGGCGAATTGCTACGGCTGCGCCGCGGCTTCCAGATGGTGTTCCAGGATCCGCGCGGATCGCTTGATCCGCGTCAAAGCGTCGGGCGTATTGTTGCAGAGCCGCTCTTTCTCGATCCCGACGCTCCCCGGGGCAAGGAGCGGAGGCATCTGATCGAAGAAACGCTTGCCAGCGTTGGTCTTCAGCCCTCGGACGCGGACCGCCATCCGCACGAATTTTCGGGTGGCCAGCGGCAGCGCGTTGCGATCGCGCGCGCGATCATCGGCAGGCCCAAGCTGATTGTAGCCGACGAGCCGGTTTCCGCCCTCGACGTATCGGTTCAGGCGCAGGTCCTGAACCTGATCATGGATCTGCGCGATCGCTTTGGCCTGGCCTTCCTGTTCATCAGTCACAGCCTGGCGGTGGTCGAAATGATCTCGGACCGCGTCGGCGTGATGTATCGCGGCAATTTCGTCGAGACCGGCCCCGCGCACGAGGTCTTCAACCGGCCTGTCCATGCCTACACGAAAAAGCTGATCGACGCCGAGCCCCGTATCGATCAGCCGCGCAAGCACGGTCGCGCGGCGGCGAGCGAGGAGGGGACGTTCGAGGAAAGCTGAAAGGCTTTCCGTCGTGACGTGGCTAATCGCGCTGATTACCGAAAGTCTTCCACCCGTCGCAGGGCGTCCGTTTGCTGCCGGCGCATGGCGAGGGTCAACGCCAGTAAGCCCGGCACGCTGAGGTTTTTCTCGTCGTCAACCAAACCCCGTCGGTAAAGGCCCTCGACATCTTCGGGGTTCTGGTTTCGCACCGAGCCGCCGCCAAACAATCTAATCAGCAAGCGCTGCTCTGACCGGGTCAATTCATCCCAAAGCGGTGTCTCGGGCATCGTGATGTCCCCCTGCAATTCTCTCCGCAGCTCGAGGTTCGATCCTCAAATGCTAACGAGGGGTTAACGAAAGGGCGGTGCGATGAGCGATGGCTTCCCTGAGCTTCGCAGGCCCGGTGCCACCGGGCAGCGGGATCGGGTCGTCGAAGGGTTGGCTGCGGCCTTTTTGCCGCACCAGCCAGCCGCGCTGATCGCGCGCCCCCGTTTTATGGATCCCTAAGGATTTCGCGGTATCAACACATCATGGAAAAGCGCGGGGCCCCTCGCAAGCCTGTGTTGATGTCTGGAGCGATTGAGTTCGCAGGCAGCGTGATCAACTGCTTGATCAGCAACATTTCCATTTCGGGTGCGGCGCTCGAGGTCAATAGCCCCAACGACATCCCCGAGCGCTTCAATCTTGCCTTCAAGGCGGACGACACGCACATTCCCTGTCGTGTCATCTGGCGCCAGGAGGATCGGATCG
The DNA here is from genome assembly GCA_963819325.1 of uncultured Pseudomonadota bacterium. Lineage (GTDB taxonomy): Bacteria > Pseudomonadota > Alphaproteobacteria > Rhizobiales > Xanthobacteraceae > Bradyrhizobium. The sequence continues at coordinate 98,602 of CAWFVT010000025.1, forward strand.
GCGTCGCCTTCGACTAGAACCGGATCGGATCGTCGAACGGGCACTTTGCAGCCAACGGGATTTTTGCCGCGAATCGTTCTTACCCTTGATTTTGACCATGCCTGTTCGACCCAACGGTTTGGTCGGGCCCGACGTGTGTCGTCCGGAAAATCGTCGCGCGTCGGGCTCCTGCGCTTCTTTTGGCGACATACTCGTCGCGCCGGACGGATTTCAGAGGCCTCGGCAACTAAACCACCGCAGCCGAGCGATCATATCCGCCGGAGCGGTGTTCGGCGTTGCAGTGGCTGACTTTTCGTCCTTGACGCCCCGGTTGTGTCAATTGGTCACACCCAAAAGCCAAGGCAGTGAGAGGGCCATCACGCTCGCGTAAGCTTTTTTGGATTTCGGATGGCCGTGCCCGCACCGCCGCGCGGGCCGAATAGCCGGGTGCCGCTCCTATCACCTACCCCAAGGTGCGCGCACTCGGCTAGGCGGCCCTCGGGGCACGCTAGGCGTGGGCTGGCACAGTGGATGTGTGTCGCCCGAGTTCCGAAGCGCATCGGCGAGGCCATCGAGGGGGTGGGGGCCGTTTATTTGGCGCGAAAGGCGGCGCCGTCGCTCGGCTCTCCGACAGTGAATTCCAACCGGGTAAAAGCCGCAGCCTAGTTTCCTGTCAGGGTCATCGCGCCGCGCTCAAGCACCTCTGCGTAGCGGCTGCCGTTCAACAAAACATCCGCCAACCAAAGCACACCGATCGCAACGCCTATGGCGAAAATTCCTCTCATCGGAGCCCCAAGCTTGATGCCAGCGGCAATGCTAGGATCGGTCGCTTACACCGGCCTTACGGGCGAAAGGGAATTCCGAGGTTTGGCAACGAAAGAGGCCGCCAACTGAGGCGGCCCCTTTACGGCGCAGCGGAAGGGGCGGCAGCCACAGGCGACGTGTGTCTCGACTACTTCGTGGAGCCGTAGATGTCTTTGAGGCGGGGCTCATTTCGCCCCATGGTCTGGGTTTGGAACAGGGCCGGTCCGCTGCCGATCGTGGTTGCTGATAAGTCGGCTGACGAACCGGACTCTACCCACGCCACTTCCATCCGAACCAACTGAATCGGTCCGGTTTCGCGGTCTCTTCCATAACCTTCATTCCGGCCTGCTGGAGGTCGATCAGCGATCGTCTACCCATGCGCGCGCACCGAACCAATTCATCCCCAATGCGCTTGCGCAGTTCATTGCTGTCTTTGTCTGCAGGGATCTTCTTGCAGACAAAATCCAGGGCGGCCGTCATGTTCGCAATCGTGGTCTGATCGAATTCTGTCAGCATTGTTGGTGATCTGGCGCGATGGATTTTGGATCAAGCGGTAGGGTCCAACTGGCGCTGCGTTCGCGGTGCTGGCGGGCTTGAGAGATGCTTGAGGGTTCGGGAAGCCTGCGAGGTCGGATCCAGCCTGCCATCATATTTGGCCGCCAGATCCAGCAGCCGTCTTTTCGTGAATTGATCGGCCTTTTCAGCAAGGCCGCGGCAGCGCTTTGCCTGCTCTTTGAGAAATTCACTGTCCATCAGGTCGGCCTCAAAATGATCCACGATCCAATGTTCAAGCTTACCGCGACCGAAGTTCGCGCAAAAGCCTGCCGCGAAAGCAGAGTTAATTCGTGCAGGCGGACCGTCGTTGGACGATGGGGATCATGCATGGTTGCAAATGTCGAAATCCAGAGCGCGGGGCGCTATTGCTGCGATTGGCGTTGCCAACGGTCGACAGCGAACCCAGCCGTGCCCATGATGGCGAATGTCACCACGCATAAAATGACAAAGTTGGATAAGCTGCGCGTATTGGCGAGCGAGTGGAGTGCCCAACCAAGTCCCGACACGAACACGGTCAGGAGCAGGAAAACGATGGCGTTTCGCGTGTTCATGGCCTCGACGATGCCGAACACCTAGTAAAAGAATCGTTTCGTCGATTGCTCCTGCGTTAACTTGTCACGCGGGAAGCAATCTGTGTTCAAGTTGGCGGCGACGACCTGCGCGCCGGTAGGCGGCCCGTTTGAGCAAAACGAGCAAAATTACGTCGGTCACCAGCGAACAACGAAAGGTTGTACGCCGGGACAATTCGAGGTCGTAACTTCCCGATCGGGCATGCGACCCTCGTAAAGTCCAACCCGCACCCGCCACCGGCGACGGCGTTGAGCGCATCGGCTGAGAGAGGGGCAGTTTCTAATGTCTCCGCAAGCGGTCTTCCTGGAGTCGTGGCGAGCCCTTGTGGCGGCCGTTTCCTGGACAGCCAATGACGGGCGTCGATCCGTGACCTGCATCACGGTTGGCATCCAAGCGGGCGCCTACGCTCGGCACCAGGATGACAAGCAACCGATCAACATTGGAGGCAAACATGACCAAGCAGGCAGCCGACATCCGATCCAGGCCGATTGAGCTGAGCGAGCAACAACTCGACCACGTCGCGGGCGGAACGAAGAAAATCGACAAGTCGAGTGCGAAACTATTTAACGCGTGCGCCACCGGCGAACACATTAAAAGCGCGACTATCGTCTGCTAGGTGAGCAGCCTTCAAGGCGGAAACCTTCCGCGGCTCAGCGCTTAATCAACTCACCCTAACGCCTCTGCAAGGCGACGAGGGACGCGAATACCACTGCCACGGCGCGTCGCGTCCGATATCTCCTACGTGAAGGTCGTAGCAGAGGCCCCGCCTTCGGCACATCTCGAACTTTTCTCTGACGTATGGATGGCGTGGCATCCCTCATGGGGATGTGAGTTGGCTTACAAGCGGGGACTCATTCTTGCAGGGCCGCTGAGGAACCGCGGAACAAATCATGGGGATCGGGCTTTGATTCCCAGTCGTGTTCGAAGGCAACTGAGGCGATGTTTTTCAAACGCCAGAAGCGAGCCGAGCGGCGCATGAAGCGCGATTTTCCCGCGCGCGTGGTGCTAGGTGGCTTTGCCAAGCGTGACTGTAAGGTCGTCGACATTTCAAAAAGCGGTGCGCGGATTGCTATCAGTGGCGCAATTGAGTTGCCTCGCCAATTCAACCTTGCATTCGCATCGAGCACCAGGCCCTGCGAACTTGTTTGGCGAAATGGGACCATGGCTGGCGTGAAGTTTCTGAAGTAGTCAAAAAAGTCCGATGGCTCGTGTCATACTCTAACTCTCGTGGATGAACGGTTCTTTCGGAATTGGGCGCACGCAAGCAGGGCGGCTGAGGCGATAACGACAAAGGCGCGGGCTCGGGTGCGCGCTGCGCTTTCCGCCAGAGATCGCTAAGCGAGCCGCCAATAGATCGGAACTGGCCGCCTTGGACAGTGTTGTCGTTGTGACAACCAGATGTGCTTGTCACAACCAGATTTCGGAGGAAATCATGTACAAATTCGCCATTGCGATGTTGCTTCTATCCGCGCCCGCATTTGCCCAGGATAATAATGAAGTTAAACCGAACATGCCGCCCACCAATATGAAAAATACGGTGATTCCAAAGTCGGGCGGCGAGCAGACCCCGGCGACAACGCCGACGACGGCCGCAGAAGCCAATCGGCCCGGCGCCAACGCGACACGACCGGCGAAGGATGGTCCGCAGCAGACATCCATTCCTAACGCCAGCCCGCCAGCCACAGCTACTCAAACAACTGGCGCGACTAATCAAGAGCCGAAGGTCAAAGAGATGAATGAGGAAGAAAGGAAGAAAATCGAAAAAGAGGGCAAATAACTTTGCGGAGTCCTGAACGTTGAGCGGCAAGTGGAGCGCGGGACCGCCCACCAGCGGACTTCAGGGGGTAACCGCGGATTAACCGATTGAGCGCAACTTCGTCGTGACCTTCTGGTGGTAGCGTTGCGTGGCTATCGGAAAGCCGTCGTTGGTCTCAACCCAGCGGCGGTTTTTCTTCGGATCGCTGGGGAAAGAATTGACGACAGCCATCGAAGGAATTGTTGACGCTTATGTAAAGCTAGGAGATCGACGGGCCCTCGAGGATCTCCGGATGCATCGGCGTAGATTGGCCGTCGACCTCAGGGCGCGGACAGGTGGCCCCTACGACTTCAGCCGACCGATCAGTGCGGTCCATGAAGATATCGCTGCCATAGAAGCGGGTCTTGAAAGGTTGTCAGCCAATAGCTGAGGCCCAAGCGTGAGACGGTTTGGGCCGCCCCTGTGAACAAAGATGCCCCGGTGCCATCAAACTCGTCGCGAGGAAGACGATTGTTCGGCGCTGTTGCCGGCGCGCTATATCATACCAGCCACATTGCTGCCATGATTGGTTCAGCCGGTTGGGGGCTCGACCAGCGCGCCAGCTCGGCTAGGCTCGGCACATCTTCGGCGGAGGGCAGTGTGCCGAGCCGCCCGCTTGCTTTTCAGAAGCCGGCCCAACACGAGGCCGCCTCAGTTGGCGGCCCTTGAAACTGTCAGCATTGCTTACCCGTATCTAATAGGTCGAGCATCGCTCCTGTTGAGGCAGGGCAATTGGAAGTGGTCGGCAGGGGTCGCCCGCCTTGAGACTTACGGGTCACCCCATCATAAGTTTCAGGCACACCGCCAACTCTGGCGGCCTCATCAAAATCCGAACGTTCAAGCAGGTCCTTGCGGCGGGACGCTATTGCTGCGGGCTGCCTTGCATACGATCGACGGCGTAGGCAGCAGTGGCCATGACGGCGAACGTCATCACGCAAAAAAAGACAAAGCTGGACAAGCTGCGCGTGTTGGCAAGCGAGTGGAGTGACCAGCTAAGGCCCGACACGAACCCAATCAACAGCAAGATAAGGATGGCGTTCCGCGTGTTCATGGCCGAACATGCCGAGCACGTAGTGAAAAAATCGTATCGTCGATCGCGCCTGCGTTAACTTGTCACGGATGAAGGGATCTGTGTTCAGCCCACTTGCATGAAGCTTGGTTCCGCGGACCGACTTGTTGCGGCGACGACCATGGCTTTAACGAGGTCGTGGACCGCCAACAGCTCCTTATGAGCACCTGCCGCAAAATCAAACCTCGTCAGTCGTGCAACAAGGCGCCCCATCGGATAGCTGTAAACACCATCAACCCGAGCAGTGCTGCGAGCACGGCGCGAGCTACGTCAGATTTGATCAAGCGATCGTCTTGTCTCCAAGTCAATTCGAGAAATGCCTCGATGTCACGAGACTTTTCAGTAGCGTCATTTTGCTGCAGCGAAGTTGTCGCAGAAGGGGGGGCGCCTGCCTCAGACACGTCCATCGGCTTGAGTCCAAAGGTTGTATGCCGCCTCTAGTCCGAAGGTTGTAATGTTGGGACAGTCTGCTCTGAAATTGCCTTGATATTGATGCTTCTCAAGTTCCCCAAAATTTATCTACCGTCAGGAAGTCTCCCTGTTTAAATCACCGAGGGGTTGTTGCAATTGTTAGTTGAACGGCCGCTAGGGCTCGTGGATTGCGGGTTCGCTGTGCTATTGCTGACCACCCAGCAGGTGCTGCCTACGGGTTCAATCTCCAAGCGGTCTACATGCCATGACCGTAATCGGCGCCGAGGAGAAGCGTGATGACCGAAGCGCCGGCAGCCGTTCCCATCATGGGCGCGGCGCTGAAGGCTGTCGGCAACCTGAACGGCAGCGGCGGCCTTTACTGATGGCCAGTTATCGCTACCTAGCGGATTGCTTTGAAGGGTCTCGTCAGCAACTTCAGACCCGCTTTGCTGAAGCCATAGACGCAACGCAACTCATGAACAGCAATCCGAACTAAGCCTGCAATCACCAATGGTGCGATGGCAAAGAGGCCAACGATAATTAGTATTGCACGTGTCGCTTTATTCGCGTTGCCCATTCAATAACCGACCAAGGCTAATGCAATGTAGGCTGCTGCTGCGCTCAGCGGAAGCGCGGCGGCGACAATCGCGATTGAAATGAGCAAAGGCTTCACAAATCTCTTGAGCATCGGATGATCTCCAAACTCAACCGGAGGAAGCATCGGTGCTGGGCACGCTATCGCTTTCGCGCGATGCCGCAACGAAACTTGCTCGTTAAGCTGAATACCGGCGCCGCAGGTTAATTCTGGAACCGCACCATCGGGCTATTCGTCCAGCTTCCGCTTTCGCGCCCGCACACTCCGATCCGCGCATGCGTGACCGGCCCGCGACCCTCCGCGAGGTCGTGAGCGTGACACTGAGAACCGAAATAAAAGCGCATAGACCGGCACCGACGTCGAACCATATAAGTAAGGATCACTTTCTTGGGAAAAATGTTCGACGAGCAAGGGAGTCCCCGAATGTACGCCAATATTCTCTTGAGCACGGATGGATCGGATGTCGCGAAAAAAGGCGTTAGGCATGGGATTGCTTTGGCAAAGGCCTTGAACGCTAAAGTGACAGTCATCACCGTATCGGAACCGCAGGAGGTCGACTATGGAGGCGGACACGATTCGGGATGGATTCCCTCGCAGGAAGAGGTTGATAGCTTTGACTCAGCCCGCAAGGAACGTGCAGGCAAAGTGCTCGATGAGGCTCGAGCTATGGCGGAGCAGATCGGGATATCTGCAGAACTCTTGCATGTTCCGAATGCGTACCCAGCCACTGCGATTATCGAAACAGCAAAGTCCAGAGGCTGCGACTTAATCGTCATGGCCTCGCATGGGCGTCGCGGCCTCAGGAAGCTATTCTTGGGGAGTCAAACATCGGAGGTCCTGGCGGACGGAAGCGTACCGGTGTTGGTGGTCGGGAGCGGACATAAATGATCCATCAGGCGAACAGCTCCGCGGCGGCCTGGGTAAATTTCACATAGGTGCCAAATTCATGGAGGACGAGCCAGCCGCGGGCGATCGCCAGTTGGAGCCCAGCCTTGCCGGCAACCACCCTGGAAGGCATGCGAGTTAAAATCCGGTGTGCGCCGGCGTTCGAGTGCGACGACGATATTCAAAACATCGATAGTGGCGGCGCGACGGAGGTCATGGCGCTATCGATCTTCAACGACATCTTGCGGCTAACGCGCGCCGCCGCCTGAACACTCCCCTTTCGTCGCCGATCGGTCAGGAAGCGCAACCGGCAGCGGATCGCCGGGCACGCAAGGCGGCCGAGGCGACGCTTATAACGAAAAGCCCCGCCTGATGGAGATCACCGGGCGGGGCTTTCTTAAGATGAGGTGCCGAGTTGGGCTGCGGCACTGCGGGACAATAACACCACGTCTTGCGACGTGGATGTCACCGGGGCACCACACAGGCCGGGAATCTTGAGACTCACCAGCGGGCTTCCTAGAGTCGTGGCGGGGCATCTGACGAAGCGAACGGAAAGCTCTACCGCGGCGCGCGCTTGGCCAGGATACGCTGCAAGCTGCGGCGATGCATGTTCAGCCGCCGGGCCGTTTCGGAGACGTTGCGGTTGCACATTTCGTAGACGCGCTGGATATATTCCCAGCGCACGCGATCGGGCGACATCGGATGCAGCTTGGAATTATCTGCGGCGCGGACGGCGGGCTCGGCAGGGTCGTGCCTCGTTTCGGGCGCGCTCGCCGCAAATTCATCCAGAAAATAAATGATTTCGGGCAGGCGCCGGCAAACCTCCTGCGCCTGCGCCAGCGAAATCACGCGCTGATCGTTGATCCGACGCAGGTCATCAGCCAGCAGGCGGAGCTCGGCTGCCTTTGTTTGGTTTGGCATCGGGCGATCGTTGTCGGGGCGGGCTGCCACGGGAACGGCATGGTTGTATTATGCATATGATTAATATCAAAACGCGAATCACAATTTAGAATTGGCCGGAACAAAAGGTCGCCGGCCGAACTCTTGGGCGAACGTCCTGGCGGCTGAGGGGATAGCTGACGTCTACAAAGCGAAAGCCCCGCCTGGGGGAAAGCGGGGCTCTCTATTGGAAAAGCGGAGGGTGGGGGACCTCAGCGCTTCATAGGTAGGTCTAGGGACGGCGGCGAAGGTTCAACGATACTGGCGCGGGCTCAGGTCGCGCTCGGCTTTCCGTCACCACGACGAAAGGCGGCCTCAGATCAACTTGGTTGCAAGGGCCACGGCCACCAGCAGCAGGGCGGTCGAAGAGCAGATGACGGGGAGAAATGGGTTCGGGTCGTCCATGTCGGACAACGCCGGATTTGCGAATTGGTTTCGGATGACGGTGCCGCGAGACGCCTCAGCTTATGAGAAAGCTGCCCGTAATAGGCTACCGCAAGCGTTGCGGCGCCGGCGGGCAGACCCCTTGGCCGGTGATATAGGTCAACGTTTGAGGTCAGTGCCGGTTCCTTGCAGGGCGCTGGATTCGCTGGCGCCGATCGGCCGCCCAAGACAGGGGGTAAATCCCGGAACTCACCAGCGGCCTCCCTGGAACTCGTGGCGGGGCGATCTGACGCGAGGCCGCCAACTCACCTGATATCGTCACTCACCCGCGCAGCGGTAAGGGTGCCAATAGCACCAGCCCGGTCCGGCCTGAGCGCTGCTGTGGGCAGCAAGCAGAATTGCCGTTACGGTGAGAAACGCGACGAACCCATTCATCGTTTTGCGGATCATGTGCCGCTCTCCTATTTTTTGACGAGGGACAATCCGCATCGTCGGGCCGGGAGAGTAGGGTGGTGGCACGGTGCCGCGCTGTGACTAAGGTCACGCACAATCGCGCCTCTTGAACGGACACTCGCTGCGGCACTGATCCGGATCGAACGCGATCGATTCGGGTTCTGGCCGCAGAGGCCGCAAACTGAGGCGGCCTAATTCTCGTCGTCGCGCCTTTGCTGATCGGCTTTGTCCCTCGTGAGATCGCTGGTCAGCTGATCAAAACGGGCCGAAGCAACGGAATCGATCGCACCTTTTGACATGCGCCGCGACTGTTCTAGCTGGCGGTCAAATGCGCGTACTTCGTTGGACGTCTGGTTGTGCTTGATCAGTTCAACGAGACGAGCGCCGCTCCAAAGTTCGACATCGTGTCCGTCAACGATCTGTCTGGCCCTCTCGAGGGCTCCTGCGTCGTCATCGCAGACAATCTCTTTGAAGTCGAAAAAGTGCCCATCGCCGCCGACGAGATAGGCTCTGTAATCCGGCATGGTGCCGCTCCCAAAATTAGGCGGGAGCGTTACCGAACTCTCGGTCACCGATAAAAGCCATTGGCCGGGCGGTGATCGCGAAAGCGTGCGCCAGTGGCGCTCGGATGTCGATGTAAATCGGAGTTCCGTATTTATAAACTATCACAGTGGTGTGGCCGCTAAATCAAAGCGACGGCCAGAGCCATGGCCACAAGCAGCAGGGTGGTCGATGAATACAGTACAGGGACAAAGGGATTTTGGTCGTCCATGGCCTACTCGTCGATCTCGCGGAGCTTCTGCTCCAGCTCTGCTATCTGCTCTCGTGCTCGCTTCTGAAATTCTTCATCGGTAATTCTTCGGCCCAATTGCCGGTACCGCATGATCTTCATTTCGAGTTCCACGCGCTCGTTTTTGTGGGACATCGCACGCACTTCCAAACGTCACATTTATATGACGAAGGAACCGCAGATTTGTTCAACGGCGGGGCATTTTATTCACGAGCGCTAGCGGCGCGATTTGGACTGTGAGGAAGAACCTTGATCCCCAAACCGCTCACTCGGGGGACTGCAATCCGGGCGAGTTCGCCCACTCGTTCAAATGAGACGCTGTATCGGCCTGCCGGGCCTTCTGGATGAGGCTGTCACGCTCCGGACCCGGCCGAAGCTGGTTGGCTTGCTCGCGGGCTTCGTTTGCCCAAGCCGAGAGGCGGTCTTGCAGAGATACGGTTTGTTTGAAACGTCGCCGATGTGACATGGCGCGCTCCTTTCCTCCTGGAGGGGGCGGGAGCGCAACCGGCGTTCACATCACCGATGGATGCCGAGGGCTTTGCGGTGACAAAGAAAGAATACGTTAAGACCGTAAATTGTTCTGTCTACAACTGCACACAACTCGAATTAGGTTACCGGCACTGGATCGGGCCTGCTCTCAAGCGCGGTAAGCGGATGTGAGCCGGTTTCACCATTGGGCTTGTTCGCGCGTGCCTGGCAGGCGCTGGATTCGCCGGCGCCAATCGGGCGGCACATGACAGCGGGCAAACACCGCACTCACCAGCGGACATCGCTAGAGTGTGCAGAGACCAGTCAGTCGCCGGCCCTTATAGCGTGCGGTAGGCGTCGACTGCATGGGCTAAAAAGATGCCAACGCAAAACAGACCCAGGACCACCGTGACCGCTTCAATCATTTTACGCACCCTTACTTGCACAACAGGGTGCGTTGAGTAGCGCTCGCTTGTTTCAAGATCGCTTCATTGATCCTGCAAAATGGTTTCGTGCCCAGCGGCGAAGCAAGCCATGCGGTGGCCGCGATTACCCGCCACATGGAGCCCGCCAGTCCCGGTCTCACCGGCGGGCTTCCTAGAGTCGGGGAGGGGCTATCGTGCAAACCGCGGGGAACGGCCCTGCGTTTCTCTTGCACTTGCCTGCTGGCCGCGCCACCCTTGGTTATCCCTGCATCGCGTAAATGCGCGGGGGCCTAACGAAAGCCGCCTCCGTGTCAGCGACGACGGCTTCGAGTTCGTTAGGACGGTGAGCGCGGGCGCCGCTGGGTTTGCAGACACAGTGCAGACATGCCGCCAAGGTCGGAAACAAAATTTTTGAGCTAAACGTTTGATTTGATTGGCTCCCCGGGCTGGATTCGAACCAGCGACCATTCGATTAACAGTCGAATGCTCTACCGCTGAGCTACCGAGGAACAGGGCGAAACCAGGTTCGCGCCGGGCAGCGTATAACAAAGCCTCCGAACCTTGCAAAGGAGGAAATGGGCCGTGCGGTCCCGAGGCCCGGCGGGGACAAGAAAGCTCAGTGCCACCGCGATTAGTTGTCCCTTTTGACGATGCGAAAATCGCGGCCCGGCAGGCCCCGCTGCGATCTTGCGGCGCAACCATGCCCCCAATTGACCGCTAATTCAACTCAATCACCGACAAGTCTGGGTGGCGCCGGATTCCATTGAGGTTAGCTCCATGTCAGACTTCCAGACGGATCACATCAAGGTGGTGCCTTCGATCGTACCGAGCCATGTACCTGCGATGAGTGACGACGAATGCCTCGTTCGGCTGGCGCAGGCGGTCGAGAACCACAATTCCGACTATTTGGACGAGGTGGCGAGGTTGATCGGGCGGCTCGCTGTTACGATCGAATAGCTCGCATTCCGTCAGCAGATTGTCGTGAGCAACGGCGGGCGCGCAGGCGCTGCGCCGCGCAATCGCCGTGTTGCGTTTTGGCGATCCTTGTACCAAAGATGAGCCCGTCTTGAGCTCCTCCCGCGGCCGCGCCGCTCGACTTCAGGGTCCGTCAATGTCCGGTTTTTCGACCGCGCGCCAGAACATGGTCGATGGTCAGGTTCGCCCCAGCGATGTCACCGATATCCGAATCCTCGATGCCATGCTGGAGGTGCCGCGCGAAGCCTTTGTTCCCCAGAGCCAGCGTGCCCTGGCCTATCTGGACCTCGATCTCGACGTCAGCGAGGGAACTTCCGCGAAGCGCTATCTGATCAAGCCGGCAGTGACCGCGAAACTGCTGCAGGCAGCCGAAATCACCAGCAAGGACAGAGTTTTGGTGGTCGGTTGTGCGACCGGATATACCGCTGCCCTGGCTGCCAAATTGGCGGGGCAGGTGACGGCGACTGAAGGCGATCCGTCGCTGAGCGCCAAAGCGGCCAGCGTTCTGGCCGAGATCGGGCTCGGAGCCGTGACGGTCAAGGTCGCCGCGGCCGCCGAAGGCGATTCGGCGAGCGCGCCGTTTGACGTGATCGTCCTCAATGGCGCCACCGAGGTCACGCCCGATGGGCTTTACCGGCAGCTCAAGGAGGGCGGACGGCTGGTCGGGGTTTTTGCCATGACGCAGCCGCCACGGGCCACGATCGTAACGCATTCTCATGACGATTTCGGGCACCGGGCGCTGTTTGATGCGACGGTCCCGGTCTTGCCCGGGCTTGAACGGCTGCCTGCGTTCGTTTTCTAGTCCCGGACAACCCGAAATTCGGTTCGGAATCCCCCATAAATCCTGTTCTAAATCAAAAGTGTGGCCCGGACGCCCCACGTCCAGAGTTTCCGCTGGGGGTATCGCCGCCGGGGGTTCCGTCCCGCTTGCGCGCGGCATAAGGTACCGCGGGGTGCGGGACTCGGATTCCGCGGTTCAAACCTGTTTGAACCGGCGAATAGCATGGATGGATTGTCTGGGATGAGTGGCGCGAAGGTCGTTACCGGGGCTGCGGCAGCGGTCCTCCTGGTTGCGTGTATGGGCCTCACGCCGGCCCTGGGCGATACGATTGAAGCTGCGCTGGTGCGTGCCTACCAGAACAATCCGCAGCTCAATGCGCAGCGCGCCACCGTCAGATCCACCGATGAAAACGTGCCGCAGGCGCTGTCGGGCTATCGTCCCAAGGTCGCCGTGACCGCGAGCGCCGGATATCAATACACCGATACGCAGTCTTCGGCGTTCGGCGGCCCGGGCGTTAATTTTCACGGCGGGCAAACGCCGCTCAGCGGTGGCGGTTCCGTCACCCAGACGCTCTACAACGGCAATCAAACCGCCAATAGAACCCGCGCGGCGGAGAGTCAGGTCTCGGGCGCGCGCGAGGGCTTGCGGGTTCTCGAACAGACCGTTCTGCTCAGCGCAGCCACGATCTATATGGATTATCTGCGCGATTCGGCCATCGTCGAGGTTCAGCGCAGCAACACCCGCGTGCTCGAACAGACCCTGAAGCAGACTCAGGATCGCTTCAATGTCGGCGAAGTAACCCGCACCGACGTCGCGCAGTCGGAAGCGCAACTTGCCGCCGGCAAGACGCAGCAACTGACCGCGGAATCCAACCTGACGACGACACGATCGAACTTCCGACGCATCATCGGCAACGAGCCGGAAAGTCTCGCGCCGGGCTCGCCGGTGGATCGCTTCCTGCCGAAAACGCTGCCGAGCGCGGTCGAGCTCAGCCTGATCGAGAATCCGAATGTGACGGCCGCGATGTTCGGCATCGACGTGGGCTATCTTCAGGTCAAGGTGAACGAAGGCGCGCTGCTTCCAACCGTGTCGGCGGTAGCCTCGGTCCAGGAGCAATATCAGCCGGCGATCACCACGCCGAAGCAGTTTCTTGCCTCGGCGGTCGCCCAGGTCAGCGTTCCCCTGTATCAGGGTGGTGCCGAATACTCGTTGATCCGCCAATCCAAGGAAACACTGGCGCAGCAGCGCCTGAATCTCGAACTGACCCGCGATCAGACTCGCGCCAACACGGTCACGGCGTGGGGGCAGTTGGTGGCCGGCAAGGCGCAAGTGGCCTCGGCGCAATCGCAGGTAACCGCGTCGGAGATCGCGCTGAACGGCGTGCGCGAGGAAGCCAAGGCCGGACAGCGGACCACGCTCGACATCCTCAACGCGCAACAGGCGCTGGTCAACGCGCGGGTGGCACTCGTCACCGCGCAGCATGATCGCGTGGTCGCCTCGTACTCGGTGCTGAATTCGGTGGGCCGGCTGTCTCCGCAGGTACTCAGACTTGCCACCAGCGTCTATGACCCGAGCGTGCATTACCATCAGGTGCGCGATAGCTGGTACGGGGTTCGCACGCCGGACGGCCGCTGATCGAACCGTCGTCATGGCGCGCGGGTGAAGAGCGGCGAGGGCAAGATTCTGTCACCGACCGGCTTGTGCCTTCGGGTCAAAGCCCGTGACATGTTTTGGCGGATCATGCGCCAGCGCATTGCTTGCAATCAATAATTGCCCTGACGTACCTTTCCTGGGGGCAGCAGAGCGATTCGCGCCACGTCTGGCATCCTTCGGCCGCGATGCTTCGGTGCTTCCCGCGCAGGGGCGGGGTCCTTGCTATCTTTCGAGCGGCGCTTGATCTGGGGACAAGTCAGGCTTGTGCGATGAAAATCCCAGCCTGCAAATTCGGAACCGGCAAATCCTGTCTTGGTTGGTGTAAACCTGTTGGTGTGAAACGCATGCGAAGGCGTTGATGATGTGGAGTCGGAGATGACGCAGCCTGCAAAGGTCCAAGAACCCTCCATGGAGGAGATTTTGGCGTCAATCCGGCGCATCATCGCCGACGACGAAGCCAAGCCGCCGCTCGCCGAAAAGCCCGCGGGCGCCGTGGCACCGGCAAAGCCGGAGAAGATGGGCGCAGCGGCACCGGCAGCGAAAGCGCCCGCCATGAACGATATTCCTCCGTCAGCCGTTGCCGCCACCCAACCGACCGCCACTCAACCGGCCGCCGCAAAGGCGCCGCCTCCGGTCATCGCGCCGGCCCCACCTCCGGTCGCGTCAGCCGCTGCCTCCAACAGCCAGGACGATATTGACGCGATGCTGGCAGGGCTCGACGAAGCGACGTCCGAGGCCGAGATACGTCCGCCCCAGCCTGACGGCGAGGTGTTCGAACTCACCGACGAGATGGCGCTGCCGGATCCGCCGCCATCGGCATTCCACAAGATCGATCCGGAGGACGATCTGGAATTTACCGAGGCCGCGGCCGCCCGGGCGGTGCACCGGCAGCCCGCGTTCGAACCGCCGCCTTTTGAAAGTCCCGCCGCTCCGCCGCCGGCACCGCAGATTCTGTCGCGCTCGACCGTCTCCGCGGTCGAATCCGCCTTCAACACCCTTGCCAACACCGTGCTCAGCAACAACGCGCGGACGCTGGAAGACCTGGTCAAGGAAATGCTGCGGCCGATGCTCAAATCCTGGCTCGACGACAATTTGCCCGGATTGGTCGAGCGCATCGTGAAGGCCGAAATCGAGCGGGTTTCCCGCGGCCGCTGACGTCCCGGTTCCCCCGGCGCGTTTGCTGGCCCTGATTCAGCCACCACATCGGGCTTAATCCAGCTTCTGGCCTGACCTGCCGTGTTGACTCGACGCGCTGCGGCGGCTTTCTAGCGCGTTCCATAGTCACGAATTGCATTGCCATGATCGAGAAGAACTACCAGCCCGCCGATATCGAAGGCCGCATGTCCCGTCTCTGGGAGGAAAACGGCGCCTTCAAAGCCGGACGCCCGGAGCGCCGCGAGGCCAAGCCGTTCACCATCGTGATCCCGCCGCCGAATGTGACGGGGTCGCTGCATATGGGGCATGCCCTCAACAACACCTTGCAGGACATTCTCTGTCGCTTTGAGCGGATGCGCGGGCGCGACGTGCTGTGGCAACCGGGCACCGATCACGCCGGGATCGCGACCCAGATGGTGGTCGAGCGGCAGTTGATGGAGCGCCAGGAGCCCGGCCGGCGCGACATGGGCCGCGCCAAATTTCTCGAGCGCGTCTGGCAATGGAAGGCCGAGAGCGGCGGCGTCATCGTCAATCAGCTGAAGCGGCTCGGCGCCTCCTGCGACTGGTCGCGCGAACGCTTCACCATGGACGAGGGCCTGTCGCGCGCGGTCGTCAAGGTGTTCGTCGAACTGCACCGCGAGGGGCTGATCTACAAGGACAAGCGGCTGGTGAACTGGGATCCGGCGCTGCTGACCGCGATTTCCGACCTCGAGGTGCAGCAGGTCGAGGTCAGGGGCAGTCTCTGGTATCTGCGCTATCCGCTGGAAGGCAAAGCCTTCCATCCGGAGGACCCGTCGAGCTTCATCGTCGTCGCCACGACGCGGCCGGAGACGATGCTCGGCGATACCGCGGTCGCGGTGCATCCGGAAAACGCGCGGATCAAACATCTGATCGGCCGGCATGTCATCCTTCCGCTGGTCGGCCGCCGTATTCCCATCATCGCCGACGATTATGCCGATCCGGAAAAAGGCTCGGGCGCGGTGAAGATCACGCCGGCGCATGACTTCAACGATTTCGAGGTCGGAAAGCGGCACAACCTGCCGCAGATCAGCGTGCTCGATCAGGAGGGCCATCTGGCGCTGGTCGACAACGAAGATTACCTGCGCGGGCTACCGGAAGGCTCGAGCCAGCTTGCGGAAGAATTGCATGGCGTCGAGCGCTTCGCCGCGCGCAAGCGGATCCTGGCGCGGCTGGAAGATTTCGGGTTCCTGGAGCGGATCGAGCCCAACACCCATATGGTGCCGCATGGCGATCGTTCCGGCGTCGTCATCGAACCCTATCTGACCGATCAATGGTACGTCGACGCCAACACCCTGGCACAGCCGGCGGTGTCGGCGGTGCGCTCTGGTGCGACCTCGTTCGTGCCGAGAAATTGGGAAAAGACCTATTTCGAGTGGATGGAGAATATCCAGCCCTGGTGCATCTCCCGCCAGCTCTGGTGGGGTCATCAGATCCCGGCGTGGTACGGGCCGGACGGCAAGGTGTTCGTCGCCGAAACCGAGGAGGAGGCGGTCGGCAACGCGCTTGGCTACTACGCCGAGCAGGAAGTCATCACGCCGGAGCAGGGACGTGAGATGGCGCTCGATCCCGCCAAGCGCGAGGGCTTCATCACCCGCGACGAGGATGTCCTCGATACCTGGTTTTCGTCGGCACTTTGGCCGTTCTCGACCTTGGGCTGGCCCGACGACGATACCGATGTGAGGCGCTATTATCCGACCGACGTGCTCGTCACCGGCTTCGACATCATCTTCTTCTGGGTCGCCCGCATGATGATGATGGGCCTCCACTTCATGAAGGAGGCGCCGTTTTCGACCGTCTATATCCACCGCCTGGTTCGCGACGAGAAGGGCGCGAAGATGTCGAAGTCGAAAGGCAACGTCATCGATCCGCTCGGTGTCATCGACGAATACGGTGCCGACGCGCTGCGCTTTGCGTTGGCGCGCGGCGCCGCCCAGGGACACGACATCAAGCTCTCTTCCCAGCATGTCGAAACCAACCGCAATTTTGCGACCAAACTCTGGAATGCCTGCCGCTTTGCCGAGATGAACGGCTGCGTGCTGTCACCGGGATTCGACCCGGGACAGGCAACGCAGACGCTGAATCGCTGGATTGCGCATGAGACCGCAAGCGCTACCCGCGAGGTCACCGATGCGATCGAAGGCTGCCGCTTCAACGATGCCGCGGCCGCGATCTATCGCTTCGTCTGGAACGTCTATTGCGACTGGTATCTCGAACTTGCCAAGCCCGTGCTGATGGGCGAGGACGGACCCGCCAGGCTGGAGACCCGCGCTGCGGTGGCGTGGGCGCGTGACGAAATCCTCAAATTGCTGCATCCGTTCATGCCCTTCATCACCGAAGAGCTGTGGGCGGTGACGGCCACGCGCGACGAGTTGCTGGCGTTGACCCCGTGGTCGCGCAAAGTTGGCGAGCTGGCGCCGGATCCGCTGGCCTTGGCGTCGGCCATCAGCGCCAACGAAATATCGATTCCGCCGGTCCTGTTGACGGCGGATGCCGCCGATTTCAGCGACCCGGCCGCCGAAGCCGAGATCGGCTGGGTGGTGGATCTGGTAACCGCCATTCGCTCGGTGCGGGCCGAAATGAATATTGCACCGGCGACGTTGACGCCGCTGGTGCTCGCCGGCGCATCGGCTGAAACGAAGGGGCGGGCGCAACGCTGGAACGACACCGTCAAGCGCATGGCCCGGCTCGCCGACATCTCCTTCGTCGATCGCGCGCCGGAAGGCGCGGTGCAATTATTGGTACGCGGCGAGGTCGCGGCCCTGCCGCTGAAAGGCGTGATCGACTTTTCGGCGGAGAAAACGCGGCTCGACAAAGAGCTGGCCAAGGCCGACGCGGACATCAAGCGCGTCGATGCCAAGCTCGGTAACGAGAAATTCGTCGCCAATGCGCCGGCGGAAATCGTCGAGGAAGAAAAAGAAAAACGCGAGGCGGCGGTGGCGCGGAAGGCGAAAATCCTTGAGGCGCTGGAGCGGCTGAAAAACGCCGCGTAACGGAAGAGACGATGCTCGACCACGTTTCCATCACCGTATCGGATATCGCCGCGGCCGAGCGCTTTTACGACGCGATCATGAAGGTGCTCGGTGTCGTCAAGGTCGGTCGCCGTCCGGACTGGCTCGGTTACGGCGAACGGTCTCGGCCAGCATACCCGGAGCGGGTCTACATCTCGATCCGGAAGGGCGCAAAACCCGACGCGGGCTCGGCGTGCCACTGGTGCTTCAAGGCGAAGTGGCGCACCCAGGTCGATGCTTTCTGGGATGCCGGGATCGCCGCGGGTGGCCTCGATGACGGTCCACCGGGCTTGCGGGATTACCACGCGTCCTATTATGCCGCGTTCCTCAGGGATCCCGACGGCAACCGCATCGAGGCGGTCTGCCATCACGCGGTGTAGGTTGGATGGCGCTTTTGATTAACTCGGTCCGCCGCGTGCTCACTTCACCTCTCCCCTTGTGGGAGAGGTCGGATCGCATCGCTAGATGCGATCCGGGTGAGGGGTTGCGACCTATCGTTAGGCCGTGATCCCTCACCCCCAACCCTCTCTCGACACCCACAAGGGGAGAGGGAGCTCGCTGCCGTTGCCTTTGCTTATCAAGCTAATCTCATCAGGCGGTCGCTGGAAAACGCTATAGAGGAGTAACGACGTCTTTGCCCGCATGACGTCGGCGTCGATCGGTGTCCGCGTCACCGCTTTCCCGCTGGGATAAACCGGCTTCCGAAATTCCAACTGGAATGCCCGATGTCGTTTCTGCAACGCCGGCGCTTCTTGCCCGATACAGCGTCACGGCCAGCAGAAAATACGCCGCACAGGTCCACAGCGATTGCCAGTTGTCGAAACCTTCATTGAACATGGCAAAGATCGCGGCAGCGGCGAACAGAGCTGCGAACGTCGTCTCGGCGATCGGGCGGGTGCCTGATGCCGGACGGTTGAACAGCGCCAGGGTGCCGAACGGTACCACTGCCATGGTTAGGCTGGCGAACTGGAAATCGCGCCAGCGCGGGTCGAACAGCAAGCCAAGTGCGGTTTCCGCTGCGAGCAGCGTGGTTACCGTCAACACCAGCCCCAGAACCATGGTTGGGACTGACAGGGTTCTATCTTCGCGCGGACCGATCAATTGCAGAAATGTCGGCAGCGTACGTCCCGACATCAGGGCATTGGCGCACAGCATCGGGGAAGCGATCGCGGCCGCCAGCAGCGAACCCCAGCCGAGCAAACGACCCAAACCGTAACTTTCATAAAACATCTTGTCGGCGGCTACCCCAAGCAGGATTCCGGCCGTGGTCGCGGAGATCGCAACAGTGATCCATAAGGCGAGCCGGGGAGGCACGCGGCTGCGTCGCAACGCCAGCCCGGCTGCGGCGAATACGAGGACAGCCAACACCATGCCGCCTTCCATCTGCAGCTTCCAGAACGGATAGTTGCTGATGGCGACGCCGGCCGGATATTTCAGCTTGCGATAGACACCGTCGAACAATCCCCAATTGCCGCCCACCGTTCCTTCCCACTCGCGCTTCCACAGCGAGTCGTAGGCCTCGATCAGGTTGAGGCGAAAGTTCTCGCGCTTTGCCAGATCGAGCATCTCCGAGACGATGCGGGCCTGGTTGGTGCGCGACGGCAGGGCACCCTCGCGCATCCGTCCATGGCTCGGCCAGCCGGTCTCGCCGATCAGGATTTCCTTGCCGGGAAAGGCCAGCGCCACTTGCTTCTGGATGGCAACCACATGCGCGGCCGCGTGTTCGGCGCTGACCGGCATGTTCTCCCAATAGGGCAGGATATGAATCGTAATGAAATCGACATCCTCGGCGATCTCGCGGTAGCGCAGCCAATATTCCCAGACATCGGCATAGGTCACCGGAACATTGACGCGACTTTTAACGTAGCGAATGGTTTCCCGAAGCACGGCAGGGGTCATCTCTCCGCGCAGCATCACCTCGTTGCCGACGATGATTGCCTTGACCGTGTCGGGATATTGCTTGGCCAGCGCTATCGCGGTGTCGGACAGGGTTGTGTTCTTGCGGCGATTGTCACCGATCCAGACCCCGAGAAGGACTTTCAGTCCGACCTTGGATGCAAGTTCAGGCACCTTGTCCAGGCCGTTATCGACGGAGTAGGTGCGGACACATTGGGAAATCTTGGCCAGGTCGATCAGATCTTCCTCGATCTGTTCCGGGCTGACGATCAAATCCGAATTCAAGGGGGTCTGTTTGCCCCGGAACGGCGCATAGGACACGCAATACAATTTCGCCGCGGGATCGATCGGCGCGCGCGCCAAGGTCACCGGCGTGGCCAACCACCACCAGACCGCGGCAATAACAGTTAATGATATCAGGAGAAGCGCCGCCGGCACGCGAGAGAAAATTGGTTCTGTCCTCCGGGAAACTTGTCGATTATGGTGAGCGATCTGCGCAGTTGGACCGGAACGCGGGGCATGGCCGAGTGCGGCTGTGTTCTGATAGCAAATTTGCCTCGGTCCCAACAAGTGAGGTGATGTTGTTCAATAGACTTTCGCGGCGCCATTTTGCCAGGATTGCAGGATGGTCGGCTCTCGGGCTCTCGACGAAATCCGCCCAATCCGGTCAAATCGGCTCGAGCCCGAAAGACGGTCAGCCGAATCCGAGCCTTCCCGGCAGCTTTCCGAGCAACTTTCTCTGGGGAACGGCTACATCAGCCTATCAGATTGAAGGCGCCGTCAACGAAGACGAGCGGGGTCCATCGATCTGGGATCGATACGCTCACACCAGCGGGAAGATCCTGGACAAGAGCAGCGCGGACGTCGCCAACGACCATTATCACCGTTACAAGGAGGACGTTCAATTGATCAAGGCGATGGGCGTAAAGGCCTATCGCTTTTCGATTGCGTGGCCGCGCGTTTTTCCGGAAGGAGCAGGTTCGCCAAATCCGAAAGGTCTCGATTTCTACAATCGGCTTCTCGACGAATTGCTGGAGAACGGCATCGAGCCGTTTGCGACCTTGTATCATTGGGATCTGCCCCAGGCGCTTCAGGATCGCGTCGGCGGGTGGGTGTCTCGCGACACCTCGAAAGCATTTGCGGATTATGCGGGGTATGTCGCCGAACGCCTCAGCGATCGCGTGAAGCACATTTTCACGCTCAACGAATGCTCCAGGTTTCTTTATTCCGGCTATGGCACCGGCATGGACGCCCCGGGTCTCAAGCTGCCGCAGGCGGAGTTGAACCAGGCTCTTCACAATGTCGCGCTGGGGCATGGTCTTGCCGTGCAGGCGATCCGGGCGCATGGACAGGCTGGAACCAGGGTCGGTCCGGCAGAGAATCTCGTCGTCTGTGTTCCCGCGATCGAAACGCCGGCGAACATAAAGGCAGCCGAAATCGCGACGCGCGAACTCAATGCAGGCTATATGACCGTGATGCTGGAGGGAAAGTACACGGATGGATTTCTGGCCTATGCCGGCAAGAACGCCCCGAAATACACCGCCGAAGATTTGAGCATCATTTCATCCCCGATCGATTTTGTCGGGCTGAACGTCTACATACCCAACCACTACGTCGTCGCAGGCGATAATCCGAACGGCTTTGCGCTGGTGCCGTTTCCCGCGACGTTTCCTCACATGGATTCGGCCTGGCTCAAGGTCGCTCCCGAAGCGATGTACTGGGCGCCGCGTCACGTCGCAAAGCTTTGGGACGTGAAGTCGATCTACATCACCGAAAACGGAGCGTCGGCGACCGACGAGCCTGCCGCCGACGGCAACATTTATGACGTGGATCGGATCATGTATCTGCGCAATTATTTGACGCAGCTGCAGCGCGCGACATGCGAGGGCGTGCCCGTGCAAGGATATTTCCTGTGGAGCCTGATGGACAATTTTGAGTGGATAGACGGATATGAAAAGCGCTTCGGGCTATACCGCGTCGACTTCAAGACGCAGCGCCGCACACCCAAACTGAGCGCGTCCTTCTACCGCGAGATCATCGAGCGAAACATGGTGGTTTGATCCGCAGGGCAGCACGGCGGACTAGCTAGTTCTTCGTCGCTACAATTTCGATCTCTACCAGCATCGCCGGGTGCACCAAATCGCAAATGACGAGCGTGGACGCTGGGCGTACCTCGCCCATCACTTCCAGGAAAACGGCGCGATACGCGGAAACGTAATTTCGATCGACAACATAACCGGTGACCTTAACCACGTCGGTCAACGTCATTCCGGCCTCCTTGAGCAGGACCTCGATTTGCGTCCAGGCCTTCCGCGCCTGGATTTCGAAGTCTCCGGTCACGTCGCCCTGACCGGCGACGTAGAGTGTGGGACCGGGAACCTCAACCAAGACCGCTTGACTGAAGTGTGCGAAGCGCCTGGCACCCTCCGGATCGAGCTTTCGTACCGCCACTGCACGCTCCTGTTTGCACACAAAAGGGCGCCCGCCGGCCATGTTTGGCTGATCGCATCCCCGCAGACTAACGAATTACCTAGGGTAGGCTCAGTAGACAAGTCGAGACATTCTTGAACCCGCACTTGACATTTTT
Source organism: uncultured Pseudomonadota bacterium (assembly GCA_963819325.1). Taxonomy (GTDB): domain Bacteria; phylum Pseudomonadota; class Alphaproteobacteria; order Rhizobiales; family Xanthobacteraceae; genus Bradyrhizobium. Next base: position 120,800 of record CAWFVT010000025.1, read on the forward strand.
CATCGTCCCATTCGTTCGTCTGAGAGACCAGGGACATGCGCTATTCCAGATTGACCGTCGACGGGTCATGTTCTTACAGAGTCAAGCCGCCGTTTTCGGCCTCCCTGCACGTTGGTCCGGGAAAATTCGGAGTGCTACGTCGTCAAGGACACCAACGTGCGTAACCTTGGCGTGGCTTTATTGCCGCGACGACGCGCAGCGCTACAGTTTCGGCGTTGGCAAGCTTTCGTCGGATGAAGCGCGCCGGACTAGCCGCCACCATCAAGGCACGATGGATTTGCGAACAGGCGCATCAGCAGTTGAAAGAAGAACTCGGACTTGATCACTTCGAGGGACGATCCTGGCAAGATCTTCATCGTCACGCATTGATGACCATGATCGCCTACGCCTTCCTGCAACATCGTCGCCTCACACAAGTGAGGCGAAAAAAAGAATCAACGGACCGCCGCCTCAGCCTAGCCTGCCGGCCGTACGCCACGCCATCGTCGATCTCATTATTCGACCACTATCTCAGCAATGCCCACACTGCCGAAGACGAAGCCGTGAAAAACAGTGGCGTGGGCAAATCTGCCAAAGTAGTGCTAGGCCGTGTACCCATAAACCGGTCGGCGTGACTTCGCAGGATCGAAATCACCAATTACCGTGGAGGAAATTGACATGGCCACACGCCGTCATTTTCTAAAGACGGGGGCCGCTGCTGCCGCCACCGGCTTGCGATTTCGTTTCGGCGGAATGTTCGCCCATGCTCCTTGCTGGCGGGCAAGCTCCCTGATCCAGTCCGCGTCGTATCCACGATCCGCGAGTAACATCGTTTGTGGGAGCAAGGCGCTGAGGAGAACCGAACACAGCCGATTGTCGTGCGCTTCACCGGGCGTGAGCGCGAGATGGACCGGCAGGCCATTGGTGTCCACCACGGCGTAAATCTTGCTGGTGAGGCCTCCTCGCGAGCGACCCATAGCTTGGTGATTGTTGTCCGAGATACACGCTCCGTGCTGGTGCACGCGCACGACGGAGGTATCGATCATCTGCACCGCCGCATCATGACCGGCGGCCAGCGCATCCATGATCCGGTCCCAGACGCCAGCCCGCCGCCACCGCACGAAGCGATTGTAACAAGTGGTGCGGGGACCATAGGTCTCGGGCAGGTCGCGCCATGGAGCACCTGAGCGGAGGACCCAGAAGATGCCACTGAGCACGCGACGGTCGTTTACACGCCGAACCCCACGCGGTTTGTTCGGCAGCATCGGTTTGATGGCGGTCCATTCGTAGTCGCTGATTTCGTAGCGCATGATTCGAGGCTCCGGTTTTGGAGCTTGAATCACGTCTCGGGCAGCGCCACCAACCCGCAATGGCCGGTCGCGGTCCTGCTAATACTCTGAATATACTTCCGCTTCCGGCGGCATAACGGACATTGCCGGACTTGCTGCTGGCCCGGCCCTGTCGCGAATGACCCAACTCGGACAGGGGGCGTTAAGTACCTCACTTGGACTCGCGTCCACCGATAACAAAGCAAGAATAGCTTCTTTCCTGCGATCGACTGGTCATCGAGGCTCCGAGCGTCAGCGCGCTGGTGCTGTTCTCACGGCGGCAGCTGTTTCGCTGCGTATACAGACGATCTTGACCCGCTCGTTGGCATCGAGGTCCCGTCCGATCGAGCTCCCCGCGAGATAGGCCTGTGCATGCATGAAGCACGTTGCCGGATTTCCGAACTCGGTCGGCACGCGCATCACCGTATTGGCATTGCTGCGCGTGCAGTCCTGAGGACCGGCCGCGACCGCAGCCGAGCAAATGAGCACCAATGCCGTCAGCATCCCTAGCCCCCGATCTTGCCTCTCATTCGGCCGCGCGGCCGACGGTCGTCGGCGTCACGGCCGCCGCCTTCGCCGTCAGGCCGGACCTTGGCGTCAGGACGGCGATCTGATGCGGAGACGCGGGCATGCCGGCCTTCACAAGCGAGGGGCTGGGCGATTGCTCCTCAACATGAGCCGACCCTACGATCGAAATCTGATGGGGAGTGATGGGAAAGCCCATGACCTCATAGGACGGAACAGCCGTAGCGGCTCTGTCCGGCATAACGGCTTGGGACGATTGGCCTCCGGCGATTCCCGGTCCGGCGAGGAGCAGACCCAACGACGTAGCGTAAACATGAATTCGGCTTAGCATGGCGGCCTCCTTCTTTCGTCCGTGCCGGACTTCCGCCGACACATCCGGTTGAAATCGGTGCGGCTCTTGGCTGGCAACCGCAGCCGATCGTGAGGGGGAGTTTGCCAAGACGCGCGTTCCCGGAGAATCAGCCAGGGGGCCTAGCACGCAAGGCGTGTCGTTGGGGTCGTATTCCCTTAATCGCCAGAAACATAAGCGAATTTCAGCGTCGATCCTTGATGTGAGGGCCATGCTTTGGTTCTAGTTCTGAGGTATGCTCTCGGCAGCTTTACGCGCGAGATGCCCTTGGATGAAGATTCTGGTCATCGACGATCATGTTCTGATCCGCGAAGCAATGCGCGGCGTCCTCAGAGAGGTGAAGGGCGAGGCGGCCGTCATCCTCGAGGCGTCGGATTCGCGACAAGCGATGTGCCAGATCGAGCAGAACCCCGACCTGGAACTGGTTCTTCTCGACTTGGGGTTACCGGATCGGGACGGGCTGGAAATGTTATCCGAGCTGGGTAACCGCTACCCGACCATCTCGGTCGTGGTGCTTTCGGCCCAGCAGGATCGCGACACGGTCATGAAGGTCCTTGATCTTGGTGCGCTTGGGTTCATTCCAAAATCGGGTCCGCGCGATGTGATGCTGAGCGCCTTCAATCTCATCTTTTCAGGCGGCATCTACATTCCACCCGAGATACTCAATCGCCGCGAGCCCGCCGCGGCGCCCCGAGCAGCACCCGCGCCCTCGAAAACCGGGGCCGCCGATCTCGGTTTGACCGAACGGCAGATGGAGGTGCTCGCCCTGATGATGCAAGGCAAGAGCAACAAGGCCATCTCCCGCGTACTCGACCTTGCCGAGCCGACCGTGAAGATTCACGTCTCCGCCATCCTCAAAGCATTGAAGGTGGCCAACCGCACGGAAGCGGTTATTGCCGCCACGGCCCTCGGGGTGCGCCAGGGCGCCCGATAGACGACGTGCCCCTCTGCTCTTCGCTCGCGTTCCTAACTTACTGAGGCGTTAGGCGGTTTACGCGCTTCGTGACTCTTCAAGAGCCGGTTCAACGTCGTGCGCAATGTCATCGGCGACACCGGCTTTTGCAGGAGATGGTATCCGCCGGCACTCGCCTCGCGTAGCCGCTCGGGCGCGGTGTCGCCGCTGATGACGAAAGCTGGAACAGTTGCGCCCAGCGCCTCGCGCAGGCGCTCGATGACCTCGATGCCGCTCTCACCATCGGCGAGACGAAGGTCGGAGATGATCAGATCAGGTTGTCCGCCACCGTCCGCGACGCTGGCAAGGGCGGCTGCACCCGACGCTGCGGTGTGAACACGGCACCCCCAGCTCTGCAAAATCCCGCGCATCCCGTCGAGGACCAGCACATCGTCGTCGATCACCATCACCCGCTTGCCCCGCGCGAGGTCGGCAGCCTGCAGGGCAACCGGCAACGGCACTGTGTCTCGGAGTTCTGCCGCCAACGGGACCGAGACCGAGAAGCGCGAGCCGCGACCGGGATTGGACTGCAGTTGCACCGGATGACCGAGCAGGCGGCCGAGCCGATCAACAATGGCAAGGCCAAGCCCGAGCCCCGCCGTGCGATCCGGACCAGGGGTCGCCTGCTGGTAGAACTCGCTGAATATGCTCTTGCGTTGATCCTCCGGAATGCCGGCGCCGGTATCGCAAACGTCGATGCGCAACTGCGTAGCACGGCAGCGGCAACCCACCACGACACCGCCGCGCGCCGTGTAGCGCACTGCGTTGCCCACCAAATTGAACAGGATGCGTTCAAGCAGGATCGGATCGCTGCGCACCCACGCGCGGCATGGCACGACGCGCAGGCCGAGGCCCTTCTTGTCTGCCAGTGCGGCGAACGTCGTTTCGATGCGGTCGAGCAGCCGCTGCACGGGCAAATCGACAGGATTTGCCTGCAGGATGCCTGCCTCGAGCTTGGTCATGTCGAGGAGGGCCTCAAATAGCTCGTTCATCGACGCCACCACTGCGTCGATACGAGAGACCAGCCGTTTGCGCTCCGCCGGCTTTTTTTCGGTCGGCAATTGTGCAACGAAAAGATTGAGGGCGTGGAGTGGCTGGCGCAGGTCGTGGCTTGCCGAGGCGAGAAAATGCGACTTGTATCTGTCGGCCATCTCGAGCTGGCTGTTGGCCATCTCCAGCTGCCGGCTCTTGTCTTCAAGACTAGCCTCAGCCCGCGCAGCTTCGTTGAGGGCAAAAGTGACGACCGCAATCAGGCCGGCTGTGCTCGACGTGACCGAGATAACGAAAGTTGTAAGCAGCTCCGCCGAATCTAACAAACCTGTATCGTATGGCACCATGATCTGCAGTACGATGACTTGCAGCACAGCCAGAATGCCAGAAACTAAGAGAAGAAAACGTTCCCTGTCTAAGGCAACAAAGATGGCCGCTGCAGCCAGCAGATAGGGCATCTGCAGGCCGCTGCCGGTGCCGAACAGCCAGGTGAGGCTGAAGAGATAGGCTTGCAGCGTCAAGGTTATGGTCAGTGCGCCCCAAAGCGTCCCGAAGCGGTGAAGCAGCGGGATCGAGGCCCAGATCGACGCGGCAAGCGCCAAGATCACGCCAGCCTTCCACAACCCCGGCCTCGGGTTAAGGAACTCGAGCATCACGTAGTTCGCGAAGCCAAGCGCGGCTGTCGCGGCGGCGATCCATGCTCCTAGATTGAGCGCGCTAAGCCGCCGTGCAACCTTTTCGGAATAATTCTCGGTGCCGTAGCGAATGTCCGGGAGAAAGCGCACGAACACCCCCTTTTGTACAGAGCGACGCCTACATTTTATTCAGAGCGACGCCGACATTCCAGCAGCAACCTCGGGCCAAGCGGGTTGGCTCCCTATGGATGGCAATCGGTTGATCTCATGGCAGCCCGACTTCGCCACCATCGTTGCTCCCCGTGCCGATGAGTTGTTTGAGCGATTTGCTGCAATGCATTAGTCCGGAATTGGACCTTCGCGACATATTGCACAGCCACAAGACCTTGGTCGCGAACGGGGCATAGCGGAAGTTGACGAAAGCCGAGTGGTGCAGAGGGCGACGCTCGCGACTCTGAGCGGTCGTTGACTGCCTTCGTCGCGACGGCCGGCGATGCCAATCCCAAACGCGTATTGACGTCGATGTGCTACTTGTCACGCATTCGGATCTTGCCGATGACATCAAAATCTGTCGCATTGGGCTGGAGAACAAAGAAATCGCCCATGGCAATTGACGGTTCAAGAACGACATTGGAAATGTTGAGATCGTGGGTAATCATCACCAGGTTCGCGGAAGAGCGGTGGCTCCGGATGTCTTGCACGACCCGCTCCTGGTTCAACGTGGCCTGACTGTCGGATAAGACGCCCGGAGGCATCAGGTATTTGACAGGCGTCGCGCGGCCGAACGCAAGCTTGCCGGTGTCGATACAACGGCAATACGGGCTGGTCAGGACCTCTCCGACCGTAATGCCGTGATCGCGGAACGCTTCTCCGATGCGCTTGGCCTGCTCAATGCCTCGGGATGGTTGTGTTCGACAGGGGTGGCTGTACAATTCCATAACAAGCAATCAAGCCATCCATCCGAGATGGCAGTGACCGTGATGATTTCATCGAGAGGACGCCAACAATGAAGACTGCTTACGCAACCCGCCAGACATCTTACACCCTCTCGCCAGAAGACGAATTAAACGACTTGCGGATGTCGGAACGGGTTCGGCCGCTGTTCGACCACGTACGACAATTCATCGCGACGACCGTGGAGCCGATGTCCCATGAGTTCTATCGCGCCGGCGAGAAAAATACCGATCGCTGGTCCTTCACGCCCGAGCAACTGGACATTCTGGGCCGGGCCAAGAAAAAGGCAAAGGAAGAGGGCCTCTGGAACTTCTTCCTTCCGGATGCCGAGACCGGAGAGGGCCTGAAGAATCTCGATTACGCCTATATCGCAGCCGAGTTGGGCAAGAATCCACTGGCCTCGGAGACCATGAATTGCTCCGCACCCGACACCGGAAACATGGAAGTGCTTGAGCGCGTCGGCACGCCTGCCCAGAAAGAGGCTTGGCTGAAGCCGCTGCTGGCGGGTGAGATCCGCTCGGCCTACGCCATGACCGAGCCGAACGTCGCATCATCGGACGCAAAGAACATCTCCACTACTGCGAAGCTTGTCGGCAACGAATGGGTCATCAACGGCGAGAAGTATTACATCTCCGGCCTCGGCGACCCGCGTTGCAAGATCATGATCGTGATGGTCAAGACCAGCCCGGATGCCGCGCCCAGCAAGCAGCAATCGCAAATCCTCGTTCCCAAGGATACACCGGGCGTCGAGATCCTCGGTCCGATGCACGTGTTCGGTCATGACCATGCCCCTCGCGGTCACATGCATCTGCGCTTCAACGATGTGCGGGTGCCAAAAGACAACATTTTGCTGGGTGAGGGGCGCGGGTTCGAGATTTCGCAGGTTCGGCTGGGCCCGGGGCGTATTCATCACTGCATGCGCACCATCGGAAAGGCCGAGAAGGCGCTTGATATGATGGTCGCACGCGGTCTTACACGCGAAGCGTTCGGCAAGCAGATCGCTCATTTGGGCGGCAATCTCCAGATCATCGCGCAAGCGCGATGCGAGATCGAAGCGATGCGGTTGATGGTCCTCAAGGCCGCCAAGGCGATGGACGTGCTCGGCAACAAGCAAGCGCGCATCTGGGTCAGTATGGTCAAGGCCATGGTTCCGGAGCGGGCCTGCAAGATCATCGACCAGGCCATTCAGATGCATGGCGCGACCGGCATCTCGCAATGGACTCCGCTGGCCGATATGTACACCGACGTGCGTCATTTGCGGTTTGCCGACGGTCCGGACGAAGTTCACTGGATGGTCGTTGGCCGTCACGAACTTACGCTTTGATCTAGCGGATCACCGAGACAGGACCTTGCGTCCCAAAGGCGAACGGCACGCAGGGCGGATTGGCCCAACGGGTCCGCGCAAAGCGCGGCCCGTTGACAAGGCTCCGCCGTAATCCGCCCTGTTTTTGTCCTGCGCGTTCAGAGTGATTTGTTGAACCGGATCAAGCCGATGCTACCTGTCCAGTCCTCGTCGCAAAAATAATTACGTTTCCTTTTGACCCAAATCACTTCCATGTCGCACGCGTCCCGGCCCACACAAAAGGGGCGTTTCGCGATCGTCACGGACGTAGGGCTCGGGATGCGATGGACGCAAGCGGCGCTGCTGACGAGAGCGCTTTCCTTGCGGACGGCGAAGTCGTGTGGTCCTGACGCCCCGACGCTGGCGTCAAGTTGGCGGAAGCAATTCCGCCGGCGACGGTGGCAAGAAAGCCCGGTCACCGGGGAGAGCGCGATATAGGCCGTTAAAACCATCGCGTGCGGGAATGCCGGGTGTCCCGGTGCGACCGTGGTGACTAACGCGTGTGCTTACTACACTTCGCGCACGCGGCTGCGGGTGCAACGGGCACCCGGCATTCCCCGCTCCCCCCTTGGGTAGCGCCCACGCCCTTTGGTGGGCGGTTCGTTGATGCACAACTCGGGCGTAGCGCGCCGCGAGAATGCGGAAGCGTGTTTGGAAATAGGACGCCGTCATTCCGGGGCGATGCGAAGCATCGAACCCGGAATCTTGAGATTCCGGGTCTGGTCCTTCGGACCATCCCGGAATGACGGCCTCTGAAGTAACGGGTGGCTCGCAACAAATGTATCGCCTCGATCAAGCCTCATCACACGCTGCCCGTCAAAAAGGCTTCGACAGGAATTTCGAACCCTTCAGTCCGTATCGCCATGGCAGCTCGACCGCCTTGGTGAGACCGATCCGAATGCCGGCGAGGATGTCCGGTCGGCCCGCTCTCGCATGTAGTGCGAACGGGGGTGCGTCGAGCGCCAGCGCATTGTGCGCGTGGGTGATCGCGAGCGCTTGCGTCAGCTTGCCCGGACCCGAGCACAGCGATTTCTCGTCTTGCAACCCGCGCCGGCGTCGCATCGCCGGAATGCCGTGGGTCGGCTGCAGTGCACGGATCAAGACCGCGCTCGCCGAGCCTTCCTTTTCACAGACAAAATTGATGCACCAGTGAATGCCGTAAGAGCGATAGACATAAACAAAGCCGGGCGGGCCGAACATTACGCTGTTGCGCGGCGTCGGCCCGTTGAACGAATGCGCGGCCGGTTCAGTATGATGATAGGCCTCCACCTCGACGATGATGCCGCCGACGCCGTTCACCAGCATGGTCACGCCGATCAGGTCGGGCGCGACCTTATGCACGCTGCGGGCAAAGAACGCGCGGCTTAGCGGCTTGCCCAAACGGGTTTCGGTTTGGGCAGCGGGTGGGCGGCTTTGAATCATTCAATTTGCGGCCGGGAAGGGCGGAAATGCGTCTGGAATGGCAATATGCCAAAGCCTGTCGGCTAACAAGCTTTGGGCTAACCAGCCGGGCGGTTGCGCTTCCCGGCCGGGCGGATTAGCTAGGGTATCTGCCAGAACGGACATTGCATGGTCGTCGTCGTCGATACTGTTTCAGCCACGCCGCTGCGCCCGCGTCACCCTGAAAAGGTGAACCGGCCGGACGCGCTCTCGCCGCCGAAGCCGGACTGGATCAGGGTGCGCGCGCCGAATACGCGCGGCTATGCCGACACCCACAGGATCGTTAAGGAAAACGGCCTGGTCACCGTGTGCGAAGAGGCGGGCTGTCCGAACATCGGCGAGTGCTGGGACAAGAAGCACGCCACTTTCATGATCATGGGCGATACCTGCACCCGCGCCTGCGCCTTCTGCAACGTCAAGACCGGCATGCCCGGTGCGCTGGATGCGTTGGAGCCGGAGCACGTCGCCGAAGCCACCTTCAAGCTCGGGCTCGCCCATATCGTGATCACGTCGGTGGACCGCGACGATCTCGCCGATGGCGGTGCCGCTCATTTTGCGCAAACCATTCGCGCGATCCGCGCCCGCTGTCCCACCACGACCATCGAGATCCTGACGCCGGATTTCCTGCGCAAGGACGGCGCGCTTGAACTGGTGGCGGCGGCGAAGCCCGATGTGTTCAATCACAATCTGGAAACGGTGCCGTCGCATTATCTCACCGTGCGCCCCGGCGCGCGTTATTTCCATTCGATCCGGCTGCTGCAGCGGGTGAAGGAAATCGACCCCGGCATCTTCACGAAGTCGGGCATCATGGTCGGGCTTGGCGAAGAACGTCACGAGGTGTTGCAGGTGATGGATGACTTGCGCTCGGCCGACGTCGACTTTCTCACCATCGGGCAATATCTGCAGCCGACCCGCAAGCATCATGCGGTCATGCGATACGTGCCGCCCGATGAGTTCGCAGGCTACGAGAAACTGGCCTATGCCAAGGGCTTCCTGATGGTATCCGCGAGCCCGCTGACCCGTTCTTCGCATCACGCCGGCGACGATTTCGTCCGGCTGCGGGCGGCGCGCGCTGCGATCTCCGGCTGAGCCTCCGACATGCCGCAATTCTCCAGCAAGCGCCGGGTTCTCCACAGCGCGCCGCAGATGTTCGATCTGGTCGCCGATGTCGAACGCTATCCCGAATTCGTGCCGCTGTGCCGCTCGCTGAAGATACGTCAGCGCACGCCCAAACCGGACGGTACCGAAATCGTCGTCGCCGACATGACGGTGGCGTTCAAACTGGTGCGCGAAGGGTTCACCAGCCGGGTCACGCTGGACCGGCCCAATCTCAAAATTCTCGTCGAGTATCTGGAGGGACCGTTCAGCAACCTGGAGAACCGCTGGTCGTTCGAGCCGAAGCCGACAGAGGCCTGCGACGTCGGGTTTTTCCTCGCCTATGAATTCAAGAGCCGGATGCTGGCGATGCTGATGGGGACCATGTTCGACGCGGCGTTTCAGCGGTTTGCGGCGGCGTTCGAAAAGCGCGCCGATGCGGTCTATGGAAAAGCCGGCGCGACAGGCAGGGCGTTGTCCTGATGACCGATCAGGCGCGCGGCGGTCGGCGCCGCTTGACGGCGTTGCGCCGCGACGTTCGCGTCGCGCGGGGGCGCAGCCGGCTGGTGGCTTCGCGTCGCGGCTGGGCTGCCGCCTGCGGTCCGCGCGCCAGTTCCATCAGCATGCGCAGGGCCTCCACGACGGAACGCTGACGCACCGCGCTGCGCCCGATCGCGCCGAAGCGGCATTCGCGATGCAGAATTCTGCCGTCGCGGGCGGCGACGGCGAAATGCACAAGGCCCACCGGCTTGCCCGGCGTGGCACCGCCCGGACCGGCAATGCCGGTAATGGAAACCGCAAGATCGACGCCGGCCTTTTCCAGCGCGCCGATCGCCATCGCGGTTGCGGTTTCCTTGCTGACGGCGCCGAACGTCGTCAGCGTCGTGACCTTGACGCCGAGCATCGCGCGCTTGGCGTCGTTGGAATAGGTGACAAAGCCGCGATCGATCACGTCGGAGGAGCCCGGAATATCCGTGAGCGCGCCGGCAACCAGCCCCCCGGTACAGGACTCTGCAGTGGCGATGGTCAATTTGCGCATCCGGCAAAGATCGAGCAGCGAGCGGGAGAGGGCGCGGGCGTCGCTGCCGCTCATGTCAGTCGCTCCCGCCTTTGTCGTCCCAACCTTTGTCACTCCAGGGCAGGCGTATGGTCGCGCTCGCCATGGCGGCGATGCCTTCCTCGCGGCCGGTAAATCCAAGCCGCTCGCTGGTGGTCGCTTTCACGGCCACGCGCGAGAGACCAAGACCGGTGATCTCGGCGATGCGCGCGCGCATGGCGTCGCGGAACGGTCCGACTTTCGGGCGTTCGCAAATCAGGGTGACGTCGAGATGGGCGATGCGCCCGCCGCGCGCGGTGACGCGATCAACCGCGTATTTGAGGAAGCGGTCCGATGCGGCACCCTTCCATTGCGGATCGCTCGGCGGGAAATGCGAACCGATGTCGCCGTCGGCGAGCGCGCCGAGGATGGCGTCGACCAGCGCGTGGAGACCGACATCACCGTCGGAATGCGCCAGAAAGCCGCGGCTGTGCGGCACGCGCACGCCACAGATCATCAGGTGATCGCCGTCGCCGAAGGCGTGGACATCGTAACCGCTCCCGGTCCGGACATCGCCCAGTGCTGCGCCAAGGCGGGCTTCTTCGCGGGCAAAATCTTCCGGTGTCGTCAGTTTCATGTTCGCAGGATCGCCTTCAAAGGTTGCCACCGTCAATCCCGCCCACTCGGCAAGGGCTGCGTCATCGGTGAAATCGCTACGGCCATCGGCGGCCGCGCGGCGATGGGCGTCGAGGATCACGTCGAACCGGAACGCCTGCGGAGTTTGTGCGATTCGCAACCGCGATCGCTCCGGCGTTGCTTCGACATTTCCGCCCCCGTCGATCAGCTTGATGGTATCGGCGACCGGTATCGCCGGAACGGCCGCGCCGGTGACGGACGCGGCATCGATCGCGCGCGAAATCAGCGCCGCCGTAACGAACGGCCGCGCCGCGTCGTGGATCAGAACGATGTCCGGTTTTTGGTCGGCCAGCGCTTCGAGTCCGGCGTGCACCGAGGCCTGGCGGGTCGCCCCGCCATTGGCCGGAGGCGCGTGGCGCAACGCACTGACGGCGGCGTTGAACATTGCCATGTCATCGGGATTCAGCACCGGTTGCACGGCAAAAACCTGTGGATGACGGCAAAACGGTTCCATGGCCCGGTAAATTACCGTCTGTCCTCCGATCGAACGGTATTGCTTGGGACCTCCCGAACCGGCGCGAAGCCCGCGTCCGGCTGCGACGAGGATGGCTGCGGTCCGCTCTGTTTTAGGCATTGGGCTCAATAATGGATGATTCTGGGCTGGGGAGCACGAGGCCCGCTGACGCACTGCCCATATCACGCACGCGCTCGAAAACAGAACAATTCCCAATAGCTGTGGGAAAGGCATATTTTGTTGCAGTGCACTTGCAAGATCGCGAGAATTGTCTAAAGTGTAGGCATGAAGCTTGACTGCACAAGATTTGTGCTCAAAATGGATCCCGGCAGTCGCGATGAAGCGTCCGCCAGAAAAACGAGAAGTCTGTGACCATTCCGGCAGCCTCGCGCCTTAAACCATTGAAAATAGGTGATATTGCGGTCGCCAATCGGGTCCTGCTCGCGCCCATGTCGGGGATTACCGATGCGCCGTTTCGGCGATTGGCCGCGGCTCTGGGCGCCGGACTTGTCGTCTCGGAAATGACCGCCTGCAGCGATCTCGTCAACGGTCGCCCGATGTCGCGGCTGCGGTGCGAGGCGACCGGAATAGGTCCGCATGTCGTTCAACTCGCGGGCTGCGAGGCGGCCTGGATGGCGGAAGGCGCGCGCGTTGCGGAGGCCGCTGGCGCCGACATTATCGATATCAACATGGGCTGTCCGGCGCGCCATGTGACGGGCGGTCAGTCCGGCTCGGCATTGATGCGGGATCTCGATCACGCGCTGACCTTGATCGAGGCAACGGTTGCCGCCGTCAAGGTGCCGGTGACGCTGAAGATGCGGCTCGGTTGGGACGATCGCTCCCTCAACGCGCCGGAATTGGCGCGCCGCGCCGAGGCCGCTGGCGTGCAGCTGATCTCGGTGCATGGCCGCACCCGTTGCCAATTCTACAAAGGCGAAGCCGATTGGGTCGCGGTTCGCGCCGTCAAGGATGCGATCGGCATTCCGCTTGTGGTCAACGGCGACATCACCTCGTTTGAGAAGGCGCTGACCGCGCTCGAAATGTCCGGTGCCGATGCTGTCATGGTCGGCCGCGGCGCGCAGGGCCAGCCGTGGTTGCCCGGCCAGATCGGGCGCCGTCTCGAATCCGGTATTGCCGAATCCGCGCCCTCGCTGGCGGAGCAGCTCGACTATCTCCGCGCGCTCTATGATGACGTTTGCGCGCATTACGGACTGCGCATCGGCCTTCGCCACGCACGCAAACATCTCGGCTGGGCGCTGGAAATTGCCGCCCAATGCAGCCGCGCGCCGGCGGCGACGCTCAAAGCATGGCGACAGAAGGTTCTGACATCCGACGATCCGCAGCGTGTGCATCGCTCTCTTCAGGATGCGTTCGACGACTTTGCATGGAGCGCCGCCGCATGACTTCAGCCGCAGAAAATCGCCGGCCGACGCCGACCGATGGCGAAGCGATCCTGAACGCATTGCCCAATCCGGTGCTGCTGGTCGCACCCGACGGCAGGATCGTCGATGCGAATATGGCCGCGGAATCGTTTTTCGAGATTTCGACCCAGTTTCTGCAGCGTCAGTCGCTCAAGGAACTTGTCCCGTTCGGCAGCCCGTTACTGGCGCTGATCGACCAGGTGCGCAGCAGCGGTTCACCGGTCAACGAATACAAGGTTGATCTGGGCACGCCGCGGATCGGCGGCGATCGCCAGGTGGACCTCCATGTCGCGCCGCTGACCGAACGTCCCGGGCACATCGTCGTGATGCTGCAGGAGCGCACCATCGCCGACAAGATGGACCGCCAATTGACGCATCGAAGCGCGGCACGTTCGGTGATAGCGCTGGCTGCCATGCTGGCGCACGAAATCAAGAACCCGCTGTCCGGCATCCGCGGTGCGGCGCAGCTGCTCGAGCAAGCCGCCTCATCGGAAGATCGCATGCTGACGCGGCTGATTTGCGACGAGGCGGACCGCATCGTCACGCTGGTCGACCGCATGGAAGTGTTCGGCGACGACCGGCCGGTGGCGCGGGGCGCCGTCAACATCCATTCAGTGCTCGATCACGTCAAGCGACTGGCGCAATCGGGGTTTGCGCGCAACATCCGCTTCGTGGAAGACTACGATCCGTCGTTGCCACCGGTGCTCGCAAACCAGGATCAGTTGATCCAGGTATTTCTCAATCTGGTGAAGAATGCCGCCGAAGCCGTGGTCGATCTCGGCAATGATGCTGAAATTCAGCTGACGACCGCGTTCCGTCCCGGCGTTCGCTTGTCGGTGCCGGGAAAGAAATCGCGGGTGTCGTTGCCGCTCGAATTCTGCGTCAAGGACAACGGCCCCGGCGTGCCGGAAGACCTGCTCCCGAACCTGTTCGATCCATTCGTCACGACCAAGCAGACCGGCAGCGGGCTGGGGCTTGCGCTGGTGGCCAAAATCGTCGGCGACCACGGCGGTATTATCGAATGCGAATCCCAGCCGCGGAAGACCACATTCCGCGTGCTGTTGCCGATGTTTTCCACTGCAAAACAGTTCGATCAAAGCAATCGCGATGACGTTTCGGGTACGTCGTTGCATGCCTCACAGAACACGAGATGAGGAATAGCGATGCCCGCAGGTAGCATACTTGTCGCCGACGATGACACGGCCATCCGTACGGTCCTGAATCAGGCTCTCTCGCGTGCCGGATATGAGGTGCGGCTGACCGGCAACGCGGCGACGTTATGGCGTTGGGTGAGCCAGGGCGAGGGCGATCTCGTCATCACCGACGTGGTGATGCCCGACGAGAACGCGTTCGATCTGCTGCCGCGGATCAAAAAGATGCGACCGAATTTGCCGGTCATCGTCATGAGCGCGCAGAACACCTTCATGACGGCGATCCGCGCATCGGAGCGCGGCGCCTACGAGTATCTGCCAAAGCCGTTCGACCTGAAGGAGCTGATCGCCATCGTCGGCCGCGCGCTGGCGGAGCCGAAGGAGCGCGCGGCCAATCACGCCGATGAAGCCGAGTTCGAACTCGATCCCGCTGGTCGGCCGCTCGCCGGCGATGCAGGAAATCTACCGGGTGCTGGCGCGCCTGATGCAGACCGACCTCACGGTCATGATCTCCGGCGAGTCCGGCACCGGCAAGGAGCTTGTGGCGCGGGCCCTGCATGATTACGGCAAGCGGCGCAGCGGTCCGTTCGTCGCCGTCAACATGGCAGCGATACCCCGCGATCTCATCGAGTCCGAATTGTTCGGACATGAACGCGGCGCCTTCACCGGCGCCAACACGCGTGCCTCGGGCCGGTTTGAACAGGCCGAGGGCGGCACGCTGTTTCTTGACGAAATCGGCGACATGCCGATGGAAGCGCAGACCCGTTTGCTGCGGGTGCTGCAACAGGGCGAATACACTACGGTGGGCGGCCGCACGCCGATCAAGACCGATGTGCGCATCGTCGCTGCGAGCAACAAGGACCTGCGCATCCTGATTCAACAGGGCCTGTTCCGTGAGGATTTGTTCTTCCGCCTGAACGTGGTGCCGTTGCGTTTGCCTCCGCTGCGCGAGCGGATCGAGGATTTGCCCGACCTGATCCGGCATTTCTTCGCGCTGGCCGAGAAGGACGGGCTGCCGCCGAAGAAACTCGACACGCTGGCGCTGGAGCGCATGAAGCAGCATCGCTGGCCCGGCAATGTGCGCGAACTGGAAAATCTCGCCCGCCGGCTCGCGGCCTTGTACCCGCAGGACGTGATTACCGGCTCTGTCATCGACGGTGAACTGGCGCCTCCTGCCGTCGCTTCGGGAGGCAGCGTCAATCACGGCATCGACAATCTCGGCGGCGCGGTCGAAGCCTATCTGTCATCGCATTTCTCGGGTTTCCCAAACGGTGTGCCGCCGCCGGGCCTCTATCACCGTATCCTCCGGGAGATCGAAGTACCCTTGTTGACCGCGGCGCTGGCGGCCACCCGGGGCAATCAAATCCGCGCCGCCGATTTGCTCGGACTTAACCGCAACACGTTACGGAAGAAAATTCGCGATCTGGACATCCAGGTTTATCGGAGCGGCGGCTAGCTGCTTGTATTCGCTCATGCCGCTTTTCGTGAGTTGAACGGCTCAAGATCGGAAAGTGGGACCGCGGCTTTCGTAGCCCCGGAAGCCTTTCAACCCACTGCCAAAGGCGTGGAGGCCATCCGGGACTATCAATCTCAACCGTTGCTGACGCCGCGGAATTGTCGCAATTTGGCAACATTGTGGTATGAATGCATCAGTCCGCTGGCGGTATGGACCGGCAAGCGGAAGCCCTTCAGCAGCTATCCTTTTGTCCCTTGCCGGAATGACCAGCGCAGAAACCTCGGCTCCATTGCTCGATCCGACGTTCGCCGAATCCAAGGGGGGACCCCTGAGGAGGTTCCTGGCGCCGTTTGCGGTTGGCCTGGCCCTGCTATCGACGTTCCTCACCTTTGTGGTGCTCACCGGCCTCACGCGAATCCAGCCGACCCCCGAAGTTGTTATTTCGTTTCTGCTGATCAATACAGCCACCATTCTGTTGCTGGTCGGTATCATCCTCCGAGAAGTCTGGCAGGTGGTCCAGGCCCGCCGTCGCGGCCGGGCGGCGGCGAGGCTGCACGTTCAGATTGTAAGCCTGTTCTCGATCATCGCGGTGTTGCCGGCGGTCCTGGTGTCGCTGGTCGCCAACGTGACCATCGATCGCGGATTCGATCGGCTGTTTTCAGGTCCGACCCGCGAGGTGATCCAGAATTCGGTGATCATTGCCCGCGCCTACATGCAGGAACACGCGCAGCTCATTCGCGGCGACATTCTCGGCATGGCCAACGATCTCAATCACGCCCGGCCGCTGTACGACCAGGATCGCAGAACATTCCTTGAGCTTCTGACGGCAAGTGCCGCCTCGCGTGACCTTCCGGGCGCGATGTTGATCGACAAGGACGACAACATTCTGGAGAAGGCGCAGACCGGCACCCGGCTATCCTTTGCACCACCGCCGGCGGATTTTCTCAATAATGTGAAGGAAACCGAGCCGGAGATCGCGGTGTTGCCCGAAGAGAACTACGTCGGCGCTGTGATCCGGCTGCGGGCATTCAGCGACACCTTCCTGTACGTCGCCCGTCTGCTCGATCCGCGGATCGTCGCACAACTCAAGCAGACCGAGGCGAGTGCCGCCGAATACGCCGAGATCGAGTCGCGCCGGCTCGGCATTCAGGTGAATTTCGCGCTGATGTTCGCCGTGATTGCACTGACGATCCTGACAGCCTCGATTCTGATCGGGCTGAATTTCGCCAACTGGCTGGTGGCGCCGATACGTCGCCTGATGAGCGCAGCCAATGTCGTCTCGACCGGCGACCTGCACGTCCAGGTGCCGGTCCATCGCTCGGAGGGCGATCTCGCGCAGCTCGGCGAGACCTTCAACAAGATGACGCATGAGTTGCGCACCCAGCGCGACGAACTGGTGAGCGCAAGCGACCTGATCGACAGCCGCCGGCGGTTCATCGAGGCGGTGTTGTCGTCGGCAAGCGCCGGCATCATCGGCGTCGATGCTTCCGGCAGCGTCGGCATTCTCAACCGGTCAGCCGAAAAACTGATCGGTCATGCGGAATCGGAGACGCTGGGGCATCCGCTGTCGGACGTGCTGCCCGAACTCGACGACATGATGAAAACCGCGCGGGAGGGCACGCAGCGGCTGGTTCAGGGCCAGATCACGATCACTCGCGATGGCCACGAACGGAACCTTTCGGTTCGCGTCAGCGCCGAGCAGACCAGCCAGTCGCGCGACAGCTACATTATCACGCTTGACGACATTACCGAACTGGTTTCCGCGCAGCGGACCTCGGCGTGGGGAGATGTTGCCCGCCGCATCGCGCACGAGATCAAGAATCCACTGACGCCGATTCAGCTTTCGGCCGAACGCATTCGACGCAAGTTTGGCAAGGTGATCACCGAGGACAAGGCCGTCTTCGAGCAGTGCACCGACACCATCGTGCGGCAGGTCGATGACATCAGGCGCATGGTCGATGAATTCTCGCGCTTCGCGCGGATGCCAAAGCCGGTGATCGAAGGCGAGGACGTCGCCGACACCGTGCGGCAGGCCGTGTTCCTGATGCGGGTCGGGCATCCCGACATCGACATCGAAGCCGCGATCAAGGACGAGCCGCTGCGGGCGCAATTCGACCGGCGGCTGATTTCGCAGGCGCTGACCAACATCATCAAGAACGCAACCGAAGCCATCGAGGCCGTTCCGGCCGAAACGCTCGGGAAGGGTCGCATCGATGTCATCGCCGCGCGCGACAACGATGACATCGTGATCGACGTCATCGATAACGGCATCGGCCTGCCGAAGGTGAGCCGGGCGCGTCTGCTGGAACCCTACGTCACGACACGCGAAAAGGGCACCGGGCTTGGTCTTGCGATCGTCGGTCGCGTGCTGGAAGACCATGGCGGCCGGATCGAACTCAATGATGCCGCGGACATCCGCCCGGGCGCGCGGGGAGCCTGGATGCGGTTGCGGTTTGCGATATCGGGCCATGCACCGAAGCCCGAAGCAAAGGAGCAGGCTCCCGAAACAAAACAACCGGCATCCGGAACCGTTGAGCCGGCAAACGCGACTAACAACGAAACAAAAATCGAAGCCGCAACAGGCAACTGACCAGACAGGCGTGACCCATGGCAAATGACATTTTGATCGTCGACGACGAAGCAGACATTCGGGATCTGGTTGCCGGAATTCTCGAAGACGAGGGTTTCACCACGCGGACTGCGCGCGACAGCGATTCGGCGCTGGCTGAAATCGCCAATCGGCGTCCGAATCTGGTGTTCCTCGACATCTGGCTGCAGGGCAGCAAGCTCGACGGGTTGCAGCTGCTGGAGCAGGTCAAGCGGGATCACGCCGAGGTACCGGTGGTGATGATTTCCGGTCACGGCAATATCGAAACCGCGGTCGCGGCGATCAAGCGCGGCGCATACGACTTCATCGAGAAGCCTTTCAAGTCCGACCGCCTCATTCTGGTAGCGACCCGGGCGCTGGAAACCTCGCGTCTGAAACGCGAAGTAAAGGAACTCAAGCAACTCGCGCCGGCAGCGGGCGTCCTGACCGGACGCTCCGCCTGCATGAATCAACTGCGCCAGACCATCGAGCGGGCCGCCAAGGCCAATAGCCGAATCCTGATTGTCGGCCCTTCGGGAGCGGGCAAGGAACTGGCCGCACGCACATTGCACAACACCTCAACTCGCGCCGAGGGGCCGTTCGTTGTCATCAACGCCGCGGCGATCACGCCGGAGCGCATGGAGGTCGAGTTATTCGGCATCGAGCAGTCCAACGGCGAGCAACAGCGCAAGGCGGGGGCTTTGGAAGAAGCCCATGGCGGCACGCTCTTTATCGATGAAATCGGCGACATGCCCCGCGAGACCCAGAACAAGATTCTGCGTGTGCTGGTCGATCAGACATTCCAGCGGTCGGGCGGTACAACCAAGGTCCATGTCGACGTCCGCATCGTCTCCTCAACCGCACGCAACCTGGAAGAGGAGATCGCCGAAGGCCGGTTCCGCGAGGATCTCTATCATCGGCTGTCGGTGGTGCCGATCCGCGTGCCGCCACTGTCGGAGCGCCGCGAGGATATTCCGGAATTGATCGATTATTTCATGGATCAGATATCGGTCGCCACCGGCTTGCCGAAACGCCAGATCGGCCAGGACGCGATGGCGGTGCTGCAATCCCACGTCTGGCCCGGAAATGTCCGGCAGCTTCGCAACAATGTCGAGCGGGTGATGATTCTGGCGGGCGGCGGCCCGGAGGTGATCATCACCGCCGATATGCTGCCGCAAGACGTCGGCTCGATGGTGCCGGCAATGCCGACAAGCAACAACGGCGAACACATCATGGGTTTGCCGCTGCGGGAGGCACGGGAGGTGTTCGAACGCGATTACCTGATCGCCCAGATCAGCCGCTTTTCCGGCAACATTTCCCGTACCGCCGAATTTGTCGGCATGGAACGGTCGGCGCTGCATCGTAAGCTCAAGGCTCTTGGCGTCGGCTAGTTGCCGGCCGGCGAGTGAAGTTCATGGAGTTGTCCATAAATTTAGGTGCTTTTCCGGGGTTTTCCCAAGAAATGCCGCCGTGTTTGGCGCGGTTGAGGCGCAAACCGGCTTGCCTAAAAACCAAGCCTGCCTTCTAATCAAACCGCCGTGCTCCCAGAGGGGGATCTCAAGGGAAACCGGCAACCGGGGGACGCTCCGCAAGAGGGCTACGTCTGGTTCAATAAAAAGAAGCAACAAGCGGGATAAAAACAATGGCGGCAGACCGCGCACAAAATCTACAAGACACCTTCCTCAATCATGTTCGCAAAACGAAAACACCACTGACGATCTTTCTGGTCAACGGAGTGAAGCTGCAAGGTATTGTCACATGGTTCGACAATTTCTGCCTGCTGCTTCGGCGCGACGGTCATTCGCAGCTTGTCTACAAGCACGCGATTTCGACCATCATGCCTGGCGCTCCGATCCAGTTGTTCGAAGGCGGCGAGGATGCTCCGGCTTGAGAGTGATCTGATTGGAACCCCGCGATCTTGAAGGGGGTGCCGACCGCCCGAGGTCGGCAGGAGGCAAGGCAACCGGGCGGGTGATCGTCATCGGCCCCTATTTGCGTATGCGCCGCGGCGATCCCGATGCGCAGACGGATCAGCATGCCATGCGCGGTTCAGAGGCGCGGCTCGAAGAAGCCGTGGGCCTTGCGCGTGCGATTGATCTTTCGATCGCGGAGGCGCTGATCGCGCCGGTCAGTCAGATCAGGCCGGCGACGTATCTCGGCAAGGGCAAGGTCGAGGAGATCGTCGGGCTGATTGCCGGACAGGAAATCGAACTGGTGGTGATGGATTGCGCATTGTCGCCGATCCAGCAGCGCAATCTCGAGAAAGCCTGGAATACCAAGGTCCTCGATCGTACCGGGCTCATTCTCGAAATCTTCGGTCGCCGCGCCAAGACCAAGGAAGGCGCGCTGCAGGTCGAGCTTGCGCATTTGAACTATCAGCGCAGCCGCCTGGTGCGATCGTGGACCCATCTGGAGCGCCAGCGCGGCGGCTTCGGGTTCATGGGCGGTCCCGGCGAAACCCAGATTGAAGCGGATCGCCGCCTGATCGGCGACCGTATCGCGCGTCTTGAGAACGAAATCAAGAAAGTCCAGTCGACGCGACGGCTGCATCGCGCCGGCCGGCAGCGGGTGCCGTACCGCGTTGTGGCGCTGGTCGGTTATACCAATGCCGGAAAGTCGACGCTCTTCAATCGCCTGACCCGTGCCGACGTGCAGGCCGCCGACATGCTGTTTGCGACGCTCGATCCGACATTGCGCGCGCTGCGGCTGCCGCACGGCGGCAAGGCGATGCTGTCGGACACCGTCGGGTTTATTTCCAGCCTGCCGACCCAACTGGTGGCGGCATTTCGCGCGACGCTGGAAGAGGTGCTGGAGGCAGATGTCATTCTTCACATCCGCGATATCTCCCATGAAGATGCAGAGGCGCAACAGCGCGACGTCGATACCGTGCTGCGCCAGCTTGGGATTGATCCCGATGCGGGGCAGCGCATCCTCGAAGTCTGGAACAAGATCGATCGCTTCTCCCCCGAACAACGCGAAAATCTTGGAAATATCGCGGCCCGCCGCCCGCCGGAGCGGCCCTGTTTCCTGGTTTCCGCCGAGACCGGGGAGGGGATCGACGCGCTGCTCGCTGCGATCGAGGACCGGCTGGCATCAAGCCGTTCGACGCTGGATCTTTCGATCGATGCTGCCGATGGTGCCGGCATCAGCTGGCTGCATCGCAATTCGGAAATCCTCAACAAGGAGTTTCACGACGGCCGCTTCGCAATGACCGTACGCGTCGATGAGACCAAGCGCGACATCGTCGTCCATCGCTTCGACGCCGTGCCGCATCCGATCTGAGCAGGTTCACTCTCTCGACCGCCTGGGGCGGCGTCGAACGAAAACCCATGCCGCCAGAACGATTGGCGAGCCGACCGCGATCCAGGAAAAATAACGGCCGGACTCAAACAACAGAGCTGATAACAGGCCGCACAAGGAAAGCAGACCGATGATTATCGGGATGCCGAACACGGAGCGCCAATTCGGGGCGTCAATGCGGTTGCCGGACGAGTTCATCGGGTTGTTCATGCCCGGCGCGTCGAGCGATTCGGCGACCTCCGGCCTTACGTCTTCGCACCATGTAGAGATAGAGCCCACTGCCGATCACGACAATCGTGAGGCCGTCCAGCAGCGCCCAGATGACCTTGAGCGGCATGCCGCCATAGTCGCCGAAATGCAGGGGTTGCGATACGAACAGCGCTTTCAGATAGAACGGCAGATCGCGGGTGTCGGCCACCTCAGCCGTTTCACCATCGAGCAGAACCGGTCTCAGAAGCCTCGACGTCAGCGGCCGGTCGCCGCGCATGAACACGGCGAAATGATGCGAGCTGCTGAACGGCGTTCCCGGAAATGCGATGAAAGCGACTTCCATGCCGGCAGCGGCCTTGGTGGCATTGTCGACAATGCGGTCGAGCGATGCGGTCCGCTGCGGCGGCGGCTTGCCGGCGTAGGGCGCGACCATGCTGGCAAGTTCACTTGCGCGCCACTGATCGAGCATCGGTTCGGCCCAGGTGTTGATAACGCCGGTGCCGCTCACGACGACGGCCCAGGCAACGGTGATCACGCCGAGCAGGTTATGCCAGTCCAGCCATCTGACACGGGCCGATTTGGCCTGCCTGATGGTGCCGAACTGCAGCCGGCGGGCGAACGGCCAATAAAGCACGACGCCGGAAATGATGGCCAACAGAAACAACAGACCCATGCCGCCGAGAAAAAGCTTGCCGGGCTTGCCGGCGAACAGATCGGTATGAAGTTTCAGCACCACCAGCATCGGCCCGGCGCCGACCGGGCCCAGCAAGTCGGCCGATCTCGCGTCGAAGGCGCGGACGATCGCGTCGTCGGGTTTTCCGTCGACCGTGCGGTTGGTGTAGGCGGTGACGATGCCGGGTGCGTCGATGTCCCAGGCGATATATTGCAGCACCTTGCCGGGATCGCTGGCCAGCGCCGCCGTGGCGATTCGATCGACGGTCGTTCGTTGAGCGCCTGCCAGCGCGGCTTCCGGCTTGGGCGCATAGCCCATTAACTCATCGAGCTCGTGATGGAAGATCAGCGGCAGGCCGGTCAGGCAGAGCAGAAGCAGGAAAACCGTCGAAACAAGGCTGCTCCATCGATGAACTATCGACCAAATCCGAACCGATCTTGCGTTCACCCAGGCCTCGCTCCGTGCGTCTCAGCCTCGTCTACCATTTATACGAGGCGCTTGCGATCGCACGCCGGCGATCGCCGTAGAAACACGCCGTCGGCGTCTGACAACTGCCGACATAAATCTTGTCGCCTATATTGGTGACGTTGAGCGCGAACCGCCAGTTCTTGACGTCATAGTGGATCGCGGCGTCGCCAACCACATAGGACGGAACCACCAGCGAATTGGCGGTATCAGCATAGGAGATGCCGTTGTAGCGGACGCCGGCGCCGAACCCGAGTCCCGTCAACTGTCCCGATTTAATGGTGTAGTCGCCCCACAGGGACGCGAGTTCGCTGGGGGTGTTGGTCGGCACCGTATCGATCAGGGCCGGATTGAGGTCCTTGCTGACGAAGATGTGGAAATTGGTGAAGGCCGCGGTCAGTTTCAACTCGGGCGTAACATTGGCGACCCCCTCGAGTTCGATGCCGCGCGAGGTGACTTCGCCGGTCTGGATTTGCAGCAGCACGTTGTTGGGGTCAGTGGTCAGCACATTTTGCCGCTTGAGATCGAACACCGAGGCGCTGAAATAGCCATTGAAGCCGGCAGGCTGGACTTTGACGCCGACTTCGGATTGAACGCCGGTTTCCGGCGTAAACAATTGCCCGGTAGCTGTGTTGACGCCGATGATCGGGTTGTAGCTTGTCGCATAGGACACATAGGGCGCGATTCCGAGATCGGTATTGTAGATTAGGCCGGCCCGGCCGCTGAATTGGCTGTCGTCGCGGCTCTCACTCGGAGCCAGGCGGTTGTTGTCCGCCGTATTCACCCAATCGTTGCGGCCGCTAAGCACCAATGTCAAACGACCGAGCTTGAGTTGATCCTGCGCATAAACACCGACTTGCTTCTGCGTGATGGTTTGATCGGCAAACACCGTGCTGGGAAAGCCCTGCTGAACGCCGTAAACGGGATTTAGCAGATTAAGGGCCGGCGTTGCGAAATCGAACGCCTGCAAATCGCTGATTTCATAGCTCTTGAGATCGACGCCGACCAATGTCTTGTGCTGCACCGGGCCGGTGGCGAAACGGTATTCGAACGAACTGTCCAGATTAGCCTGATTGGCGGTGTCATGTGCGAAGTCGTTGAAGCGCGACAGCAGCGCAGTGGAGGGATCGCCGCCGACATAACCGTTGCCGAGCAGGGTCTGAAACTGGACGTCGTCATGAGCGAAGCGCGCGTTCTGACGGAACGTCAGATTGTCGGTCAGGTTCTTCTCGAATTGATAGCCGATCATTTCCTGTTCGCGCCTGAACGAATCGACGCTGGGGTCGCTGGCGAATAACTGAGTGGGGATACGGCCGAACGGCGCGTTGACCACCGTTCCGACATAGGGGAGGAAGCCCTGGACCCGGGTGTCGTTCTTCGAGGCGGATGCCAGAATGGTCAGGGTGGTGTCGATATCAGGCTTGTAGGTCACCGACGGCGCGACGAAATAAGTATTGTCGGGCGTGAAATCGGTCTGGGTATTGCCGCCCTTCACCGTGCCGAGCAAGCGGTAATACAGTTCGTTGCTCGGGCCGGAGGGGGTTGCGACCGGTCCGGTGAAGTCGAACGAAAGATAGCCATTGCCATACGAATTGACGCCGGCCTCGACGTAGTTGGACGGCACAAAGCCCGGCGTTCTGCTGATCACATTGACGAGGCCGCCGGGGCCGCTGCCGCCATAGAGAACCGCGGAGGGGCCCCGGAGAATGTCGATGCGCTCGATATTGACCGGCTGGAACTTCCAGGTGGCAAACGCAAACGTGGAAAGCTGCAGCCCGTCGGCGAACAATCCGACGTCCTGCGCATCGAAACCGCGAATCTTGAACCAGTCGTTGCGCGTGTCGGCACCAAAGGTCTCGCTGCGAACTCCCGGCGCATAACGCAATGCTTCCGCAAGGCTGTTCGGCTTTTGGTCGCGAATTTCTTCGCGTCCGATCACCGAGATCGCCTGCGGCGTTTCCATCAGCGGCGTATCGGTTTTGGTGCCGGTCAACGAGCGTTCAGCGACGTAACCATTGATCGGACCGCGAGGGTCCTGTCCGCGCTGCACGTTTTGTGTGTTGCGTGCCGGCCTGCCGGGAGCGGTGGCTATTCGCGCCGTACGGCTCGACCGCCTGGAGGCGCCGGAGCTTGCCGCGCGCCGCGAATTCGACGGCGCGGACGTGACGCTGCGGGACTTTGGCGCGTTGACCACGACGGGCGGCAGATCGCTGTTTGCGGTGCTGCTGCCGGCATTTTGTTGAGCGCTCGCCGTGCTCCCCAACAGACCCAACAGTGCAATTGAGGTTGACGCAATGACAACTCCCAATGAATTAAAACGCGCCACCATTTGATTGTGCCCCACACTTTAGAACTAGAACAATAAAAAACAGCATTCGAAGCGCTGTCGTTACGTTCTGATGCAGACGAGTGGAGCAAACGCATTTCATGCCATTCGCAGTGGCGCCAATTGAAACTCTCTAAGAAAACTTCTAATGCGCGCAGATAGTCAGCTCGAAGCAACTTTCTCCTTGTGCTTCGCTTCATTCCACAGCGCGTCCATTTCCGTCAGCGACGCGCTATCGAGCGAGCGTCCCTGTGCTTCGAGCGCCTGTTCGATGTAACCGAAGCGACGTTCGAATTTGGCGTTGGTGCCGCGCAGCGCCATATCGGGATCTGCGCCAATGTGTCGCGCCAGATTGACCAGCGCGAACAGGAGATCACCGGTTTCCGCGGCGAGTTCGTTGGCGTCGCCGCGATCGAGCGCCGCCTCGATCTCGTCGGCCTCTTCGCGGATCTTGTGCAGCACCGCGCGCGGATCGTTCCAGTCGAATCCGACGCTGGATGCCTTGCGCTGCAATTCCATCGCGCGCGTCAGCGCCGGCTGTCCCGCTTTCACGCCCGACAGCAGTGATTTGTGCGTCGTTTCCTCGCCCGGCCGCCGTGCGGCGCGCTCGGCCTTCTCCTCCGCCTTGATTCGATCCCAGGCACCCTTGACGTCCGAGGGCGTCAACCGTCCGTCCGTATCGGCAAAGACATGCGGATGGCGTCGGATCATCTTGCGTGTGATGGCCTCGACCACGTCGCCGAACGAGAAAGCGTTCTGTTCCTCCGCCATGCGGGCGTGAAACACCACCTGCAGCAGGAGATCGCCAAGCTCGTCACGCAGATTGTCGAGGTCGCCGCGCGCGATGGCATCGGCGACTTCATAGGCTTCCTCGATGGTGTAGGGCGCGATGCTCGCAAAATCCTGTTCGAGGTCCCACGGGCAGCCGCTGGCGGGCGTTCGCAGCGTCGCCATGATCTCGAGCAGGCGTGAAATGTCGCGGGAAGGGGTCATGGAGCACCGAAGCTGGGAGTTGAGGGGCCTGTATGCCGCAAGATGCGCGCCGATCCCAGCAAAACGAGCCGGGCTGGCTGCTATTTTCACCGATTGGCCATGCGGATCGATGAATGCTATGGGCACGGCATGAACGATCAACGGCCAACCGAAACCGCGCTGGTGCTGTTCTCCGGCGGACAGGATTCCGCCACCTGCCTCGCCTGGGCGCTGCAGCGCTTCGCGCGCGTCGAGATGCTCGGATTCAATTACGGGCAGCGTCACGCCATCGAGCTTGTCTGCCGCGACGATCTCTTGGCGGGCATGAAATCCTTGCGCTCCGACTGGGCCGCGAAACTCGGCGACAGCCACACCGTGGATATTCCGACCTTGGCCACGATCTCCGACACCGCGCTGACGCGTGATGTCGCAATTGCAATGGGCGAGGACGGCCTGCCCAACACCTTCGTGCCCGGCCGCAATCTGGTGTTTCTGACGTTCGCGGCGGCGCTGGCTTACCGGCGCGGCATTCGGCACATCGTCGGCGGCATGTGCGAGACCGATTATTCCGGCTATCCGGATTGCCGTGACGAGACCATCAAGGCGTTGCAGGTCGCACTCAATCTCGGGATGAACAAGCAGTTCGAATTGCACACGCCGCTGATGTGGCTGGACAAGGCCAGCACGTGGAAGCTGGCGAATGAGCTTGGCGGGGCAGGGCTGGTCGACCTGATCCGCGAACGCTCCCACACCTGTTATCTCGGCGAGCGCGGCGCCCGGCATGACTGGGGTTATGGCTGCGGTGAATGTCCGGCCTGCGCGTTGCGGGCAAAGGGCTGGCGGGAATTTTCGGCTGGTGCAGTCTAGCCGGGCGATTTTCGAGTAGAGCTGACCGAACCTGGCCTCGCCGGCTTGCGACGAATGTCGCGTGCATCAATGAAGTGCGGTGAACCCCATGCCACTTGACCTCCAGAGGTTGACCGCCAATACGGAAATCGTGGAACGGCTGGGCTGGAGCTGCGATCTGGAGTTCGAAGCTGATCTGCCGGCACCGGCCTGGTTCTCGGTCGACGGAGCCGCGGGCATCACGCCAATCGCAAGCGACGGCACGGGCGGAGTGTTTGCCCAGCTTATGGGCTCACCGCGCGTGCTGTACGTTTCGTCGGAGGGGGCGGCCGGATTCGTCGCAGCCGATCTCGAAGAATTCATCTCGCTCGTCGCGGCGTGTCCCCATTGGCACGACGTTCTGAAGTTTTCCGCCAACGGCAATTTGGACGAAATGCGCCGGGCTTCGGCCGTGCTTGAAGCGGGGTTCGATGACGAGGAACAGGAAGCGACGCGCGCCCTGTTGAAGGCCGAGCTTGGGCTGGCGGAGCCAGCTGATACCGTCGGCGCGTTGCATCGTGCGGTGTCAACTTCGGACGCCATCGTCCGTGGACCGGATGGCCATCCGTTCGTTTCGCTGTTCAACTCCCTTGTCATCGACGAAGAGCGGATGCGCAAGCTCTACGGGGGTTAGCTGAAATCCGCCGGCGTCAACTCGATCGGCTGGCCGTGCGGCGTGCGATCGGCGGCGTGGTCCCAGGCATTGCGGTAACGGTGCAGGGTATCTGATGTCGCGACACCTTTTTCGGCGACCAGTCGTTCCAGCGTCGCCAGCCAGTGCCGGTAATAGGTCTCGCCGGTGTCGGGATCGCCGCCTTGCTGCGCGCGCCTGATTTCTTCCGCCAGCGTGGCAGCCCATTCGTTCCAGGTGAATAGCCCGCGCCCATGCAGCGCCAGCGCCATGGCGAAGGCCTGCGCTTCCCACGGTTCGCGAAACACCGGCCCATCATCATCGCGCGGGATATCGGGCAGGGCGCTGGTCGCCTGCGTGGTGGCCGCGTCCATCAGGCCGGCTCCAGATACGGCTCAAACGCATCAATGGATATCTTTGAGGTCGGATCGGCGTCCGGCCCCCATAGCTCGGCCGCATCGAACACCACGGTGTAGAGCCATTGCGGGTTCTCACCGGTTTCCATGGCAGCCGAGTCCGGAAAAACCTGACAGCCGTAGTCACGCTCGATCACGCCGACATGGCCGCGCGCGTAGCGCGGCAACCTGGTGTGCGTTGCCGGATGGATGTTCTTTGCCCGCACCCGATCGCCCGGCTTGAACTTCGCCGGCGCCGGCGCGGCGCGCCCGAATTTGCCCCGGACCATGATGCGCTCGACATCAGCAGGCGTGAACTTGCCGTGCTTGAGCGGCTTTGCCGGTTCCGATGCGTGACCGGACACGACTTCCGCCGCCGCGATGTAGCCCTTGTCGATCAAGAGGTCTTCAAGCCCAAGCAGCCATTTCCTGTAATATGAACTGGTGAGATAAACGTGGGGCGGCAGCGCCTCCCGATAGAAGCGGGAAGCATCGATGTTGAACGCGCCAGCCGCGCCCATCGCACGCACCATTGCCAGCACGCGGCCTTCCCAGTCGGCGTGGAACATCGGCTCGTTGGGTTCCGGCTTGACCTTGCCGAAGCCGTCCATGCCGCCCATGTCGTGCACGCTATTCATGATGGCGCGCCCGGTGTCTTTGGGAATCCGGTGCCGATCATCGAGTCCCGCGTCACGAGCCCGGCGAGCTGTTGCTCGCTCCAGCCGTCGGTGCCCTCGGGGCGCATCGGCAGCACCAGGAAGCGGGTCTCGGCGGTCGAATCCCAGACCCGGATCTCGGTTTCCCTGGGCAGGGTGACGCCGAAGTCGGCGAGTACACCACGCGGGTCTTTGACGGCGCGGGAACGGTAGGGTGCGGCCTTGTACCAGACCGGAGGCAGTCCCAGTATTTCCCAGGGGTAACAGGAGCACAGCGTACATACGATCACGTTGTGGCGCTGCGGCGTATTCTCGACGGCGACGAGGTGATCGCCGACCCGGCTGACGTGGCCAAGCGTGCTCACGGCCTTGGTGGCGTCCTCCAGCAAGGCGCGCTTGAAA
Organism: uncultured Pseudomonadota bacterium; assembly: GCA_963819325.1. GTDB lineage: Bacteria > Pseudomonadota > Alphaproteobacteria > Rhizobiales > Xanthobacteraceae > Bradyrhizobium. The sequence goes on from CAWFVT010000025.1 coordinate 150,105, forward strand.
GCGGGGTCGGACCAGGCTTTGGCGACCACCTGCGCGCCGTTATGGGGACCGATTTTCGTCTCGTAGGCCTGAATAATGGCGTCGAGTGCCGCGGGATCGACATAGCCTTTTTCGGTCAGGATGGTCTCAAGCGCACGGACCCGCAGCTCGGTTTCGGACAGGTCCGAATGGTCGTGTTCATGGTCGGTCATGGGCCCGAGCATAACCGCAATATTCTGTCGATGTCGAGGCGCAGGAACTGCTAGCATTTTGGATGGCGGCATGGGCTGGGAGAGATCAGGTTGACGGATTTTGTGACCATCGAAAAGGGCCTCGGTCCGGACGGCCGCGTCGCCGTGGTGCGCTTCGATCGCGGCGACGGCCTCAACACGCTTTCGCCGGAAGCCCAGCGTCAGCTCACTGACGCCGCGCGCAGTTTTGAGGACGACGCCGATACCTCGGCCGTGGTGCTCACCGGCGGCAACAAATCATTCAGCGCCGGCTTCGACTTAAAAGACGCCGAAGGCCGGTCGCGCAGCACCATGGATATCGGCAACCTGCGCCGGCATCTGAAACTTGGACCGCGGCTGACCCACGCCTGGCACGAGATGGAGCAGATCACCATCGGCGCCATTGAAGGCTTCTGTATTGGCGGTGGCGTGGCGCTGGCGGTCGCGCTGGACTTTCGGGTCATGGCCCGCGACGCCCATATCCGCGTGCCGGAGATCGGCCTTGGCATGAATATGAGCTGGCAAAGCATTCCGCGCATGCTGCACCTGATGGGACCGGCGCGCACCAAACAGGCCGTGATCCTGGCTGATCAGCGCATCAGCGCCGCGGAGGCCTACGAATGGGGCCTGGTGGAGGAGGTGGCTGATCCCGGCAAGGCTTTCGATGCTGCGATGACCCTCGCCGCCAAAGTCGCGGCCCAGCCGCCGCTGTCAGTCGCCATGACCAAGCTGACCGTCAATCGTCTGGCACATGCGCTCGACGACCTCGCCAGCCACATGGACGTCGATCAGTACGCGCTGGCGAGCCTGACCGAGGATCACAAGGAAGGCGTCGCGGCGTTCCTGGAACGGCGCAAGGCGCGCTTCAAGGGAAGTTAGGGCCGGTAGCTCGATGAGTATCCAGTTTACCCTTTGAGTCAAATTGAGTCTTGCTTGCGAGGAATCTCAATTCTTTCAATAGGTCCGCTACAACAGACCTTGAGTCCAGGTCAGTCGAATGATTGGGCCCCTTTGACAGTCGTCGGATATTGGGGATACGTACAGGAATTGCAATAATCGATCATACCACTCGGCGAAATTTGTCGCCATGAGTTGTCGAACTTGAAGCAAGCCACGCATTTTAAAGAGCGAGCCGGCACAACGAGTGCGGCCGCGGCGGGGGGCATCAATGACCGATTATCTTTCGCGGCAAGATGAGTTTGGAATGTTGTCCATCGCGGACTTGTTGAAGGCGCGCGACGAGTTTCACCTGCATCTGGTTCACAAGGCCAATGTCGTCGGCACGGCGATCGGTAGATATCGCATAAGGAAAGACGAACCCTGGCCCGGGAAGGGTGGGGAGAAGGGGAGTTCCCCCGTAAAAGGCGTCCGCACCCTCGGGAATTCCGAAGTGCGCTATTATTCATGGCCGGCGATCTTGGTCTTCGTCCGCGAATGGCTGGATGATCATCACTTCGGCGCCAACGGCATTGCGAAGCCCGAGGACTTTGTGCCGCCCGCCGTATACATGTCCGACGGACGGAAGGCTCCGATCTGCGTCATCAAAGCCGAATTGGACGACATGCGTCGGGCCTGGGAGGCGAATTACACTTTCCCGACGAACCTCGTCGGAGGCGGGTATCCGCTGCTGGTCGATGTCCAAGGTCAGGAGCACGTCGCTTCCGTCGGGTGTCTGGTCAGCGATGGTCACAAAACATACGCCCTGACGAACCGCCACGTGGCCGGGGAGCCCGGTACGCCTGTCTACACGATAATGGGCGGAAACAAGGTTCAGGTCGGGGTCTCATCACCCAAATCTGTTTCGCGCCTGCCCTTTACGTCGATCTACGACGGATGGGCCGGCAAGAACGTGTACGTCGATCTGGACGCGGCCCTGGTCGAGTTGACAGAGGTGGGGCGCTGGACGACGCAGATCTACGGAATTGGCCCGATAGGGAAGCTCGCGGATCTTGCCACGGACAATCTCTCCCTGCGGCTTCTCGGCTGTCCCGTGCGGGCGTTCGGTGCGGCGTCGCGGGAGATGTTTGGCGAGATTGCCGCGCTCTTCTACAGGTTCAAGTCGGTCGGGGGCTTCGACTACGTTTCCGACTTTCTGATCGGTCCACGCGGTCCAGCGACCTCGCTCGGTACTCATCCGGGAGACTCGGGCACCGTCTGGTTGATCGAGGTGGAACAAGGCAAGCCACCGTTGCCGCTGGCGGTGCAATGGGGTGGCCAGGTCTTCGTGGACGGAGCGGACTCCGCTGGAAGCTCCTTCGCGCTCGCGACTTCGCTAAGCAACGTTTGCGATCGGCTGGAAGTGGATCTCATACGTGATTGGAACGCCGATCAACCCGACTATTGGGGCGCGGTCGGGCACTATGGTATTGCCAACAAAGCCATTGGCAAGCTGCCTGACGGTCATCTGCGAACGTTGATGGAAGCCAATCTGGATCGGATCACTTTCGAGATTGGCGACGTGACCAAGAAGGGGACGGGAGGGCTCAGCAAGCAGGACTTCGTGCCGCTCGCTGATGTACCGGATCTGGTCTGGAAGATCGGCGCTCACAGGCGGGGCGGCCCCAAAGCCCCCGAGCATGCCAATCATTTTGCGGATATGGATCGCAAGCTGAAAAAGCCGCTTCCTGAGGGGGCGACCTTGCTGTCCATCTGCGACAAGCCTGCGAAGCTCGATGTTGGCATTTGGCAGCGCTACTACGACGCCGTGAAGAAAGAACATCCAGACCTTGAGGAAAGCCGGGGCCTGCTTCCGTTCAGGGCGTGGCAGATATTCGACGCCATGGTCTACTACGTCCAGCAGGGAGACGCCGAGCGTTTCGTCTGTGCCGCCGGCATCTTGTCTCACTACGTTGGAGATGCCTGTCAACCCCTTCACATTTCGTATCTATTCAATGGCGACCCCGACCGAGCCAAGGCAGGGAAGGTACGCGATCGTTCGACCGGCCAAATGGTGGACGGGATGATTTCTTATGGCGCCGGTTGCCACGGCGCTTACGAAGACAACATGATTGACAGCCATGTTTCCGAGCTCTGGCCGGGTGTCGACGAAGCCATCAAGAAACTACCTGGCGGGAAGATTCCGGCGGACGGAAAAGCTGCCGGTTGGGAAGTCGTGACCTTGATGAAGGCCACGTTCGGAAAGATAAGCCCGATGGATATCGTCGAGAAGTTCGAGGCGAGCCGAGGCGAAAAGCCAAAGGACATCGCCCAGGCTTTGTGGGACGAATTCGGCGATGACACCATTGATGTCATCGCGGCCGGATCCGACTGTCTCGCCAGGTTGTGGCGCGGCGCGTGGACCGCGGGTGGAGGCGACAAGAAGATCAAGAGTCTCGGCGCGATTCCGGAGGAGACACTTGCCGCCATCTACCAGCCGTTCGGCTTCCTGCAGTCCGAAACACTCGACAGCATCGAACCAGTGCTGGCCACAGGCAATGGCGGCGCAGACGGCAGCGCCAACCACGACAAGACGAGAACTCCACGCCAGCGGCGTAGCCCCAGCACGCGTGGATAGCCCATAAAGCACGTGGGGTCCGTCGGAGGGCGGCCTGTCGTCCAATCCTATTTTTTAATAGACTTTGCGCTGCTCACGCCAGCACAGCACGTCGTCGAGATCCTGGCGGGGATCGACGACACGATGCAAATCTCTATCGCGGGCGGGCGGCTTGGCAAAACGGCCGTTATAGTGGGCGATGAAGCCAGGCAGGAATGCATTGGCCTCGTCTAACTTGCTGATGCCGGCGAGCCGCAACTCCTTCACCAGACGGTCCTGCAGTGTCGAATGGGCACGCTCAACTCGGCCCTTCGCCTGGCTGGTATTGGCACAGAGAATCTCGATGTTCAGCTCAGATAAAGCACGCCCGAACTGAGTCATTCCGTCGCCGCTGACCGCGTCCTCGTTCGACACTCGAAAGATCGAATGCTTGTCGGAGTAGAAGGCAACCGGCTTGCCATGACGTTCAAGGTAGGCCTTCAGCGCTGCAAAATACGCAAAGGTGCTCTCCGAGGCGACAAACCGCAGTTCCATCAGGCGACTGGTCGCATCATCGACGAACACCAATAGCGTGCAGGCAGGTGCACGATCTTCAAACCAGCGATGGTCCGACCCGTCGATTTGCACCAGTTCGCCCACATGTTCGCGGCGATAGCGAGGCTGCTGGATCCGCTTGCGTTCAGTACGAGAGACCCAGATTCCTGCCTGCCGCATCCAGCCTCGCAGCGTCTCTCGCGAGACCTTCAGATCATGACGCTCCTCCAGCTTCTCGGCCGCCAAGGTCGGTCCAAAATCTGGATAGAGCTTCCGTACCAGATTGATCGCATGATCCCGAACTTCATCGGGCAGCCGGTTGTTTGAGGGGCGGCCACGGCGCTGGTTGGCGATCGCCGAAGCGCCGCCGCCACGGTATCTGCTCAATAGCCGATACGTTTGCCGCGGCGTGACATTCATCAGACCCGCCGCCGCGAGAACAGTAAGCCTGTCACCGTCCAGGCGGGCGAGAACATCCAGACGGCTTAGTTCGCGCTTGCTCATCAACACCACGCTCATCGGAATGACAGCCTCCAAAGCCCCCAAAGGGCCCATCACGGATTCGCATAAGGTATATTATGGAATATTTATATCTCTAATTAGATCATATATTTAGAGGGAGTTGCTGCCAAACCGATTTGGTTGGGCGTTCTCTTTGAGCCGACTGAGCCCGCGCGAGATCGAGATCGCTGATGACCTCGCGGCATCAGGTCCGTATAGGATGGCATCTCAAAACAACAACAAGCCTCAAGGGAAACGCCAGATGAGATGTTCACGACGCTCGCTTCTCAAGGCATCCGCGGCTTCGGCCGTACTGGGTGGGTTTGGCTCGCCGAGGATCGCGCGGGCCCAGACGGCCGAATTTACCTACAAATATGCCAACAACGCGCCGGACTCGCATCCGATGAACGTGCGCGCCAAGGAGATGGCGGCAGCGATCAAGGCCGAAACCCATGGCCGGTTCGACCTGCAGGTTTTTCCGAATAACCAGCTCGGTTCCGACACCGACATGCTGAGCCAGCTTCGCTCCGGCGGCATCGAGTTCTTCACATTGTCGGGCCTGATCCTGGCGACGCTGGTTCCGGCAGCCTCGATCAACGGCATCGGCTTTGCGTTCCCGGACTACGACACGGTATGGAAGGCGATGGACGGCGATCTCGGCGCCTTTGTGCGCGGTGAAATGGCCAAGGCCAATCTCGTGTCCATGGACAAGATGTGGGACAACGGCTTCCGCCAGACCACGTCATCGACCAAGGCGATCAATACACCCGACGACTACAAGGGCTTCAAGATCCGCGTGCCGGTCTCTCCGCTCTGGACCTCGATGTTCAGGGCGTTCGACGCCTCTCCGGCCTCGATCAATTTCAGCGAAGTCTATTCGGCGCTGCAGACCAAAATCGTCGAAGGCCAGGAGAATCCGCTGGCGCTGATTTCGACGGCGAAGCTCTACGAGGTGCAGAAATATTGCTCGCTGACCAATCACATGTGGGACGGTTTCTGGTTCCTTGCCAATCGTCGCGCCTGGGACAAGGTGCCCGAAGACCTTCGCACCATTGTGGCCAGAAACATCAACGCCGCGGCATTGAAGGAACGCGAGGATACGGCCAAGCTGAACGCCAATCTCCGTGGCGAGTTGGAGTCCAAGGGGCTGGTATTCAATCAGCCTGACGTGACACCATTCCGGGAGAAATTGCGTTCGGCCGGTTTCTATGCGGAATGGAAGGGCAAATACGGCGACCAGGCCTGGGCGTTGCTCGAAAAGTCCGTCGGCAAGCTGTCGTAACGCGTTCCCGGATCACGCCCTGAGCGCAGGGGTTCGTTATGGCTGATGCCGAACTGATCGAGCAGGTGGCCGGCGAGGTGGTTCAGTCCCCTCGCCGCGGTACGGTTTTGGCGACCGTCGAATATGTCCTGGGAATGCTGGTTGAGATCCCGGCAGCGCTTCTGGTCGTGGCCGAGATCGTCATCCTGTTCGCAGGCGTGGTGGCGCGTTACGGGCTGCATAGCCCGTTGATCTGGTCGGACGAACTGGCCTCGATCCTGTTCCTGTGGCTGGCGATGCTGGGGGCCGCGGTGGCGTTCCACCGCGCCGAGCACATGCGGATGACCGCCATTGTCGCCAGCGCAAGACCTTCCATGCGCGCCTATCTCGATCTGGTGGCGACCTGTGCCGCGCTGGCATTCCTGCTGATGATGGCGTGGCCGGCCTACGATTACGCCTACGAGGAAAGCTTCATCACCACGCCGGCGCTGCAGATCCTCAACAGCTGGCGCGCGGCCGCGTTGCCGGTCGGCATTTGCCTGATGGCGCTGTTTGCGGTGCTGCGGCTGGCGCGCACCGGCGATTTCCGCACCGTGCTCGGCGCCATCTTGTCGGTCGCGGCCGTGATTGCGGTGTTCTGGCTGTTGAAGGGCTGGCTGAAGCCGCTCGGCAACATCAACCTCATCATCTTCTTCGTCGGCGTCGCCGGCTTTTGCGTGTTTGCCGGCATACCGATCGCCTTCGGGTTTGGACTGGCCACCTATGGCTATCTGGCGCTGACGACGAATACGCCGCTGCTGGTGCTGGTCGGCCGCATGGACGAGGGCATGAGCCACCTGATCCTGCTGTCGGTGCCGCTGTTCGTCTTCCTCGGCCTGTTGATCGAGATGACCGGGATGGCGCGGGCCATGGTCGCATTCCTTGCGAGCCTGCTCGGCCACGTCCGCGGCGGCCTGCATTACGTGCTGGTCGGCGCGATGTACCTGGTGTCGGGCATATCCGGCTCCAAGGCCGCCGATATGGCCGCCGTGGCGCCGGTGCTGTTTCCGGAAATGAAGCAGCGCGGCGCCAGGCCGGGCGATCTCGTCGCCCTGCTCGCGGCCACCGGCGCACAGACCGAAACCATTCCGCCAAGCCTGGTGCTGATCACCATCGGCTCGGTAACCGGGGTATCGATTGCCGCCTTGTTCACGGGTGGACTGCTGCCGGGCGTGGTGCTGGCGATCACCCTGTGCGCGCTGGTGTGGTGGCGCTACCGCGACGAGGATCTGCGCCATGTAAGCCGGGCGAGCGGCCGCGAGATCGCCCGCGCGCTCGTCATCGCCCTGCCCGCATTGGCGCTGCCGTTCGTGATCCGTTATGCCGTGGTCGAGGGCATCGCGACTGCGACGGAGGTGTCGACCATCGGCATCGTCTATGCCTTCATCGTCGGCTTCCTGATTTACGGACTTTTGGTCTACCGCAATTTCAATTGGCGGCGGATCGTGCCGATGTTGATCGAGACGGCATGCCTGTCAGGCGCGATCCTCTTGATCATCGGCTGTGCGACCGGCATGGCCTGGGGGTTGACGCAATCAGGCTTCTCCCGCGCGCTGGCCGCCGCCATGACCGGCCTGCCCGGCGGCGCGGCATCCTTTATCGCGGTATCGATCGTGGCCTTCGTCATTCTCGGCAGCGTGCTCGAGGGCATTCCGGCCATCGTGCTGTTCGGGCCGCTGTTGTTTCCGATCGCACGCGCGGTTGGCGTCCATGAGGTCCATTATGCCATGATCATCATCCTCGCGATGGGCGTGGGATTGTTCGCGCCGCCGTTCGGAGTGGGCTATTATGCCGCCTGCGCCATCGGGCGCGTTGACCCGGCAGAGGGCATCCGGCCGATCTGGGGCTATCTGCTGGCGCTGCTCGTCGGGTTGATCGTGGTTGCGATCTTCCCGTGGATTTCGATCGGATTCTTGTAAGCAATATGGATGGGACAAAGCCGATGAGCGCAGTCCAAAACCAGTACAGCTTTGGCCTGGACAAAACGCCTGCGAATTATGTGCCGCTGACGCCCCTGAGTTTCCTGACGCGCAGCGCCGCCGTCTATCCGAACCTTGTCAGTACCGTTTACGAGGACCGCGTCTTCACCTGGGCGCAGACCGATGCGCGCTGCCGGCGCTTCGCATCGTTTCTGGCGGGCCGGAACATCGGCCGTGGCGATACGGTCGCGGCGATGCTGCCGAACATCCCGGCGATGAACGAGGTGCATTTTGCGGTCCCGATGGCGGGCGCCGTGCTCAACGCGCTCAACATCCGGCTCGATGCCGCCTCCATTGCCTTTCAGCTCGATCATGGTGGCGCCAAGATCATCCTGGTCGATCCGGAATTCGCCGGCGTCATCGCCGAGGCGCTGACCTTGATGAGCGGGCCGAAGCCGTTTGTGATCGACGTCGACGATGCAGCCTTCGCAGGCGGCAAGCGCATCGGCGAGATCGAATATGAGGACGCGCTGTTGCAAGGCGATCCGGATTTTGCCGCGCGGCTGCCGCCGGACGAATGGGACGCCATCGCGCTCAGTTACACCTCCGGCACGACGGGTAATCCCAAAGGCGTGGTGACCCATCATCGCGGCGCCTACCTCAACGCCGTCAGCAACATCCTCGCCGGCAATCTCGGCCAGCATCCGGTCTATCTCTGGACCCTGCCGATGTTTCATTGCAATGGCTGGTGCTTCCCGTGGACGATCGCGGCGACGGCGGGCATCAACGTTTGCCTGCGCAAGGTCGATCCCGCCAGGATTTTCCAGTTGATCCCAAAGCACGGCGTCACCCATATGTGCGGCGCGCCGATCGTCTATAACACCCTGATCAATGCGCCGGATGCGCCAAAGCGCGCAGCCGCGCGGCCCGTGGTCGGATTGATTGCGGGCGCTGCCCCGCCGGTTGCCGTGCTGGAAGGCGCCGAAAGCATCGGGATCAAGCTGACGCATGTTTATGGCCTGACCGAAGTCTATGGCCCGGCCTCGGTCTGCGCGGAGCAACCGGGCTGGGACGATTTGCCCGCCGATCAACGCGCGCAGCTCAAACGCCGACAGGGGGTGCCCTACCCGCTGCAGGAAGACGTCACGGTGATCGACCCCGAAACCATGCAGCCGGTGCCGCGCGACGGCGAAACCATCGGCGAGGTGATGTTCCGCGGCAATATCGTGATGAAGGGGTATCTGAAGAACGAGAAAGCCACCCGGGAGGCCTTTGCCGGCGGCTGGTTTCATACCGGCGATCTCGGCGTGGTCGACGAACACGGCTATGTCATCATCAAGGACCGCTCCAAGGACATCATCATTTCAGGCGGCGAAAACATCTCCTCGGTCGAGGTCGAGGATGTGCTCTACAAGCACCCGGCGGTGCTGTTCGCCGCCGTGGTTGCCAAACCCGATTCAAAATGGGGCGAAGTCCCTTGCGCGTTCATTGAATTGAAGGACAACGCGCGCGCCACCGAAGCCGAGATCATCGCGTTCTGCCGCGGCCAGATGTCAGGTTTCAAGACGCCGAAGGCGGTGGTGTTCGGGCCCATTCCGAAAACCTCCACCGGCAAAATTCAGAAGTTCATGCTGCGCGATCAGGTTGATTCGGCGAAGGCGATTTCGGCCTGAGCATCGAGCAGGTTCAGCCCGCTTGCTCCAGCGTCAGCCGCATGCCGTCATAGGCCGGGATGACATTCGCCGGCAAGCTCTGCCGCAGCACCTCGTAGTCCAGATCGGAATGCATGTTGGTGATGACGGCGCGGCGTGGCTTGAAGCGGTCGATCCAGGACAGCGCGTCGTTGACGCTGAAGTGGCTGGGATGCCCCGCATAGCGCAGCCCGTCGATGATCCAGAGGTCGAGACCTTCCAGGAGCGGCCAACTCGCGGGCGGAATATCGCTGACATCGGGCGTGTAGGCGGCGTCACCGATCCGATACCCCAAGGCCGGGATATTGCCGTGTTGCAGGATGAACGCCGAAAGCGTCACCGGACCGCCCTTCCCTTCGATGGTGCGGCTTTCACCGGCCTCGATGGCGTAATTTTCAAGGATCGGCGGGTAGTCGCTGCCGGGCGGCGCTGCAAAACAATATGAAAACCGCAGCAGGATGTGATCGGCGGTCGATTGATTGAGATAGACCGGAATGCGTTTGCGCTGATGCAGCACGACCGAGCGGAGGTCGTCGATCCCGTGGGTCTGGTCGGCATGCTCATGGGTCAGGAACACGGCCTCGATGTGGTCGACGTTGGCGTCGATCAACTGCTCGCGCAGATCGGGCGAGGTATCGATCACGATCCGCGTTATTCCCTGCTCCGATGCCCGCTCGGCCAGCAGCGCGCAGCGGCGGCGGCGGTTCCTGGGATTGTTGGGATCGCATGCGCCCCAGCCAAGCGCCGGGCGCGGCACGCCGGCGGAGGATCCGCAGCCGAGAATTGTCAGGGTCAGCGTCATGCCGCGGCTTTCGCAGGCGGCGGCACTTTGCTGAACAGCCGAAAGAAATTCGCCGTGGTCTGGTCGGATGTTGCCTGCAGCGAGACGCCCCGCGCCTCCGCCAGCACCTTGGCGATTTCAACGACGTAGGCGGGCTCGTTGCGCTTGCCGCGAAATTTACCGGGCGCCAGGTATGGCGCGTCGGTCTCGACCATGATGCGATCGGCTGGAAGCTCGGCGGCCAGATCGCGCAGCGCCTGCGATTTCTTGAAGGTCAGGATTCCCGTGAACGAAATCGAAAGGCCCTGGGCGATCGCCTTCATCGCAAGTTCCCGCCCGCCGGTGTAGCAATGCAGAACCGCGCGAAAAGCTCCCTTGGACATCTCGTCCTCAAGGATGCGGCCGCAGGCTTCATCGGCGTCGCGGGTATGAATGACCAGCGGCAGTCCGGTCGCACGCGCGGCGGCGATGTGGGCGCGGAAGCCGCGCTCCTGCGCTTCGGGGGATCCGTTCTCGTAGAAATTATCCAGCCCCGCTTCGCCCAACGCCACTACTTTCGGATGCCGCGTCAGCTCGATCAGTTCGTCGGCGGCAATCCCGTCCTCTTCATCCGCGTGATGCGGGTGCGTGCCGACCGAGCAATAGACGTTCGGATATTTCTCCGCGATCGCCAGCAGCCCACCGAGACGCCTGACCCGCGTCGAGATGGTGACGATGCGCCCGATCCCGGCAGCATCCGCGCGCGCCACGATGCCGTCGAGATCGTCGGCGAAATCCGGAAAATCGAGGTGGCAATGGCTGTCGACGAGCATGGCTTTCCAACCGTTCAGGCAGCGGTCGGTTCGATGTAGCGCGGGAAGATCCCGCTCGGCGCCGGCAGCGCGGTGATGGCCTTGATCCGGGTCACGCCGCCCAAGACCGCGAAATTTCGCTGATCGGCGGGAATGCCGAGGATGTCTAGCATTTTGGCAGAAGATTCCGGCATCACCGGCTGCGTCAGAATGGCGATCTGCCGGATCACTTCGGCTGTCACATACAACACCGTTCGTTGACGTTGCGGGTCAGTCTTCGCCAGCGCCCACGGCGCTTCGCCGGCAAAATAGCGATTGGCCTCCGCTACCACCGCCCACACCGCGTTCAGCCAGTGATGAATCTGCTGGGTGCTCATCGCAATTCGCGCGATCGCGATCATGCCGTCGGCCAACGTCAGGATCGCCTTGTCGTTGTCGCTGAAGGCGCCCGGCTCGGGCAACACGCCCCCAAGCTGCTTTGCGATCATCGACAGCGAGCGCTGCGCGAGATTGCCGAGATCGTTGGCGAGATCGGCGTTGATGCGCGCCACAATGGCTTCGTGATTATAATTGCCGTCCTGCCCGAACGGGACTTCGCGCAGGAAGAAATACCGCATCTGATCGACGCCATACTGGTCGGCGAGGTTGAAAGGATCGACAACGTTGCCGACCGATTTCGACATCTTCTCACCCCGACTGAACAGAAATCCGTGCGCAAATACGCGCTTGGGGAGCGCGATACCAGCCGACATCAGGAACGCCGGCCAATACACCGCATGGAAGCGGATGATGTCCTTGCCGATGATATGCACGTCGGCCGGCCAATAGCGCCAATTTGCGCTGCTCTCGTCCGGAAAGCCGACGCCGGTGATGTAGTTTGTCAGCGCATCGACCCAGACATACATCACATGGTCGGGATCGTTCGGCACCTTGACGCCCCAGTCGAAGGTGGTACGCGAGATCGACAGGTCTCTCAACCCGCCCTTCACGAAGCTGACGACTTCATTGCGGCGCGAATCCGGACCGATGAAATCGGGCTGGTCATGGTACAGCGCGAGCAGCCGGTCCTGATAGGCGGACAGCTTGAAGAAATAGCTCTTCTCCTCGACCCAATCGACCGGCGTTCCCTGTGGGCCACGACGCACATTATCCTCGCCGACAACCGTTTCTTCCTCGGCGTAATAGGCTTCATCACGCACCGAATACCAGCCGGCATAGGTGTCGATATAGATGTCGCCCGCGTCCTGCATGCGATTCCAGATCGCCTGAACCGAAAGATGGTGCGCCGGTTCCGATGTGCGGATAAAGCGGTCGAACCCGACGTTGAGCCGCTCGTCCATTTCCTTGAACCGGCCGGCGTTGCGCGTGGCGAGATCGGCCGCCGACATTCCCTCGGCCTCCGCGGTCTGGATCATCTTCTGACCATGTTCGTCGGTGCCGGTGAGGAAGAATACATCCTTGCCATCGAGACGCGCAAAGCGCGCCAGCGCGTCGGTCGCGATCGCCTCATAGGCATGACCGATATGGGGCGTGCCGTTCGGGTAGGCGATGGCGGTCGTGATGTAATAGGAATTGCTTTCGGCCGGCGGGTTCGACTTCACGGTGCGAGGGACAGGCTTGGCCGTGCTGCCGACCTTCTTTTTGGAGGACTTCTGCGCGATCTTCTTCGCGGCTGTTTTTTTCTTGGCTGCTTTCTTGGCTGCTTTCTTCGCCGCCTTCTTCACTGCCTTCTTTGCAGCTTTCTTTGCGGTTTTCCTGGCCGGCGCCGCCGCACGTTTGCTTTTCTTCGCGCGTTTTTTCGACGCCGCGGCTTTGGTGGTGGCGCGCCGCGTTTTGCGAGCTTTCTTCGCCTTACGCTTTTTGACGGTTTTTTTCTTAGGCGTGGCCACCACGATTTCCTTTTGCTGCTCAAAGACGATTGTTGGGCACGATTGTTGGTGATGACGACCAGCGGAGCGCCTAGCGCGTCGCCTCCGCAAGCAGCCCGAACACCGAGAAAACCAGCGGTTTTCGCTCGAGATTATAGGCTTCGGTGTCGCGTGCGGCGCGGTTGATCTTTTCCCACACCTCCGCCAGACGTGCAAGGCGGGGAAGGTTCGCATTGGCATTGGCGTCGTCGGCACGCAGGCGTTCGCTGACCCAGCGATCGATACTGTCGATGAACGCCGCGAGCGCCACCCGGTCGCTGCCGCCAAGTGCGTCCCCCAGCGCATGAAGTTCGCGCGGATCGACCTGCGGCAGGGTCGCCAGCAACGCGGCGGTCCGCTGGTGAAGTTTGATGGCATCGCCGCCAATCAGCGTCAGGGCCCTGGCGACGCTGCCGTCCGCCGCCTGGGCCGCCTCTGCGAGTGCCGGGTCATCGATCGCGGTATTGGCCGCTTGCGCCGCTGCGCTGATGACGTCCGCGGTGGCGAGCGGCCGCAACGCCAATTTGCGGCAGCGCGATTGTATCGTCGGCAGAACCCGCGCCGGCGCGTGGCTGACGAGAAGAAAAAGCGATTGCCGCGGCGGCTCCTCGAGAACCTTGAGCAGTGCGTTGGCCGCGTTGGGATTGAGCTCGTCTACAGTGTCGACAATGCAGACCCGCCAACCCTCCACCGCCGCGGTCGAACCGAAGAACGAGATGGTCTCACGGGTCTCGTCAACGGTGATCACCGTCCGCATCACGCCCTTGTCGTTAAGGCTGCGTTCCAGCGTGAGCAAGCCGCCATGCGCGCCGGCAGCGACATGGCGGGCGACGGGATCGGAAGGATCGACCCAAAGCGTCTCGGCGCGTTGCACGTCGGCGGCCTGGGCGTCGCGATGGGCGAGCACGAACCGCGCCATTCGATACGCCAGCGTCGCCTTGCCAATGCCCTGCGGCCCGCCGATCAACCATGCATGCGGAATCCGCCCGCTGCGATAGGCGTTCAGCAATGCCAGTTCGGCCTCGCGGTGCCCCGATAACGTGGGGGTTTCACGGGGATGGACGGCCACAAATTGCGGTTCGACCTGACGAGCACTCATGCCGGATTGACCGCGTTGGCGGCACTGACGGCGAAGAAGCGATCGCGCAACGCGGCCCACACGCTCGCGGCCACCGTATGGGCATCGGCATTGGCGTCGATCAGCACACATCGCTTCGGCTCATCGGCAGCGATCTGCCGGTAAGCGTCGCGTAATTGCTGGTGAAACTGGACGTCTTCCGCCTCGAATTTGTCGGGTGCGCCGCTGCCGCGGCGGGTGGCGGCCCGCTGCATGCCGACCTCGACCGGGACATCTAGAATGAACGTCAAATCAGGTTTGAGATTGCCGATCGTGACCCGCTCCATCGCATTCATGATTTCGGGCGAGACCTTGCCCAGCCTGCCCTGGTAGGCACGGGTCGAGTCCGAAAAGCGGTCGCACAGCACCCAAACGCCCTGGCTCAGCGCCGGCTTGATGACGGTGCGCACATGGTCGTCGCGCGCGGCCGCAAACAGCAACGTCTCCGCGTCCGGGCCCAACAGCTTGCCCATGCCGGATAACAGCAGATGGCGAATGATTTCAGCCCCCGGCGATCCGCCCGGCTCGCGCGTGACGATGGCACGCAACTTCGCGGCGTCGAGGCGTTCGGCCAGTATTCTGATCTGGGTGGACTTTCCGGATCCCTCGCCGCCCTCAAAGGAGATAAATCGTCCGCGCCCGGGAGTTCTTTTGACCGCTGCCTCGGCCATGGTCAGAGCTTCTCGGCGCCCGCACGGAACATGCCGATGACAAGTTCACTGACGCCATCGATCGCGCGGCGCATGGTCGATCCGGTGCCAACCGATTCCGCCGCGTAAACCGGCGCCTCCACGGCGATGTTGCCGCCTCGCCAGACCTTGACCAGGCCGATGCGCTGGCCGGGCTCGATCGGCGCCCGCACCGGCCCGGTGTAGACCATGCGCGCGATCAATTTATCGGTGCCGTTTTTCTGCACCATCACCTTGATCGGTTCGGGGCTGGCGAGCTTGACCGAACGGCTGTCGCCGCCGAAAACCTTGGCATATCCGATCGGCTGCTGGGCGGCGAACAACGTGCGCGCCTCGAAATTGCGAAATCCCCATTCCAGCATTTTCTTTGCTTCGGACGCACGGTCTTCCGGATCGTCAAGGCCGTTGACGACCACGATCAAGCGTATCCCGTTCTGCACGGCAGAACCGACCATGCCGTAGCCGCCGTCTTTGGTGTAGCCGGTCTTGAGCCCGTCGGCTCCTTCGAAGGACGTCAGTAGTGGATTGCGGTTTGGTTGCCGAATCTTGTTCCAGGTAAATTCCTTCTCGCCAAACAGTTTGTAGAATTCGGGATAGGTCTGGATGACGTAGCGCGCAAGCTTGGCGAGTTCACGCACTGTCATCTTGTTGCCGGGGTCGGGCAACCCGTTCGAATTGGCAAAGGTTGATTGCGTCAGGCCAAGCTCGCGCGCGCGTTTGGTCATGTTGTCCGCAGCAAAGGTGCGCTCATTGCCGGCGATCCCCTCCGCCAGTACGATGCAGGCATCGTTGCCGCTCTGAATGATGGCGCCGTGCAGGAGATCGTCCACGGCAATCTTGCTGTGCAGCACGGCAAACATGGTCGAGCCGCCCGCGGGCGCGCCGCCTCTGCGCCAGGCGTTTTCGCTGACGCGATATTCGTCGGTCAGCTTGACCTCGCCTTGCTGGATGGCATGGAAGACCACCTCGGCGGTCATCAGCTTCATCATGCTGGATGGCGCCCGGAGCTCATCGGCATTCTTCTCGAACAGCACGCTGCCGCTGGAGGCTTCGATCAGGATCGCGGTCGGCGCGTCGCCGTCGAAGCCGCCCTCTTCCTTCTTGGCGCCCTGTACACTGTTGTTGGCGGCATACACCATGCCGCCCCACCCGACGGCCGCGACAACTATGCCCGCGATCAGGCGCCGCCAAACCGGTGCCGTCGCGGAGCTGAATTTGCGGAAGTAAGATATTTCGACTGTCATCGGCGGTGCCATGAAGCTCGCGTTCTAACAGTTGGTAATGGGGCAAACAACACGCCGCTTGCGGGCCCTCGCCATGCCTGGCGCCAATTGCGGGGGTGTTCAAACACCCCTATCGTGCCGGCCTGACGGATTACCCAACAAAATCTCCGAAACAAGGCGGAAAAGCGATGCCATCCTCACGCACCATTTCCGCCAACGGAATCGAGATATTCCTGCTCGAACAGGGCGACGGTCCGCTGGTGGTGCTTTGCCATGGCTGGCCGGAATTATCCTATTCCTGGCGGCATCAAATCCCGGCAATTGCCGCGGCAGGCTACCATGTCGTCGCGCCGGATATGCGCGGCTTCGGCCGCACCAGCGCGCCCCAGGATATCGCCGCCTACAGCATCTTCGATCACGTCGGCGATATGGTGGCCCTGGTTGCAGCCCTTGGAGAAAAGCAGGCTGTCGTCGTCGGTCATGATTGGGGCGCCCCCGTCGCCTGGCACGCGGCGATGTTCCGCCCCGATGTATTCTCCGCCGTTGCCGGCTTGAGCGTTCCTCCACCGTTCCGGGGCCGCGGCCGGCCGCTCGAAACCCTGCGCGAGAGCGGCATCACCAATTTCTATTGGCAGTATTTTCAGGCGCCCGGGGTTGCCGAACGCGAATTCGAGCGCGATGTCGAAGTGACGATGCGGATCCTGCTTGGGCGCGGATTTTCCGATCCGGCGGCCTCATTGTTCGTCGAGGACGGCAAGGGATTCCTCGGCGAGCCCAGCCTGAACCGGCCGTTGCCGGACTGGCTGACCGAGGCCGACCTTGCCACCTTCAGCGAGGCCTACCGCAAGTCGGGCTTCCGTGGTGGATTGAACTGGTACCGCAACCTTGATCGCAACTGGGAATTGACGGCGCCGTGGCAAGACGCGCAGATCAGCCAGCCGTCGCTGTTCATTGCCGGGTCGAACGATTCCGTGATCACCGGCCTGATCGGTTCCAAGCGTGTCGCCGACATGGAACGGGTTCTACCCAACCTCAAGCAAAAGCTCATCATCGACGGCGCCGGGCATTGGGTCCAGCAGGAACGTGCCGAGGAGGTCAACGCGGCGCTGATTGCTTTTCTGGCGGATAGCGGCCGCGAAAAGCGGGCTCAATAGAGCCCGCGACCCGCCAGCAACTCGCTCGGTCCCCGCGGATCGACCGGCGCATAGGCGGAAACTGGCCTGGCGCCGGCGGCATAGCGACCGTCATCTTCATAGGATACGGCGCGCGGGTTTTCGAGAGTTCGGCCGCTCGAACGCATGCGGGTGGAAGCCGACATTTCCGATGTGGCATTGATCGAGGCCTGATCCGCCGATGTGTTGCCGAGGCTATAGGGCCGCCCCTCGGGCATCGGCACCTCGCCCCGGATCGCGCGACCCGAGGATGGCGTTTCCGGAATGAACGGACGGGCGGAGGCCACCCGAACCAGCGACGGCGATGGCGCAGGCACGCCGGTGCGCAAGGTCGCGATCAGCTGACGGTCGTCGGATCCTTCCAGCGGTGCCCGGCCAACATACTCGACCCGCACCCGTGCGATGCCATTGCCCTTGAATTCCAGCAGTTCGGCGGCCCGGCTGGAGACGTCCATCACCCGGTTGCCGTGATAGGGTCCGCGGTCATTGACCCGAACGATCAGCGATTTGCCGTTGGAAAGATTGGTCACGCGCGCGTAGCACGGCATCGGCAGGGTCGGATGCGCGGCGGTCAGCGAGGCCATGTCGAACACCTCGCCATTGGCGGTCAGCCGGCCGTGAAAATCGTCGCCATACCAGGAGGCCAGCCCCTCCGCGCGATAGTGGGTGTCCTCTTCGGGAACGTAGACCCGGCCAGCGACGGTATAGGGTTTGCCGACGCGGTAGGTACCGCCGCCCTTTGGCACGGGATCACCAAACGCCACCACGCGCGGGCTGCTGGAAACGCCGTATTTGGGGTCAACGCCGCCGGCAAATTTACCCGAGGACGCGCAATTGCCGAGGACGAGGCACGCCGCCACGGCCGCAACGCCGCGCGCTGCCCGTAGAACCGGATCTGACCGTCGAATCCCCATCCGCCCCAATTACCATTCCGCCGACCGCATGCCTATTTGAGGCACACAGCCGCTACCTGTCCCCAATGCAGGCCACTTCCGCACCAAGATATGAATATATCGCAGCCCGAACGCGGCGAAAATGGGGAGAGCCTTGGGGTGGTGAATTAATGGTTGCGTTAGATAGCACTCTTGAGGAGCGTTCAATTCACCGGAGTTGCTTGACTTGAAGCGCCACTCCGCGGAGCGATCGCGGCAAGGTACAAGGCGCAGCGGCAACGGAGTCGCTCAAGGCGCCGCGCCTGAAGCCCCAGGGCGATCGTCATGGCGGAGCCCGTCGAGCCAAAATCCACATGATTTTCAAAGGACAACGCCCTGTCTTTCATGTTGTTCGGTATGTTCGATGACGCCTCGTTGTGGGGCGACAGGGTCCGACTCGGAGCATCGCGTATTTTCGACCAGAACCTCGGCTACCAGAACTCGAAGTGCAACTTCGGAATCGACAGCGATGCGTGGCGCGTTCATCGGGCTGATATTTTTTTCACTGACGGCCGGCAGCGGCGCTTTCGCCGGCGAAATACTGGCGTCCAGCTCCGATCCCAGCGCTTCGCCGGAAAAGCGGTCGCCGGCCGGACAAACGCTCTCCTCCAAAGGCAGCAAGCGGGTTTCAAGAGCCAAGCCGGATGCACACTCCGGACCGCGGTCGTTACCCCTCTCGTCGGCAGCGGCTTATGCCTCAAACCATCCAACCACCCCGCCGATGTCCCCGCCGTCTCAACCGGTGGCGCCTGCGAGCCAGACGTGGACCGGCTTTTATATCGGAGCGGGAGCTGGCGCGGCCCATCCATAACCGCTCGATCGGCCGGGGCGGATGAAGAACCTACCGGGATGCGGGGGACGCTCCCGTGCACGTTGACGAAGCGCTGCGGGCTGCCATAAACAGGCACCAAGAGCGTTGGTCGGCGAAGCGGCTGCAAACGGCCATCTTCGGCCTTGGGCGTCTCTAAAATAGCTGAACGACTCTATTGGTTTGGAAGGGTGGCCGAGTGGTTTAAGGCACCGGTCTTGAAAGACGATAGGCCGCGTTCCGAGCAGTGCCACTTCGTCATTTTATGTAGGGTTTTATTGGACTTCTCGCCGTCACCCGATGACGTTCTGTACCGCTTGATTGCGTCGTGTTTCTCAGTGTTGGGTCCAAACTTGGGTCCATTTCCTGAACTCCTCCTTGACCCAAGGTTATGAACTTGAACGTTTCCCAGGCCTTTCGTTGGCGGTCAACGAGTTTCGCGTAATATGGCACCAGGCAGCATCGCGAACAGCCATGGGAAAAGATGTTAGACCTCAGGCCACAGCTTCGTCAGGAAGCTTCAGCACGGTTAGAACTTCCTCGTTGGGCAAAAGGAACGATTGCTCCTCCACTTCGAACCGATCGCATCCCTTGAAATGGAACCATGCTTCGGCCGGCGTCTTCCGCGGGAAATTCTGTTCCGAGCCTCCGTCGAACAGCATTTGACCGGCGTAGCTCTCCCTATCGATATTGTCGGAGGGAAACCACCACGGCTGGATCATCTTGGAGCGCCTGAACCAGCGTCGGCGCGTCTTGCTGTGGCAAACGACGATCATCGGGAAACGGTTCAGGCAAGCGATCTTTACCGCCGTCGCCGTGTCGCTCACGCGAAACTCCTCAGCCAGTCCACGACGGCCGACAACGTCGGTCTCTTTATCTTCCGGACGCGAGGCACGACCATGAAGTCCGGTAGAACGAGGTCCGAGGCGAAGTCGTCCGCTTGGCGTTCCGGGCTCAGGGCGTCTTCCCGGAAATTGCAGACCTCGTCCTTTCCGCAGAAGAGAATGCGACCACGATGGTGGTGCCAATGGCCGATTTCGTGGGCCAATGAGAAGCGCCGACGTTCGGGCATACTGAGGCTGTTTACCGATATCACGGCCCTGCGCCTCGTGCCGACTATACTGGCCTCGCATCCATCCATCGGGCGATAGTTGACGATCGCGCCGTTGATCCAAGCGATGGCGTCCAGTTCTATCTCCTTGGGCTCGGAAATCCCGAGATCGAGAAGAATTCGTTCCGCGGCGGTAACTGCACTCATTCCTCGGGATCGCCTTCCTTTTCGAGCGCCTCGAGCTGCGCCAGATCGTCCAACGCGCCCTCTTCGTCACGTTCCGAAAGCTTTTTTCCCTTGCGTGCCGCCAACATCATCCCTTCGACGTTCTCTCCGGCCCCCGAGTGCATGACGCCAAGTTTGCCGCGCACCCGCTCCCTATCGATCGGAGAAACGTTCTGCGGCTTCGCGCCGCGGGCCGCTATCGCAGCCTTTGCCAGCTCCAGCAGAGCATTCCCGCAGGACTTCCTCGCTTCTTCCAGTATCGAATCCATCTCCGCGATCGCCTTGGCTTCGTCCAGCCCTTCGTCCGCTAATTGCTCTCGCAATTGGGCCGGCGAAGCATTCAGGATGTCTTCGTCGAAAGCGTCGGCTATCCGCCGCAGTTCTTCGCGTCCGGTGGTCTTTTTGTTCATGACGGAATCCCCTCTGGAATCTCTTTTTCACAGCTTTCTTTATCCTCCTCATGGCGTAGTCGTACGCCGCCTGATCGATGCGGATTTCATTCCGCAATTCCTTCCCACGTTTTCCGTCCGCGATCGCTATGATGACGAACTGGGCTTCCTCGTCGCCTTCGAGGCATTCGTAGATCGCGGCGACAGTGTCGGTGTCTTCCTGCTCGATGAGCAACGCTTCCGGGTTGTGCTGGTTAGTCAGAACCTGCAGATCGTGGGCGTCCTCGGTCCTTCCGGACTTCGCGCCTGTCCGCTGTCGCTTCAATTGCGCTCGGCGGTGAGATGCCAAGCTTCGCATCGTCTGCGCCAGGAACGCGACGAGCGATACCCGGGTCGGACACTTCCGCTTCCCGAGCAGGGTCAGGCAGAGCGCCTCGCGGTACAGCTCGCCCTCGCCGAAATCGGTGCCGGAACGCCGTCGCCGCTCGATCAGCTTCAGCCGGAGCTTGTTATCCGAGGAAAGACCGCGAGCGCCTTCAGCACCTCCTCGGGAGCGAGATGCTTTGGATCCTGCGGTTCGGCTCCGATCACGGCTTCCGTGTCGCTCATTCAGTTTCAGCGGCTGCTGTCCCTGTATGCCGACCTCAACCACGGTCTCGGACAGACGACGAAACTTTTTCGCCGAAGTGTCCGAAACGGCCGATCACGTCGGCATACGTGTGTGACAGCGCCGAAAACAGGTTAGGTGGCTGATCAAATCTAACAGAAAGCAGTGCGGAATCAAAGATCTACGTACCGCGGCCATCAGTCCCTCGAACCAAACAGGTGCAATATGAAGACCGAAGACCCTTCCCCGCCGGAGCACGGCGATCCGGCGGCCCGCGCTCTGGAACACGTCCATCACGCCGAAGAAGATCTGGAAAAAATCCACCAGCAGGAGCGGCGCGCCGAGCACGAGCTCGCCGAAGCCGAACACGAGCTCGAAGAAGCGCTACATCCGCGCGAGACCGAGATCATCGTGAACGCGCGCAAGCGCACCGTAAAGGGCAACGTCGTCAACTTCGAGGAGATCGTGCAGCTCGCCTTCCCCGGCTCTCATGATCCCGACGTGGCGTTCTCGATGACGTACCGCCACGCCGCATCCGAGCCTCACGCCGGCGAACTCGGCCCCGGCGGCCACGTCAAGGTCAAGAATGGGACGATCATCAATGTCACAAAAACTATTCGATCGTAATCCCGATCTACGAAAGCTGCGCGAGGAAGGCTACGCGGCGCAGATCCGCGGCGGCTTCCTCGTCTTGCAGGTGCCGTACGTCGACGAGAAGGGCGACGTCGGGCTCGGACGCCTGATCTCGTCCCTCGCCCTGGCCGGCGACGTCACCCAGCGCCCTGACACCCACGTCGTCCACTGGGACGGCGGCTATCCCTGCAGCACGGACGGCAAGCCGATCGAGCCGCTCCGCCACGGCGGCGGCGTCTTCAGGCTCGGCAACGGGCTGACGGCGAAGTTCGCCTTTTCCTGCAAGCCGCCCGGAGGCTACGCCGACTATCACGCCAAGATGACGACCTACGCCGGCGTCATCGCCGGCCCGGCGTCTCAAGCCGGCGCTCAAGCTGCATTCGTATGCGGCGCCCGAACCGGAAGAAGCGACCGTCTTCAACTACACCGAGACCGCTTCGGATCGCGCGGGGATCGGCGTCCTGACGGACCTGCTCAGGAGCGAGCGGATCGTCTTCATCGGCTTGGGCGGGACCGGCGCCTACGCCTTGGACCTGGTCGCGAAGACACCGGTGCCGGAGATCCGGCTGATCGACGGCGACGATTTCCTGACGCACAACGCGTTCCGGATTCCAGGCGCGGCGTCGCTGGACGAGTTGCGGCAGGTCCAGAAGAAGGTCCACTACCTCCGCGGCGTCTATTCCAAGGTGCACCGCGGCATCGTACCTCACGCGGTCGCGCTAGATCAGACCAATTTCCACCTGCTGGACGGCGCGACCTTCGCGTTCATCTGCATGGATGCGGGGGAGCCCAAGAAGCTCGCTATCTGGAAGTGCGAGGAAATGGGCATTCCCTTTGTCGACGTCGGCATGGGGCTCGAGCTCGTCGACGGATCGCTTGGCGGCATCCTGCGGGTGACCGCCAGCACGCCCAAGATGAGGACGCACGTCCACGACGGCCGGATCTCCTTCGACAGCGGCGGCGACGAGAACGAACTGTACTCCACCAACATCCAGGTGGCCGACCTCAATGCGCTGAATGCCGCCTTGGCCGTCGTGAAGTGGAAGAAGATCCGCGGCTTCTACCGGGACCTGGAGCGCGAGCACCATTCCACCTACACAACCGACGGCAATTTGCTGCTGAACGGAGACCGGTCGTGATCAAGATTAAGAGACTTCAGCATCGTTTCGTCGAAACCATGCCCGAGAAGATCGAGCCCGGCATCCTGTACATCTCGATGGAATACGCGACGGCGGCTCACTGCTGCTGCTGCGGCTGCGGCGAGGAGGTCGTCACCCCGTTCAGTCCGGCGCAGTGAAGGATGACGTTCGACGGAGATGCCGTCTCCCTGAACCCCTCGGTTGGCAACTGGAATCTGCGCTGTCGTTCGCATTACGTCGTCAGAGACGGGCGCGCGATCTACGCGGGCGCGTGGACCGACGAGGAGATCCAGGCCGGGCTGAAGCGGGACAAAGGCGCGAGGACGAAGTATCTCGCCGGCAAGGTCGCGCCCGTCGCGGCGTCCAGGCCGGTGCCGGTCCCGATGCGAGGGGGGCGGCTGCGCCGACTGATCGAGCGGTTCAAGTCCACGTTTTCCTAGCTAAACCGGGCGCTGTCGGGTTTAGCGCTCGGCGACCGAACGCAACCATTTCATGCCTCCGCGAAGTAACGCATGGGCGACAGTTCTTTGCAGGACCGCGCCGACCCGTATGCACGCGAACGCGCCACATCGCTCCCCAGTACCCACCGGCATACCTCTATCCGGACGCGGCGGTGCTGGTAATCGGGATGTCCTGGACTTAACGGGGACACCTGCCCAGAGTGCATGGACACGCTCGACGCCCGATATGGCCGCGTACGTTTAAGTAGGCTCGAGTGAGTTTCGGCATCGTAGATGCGGATCTGAAGCATCGGAAAACGGCGCTTCAATTCGATCGCACCCTGTTCGGCACCTTCCTTGGTGCTGAACTCGGTCTTCGAGCGACCATCGATTTCGAGAGCGAAACCGTTCTTGGGCAGTTCAATCGTTCGGATGGGCATTCGGAAACCGTGATCGTTGGCACTTGTCGCGTTCTCGTTAAAGTGAGTCTGGCATGGCCGACCCGCCTGTTCTGGTGACTGTGGAAAGAGTAGTTGCATGAGCAATTCGTTCGACCTCCGGCGCTTTGTGGACGCGCAGGCTGCGGTCTACCCGCAGATCGTCGCGGAACTGTCGCACGGTCGGAAGCACACGCATTGGATGTGGTTCATCTTTCCTCAAATCGGCGGCCTCGGCTTCAGCGCCATGGCGCAGCGCTTCGCGATCGGCTCGCGCGCCGAGGCCGTCGCATATCTGGAGCATGACCTGCTCGGACCGCGCCTGGTCGAATGCACGCGCCTCGTCATGGCCGCAAGCGAAAAGCCCATAACCGATATTCTCGGTTCTCCCGACGATATGAAATTTCGGTCGTGCATGACGCTGTTCGACGCCGTCTCGAAACAGGAAATATTTGCGGAAGCCATCGCGGCCTTCTATCCGGACGGGAAGGATCGTGCGACTTTGGCAATCTTGGAAACGAACCAACACCTATCGTGATGGCGCCCCGGGAACTCAATCGCAGCCTCCTTGTTCTCCCGGACGTGCCCAAACGAACCGGATGAAAATTGTCGCTGCAAGAAGCCTCAGAGATCACCGTCGAGGACCGCGAGACCCCGCGCAGAGCCGTCAAGTCGCTCGAACATCAGAGTCTCGCTG
>CAWFVT010000026.1:0-68747 GCA_963819325.1 uncultured Pseudomonadota bacterium
ATCGTCATCAAAGTGACGCGCATCGCGGATGAGTTGGCGACACGGCATCAAACGCTTTGATTGATCGCCGTGATGATTGCGGCCGTGACCGTCCTGATGATTGCCCACCTCGCCGAGGTGTTGGTTTGGTCATTCACCTACGCGACATTCCGCGTCGCGCCGGAAGGTTCGGACATCATCTATTTTGCCTTTGTGAACTATACAACGCTTGGTTATGGCGACGTGACGCCAGTCGAGCGCTGGCATTTGCTGGGACCCATGACCGCCATGAACGGCGTGCTGTTGTTTGGCTGGTCTACGGCGGTGGTTTTTGAAGTGTTGCGAATCACGCTTCTGGCGGACGACGAAGGCGAAAAGCCCGGGTGGCCGAAGTAGCGCGCGCAACACACGGCCGTCGCGCGCATCAGCGCTGGCGATCAGCAAGAAGCCCCGGAAAATGCCGGGGCTTCCGTTGTTGGAGATAAGGGGTTGATCAGTAGTGGGCGCCAGCCCCATAGCCACCGAGTTTGTAGTTGAAGCGCAGGGTGACCATATCCACGTCCTGGCTGATGCGGTTGGCCGCACCGGCAAGCAGGGGATTTGCAACCGAGAACGAATTGTTCGCATCACCCATGAAGAGGTGATCGTATTCGATACCGGCCGTCCAGTTCGGCGAGAAGCCGTACTCCCATCCGATACCCGCGGCGCCACCCCATCGACTTGAGCTTGCCGAGGCAGCGTTGACGCCGGTTGCTGTGCTCCACACGTCAAGGCAATTCCTGGTCGTCGCGGCTCCGCCTTTCAGATAAAACAGCGAGGCATTCGAGGCATATCCGATCTGGCCGGTCACCAGGCCCAGGGCATCGACTTTGACGCCGGTTGTGAACAGCGGATTAATGACGCTGACGTGGGATTCGCTGAGGTTCGCCCAGTCGCCCTGACCTTCCAGACCGAAGACAAACTGTCCGGATTGCCATCGGTATCCCATCTGGCCGCCGAACACTCCCCCTGATCGACTGGCGCAGCCGTCGGCAATAGTCAGGCCGGCTAGCGGGACAACGCCCCAGCAGTTGCAACTCGATCCCCATCCGCCGTTGGCGCCAATATAGAAACCGGTCCAGTCGTAGATGGAAGCAACGATAGGGGGCGGTGGGCTGTAAGTCTGCGCAGGAAGATCGGCGGCCATGGCAGACGCCGACACCGCAACAAGGCCAATCGTACCGAGTAGGAGATTTTTCATGATAAGTATCCCCGCTTCTTGGGTTGAATGTGCACTTAGCCTAGGCAGATATGGTCGGACGCCGCGTGCCAAAATGGCAACACTCAAGTGAATTCAGCATGTCATTGATTTGAGTTCACAATTTTTCGTCGCGTTCGCAACAGGCGTTGGCATTGCTTGACGAGCATGTGCGGGCAATTCGTAGCGGCAAGCCGAGGGAACTAGTCAGTCTTCATTGTTGTCCCGTGAGCATCTTCCTGCTCCCTCGGTTCCTGTGTCGGATCCGATTCAAGCCAAGCCGGAATCTCCCCTGACGGGATAGCCCTCCTCGGCCGGTGAGGGTTATTGGTGCCGGCTGTGACGGTCAATCCGCCGTCGAATTTTGTTCGTGCGAAATCCCTGGCTTCCGCTTCGGTTTGAAACGTCTTGGTTAAACGGGGGTTTCGTCGTTGCACCAAGGTTCCACTCTTCGGTACTTCAAAAGTGACATACCAAGTGTGATTCATCTCTGATCCAGCAGGGCGCGCCTGCTGGCCCTGTCACGATGATCCCGATGACCGCAAAAGCACACTGCCGCTTCCGCGAAGCATTAGTGCAGCGATGATCTCTCCACCCGCTGCACACGCAGCATCAAGCGAATCCAACGTAATGTCTTGATTTAGATCAACGTTGGCCAACCGCAGTCGAGCCGGGACGGATACTTTCCGACGTATCCGACCCTTCTTTCCGTTGATCCCTTCGCTGGCATCGCTGACCTTGATCTTGATCAATGGGGCAATCGTTTCGTTTGATCCGCATCAACGGGAAGTTATCTCAGTGATAGTGCAGCGCGATCAAATCGACGACGCATGCGGGACTTTGGCCACCTTGGATTTCAACCACCACGTGATAGTTGACGCGCAAACCGTTAGGCGGGATGTCCTCTGCCTCCGCGATGCTGGTTCGGCCTCTGATACGCGAGCCGGCCGGGACGGGGGAGTGATAGCGGATCCGGTCCGCCCCATAGTTTAACGTGTTGTGCAGACCTTTCAGACCCATCACGGAGCGAATGAACATCGGCGCCAGGCTCAGCGACAGGAGTCCGTTGGCAACGGTGACGCCACCTCGAGTCCCCGTTTTCGCCGGGACCTGGTCGACGTGGATCCACTGGTCGTCGCAGGTCGCCTGCGCAAAGAGATTGATGCGCTCCTCAGTGACATCGATCCATTCGCTGACCCCAAGTTCGGTGCCAACCGCGGCCTTGAATTCATTGAAGTCGCTGAAGATGTGCATGTTCGGTTCTCGCGCCTGTACTTTGCAAAATGTTCATTTCCAAAACGTTGGCCGCGATGGACAAGTCTGCCTCCGTCACCGCCATCACTCGGCAACGGTGACGCCCGGCGCAGTTTCCTGAAGCGTTATCCTTCCACCAGGAAAGCTGAACACGCCCATGTCGGTGACGACCAGGTCAACCGGCCGGGAGGAGGTCAGCGGCAGGGTGCATTTCTGGACGATCTTGGATTTTCCCTTCGCGGCGTGCTGCATGGCAATGATGACGCGTTTTGCACCGTCGACCAGGTCCATCGCGCCGCCCATTCCCGGTACCATCTTGCCGGGAATCATCCAGTTCGCGAGATGTCCTTCGGCGTCGACCTGAAGGCCGCCAAGGACAGTGACGTCGACGTGCCCGCCACGGATCAATCCGAACGACATTGCACTGTCAAAGACGGATGCGCCGGGCAGCGCGCTGATCGGACGCCCGCCGGCATCCGTGAGCAGGGGATGGGCCATGCCTTGCTCCGGGATTGGGCCGGTGCCGATCAATCCGTTCTCCGATTGAAAGAATATCTTGAGGTTGGACGGAACGTAATTGGCGACCAGGGTTGGAATTCCGATCCCGAGATTGACGAGGTTGCCCGGCCGGAGTTCGTGTGCCACGCGTTGTGCGATAAGCGATTGAGCATCCATGGTTCACCCGTTGGCGACGAGAAAATCGACGAGGGGTGCGGGAGTCACGACGTGATCGGGCGTGATGACGCCGACTGGAACGATATTCTCCGCGGTGACGATGACCGTATCGGCCACCATCGCCATCACGGGGTTGAAATTGCGCGCCGTCAGGGCGTAGGCGAGATTGCCGAGGTAATCGACCAGAAACGCGTGGATCAGGGCAAAATCCGAGCGAAGCGCCGTTTCGAGCAGGAAGCATTTGCCGTCGATGTCGATCTGACGTTTGCCCTCTTCGACCAAAGTTCCGACGCCAGTCGGCGTCAGCACCCCCCCAAGGCCGTAGCCGCCGGCCCGGATGCGTTCGACGAGCGTACCCTGTGGCACAAGATTGACCGAAACCTTGCTGGCCATCATTTGTTTCTGAACGTTCGGATTGAGTCCGATATGGCTTGTGGTCAGCGCCGAGACCAGCGATGCGTCGAACAATTTTCCGATGCCTTTGCCAGAAATCGCAGCATCATTGCTGATGATGGAGAGCTCGGATTTCCGTTGCCGGACGATTTCGTCCAGCATGCGCTCCGGCGTGCCTATTCCCATGAAGCCGCCCACCATTACGGTTGCGCCGTTGGGGATCATGGCGACCGCGTCTTCAACGGAGACGACTTTCATTGGAAGGGTCCGAAATTCATTTCGCTTGCAGCCTCACCATCGAGGGTGCAGCGGCCTCGGGGCATCAGACTTTGATCTGTATCAAGGCTTCTTTCCGCGTTGATCCGCGTCAGGTCAGGGCATTTCATCGTTCCACGCTAATGCCTGACCGTGGTCGCACAGTGCGCGCGCCTGTACGTGACGGATTTCAAGGATCGCGTTCACGGCGCCACAGAAGCATCAGCAGACAGGCGCTGCTCAGGAGCAGGATTTGTGCGTTTTCGGTGGATTGCCTGGAAGCGAAGCCGCGATTGAACCTCGTCCTACAGATCCATATCCGCCAGTCGGGTGCGGTCGAGCAGTACGATTTGCCGCTGGGTCTGGCCGAGGAAGCCGAGGATACCTTTTCCGTGGAGTTCTGAGAGCGCCCGCGACACCGTTTCGAGTGTAAGACCCAGATAGTCGGCGATATCGCGACGGCACATCGGAAGAGCCATGACGCCGCCCGCGACAGTGAGACGGCGGTCCATCTCCAGCAGGAACGCGGCGACCCGCTCTAGCGACGTCTTGCGGCCCAGCAGCAGCATATGATCCTCGGCATGCTGGAGATTGCTGGTCGTCACATTCAGAAGGTCGAGCGCAACCATGACATCGCTTTCCGCGACGTGTTCAAGGCTGGATCGCTTGGTCAGCCTTACTGTCGTATCGACGATCGCCTCCGCGGTGAAGCGGTGCTCAGCGCCGTTTTCCAACCCAAAAATGTCGCCAGCCAAATGAAAGGCGCCGATCTGGCGACGGCCGTCGGAAAGGAGCTTGTGGCTTCTGACGGCACCGTCGACCACCTGGTAGATGTATTCGGCCGGCTCGGCCTGGCCGTAGATTTCGGTGCCTCTTTCGTATTTGAACTCGCTCAGGATGACTCGTGCGCGGGAAAGCTGGCCAAGCTCTCCGAGCGCCTTCGGCTTGCTGCCGGGATGGGAGTTGACGTTGACAAACATGGATCTCTCCCTGTTTGAGACAATTTGTTCGCATTCGCGAGGCGCGCAAACACCCTGAACTCGATCCCGGTACCGAGTTCTTTAACCCACAGCTTGTGTAGCGAGCTATTGTCTCGACGGTCATTGCCCTAAAGGACAATGCGACAAATGATCCACTTGCCGATCAACGGCTCCATCCCGGATGACTCGCCTGGCAAGACGGTCGTGAGGAAGGGGCCGGCGACAAAGAGAACTGCGACAGAGGAGACGATGAGGACCCAGCAGATCTCAAGGCATGACGGGCATCCAGTGATCGGCTGAAACCGGCCCGTGCTGCCGGAAAGGCTTCCTGAAGTTCCGGGACGTTGACCTGAAATACCGGCGTGCCAGCAACATCATCCGGTGTACGTAAGTGCCACGATTACGGGCCCGAGGATGGTCAGAAGTACATTTCCGACCGCATAGGGCACGGCGACCCCAAGGACGGGGGTCTGACTGTCCGCCCGTTCGCAGCAGCCGGTGACGGCGGCGTCCACCGTCATCGCCCCCGCGAGCGCGCCGCAGACTATGACTGGATTCAGGTGAAGGACGCGATGCGCCACGATGGTCGCAATCGTCAGCGGAACGAGTGTGACGATCACCCCCAAGGAGAGGAGCAGCACGCCGTGGGATTGAATGGCCATAAGTGCCCCTGGTCCGTTTGCCAGCCCGATGGCGGCGATGAACCCACCAAGGCCGATGTCGCTCAACGTTTGCTGCGCGGCAGGCGGGTAGCTCCCGACGGTGGGCCGGCGCGTACGTAGCCAGCCGCAGATCAGTCCCACAAGCAAGGTGCCGCCTGCACCGCCGAGCGCTATAACGAAAGACCCGATCTTCACACTGAGCAATCCAATCAGCAGGCCTGCTGCAATTCCTGTCGCCAGGAAGGCAACATCCGTCCGGTCACCATAGCGAAGCACCTGGCCGACTTTCGCTGCGGCGCGCTCGACGTCGTGCGTCGCGCCGACGAGCGTCATGACGTCGCCGACATAGATTACTGTGTCCGGCGTGAGTGGCACCTCTTGCCCTCTGCGCGTCAGATCCCGCAGGAATACGCCCCGCGCGCTATCGCCGACCTGATCGGCGATTTCGGCCAAAGTCCGGCCATGGAGCGCCTGATTGCTCACCAGCACCCCGAGCGCATCACCCAATACCTCGCGCAACACCTCGGCGCCTTCGATTTCCGGACCGATCCAAGCGCCGGCCTTGATGAGCGCCGTTGCTGGTCCGGCGAGTACAATTTCGTCTCCGATTTCAAGAACCGTCATCCTTGAAGGGTCGATGTCGTTGCCGTTGCGATCGATGCGTTCGACGACAACACGCTGGCCGATACGATCTTCGATTGCGGCAACCGTCTGCCCGGCGGCGGAGACGACCCGATAGGCCCGCGCCTTGAATTTTTGGTAACTTAGGTTTCCGGTCTTGCGGGCTTTGCCTCCGGAAAGAGCCGCCTCCAGCTTGGCCGCTTCTTCCTTGAGGTCAATGCCCATCAGCCACGGCGCGGCGAAGGGCACAAACAGCAGCGTCAGGATGTAACCAAGAATGTAGGTGACGGCATAACCCGCCGCGATATTGGCTTGCTGCTGGCGCAAAACATCGTCGGAAAGACCCAATTGCGCCAGCGCGCCCGTCGCGGTTCCGATCATGGATGACTGGGTGAGACTGCCGGATGCAAGACCGGCAGCCGTGCCGGAATCCAGATGAAAGCCAAAGGCGAAGACGAGAACCAGAGCCAGGCCGGTCATGCTGACAACCAGGGCAACGCCAACCTGTGACAATGTGCGAAAGCTCAGCGAAGCGAAGAATTCAGGTCCTGATTTATACCCGATTGTGAAGACGAACAGGCTGAAGAAAATCGACTTGAACAACGGAGGAATCACAAAGTTGCCGAGTTGGCCAAGCAGCACGGCTACGATCAATGTGCAAGCCGTAGCGCCTACCGAAAATCCCTTGATCTGGAGCCGCCCAAAGAACGTTCCAAGTGCTATTGCGAGTAGCAGGAAAATCTCTGGTGCGGTCGAAATGACCCAACTAATGGTGCCCATGGGCGCAATTCTCAAATTCAGACACGCCCATGATCAGATCACGCTCATCCCAGTTCATTGATTCAAGTCAAGCCGGCATCTTGTACAGGATCAGTTTCTTGGCGAATTGACCGCTTTCCCGTCCAATCCGTTGCCGATGACAAAGCTGCCACGGGCCTGCAGGTTCGCCATTCCCGTGACATTGCTCGTGATCGTGTTGTTGCCTTGCGGGGGTGATGGTCACCAAGCCGACTGTTGTGGGATTTAAGGGTTGATTTAAATCAAGACTCGATTGGTCGCACCCGACTACGCTTGTGCAGCCAGACCGCACGTTGGGAGAGTGCCATGCCGCAGGAAATTCAGGAACGTCGGATCGATCAGTTTTTCTCTGGCCCCGGCGCGCGCGCGGATGAATGGCGCGGATTGGTCGAGGTGGCCAAGGCATGGACCAGCGGATCGGCGGATCGCAACGGCTTCGAAGAAAAGCTTTCTCGCCTCGGTGTGACCGAAGAATATCATGCGTATCCCGGGTCCCGCCTGATGGCGGCCCTGGCGGATCGCGCGGCGGCAGGCGATGCGGCAGGCGCGCTCGCGCTGGCGATGCGCATCACGCAATCGCTGCAGACGCGATCGTTCCGTCAGCATGCAGGGGATTGGGACGCGCATGCCGATGCGAACGTTGAAATGCCGGATCTGCTGCCGCCCGGATTTGGCGAGACCAGCTCCCGCAGGCCGTATTTTGAAACCCTGATTGTCACCGGGATCCCGGCGACAAACTGGTCCAGCCTTGCCGCCGAATGGCGGAAGCTGCGTCGTCCGGTTGATGCTTTCGTCTATGAGCCGGTCTTTGCCGGCAGTTTCGAGGACGCATTCTGCGGTGCAATGCTTAATCCCGACCTTGCGGCTGTCATCGTCAATGAAGGCTTTGCGCAGCATTCCCGGCACGATGCGCCGGTCTTGCGCTCTCTGATGGCATCGATGGATCGACCAGAGATGTCTGACTCGGCGTTGGCGCTTGCGCGCACGTTGAAGCGCATTCGGCCCGAACTCGACGTCTACCTGGTCTCCAACCGCAATGTGGAAGAGTTGGCCGGCGATCCCGAGGCCGATATCGTTCGCCGCATCTTCTACTCGGTGGAAGAACTGCTCGAATTGCACCTCGCTATCCTGGAGGGCGTTCAGGATCGCTTCGAAACGCCATTCTTCGACAATCTCAAAAAATATGCCCAGCGCCCGATCGGAACGTTCCACGCGCTCCCCATTGCGCGTGGCAAGTCCGTCTTCAGGTCAGACTGGATTCGCGACATGGGCGAATTCTATGGTCCGAACCTTTTCCTTGCCGAGAGCAGCGCAACCACGGGAGGTCTCGATAGCCTGCTCGAGCCGACCGGTAACATCAAGAAGGCACAGGAAAAGGCGGCGCGGGCGTTCGGTGCAGATCACGTGTTCTTTGTCACCAACGGAACTTCGACCTCGAACAAGATGGCCGTGCAAGCGCTGATAGGGCCCGGCGATATCGTTATCGTCGACCGCAACTGCCACAAATCGCATCACTACGGCATGGTGTTGGCCGGTGCGCAGCCGCTTTACGTCGAAGCCTTCCCGATGACGGAATATTCGATGTATGGCGCAGTCCCCCTCAAGACTATCAAGCAAGCGCTGCTGAACCTGAAGGCCGACGGCCGATTAAACCGGGTCAAGATGATCGACCTGACGAACTGTACATTCGATGGCCACATCTACAACACCCGCCGAGTGATGGATGAATGTCTCGCGATCAAACCGGACCTGATCTTCCTCTGGGACGAGGCATGGTTTGGCTTTGCGAGATTTTCACCATTCCTGCGTCCGCGCACCGCGATGGGTGCCGCCAACGACATCGAGGCCTGGATTCGTGACCCGGAATCGATCCAGACTTATGAAAAGCAACGCGCGGAACTCGGAGACAATCCTTCCGACGATCTGCTCATGAAGACGCGACTTATCCCCGATCCGCGAGCCGTGCGGCTACGGGTCTATCAGACCAATTCCACCCACAAGTCGATGTCTGCGCTACGCCAGGGCTCGATGCTGTTCGTCAAGGACGTGGATTTCCACACCGTGGAGGCGCAATTCCACGAGGCTGTTTTCACGCACGCATCGACCAGCCCCAACCAGCAGCTGATCGCGAGCCTCGATGTTGCCCGCCGACAGATGGAACTTGAAGGATACGGGCTGGTCGCCAACGCCATCGAGATCGCCTTCGCGATCCGCAAAGCGATTGCGGCCAATCGGCTGATCTCGAAATACTTCAGTGTGCTCGGCGCCGACAAGATGGTGCCGGCAGAATTTCGCTCCAGCGGATTCACCGATTTCCTGACTCAGGGCGTCAATTGGGGGCAGGTTCTGCACAGCCTGAAGGAGGACGAGTTCTGTCTCGATCCAACGCGTCTCACGCTGGTTTGTGGCACCGCCGGTTTCGATGGAACGCAATTCAAGGGCATCCTGGCCGGCCGCTACGGTATCCAGGTCAACAAGACCTCGCGCAATTCCGTGCTGATTCAATCCAACATCAACAATACCCGCAGCGACGTCGCCCATCTGATCCGTGTGCTGGCCGATATCGCTGGTGAGATCGAACGTGGTCTGAGCCAGGGAGGCGTTAACGCCGTCAGTGCATTCGCCGCGCGCGTGAAGAGCCTCATGACGGATGTCCCTGATTTGCCGAACTTCTCGCACTTCCATAAGAGCTTCCGTGGCGATGCCGGAGACAGGACCAATGAAGGCGACATACGCAGTGGTTTCTATGCTGCCTACGATGAAGCCGGATGCGAGCACATCCGTTTGGACGATCCCGAGATCGACCGCCGGCTGAAGAATGGCCCCGACCTGGTCTCGGCCAATTTCGTCATTCCCTATCCGCCCGGCTTCCCGATCATGGTGCCGGGTCAGGTCATCACGCAGGAAACCATCGACTTCATGCGCAAGCTCGATGTCAAGGAAATCCACGGCTACGACGCCAGGGAGGGTTTGAAACTCGTGCGTCCGGAGGCGCTGGCAAGACTAGGTGATCACCGTTCGCGCGAGCACGGTATCAAGGCTGCAGCGGAATAAGGGCGTTGGAAGGGGGAGGGTGACATCGTGATCGCTTGGATCGTGCAGACGCTTCGTACCTATCCGGAGATAGCCATCTTCTTGTCCCTGGCCCTCGGGTATTACTTCGGGTCTTTCACCTACAAGGGCCTTGGTCTGGGAGCGGTTACTGCGACCCTTATTGCAGCGGTGATCATCGGTCAGCTTGGAATCACGATAGGCAGTCCTCTCAAGCCGACCTTCTTTTTGATGTTCCTGTTCGCAATCGGCTACGGCGTTGGGCCACAATTCGTGCGCGGCATCGCGAAGGACGGCATTCCGCAGGCGTTGTTTGCGGTCGTGGTCTGCTTTTTTTGCCTCGGAGCCGCCTATCTGGGTGCGAAACTGGCGGGTTACAGCGTGGGTTCGGCTGCAGGACTTTACGCCGGCTCGCAGACGATCTCGGCGTCGATGGGCCTGGCGACTGATGCAATCAACCGGCTCGGTCTGTCACCCGAGGAAACCAAGAAAACACTTGACGCGATGCCGGTGGCCTACGCCGTCACGTACATCTTCGGAACCATCGGATCCGCCATTGTTCTTGCGTTGATTGGCCCGGCGCTCCTCGGCATCGACCTAGAGGCGGCCTGCAAGCGGTATGAGGAGGTACATGGGGGCAAACAGGAAGCCGGTGGTCCCGGTACGGCCTGGCACCAGTTTGAGCTGCGCGCGTTTCGCGTGAAGGAACGTGGACCTGTCGTCGGCAAGACATGCCAGGAAGCGGAGGCGCTGATTCCGGACCAGCGCGTGTTTGTGCAAAGAATTCGGCACAACGGGAAACTCCAGGACGCCATGGCAGACACCGTGATTCACGCCGGGGACATCGTGGCGGTAGCTGGGCGCCGCGAGGTGTTGGTAAGTCTCCTTGGTAGCGGTGCCGATGAAGTTGATGATCGAGAATTACTGGCGGTGCCAATCGAAGGTGTCGATGTTTATGTGACCAGCAAGGACGTCGATGGAAAAACGTTGGCACAATTGGCACATGATCCCGCTGCGCGCGGACTATTTCTGCGAAGGATCGTCCGCGGCGCGACCGCAACCAATATCCCGATTATGGCAGATACGCAGTTGCAGCGCGGCGATATCGTTACCCTCGTCGGACGCACCCCAGACGTAGCGGCCGGAACCAAGATGTTGGGTTATCCGGACCGGGCGACCGACGTGGCGGACGTCGCTTTCATTGGTGCGGCGATCACGATCGGGGCCCTGCTTGGTGCAATGGTCTACAAGGTCGGCAGCGTGCCGCTTACGCTCTCCACCTCCGGCGGTGTCTTGATTGCTGGGCTTTTCTTCGGATGGTTGCGTTCGGTGCGACCGACCTTCGGGCGGATCCCGTCGTCCACGGTCTGGTTCATGAACTCTGTCGGCCTGAACGTGTTCATCGCGGTGGTCGGCATCTCGTCCGGACCAGGCTTTGTAGCGGGGTTGCAACAGCTCGGATTCAGCCTGTTTTTCTGGGGCGTGGCTGTCACGACAGTGCCGCTGATATTGGCAATGTACGTGGGCAAGTACCTGTTCCGGTTCGACGATGCCATTGTGCTGGGTGCCTGCTCGGGTGCGCGCACCACAACAGCCTCGCTCGGCATGATCAATGACCGTGCCAAGAGTCAAATTCCCGGTCTCGGTTATACGGTGACTTACGCGGTCGGCAACACGCTGCTGACAGTCTGGGGAATGGTGCTGGTCATACTGCTGACTTAGCGCCTTGAAAATTGTCCTTAGCACTCATCCGAAAGCAGCGTGTTGGGGCTGCTGTTCCTCTTTGTAACGATCCAAGCGCGGTATCCCGGAAGACAACAGGAGCAAGTCATGGCCGACCTTATGACGCTGAAAAAGTTTGAGGCTTTGAGTCCCTTCGAGATTAAGAACGAGCTGATCAACCTTGCCAAGGCAACGTCGAAGACAACTCAGTCCGCGTTCCTGGACGCTGGCCGCGGCAATCCGAATTGGGTCGCCACCACGCCGCGCGAAGGTTTCTTCCTGCTCGGCCAGTTTGCCATCACCGAAAGCAAGCGGACCATGGAGGAATCTCCTGGGATCGGTGGCATGCCACAGGCCAAAGGCATCGCGGCTCGCCTCGACGCATGGCTCGCGAAGCACATGGATATGCCCGGTGCAGACTTTCTGCCCTCCATGGTGAAATTCGCGATCAAGACTTTCGGGTTCGATCCCGATGCATTCGTCCACGAGCTCGTCAATTCGATCATTGGCGACCGTTATCCGGTGCCCGATCGCATGCTGGTCCACAACGAGCGTATCGTGCACGAGTATTTAATGTGGGCGATGTGCGGAAAGCCGCGCCCTTCGGGCAAGTTTGACCTTTACGCGGTCGAAGGCGGCACCGCCGCGATGTGCTACATCTTCAAATCGCTGAAGGCCAACCGATTGCTGTTTCCCGGCAACTCGATCGCGCTCGGCACGCCGATCTTCACGCCCTACCTCGAGATGACGCACCTCGAGGATTACGATCTGAAGATGGTACCAATCAGAGCGCCGCAAGAGAACCGCTTTCAATATACGGAGGAAGAAATCAAGAAGCTGGAAGACCCAAAAATCAAGGCATTCTTCATCGTCAATCCCGGTAATCCCAGTGGTATGGGGATGAGCAGGGAGACGATCGCCATGATCGTGAAGCTCGTTAAGACTAAACGCCCCGATCTGATGTTGCTGACGGATGACGTCTACGGAACATTCGTCGACGATTTCCGCTCCCTGCTCGGCGAATTGCCACAGAACACGATAGGCGTCTATTCCTATTCCAAGTATTTCGGCTGCACCGGATGGAGACTTGGCGTCATCGCCATCCACGAGGACAACATTTTCGACAAGATGATCGCCAAATTGCCAGACCAGCACGTGAAGGCGCTTGACAAGCGCTACGGCCCAATCACGCTTGAACCGCGAAAATTCAAATTCATCGACCGCATCGTAGCCGACAGTCGCGACATTGGCCTCAACCACACCGCCGGGCTTTCGCTGCCGCAGCAGGTGATGATGACGATGTTCTCGCTCTACGAATTGATGGACGAAAAGAAGGATTACCAAAAGGCCTGCGTGGCCATCGTGCAACGGCGCGCCAAGGCCATGATCGACAGCATGGCGCTAGAGCTCAGCCCGAACCCGAACTACGACGCCTACTACGGCCTCATCGATTTCGAGTTCTGGGCCCGTAAGAACATTGGCGATGAAGCCGTTGAATACCTCAAAAAGAACGTTCACCCGCTCGATCTTACCTTTCGGCTGGCCGAGGCACACGGGATCGTGCTGCTGAACGGTGGCGGATTTGAAGCGCCTAACTGGTCGATGCGTGTGTCGCTGGCCAATCTGCCTGACGAAGCTTACGAAGACATTGGCCGGGGCGTTCGGACGATCGCCCGCGGCTACAGAGACGTGTATGAGGCATCAAAGCTCGTTCCCGCGAAGTGAATGGCGGATTTCGCGTTTCGACTGTGGAGGG
This sequence comes from uncultured Pseudomonadota bacterium, assembly GCA_963819325.1. Lineage (GTDB taxonomy): Bacteria > Pseudomonadota > Alphaproteobacteria > Rhizobiales > Xanthobacteraceae > Bradyrhizobium. The sequence goes on from CAWFVT010000026.1 coordinate 13,384, forward strand.
AGACCACCAATGAGAAAATATCGGATTCGATTGTCGGAGCTGCCTTGCTCGTATTGTCTGCATTGAGCTTTGCTTCGCCGTCGCATGCCGATACTGGAACGGTTCGCGTCGTCTTCACCAAGGGAGGACTCGTCGTCGGCGTTGGAGGCGGCCACGGCGTCTTGCACTTCCGCGGCCGTAACTACCGATTTACGGTGTCAGGGATGAGCGTGGGTTTCACGATCGGCGCCTCGACCTCACATCTGGTTGGGCGTGCCCTGAACCTGCAAAGCCCAGCCGATATACAGGGAACCTACAGCGCGATCGGCGCCGGCGGCGCCCTGGCCGCCGGTGCCGGCGGTGTGCAGCTTCAGAATCAAAAGGGCGTGGTCCTGCAGTTGGCGGGCGGCAAAGTGGGCGTGGAACTCTCGGCGGCGGTGGGTGGAGTCACGATCGCTCTGCAATGAGCGCGGATCGTTGCCTTTAATATCGCTCCGTGACGAAATTCGCCGCGCGCAGCCTGGTGCGGTCGTTGTAACGGCCCTTGTCGGATCGTTTCGGTAATTGCACTCGGTCGACCGCAATCTTCTTGAAGGGAATCGTTTTCAGTAAATGCGCGATGCAGTTCAGCCGAGCCCGTCGCTTGTCGTCCGAGCGGATAATATACCAAGGTGCGTACTTTGAATGCGTTGCCTTTAGCATAAGGTCGCGCGCCCGCGAATAATCATACCAGCGCCGGTAGGATTCAATGTCCATCGGGCTTAATTTCCAGTGACGCAGCGGATCGTCGATCCTTGGCTTGAGGCGCCGCTCCTGTTCCTCCATCCCGACTTCAAGCCAGAACTTGATAAGGATGATGCCACCATCGATGATATATTTCTCGATTTGCGGGCACAGCGACAGGAAACGCTGGTGCTCCTCAGGTGAACAGAAGCCCACGACGTATTCGACGCCGGCGCGGTTGTACCAGCTGCGGTCGAAGAGGACGATCTCGCCTCCAGCCGGAAAATGCTGCATGTAGCGCTGGACGAACATTTGCGATTTCTCGCGATCGGATGGTGCGGGGAGCGCGACAACGCGGAATACACGCGGACTGACCTTCTCGGTGATAGCCTTGATCGTGCCCCCCTTGCCGGCGGCATCCCTGCCTTCGAACAAGATGATCACCTTGAGCTTCTTTTCCTTCACCCACTCCTGCAGATGACACAACTGGACCTGAAGCTTGCTCAGCTCCTTCTCGTATGCCTTCCGCTTCAGTTTGGGTGGCATCGGGGGGGCTTTGGCCATCGCATCGGTCCTTGATCGCGGTGCATTCGAAAGAGATTACGCGCCCCAGACCAGGACAACGCTGATATCGCCGGGTACGCCGCCGGGGAAATCGACGATCTGGTATCGGATCCGGTAGCCGCGGGGTTTGAGATAGTCTGACCAGAGTTGATAGATTTCCAGCGCTATCCCTGTAAGTGTCTTTTCCCAGCCCGGCTCCTGCTGATTGATCGCGCGGCCGTTGTCGGTACACAGCGTGTGGGGGAAGCGGTAGACTTGGACCTCGGTCAGTCCATTTCGCGCCGCGCGCTGGATGACGGTCGACGCCAGCTGGACCTTTTCGTCCTCGGTCAGGCCAGATGGCTTGCTCAGCCTCTCGATCAGCCTGCGTTTTTCCGCGTCGACCGTGGCCTGCAGGCAGGGTCACCACGTCACCCACTTGAAAATTCATAGAAGCTCTCCCACACATTGAAGTGAAGCAGGCCATTTATGCCGCTGCCCGATCTTCCTTGGCCAGCCTCATGACAAGGTATTCTGCGGGAGTTGCCGCGTCAATTTTTCTTACCTGCATTGGATCGGCGACGCCTTCGTACGCGCAAGCTTCGGGTTATGTTCGTGTCACATTCGCAAAGGCTGGCTTGATCGCTGGCGCAGGCGGAGGACGCGGTGTCCTGACGTACCGCGGGCACGAATACTCGTTTAAGGCTTCCGGCTTGAGCCTTGGTGTAACGGCTGGCGCTTCCGTGATGATGCTGACAGGGCGTGTCGCCGGGCTGCGCGACGTAAAGGACTTCGCTGGCACATACGACGCCGTAGGCGGCGGCGGCGCATGGGTCGGCGGCTTAGGGGGCGTGCAATTGCGCAATGGAAAAGGCGTGTCGATTACGCTCCAGGGAGTTGAGGCAGGCTTGGAATTTGCGGCCAATCGCAGCGCCATCAGGATTTCGCTGCGGTAGCAAGTTGATGGCGATGGGAGAAGCCAGATGACGCGCGTACTACGGTGGGTGTGCTTGGCGCCATCCGGTCACCAGGAAAGCCGCCCCGCGCCCAGGGCCAACGATGGCACCTAAGCGTGATGCGTGAATGCCTGCCGCATCGACGCAAGGGAACGATGTCGTAAAATATCGAACATCTCAACGGTGCTCTACGCGAGTCGCTGGGCAAAAGCGCCCGGCCGCCGTGCAGCCGTCAACTCGCAGCTAACAAAGAAGTTATTGGTGGTGGTGCGGTTGTCTCCTATCTAAACAACAAAGGAGACGAAAACGATGAAATTTACGGCAATGGTATTAGCGTCTACGCTCGCGCTCTCCAGCACCTGCGCATTTGCCCACACAGTTCGTCACAAGTCGAACGTCAGGATCCATACCGTTCATAAGGATGGTGCACGGTCAGTCGTCTCGCGGCCAAGATATCGCAATCCGGCTGACAACGATAGGGGTTGGTTCCATCCAACACCTCCACTTACTCAATCGTTTGATGATCCAGAAGGCAAGAACTCGGGACTTCCGCTGCCTTGATGGCCCCCGCCGATCTCGGGATATTAATTGTTGCTGCGTTGATATGGATCAATGAGATGACTGAGGAGTTTGGGTCAGTGTGAGAATGCGACGCGAGTGCGCGTCGCGCTAACAGATAGTGTATCGACAAAGTGTTATCCGATACCGCAAACCAAGGCAAAGCCGCCCTCGGTTGGTAGCCGGAAACCCGATTAGGAGAAGGAAACATGAAAAGGCTAACGACACTCGGCGCAACCCTCGGTGCAGCGATGTTGTGTTTGGCTCCCGTTTCGCTTCACCGGTCACCTGCAGGGACCGTCGTTATCTCCGTCGACAAAGCTGACGCTCGTATCGGTCGCCCGCTCACACCTGGGAGCATTGCGGGGGTTCACAGGAGAATGCATCGGCGTGCGTACTATGGAGCCGCGGTAGGTGCGGCTGCCGTCGGAGCAGGAGCGTACTATCACCGCCGACACTGCTATTGAGAGCGAGACCGCCAGAGCGACCTCGTCTCGAAATTTCAACCCTTCGCTACTCGCCGCGCCAAGGAGGTGGTCGAACAAGGTCCGCCGGTCCGGCCGCCCCTCGCAGGCGCATTCAATCGTGCTTCGTGGCCATGTGCTTTGCTGCACATGTGCCGGTGACAATGCGCGAAAGCCGAACCAAAGCCTTGTTTTCAGATTGTGCCTGCTGAGGCAGACCGACTGCACAGGTTAGCTTTCGGCTTCATTCCATGGACAATGTTCGGGCGCCCGCTTCCGGACTAATAACGCATACTTGCGAAGTGGCTGCCTGCCAGTGATGAGAGCGTCCTGCAGGAAACCGGTGCTAGGCGTCGCGATCACGTCCTAAATCTTTTGCTTTGCGCGGCGACCGACAGAACTCACTGGATCAAGCGACCCCGTGGCCCCGATTGCCACTTGACGGATGGTGACGGTTCAATTGCACCTGCTAATTCTGTAGAATCTGCTGCAATGGTCATCTCGTTCGACTCCGCCTGTTCCTCCCGGCGGCTTCGTGAGCCCCCGCGAGTGTCACAGCGCCGGTTTGGATCGTATGTGAAAGCCGACCGTCAAGGCAGCTGTGGCAACGTGTCCAGCCAACGAACTGACCCCGCATGCCGGGTGACAGGTACCAGCCGATTGCAGAATTGTTTTGCGCTTTACACGTTAGATTAGCCAACGGCTGGCTCGCGTTGGGTAACTGCCGGACGTGAAGTCGTGTTGAAAGCGAGCACGAAGCCCGCTCCAACCAACAGAATGCCGAAGGAACGAGCGGCAACAGGATCAGTATCCCTGCCAGCGCACCGCCGATGGCTGCGCTCAGCGACTCTGCTCCGACTTGAAGGGCCTTGTTGTTGCCCATGACGGCCTTGCCGTTATGCGGAAACGGCGTTCGAAAGGACCGTCGGGCATACCGCGACCGCGATGCAGAGAGAGACGGTGAGGACAGGCTTGCAGCCATAGCGATCCGACAACACGCTCAGCACAGGCGATCCGAGAAACTGGCCGGGCGGATAGATCGCCACAGAAGGATGCCGAGGATCAGGCTCCGCTGGCCAGTCGTCGCGTTCGCGCGGTGAGAAAACCATTTGATCCCATCAGCATGGGGACGAACAGCGTGATCATCAGCGAATAGCCGCAAAAGCCCGCGAAAATAACGAGACAAAGCGGTAACAATGCCTTCAGGTCGACGCCCCGCATATGCCCGTTTGCCCCGCGTCAAATTTGCTTCACGGACAAACTAGCGGGCCCTGTTCATTAGTTCTTGCAATCGTCCTGTGGAACGTATGATCGGTGAATTCTTCCGAGAAGCCGTATCCAGCTTGCAACCGCTAGGTCCTGATCCCACATAGAACGTGCATTGTGAGCAAGGCTGGCGCCTTCACCAACCTGCCGACTGCGGCAAGGTGGTTTTCACGAAAGTGGGATGCGGCCGTTTCGACGGCAATAATAGCAGAGCCGCGCCAGGCCTCCTTGCTAGAACAAGGAAAGCTTAATGACGGCGCCAACCCTTAACATCGATCACGGTAGCCATTTAACCCGCAGAAGCATCATTGGCGCAGCGGCCGCTTCGCCTGGATGCTCAGCAGGCAGATCTGAGAAAACTCACTGATCAGGTCGCTGGATTATCGGCCAAGGTGGAAACAACCGTGGGTTAACCGATCGATAGCACCCTCATCGTGACTTCTCTGGTGGTCCTTCGCGAGGTCTTCAGGATGGATCTGAAAGCCGCAGACGCACAGCGCTTTCAAGCGCGGATGGCGTCTTGCAAACGTGTCGGGAGTGCCCGGAAATAGCCGGATCAAAAAGAAGGTGTTTTGCAAGACGACCTGAGCAAAATCAATGAAATAGGCCAAAATCTGAAAGGCTACCGTTACACCATTTCCCAAGAAATCCACGAGAGTTTTTTAGTAGACTTAAGGTCTGCCAAAGCGGTCGCTTGCGGCCGAATGGCTAGTGGTGGAATTACGAGCCAAGCTTTGGGATACCTTGGCAAGGGCTACTGCCAGCGATGCGATGACGGCACCGCACACAGGTTGTCCTCGGACTGACCGAGTCTGCTGATTGGTGTTTGTGACGGCTAGGGCTTGGGTCAACGCCATTGAGTGCGTGAGCTGATGCACTGGTAGACCGAATTATTGATTGTCATAGCACCTCCAATCGGCAATCTGTTAATGAAACTTTAAGATGCAGAAGGCCTCCCCATCGCGAGGCGGTATTCATGCGAACGGATGCGCTGGAGCCGGCAGGCGGTACGTGGCAGGCATCGGAATGAAGGGCCCGCCCGTGATTGCGGTATGGCTCGGCCTCTTTGGCGACGCGACCTTAGTCGCGCAGGCCGCTTAGCTGCTTTTGAACCCGCAAAGGAACCTCGTCGGCGAATCGGTGACACGACGGACTCAATTAAGCGGTTGAGGCTCAAACCAGACCTTCATTTCGTCAAAGGCCTCCCAAACGCCGTCGAAAAAGCCGCCCAAGAACGTGTGACCAGCGTCGCTACGCTTAGATTCAATTGCTCGGCGCCGAGCATAGACTATAAAATCGTAGACGTTTTTTCCTTTGTTGGCTTCTGTGAGAGCTTGCACGAGAGCTGTCTCATAACCGATATGGAAACCCTCGCCGAATGGATCGGCGTCGATTTCGTCCTGCCGAACAGCATGACGGTTCCTGTACATCTGAAGCTCGTCTTCGAGATATCCCCTGAGCAGTTCTTGATCTTTCGACCGTCTTGGATCGATTGCCATAGCTGAACCCCTTGTTTTCATTCCTCGTGATGCAATTGCAGAAGGCCACGTCGGAGCTAGAGGCGCCGCGACTTGGGCGGATAAAGGGCGCTTTCGTCGACCTCGTTCAAGAATGAACCGCCACCGTACGGGACGAGGTTGTCGTCGGCGGCGTTAGCCGGATCGGCTTTGTGAGGGTCGGTACAAAAATAAATCGGGCGGGTGCGCGACCAAGGCTCGTAAGTTGACCAAGGCCAACGGGCGAGATCGCTGCGGACCGCCCCGTCGCACACGGCTTCCCTGTCGTGCACGCCTCAAGTAGGCGATCGAGGATGGTCACGCGGACGCTCCAATCGTTCCAATACCCGCTTGACCGTCACCGCCGACCACTGCGCGCCCGACGGCGTCGCGATGCCCCGGGTATTCAATTCGGCTGCGATGGCACGGTGCGATTTGCCGACAAGCTCACCCAGGATCGGCCGCAACTGCTCGGCGCGTGCCAACGCTTCATCGCGATTGGCGATGCTCTTGGCCGTGGTGCCACCGAGCTTGACGCCGCGGGCCTTGGCGGCCTGCATGCCTCACGGGTCCGCTGCGAGATCAGCCGGCGCTCTTTTTCGGCGAGGGCAGCGTAGATGTGCATCATGAAAGGATCGGCATCGGCGCCCAGCTCGGTGACGATGAACGGCACCTTGTGCGCCATCAATCCGCTGACGAAGTGGACATCGCGGCTCAGGCGGCAGAGCTTGGCGACCACGATCGGCGCCTTCAACTTGCGGGCGGCCTTGAGGGCCGCCGCCAGCTGTGGCCGGCGTTCCAATGCGTTGTCACCCTTGGCTGTCTCGACTTCCTGAAAGGGATCACCGACGAACGAGTAGCCTTCGGCCTCCGCGAATAGGGCGAGCGCTGCTTGTTGTGCCTCCAGACCGAGTCCGCTCTTGCCTTGCTTCTGGGTCGAGACACGGATGTAGCCGATTGCGGGCTTCATGGGGTCTCCTTGCGACACGTCACCGGAGGTCGGGAGGTGCGAGTTCTTCGTAAGCTAGTACTGGATCGCGTGCGGTCCCGCCCGAACGTTGAAACATGAAGGCCTGCTCGTAGCGCGCGCCCAAATCATCGAAATAGGCCGAACACACCAGAAAGAAGGCCGGAGCGATCGAAGATGAATCGAACCGCGCCGATGACCCGTACCCCGGGATGACGCTAGTTCCGGCGCCGATGATTGGGGCTGAGCCAATCTCAACAGCCGGTCCATCGGCTTGCGCAAGGGAAAGCAGCGTTGCTTTCCCGCGGCGCGCAACCTTTTTACCGACGTTCTCGAGGTCGACAACGACGTGTGGAGGCTGAGCCATCAGCTCAACGTGGAATCCATTCGAAGCCAAGTCGGGCCGATTTGCTGCAACTGTCATTCGGTAGTTCGCGACGATAACACATAGGGCAGCAAGACTGACGACGAAGGCGGGTATGCCAACGCGCTTGCCACCCATCTCGAGCCAGCCCCATAAGATCGCCTTCCAATCCGGAGACAGTGCGGCTTCCGACTTTGTCTCATCAGACGGGAGCGCAGCATTGTCGACACCGTCTGACACATCTAACCCCACAGAGTTAGGCCGGCTTGTAAGAACGGGAAGCCAACAAGCTCACCACCCTCATGTCTCGGAAAGGAAATCATGCTCATGCCCAGGGCCTACGGCGAATCAGGTTCCACGAGGGTAGGGCGCGCCCTGAGTTAAGCAAAGGGTGAGATTGCGCTATACCCGCTTCCCACAGCGCCGATCCACCGGCGCGCGCTTTAGGCGCGCGCTGCTTATCCGACTAAAACGGCAGGTCCTCGTCGGTGATATCGGCGTAGACGTGGCCCCTCCGCTGATTCTCAGCTTGCTGGCCCTCGCGTTCGTATTCGGCGCGCACCTCTGCTGTCATAGGCGGACCATCGAAGGGGCCGGGCGCCTTGAGGGCTATCTCGACAGCCGCGACGATCTGCTCCGCGTTCTCGCGAACCATGATCAGCACTTCCGCGTCGTGCGCTAGATCCATAAAGCGCTTGCGGTAGTGCTGGCAGGCTTCCACAACTCAGCGGCCGACGGCACGAATTTCAGTTCGCTACGGACCCTCCACGAATGGCACCGCCTTCCCCATTACTCTCCCCCAAGTTGCGGATATAATGGACGGGCTGCGGGCTGGAATCGAGGGGAATCCGTGAAAACAACCGTTGTTTTGGCGGCAGTGGCCGTGGCTTGGGCCGGCGCCGCCCGGGCGAACGCGTTCGACGACTGCGTGCTAAAGAACGGACGTCGCCGCCAGATCGATCAAGGTCGCCTGCATCCGGAAGTCGTCCGTGCCGCTGAGCGACGACGAGGTGAAGGGCCTGGTGGTCTCGAACAGCTTGTACGGCACCTTCGGCATGACGCGGACGCTGGGATTCACCGCCGAGATCAAGAACAATACTGACTTCATCGTCACCGAAGTGACGTCGGAATCACAATCGGCGACGGCCCTACCGAGATGTACCGCGTCGACAGCTTCAATTATCAGGAGCCCGGCGTGATCTATGCCGGCCCGAATCCGGATCCCGCGAACGACCTTCGGATCGATCCCCTGAAGAGCAAGAAATTCCAGTTCGCCCTCGACCGGCCCGCGATCGACAAGAAGAAGAAATGGAGTTGGTACATCGCGGCCGCCAAGGGGATCGTCAGCCAATGACAGGCGGTTTCACGATGGTCTCCGGCGGCCGATCTCCTCAAGCATTGCGCGCGCTTGAGGCGCGTGCCTATAGGGAGAAGTCAATGACGGCTCTATCCCGGTCTCCTCCGACCCCACCCATGATCGTCCCCGGCGACCATGCACCTGTCGGAGATGGTCTCGATCCACGACCTCCATGACCTTCCCCCACCACCCGGTTCCATAGCGTGACAGCGTGACAGACCGTGACAATGTCACGCAATGTCACCCATGGTGCACCGTGACAGCGTGACACGACACTAGGAGTGTCACGGTATGTCACGCTCAAAAACCGTCACGGAAGCCGGAACCCGTCATGTCACGTCGTCGTCGATCCACAGCTCCCGCCAGTCCGGATCGACGGAAATGTGCAGGTCGCTGCCTGCTGGCAGCCGAACCTCGATGCCGTTGTGCCCGCCCCGGACGATCGCTGCCGCAGCATCCATTCGTTGGGCGACCGCCTTGGCCACGCTCCAGCGCCGGACGGTGACGGTGTAGCAGTGTGAGGCTTTGCTATCGCACCAGACCTCTGCGACCTCGGCGCGGAGCTGGGCTGGCAGCGCCAGCACCATGGCCCGCATAGCCTCCAGCTCGTCGGCCTTGCCGTACCGGCTGATGATGTCGACGCCGCACACCATGAGGCCGGGCAGGGTAGTGGTGGCGACCTTGTCGGTGTCGCCGCGGTAGCGCAGCTTGGCCTCAGCCAAAATGATCTCCGGCTCCCGCAGCGGGACCGGGCAATACTCTGGTTCCATCATGGCGCGCTCAGTTCAATCGATCTGGCGCGGGGTTTTCTTGCTCGCTCCACTCGTTGCCTGTCGGTGGCGTGGCCGCGGCGGGCGGTCCATCCTCTGGCCCGGCCAGCCAGATCAACTTGTCCCGGACGCCGATTAGTTCCTCGGCCGCGGCTCTTTTGAGGTCACGGTTGAAGGCTTGGCGCCGGGCATCGGCGAGACCTTCTTCGGTCTCGCTGTCACCAGCCCAGCTCTTATAATACTCGGCGCGAAGGCTCTCCCGATCGACCGCCCGCACCATAGGCCCTTCAGCGCCGTAGGGCCGGACGTTCTCGCCCTTCTCGACGGACACCACCATCAAGCTCTTTCGCAGGGTTGCCAGAGCCTTTGACCAGCGTGGCTTCCTTGGTGCTTGCGAGCCGGTTTGCCAATCAATGACCAGCGTCGTCACCGGCTCGCCATCCTCATCGGCGCCGAGCCGCACTTGCTTCGCCGCAAACTCCACCTCGCCACCGGTCTCGCCGTCGCGCAGCTTGCGGATGGTCAAGCGAGAGCCCGAAACCTTGCCGCTAAGCGTGCGCTCGCCGAGTAAGGCAATTACGGCGTCGACGGCACCTTCCTTGGCTGAGCCACCTCGCGTGCCGCTGTCGACGTTCTTGCCGAAGTGATCCAGCCCGAGACAGCAAACTTGGAACCGCTTGGCGAGATCGGCCAGGACATTGAGCGCGCGTTGCGCCTCGGCGTTGTCGTTCTCGTCCTTGAAGCCAGCGGCCGCCGCCACGGTGTCGAACGCAATCATCACCAGCGGCACGCCGAAGTTATCCTGCATCTGCTTCTGGGCGGCCGCGACGATACGTTCCAGCTCCGCGAAGGCGGTCGCCGCGAGCAGCGGCGGGCACCTGTCAGTCCAGACAATGGGCGAATTAGGTGGCAACTTGCCAGTCTGGGCGAGCCCTTCCAGCCGCTTGTCGATCGTGAAAGCGCCCTCGGCGGCAAAGATCAACACACCGCCTTCGCGCTTCACCATGTGGCCGGCGAAGCTTGTCCCGGTGACCAGCGCGGCGCTGAGATCCAGCATGGCGAACGATTTCAGCATCCCCCACTGGCCGCTCATGAGAGCGACGCCGACTTCCGGCAGCATATTTTTCACCATCCACTTGGTTTCAACCTGCCGACCTTCGCCGTGCCAGTAAAACTTGGTTGGGCTGTTCTTTGACTCGGGAGCCGTGGCCGGTTTCCGTGCCGGCGCAGCATCGGCAAGCTTGAACAGCTCTGCCGACGTGCCGCCGGCCGCGAGCCAGTCACTGGCGTCCTTTTTTGGAAGCTCCAGAATCCGGATCGAACCAGCAATGCCGTTGAGTTTGTTTGCGACGAGCTTGGCATGATCACGGCCAGGTGCGTCGGCATCGGGAATAATGACAACATTGGCGCCACGGAAGTGGGGCGTCAATTCGTCCTGCCATTTGTTGGCGCCGCCTGGATTGCAGCTCGCAACCACGCCGATCTCGGCGAGGGCGTCGACGTCCTTCTCGCCTTCGACGACGAAAACGGTGCGGTTCTCGGCGATGGCCTCGATCAACTCGGGCAGGCTGTATGGCAATTTGCTGATGTCGCGCACGCTCCAGATGGTCTGGCCGTTGCCGTCGTACCGACGCTGCGCGAAGCCTTTCGGATCGAATTTGACGATTTCGTACGCCAAGCGACCTTCGGCGTCCTTGTAGGCGTAAGTCGCGACAACGCGCTTCTGCTTGGAGCCACCCAGCCGACGTTTTTCATCGTCGCTTATACTGCTCGGCTTGCGCGGCCAGAGGCCGCGCCTGTCGAGCGCGTCTATGATGATTCGTTGGTCGCAGCCCGCGAAGCACTTGACAATCGGCGCGCCCTTGTCGCCGTCCGCGATCGAAAGACTCGGCGTGCTGTCGTCGTGGCTTGGGCAGCGACACATCCATCCGCCGGTTGACGTCTTCTTACCGCCGAGGGCGGCGGCGATCTCGGCGGCGGTCATGGCGTGCACCACGCTGGCGCTTTTTGTTGACGGCCGAATCGGTGTGCGATATAAATTCGTTGTTGCCCGGCTGGCACCGGGTGGCATTCCAACATTTCAGACCTCGTTCATCGGTCGCGCTGCTGACACAGCGCGATTGGTGGCGTTGTTGTTGTGGTGATGTCGTCGACAGGTGATGTCGCTAAGTCATGGGAAGACCTCCCTCTGACTGCGAACGGGTCAGGAACGATTGTGCCTGTTTTTGTGCCTGTCGAAACCGCTGTCGTTCACCGTATAGACCGCTAAGGCCGATAGGCTGAACACGCGAGAAACCCAATGAAATAGGGGATTTCATTGGTGCCGGTTGAGAGGATCGAACTCCCGACCTTCGGTTTACAAAACCGCTGCTCTACCGCTGAGCTAAACCGGCATTTGATGGAATTTTCGACCGGCTGTCGTTATCAACCGAAGAACGTTTTGGCAACCTCGGCGCTCGACAGGTCCCGTTGATCGGCCGCTATGGTTTAGCCGGAATATACAACGGCTTGCCCTTGTCGACGATATGGACGGTGAGAAGCTTGAGCGTTTTGTCGCCGGTCACCGTGAACGCGCCGTGCGGAACGTCGCGAACGTTGATCTTGGCGGTGCCGGCCTCGAACACGATCGGCTTGCCGTCGGGTGTGACGGCGGTGGCGCCGCTGACGACGTAAACCGCCTCTTCGCCGGCATGGGTGTGCAGGACCGCGGTGGTGCCCGGAGCCGCTTCAATGGTTCCGACCACGATTTCCATGTTGGTTCCGGTTAGATCGCCCTTGGTCAGTTCGGTTCGCTTGGTGGTCTGCGCGTCCGCTGTGGCCGAAAACGTCAATCCCAGCGCAACGAGCGCCATCAAACCTGCCTGCCTCATCATTTTTCCTTCCTGATGTCGTTGGAGCCATTAGAGCGCTTAACCCAGGCGACCGGAAGCCATTGGGGAGCGTGAGCGTCATCACATACGCCGAACGCCACGTGGCTAAGTTCCCGCGATCAATACCCCGATCGCGATCGATCGCACCACGGAGAACCGGCATGTTGGACCAAAAAGCACTCAAGGCCAGTACGGGCGACGCCGTGAGGCGACATAAGTCCATCTCATGGCTGGTTTTCCTGACCGCTTTCGTGACGTGCGTGGCGAGCGAATACGCCGCCGCGCAGGGCGCTCTTGAGGGCAAAACCGCCCCTCCGGTCAGTTCTCAGTCGGATCGATCGCAACCTGTCTCCGCCGACGCCGCGCCGCCTTTTACAACGCAGTTCAAGGGCCACATTACCATTCGCGACAATCGCACCGCCACCGAGGTCACCACCAAGCGGATCAAGATTCTTTCGCCGGGCGTGGTGCAATCCCTCAGCCAGCAACAGGTGCAGTTCGTCGAAGGGATGCAGAAGCTCGAAACGCTGGAAGCATTCACGGAAAAAGCCGATGGCCGGCACGTCGCCGTCGATCCCGCCAACATCATCACGCGCGACGCCGCTTCCGGCCTGCAGGCGACCTATGCCTCCGATCTGAAAATACGGACGTTCATTTTTCCCGATGTGGCCGTGGGCGATACCCTTGTGATGACGCTCAAGTCCGATATTTTGCGCGATTTCTTCGCCGGGCATCTCACGGACTTCGACGTTTTCCCGCGCAGCCAGTCGGTTACGTCGGCCCAATACACGATAGAAGCTCCGGCAAACCTCGACCTTTCGGTTCGGGCAGCCGGCAATGGCGCCTCCGACAAGACGGAAGTCGTTGGGGGCATTCGGCGTCACCTTGTGGAGGTTACCGGCGCAGCCTACCGGCCAGAGGAGCCGGGAGCCGTCTCGCCATTCGATCGCGAACCCTACATGGCGATTTCGACGTTTCGCTCTTATGAGGAACTCGGCCTCGCCTACGGAAAGGCAGCGTTACCGCAGTCGAAGCCGACACCGGAAATCAGAGCCCTCGCCGACGAAATTACGCGGGGAATTGCCGATCGCAGGGCGCAGGCCGCAGCCATCGACGCCTGGGTCAAGCAGCATATCCGTTACGTCGCGGTTTACCTGACTGTCGGACGCGTCGTCCCCCACGATGCGGCCACGGTTCTGAAGAACAAGTTCGGCGATTGCAAAGACAAGGTAACCCTGATGTCGGCGCTGCTCGCGGCCAAGGGCATTGCGAGTGAAGCCGCCTTGATCAATCTCGGCCCGGCCTACTCGCTTCCCGAGCCGCCGACGCTTGCGGTGCTCAATCACGTGATCGCCTATTTGCCGGAATTCGATCTTTACGACGACCCTACCGCGAGTGTGGAGGCGTTCGGAACGTTGACCGGGGAAGCCTATGACAAGCCCGTCGTGCGGGTTGCTGCGACCGGTGCGAGCCTCGCCCGCACGCCCCCCATGAAGTCTCAGGACCATACGGCGCAGGTCAAGACTATCGTTCGATTTGCCGCCGATGGCACCATCAGCGGTCAGACCGAGGAGAGCAGTACCGGCATACTCGGCGGTGGCCTGCGTTACGCCGGAGGCGTGCTGCAGCAGGTTGGTCAGGAGACAGTGGTTCAGCGTCAACTTCAAAGCTTCAATACGCCGGGGTCCGGACACTACGAATTTGACAGCTCTGCGCCGTTCCGCGATCCGGCCGTCATCAAGAACGAATTCAAGTTGAATGATCGCTTCAAGACGCCTGCGCCGGGGGGCATCGCGGCGATTCCCGTCGGGATGCCCTTTTCCGTGCGGCTCGGGAATTCCCTGTTGGGCGCCCGGCTCAGCGGAAGACGCTCCGCCTTTGCCTGTCTCGCCGGCAGCCAGAGCGAGGATATCGAAGCGATATTCGACCCGGCCCTGCCGATGCCAAGCCCGCTGAATGCGGTAAGCGTCGACAACGCATATTTTACCTATAAATCAAACTACAGAATCGAAAATCGGACATTGAAGATCCACCGCGAGTTCGTTTCGCGGGTATCGCGGCAGGTCTGTGCTCCGGAGGCGGAGGCGCAGATAGCGGCCGATCTGAACAAGGTCCGAGCCGATGTATACAGCGGCTACCGATTTGGCACGGTCGCACCGCCGCCGCGGCCGGTCGCGGAAATCACGAGCCAGGTGATCGCGGATCAGAGCAAGCTGATTGCCTTCCTCTATGAGCTGAAAACCGATTGTTCAACCGCCGCCTTTGCCACGGTCTCCACCATTGAGCCTCCGAAGCACGGCAAGATATCGATCGATCGCGGAACCGGATACTCGAACTTCCCGCAAAGCAATCCGCGATTCGATTGCAATAAAAATCAGTCGGAGGGTGTCAAGATCACCTACGAACCCAATCGCGGATTCGTCGGCGACGATACGTTGACGGTTGACATTCTTTATGCGGACAAATCGGTGTCCCGGCGTCACTACTCGATCAAGGTCAATCCAGGTCCCGCAGACCGGACATCGGCGGGCACGAAATCCTCGTCGCCAATCATCGAGGTCGCACGTACCGCCGTCCAGGATCAAAGGCTTAGGGTAGCTACTCTGTTCGACCTCAATCCGGATTGTTCCGTGATCGGCATCCCCACGGTTCGAATTCTGGAGTCATCCAAAAATGGCAACGTCACGGTCGAGAAGGGCACAGGGTTTCCGAACTATCCGGCGACCAATTCCCGATCCAAATGCAACGGCAATGCTGCGGACGGACAAGTTATTTTCTATATGCCGGAAGCTGGATATGTGGGAGCCGACGCCGTGATGGTTGAGGTTATCTATCCTGATGGCGTGGCAAGCATGCGCCGTTACGCAATTGCAGTGAAATAGGCTCGCCCGGCACCATTTGACCCAACCGCCCGTCCATGCGAGGTTTTCGCATCGACAACAATATACGGCAAAGCGGGAGGACGAAATGATAGCGTTGAAGTCAGCGGCAATTGCGGCGGGCATCCTTGTTTCCTCGGCGGCGTTCGCAGCCGAAGTAAAAATCACGGTCTTGTACGCTCAGCCCAAAAGCGTCGAGGAGTTTGATAAATATTATTTCGAGAAGCACATGCCGATGGTGTATGCGGTCAAGGAAATAAAAAAGGTCGAAATAGCCAGACCCGGACCCGGAGCGAACGGGGCTGCTGCCCCGTATCACCTCATTACGGAACTGTACTTTGAAAGTCCCGACGCTTTGAAAGCGGTCGCGGAGACCCCCCAATGGAAGGCGATTGTCGCTGACGTGGCCAACTTTACGGTCCCCGGCAGCTCGACGATATTGATATCGGCGATCGAGCCGAAACACTAGAACCCACCCAAAAACAAACGGCCCCGGCGCGTGCGCCGGGGCCGTCGGGGTTGGTATGTGGATCAGGCTCTTCCCGCACCCTGGACGCTCACATAGCGGCATACATCGACGTGCTCCCGCACATGTACAATCGGTTACGCATCATTCCACCGAAGGTCAGGTTGGCGCAGGTTTCCGGCAGATGGATTTTGCCGAGCAGGTCGCCGCCGGAGTGGTAGCAGCGGACACCGTCTTCCTTCGGGTCGGCCCAACCCATGCTGCACCAGACGTTGCCCTCAACGTCGCAGCGCACGCCATCGGTCAGTCCGGGAGCGAAACCTTCCGCGAAAACCTTCCCGTTGGTCGCCTTGCCGGTGGCGATATCGACGTCGAAGGAGCGGATATGGGAGGGACCGCCATGGGTGATGCCGCTGTCGATGACATAGAGCTTTTTCTCGTCCGGCGAGAAGCAGAGACCGTTCGGCTGCGTGAAATCGTCGACCACGACGGTGACGGCGCCGCTTTGCGGATCGACGCGATAGACGTTGTGCTTTTCCTGTTCGAGCTCGGCCTTCAAGCCCTTCGTAGTTGCCGCCGCTGCCATAGGTCGGATCGGTAAACCAGATCGATCCGTTGGAGGCGACCACCACGTCGTTCGGCGAATTGATCCGCTTGCCGTTGTAGCGATCGGCAACCACGGTGATGGTGCCGTCATGTTCGGTGCGTACCACGCGCCGGCCGCCATGCTCGCAACTGACCAGCCGGCCTTCGCGGTCAAAGGTGTTGCCATTGGAGTTGTACGAAGGCGTGGCGGAAGACGCTGAGGTGATTGTCGTCCTCGATCAGGCGCATCATCCGGTTGTTCGGGATGTCGCTGAAGATCAGATAGCGGCCTGCCGCGTTGTAGGCCGGGCCTTCGGCCCAGCGGAAGCCGGTCGCGACCCGTTCGACGCCGCCGGTGCCGGCGCTGCCCTTGAAACGCTTTTTATCGATGACTTCGATGTGGGTCGTCCGGATAGCGGGTGTTGGGCAACGGCCCGAGCGGAAGCTGGCCTTCGCCGAGTCGGATGCAGCGGGACGCTGGTGTTGCCGGCGGGCCTTCGGTTTCGGCGATGGCACCCCTGGTCGTTGCCAGCATTGCTCCAGCGGCGGCGGAAGTTGTCAGAAATGAGCGTCGATCCATGTTTCCTCCTTATGCGCCCGTATTTATCGGGCTTGAAAAGCGTACACGAGCATCTGTGCGGTGAGGACGAGCGTGCCGCACGCAGGAACCATGTGTGCGGCGATGTGCTTGGGATTAATCTTCGATGCGCGTCGGTACCGCGCTCAGATGGCCGATGCGGGAACTATAGCATCGCCGCGCCATGCGTCCATCTTGCGGCGCACGCGGTATCATGCACGCGGGGCAGACCTGCTCGCATCGCATTGATGCTCAGCGATGTCGGCGTTTCCGGCAGGCGACCCTGGCGTCACAATCGCGAAATATTCGGCATCCGCGATACCGTCGCTTGAGCATTCGTTGCGGTAGCCAGGAAAGATAACAAAAAGAGAAAATAAAGCGACTGTGAGATCAACGTTGAGGCGCAGGACGCGGGAAGGCTCGCTGCACTTCGTTACCTCTGCCCGCGATGCTAGTTTCGGCGGCGGAACAGGGCTCATCCTGGGGAGCGGCGACATGGCAAGCAGGCTGCGATTTGTTGCTGCATGTTTCCCGCCAGCATTTGTGATGTCATTTCTGATGTTGTTTCCGGTGTCTGGATGGACCGACGCCCACGCCGCGGATCCCGGCTTTTGCCGGCTATTTGCCAAGGCGGCCATCAGCCAGGTTCGGGGAGCCCTGGCCAATCCCCGCTGCGGCGCCGGCGTCCAGGGCGCCCGCTGGTCAACGGACTTTGCGGTTCACTATGAATGGTGCCTCGGCGCTTCCCCCGACGCGGCCGGTGCCGAAGCCAATGCGCGGACGCGGTTCCTGCGGGCCTGCGCCAGCCGGTGATTCAAAAAGCGTCGCGCCGCCGCCGTCACGGTCGCCGCCGGGATGAAGGATTACGCAACGGTTTTGTGGCACGATCGCGCGCGTCGCGACGTTAACATTTCGATATCGCGATGGCTCGCAATTGAGCGAGCACCCATGCTTGCGCGTTAGGCTTACCGGCAGTTTGGGCCGCGGCTTTAACCCTTGGCGGCCGGCGTTCGGTTAGGTTACCGCCAGAACTCGGAATTTGGAACGATGCACGCTGGACTTGCACTGGCACTGTTGATTGCAACGACGCTGCCGTCGCTGGCCGGGGAGGGTTTCGATCTCGTGATCCCCGGCCGCCCCGGCGTGCCCATCATCATCAATGGCGTCGATGCATCCTATGCCGTCGTCGAGGGCGACTTCGGCCTTGGCAAGGGCGTGCATATGCAGCCGACGGTTTATGGCGGCCGCTATGTCGATTTCGAGCCCAGCGTCGGTCACTATTATCCGAGCGCCGGTCACATGCCCGGCTACGGGCGTCTGGAAGTCGAGCCTCCGGCCAACCGCAAGTTGCCGCAGCCCGCCGAGAGCTATGATCGATCATGGTCCGCGCAATCGGCTCCGCCGAGCGCGCAACCCGAGGTGCCGTTTTATCCGCCGCCGGTGATTGTTGCCCCGCAGAACGACAACATGGGCATTCCGCGCGAGCACATGAACCAGCCGCAAAATCCGGGGCAGCGAAGGTGGCAAAGGGCTCCCTGATGACAAGGCTTCGCACCTGAATCCACAGCGACAACAAACAGATCGACAGGCAAGAAACAGATCGACAGGAGAGAGTAATGCGTCAGACGATTTCAGGATTGGTAGCGGCCTTCGCGGTGGTGGCCGCCAGTGCTGCGCCCGCGATGGCCTGCGGCGAAACCCCGTGCGGACCGGTCTACATTCCGGCCCCGGTCTATTCGGGCTGCTACACCGGCTGCGGCGGCTGGGGATATGAGCGGCTGCCCGATCCGGTGCAGCAGTATTATCCGATACAGCAATATCCGGTGCAGCAGTACTATTACGTCAATCAGGGCCCGACCTATACCGGCCCCGGCAACTTTGCGCCCTATCCCGTCTACCGGGAAGGCGGAGTGTCCGGCTGGCGCAGCTATCGCCACCACGCGTATCATTACGGCTATCGCCACCATTTCCATTACGGATATGGCTACGGCCATCACGGGCATACGCTGCGCCGCTATTACTGATCGCGAGTTCTGAACGAAGATTTCGACGCCCGTTCGCAGCTCGCGAGCGGGCGTTTTCGTGTCAGCCCATCAGGCCGAGCCGGCTGGCGCCGATATAAAGCGAAAGCACCGCGGCGTTGGAGACGTTGAGGCTCTTGATCTCGCCGGGCATGTCGAGACGGGCGACCACGCTGCAGGTCTCGCGCGTCAACTGGCGCAGGCCCTTGCCTTCGGCGCCGAGCACCAGCGCCAGCGGTTGCCGCAGCTTGACCGCCCCGAGATCCTCAACTCCCTGGCTGTCGAGGCCGACGGTCATGAAACCCTGATCGTTCAGTTCGGTGAGCGCGCGCGCCAGATTTTGTACGGTCACGATCGGCACCAGCTCCAGCGCGCCCGATGCCGATTTCGCCAGCACGCCGGTGGCTTCGGGGCTGTGTCGCGCCGTGGTGACGATGGCCTTGACCGCGAACGCCGCCGCCGAGCGCAGGATGGCGCCGACATTATGCGGGTCGGTGATCTGGTCGAGCACCAGCACGATGCCCTCAAGCGGCAGCGTATCGATATCCGGCGAGGGCAGGGGATCGGCCTCGGCCAGCAGGCCCTGATGCACGGCGTCCGGGCCGAGCCGCTGGTCGATCAGGCTCGGCCGCACGATTTCCGGGGGCACGCGGGTGTCGATATGGTCGTCGGCCAGTCGCCGCGCGGCATTCTCGGAGAGCCACAATTTGCGAATCCGGCGCTGCGGATTGGCCAGCGCGGCCGCCACCGTGTGCCAGCCGTACAGGATGGCCGGCCCGTCGGGGCTGGGATCGCGGTCACGCCAGGGCGTCCGGCGGCCGGATTCGCGGCGCTTGTCCGGGCCTTTGCCGCCGCCGCGCTGAAATGGCGGTTTTCGATCGCGATCGCTCATCACAGGCTTGTCTCACGGGTTCCGTATAATGGCAATTTGGACCCAAAGGGGGCTATTAACCCCCTCCATTGGTTGACTTTGCCATGGAGCTTCCCCCATAAACGCGCCAACCGGGAGCTCGCCATCGGCGCCCGGTTTTAACGTCATCCATGGCCTTATTGTCGCCATTTCGGCGGATGGGTTGCGATGCTGTTGAGCGGGGGAGTGTCCCGAGTGGCAAAGGGAGCTGACTGTAAATCAGCCGTCTTATGACTTCGAAGGTTCGAGTCCTTCTTCCCCCACCACTCTGAAGTTGATGAATTACTGATATAGATTATTTTTCTAACCTCTGGAATCTGCCAAAACTCCCAGAAGGGTAACATCCAGGGTAACGGTTGATGGCCACGGCGGATGATCATCAAAGCGCCGGCAGCGATCGCCCCAGTATTGTGGGCGAGGTCTCGAAGGTGGCCGATACGAAGCTGATGACCCTTCTGCTCGGTCGCTCCGCGAAGGCGGTGGGCGACTAGCCCTTAGTCGAGACAACCAACCGGCACGCGACCTGACGGCAATACCCGGAACAATCGCGAGCCACAGCGCGGGCTGCTAGTGATTCCATCCGGAATCCTGGCTCGTTATACCTGCCAAGCGAAACGCCGCGATGGACGGCCCTCACTAGCCGGTGTTGTAGCCGCTGCCGGTGTGCAGCGGGCCTCTTGATCGGGGGGCGGCTATTCGTCCGTGGGGGGGTGATCCAGATCACTTACCAGCATGATTTAAACTCTTATTGACTAGCACACATGATCGACATCATCGAATTTTCGAATCGTAAGGAGCAAACATGGAAACGCCTAGCAACGTCCAAGTGTCGTATGTCGAACTCAGCGAGGCAGAGCTGTCGGAAGTCGCGGCAGGCAAGTTCAAAGATTTCGTGAACTTCGATGACATCAAGCGCGAGAGCAACGAAAAAGGCCATAGGGATTGGTAACATAACTTTTAATTCAAAGGAGAAATGTGATGACTGGATCACTCAATGCAAAGAGCGAGGCTCTGAAGCTCCACGAGTTGTCCGTCGAGGCGCTCGATGCAGTGGCTGGCGGCTCGCTCCCCTTGCGCGCCTACACCAGAGGAGAAGCGGATCGAGGGGATGGTGGTGCTCCAGCCCAAATGTTTGCACAGCTTATGCAGCAACTTACTCAAGGCTTCTAAATTAAAGGAGAAACCGATCCACAAGGACGGGTGGTACCTGCGTCGAAACGTTGATGCGTGAACGGGATGTACGATCAGCACGACTGGCGGACGTCAACCACTGACCGCCGTCAAAGCGTATAGCGGTCTTTGTCAGGAGCTGAGGATCATGATCGCAGCCGCCATCCGCCGCCTGGTCGAGCTGTGGCTCAAGGTGAAATAGAAGTGAACGATTTTAATCGGCGGCAAACCGACACTGGCGTCTTGATGTTACTGAAGACGAGCAAGCTAATGGCCGAATACGCCGTTCGCCGTCTGCGGCTTTAGGAGAATTGGGCCGGATTACCCCGGCCGTCCCTGTCGGGCGCGTTCGGCGGTAACTAGCTGATCTTTCAAAATCTCGCGGCCAACCTCGCGGAGGCAGGGATTGGGCCAAATCCGGTCATCCGAACAGTCGCTGCCGACTTCCTGAATTTCGAGCCGATCACTTTTGCCCAGCGGCGCCGTGACACCGGCTTCGACCTTCGGCGCGAAGCCAAGGAGAACGGTGATGCCGGCGGCGACAAACGCGCCAAGGGCGACGGCTGAAAGAGCTTTGATCATGACGGTCCCCTGTCATGGGCCTTTGAGGCCCTTCATTTGATGGTCGATTGGTATCCAGCGCCGGTTTCCGGATGTCTTCGTCGGTGCGGAAAACGGTTTCGTCCCGCCGGAGTTTTGTTTCGTCGCCGCCCGGGGACGAAACATTGCCAGCTTTGCATAGAAGACGCGGCGACCCAGCCGGGGGTTCAGGGACTTCGGCAATAAAAATCCCGGTTGGAGCAGGGAACCTGCCGGCTTGTTCCCGCTGCCGCCCGAGCCGTCGCAGCTGGTGCATTTCGCCGAGCGCCATGAAGGCTTGGATGTTCAGCGGCCTACGTGCTGATGGCCGGCGGTCTGGTCTGGGTGTTGGCTGGGATCGCTGGTCTGGTGCGGCGACCTCGACCTCGAGACGAGCAAGACGGACGTCGACAATAGCCCGCGGCGCTGCGCGGTGGCGCCGCCCGTGCGTTATTTGGGGTTGGGGCTACCACGATGCCCTCCGACGTGCGTGCGCACCGGCGAGGCTACCCAATCGATTACCGGGTCCGATACTTTTCTGGCATTTGGGCCGAAAGGCTGCCGGGGTCGATGCTGAGATAAACGAGCGAGTGAATGACGGCAGCGCCGACGAGCGCGGCGACGACGACTATCAACGCTTTTAAGCCGAAGGCACGCATACTGAAATTCTCCCCATAGCGGGGCTATCGATCAAAAGCGGCGATTCCAAGAAAACACGCCCGCGCCGGCGAGCGCTGGCGGCGCCGGTTTGTTATTTCGAGTCGGCGCTGCCAGAGTGCCGCCCGCCGCGGGACGCATCCGCGGCCCACCCGAGCAGCCGAAACGATCTGCGGGCACGTGTGCGCGCGAACTAATTTAGGCAGATTAACGAGATGTAATCGACAGTCCATCGCCTGTTCATGACGGACCGAATATTTGAAACTTTTGACAGGCCCCGGATCGTACAAGAATTTGTTGGCGGAGTTTCCAATTCCTATGAAGAAGTCAGCCAAGCCGAAGGAGACCCTCGGTAGCCGCCGCGAACGACATGTCGAATTGCTTGAGCTGCGCGAAGGGGAGTTGAACGACGCCTTCTCTCGCGTGTTTACGCTCGAGGTAGACGACAGGCCCACCCTGGCATTCGAGGCGAACCGCACCAGAGAGGCCCAAAAGATATGCAAGGGAGCGTGGCTTCGGGATGATCTAATCGCCCTGAGTTCGGGGGGCGTTCCGATTTGCGGCGATCGATCAAAACTGTCAGTTCGCCCGGCAACCGATGAAGAGGTTGTGATTTATGAACAAGCCGCCGAGGTGGCAAAGCCGTCCGATGACATGGTGCTAGCCTTTCTAATGGAATTGGATGTATGAGGCCGCGCGCAGCGGCGCGGCGGCGGCGCTGGTGTGTTATTTCGAGTCGGGGCTGGCGAAGTGTCGAGCGCGTGTTCACCGATCGCAAAGAGACGCATTGGGGCAAGCGGAAGCTGAAGCGAGACCAATGAAAGAGGCCGCCAATTGAGGCGGCCTCTAGGATGCTTTGCTCAGAACCATCGCGAGAGTACGGCACACCCTAGCGTAGCAGCGCCTTCGGCGGCGGCTCGAGCGGCTAGCCATGTAGCCACGGTAACTTGACCTGCGGTAACTCCCTCTCCGCCGACTACCCGCTCAACCTCATCAACATTCAATTCAAGGGCCTTCTCGTTTATCTCGATCATGTTCATTCTCCTGTGTTCGAGGAGAGGGACATCTCTCCTGATCGATGTTGTCGTGGGTTCGACTAGGCACGCCGGAGACGCGGGCATTCAGCAACGAGTTCATCAAGCGGCATGGCGCGATGCGAGGCGAACTCCAGCACAGACCGCATCGAGCGCGGCCCAAAAAAAGACGCGACGGGATGACCCCGTCGCGTCCCAACTCTTGCAACTCGCTGGTCCAGGCGCTGAGAGCGCCCTGTTGCCAGGCCCAAAGGAGCCTTAGCGGGCGATCCCAGCGAGGTGACAGCGCTTGGTGTAAGACACTGGATCACCTCCTTTCGTTGTTGATGGAAACATCAATATAGACGCCGAATCGACGTCTGTTAAGGGCAGTTGGGGGGTGCGGTTTGGGGAGCGGGGGCTTTCGGGCCCGAAGCGCCGCATAGCGGTTGAGGCGGCCTGCCGGGCGTGATAGGTGATCGGCCATATGCGGGTGTAGCTCAATGGTAGAGCAGCAGCCTTCCAAGCTGAATACGAGGGTTCGATTCCCTTCACCCGCTCCAGTCGCCCCGGCAAAACCTATCCCGCCAAATCAGGATTGAATGCAAAAATGGCCGAAGCCGACCTCGACGCGGTCATTCGCTCCATCGCGAAAAAGCAGCACAAGATAGTGATGGACGCCGTCCGGAAGCGGCATGGCCGATGGATGGGAATGGCCGCCAAGGCCAAGGATAAGGCGGCGAAGGCGCGATACAAACATCTCGCCAAGACCACGCTGCTGCTCGCCGCCGCCGCGGCAAGGCGAATGCAAATCGCGGCAGAGAACGCCGCCGACAGCTACGCGCGCGCGATCAAGAGGGCCGCGGAAGAACAGCCGGTGAAGAAGGCTGCCAAGAAGGCTGCCAGGAAGAAGACAGGCTGACGTCGATCGGCACAGGTTGCCGACGGGGAACAAACGCCATCGAGATCCTCATGACACCCGAACCGTGGAGAATCCTGATGCGTCGACTGTGGCCCCTGCTTGCCTTGTGGTTGGTCACACCCGCGCTCGCCGAGACGCTCGATTGCGCCTTGATCAAATCGGCCACACATCCGTTCGAAGTCACCTTCGATTGGATCCGAACGGAGAAGGGCAAGGAGCCTCTCGCCGTACAGTTGCGCCAGCAGGTCAGCCGCAAGGCTGACGAGACGGTTGTGTACGAATTCTTTTCGCCGGGAAAATTTGTGCGGCGGACGTTGAATGGCGCCGGCTTCCGGATGCAAATCCGCACTAATGGGGAAACCGCGGCAGCGTCGCGCGTCAGCACTTATTCAATCGACGTGACCAGGGATTATTTTGGGTCAGGCAAGCCGTTCGATTTCAGCGAGGTCGTCAAGGGCGCGGACGGCACGCTGGTTTCCGATGTGAACACATCGGTTTCGTTCGATGGCGCCGTCAACGTCGAAGTCGGCGGATGCACCTATCCGTTGACGAAAATCATCGAGGTGAGCCATGGCTCGGTCCGCGGCATCGCCGGGAGCAATCGCGCCGAGCGATGGTATTCGCGCGATCTGAAGACCTCGCTCTATACCCGCAACGAAGAGGGCGACGGATCCATCGTGGAGACGCGCGCACGCGCCATTTCGACGTCGTTCACGCCGGTCGAATAGACGCGCCGGCCTTGTTCGCGCGATCGATGATCAGGTGCCCGCGGATGCCGGCACCAGAGAGGGCTTGCCTTCGGCGCTGATGCCCGCGACGTCGGCGATCAGTTCAAAGGAGCGCAGCCGTGACGCGTGGTCATAGACATCGGACACGATGATGAGTTCATCGGCGCCGGTTTCCGCGACCAGCGCATCGATGCCGGCACGAACGGTATCGGGCGAACCGACGATGGAGCGGGCCAGCATCCGCATCGCCTGTGCCTTCTCGGCCGGCGACCAGTAGGTTTCGATGTCACCGATCGGCGGCTGGCTGAGGCCGCGCGCCCCGCGGAACAGGTTCGCAAAGGACATCTGCTGCGTCGTCGCCAGCCGGCGGGCTTCCTCGTCGGTCGCAGCGGCGATGATGTTGACGCCGACCATCGCGTACGGACGGTCCAGTTGTTCGGACGGCTTGAAGCGGGCGCGGTAGATCTCCAGCGCCGGAATCAGTTGTTCGGGCGCGAAATGCGAGGCGAACGCATAGGGCAGGCCGAGTTCGGCGGCGAGCATCGCGCCGAAATGGCTGGACCCGAGAATCCAGAGCGGCACTTCCGTCCCCGCCGCCGGCACCGCCTGGATGCGCTGATTGGGACCGGCGGGAGCCAGGAAGGCCTGCACCTCGAGTACGTCCTGCGGAAAGTTCTCGGCGGCCTCGGGTGTGCGGCGCAAGGCGCGCAGCGTGAGTTGGTCGGTGCCCGGCGCGCGTCCGAGCCCGAGGTCGATGCGGCCCGGAAACAGCCGCTCCAGCGTCCCGAACTGTTCGGCAATGACGTAAGGCGCATGGTTGGGCAGCATGATGCCGCCGGCGCCGACCCGGATGGTCTTGGTGCCCGCGGCGATATGGCCAAGAACGATTGACGTCGCGGCGCTGGCGATGCCCGGCATGTTGTGATGCTCCGCCACCCAGATGCGGCGATAGCCCCAAATCTCTGCGTGAGACGCAAGATCACGGGTCTTGTCGAGCGCGCCGCGCGCATCGGTATCTTCGGTGACGCGGACCAGATCGAGGATGGAAAGTGGCGTCATGGGTACTCCCGGAAAACCGATGGCGTGAGGGAAGGGCTTGAACGGCCGACCACGCCAATGTCGAAACCGGAGACAGCTCCGGTTCCTGGTCTATATGGAAACTGCCTCCGCAGAGATCAATCCGACGGGCCCCTCGAACGGCGAGCGCCTTATCTATTGCGAATTCAGTTCGCGCTCCGGCGCCAGTGAGCGGGCGTAAATTTGCGTGGCCCGGATCAGGGCCTCGATGCCTCGCTTGGATCGCGCTTGATTGGGTTTGGCCAGTTCCTGCAGCAGCAGCCCGTCCACGCCGGCCAGCATGAAGCGGGTAACCGCGGTGCAGCCGGCGGGCGAGAGCTCTCCGGTTTTTTCGCAAACCGCGACCAGGAAATCGCGATAGACCCGCACATAGGCGTCATATTGCTGGTCGGCGAGCCATTGGGCGCCTTCGCGCAGCGCATACAAGTGTCAGCTCATACTGAACGATCTGCAGCACCCGCGTTTGCGTGATCCAGCGCCATGCCGCCTTGAGCACCTGTTCGATGCACTCATCAAGGCCGCTGCTGTCCTTTACTTCCTCGCGAAAAGCCAGCGTTATTTCATCGATCAGCGCCTCGAACACCGCCAGCAGCAAGGCGCTCTTGCTGTCGAAGTGATAGTGCAGGGTTGCCAGCCGCACGCCAGACTCGGCTGCGATCTTTCGCGTCGTGGCTCCGATGACGCCCGTCGCCGATAACACCCGTATCGCGCCCTCGATCACTTGAGCCCGGGTCGCATCGCCCTTGGTCTTTGTCATAGCAAACCCTTTTGTCGTTCCGGGCGGCTTTGTCAATTTCAAAGCACGCAATGCCCTGATCGTCGGCATCCGCAGCCGCATCCGCGGAAGGAGAGGTCAAACGCCGGGCAACCGGCCGCCTTCAATTTGGTCATATGACCATATTTGGTCGCTTGACCAAAATGAAAAAGTGAGCCTATGCTGTCGAAAACCCGCGGCAGCACCGTCGCTGGCCGCAAGAAAAATTGGCCCTGAAGCGGGAGATTGTGTCATGCAAAACCAGATGCGCCTTGCCAACGACAGGCTCACCAAAGACGTCGTCTACCCGTTCGCCAACGCCAATTATCTGGCGAAGCATCCGCCGCTCTGCATCGAGGGTGGCGAGGGCGTCTATATCCTCGACGGGCGCGGCAAGCGCTATATCGACGGCCAGGCTGGGCTATGGAACGTCAATGCCGGCCATGGGCGGCCGGAGATCAAGCAGGCCATCGTTGAGCAACTCGACCGGCTGAGCTTCTATTCGATGTTCGGCAATACCGCGACCATGCCGATGATCGAGCTTGCCGAGTTGCTGTGCCGGCTGGCGGCGCCTGAAGGCATGAAGCGGGTATTCTATTCCTCGGGCGGCTCCGAGGCGGTCGAAGCGGCGATCAAGCTGACGCGGCAGTTCTGGCGGCTGTCAGGAAAGCCGGGACGAACCAAATTCATTTCGCTGCAACAGGCCTATCACGGCGTAACCCTCGGCGCGCTCTCTCTGAACGGCAAGACGGCGTATCGGGAACAGTATGAGCCTTTATTGCCGGGCTTTTTCCAGGTTGAGAGTCCGTACCTCTATCGCAATCCCTTCACCAGCGATCCCTTGGAACTGGGTCGCATTTGCGCCGAACTCTTGGAGCGGGAGATCATCTACCAGGGGCCGGACAGCGTCGCGGCGTTCATCGCCGAGCCGATTCAAGGTGCAGGCGGCGTCATTGTGCCGCCACCGAATTTCTGGCCGTTGGTGCGCGAGATCTGCGACCGGCACGGCGTTCTCTTAATCTCCGATGAAGTTGTGACCGGCTTTGGGCGGTCAGGCACCATGTTCGGCTGCCGCACGCACGGCGTTAAGCCGGACATCATGGTTTTCGCCAAGGGGATCAACAGCGGCTATGTGCCGCTCGGAGCCACCATGATCAACGCGCGCGTGGCGGCGGCGTTCGATTCCGACGACAACAATGAATTCACGCCGCGCGCGTTCATGCATGGCAACACCTATGCCGGCCATCCGTTGGCCTGCGCGGCCGCGGTCGCCAACCTGCGCATCGTCGAGCAGGAAAACCTGCCGGCCAACGCGGGAGAAGTCGGCAAGTATCTCCTCGACCGGCTGAAGGAATTGGAGCCGCGCCATCGCAACATCGGCGACGTCAGGGGGATGGGGCTGATGATCGGGGTTGAACTGGTCGCCGACAAGAAGACCAAGCAACCGTTCGACCTTGCACAAGGGTTTGGAGCGAGAATTTGGGAGCGTTGCGTGGAAAAGGGCGTGTTGATCCGTAACCTTGCGGACACCTTCATCATCTCCCCGCCATTGACGCTGAGGAAGGAGCACGCCGACGTCATCGTGGAAACGTTCGAGCGCGCGATCTCGGCAGTTGAATGAGAGATTTGAGATAGGGCTTGCGCCATAGCGAAATCGGGGGCGATGTCGATGACGACGGGTTGGCTCAGTCACGAGCTCTATATGTGGCACGACACCGGCGCCTCGGCAGGCCTGCTTCCGCCGGGCCTCGGCGTGCAACCCGGAACACCTTACGAAAATCCGGAATCGAAGCGCCGCTTTCGAAATCTGGTCGAAGTCAGCGGTCTGATCGATCATCTGAAGGTCCTTAAACCGCGCTCCGCCACCGAAGGCGAAATCGAACGGGTCCATACCCGTGCGCATATCGAGAACATCAAGGCCATGAGTGCGGCCGGGGGAGGCGACGCGAGCTATCTGTCGCCATTCGGTCGCGGCAGCTTCGAGATTGCGTTGCTCTCCGCCGGCGGCGCGATTTGCGCGCTCGATGCCGTGATGCGGGGTGAAGTGAAGAATGCCTACGCGCTGGTGCGCCCTCCCGGGCATCATGCCATTCCTGATCTAGGCATGGGTTTTTGCCTGTTCGGAAATGTCGGCGTCGCGATCCGGCACGTGCAGGCGACCTACGGCCTCAAGCGCATCGCAACCGTCGACTGGGACGTGCACCACGGCAACGGTACCCAGGCGATGTTCTATCGCGACCCCAGCGTACTGACGATCTCGCTGCATCAGGACAATCTGTTTCCGGCCGACTCGGGAAGTTGCGAGGAGAACGGCGAAGCCGAGGGCAAAGGATTCAACATCAACATTCCCTTGCCGCCCGGATGCGGAAACGGGGCCTATGTCGAGGCCATGCGCCGCGTCGTGGTCCCGGCGCTGCAACGCTACCGGCCGGAATTGATTGTGGTTCCAAGCGGCTTCGACGCGGCGGGTGTTGATCCCCTGGGCCGCATGATGGTGTCGAGCGACGGCTACCGCGACATGACGCGGCTGTTGTTGGCCGCGGCGGACGAGCTATGCGGCGGCAAGCTCGTGATGGTGCACGAGGGCGGCTATTCCGAAAGTTACGTGCCCTACTGCGGCCTCGCCGTGCTTGAGGAAATGTCCGGCGTGCGCACGTCGATCGAAGACCTTTGGGCGCCGCTGATGGCCAATTGGGGACAGCAGGCCCTGCAACCGCATCAGGCCGAGGCCATCGCGCGAGCGGCACAACTGATCGAAAATTTGCCTAATCGATAATGGAGGAGGAAGTCATGTCTCGATCCGATATCAAGAAACCGAATGTCATTCCCAGCCGACGATCTTTTCTAACCGGCGCGGCCGCGCTCACCGGGGGCGCGGCGGTGCTCGCCAGCATCAACGATGGCGCCCGCGCCGCCGGAGCCGCCATTCCGGTGGGACAGGCCGCTCCGCTCACGGACTTCGCCGCCGCGGACGGGGTCGAATTCAAGAACGGGCTCACGCTCGCCTGTGAGGAAATCAATGCGCTGGGCGGCATTCTGGGCCGTCCGCTTGAACCCTATTTCGAAGACACCGTGCAAATGGGCGACGCCACCAACGTCCAGGCCGTGCAGCGGCTGATCGATCGCCGTTCCGTTCATGCTGTGATCAACGGCTACAATGTCGGCTCGGGCGCCGTGATCCAGGATGTGATCGCCAATTCCGGGATCATCTATGTGCATTATGACACCACGATCGCGCACAATAATCTGATCAAATCAAATCCGAAAAAATATTTCGGCTCTTTCCAGGGCGATCCCGCCGAGTTCTGGTATGGCTCGGGGCTTCTCGATTACCTCAAAGCGCTTTCCGCCAGCGGTCAGTGGAAGCCCGCCAATGACAAGGTTGCCATCATCACCAGTGCCGGCGTCTATAGCGTCAACATCGCCAACGCGGTGAAGGAAAAGTCCGGTGAATATGGCTGGAAGGTCAGTCTGTTCGAGACGGTCAACGTGCCGATTTCGGAATGGGGTCCGACGCTGGCGAAGATCCGGCAGGAGCCTCCGGGTCTTATCGTGATCACGCATTTCTATCCCGGCGATCTGGCGCAGTTCATGATCCAGTTTGTTCGCAATCCGACCCCGAGCCTGGTCTATATGCAGTACGGGCCGTCCATCCCTGCGTTCCGTGACGTCGGCAAGGAGGCCGTCAATGGCGTGCTTTACGCCACCGTGATCGCCGCGTTGCAGGACGAAATCGGCAACGATTTCGAGAAGCGCTACAAGGCCAAATTCGGCGCGAACGCAGGGCACCTTTCGGGATGCCAGCCCTATGATGGCGCGTATATCTGGGCTGCGGCGGCGGCGATGGCCGGAGGCACCGGGGAGCCGGGCAATGATGCGCAAAATCGCAAAGTGGCCGACCGCATGCGCGCCATGATCCATCGCGGCGTCTGCGGGACGACGCGGTTTATTGCGAGCGAGCAGGCCGCCTATCAGTATCCCGCCCAGACCAAGGATCCGTCGCTGGGGATGCCGCATCAATTCCTGCAGATTCAGGACTTCAAGAAAGGACCGGCCCTGATCGGTCCGGAACTCTATGCGACCGGCAAGTTCATGACGCCACCCTGGATCAAAGCATAGCCGCCAATGACAGCCGCCGGCGCGCCCCTTCTGCAATGCAGGAACCTGTCGAAGTATTTCGGCGCGCTGGCGGCAGTCAAGGATTTGAGCTTCGACGTTGCCGAGGGCGAAATTCTCGGCATTGGCGGACCCAACGGCGCTGGAAAAACGACGCTGTTCGAAATGATCTCAGGGTTGAATCCGGCAAGCGCCGGCGAGATCCTGTTCGAAGGCCGCGATGTCGCGATGCTGGCTCCCGAGCGGATCTGCCACCAGGGTATCTTGCGGACCTTTCAGCTCAATGCGGGCTTTGACAGCCTGACGGTTGCGGAAACCGTCTCTGCCGCCGCCCAGTTCGGCGCGGCCAACCGCATCTGGCCGGGCCTGCGCCTCGACAAGCGATCCCGCGAAACGACAGCCGATGTTCTCACGCTGGTCGGGCTCGCGGACGTTGGCGCCGCTTTAACAGAAACATTGCCGATCCTGGAGCGCAAATTGCTGATGATCGCCAGCGCCATGGCGGCGGCGCCAAAGCTCCTGTTGATGGACGAGCCGGCCGGCGGCCTGACGCCGCGGGAAATCGATCATGTGATCGAGGTCGTCGAGCGCGTGAGAAGCCGCGGCGTCACCATCGTTCTCATCGAGCACGTGATGCGGTTTCTGACCCGGCTGTCGTCCCGCGTCATGATCATGCACCACGGCGAGAAGATCTACGAAGGGCCACCGGAGGGGCTCGCCAGCGACGCCAAAGTGGTGGACGTCTATCTCGGCGCCGGCGCCTCGTCGCGCATGAAGGCGCAGTTTGACGCGAAGGCGCAACCGTGATGGCGACGCCGCTGCTCGCGATCAAGAACCTGTCGGCAGGGTACAGTGGGCTGAATGTGCTCGCCGGCCTGTCGCTGGAAGTCGGCGCAGGGGAATTCATTGCCGTCGTAGGACCGAACGGGCACGGCAAGACGACGCTGCTGAAGACCATTTCCGGCCTTTTGTCCGCCAGTGAAGGCTCCATCACACTCGGCGGACTTGATCTCACCCATCGACGGGCCGATCAGATCGTCGCCGCCGGCATTGTGCACGTACCGCAGGGCGATCTCTTGTTTCCCGACATGACGGTGCGGGAAAATCTTCTGATGGGGGCCTATCTGCCTGACGCCGCAGCCCAAGCCAGTGCGCGCCTGGAGGAGGTGTTTCAACTGCTGCCCAAGCTGCGCGAACGCGAGGGGCAGATCGCCTCGACTTTGTCCGGCGGCGAGCGCCGGATGACGGGGATCGGGCGGGGCCTGATGAGCGGCGGCAAGGTTCTGATGCTCGACGAGCCCTCGCTGGGGCTGGCCCCGATCGTGATCGACCAGATTTACGAACTGATCGACCGCCTCAAGGCGAGCGGGCGCACCATCGTGCTGGTCGAGGAGAACGCTGCGCGCATCTTCGATCGCGCCGATCGTGTCTATCTGCTGGACAATGGTCACTTCGTCTGGTCGGGAAGCGGATCCGAATTGATGCAGCGTCCCGAAGTCCTGCAAACCTATCTGGGAGGCTGACGGTCGTGGACGTCTTCACTCAAATCATCGTGTCCGGACTGACGCTCGGAGCGATGTATGCGATTTCGACGGTGGGCCTGTCGC
The DNA here is from genome assembly GCA_963819325.1 of uncultured Pseudomonadota bacterium. Classification (GTDB taxonomy): domain Bacteria; phylum Pseudomonadota; class Alphaproteobacteria; order Rhizobiales; family Xanthobacteraceae; genus Bradyrhizobium. The sequence continues at coordinate 45,758 of CAWFVT010000026.1, forward strand.
TGGTCTACGGTTCGCTCAACATGCTGAACATGGCGCATGGCGGCATCCTGACCATCGGCGGCTATGCCGCTTATGCGGTCTCGCAACAACTGGGCTGGCCGCCGGCATTCGGCTTTCTCGCAGCGCTGGTGGTGGGTGCGGCCGTTGGACTGTTGATTTTCGTCGCCACCGCATGGCCGCTGCTGAGTTCGAGGAACTTCGAGACCAACATCTTCATCGCCACCATCGGCGTCGGGGCCGTGTTTGAAAATATGGTGCTCAAGCTGTTCGGCCCGTATGCGAAGCCGCAACCGCTCAACATTGCCGGAGGGATCAAGATCGGTGCTGTTTTGGTGCCCTACCAGAACATCGCGATTCTGGCCGTCGCTGTCGTGATGATGATCCTGGTTGCTCTATTGTTGCAACGCAGCCGCACCGGCCGCGCGATCCGCGCCACGGCGCAAAACCGCGACGCCGCCCAACTGATGGGCGTGCATGTCGTCAGGGTCTATGCGCAGGTGCTGGCGTTGTCGGGCGCGCTCGCGGCCGTCTCCGGCGTCATGATCAGCTCGCTCGCGACGTTGTCGCCGACGATGGGAGGCGATCCGATGCTCAAGGCCTTCATCATCTGTGTCGTCGCCGGACTAGGCAACACCTATGGCGCGGTCGCGGCCGCGATGGTGATCGGCCTGATCGAGGCCTCCACCCAATATGTGCTCGGCGTGCGCTTCGGGTTCGCGTTGCTGTTGCTGCTGGTCATTGCCGTGTTGATCTGGCGGCCTTCGGGCATTTTCGGCAAGAGCCGCGTGGTGCGGCTTTGACGGCCGGCCGCCGCGATCTCCTGGTGGGGGTGGCGATGCTCGCCTGCGCCAGCGCCGTGCCGTTCGTGTTTCCCGAACGCTATCTCATCACCCAGATGACGGTGTTCTTCATCTGGGCAACGGTCGTCACCCAGTGGAATCTGGTGCTCGGCGTCGGCGGAATCTTCTCGCTGGCGCAGATGGCGCTGTTTGCCTGCGGCTCCTATGGCACGGCGATGCTCGGCTATTACTTCCATTGGCCGCTCTGGCTCGCGATGCCGGCTTCGGCGGTGCTGGCGCTGGCGGTCTCGATGCTGATCGGACTTGCCTGCCTGCGGCTGAAGGGCCCTTATGTTGCGCTGCTCACGCTCGCCATCGCGCAGGTGATCTATCTCCTGATCATCAATGACACGGAATGCTTCACCACCAATGAAGGCGGCTGCATGCCGCTGTTCGGCGGCGTGCGCGGCATCGGCAAGTTCGGCGACCTCGGCTTTCGTGATTTGTTCGGGTCGAAATTCATCGTGGCGAATTATTTTCTTGGCCTGGCTCTGGTAGCCGCCGCCTTTGCTTTTTCCGTGATCGTCATTCGCGGTCCGCTCGGGCTTGCGTTCCGGGCCTTGCGCGACAATCCGGGCTACGCGGTGTCGCGCGGCATCAGCCAGTTCAAATATCAATTGTGGATTTTTGCGCTGTCGGCCTTTTTCACCGCACTGGCCGGCGCGGTCTATGCCGCCGACTTTCGCGTCGTCGGGACCGACCATCTTCTCCTTCACGCTGCTGTTGTTTCTTTTGTCCATGATCGTCGTCGGCGGCATGGGGTCGGTCTGGGGTCCGTTGGTCGGCGCGGTCGTCCTGATGGTCGCCGATGAGGGCTTCAAGGAATTCCGGGATTGGCGCGCGCTCGGCATGGGGCTGATATTGCCGCTGTTTGTGGTGCTGCTGCCGGGCGGACTGACCGGCCTTTTCGGCCGCGGTCGTGCCAAATCCGCGACCGCGATGAAAGTGCGGGCCGTTCCGCCGGCTTGACGGGCTGGTGCTTGCAAATCGCGGGAATTCAGATGGCCGGGACAAGCGGCTCGAAAGCGGCACGTTCCTGGGCCAGCACGGCGTCCGCATCAAGCGACCAGATCGGAACCGAGACGTCGTTCGGGATGCCGCCCAGGATTTGCAGCGATAGATAGCGCACGCAGCATACGCGCAGGAACGAGGTAAAATTCTGGACCTCGCCGCGGGCTTCGATGATTTCATCGTAAAGCTTCGTGATCAGCTGATTAACGGTCATGCCATCACGCCGGCCAATCTCGCTCAGCACGTGCCAGAAATGGTTTTCCAGCCGGATGCTGGTCACCACACCGTGCAGTCGCAACGACCGGGTGCTGGTATCGTACAAGATCGGATCGGCGCGAATGAATATCTTGCACATAAGCACCTCCGCCATCCGCGCCGTTGGAGGCAGGCGCGGTTAGTTAAAGCGTACTCCCGTCGTGAACGCATCGCAACTTCCCATCGATCTGACCGGCGGCATTCCAGGTGATGCGCGTAGTAACGGGTTATTACGCGCTGCGGATCGCCGCACCGATCATCCGTTAGATCGGCGCACGTCGTAGCAATCGGTTGTTACCCGCCGCGCGACAATCCGTCTTAGCTTTGCTTGCCCAACAGGGCGGATGGCACGTCCATCCTAAAGTCAGCAAAGGAGAAGCCATGGAGGACCGGTCGGAAGTCATCAAATGTAACAACAGTCGGCGCATCTTCTTGAAGGCAGCTGGTGTCGCCGGGGTTGGGCTCGCCCTTCTCGACAGCGAGACCATATTGTTGGCTGCAAAATCTTCGAAGCAGGAAACAACAGGAGCAAGGTCAATGAATCCAGCGAATCCGAAAACGACAGCCGTGGTACTGATCGAATACCAGAACGACTTCACCACCACCGGCGGCGTGTTTCATGACGGCGTCAAAGGGGTCATGCAATCCAACAACATGCTCGCCAACACGGTTGAATTTGTGAACAAGAGCCGGGAAGCCGGGGTCACCATCATGCATGCCCCGATCACCTTTGCCGAAGGGTACGGTGAACTCACCGGCAATCCCTATGGGATCCTCAAGGCCGTCGTCGACAACAGGGCGTTTCGCAAGGGATCATGGGGCGCTGCGATCGTCGATGTGTTGAAGCCGCATCCCGAAGATATCCTGATCGAAGGCAAGCGCGGACTGGACACATTCCCCAGCACCAACCTCGATTTCATTCTTCGCAGCAAGGGGATTCAAACCGTCGTCCTCGGCGGCTTCCTCACCAACTGCTGCGTGGAATCGACCATGCGAAGCGCCTATGAACGCGGTTTTGACGTGGTCACCCTGAAGGACTGCACGGCAGCCCTGAGCCAGGAAGAACAGAACATGGCTCTGGCGCACAATTTCGGAATGTTTTCGCGCCCGATGAATCATGACGAGTTCCTGAAGCAACTGAGCTGAGCGCGGTCGGCGTCCTCAGTGCGAAAAGGGCGGCGCGAGCCGCCCTGATTGCTGCCACGCCGAGCCTCTATTCAGCGGCCAGTCCGGGCGGCGTGGCGATTTCGATCACGACACCACCCGGCGCGTTGCAATAGAAGGTGGTGACGCGGCTGCCGCCCCGGCTCAGGTCCTGAACCTTTCCCGGCGACAGACCGGCTTGCGAAAGTTCATCATGCTTGGCTTGCACGGCATCGGGGGCGTCAAGATAGAACCCGACATGAAAGGTTTCCGGATAGGCGGCCGGCTCGTGCTTTTTGGCCCGCATCAACGTCAGGACGAATTCGTCCTGATTGGACATCAGGGCGAAGGCATCCTGTCCGCGCGTCATGAGGCGCTTGAACCCGAAGAACCGCTCGAAGAAGGAGGCAAGGCCGCCCACATCGGAGGTGGTAAGATTGAGATGTTTGAGTTGCATTAGCATCATCCGTTCATGTTGAGGGAACGGGCGCAGATCAAGCCGACGATACCGGGAGAGCCGAAAACAAGATTTCCACGACCCGCCGGCACCGTGACAAGCCTTGTCACTGCGTCCGGCCGTGGATTCCGACCACAAAGTGGCGGATAGAATTCCCGTTGATCGGGAATTGGCCGGGCTTACCAAGCCGGCCATGTCTTTTTCGGCATTTAAATTGTAGCTGAAGGCGCGGCTTCGGGCAAGCTGGGCGGCCTAGGGAGCTGCTGTCATATCGCGGCAGATCGTCGGGCGCATCAAGATCGCGGCGACCTTCCGCAAGCCTTTCTTCGCGCCGGAAAGAGTGCTGGTCTGGGTCGCGCTCGCCAGCGCATCGCACCGGTCGCCGGAACTCGCGGAGATCTATCAAAAACTCTATCGGCCGTATCGTCGGGGATTGTCTCACCCATCCGGCGCGCCGTCGCCGCGCGCGGTGTGAAAGTCAATTCCGAGCGCCTTGCGATCACCTTGACCCCGCTTGTCGAAGGCCTGTGGTCCGGTTGGGCCGCTGATCCCAAGACGGTATCCGCTCGCGAGGCCGAGGCGGCATGTCACGACCTGCTCGACGCGCGTTTTTTCCTTCGCGGTGAAATATGAAGGCGCCTGCCTGATCGCCGTTAGGCCGCGTACCCGTCAGCGGGATGTGGAGCCACGGACGCCCGCGCGATGGTCAATCGTGCCGTTAGGGCGACGAGGAGTACCTTGCCGACGTTGCGTCGATCCTGGATGAAGTGATGCGCCTTCGGCGCATCGTCAAATTTGAAGCTCGCCGCCACCTTCGGTCTGATGATGCCGCGTACTGCAAGCTCCAACAATGCGTCGCCCCATCCGCGCAGGCGATCGATCTCGTCCCACATATGGCCGATATTTACGCCGAATACGGCCTTGTTCGCGTTCATGAGACCAAGCGGATTGAACTGAAACCATGGTGTATTGGCGAGCATCGAAAGCATGGACAAGATATTGCGTTCCTTGCCGGTCGCGAGCGAAGAAACGCCAAACATCCCCAGCCGGCCGGTAGGGGCAAGCACGCGGTATCCTTTTTTCCAGGAACTCGCCGCCGACCGCGTCGAGGATCAGCTCAACTCCACGACCACCAGTGATTTCGCGGGTCCGCGTCTCGAAATCCTCGGTACGATAGTCGATGAGATGGTCGACGCCTAGCGCGCGCATTTCGTCATGCTTGACGGCCGATGCCGTGCCGATCACACGCGCCCCGACATGCTTGGCGATCTGCGTTGCGGCGATGCCAACCCCGCCTCCCACTGAATGGATGAGTACGGTCTCGTTGGCCTTGAGCGCCCCCATAACCACGACAAGCTGCCAGGCGGTAAAGTAATTCACCGGAATTGCAGCGCCTTCGAGCGCCGACAGTCCGGCCGGGCGCGGGAAGGCCTGCTTCACCGGCACGCAGACCACGTCGGCATATCCACCAAAGCGGGTCATCGCAATTACGTCTTGGCCGATCCAGCTCTGGTCGACGCCAGCGGCGACAGCGTCAATTCGACCGCTGACTTCGTAGCCCGGCACAACGGGAATGGGTGGCAAATCGGGATATACGCCCATGCGCCCCATGATGTCGGCGAAATTGACGCCGCTCGCCTCCACACGGATGCGCACCTCTCCCGCGTTCGGCGCAGGATCGGCGGCTTCCTTAACTTGCAGTACTTCCGGCGCCCCAGCGCGTGTAATCCAGATTTGTCGCATGACACCAACTTTCCGGCTTGGCATGAACGCGAAAACGCCAGGAAAGCATATTGCATGTGCTCTTCGGCGGATAGCGGTCAGACCTATCCCTCGGACCAGGTCGAGCCTACCCTTCAAGCCGCTTCGTTCGCTAGGGACGGGCAAGCGTGTGCGCCGCGGTTGTGCACGCCCTGGTCGACGCGTCTTTTGCTATGGGAATGTCAGCGCACGGACTGCGGACGCTTGCCCGTATCGGTGAAAAGGGAAATCGGTCATGCTCGTCATGCGTGTTTCGGCAATCGTCGCGCTCGTCTTCTGTTCTTTCATCAATGGAACGACCATGGCTTTTGCTTTTGACATCGAGGCGCACCGCGGGGGGCGAGCGCTGTTTCCCGAGAACACGCTGCCGTCCTTTGCGAATGCGCTCACGATGGGCGTGACCACGCTGGAACTCGATGTCGGCGTCACCAAAGATGGCGCGATCGTGGTCTCGCACGAGCGCGGGCTCAACCCGGACCTTGCCCGTAACGCCGACGGCGTCTATGTCGCGCCGCCCGGCACGCCCTTCGTTGAATTGTCGCTCGCAGAGGTCAAGACCTATGATGTCGGTCAGATCAGGCCCGGCAGCGCCTATGCGGCACAGTTTCCCGATCAGCATGCCGTGCCGGGAACGCCGATTCCAACGCTGAGCGAAGTGCTGGCGCTGGTGCGGAAATCAGGCGACAGCCATGTGCGTCTCAACATCGAAACCAAGATCGATCCCAATCACCCCGAGCAGTCGCCCGAACCGCAACGCTTTGTCACGCTGCTGCTGGATCTCCTGCAGGCCGAAAAATTCAGCGACCGCGTCATGATTCAGTCATTTGACTGGCGGACGCTGCAACTGGTGCAGAAACTGGCGCCCGCGATCCCTACGGTCTATCTCACGGTGCAAAAGGGATCAGGTGCCACCATCTCGCTGGACAAGGCTTCGGAGTGGACGGCGGGTTTCAATCCTGCCGATCACGGCCATTCGCTTCCGCGCACGATCAAGGCGGCCGGCGGTGCGATCTGGTCGCCGTACTTCGGCGATGTCGATGCCGAGCTGATATCCTTGTCCCATCGCCTCGGCCTTTCAGTCGTGGTCTGGACCGTCAACAAGCCCGCGGATATAGCGCGCATGATCGAAATCGGCGTCGACGGAATTATCTCGGATCATCCGGACCTGCTGCGGCAAGCGGCCGGCGGGGTGGGCATTTCCCTGCCGGCCGGTTCGCCGGTCACGCCCTAAGCAGCATCGTTTCCGCCAAACCTGTCAATCCTCAACGTCGCCCATGACACTTTTGCGAAGTGCCGGCCGACGCTGAAATTGTTTGCTTATCGGGCTCGGTCTGAAGTGATATCGGTCTGCCTTCCGCGGGGAGATATCAAATCATGACCGACCTTGACACCCATCCTCCGGGGGCGAAGCCCGACGACATGGTCGATCCGGCATTCCTCGCCGCCAGCATGATCGACGAACGCGCCCCCGACATCGTCGAAGCTCTCAACGATGTGCCCGCGGAACTCGCAACCGGGGTCCTGCTGCATCTGCCGCCCGATCTCGCCATTGAGGTGCTGGACCAGCCGGGGCTCGACCGCGAACCCGAAATCATCACCCTGATGCCGCGGGAGACCGCCGCCAAGCTGCTGGCCGGCGTGTCGGCCGACCGGGTGGCCGACATCTTCCACCAGGTCGAAGAACCGCACTGCTCCGAACTGCTCGATCTCTTGGATGCCGACACCAGGGTCAACATCCGCCGGCTGCTGCAATATCCCAAGGACACCGCCGGATCGATCATGACGACGGAATTCGTCAGCGTGCCCTCGACCTATACGGCGCGGCAGACGCTCGACTATATCCGGCGCGTGGAAAGCAGCCGGGAAACCGTCTACGCGATCTACGTGCTGGACCCCGTGACCAAGAAGCTGGTCAAGACCATCACGCTGCGTCGGCTGATCACCGCCGATCCGGACGCGCCGGTGCTCTCGGTGGCCCGGCCCGGGAAGCTGATCACCGTCACCGCACTGATGGACCGGGAAGATGTCGCGCGGCTGATCTCGAAATACGACCTGCTCTCGGTGCCGGTGGTCGACCACGGCCGGGTCATCGGCATTGTCACGGTCGACGACGTCATCGACGCCATCGTGCAGGAAAACACCGAGGACGTGCAGAAATTCGGCGGCATGGCGGCCATCAACGAGCCCTATATGGAGGTCGGCTTTTGGCAGATGATGCGGAAGCGCGGCGGCTGGCTGTGCGCGCTGTTCCTGTCGGAAATGCTGACGGCTTCCGCAATGCAGGGTTACGAGGGCGAACTCGAGAAGGCGATCGTGCTGACGCTGTTCATTCCGCTGATCATGAGTTCGGGAGGCAATTCCGGGTCGCAAGCCACTTCGCTGCTGATCCGCGCCCTGGCTCTGCGCGAGCTGGAGATCAAGGACTGGTGGCGCGTGGTGCTTCGGGAAATCCCCAATGGCCTCGCGCTCGGGGCGATGCTCGGCCTGGTCGGCATCCTGCGCATTACGCTGTGGCAGTATCTCGGCCTCTACGATTATGGCGAGCACTGGATGCTGATCGCGCTGACCGTCGGCACAGCCCTGATCGGCATCGTCATGTTCGGCTCGCTGACCGGATCCATGCTGCCGTTCATCCTGCAACGGATCGGCTTCGATCCGGCCAGCGCCTCGGCGCCGTTCGTCGCCACCCTGGTCGACGTCACGGGACTGGTGATCTATTTCTCGGTCGCGTCCCTGATCCTTCGGGGCACCTTGCTGTAGGCCGAGCTGCCGCCCGGCCGGTTCAATGTGAACCGGAACGACAAATACCGACACATATTTCCGGATACCAAGGCTCGCTCAAGGAGAATACATGAGCCCCGCGGATTGGAGATTTTGGAGCGCGCTTTTCGGCGCGGTGATATTCCTGAGTTATTCCGCCGCCGCCGACCCCTGTGACAGCCCGCAAGACCCCGCGGCGGCGATCATTGACTGTACGCAGAGCATCAATTCGGGGAAATGGAAAGGCCCCCATCTGGCGGCTTTCTACAGCAACCGGGCTGCCGCTTATCATGAACAGGGCGACAAGGACCGCGCCATGGCCGATTTGAATGAGGCGATCCGGCTCGATCCCAAATTGGCGATGGCCTTCAACAATCGAGGTGCCGCCTATAACGAACAGGGCGACAACGACCGCGCCGTCGCCGACTACAATGAGGCGATCCGCATCGATCCCAAATTCGCCATGGCCTTCGGCAATCGAGGTAACGCCTACAGCGACAAGGGCGACTTCGACCGCGCCATCGCCGACTTCAACGAGGCGATCCGGCTCGATCCCAAATTCGCCGTTGCCTTCCAAAATCGAGGCAGCGCCTACCACGACAAAGGCGACAACGACCACGCCATCGCTGACTTCAATGAAGCGATCCGGCTCGATCCCAAACGCGCCAGGGCCTTCGTCGGTCGAGGTCTCGCCTTCAGCGACAAGGGCGACAACGACCGCGCCATCGCCGATTTCAATAAGGCGATCCGGCTCGATCCCACCTCCTCCATGGCCTTCGACAATCGGGGTAGCGCCTACAATGACAAGGGCGACAACGACCGCGCCATCGCCGACTTCAATGAAGCGATCCGGCTCGACCCCAAACGCGCCAAGGCCTTCCTCAATCGAGGTTACGCCTACAGCGACAAGGGCGACAGCGACCGTGCCATCGCCGACTACAGTGAGGCGATCCGGCTCGATCCCAAATTCGCCAGGGCCTTTCAAAATCGAGGCAGCGTCTACCACGACAAGGGCGACAACGACCGCGCCATCGCCGACTACAACGAGGCGATCCGGCTCGATCCCAAGCACGCCAAGGCCTTCTTCGGTCGAGGTATCGCCTTCAGCGACAACGGCGACAGCGACCGCGCCATCGCCGACTTCAATGAGGCGATCCGGCTCGATCCCACATCCGCCGTGGCCTTCGACAATCGAGGCAGCGCCTACCACGACAAGGGCGACAACGACCGCGCCATCGCCGACTACAACGAGGCGATCCGGCTCGATCCGAAATCCGGCAAGGCCTTCGCCGGTCGGGGTACCGCCTTCAGCGACAAGGGTGACTTCGAGCGCGCTATCGCCGACTACGATGAGGCGGTCCGGCTCAATCCGAAATCGACCGTGGCCTACTTTGTTCGCGGGCGTGCCTATCTCTTTGCCGGCTCCGTCGAAAAGGCACTGGCCGATTTTAACCAGGCAAGCGCGCAGGCGCCGGAAAATGCCTATCTGGCGCTCTGGGTCGATATCGCCAGTCGGCGGAACAATCTCCCGGGCCGTCTGGCGCAAGCCAGTGCCCGGATCGACATGACCGTCTGGCCGGCGCCTGTCATCAGATTGTTCACGGACCAGATGACGCCTGCCGCTGTACTAGCTGCCGCCGACGATCCGGACGCCACCAGGAAGAAGGGTCAGGTCTGCGAGGCGAATTTTTACAGCGGGGAGCTTTCGTTGACGAAGGGGTTGAAAGACGAAGCAACCCGCCTTTTCCGTCTGGCGGCAAGCGATTGCCCGCACGGTTTCAACGAGTGGGAAGCCGCCAATGCGGAACTGAAGGCGCTTGGCGTAGTCCATTGACAAGTTTCGCCCGGCCTCGGAAGTGATGCGGGAAAACTCGGAAAAACCCGGCGGCTCGCATCGAACCTGACTTCGTCTCTTGCGTTGGTTCCAGACACGCGGTGTGCAGCGCAAGAGGACAAGCCATGGCCAAGAACACGATTTGCCTGTGGTACGATAAAGACGCAGAGGCTGCTGCCCGCTTTTACGCGGAAACCTTTCCCGACAGCGCCGTCGGCGCCGTCCACCATGCACCAGGCGACTATCCCTCCGGCAAGAAGGGCGACGTGCTGACGGTAGAATTCACCGTCGCCGGCGTGCCTTGTTTGGGCCTCAACGGCGGTCCCGCGTTCAAGCACAACGAAGCTTTCTCGTTTCAGATCGCCACCGATGACCAGCAAGAGACCGACCGCTACTGGAACGCCATTGTCGGCAATGGCGGCCAGGAGAGTGCGTGCGGCTGGTGCAAGGATAGATGGGGCATCTCCTGGCAAATCACGCCGCGCGTGCTGATGGAGGCGCTGGCGGCCGGCGGCGCTGAAGCAAAGCGCGCCTTCGATGCTATGATGGGCATGAAGAAAATCGACGTCGCCGCGATCAAGGCGGCGCGCCGCGGCTGATTTCGAAGCCCCGCGATGTCCGACCTCAGTCCGAAATGTGCACCAAAGCGGACATCCCTCGACCAGTTTGAAGGTGGAACAGGACCTCAAGTTCGTCATGCCCGCGCTTGTCGCGGGCATCCACGTCTTGAACGCAATGCAAAACGTGGAAACTGCCCATCTCGTTGACCTCGTCGAGTAAAGGCATCCCCGCCGACCAGCGCAATAGGTCGGCGGGGAGAAGGTAAATCACGCGTCGGCGTCGTTCCCGGGGCAGACCGAGGCCGTACCTGTAGGGACACGACGCTCGGCCGTGACGCCACCGAACTCGCCGCGCGAAATCATCCCGCCGGCAATGTGGTCGATCTCGTCGTCGGTGAGCGGCCGCGCCAGCTGGCGGGCGAGGATCCGCGGCGCCCGGCCGTTGGCGTCGTCCTTGGTAACTCTGCTGTCGTCGATCATGAGTAGTCTCCAAGTCTGTGGTTGCGAGGGTCGGCACAAGCGCCGTCCGCTTTTCAGGCTGCCGGACGTGGAGGTTGCGCGATGTGATCGCGCTCACACCCGTGACGGGCACGCCCGACTCGCTTTAACCTCACGCGATGTCCCGTTTGGGCCTGGAATACCCACCGAAGTCGACATTCGTCAGCCACTTCGTTCCGCACCGTCACCGCGCGTCGCGCATCGCCAGTTTCGCCGGCGCCTTCTTCTCCGCCTCGCCGCCGGTCAGCGCCATCACCGACACCGCGACGATGCGGTCGAGGATCCCTGCGACGTCGTTGAGATCGCATGATCCCTCCGACAGTTTGATCAGCCGCTCGCTGTCGCGGATGGTCTGGTGCGCCATGGCCAGCGCGAAATGCAGCCCCCAATAGAGTTCGACCTGATCGCGGCCGGGCAGGGAGCGGCGCATCGCCGCGGCGAATTTCCGCAAATGATCGATTTCGCGGTTCTTGATCCGGCGGATCGGCGGCACCGATTCGATCGAGGCCCGGATCATGAAGCGCGCCGCCGCCGAGCGCTCATTGTCGGGACCGAGACAGCCGCGCAGGGTCGGCCCGACCAGCGCGCGGAAGATGGCGTCGATCGGGGCGCGTCCGCCGCCGGCTGCTTCCGCGGCCTTCAGTTCGATGAGCCGCTGGCGGTTGGTGGCGAGGCTGCGGGTGACGAACAGTTCGGCGATCAGTTCGTCCTTGGAGCCGAAATGATAGTTCACCGCCGCGAGATTGACGTCGGCGGCGGCGACGATGTCGCGCAGCGTGACGTCGGCAAAGCCGCGATCCGCGTAAAGCCGTTCGGCGGCGCTCAGGATCGCGGTTCTTGTATGATCCGTCGGCATGTCATGCCCGCTATGCCACCCCGGCGAAAGGCGGGGAGTTGCAATTCAAACAGTTGTATGAAACTATGGTTTGAAGGCTGGAATGTCAATGCACAAGTCGCATTGCCGTGCCGGCAAATCCCGCGCGGCCTCATCGCCGCGCCGAAAGGCGCGATAAACAGGCTCATAATGAGTCTTTGCGGTGAACAGGCGGCGGGGAGACAGTGCCGCCAACAAATTTAGTCTGAAAAATGTGAGGAACGCCCAATGGACTTCAACATGTCTGACCGTCAGCGCGAATGGCTCAACCGCGTGGAATCGTTCATGCATAATCATGTTCGGCCCGCGGTGCCGATCTACAAGCAGCAGGACGCCGAGGGCGATCGCTGGAAGGCGATCCCGGTACTGGAGGATTTGAAGAAAAAGGCACGCGCCGAAGGCCTGTGGAACATGTTCATGCCGCCGTCGTCGCATGAGGACGATGAATTCCGCGGCGCGGGATTGAGCAATCTGGAATATGCGCCGCTCGCGGAGCAGATGGGCCATATCGGCTGGGCTTCGGAAGTGTTCAACTGTTCGGCACCCGATACCGGCAACATGGAAGTGTTGATGCGGTACGGCAGCAAGGAGCACAAGCGGAAGTGGCTGCGTCCGCTGATGGACGGCGAAATCCGCTCCGCCTTTCTGATGACCGAGCCCGCGGTAGCGTCATCGGATGCCACCAACATCGAAACCTCTATCAAGCGCGACGGCGACCATTATGTCATCAACGGCCGCAAATGGTGGTCGTCCGGCATGGGCGATCCGCGCTGCGCGGTCATGATCGTGATGGGCAAGACCGATCCCAGCCTGCCGCGCCATCAGCAGCAATCGCAGATCCTGGTGCCGCGCGACGCCAAGGGCGTCAAGATCGAGAAGATGCTGCCGGTGTTCGGTTTCGACGATGCGCCGCACGGCCATGCCCAGGTGCTGCTGGAGGACGTGCGCGTTCCCGCCAGCAACATCCTGCTCGGCGAGGGCAGGGGCTTTGAAATCGCCCAGGGCCGTCTCGGTCCCGGCCGCATCCATCACTGCATGCGCACCATCGGCAAGGCCGAGGAAGCGCTGGAGAAGATGGTCAGGCGGCTGCAGTCGCGCACAGCGTTCGGCCGGAAGATCATCGAATACTCGATCTGGGAACAGCGCATCGCCGAGGCCCGCACCGATATCGAGATGAACCGGCTGTTGTGCCTCAAGGCCGCCGACATGATGGACAAGGTCGGCAACAAGACCGCGCAACTCGAGATCGCCATGATCAAGGTGGCGGCGCCCAACATGGCGCTGAAGATCATCGACAACGCCATCCAGGCGTTCGGTGCGGCCGGCGTGTCCGACGATGCCGGCCTGGCGCGGGATTATGCCTCCATGCGCACCATGCGCCTGGCGGACGGCCCGGACGAGGTTCATAACCGCGCCATTGCCAGACTTGAACTTCGGAAGTATGCCAACGCTTCCACTACGCACTAAGGGGGCCCCCTAAAATGGCGCTCCCGCACAAAAATGAGGGAGCGTCATTGTGGCTGACGGTGTCAGGAAAGACGAAGAGTTTTCAGGTACCAGGCCGGTCGAGGAGCGGCATCGGGTCGATGAGATGCGCCTCGACGGCTGGCTGCGCGAAAACGTCGAGGGCTATCAGGGACCACTGACCGTCCTGCAATTCAAGGGCGGCCAGTCCAATCCGACCTACCGGCTCGATACGCCGGGGCGATCCTATGTGATGCGCCGCCGGCCGTTCGGAAAACTGCTGCCGTCGGCGCATGCGGTCGATCGCGAATTCAAGGTGATCGCCGCGCTCAGCAAGCAGGGCTTTCCGGTCGCCAAGGCCTATGCGCTGTGCACCGACGATGCGGTGATCGGGGCTGCGTTCTACATCATGTCGATGGAAGAGGGCCGGGTGTTCTGGGATCCCTCTTTGCCGAGCCAGACGCCGGACGCGCGCCGCAAGATTTTCACCAGCAAGATCGAGACGCTGGCGAAACTTCATGTCTTCGATCCGGAGAAGATCGGGCTCGGCGATTTCGGCAAGCCCGGCAATTATTTTGCCCGCCAGGTCGATCGCTGGACCAAGCAATACCGGGCGTCCGAAACCCAGCACATTCCCGAATTCGAGAAGCTCGCCGAATGGCTGCCGAAGACCGTGCCACCGCAGACGCGGGTCTCGATCGTCCACGGCGATTATCGCCTCGACAACATGATTTTCCACGCTACCGAGCCGCGGGTTCAGGCGGTGCTGGATTGGGAATTGTCGACACTCGGCGATCCGATGGCGGATTTCACCTATCTGTTGATGCAGTGGACCATGCCCGGTCTCGCCAATGTCGACCTCAAGGCGCTGAATATTCCGAGCATGGATGAAGCGGCAAAGATCTATTGCGACGTCACCGGAAGTGCGGTTCCCGACCTGAACTGGTATTTTTCCTACAATCTGTTTCGGCTCGCCGGCATCACCCAAGGCATAGCGGGGCGCGTTCGCGACGGCACCGCGGCCAATGCCAAGGCGATGGAATCCGCCAAGCGCACCGTGCCGCTGTCGAAAGCCTCGTGGGAATACGCGCAGAAGGCGGGGGCGGTGTGATCGTGTCCCGGACGCGGTGCAGCGTCGCTTGACGGTGCACCGCAGAGCCGGGACCCATTCTTGGGTGACAGCGGTCAGGCGATTGGCTTCGTCGTAGCTGTAGGATACCTGGCCCCGGCTAGCCTCCTGCATGGTCAACTGATGACTGGCCGCGTTGCAAAGTTAATTGCACTGTCATCGTATGCGCCTTTCACCGCATACGCCTTCACCGTGTGCGCCTTTACAACTTTCTCATTCGGAGAAGTCCAGCGCTGGAAATCGGTTCGCTATTCGATACCAAAAATTGAGCGGCGGTTGTCGCGATCTTTCACCTGGAAGGTACAGGCACCGGGGCGCCAATTTCATTCCATAGTAGAGATTCTTTCCAGAAACAATTTGTCCACCCTCAACCCTTGCGTCCGCGTCATAAGCTAACTTGATCACCCCTGCTGTCCGTTCCAGTTGTCCGGTTGCTGTATCGTCAAACGCAACAGTATATTTGGTCGTTGCCTTCAGAACCTGCTGTCCTTGGCAGACGTAGTCCCCCACCTCCAGGTACTTTCTCACCGCCTGATCGCAGGTCTCTCTCTTAAGTGACTCATCTGCTATGATCGCAAGTTGTTCGAGAGAGACTTCCAGAACTTCAACGTCCTCAAGTTCAAGGCTCACCGTTTCCACCAGCTTTGCGTCAGCCTTTGTTTTGATATTCCGTAGTAAGTCTGCGCTCGCTCCAAGTCGTGCCTTTCGCAGCTCGGACGAAACCCGGTTATTTGTGGGAGACGTGCGAGTCACGTCGACCAGTCGTTTAGGGTCAACCTCACAGAGCATGGTATAAGATTTGCCGTCTGATGAGACCCGATAGATCTCTCCCGGAGCGCGCAAGATGTTGGGTGGCGTAATTGGATAGAAGCCAATGTTCACAATGGCTTCATTCAGCTTATCGGGGGTAGGCTCGTGCAGGTATACCGCCGCTACGCCGCCTGGCGGTACTGCACACGCTAAAAATATCGCTCCCCACTTGAAAATCGCTGACATGGGAGTGCTCCCGTTCGACGACTAGGGACAACAATAGCTACCGCAAGGACGCGGGCATGCATTGGCTGAGTTGATTGGGGCACCCAGCGAGGAAAGCGCAACGATCAAGAACAATGCTGCGAACTTCATGGCCTGTCCTCCTTCAGGTTGACTGTCGGTCGCTCTAGTCGATACGAGAGATTATCTCCCCAAATAAAAGCGTTGAATGTTATCTACTTCACACCCGATCTTGTTTTTGAGATTGCCGAGACCTCCCGAACAGACCCCCCCTTAAATCGAGCGTCGCTAGGCAAATCAGTGTCCAGCCCCTTTCGCAAAAATATTCTGGTGTTCTTTTCACCCAAATCACTTTTACATCTATCGCTATCCCGCACCCACAAGAGGGGCGTATCGCGATCGTCACGGACGTTGGGCGCGGGATGCGATGGACGCCGCGAGTCAAAAGACGAATGACGTTGCGCGCGGACGGCGAAGTCGTGTGGTCCTGACGCCCCGACGCTGGCGTCAAGTTCTCGAGAAGCAAGCTGCTTGCAAGTTTCTTGGGAGCGATGGTGGCAAGAAAGCCCGGTCACCAAGGAGAGCGCGAAATAGACCGTTAAAACCATCGCGCAGGGAAGGCCGGGTGTTCCGGTGAACCTGTGGTGACTAACGCGCGTGCTTACTACTCTACACGCGCGGCTGCGGGTGCAACGGGCACCCGGTTTTCCCTGCGCCCTCTGTTTTTCGAGGCGAAGGAACATGCACAACTCGGGCGCGAGAGCGTCGCGAGAAGACAACATGCATGTTTGATGAATGCGAGCAGACCAGCAACATCTTCTCGGGCCGATGATTGCATCCGCGAAAGCGGATGATCCAGTATTCCAGAGCGTTGGTGCAATGAGATCGAGAAGCGCGGCGTACTGGACACCGCGCGCTTTCGCGGTGCACGCAGAGCGGGACCATCGATGTGGAGCGAATATCCGACGACATGACCTCGACCCGTTGGCGCGCAATGACGACAGCGCGACGGAGTGCCGCCATCAAACCTTTCAAATCGGCTTGCCCGTATACGGCATCGAGGCGGTGAGACCGCCGTCGACCGGGATCGCCTGGCCGTTGACGTAAGATGCGTCGTCGCTGGCGAGGAACAATCCCATTGCCGCGAGTTCGTGCGGCTGTCCGGCGCGCTTCAAGGGATTGAGCTGGCCGATCTTGCCGTCGGTGCCGCGTTCCTTGGCGTTGTCGAAGATCGGCTTGGTCATGCCGGTTTCGATCAGCCCGGGACACACCGCATTGATCCGCACGCCAGTGCCGGACAGCGAATAGGCCGTGGTCTGCACCAGGCTGATGACGCCGGCCTTGCTCGCCGCATAGGGATGACCGCTGGCGCCGGATTTCAGGCCTGCCACCGAGGCGGTGCAGACGATCGAACCGTATTTCTGCTTGATCATATGCGGCATGGCATGTTTGACCGCCAGAAAAGGACCAATCAGATTGATGCGCAGGATTTCCTGCCAGTGCTCCACGGTCTGCTCGGGCAGCGGCACCAGCCCGCCGCTGATGCCGGCATTGGCCCAGATCGCGTCGAGCCGGCCGTAGGCGGAAACTGCCTTGGCGATGAAGGCCATCACGTCCTGTTCCGAACCGGCATCGGCCATCACGGCTTCCGCGGTGCCGCCGGCCTTGCGTACCAGCTCGACGGTTTCCTTGACGCCTTCGGTGCGGTCGACGGCGATCAGTTTGGCGCCTTCCTTGGTGAACAGCAACGATGCCGCGCGGCCGATGCCGCTGCCGGCGCCGGTGATGATGACGGATTTGCCTTCGAGGCGGCCCATGAATTTCTCTCCCTGATCGTTTATGCGGGCCGGCGCTTGCCGCTCCACGGAATTTCAAACAAGATTTCAAACGCTGAAGTCGCATCAACGCTATTGAGACGATGCGTGCTCTGACGTACGACACGGCACAGTATTGAAGGAATTTTGCGATGTCCAACCAAGACAAACCGGCAGTCGTCGCAACGCGCTGGTGGTGGGTGCGCCATGCGCCGGTCCGCAGTGACGGCGGCAACATCTACGGCCAGAAGGATATCGCCTGCGATACCAGCGATCGCGAAGTGTTCGAGGCGGTCGCAAAAATTCTGCCGCGCGATGCGGTGTGGTATGCGAGCAGCCTGATGCGCACGCACCAGACCGCGGATGCGATCTGGGCAGCGGGATTTCCAAAGCCGTCGGCGATGCCGCATGTGGCAGCCTTCGCCGAGCAGCATCTCGGCCAGTGGCAGGGCATGAATCGCGCGGCGTTTCTTGCGAGCCGGCCGGTCGGCAGTCACTGGTTTGCCGATATCGACGTGCCGGCGCCCGGCGGTGAAAGTTTCATGGATCTCTACAATCGCGTGAAGGGTGCAATCGAGCGCATCAACGTCGAAGCGGCCGGCAAGGACGTGATCGCTGTCGCCCACGGCGGCACCATCAAGGCGGCGCTCGGTCTTGCGCTCGGCGGCGATCCCGCCAAAGGCCTCGCCTTTGACATCGACAATTGCTCGGTGACGCGGCTCGATCATTTGGCTAGCGCCGGCCAGTCGATCTGGCGGCTTCCGATGGTCAACCAGCAGCCGTGGATTGCGGATGCCAGGCATGCCGCCATGCATCAGCCGGCGGGCCCCGAAGTCGTGGAAACCAAGCTTGCCTGAAGTGCTGTTGTCTGGCGTTGTTGTCTGACGTGGTGAACGCTGCTTAGCTTAAAATCGAAATCACAAATTTGAATCTGGGAGAAATGCATGACCTTGTTTGACATGACCGGAAAAGTCGCCGTCGTCACCGGCTCCTCGCGCGGCATCGGCCGCGCCATCGCCGAAAGAATGGCAGAGCATGGCGCCAAAGTGGTGATCTCCTCGCGCAAGCAGCAGGCCTGCGATGCGGTGGCCAAGGCCATCAACGACAAGGCCGGCAAGCAGGTCGCGGTGGCGGTGGCGGCGAACATCTCGACCAAGGACGATCTGAAGAATCTCACCGAAGAAACCAACCGCGTGTTCGGCAAGATCGACACGCTGGTCTGCAATGCCGCGTCGAATCCCTATTACGGTCCGCAGGCGGGAATTTCCGACGACCAGTTCCGCAAGATCCTCGACAACAATATCGTCGCCAATCACTGGCTGATCAGCCTGGTGGCGCCGCAGATGGTCGCGCGCAAGGACGGCTCGATCATCATCATTTCGTCGATCGGCGGCCTCAAGGGTTCGACCGTGCTCGGCTCCTATGCAATCTCAAAGGCCGCCGACATGCAGCTCGCGCGCAACCTGGCCTGCGAATACGGTCCGCACAATATCCGCGTCAACTGCATCGCGCCCGGCCTGATCAAGACTGACTTTGCCAAGGCGTTGTGGGACAATCCAGAAACCCTGAAGGCCTCCACTGCGCGCTCGCCGCTGCTGCGCATCGGCGAGCCCGACGAAATCGCCGGCGCCGCGGTGTTTCTGGCCTCGGCGGCGGGCAGTTTCACCACCGGGCAAACCATCGTCATCGACGGCGGCGCCACGATCAGTTGAGAGGATGTTGCCGTTGGAGTTGCCCGGGTATGACCAAACTCTCTCACCCCAGAACGGCCACATAAGCCACGCTTAACCATGCGAGGGGCCAGCGGACGGAAATGCCCCCGTTCGCTGGTTCCCGCGAGTTTCCGGGCGCAATTGGCGCTGTTACGACAATTATTGGTTGACGATTTGTCTCTAGAGTGGCGGTTTTCTCCGGGAGCCTCCATGACAACGCTCGATTTGCCCATCGTCCATACCGCGGAGCGCCTGCCGGCATGGACCAGAATTCTTTGCGCCTTGTTCTTTTTCTCGGGCTTTCCGGCCCTGATTTATCAACTGACCTGGCAGCGAGAGCTGTTCCGCATCTTCGGCGTTAATTCGGAATCGGTGACCGTCGTCGTTACCGCCTTTATGCTCGGGCTGGGGCTCGGCAGCCTTGCCGGAGGCTGGCTGTCAAGAAGAGGCGGAATCAGCTTGCTGCCGTTATTGGCGGCGATCGAAATAACCACAGCTGCCTTCGGTATTGTGTCGCTGAGTGTGTTCGAAACAGTCGGCGCACTTGTCGCCAATTGGCCGCTCCCGGCGGTGGCCGCTGTCAATCTGCTGCTTGTGATCGTACCGACGCTGCTGATGGGCGCAACGCTGCCGATTTTGGTTTCCCATCTCGTTCGCCGCTCCGGACAGGTCGGCAACGCCGTCGGCTTGCTCTATTACGTCAATACGCTGGGCGCAGGCGCTGCCTGTCTCGTATGCTGCATCGTGCTTTTCCCGTTCCTTGGCATGCACGGTGCGGTTTACACCGCCGTCAGTCTCAACGTAGCCGTCGCTGCCGGCGCCATGGCGGCGCATGTCCTTCATCCCGACCAGCCTCGGCCGGTACCCGCCCTAACGGTCAACGGCACGCGCGAGGCGATCGTGGGTATGGGACCGGTGCTACTCCTGGCGGCGCTTGGCGGGTTCATTTCCTTATCTTACGAAATATTCCTGTTCCGAACTGTCTCCTATGCATCCGGATCGAGCGCGACCGCATTTGCAGTCACGCTGGCGTGCTTTCTGGTCGGCATTGCGGGCGGGGCGCGAAGCGCGGCCACCGCATGCGAAAGGCTGACGCAGACCGACGCCATGCGCAAAGCCGCCGATGAGCTGGTTTTTGCAAATCTCATTGGCCTGCTGTTTTTGCCGTTGATGGCGAATTTTGCTTGGCTTGAGCAAGGCGTTCTCGGTCTTGCCATGCTGATGGTCTATCTGATTGCCCGCCGATGGGGTTCGTTGCTGCCATATCTCGCCCAGTTCGGCATCCGGGCTGATGATCGTGCCGGAATGCAAACGGGGTTGCTTTATTTTTCCAATATTCTTGGGTCCGCGGCCGGCGCTATCCTGACCGGCTTTTTTTTAACGGACTACCTGACCCTGGTGCAAATTGCCGAGGTGCTGGCAATTGGAGGTACGGCCTGTGCTCTCATCCTGATCGCGATGCTCAATGTCGCACGCTCGGAACGGTTAAAGCGCGTGGCCGTTGCCGTTGGCGTGCTGGCCATCGCCGTGACCGCCATTCCGTCATTGTCGAATCGGGTGCTTGAAAATCTGCTTTTCAAGCGTACTGCCGATCGTGCCTTCACTCATGTGGTGGAGAATCGCAGCGGCATCATCACCGTCGATACCGACGGTACCGTGTTCGGCAACGGAATGTATGACGGACAATTCAACACGCGACTGCAGGACGATCGGAACGGAATCATTCGGCCCTACGCATTGAGTTTGTTCCACGCCGCGCCGCGCGATGTTCTGATGATCGGACTATCGTCCGGATCGTGGGCGCAGGTGATCGCAAACAATCCCGCCGTAACTTCGCTCACGGTTGTCGAGATCAATCAGGGATATCTCACCTTGATCGCACAGCAGCCGGAGGTCGCTTCGCTGCTGCGCAACCCGAAAGTCACCGTCATAACCGACGATGGCAGACGTTGGTTGAGCCATCATCCTGAAAGGCGCTTCGACGCGATCGTATCGAATACGACGTGGAATTTCCGCGCCAACATCACAAACCTGCTATCGGCTGAATTTCTTAACCTCGCACAGCAGCATCTCAATCCGCTTGGAATCCTGTTCTATAACACCACTGGATCAGACCGCGTGCAGCGAACCGCCTGTTCGACGTTTCCGTACGGGGCACGCTTCACCAACCACATGGTGGTTTCCGAAACGCCGATCGACTGGAATTTCAAGCGTTGGCGCCAAACCCTGGAATCTTATGTCATCGATGGCGCCAAACAGTTCGATGTCCAAGGCGCAAGTGACCGCGCGTTTCTCAATTCGCTCATGGTGGCTGATCAATCGCAACCCGTGATCGAGGGCTGTCCGGAAGTTCTCTCCCGCACGGCGGGCATGGCGCTTGTTACCGACGACAACATGGGAACGGAGTGGCGTCACTTCCTGCGTCTCGAGTGAAATGATTCAGCGCCTCACTCCACGGCCGCGTAAACCAGACTGCGCACCAGCGAGCGGAAATATTCGCGCTGGCCGGGGCCCTGCGACATGAAGACGGCAAACAGCTCTTCCTTCGGATCGATCCAGAAGAAGGTTCCGGCCATCCCGCTCCAGAAAAATTGACCGACCGAGCCCGCGAACGGCGCCATTCCTTCGTGGGTTCGCACCGCAAAGCCGAGGCCGAAACTGTGACCCGCCGGCACCAGATGGGATTCGAGTTTTACACTGGGATCGAGATGGTTGGACGCCATCAGTTGAAGCGTCTTGCGGCCAATGATCCTGACGCCGTCGAGCGCGCCGCCATTGAGCAGCATTTGGCAGAACCGCGCGTAGTCCATGGTGGTGGAGACGAGGCCACCGCCGCCGGATTCCATCACCGGCGTTTCCAGCATGTTGAAGAGCTGGACTTTCTCGCCGCTCCAGGGATCGACCGGGAACGGCTCGGCGAGCCGATCAGCGTTCTGTGGCCCGGTGTGAAACGCGGTCTCGGCCATCTGCAGCGGCGCGAGGATGCGCTCGGTCAGGAACGCGGCGAGGGTCTTGCCGGAGACGACTTCGATGAGGCGGCCGAGAATGTCGGTGGAGCGGCTATAGTTCCACTCCGTGCCGGGCTGGCACATCAGCGGCATGCTCGCGACCAGGGCGGCGTGGTCGGCATTGCTGATCTTGCGGCTGCGCACCCGCGACTGCTGATAGAGCTGCTGCACCAGGCCGTTGCCGGTATGCTCGTAGGCAATACCCGAGGTGTGCCGCAACAGGTCCTGGATCGTGACCGGCCGCTTCAGCGGTACGAGTTCGAGCCTGCCGTCGTTTTCGACGCCGACTTTCTGGTCGGAAAACTCCGGAATGTATTTGGCGACGGGATCGTTGAGCAGAAAATAGCCTTCCTCGAGCAGCATCATGATGCCGACGGAGACGATCGGCTTGGTCATGGAGAAGATACGGAACAGGGTGTTGTGCGCCATCGGCGCGGCGCTGGCGGGATCTTGCCGGCCGAGCGCGTCAAACCAGCCGATCTGACCGCGGCGGGCGACCATCGTGGTCACGCCCGGAATGGTCCCCTTGTCGATGTCGCGCCTGAAGGCGTCCGACATCCGCTGCAGCCGGACTGGCGACAGCCCGAGCGATTCCGGTTTGGCCTGGGGGAGGGGCGGGGTCTGCGGGGCGGCGGGGTGTCTGGCGGCGGTTTGCGCGGTCATATGTCTCTCCCTCTTGCTGTTATTATTGGCCGGATCGATATCATAGGGATAGGCCAAGTTTGGCCGAGAACATTGGTGTTGAACAGGGCGTTAACCGCTTCGCCCTTGCAATCTGGCCTTGGCCTATGCTTGAAACGGCGGATCAGCGGCGAGGTTTGGTTCCGATCGACGCTTGGTTCCGATAGGGGTGTAGCTCAGTTGGTAGAGTACCGGTC
>CAWFVT010000027.1:0-71180 GCA_963819325.1 uncultured Pseudomonadota bacterium
AGAGAGTGGGATTCGAACCCACGGTACGGTTTCCCGCACACACGCTTTCCAAGCGTGCGCCTTAAGCCACTCGGCCATCTCTCCGGATGCCCTGTCTTGAAGGGGCAGGAGGACTTTTGCAAGCGACGGCGGAAGCGGCCAGGTATATTTCCACAACCTGTTGAATAGGCTAGATAATTTTTCGTTCTCATCGACGTCGGATTCTCGCATGATAATGCGCTGAACCGAAAACCGGCCCGGGACGACGATTGATGATGGCGGCAAACCAGCTTGCGGAGGCGATATGACGATCGATCGGGCGCTGTCGTTGTTGATTCTGATGTCCGCGATCGCCGTGGGCTGCAATGGACCTGCGATGGCGCAAGCCTGTACCCGCGAAGGCGCCAATGTGAGCTGCGACGACGGCCGGCGCGGCTTGCTGTCGGGCGATGCAATCATCTGGCCCGATGGCACGCGATCGAGCCTGTCGCCGCATCCGAGCGTCATCATCGGCAACAAATCGTCGGTGACCGTGGGACCAGGCGTGTTCGTAGGCCAGGGCAAAGGCGTGGTGCCGCTGGATAACCCAAACGCGCCGAACAAGGCGCGTTGCGCCGTCCTCGACGGCGCATCCTATTGCTACTGAGGGTTAGTGATATCGCGCGCCGGAATTGACCGACCGCAGCGCCCATGATGCCGATGGTTCGGGCATCGCCGGCGCGGGTTTGGCCTTGCCGCTTCGCGTCTCTAACGCGTCGACGAAATCGGCGAACCATTGCTGGATGGTACCGGCGTGAAGTTTCGCCATCATGGCCTCCCAGCGGATGCGCCGTTCGGTCAACGGCATCGAGAGCGCCAGCGCGATGGTTCGCGCCATCCCGTCGATGTCGTGCGGATTGACCAATAGCGCGGTCTCCAGTTCGTTCGCGGCGCCGGCGAATTTCGACAGCACCAGCACGCCGGGATCCGCCGGGTTCTGCGCCGCGACATATTCCTTGGCGACCAGATTCATGCCGTCATTGAGCGGTGTCACCACGCCGACCTGCGCGGTTCGATAAAGGCCCGCCAGCACCGTCTGGCTATAGCCCTTGTTGAGATAGCGGATCGGAGTCCAGTCCACTTCGCCGTGGCGCCCGTTGACATCGCTGACTAGCCTGGCGAGTTCGCTTTGCAGCGTGCCATAGGCCTCGATCCCGCCGCGCGAAGGCGTTGCGATCTGCAGCAACGACACGCTACGCTGCAGTGAGGGCTGCTGGGTCCACATCCGGTCGAACGCGTTGATGCGGTTGATCAGCCCCTTGGAATAATCCAGCCGATCGACGCCGATCGCCAGCTTCTCGCCATTCAGGCTTCGCCGCAGCCGCGACACGTCGGGATGTGACACCGCCTTGGCGGCTTGCAGGGCGAATTTTTCAGGATCGATGCCGATCGGGAATACCGCGATACGCGATGTGCCGTGACGCGACGTCACCACACCGTTTTCGGCTTCGAGACCGAGCTCCGACGAAAGATAGCCGAGGAAATTTTCGCAATCGTCCTGGGTCTGGAATCCGATCAGGTCGTAGGCCAGCATCGCCTCGATCAGCTCGCGATGATGCGGCACCCCGCCCATGATCGCGCGAGTCGGCCACGGCGTATGCAGGAAGAAGCCGACCGGCTGGGTGACGCCGAGATCGCGCAATTCCGCGCCCAGCGCCAGGAAATGATAATCCTGAATCCAGAAAGCGGCGTCCGGCTTGCGAAAGCGCAGCAGCGCGCGCGCCATGAAGGCATTGACTTCGCGATAAGACAGATAGTCGTCCTGCGAGGCACGTATCAGGTCGGCGCGCGAATGCAGCGCCGGCCACAATGCCGAATTCGCAAAACCTTCATAATAGCCGCCGTAATGCGCCGCCGGCAGATCCAGCATCGCCAGCGCACCCGCGCCCAGCGCCTCAATTTCGGCGAACGGTTCCTTGTTCGCGCCGTCGCGAACGCGACCGCTGGAACCGACCCAGATCGCGCCGGATTTCTCCACCACCGGCAGCAAAGCCGCCGCCAGCCCCCCCGTCATGGGTTCGTTAGCTTTCCCGCGCGCGACGCGGTTTGAAACGACGACGAGGTTCACAGGGTCCCCTCCTGTTGGTGCGCTCGCGTATTAACAGCCATTCATCAATATGGTTCCCAGTCACCCTTTCAACGAAATGAAACCAAATTCGGGCCGCGCGAAATGGAACCCGGTTGTTCCATCGCAAAAATTACAAATAGCGGCCGGAAAATTTCGAAATCGCATCCGATTCGTCGCTTTTTTGCGAAAGATCGGTCCTAGATTATTTTGCCGCCGCGGTTGTTTCGTCGTTGAGCAGATGCGCGAGCCACTCCCGCACGTCGCGCGGTTCCTCGAAATGACCGGCGACGCCGTGCGCGCGCCGGCCCACGGAAAACGCGAGGCCGCCGAAATCGGGCATGATGGCGAACACCGATTCGTCGGTGACGTCATCGCCGATGAAAATCGGGCGACGGCCCCTGAAGGGTTCGTGGGTCATCAATTCAACGACGCCGCTCGCCTTGTTGAAGCCGGAATGCTTGATCTCGCAGACGCATTTTCCGGGCAGCACTTCGATCGGCGCATTCGGCAGATCGGCCCTGATCAGCGATACCGCTTCGTAGATCGCTTTCTCCGCATGCGGCGCCAGGCGGTAATGCAGTGCCAGCGAGTAACCCTTGTCTTCCAGCAGAATGCCCGGGCTGAGTTTTGCGATGGCCGCAAGGCGGCGCTTCAACTCCTTGTCCATCGGCGGGGCATGGGTCGCGACCGCTTCGCTCTCGATCGAGAGCCGCATTTCCGCACCGTGACCGCCTACGGCTGGAAATTGCTCGGGCGCAAAAATCAAATCGATATCGTTCAGCGATCGTCCGCTGACGAGAGCAAGTGCGCCGGAGGTGCGTATCAAGAGCTGGCCGAGGGTGGTTGCCAGGTCCGGCGGTACCCAGACTTCGCGCGGCGTTGGTGCGAGATCAAGCAGCGTGCCGTCGATGTCGAGCAAGAGCGCCGTCTGGTCCAGAGGCGGCAACAGCGCGCGCGACACCGGGCCGGCGCGCGCTGAGGTTTGTTCTGATGGCATATCTTCCTGCGAAGGCACGTCGGATAGATCCTGATCGACCAATTCCCGATTCATCAAGTCCTGGCTCATTCCATTCTACTCCACAAAGGCAAGCGGCGGGGCAACCGATTCCAGCGGCTGGCGCTCGGCGGCGATGCAGTAGCGCCAGGCGATAACAGCCGCCGCGATCATCAATCCCGCTCCCAACAGATAGCCGGCAAAGACGCTGTCGCGCGATCCGGTATCGATCAGCGCGCCGAACAGCGCGGGACCGGCGACGCCGCCAATCCCGGTTCCCACCGCATAAAACAACGCAATCGCCAGCGCGCGGACTTCCAGCGGGAAGGTTTCACTGACGGTGAGATAGGCCGCACTGGCAGCCGGCGACGCCACAAAGAAGATCACCATCCACGCGATGGTCTGGGTCTGTGCGCTCAGCACGCCGATCGCAAACAGATAACCCGAAAGCGCGAGCAGAACGCCGGAAACGCCATAAGTGAGCGTAATCATCACCCGGCGTCCCACTGTATCGAACAGCCGGCCGAGCAGCAGCGGCCCGAGAAAATTACCGGCCGCGAACGGCAGAACGTACCATCCGACCTTGCTCGATGGGATTCCGTAGAAGTCGGTCAGCACCAGCGCGAAAGTGAAGAAGATGGCGTTGTAGAAGAACGCCTGTGCGATCATCAAGGCCAGGCCGACCAGCGAGCGTTGCCGATAGACGGCGAACAGCGTGTGCGCCACTTCACGCAGCGGCGTGTGATCGCGCATCTTCAGTTTGATTTTAGACAACCCTTGTTGACTTGTATCTTGCGCCTTTCCAGTGACCGATCGCTCGATGTCTTCGACGATCGCGCGGGCTTGATCGGGACGGCCGTGAATCATCAGCCACCGCGGACTTTCCGGAATCCACATCCGCATCAGCAACACCACGAGGCCGAGACAGGCGCCGGTGAGATACGCCAGCCGCCAGCCCAAATCAGGGCCGATCAGATGCGGATCGAGCAGAACGATCGCGCTGGCAGCGCCGATCGCAGCACCAATCCAGAAGCTGCCGTTGATGATGAGATCGGTCCATCCGCGATAGCGCGCCGGCACCAGCTCCTGAATCGTCGAATTGATCGCGGTGTATTCGCCGCCGATACCGGCGCCGGTGAGAAATCGAAACAGCGCGTAGCTCGCAACGTTCCAGGACAACGCGGTCGCGGCGGTTGCGGTGAGATAGACCGCCAGCGTGATGAAGAACAGTTTCTTGCGCCCGATCCGGTCGGTCAGCCAGCCGAATCCGAGCGCGCCGAGCACGGCGCCCGCCAGATACGCGCTGTTGGAAACCCCGACATCGAAATTGGTGAAATGGAGCGTTGGACTATCCTTCAACGCTCCGGATAACGCGCCCGCCAGCGTGACCTCCAGCCCATCCAGAATCCAGGTGATGCCGAGCGCCAGCACGACACGGGTGTGAAAACCGCTCCAGCGCAGGCGATCGAGGCGGGAAGGAATGTCGGTTTCGATGATCCGGTCATTGTCCTGCCGGACCGACTCCGACGCGACAGTTTTCGAACTGCGCTGCAATCGCTGCCCATCCATCGATTCAACCAGTGAAAGACGCCCCGGAAATGCGGCACGCCAAGGCTCCGCAGCGGCGGCAGCCATCGGGCTCACCACGCGGGGTCAACGCATTCGGAAGGTGTGAGTTCCCGCATTGCGGCAGAGCGATTGAGGCGTCAATTGCCGCCCTTTCCCGCACAACACACAACGATGTCGTCCCCGCTCGGAGGCCGGGACGATAATCAAGCCGCGCGGATATTCGACATGAAGCGGTCGAGTTCCTCACGCAACCGCGTGCTTTCGGTCGAAAGGGTTCGCGCCGAATTCAACACATCGGCCGATGCGGACCCGGTTTCCGTGGCGCCGCGATTGACCTGCACGATATTGGCGGCCGCTTCATGGGTTCCCTGGGCGACGGTCTGAACACTGCGCGCGATTTCCTGGGTCGCCGAGCTTTGTTGCTCCACCGCACCGGCGATGCTCGATGCGATGCTCGAAATCTGCGCGATGGTGCCGCCGATTTCCTGGATGGCCGCAACCGATTCCTGCGTGGCGCCCTGCATGCCGGAAATGTGTGAGGATATTTCATCGGTGGCCTTGGCGGTCTGGCTCGCCAGCGACTTGACCTCGGCGGCGACGACGGCAAATCCCCGGCCGGCCTCGCCGGCGCGGGCGGCTTCGATGGTGGCGTTCAGCGCCAGCAGATTGGTCTGCTCGGCGATTGCGGTAATCAGTTTGACCACGTCGCCGATCTGCTGCGCCGCGCGCGACAATTTGCCGATACGGGCATCGGTTTGCTGCGCCTGAAGCACGGCGGCCTGCGCGATCTGACTGGATTCACGCACCCGTCTGCCGATTTCATCGACCGATGTGGAAAGCTCCTCGGTCGCCGACGCAACCGACTGGATGTTGCCGGACGCTACCTCCGATGTACCTGCCACCTGGCTCGAGAGGCTCTGCGTGGTCTCCGCGGTCCGCGTCAATGTTCCGGCGGCGGATTCAAGTTGAACCGCCGACGCCGAAACGTTGGCAACGATGGCGCCCACCGCGGTCTCGAACTCATCGGCGAAACGAATGAGCTCGGCACGGCGCGCAGCACCATTGGCGCGGTTCTGGGTATCCTGAGCGGCGGCATCGCGCTCGGCCTTGGCGACCGCCTGCAGCTTGAATTCCTCCACCGCGCCCGCCATTTCGCCAAGTTCATCTTTGCGGCCGAGGCCGGGCAACACCACATCGAACTTGCCATTGGCGAGTTCGCGCATCGCCTGGCACATCGCCGTCATCGGCCGGGATATTCCCCTGCCCAGTATCAACGCCAATGCTGCCCCGAGCAGGAAGCTGCCAGCCGCCAGCATCACAATCAGGTGCTCGATCTGACCGATGATGGCATCCGATTCGGATTCAAGTCGCTGCTGATCGGAAGACAGATCCGCCTTCAACGCGCTGGAACCTTGCATGATCGCGGCCGTGGACTTGGCCATCTCGGTCGTCAGTTGATCGACCGATTTCGAATTTTCGACCAGCGTGCTGAACGCCTGCCGATAGGCGGAAAGCATGCCTGATGCCTCCTTGAGGCCCTGCATGATCTTTTCGTCGGTCGAGGAAATCGTTTGCAGCGTGTTTTCAACGAACTTCAGGCGCGCCAGCGCGCTGGTGGCGACCGCCTGGTCGGAATTGATGACAAAGGTGTTGGCGAGCCCTGCTACAGTAAGATATTGCGTCGCCACCTGCTTCGCGCCGAGTTCGATGGCGGGGAGTTGCGCTTCGGCGGCCTTGCTCGCAAGATCGTCGAGCTTGTAGCGCAGCATGGTGCCGCCATGCGTCAGCTGGTTTTGCGCCACCAGCGCGCTGTCGCTCTTGACCTTGAGGATATCGGCAAAAATCCTGGTGAAGGCAGCGAATTCATTGGCGAGACGCCTGACCTGATCGAGACGCGCCGGAGCAGCGGTGCCCTTCATCGATCGATCGATGGCGTCTTTCAGACCGGTTTCGGCTGCTAGCGCCGCCTTGCCGTCGTCTTCCTTGCCGGTCACCACATAATACCGCGCCAACGCCTGGTACGAGATCAGCTCGCGGTCGATATTTCGCGCCAGGTCGGCTTCCAACACGCTGTTGCGGTAGGATGCAACCCCGGCGGAGACGCGTTCGAATCCAAGATAGGCGATGCCCATGCTCACTGCCGAAATGGCGAGCACGACCGCAAAGCCAAGCATGATTTTTGCTCGAAACCGCAAGGTCGGGAGTTTCAGCGACATCGATTGCGGCCGCGCGTGCTTCGACAATCCCACCTTGAACCCCCGTCCCCTTCTGGAAAAACCAACAGAACCGGGAGCGCAAACTCCCGGGGCCGAAGCAGAAAGGTAAAGGAGAATGGATAAAAGGCCGTAAACCATGCCGCGCCGCGCGGAAATCACCTTGCGATGCACAAAAAGGGGACCGTCCAGGCTGGACAATTTCGTCGTCGGGACTTTGGGCGCTTTTCCGACGGTGCGGAATCCGGTTTGCGGAAGAAAATGCCCCTCCTTATAATTTTGCGCGCATTCCGATCGCAAAGTCGCTATCCACTGCTGCGGAAAGCGCCCTTCTTCCCTTCATCAACGGAAAAACAACGTGCTCGATAAATCAGCCCCACAACCCTCCGCCCGTACCTCCGGCCCGTTGGCCGGTTTTCGTATTGTCGAATTTGCCGGCATCGGGCCTGGTCCTTTCGCATGCATGATGCTGGCCGATATGGGCGCCGAGGTGGTCACGCTTGATCGGGTCGGGGCCAAGAAGAATCTGAAATCGGTGGCCGGGCGCGGGCGAAAAGTCGTCGAACTCGACCTCAAGAGCAAAGACGCCATCGCACAGGTGCTCGATCTTCTGAGCCATGCCGACGCGCTGATCGAAGGCTTCCGTCCCGGCGTAATGGAGCGCTTGGGGTTGGGTCCCGACGTCGTGCAGGCTCGCAATCCGCGCCTCGTCTATGGCCGCATGACCGGCTGGGGTCAGGAAGGCCCGTTGGCGCAGGCCGCCGGTCATGACATCAACTACATCTCCGTGACCGGCGCGCTGGCCGCGATCGGCGGCAAGGACAAGCCGGTGCCGCCGCTCAATCTGGTCGGCGATTTCGGCGGCGGAGCGCTCTATCTCGTGGTCGGTGTGCTCGCCGCGCTGGTGGAAGCGTCGAGATCGGGCAAGGGACAGGTGGTCGACGCCGCGATGTGCGACGGCGCAGCGTCGCTGATGTCGATGTTCTTCGATCTGGCGGCCGCGGGCCGATGGACCGAGCAGCGCGAGAGCAATTTCCTCGACGGCGGCGCGCATTTCTACGGCGTCTATGAATGCGGGTGCGGCCGGTTCATTTCGATCGGCTCGATCGAGCCGCAGTTCTACGCGCTGCTGCGCCAGCATGCCGGTCTTTCCGAGCCCGGCTTCGATCAGCAGATGGACCCGAAAGCATGGCCCGCGCTCAAGCAAAAACTGGTGGACGTGTTCAAGACCAAGACACGCGACGAGTGGTGCGCCATCATGGAGGGCACCGACGTCTGCTTTGCGCCGATCCTGACCATGGGCGAGGCGCCGGATCATCCGCATAACGCGGCGCGAGAGATTTTCGTCACCCGCCACGGCGTCACGCAGCCCGCACCGGCGCCCCGTTTTTCGCGCACGCCCTCGGCGATCCGCGATGCAGCCAAGGCCGATATTGCCGAGCTGACCAGCGAGTGGAAGGCGGCGAGGTAACGTAAGCTACGCCGCGCCCTTCAAGGTCAGCACGCCGCGGCGAATCTGGTCTTCCTCGATCAATTCGAACAAGGCCTTGAAGTTGCCCTCGCCGAAACCATCGTCGCCCTTGCGTTGAATGAACTCGAAGAAGATCGGGCCGATGGCGTTGGCGGAAAAAATCTGCAGCAGAACCTTGGTCTGGCCGCCATCGACCACGCCTTCGCCATCGATCAGGATACCGTCGCGCTGCAGCCGTGCGACGTCCTCGCCGTGCTTGGGCAGGCGCGCGTCGATCTTCTCGAAATAGGTCTGGGGCGGGGCCGGCATGAACGGCAGGCCGTCGGTGCGGAAGGTTTCGACAGTGCGGTGGATGTCCTTTGAACCGCAGGCGATGTGCTGGATGCCCTCGCCGCGATAGACATTGAGATATTCCTCGATCTGGCCGGAATCGCCGGCGTCCTCGTTGATCGGAATCCGGATTTTGCCATCCGGGCTGGTCAACGCCCGCGAAAACAGGCCCGAGGCGCGGCCCTCGATATCGAAAAAGCGAATCTGCCGAAAATTGAACAGCCTTTCATAGAACCCGGTCCAGACGTCCATGCGGCCGCGATGGACGTTGTGAGTGAGATGATCCAGATAAAATAGCCCCGCGCCCTCCGGCCGCGGATTCTTGGCGCCGAGCCAGTCGAACTCGGCGTCGTAGGCCGAGCCCTTCGCGCCGTAGCGATCAACGAAATATAACAGGCTGCCGCCGATGCCCTTGATCGCGGGGACGTCGAGGGTCTTCTGCGCCGGCGAAAGATCGGAAGGCTCCCCGCCCAGCGACAACGCTCGCTCATAGGCCCGCTTCGCATCGACGACGCGGAATGCCATCGATGGCGCGCAGGGCCCGTGCGCGGCGACAAAGGAATGACCATGCGTGCCGGGCGCTTCATTGACGAGGTAATTGATGTCGCCCTGGCGATACACCGTGATCTTCCGGGTCCGGTGGCGCGCCACCGGCACATAACCCATCAGCCTGAACAGCGCGTGCAGTTCTTCGGGCCTCGGATGTGCGTATTCGACAAACTCAAAGCCGTCGGTGCCCATCGGGTTGTCGGCGCTGATCGTCGCTGCCGGCGCGTCGTGCGGAAATGGACCCATCGCTGATCTCCTTCATTTGATGGTTGTCATGAAACAGCCACGCAATTCCTGCCGTCATCGTCCGGCTCGACCTGCTTTCGCGGGAATGACGACGATGGTTGACTGAATATTCCGTCACGAAGCACGCAATGTGCGTGCAAACGAAGGACAATTGAGCTATAAAATGCACGATTTACGCATCAATTGGGCTTATGTTGCATGATTTCGGTGGACGCCTTCGACCTCAAGATATTGAGCGCGCTGCAGGATGACGGCCGGCTGACCAATCAACAACTGGCCGATATCGCCGGCCTGTCGGCGTCGCAATGCTCACGGCGGCGGATGCGGCTGGAAGAGGAGAACGTGATATCCGGCTACCACGCGGACCTCGCCAGCGAAGCCCTCGGCTTCAACGTCATTGCGTTCATTCAGATCACGCTGGCGACGCATTCGCCCGACAACGCCAAGCGATTTCGTGCACTGGTCAATCGTGTCGACGATATCCAGGAGGCCTACTCCCTCACCGGCGATGCCGATTATCTGCTGAAGGCCGTGCTGCGCGATCTCAAGAGCCTGTCCGATATCGTCAACAATGTGCTGATGCCGCACCAGAGCGTGGCGCATGTGCGCTCGTCGATCGTACTCGATCGCCTCAAGGAGAGTTCGAAGCTGCCGCTGCGCGCATGATCCCGAAAGTCATGTCCGAAATCGAGGGAGATTCGCCCTTCGCGTGAGACGTTCGATTTGCGATGATCCGCCTCGCCTCAGCACGAGAGCCACCTATGGCGCTGCAACTTCGGCCGAACTGCGAATATTGCGACAAGGATCTCCCGCCCGCGTCGACGGAAGCGCGCATCTGCAGCTATGAGTGCACGTTCTGTGCGGATTGCGTCGAGAACAAGCTCCACGACGTCTGCCCGAACTGCGGCGGCGGTTTCGCTCCGCGCCCCATCAGGCCGGCCACACCCTGGCGTGCCGGCGTCTGCACCGAGGCGCATCCACCATCGAGCAAACGCGTCCATCTCAAATTCAGTCTTGACGATGTCGCCGAGCATTCGGCCCGCATCCGGGAAATTCACCCCGAGGATCGCTGAAGGATCACGTCGCCGGCAAAATCGTGCCCTCGACTTCGCCAAAACCGACGCGATAACCGTCGCCCTGGCACCAGCCGCGCATCACCAGCGAATCGCCGTCTTCGAGAAATGCCCGCTTGACGCCGCCGGGAAGTTCAATCGGCTCGGTGCCGTTCCAACTGACTTCAAGCAGGCTGCCGCGCTGGTGCTTCTCCGGACCACTGATGGTGCCGCTCCCTAAGAGATCGCCGATATTCATGGCGCAGCCGGAGGAGGCGTGGTGCACCAATTGCTGCACCGACGACCAGTACATGTATTTGAAATTGGTGCGGCAGATGCTGGCGGCCTCGTTCACTTGCGTCGCGCGCAAGGACACATCGAGTTCGAGGTCGTAATTGTTCGGCTGCGCCTGCTGCAAGTATGGCAGCGGCATCGGCTCCTGCGCCGGGCCATGTACACGAAACGGTTCCAGCGCCTCGCGGGTGACGATCCAGGGACTGATCGAGGTCGCGAATGCCTTGGCCTGAAACGGTCCGAGCGGCACGTACTCCCATTGCTGGATATCACGCGCGCTCCAGTCGTTCAAAAGCGTAAAGCCGAAGATCATGTCCTCGGCCTGTTGCTCGGTGAGCATCTCGCCCATTGGCGAGGGTTGGCCGATCACGACGCCCATTTCCAGTTCGAAGTCCAGTCGCCTGCACGGACCGAAGCTCGGCAATTCCGCGCTCGGCGGCTTCAACTGGCCGCGCGGCCGCCGCACCTTCGCGCCGCTGACGACGACGGTGGACGCGCGCCCGTTGTAGCCGATCGGGATGTGCAGCCAGTTCGGCAGCAGCGGATTGGATTTGTCGCGAAACATGGTCCCGACATTGGTGGCATGTTCCTTCGACGAATAGAAATCGGTGAACCCCGCGACCACAATCGGCAAATGCAATTTGACGTCGGCCATCGGCACCAGCGCGCGCTCGCGCAGCTCGCGGTTATCGCGCAGCTCCGGATGGTCGTGGCGCAGCAATTCGCTGATCCGCGCCCGGGTGCGCGACCACACCTTGGGGCCTAGCGCCATGAAGGGATTGAGCGCCGGCGCCGCAAACACCCCGAGCTCGCCGACATCCAGCCGCCCGTCCTGTTCAAGCTCCCACAGATCGAGCACGTAGTCGCCGATCGCGACGCCGACGCGAGGAGCCAGTCCATCCCTGGACGAAAACACGCCATAGGGCAGATTCTGGATCGGAAAATCCGACGCCGGATCGACGTCGATGAAGGAGCGGAGTTTGGGATCGTTGGGATGGGGCACGATTTTTCGGTCCTTGTTACTCACCGTCATTCCGGGGCCTCGCGCAGCGAGGAACCCGGAATCTCGAGATTCCGGGTTCGCTCTGGCGAGCGCCCCGGAATGACGCAAAACACCTCACGGCCGGTTCGGATCGAAGCGCTTTTCCAGCCCCTTCCAGCAATCGGCGTAATCATCCTGCAAGGTCGATGATTTCGCGGCATGCTCCGTCACGCGCTGCGGATATCGCGTCTCGAACATGAAGGCCATGGTGCCGGTCAGCTTGACCGGCTTTAATTCCGAATTGCTGGCGTGATCGAAGGCTTCGCGGTCCGGGCCGTGGGGCAGCATCATGTTGTGCAGGCTGATGCCGCCGGGGGTGAAGCCTTGCGGCTTCGCATCATAGACGCCGTAGATCAGTCCCATGAATTCCGACATGATGTTCATGTGATACCACGGCGGACGGAAGGTGTTTTCCGCCACCGCCCAGCGCTCCGGGAAGATCACAAAATCGATGTTCGCGGTGCCGGCGGTTTCCGAAGGCGACGTCAGCACGGTGAAGATCGACGGATCGGGGTGGTCGAAGCCGATCGCGCCGACCGGCGAGAAGGCCCGCAGATCGTATTTGTACGGCGCGTAATTGCCGTGCCAGGCCACCACATCGATCGGCGAATGCGGCAGCTTGGTTACGAACAGCGATCCGCCCCATTTCACGTACAATTCGGTCGGCGTGTCCTTGTCTTCATAGGCCGCGACCGGTGTGAGGAAATCGCGCGCATTGGCCAGGCAGTTGGCGCCAATCGGGCCGCGCTCCGGCAGCGTAAACGCGCCGCCGTAATTCTCGCAGAGGTAGCCGCGCGCGGGGCCGCCGGGAATTTCCACGCGGAATTTCACGCCGCGCGGTATCACCGCGATCTCGCCGGGCTCGATATCGATCCGGCCGAACTCGGTGACGAAACGCAGATTGCCGTGCTGCGGCACGAACATCATCTCGCCGTCGGCATTGTAGAAATGCTGGTCGACCATCGATTGCGTGATCAGATAGACATGCGCGGCCATGCCGGCCTGGGTGTTGGCGTCTCCGGCCGTGGTCATGGTCTGCACGCCCTGCAGGAAGGTCGTGTCTTCCCTGGGGATCGGCGCCGGATCCCAGCGCAATTGCGCGATCGGCAGCTCGACCTCATGACACGGCGCGGTGCGCCACAGCCCGGCGTCGGCCTTGGCGAAGCGTCCGGAATGCCTCACCGATGGCCGGATCCGATACAACCAGGAGCGCTCATTGCTGCCGCGCGGCGCCGTGAACGGCGAGCCGGAAAGCTGTTCGGCGTAAAGACCGTAGGCGCAGCGCTGCGGCGAATTGCGCCCGATCGGCAGCGCGCCGGGCAACGCTTCGGTTTCGAAGCTGTTGCCGAAGCCGGACATATAGCCCGGCGTGATATTGACCGAGCTCCGGCTGATGGTTTCAGGAGAGGTGTTGATATTCATGGTCATCCTCCTTGCAAGGCAGCCCACATTTCCTGGTCACGCTTGTCGGTCCAGATCACCGGATCGTCGATCCCCGAGGCCTCGTCGAAAGCCCGCGAAACGTTGAACGGCAGGCAATGCTCGTAGATCGCAAATTTGGAGAACTTCGGGTCCATCACCTCGCGCGTCGCCGCCATGGTCTCTTTGAGATTGCGGCCCTTGGCGACCGCGGTTTCGGCCGCGCCATAGAGCGAGGTGACGAAATCGCGCGTCATGGCGATGGCATCGCGCGCGGTGGCCACGCCCTTGAGGGCATCGCCGCGCCCCGGTGCGATCGCCTTCGGGTTGAAGGCGCGAATTTCGTTCAGCGTCGCCGGCCATTCGCGCAAATGCGCGTCGCCGCAATAGCAGGCCGAGTGATATTCAATCAGGTCGCCGGAAAACATCACTTCCGCATCGGGCACCCACGCCACGATGTCGCCGGAAGTGTGCCCCGCGCCAAGCTGCATCAGCCGCACCTCACGCTTGCCGAGATAGATCGACATGTCGCCTTCGAACGTCAGCGTCGGCCAGGTCAGGCCCGGAATGCTTTCGGCATCCTGGAACAGGCGCGGAAAGCGGCCGTATTCGGAATCCCAATCCTGCTGGCCGCGTTCCGCCACCAGCCGGTAGGTTTCCTGCGACGCGATCACCGCTTGCGCCTTGTAGGCCGAGGCGCCGAGCACCCGCACCGCGTGATAATGCGACAGCACCACATATTTGATCGGCTTGTCGGTGACGGTGCGCACCCGCTCGATCACTTTATTCGCCATCGCCGGCGTCGCCTGCGCGTCGAACACGATGCAGCCGTCGTCGCCGACAATGATCGCGGAATTGGGATCGCCCTCGGCGGTGAAAGCATAAAGATCAGTGCCGATTTCGGAGAAGGTGATCTTCTTCTCCGCCATATCGGTGGTGGACGCGAAACCTTTGGCCATCAGTTCAATTCCTTTGCGACATTTAATCCAGCGAATTTCTGTTATTGCTGCTGTTGCTGCGCCTGCTGGCTGGCATCCACCATGCGCCGCTGCGCCAGTGCGATTGCCTCGCGCAGCACGTCGAGATCGCCGATGTGATTGGCGAGGATCAGAACCAGCGCGGCATCGAGATTTGCGCTCTGCTCGTCGCTGAGCCCGCGATGCGCCTCGACAACCGCGCGAAACGCGTCGTCGGGCTTTGGAAAATTCGAGCTGGTCGACAGCGCCATGATCGAAATCCTCAATTGATGCCGGTCGCGCGCGCCAACGCGGCATCGAGCGCATCGCGGGACGGGTGCCGGAAACGCGCGGCGACATAGCCGTCAGGCCGCAACAGATAGGCGGTGCCGGGTTCGGCATCGTAGCGCGTGCCGGCGAGCCCTGCGGAATCGACAAAGCCATCGCTGCCGCCGATCCGGATCACGCCGACGCCATCGGGGGCGTCCACGCCAGCACCGTTGCTGAACTCCAGCAGCGTAAACCGCGCTCCCGCCCTGACGAAGGCTTCGGTCAAGAACGCAGGCTGCCCGCTGCTCTCGGCAATCGGAGCGTCGAGCATCGAAGCGCCCGGCCGCGGGCCGCCGCGCCACGCATCGCGATCGGCGGTCAGCAGCGGCGAGAAGTAGATCGAGGGAACCGACAGCCGTCCGCCGTTGACCATGCGTTTGCCGAATTCGGTTTCCTTGGCCAGCGACAGCACCGCCTGTCGCAGCCGCGCCTCCTGGCGCGAGCTGGGCGCCATGAAATCGGTCGAGCGGGTCGATTCGCGGATGTTCTCGTCAGCCGCCGCACTTCGCTCGGTGTGATAGCTCTCGAGCAATATTTCCGGCGAGCTTTTGCGCAGCACGCGATCCAGTTTCCACGCCAGGTTCTCGGCATCTTCCAGGCCGGAATTGGCGCCCCGGGCGCCGAACGGCGAGACCTGATGCGCGGCATCGCCGGCGAAGATCACGCGGCCATGGATGAATTTTTCCATCCGGCGGCACTGGAATTTGTAAAGCGATATCCATTCGAAGTCGAACTTGTCATGCCCGAGCATGCGCGCGATCCGCGGCCGCACATTCCCGGGCAGCTTCTCGACCGCTGGATCCGCATCCGGATTGAGTTGCAGATCGATCCGCCAGATGTCGTCGGGCTGCTTGTGCAACAGCGCCGACCGCCCGGCGTGAAACGGCGGATCGAACCAGAACCACCGTTCGGTGGGAAACTCGGCCGTCATCTTGACGTCAGCGATCAGGAACTGATCCTCGAACACTTGGCCCGCGAATTCCGCGCCGACCATCTGCCGCAATGAGGATCGCGCACCGTCGCAGGCCACGACATAGTTCGCGCGCATCCAATACGGCCCATCCGGCGTCTCGATGGTCAGGACCGCATGGTCGTTGCGCTGCTCCAGCCCGGTCACCTTGTTACGCCAGCGCAGGTCGATCGCCGGAAGCTGCTGCACCCGATCCACCAGATAGGCCTCGGCATAGAATTGCTGCAGGTTGATGAAGGCGGGCCGCTTGTGCCCTTCCTCCGGCAGCAGGTTGAATTGATAAAGCAGCGACGCGCCGTGAAAAATCCGCCCCACGCTCCACACCACGCCCTTGTCGACCATGCGATCGGCGACGCCGAGCCGGTCCCAGAATTCGAGCGATCGCTTCGAAAAGCAGATCGCGCGCGACCCCTCGCCTATCCGGTCGGCATCGTCGAGCAGAACGACCGCCTGGCCGCGCTGCGCCAGATCGATCGCGAGCGACAGCCCGACCGGGCCGGCCCCGATCACCACCACCGGGTATTCGGCCACCTCGGTGCCGGCGCGATCCTGGTCGGGATGGCGTCGATAGCCGAACTGGACTTTGGACTGCTGCGTCATGCGTTCACGCTGCTCTGGCCAAGGACTTGACTGCGAAGGACTTGACTACAAACAATTTGGCACTGGCCAAGGGGGTCGTTCCGGCCTAAGATAGTCTCACCTGCAACTATCTAAACTCCGTGGACGTGCCGGCGTCAACTCAAATTGGAGCGATTTTTGTCAAAAACGTCTTCTGGCGAAAGCTTGTCACGGACTCGATCCGGGGTGACCGCCGGCTCGCGTGAACAGGCCGCGCCGAAAAAAGACCGGCGACTGGACCTCTTCAGGTTTGTGCCATTTCGGCTGAACCGTCTGGCGGCCGAGGTCAGCGCCGCACTTGCCGGCGAATATCAGGAGCGCTACGGGCTGGATATTCCGGAATGGCGGGTGCTGGCGACGCTCGGCTTCCGCAACGATGCCTGCAGCGCGCAATACATCGCCGATTGCACCCGCACCCACAAATCCACCATCAGCCGCGCCGTCACCGCGCTGATGGAACGGCAGCTGGTGGAGCGCGTCGAGAATGAGGACGACCGCCGCGAATTCCGGCTGCGCATGACCCGAAAAGGCGACGCGCTGTACGAACAACTGATTCCCCGGCTGCTGCGCAAGGAGCAGGAGATCCTGTCATGTCTTTCCGCGCGCGAGCAAAGGGATCTCGCGGCCATGCTCGGCAAGATCGAGCAAAGCCTCGGTCTCGTGCAGACCAGCAGCGAGGCGGATGCGAAAGAGGCGTATTGAGGGCGATTATCCCATCCGTCATTCCGGGACACGCATCTTCGCGTGGGCCTCAGATGCGCAATGCGCATCCGGGAATCTCGAAATTCCGGGTTCGCGCTGATGCGCGCCCCGGAATGACGGCAGTGAGTTAGCCCCGATCGATATGTTTCGCGATCACCGGGAAGTAAGCTCCGCCGGAGCCGGCGTCGATCGCCTCCTGCAAGACCTTGCCGATCAGTTCGGCGCCGCGGATTTTGACGCCGGCATCGTCGGCCAGTTCCAGCGCATAGGACAGGTCCTTCAGCGCGTACTCCGTCGAAAAGGCGCGTTCGGGAAAATTCCCGGGCACGATCGCCTTCATGCCGTGATTGCGCAGCGCAAAGCTGTCGGCCGATCCCTTCGATAGCGTATCGAGCAGCAGCGCCGGATCGACACCGTTGCGCCTGGCGACAGCGACGGCCTCGGCAAGCGCGTTGACGGTCTGAAACAGGACCATGTTGTTGAGGATCTTGGTCACCTGCCCTGAGCCTATGCCGCCGCAACGCGTCACATCGGTGGCAAAGCAGCGGATTAATGATTCGATGGATGCAAACAATTCCGGCGACGCACCGACCATCACGCTCAGGGTGCCATCCTGCGCGGCCTGGCGCGTCCGCGCGATCGGCGCATCGGCCCATGATGCGCCTTTGGCCTGCAATTGCCTCGCGAAATCGCGGGTCTGGTTGACCGATGAGGTGCCGAGATCGACGATCACCTGCCCTTCGCGGATGTTTTTCAGGATACCGTCGCCCTCGAACACCGCGCGGGCGTGTTTTGCGCTAGGCAAACACAGGAACACGATGTCGCTCTTGTTGACGACCTCCGCCACCGAGGCCGCCACCGCAGCGCCGTCCTCGCGCAGTCGTGCCAGCGCCTGCGGCGACAGGTCGAACACGATCACGCCCGCGCCACTCTTCTTCACAAGGTTGCGGCAGATCGGCTCGCCCATCACGCCGAGACCGATGAAGCCGACCGTCTTGTATCGTGACATCCGTCGCTCGCCTGACGCTATTTGACGAAGGAGCGCGACGGTTTCAGGTGCAAGGCAAATGCATCGACCTTGTCGCTGGCACGCGGATAGATCTCGCTCACGATCGGATCGTGGCCCGGGATGAAGCGATCGGGATGGCCGGCGAGCCGCTCGACGATTTCCCAGCCCTGCGCCATGTCGCCGACATTGTAGACGATCGGAAACGGGCTGCGGCGTTGCAGATTGGCGTAGTAATGCGCGGCATCCGAGGCCAACACCACGGGGCCGCGCCCGGTCTCCACCCGCACCACCTGCAGCCCGTCGGAATGGCCGCCGACCCGATGCACGGTCACGCCAGGAGCGACCTCGCCGTCGCCGGAATGAAAGGTGACGCGCTCGCCATAGACATGGCGCACCATCAGCGTGACATGCTCGATCGAAAACGGATGCCGGAGCATGCCGTTGCACATGCAGCGCCCGGTCGCGTAGCTCATCTCGCGATCCTGCAGATGGAATCGCGCCTGAGGAAAACGGTCGAGATTGCCGGCGTGATCGTAATGCAGATGGCTGACGATAATGTCCCTGATGCTGTCGGCCTTGACGCCAAAGCGCTCGAGCGCATCGACCGGATTGAGCGTGAGCTTGCGATTTCGTAAGGTAGCCTCTTCGGCGTTGAAGCCGGTGTCGACTAGGATGTCGCGGCCGCCGCCCCGGATCAGCCAGACGAAATAATCGAGATCCTGCGCAGTGGTCTCATGCGGATCCGGAATGAGGAAATTCAAATGGGGCGTGCGCGGCGACATCGTCGCATAGCGGAGGGCGTAGATTTCGTAGGTGTTTCCCATCGGTTGCACTCTTCTTGCTTGCTGATTGGCCGATTGCCACACCAAGCCATTGTCATCCGCAAAGGTCAAACCCGGCGGCCCTTGCGACGGATGGATGAAAATCAGCTCGAACCGCGGCACCCGGCTGAAGATTTGGGAAAGCCGAGCGCCAGCCCGCACCCAATGTGAGATCGGTCACATTGGCACAATCAAGGCTCCACGGTTGCCGGCTTTGGAAGCAATCGTCGCCGACGAGCCCGCGCAAGCATCGTAGCCGTCCTTTTTGGAATGACGTGCAGGATCGCGACGCTTGTCATGGCTGGGAGCTTTGTCGCGGTCAATTGTCGCGGGCATCGGCGGTGCCGGCAGGCGATTGACAAGGCTTGCAGTTGACAAGGCTCGGGAGCCCGGTTTGATAATGCCATTTTCGTAAGGTAAGGTCGCCGAGGCGCAAGCTGGGGTCGGCGCGTTTTTGGCTGGACTGACGTCATATGAGAATCCGCCTCGCATTGCTTGTGATCCTGGTTTTGTCAGTCGTATCGATCGTTCCGTCGGTCGCCGCCGACAGTCACGCCGACCGCTTTGCGCTGGTCATCGGCAACGCCAAATATCCCGACGCCGAGGCGCCGCTCAAGGAGCCTATCAACGATGCCCGCGACCTCGCCGACGAACTCAAGCGCGACGGCTTTAGCGTCGAGGTCGGTGAAAATCTGACCGGCGACGCGATGCGGCGCGCCTTCGACCGCCTTTACGGGCGCATCAAACCCGGCTCCGTCGTGCTGATTTTCTTCAGCGGGTTCGGCGTCCAGTCGGCGCGCCAGAGCTACATGATCCCGGTCGATGCACAGATCTGGACCGAGCCGGATGTGCGCCGCGATGGCTTCAGCCTGGAGACGGTGCTCGGCGAAATCAACAATCGCGGGGCAGGCGTCAAAATCGCCCTGATCGATGCCAGCCGGCGCAATCCGTTCGAACGTCGGTTCCGGAGCTTCTCCGCGGGCCTCGCTCCGGTGATCGCGCCCAACGGAACGCTGGTGATGTACTCGGCGGCGCTTAGTTCCGTCATCAGCGACAATGGCACCGACCACAGCCTGTTCGTGCAGGAGCTGCTGAAGGAAATTCGCGTTCCCGACCTGATGGCCGAAGAGACGCTCAATCGGACCCGCGTCGGCGTCACCCGGGCGTCCCGCAGCGAGCAGGTGCCCTGGATCTCGTCCTCGCTGGCGGAGGACTTTTCATTTATCCCGGGCGCGGGCGCGCGGCCGCAAACGCCCGGCCCACAGGCGGTGAACCCTCCGCAGCCAATTCCCGAACCCACGCCGGCACCGCACCACGAACCCACACCCACACCACACCACACCGGCACCGGCACCGCACCAGGAACCGCCGCCGCTGCCAAAGAAGGCCGAACCCTCAATTCCACCTGACGAGAGGCAGGCCGAAAGGAAAGACGCCCCGC
Source organism: uncultured Pseudomonadota bacterium (assembly GCA_963819325.1). GTDB lineage: Bacteria > Pseudomonadota > Alphaproteobacteria > Rhizobiales > Xanthobacteraceae > Bradyrhizobium. The sequence goes on from CAWFVT010000027.1 coordinate 20,113, forward strand.
TGGAAAAGAAAGACGCCCCTCTGGAGAAGAAAGAGGCGCCGCCCGAAAAGAAAGACGGACCGTCGCTTGAAAACGACCCGATCATCAAGGACCTGACCGACAAGCTTGCGAAAAATCCCGACGACCCCAACACGTATTATCGGCGCGGACAGGTTTTCGCCAGCAAGGGAGCTTACAGCCTTGCGGTCAATGATTTCAGCGACACGCTGCGGCTGAGCCCCAAGGATGTGGAAGCCTTCAACAACCGCTGCTGGGCGCGTACCGTCATTGGCGAGCTGCAGGCTGCATTGAAGGATTGCAACGAAGCGCTTCGGCTGCGCCCCAACTTTGTCGATGCCCTGGACAGCCGCGGCCTGGTCAATTTGAAGAGCGGGATGGCCAAGAATGCGATCGCCGATTTCGACGCCGCGCTCAAGATCAATCCGAGATTGACGTCGTCGCTGTACGGGCGCGGGCTCGCCAAGCAGCGCAATGGCGCGATGTCGGAGGGTGAACTGGACATTTCCAATGCGAAGGCGATGGATCCGAATATTGTGAAGGAATTCGCAGGTTACGGGTTGAATTGACGACAATTTTGAATTTTGGCCGGGCGGTTCCTCGAACCCTTCGGCGGGCATCAGAGACAAAGCACAAGGGGCCGCACGCGACCGGTTCGCAGCGGCCGATTTGCAAACTCAATCTATTGAGAATGCGCGCGCAGCGCGGGAGGGACTGGCAATGTCGAAAATGTATGGAAGGAGAAATCTGGCCGCGATCGTTGCGATCGTGACGATGGGTGCAGCACTTTCCGTTAGCGTCGGAACAGCAGCGGCCGGTGACGATGTCACGGCGGGACAAATCCTGCAGGCGCTGAGCCCGGCCAAGCGGCCCCTGACCCGAGGCCTGTCGGTGGGGCCCAAGGCCGACCCGGAAGCGGTCGCCGCCGAGGACCGTTTCGTCAAGACCATCCGTAATCGCGCCACGCGCTCGCTTTCATCCGCCGAGCGTGAAGAAATCGCCGCCATCGCCAAGGACAAGCCGAATATCGATCTTGAAATCAACTTCGACTACAATTCGGCCGATATCAGCAAAAAGTCTCTGTCCTCGATTCAGGCGCTGGGGCAGGCGCTGACCAATCCGGACCTGAAAGGCTCGACCTTCATCGTCGCAGGCCACACCGACGCGGTCGGCGGCGACGTTTACAATCAGGACCTTTCGGAGCGGCGTGCCAGATTCGATCAAGCGCTATCTGAGCGACAAGTTCGGCATTGCCGGATCCGACCTTGTGACCGTCGGATATGGTAAGACCAAGCTCAAGGACCCCAGCCACCCCACGGCGGACGTGAACCGCCGTGTGCAGGTCGTCAATATGGCGAACAAGACCACCGCGTCCCAGTAACTCCAGATCTGGAACCCTAAGTCTGGATCATCCGAAGTCCGAGTAACCTTCGAGGTGGTCGTGACGCCCAGCAAGGTTTTGCAACCACCAAGCGTCCCGCAGCCCCTGCGGGACGCTCATTCGCTTCAAAGGCCAGGGACCTTTCCGACCCGCCGTTTTTCCGTCATTGCGCGCTATGACCCGCTTCAACCCCTGTCATTGTCGGCATTTGGGAGCATAATCTTGCGATACCAATGTGGATCGATCCGGCGATGATGCTCTCCGAATATCTCAAGCCTGTTTTGGGAGTGGTCGCCGTCGCGGCTTTGGCCGGCGGCTATTACTGGATCGAGCACCGCTCCCACGCCGAGGAAAAGGAAACTCCGAGCAACGCCCTCGTCATCGTGACAAAATCCACCAATGCCTGTTTTTCCGACATGGTGCGGGTGACGGGATATTTCGTGCCGCGCAGGGAAGCGGTTGTCGGCGTCGACCAGGAAGGGTCCAAGGTCTCGGAACTTCTGGTCCATGAAGGCGACCTGGTCACCGACAATCAGGAACTGGCGCGGCTGACGCCGCCGCCTGCGCAACCCGGAAGCCCCGGCGCCGGCGCGAAGCCGGCACCGATCTCATTGCGTGCTCCGGCCGCCGGACTGATTACCCAGGTCCGCACCATGGTCGGAGCGCCGGCCTCACCGCAAGCCGGACCGATGTTTCGAATTGCCATCAACAATGAAATCGAACTCGACGCCGAAGTACCGGCCGTCCACATGCTGAAACTCGCTCCGGGGGCGATGGCGCGAATAAGCCGCGACGATGCGCCGGACCTCGTGGGACCCGTGAGGCTGGTTTCACCGCAAATCGATCGGACCAGCCAGCTCGGCCACGTCCGGATATCGCCGCAAAAGAACCCTTCTCTGAAGGTCGGCATGTTTGCACGCGCCAACATTGACGCCAAACGCAGTTGCGGGGTCGCAATTCCCCGCACCGCCATTGACCACCTGACCGTTCAGGTGGTCAAAGGAAACACAGTTGAGATGCGAAAGGTGCGGGTCGGACTGGTATCCGATACCAGCACGGAAATCCTCGAAGGCCTCGAGGTCGGCGAAGTCGTCGTGGCCGACGCCGGCAGCTCGTTGCATGACGGCGACCAGATCAAGACCATGTTCGCCGAGGAACTCGATCGAGCGCAGGTACGCTGATGGCTTTGAATATCTCGGCATGGTCGATCCGCAATCCGCTGCCTTCCGTCGTGTTTTCGATCATCCTGCTGGTGCTGGGCTGGGTGAGTTTCACCAAGCTCGCCGTGACGCGCCTGCCCAGCGCCGATATCCCGGTGATCTCGGTCGCGGTATCACAATTCGGCGCCGCGCCGGCCGAACTGGAATCGCAGGTCACCAAGACCATCGAAGACGGCGTCTCGGGCGTCGAGGGCGTGCGGCACATCTCATCGTCGATTACCGACGGGCTGTCGGTGACGACGATCCAGTTCGTCCTTGAAACCAATACCGACCGTGCCCTGAACGACGTCAAGGACGCCGTCACCCGCGTCCGCAGCAACCTGCCGCAAAACGTCAACGAGCCGCTGATCCAGCGTGTCGACGTCATCGGCCTGCCGATCGTCACCTATGCCGCGATATCACCGGGCAAGACGCCGGAGCAACTATCCTATTTCGTCGACGATATCGTCAAACGCGCGCTGCAGGGCGTGCGCAACGTCGCCCAGGTCGAGCGCATCGGCGGCGTCGAGCGCGAGATTCTGGTCTCGCTCGATCCCGACCGGCTGCAGGCGGCCGGCCTGACCGCCGTCAATGTCAGCCAAAGCCTGCGCGGCACCAATGTCGACCTTGCCGGCGGCCGGGCCGAGATCGGCAAGAACGACCAGGCCATCCGCACGCTGGCCGGCGCCAAGACGCTCAACGAACTCGCCGGGACCATGATTCCGCTGTTCGGAGGCGGCGAAATCCGTCTGGACGATCTCGGCACCGTCACCGACACCATCGCCGACCGCCGCACCTTTGCCCGCTTCAACGGCGAGCCGGTGGTGGCGCTCGGTATCAAGCGCTCGAAGGGCGCCAGCGACGTGGTGGTCGCGGCCGCGGTTCAGAAACGGATCGATGCGCTGAAGATTGCCTATCCCGATGTCGATCTCAAGCTGATCGACACCTCGGTGGAATTTACCAAGGGCAATTATGAGGCGGCGATCTCGACCCTGTTCGAAGGCGCCATTCTCGCCGTCATCGTCGTGATGCTGTTTTTGCGCGACATTCGCGCCACCATCATCGCCGCGATCTCGTTGCCGCTGTCGATTTTCCCGGCATTCTGGGCGATGGATATTCTCGGCTTTTCGCTGAACCTCGTCAGCTTTCTTGCCATCACGCTTTCGACCGGCATTCTGGTCGACGACGCCATCGTCGAGATCGAGAACATCGTGCGCCACATGCGGATGGGCAAGTCGCCCTATCGCGCAGCACTGGAGGCCGCCGACGAAATCGGGCTGGCGGTGATCGCCATCAGCCTCACCATCATCGCGATCTTCGCACCGGCAAGCTTCATGTCCGGCATCGCCGGGCAATTCTTCAAGCAATTCGGCATCACGGTATCGGTGCAGGTGTTCTTCTCGCTGCTGGCGGCGCGGTTTGTCACCCCGGTGCTGGCCGCCTACTTCCTGAAAGATCATCCGCATGACGACCCGCCGCCGGGGCGCGTGCTGCAAGCCTATACCGGGCTCGTCACCTGGTCGGTCCGGCACTATCTGATCACGGTGCTGATCGGCTTTGGCATTTTCGCCGCCTCGATCTGGAGCATCACGTTGCTGCCGCAAGGCTTCCTGCCGGCGCAGGACACCGCGCGCTCGCTATTGGCGATGGAGCTGCCGCCCGGTTCGCAATTGGCCTATACCGAAAAGGTCACCGAGGAAATCGTCGCGCGGCTGCGCAAGCGGCCCGAGGTCAAGAGCGTGTTCGTTGACGGCGGACGAGTGCCGCCGGGGACGTTCGAAGTGCGGCGCGCCGCGCTGATCATCAATTATACGCCGAAGAAAGAACGCACGATCACGCAGCGCGAGCTCGAACTTTCGATCGGCAAGGAACTCGAAAACGTACCCGACATCCGGTACTGGTTCCTCGACGAGAACGGCTTGCGCGCGGTATCGCTGGTGGTGACCGGCGCGGACTCCAGCATCGTCGGCAACGTCGCCAGCGAGCTGGCGAACCAGATGAAGCGCATTCCGCTGATCTCCGACGTCATTTCCGAAACCTCGCTCGACCGGCCCGAACTCCGCATCCAGCCGCGGGCCGATCTCGCGGCAAGGCTCGGCGTCTCCACCGAGAGCCTGTCGCAGACGATCCGCGTCGCCACCATCGGCGACGTCGGCCCGGCGCTGGCCAAATTCGACGCCGGCGATCGGCTGGTGCCGATCCGGGTCCAGCTCGAAGATAACGCGCGCGGCGATCTGCCGCTGCTCGAGCAGCTGCGGGTGCCGCTGGGCGAGCACGGCGAAAAGGGCGGCGTGCCGCTCTCCGTCGTCGCCGACATCAAGCTCGATCAGGGGCCGACCAGCATCAATCGCTACGACCGGGAGCGTCAAGCCACCGTGGCGGCCGACCTCGTCGGATCGGCGGCGCTCGGCGATGCCACCAAGAAGATCCGTGAACTGCCGGTTATGAAAAGCCTGCCGAAGGGCGTGAAGGTGAGCCCATCGGGCGATGCCGAAAGCCTGAACGAATTGTCGCAAGGCTTTGCCACCGCGATCACCGCCGGTCTGATGATGGTCTATGCGGTGCTGGTGCTGCTGTTCGGAACCTTCCTGCAGCCGATCACCATTTTGTTTTCGCTGCCTCTGTCGATCGGCGGAGCGATCATGGCGCTGCTGTTGACCGGCAAGCAACTGACGACGCCGGTGTGGATCGGAATCCTGATGCTGATGGGCATCGTGACCAAGAACGCTATCATGCTGGTGGAGTTCGCGGTCGAAGCGATCCGCGAAGGCAAGGCGCGCGAAGAGGCCATCATCGATGCCGGCATGAAGCGCGCGCGTCCCATCGTCATGACCACGATCGCAATGGCCGCCGGCATGATGCCGAGCGCGCTGGCCTTCGGCGCCGGTGGTGAATTCCGCTCGCCGATGGCGCTGGCGGTCATCGGCGGCCTGCTGTTCTCGACTGTGCTGTCGCTGGTGTTCGTACCGGCGATGTTCATGGTGATGGACGATATCGGCTCGGTATGCTGGCGTTTCGGCAAGAAGCTCCTCGCCACCGGCGGCGAGGCGGAGCATCCGCCCACCGATCATCGCAACGAGCCGCCGACCATCGTGCATTCGCCCGCGGCGGAATAAGACGCGCGCTATATACCGCGCGTCATCGCCGCGCCGCTACTCGTTCCGCGCCACCGCGGTCAGCTTGGTCATGTTCTGCAGCAGGATGCGGCCGCGCTGCAGGTCGAGAATGCCGTCCTTGCGCCAGAGCTGCAGCTGACGGTTGACGCTTTCGCGCGCGGCGCCGACGAACACCCCGAGCTGTTCCTGCGAAATATGCACCTCGGAGCCGAAATCGGATGCCAGCGCACAGAGCCGGCGCGCCAGACGGACCGGCAGCGGTTGCAGCACCAATTCTTCCATCCGCTCGCTCATCCAGCGAATCCGCTGGCACAACAGCTGGATAAGCTTGACCGCGACGCGCGGCTCGCGCTCGAGATGGCTGAGGAAATCTTCGCGGCGCAGCACGAACAATTCGGTCGGCTCGCCCGCGGTGGCGTCGGCGGTGCGGCTTTGGCCGTCGAGCACCGCGACCTCGCCGAACAGATCGCCAGGCCCGAGAAAATTCAGGGTCAGCCGGCTGCCGTCGGAGGCGCCGGTTTCGATACGAATCTGGCCGCGGCGGACCCCGAACAGAGCGTCGCCGCTGTCGCCCTTCTGGAACAGCACCTCGCCGACACCAAGCTGCTGGGTGTGGCAGAGGCCCGATATGCGCTGCAGTTCATCGGGGCCCAGATCCGCGAACATCGGATTCATCTTCAGAATAACCGCAAATTCGGCCTGTTTGCTCATTGCAATGCTTTCCAAAAGCCAACTTGAAATCGTTGAATAGTCAGTACAAAAATCGTCCGCCGGGAAGTGTGTCATAAGTCACATAACTTTGCAGCATCCTTCGATTATTTTTGGACATCTTTGAGCGGTTCCCCCATTCCGGGATAGGCTTGAGCGACCCGAGACGGCCGCTCCCGGAACGGCCGGAATCGATGCTGCCTGCCCGGTTTGGAACATCATCATGAGAGCATTGAAAATCGCCGGGGCCGCCATCGCCGCCGTGATCGCCATCGTCGCACTGCTGCTGGTGATCGGGATACCTTCCGGGTTCATGACGTCGGCAATCCAGGCCCGGGTCGAGCGCGAAACCGGATATCGGCTGACCATATCGGGCGCGACCCGAATTGGCATCTGGCCGTCGCTGAATGTGACGCTGAACGATATCGCCCTGCAGAACCCGAACGACCGCGACAACAGCGATCGCCTGACGGTCGGCCGCGTCGAGGCCGACGTGACGCTGGAGAGCCTGTGGTCGGGTCATCCGCACATCACCGAACTCACCGTCGACCGTCCGGTGGCGCATGTTCCGCTGCTGCGCCAGCGCAACCCGCAATCAGCGCCGTCCGCCAAAGCAGCGACGTCCTCCGCCGAGGACGATGCGAATGCTCCTGTCATCGACCACGTCACCGTGAGCGACGGCGCCATTGAATTTTCCAATCCGCACGATCGCGTGGACAGCCGCATCGAGGGCATCAACGCCGATGCCGTAATCGGCGGCGATCGAAAGATCAGGGTCACCGGCAGCGCGCACGCCAGCGCGCATCCGCTCAAATTCGAGATCAAGGCGACGATGCCGGCCCCGCCGCTGGCGCGGCAGAACATTCCGGTCGACCTCGCGCTCGATGTGCCCGGCGTGTTGCAAACCCCACTGTCGGGCAAGGCCGAAGTCCGGCTCAACGGTTCGATCGTGATGATCAACGGCCTTACCGGCACGCTCGGCGACGGCGCGTTCAACGGATGGGCCTCGGTCGATATCGCGAGCAAGCCGCTGGTGAAGCTCGACCTCGACTTCCAGCGGCTTGACGTCGCTGCCTCCACCGCAAGCGCGGCATCGCCGGCGCAACCTTCGCAACCCTGGAGCAATGCGCCGATCGACCTCAAGGGCCTGAATTATGTCGATGCCCAGATCAGGGTTTCCGCCGCCGCCTTGAACATTGGCGAGGCGCAATTTGCACCAGCCGCGATCGATGCAACGCTTGCCGGCGGCGTGCTGAAGGCCAATGTTTCGAATCTCGGCGCCTATGGCGGGCAGGCCAATGGCGACCTCATCGTCGATGTATCGGCGGGCGAGCCGACCTATACGCTGCGCAGCGACCTCGTCAGTGTCCGCGCGTTGCCGCTGCTCAAAAGCGCGGCCGACTTCGACAAGCTCGACGGCAAATTGCAGGCGAAGATCGCGGTGCGCTCCTCCGGCGCGAGTCCGCGCGCCATCATGTCGAACCTCGGAGGCACCGTGTTCGCCAATTTCCAGGACGGCGCCATTCGCGGCCTCAATGTCGCGCAGATGATCCGGTCGCTGACCTCGGGGACGCTGTCGGGCTGGCAGGAGGGCAAGGAGCAGACCACCGACCTGACCCAGCTTGCGGCATCGTTCCGGATCGAGAAGGGCCAGGCGTCCAGCAGCGACCTTAATCTGGTCGGGCCGCTGGTGCGGATGACCGGGGCCGGCACGGTCGATCTTGCGGCCAAATCGCTGGCGTTTCGGGTCGAGCCCAAGCTCGTCATGACCACCGAAGGCCAGGGCCGCGCCGGCGACCCGGTCGGGCTCGGCATTCCCGTGGTCATCGACGGCCCCTGGGCCGAGCCGCGGATTTATCCTGACATGGCGGGCATCCTGGATCATCCCGAAGACGCCTATGCCAAGCTGAAGCAGATGGGCCAGGGCCTGTTCGGGCCCAATGGCGCGCTGAACGGTCTGGGTGGATTGGGCGGAAACACGCCCGGCGGCACCGGGGGCGGCGGGAATAATGCCGGCTCCGATCCGCTGGGCGGCCAGCTCGGCGAGACGCTCGGCAAGCTGATCCAGCAGAGCCTCGGCCGCAGCCGCAATCTGGCGCCGACCAGCCCCGGCCCGGCCGCCCCGTCCACACCGGCGCAAGGCAATCCGGCGCCGCAGCCGCCGGAGGACAGCGCGCCGATGAAGGACGTGCTGAAGCAGCTGTTCAACCGCTGATCGGTTCGGCTGATCATCAGCTTTTCCTCCGTTGCCCCCCACCCGGCCGCGAGAGCGAGCTTTGCTCGCCTCGGACCCCCGCAAGGGGGGAGGGAGCAGAGAGGCGCGGCTAACCACGCTGGCCAAGGCCCCGGCCAATCCCCCTCGAATTGTGCTAAACAGGCCCAACTGACACGGCTTGGCGGATGCGCGTGCCTCGTAAGGGTAGCGCGCACGAGGAACGGGATGACCGGGGTTACGGATAACATTGCGTCGCGGCGCTGGGGCCTGTTCGCCAAATACGTCATCGCTTTGGTCGGCCTGGTGGTGTTCGTGCTCGCGGTCAACGGCGCGCTGGAGACCGCGATCAGCTACCGCGCCACCAAGACCTCGCTGACCGACGCGATGGGCGAGAAGGCCGAGGCGACCGCGCGGCGGATCGAGCGAGCGATCGCCGAGCTGGAGCGCCAGGTCAGCTGGGTGACCCGCGCCAGCGCCATGAAGCTGGAACATCACCGCGCCGACTACGCCCAGTTGCTCAATCAAGTCCCGGCCATCAACGCGCTTTCGCTGCTCGACGGCGACGGCCACGAGGTGCTTCGCCTGTCCCGCAGCGGCGCGATCGCCATGGGCAGCGGCGAGGATTTTTCCCGCGACATCCGCTTTACCGATGGCGTAGCGAGGGGCGTCGCATTCGGCCCGGCCTATTTCCGGGACAGCCGGCCCTATATGTCGATCTCGGTGGCGCATTCGGGCTTCAAGGCCGACGTCACCGTCGCCGAAATCGATCTGCGCTTCCTGCTGGATTTCCTCGGCGATGCCGAGGTCGGCAAGGTCGCGGCCGCTTACGTGACCGACAAGCGCGGCCATGTGCTGGCGAACTCCGCCAAGGGCCCCGAGGTGGCCAAGGACGTCTCCGCGCTGCCGCAGGTCGCAGCCCTGCTCAAGCCGGACGGCCAGGCACTGGCTTCGGGCACCGACACCGGCGGCCAGGCGGTGCTGACGGCCTCCAATGTGGTGCCGAAACTCGGCTGGCTGGTGTTCTACGAGCAGCCGACCGCGCTGGCGCTGGCGCCGATCCGCGACCAGCTGTGGCGGATCGCGCTTCTGATCGGGCTCGGGCTTCTGGTCGCGATCCTCGCCGGCACGCTGCTGGCGCGCCGCATGCTGATTCCGATCACGGCATTGAGCACCGGCGCGCGGCGGCTCGGCGCCGGCGATTTCAGCCATCGCATCGACGTCCACACCGCCGACGAGCTGGAGGAACTGGCCGAGCAGTTCAACGGCATGGCCGGCCAGCTGCAGGAGACCTATAGCGGCCTTGAATCCAAGGTCGAGGCGCGCACCCGGGATCTCGCGCGCTCGGTCAATGAGCTGAAGGTTCTCGAGGAAGTCGGCCGCGCGGTCGCTTCCTCGCTCGATCTCAACGCCGTGCTGCCGACGGTGGCGGCGCGCGCGGTCGAGATCACCCACGCCGATGCGGTGTTGATCTACGGCTATGATGCGGCCAGGCATCAGTTCAACCTCACGGAAGCGATCGGCATCGACCGCTCCGCCGAAGGCGAGCACCTTGCCATCGACAAGGAAGGCAGCGTGCTCGGCGAGGCGGCTACATCGGGCGAGCCGATCGCGATCCCTGATCTCGACGACGCGGCCGATCTTCGGTTGCGGAATGAGGCGGTCGCGGCCGGTTTTCATTCGGTGCTGATCGTGCCGCTGGTCGACCAGAAGGGCATTCTGGGATCGCTGGTGGTGCTGCGCCGGAGCGCCGGCGAATTCTCGCCCAATCTGATCGGCCTGATGCGCACCTTCGCGCACCAATCGGTGCTGGCGATGCGCAATGCCAGACTCTTCAGCGAAGTGGACCAGAAGGGCCGCGAACTCGCCGCCGCGCATTCCACCGTGCAGCAGCAGGCCGGCAAGCTGCAGGAGCAGACCCATCAGCTTCTCGACTGGAACAAGTCGCTGGAGGAGCGGGTCGAGAAGCAACTCGGCGAGATCGAGCGCATCCGCCGGCTGGAGCGTTTTCTCGCCCCGCAAGTGGCGCAACTGATCGCCTCCGGCGACGGCCATGAAGGGCTGCTCGACAGCCACCGCCGCGAAGTCACCGTGGTGTTTTGCGACCTGCGCGGCTTCACGGCTTTCACCGAGACCACCGAGCCCGAAGAGGCGATGGACGTGCTGCGCGAATATCACGCCGCCCTGGGCGAACTGATTTTCCGCTATGAAGGCACGCTCGACCGCTATGCCGGCGACGGCGTGATGATCCTGTTCAACGCGCCGATTCAATTCGACGATCACACCCAGCGCGCGGTGAAGATGGCGGTCGAGATGCGCGACACCATCGGCGCTTTGACCCAGAAGTGGCACAACCGCGGGCATAGTCTCGGTTTCGGCGTCGGCATCGCGCTCGGCTATGCGACCCTGGGCCAGATCGGCTTCGAGCAACGGCTGGAATACGCCGCGATCGGCAGCGTCACCAATCTCGCCTCGCGGCTGTGCGACGAAGCCAAGGCCAACCAGATCGTCGTCAGCCAGCGCGTCTACGGCATGGTCGAGGCGGTGGCCGAAGGCGCTTCGCTGGGGGAATTGCACCTGAAGGGTTTCAACCATCCGGTGCTGGCGGTGGAGATTGTGCGCTGGCGCGAGGAAGGCGAGACGGCGGCGGCGGTCGAGAAGCCGGCCGCGGCGCGAAGAAGGAAGCAGTAATTGATAGCCGTCATACGGACGACCGATTAAAATCGTCATCACCGGGCTCGACCCGGTGATCCATCCTCTTCGAAAAAAATCTTATGACGAAGATGGATGGATGGCCGGATCGAGGCCGAGCATGACGAGTGCGTTGTGTCGCCTCTGCTCCGCAACTCTTCCCGCACCCGCAGCAAAGCCGAACCCGATTCAATTTTCAAACAGCAACTTGCGACGTGCTTTGAAATCGTCATTGCGAGCGCAGCGAAGCAATCCATTCCTTCTTTGCGGCTTCATGGATTGCTTCGCTGCGCTCGCAATGACGGCGAGATACACGTCCGCATTCCCGCGACGCCATGCGCCCGAGTTCTGCATCAAACCTCGCCCAATAAAATCAGAGGGCGTGGGGAACGCCGGGTGCCCGCTGCACCCACAGCCTCGTGTGCAAAAGTAGAAAGCACACGAGTATCGACCGCAGATACACCGGAACACCCGGCGTTCCCGCACGCAATGGTTTTAACGGTTTCCTTCGCGCTCTCCCCGGGGACCGGGCTTGATTGCCCCCGTCGCCGGCGGAATGAAGCGCCTCTCATAGGCCCGGTTGGGCAAGAGGCGCCTTCCGCCGCCTTGACGCCAGCGTCGGGGCGTCAGGACCACACGACTTCGCCGTCCGCCGGCCACATCATTCGTCTGCGCGCCGTTTGATCGCTCACAGGCTTGTCGCCTGCCCTGCGATCACGTATCCGCGCCTGATGAGCCCGCGTCCACCGCATCCCGCCCCGCGTCCGTGACGATCGCGAGCCGCCCCTCTGTGGGACGAGACGGCGAGGGATACGCAGGTGATTTGCGGGAAAAGACAAGTGGGAATATTTTTGCGAAAGGGGGTGGACAGGCGACTCACCTGACCGAGATCCACACGCCATGCTCGAAAACTAGATTTCCGCCGCCGAAACCACGACTTCGAACGGAACGCCGAGTGCGTCGAAATGTGCCTTCCCGCACCGAACCTTGTCAGCTTCGCTGGTGCGCAATTTTAAGAAGTCCTTTGTGCCTTTCGTTTCGCGGACGAGGTAAATGGTCTCGCTATCCTGCTTCAGAATGGCCCAATCCGGATCGTATCCGCCAAGCGGCGTATCGATCTTGAACCAGTCCGGCAATTTCATGAACAGCCGAATGTCTTCTCGCGACTCGAGCCCCTGTGCGAATGCCCGCTCAATTTCCGAATCATAGACGACGTATTCGTACGGAGCCTTTGTAACCGGTTGAGCCATGAGGAAATTGACTAGTTCCTCGTTCTTGAATAGCACCTGTTCCCACTCTGCATCGGTTTCCTTGCCGACGATTTTCTCATATTTTATTCCGTCAACCAGAAGCCGGTGAAGCTCGAACCTCAAGATCGCGGAAATCTGATCGAGGAAGCGTTGCGGGTTTACAAAGATTTCCGCGAGTCGGCCCGACTCGCGGAGAATTCGCACCAGTGTCGAGCGCGTTAGCTCCGTCTCGTTCTGTAAATATGCCAGCACATCCGGAAGCGACTGCGCGGGGGAAGAGACTTCGTGGAATCCAGTACCGATGAGACGCGAATCGACGCCGCCCTTCACCACGTCGAGCGCGCCCGTAATAACGCTGATCTTGGGTGCTTCAATTCTTGACATTTTCCTAATCGCGGTAACCGCGCGGTAAACCAAATCGTCCGTAGTAAATTCAACCCGATAAGTTGTCTTTGGTTTGATCTTGCTCCACAACGCTTCGAATTCGGGTGACACAAAAATCTCCTTCCGCAACTTATTTTTTCGCTCGTCCTTGTCGCGTCGGATATGCCGTTCGATTTGGTGGGCGGACAACACGTCGATCACCGCCGCCTTCAAGTCGCTAAACCCGGCAGGCATCGTTAGAGCGAACCCCGACTTCTTCGGATCAAACGCCGATCCGATACGCCCGTCGGAATCGAGCATCTTTTGATCAACCAGCGCGGCACGAATTGCTTCGCCTGCGATCTTGCCGATCGGCGTTTCGATACCATCGACGGCGCGCGTAATGCGCGCGAGCGCCGCGAGCGGTACCTTGCCAAACGTCACGCCGCAATCTTGTTCGTATTCAGTCTGAAGCGCGCGAGCAAAATCCTCATATGATTCATTTGCCATGACGTAGAGCCTATTGACGCTGTCGTCGAACACACGCATTCCGTCCTTATCTACCGGAAGGCGAAGACCGCGGCCAATCTCCTGCCGTTTCTTGATCCCGCTCGCTGTCTGATTCAATGTACAAATCTGGAAGACATTTGGGTTATCGCCCCGAACGCCAGCCGGTCTTCCGTGTCCACTGATCGAATTTCAATGCGGCGCAGTTCGAGCCATCCGCTCACACCCTTGAGGGCATCGAGAATCGCGATGTTCTTGCCCGATCCGGTCAACTGAAACGAGACCACCAGGGGAGGTGTCTCAACAGACATGGCGCGTTCGAGTACCTTCTGAGCCAATGGATGCCCTACGCGATAAACATTGGCGTCTTCAACGTCCTTACCCATCCGGTACGGGCCAGGGTTAATCGGCTCATCCGCGAAGGGATTCGAACGCAGCATGAAGCCGAAGCCGCTTGGCTCGAAATCGGCGTGATCGCGCAGGTTGTGCCGGGTCACCTGCCACAGCCGATCATTGAAGCTATCAAGCATCCCCTTCGAGTCGATCCGGACCCGCTCGATCACCTCTTGATCGAAGTTCGATAACAACATCTGCTGGGCATTTTCCTTGCCCTGCGCGATGTCGGATTCGAGTTCTTTTTGCAGCTCATCAAACTCGAATTCGATCTGTTGTGGCGTTCTGCAAGTCTGGTAAATGTTCGCGATTCGCTTCTCAAAATCGACGCCGCTTTCAATTGCTCCGAGCACATCATCCGATGCCCCGAAGACGCCGTCGAAAAGCTGGAATTTCTCGCGCAACAATTGATAGACCCGGACATCGGCCGCATTCTTTCGATTCAGGAAATTGACCACGACCACGTCGAATTTCTGGCCATAGCGATGGCATCGACCGATGCGCTGCTCGATCCGCTGCGGATTCCATGGCAGATCGTAATTCACTACAAGGTTGCAGAATTGGAGATTCACGCCTTCGGCCGCTGCTTCCGTTGCGATCATGATCGTCGCGTCGCTGCGGAAGTGATCGACCAGCGCTTGCCGCATGTCGGCGGACGGCGATCCGGTTATCTTGTCCGTGCCCTTGTAACGGGCGAACCAGCTCGCATAAATCCGCTTTGATAGTTCATCGTTGTTGACGCCGTTGAACAGAACCACCTTGTCCTTAAATTCAGTATTCTGGAGAACCTGATACAGGTAATCCTGCGTCCGGCGACTTTCGGTGAAAATGAGCGCCTTCTGCTGAAGCCGCCCTGTATCGGATTGCGCTTTCCCCGCAGCCTCGAAACCGCGCCGCAACGCGGTCATCAGCGCCTCACCCTTTGAATTCGAAAGAATAGATTTGGCAAGCTGATGGAATTCGCGGAGTTGCGCCATCTCCGCTCGTATCTCGACTTGATCGGAATCGCTCAGCCATGCGGGTTGATCCTGCGAGAATCGTCCTCACCGTCTTCATCGCTCTCCCACTCGTCAGCTTGCTCCTCAAATCCTTCAACGTCATCCACGACTTGATCGGGCGGCGTCTCAACCGGCGAGGCCTTGGTCAGCGCGTCTTCCAAACGCCGAGCCAGACCATCCAGGGTATTCGCAATGGCGAAGGTTGATGACGCTAGCAGTTTGCGCAGGATAAGCGTCATCAACTGCCGTTGTGATCTTGGCAGCGCGTGTAGAGCTGGCTTTTGCAAATAGTCGGAAACCAGATCGTAGAGCTTTTGCTCGTCGTTCGATGGAATGAATTCCTGCACGAGCGCGTGCCGGTTCGTATACTTGATGTATTCGAGCACTTGCCGGCGGAGCGTTCGTTTGCAAATAGGCGCGAGCCTGGCCTTCAACTCGGCGAGCGAATCAGCATTGTTGCGGCGTACATATCGCGTGCTGAAGCTTTTGGCGTCACCGAAGGCATAGCCATCAATGATGCTGACGAGGCCGTATAACTCCAATAAAGAGTTTTGCAACGGCGTCGCCGTCAACAGCACTTTCGGCCGCGAGGCAATTGCGCTTCGGATAGTTTGAGCAATCTTGCTCGATGTTTTGTAAACATTGCGCAATCGATGTGCTTCGTCGATGACGACCAGGTCCCATTCCGTTCGGCAGACATAAGGGTCTTTCGAGCGAACGAACTGGTAGGAACACAATATGATCCCCTGCTGCTCGAACGGATTCAGGTTGCCGGATTTTACCGACGCGTTGAAACTCTTCGCCTCGAGAATCACTGACGGCAAATGAAACTTTTCCGACAGTTCGACCGACCATTGCTTACGCAGGTTCGCCGGAGCGACCACCAGCAACCGACGCTTCCGTTCGGCCCATTTTTGAGAGAGCAACAACCCGGTTCAATAGTCTTACCGAGCCCGACTTCGTCAGCGAGGATCGCGCCATTTGAGAACGGGTTCTGAAATGCGAACAAAGCCGCCTCGACCTGATGCGGGTTCAAATCAACCTGGGCATCGGCAAGCGCTCCCGCCAGCTTTTCAATGCTATCGGCAGCACTTTGCTTGGTCAGCTCATACGCAAAAAATTTCGCGTGGTAGTCTGTAAGACGAATGACTGCCTACCCCGTTTCCAACCCCAACATGATTCGGTTGCGACTATACATGGCAACGGCGACCGCGCACAACCCTCTGCGTTGACTGCGTATTTTCTGACAAAGGTTTGCAAGCCTTTGGTCCTATAATCCGCAACTTCCGTTACCACTTGCCCACTCGCCGCGGTTCTGGGAATCGTGATTCCGCGGGAGCAGACCGCTGCCCACCCCGCCCTCCCTTCCGCCACCACCCACAACCCCCTGTATACTCCCGCCACGATTCGGTAAGACACTGTCGCGCGCTTCCGCAAGGTTTCCGGCGTTGAGACGGGCGGCCGGCTGCACATTCGCAGCTCTAATCGCAGGCTAACATCGTCGTGAGCGCTCCCGGAACCCGCCCCTCGGCCATCGCGCGCATCCGGGCCCTGCTGAGCCAGCCCACCCACGCTTACCGCCCGGCCACCACGGTTTTCCTCGATCTCAACGTGGATCGCGTCGCCGACGAGCTGCGGCTCGCGGTCCAGGGCAGCCAGCGCGGCGCGCAGAACCGGCCCACCAGCGACGCGCAGACCCTGGACGATGTCGAGCACCAGATCGTCGAGAAGATCGAGGCGCACAAGCAGGATTCCAACGGCATCTATCTCGATCACCTGCATACCTACGACGAACGCCTCACCGCGCTTTCGTTCGAGGAGCGCTTTGCCACCATCCAGCAGGCGGCGCCCGAGGCGGTCGGCGATTTCCGCGCCGAGGCCACCATCGGGCGCGATGAGCTGTTCGTGCTGCGGCGACGCCTGAACGAAAACGAAATCGAGCGCGAGCGGTTTCGCGAGCGTCACCGCATCGAGCGGCCGGCGCGGCTGGCGAGCCTCGGCAAGGTGATCCTGAAGATCGGCGTGCTCGCCGTGCTGTTCATCCTGGAAGTGGTGATCAACGGCAGCTTCCTCGCCAAGGCCAATATCGGCGGGATTCTGGGGGGTGCCGCACAAGCCGTGACGTTCGCCGCACTCAACATCATTGCCAGCTTCTTCTGGGGCATGGTGCTGATCAGGCTGATCAATCGGCGGAATTACCTGCTGAAGCTGATCGGGCTGGTGTCGTTCCTGGCCTATCTCGTGTTCGCCGTGGCGCTGAACCTGACGCTGTCGCATTTGCGCGAAATTCCGCCCGCGATCAGCCTCACCGACGATGTCGGGCAGGTCGTGCTGCACCGGCTGCTGACGACGCCGCTGGCGCTGACCGACATCAATTCGTGGGTGCTGTTCACCATCGGCTTCATCTTTTCGCTGATCGCGATGGTGGACGGGCTGTTGTTTTTCGATCCGTATATGGGCTATTCGGGGCTGGAGCGGCGATGGATCGAGGCGAGCCGGCAATTTGCCGATGCGCGCAGCGAACTGATCGAGCGGCTGCGGGATATCCGCGAGGACGCCACCGAGGCGATGAACGAGGCGGCGCGCGATCTTTCGGTGCGGCGCAGCGAATATGACGCGCTGCTGCAGGGCCGCGCGCGGCTCGCGCAGCGCTTCGAGCATCACCAAAGCCAGATCGAGCAGACCTGTCGGGCGCTGCTCGAAATCTATCGCGAAGCCAATCGCGGCACCCGCTCGACGCCGGCGCCGGATTATTTCACCAAGCCCTACGCCATGGCGCGCATCAGCTATACCGGCAGCGAGCCGGATTCCAGCGCGCGCGAGACCTTGCGGCAGATGATCGCCGATACGCAGGCGATCCTGAACCAGCAGATCCAGGCCATCCACGAAGCCTTCGACAGCGCGGTGCGCAGCTATCGCGAGATCGACGAATTGTTGCCCGACAAAAAGCCCGAGATGAAGCCAGAGTTGAAGCCCGAGAAGATGAATGGCTAGACGGCGGCCGAGGCAACGCAGCGGGGCAGGATTTGGCTGGTCGGGCTTGGGCGGTGTCCTGCTGCTGCTGCTGGCGATCACCTCCGGCGGGGCGCTGGCCTGGTTCTATTTCTCGGCCCCGGCGCGCCCGGTGCTCGACGCCCAGACCCTGTGTCCCGTCGACGGCCCGCAAGGGGTTACCGTCGTGCTGGTCGACACCTCGGACGACCTGCCGGAAACCACGCGGCGGGAGGTGCTGGGCCAGCTCGACGACATGATCACCACGCTGCCGCCGTTCTTCAGGCTCGATATCCGCGTGCTGGATATCGCCGGTGTCCGCAGCCGGTCGCTGTTCTCGAAATGCAATCCCGGCGACGGCGCGGGCCTGAGCGAGTGGACCGATAATCCGCGGATCGCGCGGCTGCGCTGGATCGAGGATTTTCGCAGGCCCGCCGCGGCCGCCGTGAAAAACAGCATTGCATCCGCGAAAGCCACCAGTTCGCCAATCATGGCTGCCATACAGGACATCGCGATCGATCAATTCTCGGGGGCGGCCAGCGAGAAAGCGCGAAAAACGCTGTATATCATTTCCGACATGATCGAATTTACGAAAGATTACAGCCAATATCCCCGCGCCGGGGACCTGTCGTTCGCCCGCTACAAGCAATCGCCGGCGTACCTGAAGTTTCGCACCGACCTGCATGGAGCGACCGTCATCATCCGTTATGTGACCCGACAGACCAGCGGCCAGGCCGTGCTCGACGGAACCAAGCACATGGAGTTCTGGAAGGCGTGGGTCGAGGAAAACCGCGGCGTGTTTGGCGGGGTCAAGCGGCTGCAGGGAGCATAATGGCGTGGCGGCAACCGACACCAGACCCGCGCTGCCGCCCGGAATGATCAGCGGGCTATTGTTCTTCGGCGTCGTCATTGTCGGCAGCGGCTACATCATTATCTCAAAGCTTAATGATTTCGGCGCGCTGGCGGTCACCTCCGTGCCGGTCCTGATCATGGTCGGATACGCGGTTCTGTTGGGCGCGCGGCTGTTCCGGCTGCGCGACGACCAGGCCGGCGACAATCTTTATTACATGGGGTTTCTCTTTACGCTGACGTCGCTGGCGGTATCGCTCTATCAGTTTTCGGCGGCCGGCTCGGCCGAGCAGATCGTGCAGAATTTCGGCATCGCGATTGCCTCCACCATCGCCGGCATCACGTTGCGGATCCTGTTCAACCAGATGCGGCGCGATCCGGTCGAGGTCGAGGCCACCGCGCGGATGGAACTGGCCGAGGCCTCGCGTCGGGTGAAGCGCGAACTCGAAAGCGTCATGCTGGAGTTCGGCTATTTCCGGCGCGCGACCCAGCAATCCGTCACCGACGCGTTCGACGAAGCGCAGGAAAGCATCGGCAAGGCGCACAAGGATTTCTCCGGCGAGTTGAAGAAGCTTTCTTCCAAGCGATCCGAGCAGACGCTCGACGGCCTCAACGAGCGAACCGTTCAGGTGCTGGATGTGAGCCGGCAATTGGTGCGGGAAGGCGAACAGCTCGCCAAGAGCACCGCCAAGATCGTCGGCGCCATCGACAGCCTTTTCGTCAAGCTCGCCTCGCGCCAGACGCCCGAGCAAATCATCCAGAGCGAGCTGGCGCCGCTGATTCAAAGCCTGACCCAGGCGCTGAATTCGCTGCACTCCAGCGTCGAGACGCAGGCCAGGAACACCGAGGTCAATCTCGAGCACGCCCAAAGCGTCGTGACCGCCGTCAACCAGCTGCTGCAGGAAATCCATGCCGCGGAAGCGCCGCGTTTGCCGGCGCCCCGGCCCCGACAAGTCGCGAACGATGAACCCTGATCAGCGAGTTCAGACATGAGCGGACAAATCGTCGAGCAACGCTCGTCCTACCAGCGCGGCCTGGTGCTCGGCCTGACCATGGCCGAGATCATGATCCTGCTGGTGTTTTGCCTGCTGATCGCGATGGCGACGTTTTTGAAACGCGAAGAGACCCGGCGCATCGCCGCCGAGCACGAGCTTGAACAGCAGGTCGTCCAGAACGAGCGCACCCGCGATGTCGTCGCGACGCTTCAAAAGAGCGCTGACCTCGCCGAAAAATTCCAGAGCCTCTCTGGTTTGAGCGATCCGCAGGCGATCGACCAGTACTGGCGCGAACTGGTCGACAGCCGCACTGTCGTGAGCGAGATCGAAAAAAGCGGCGTCACGGTCACGCAGCTTCGCGAAGGCATCGCCAACGCCGCAACCCTTCGCGCCAGCGGCATCGATGCGGACAAGGCCATTCGCGATTCGGATCTGGTTGCCGCCATCCGTCGCGCGATGACCAAGCCGGGCGAACCACCGGTCACGACGCAGGCCATTCTTGACGCCATCGCGCGCGGCACGGCTCCGGCCGGATCGAACGGCCATCAATGGCCTCCGATCATCCGGATGAGCGAAGCCGACGGCTATTTCTTCAAGTCCGGCAGCGCCGAACTGTCGCCGACCTTCCACGATGCGCTGCTCGATCAAACGCCGTTCGAGATTCTCAAATACATCCACAAGTATGATGTCGACGTCATCGAGGTGGTCGGCCACACCGATGAGCGGCCGATCGGCGCGCGGCCGTACTCCAATCTCGATCGCGATCTGGCGTCGGTCCTGAGGAACACCGCCAGCATCGGCAGCCTTATCCCGGTCGACAATGCAGGACTGGGGCTCGCGCGCGCGGTCGCGGTGGTGAGCGTCCTGCGCCAGAGCCCGCTGCTGGCCGGATACAAGTTGATTCCATTGTCCGGCGCGCAATTGGTGAATACCGACGAGACGCTGGCGATCGCGGGATTACCTTACGATGTCCCCCAACGGCGGCGCATCGAAATCCGCCTGCGCAAATCCGCACCGAATGAGGCGGCATCGACGATTGGGCCGGCGTCGATCATGCGGCCGCAATAGCGCTGCCATCCGGCAAAAAATGGCGCTCGTGTCTCGCGGCGTGGCGAGGATTCGAACCAATCGATCCCGCCGGGCACAAACGATGGCCGGATCGATCCGAGACGTTGCTCACACGGCAATGGCCCAACTTTCATTAACGCCTCGCTCCTGATACCGATATCTCCGTCCAACGAACCGGGAATTGCCGATGTCTCCTTTCCCCGCGCCTCGCCTTTCGCGCAAGCGGCCCGCCCTCGTCGCAGCAGCCCTGCTCTGCCTTGCCGCGGCATCGCCTTGCCTTGCCGACGATGAGGCCGACAGCGCGCCCAAGGGTGCGGCCGTCACCGTGCTGAAGGCGACGAAGTCGTGCTTCGACGCGATTGTCGAGGCCTCGGGGATCGTCATTGCGCGCGAGGAAACGGCGGTCCGCCCGGACCGGCCGGGGCTGAAGGTCGCGGAAATCCTCGCCGAGGCAGGCGATACCGTGACGGCGGGGCAGACGCTGGCGCGGCTCACGCTGCCCGAAGGCGGCAACGTCCAGGTGCAGGCCCCGGTGGCCGGGCTGATCGCAAGCTCCTCGGCGGTGATCGGGGCGGTGGCCTCGGGCAAGGGCGAGGCGCTGTTTTCCATCATCGCGCGCAGCGAATTCGACCTGGTCGGGCTGGTCCCGGTGCGGGACATCGCCCGGATGAAGGTCGATCAGGCGGCGCGGATCAAGATCGTCGGTGCCGGCGAGGTCGACGGCCGGGTGCGCCGGGTGGCCTCGACCGTCGAGCCTAACAGCCAGCTCGGCCAGGTCACGATCGCGGTGACGTCGAACCAGCGCCTGCTGGTCAATTCGTCGGGCCGGGCGATGATCAAGACCGGACAAAGCTGCGGCGTCTCGGTGCCGCTCACCGCGATACTTTACGGCAGCGCCGGCACCGTGGTCCAGGTGGTGCGGCGCGCCCGCATCGAAACCAAGCGGGTCGAAGTCGGCCTGATGTCCGGTGGCCAGATCGAGATCCGCGACGGCCTCGTAGAGGGCGACATCGTGGTGGCGCGCGCCGGCGCGCTGCTGCGCGAAGGCGATCCGGTCCGGCCGGTGATGGCCAGCGCGGACGCGAAGTAGCGGTTGGGAAGCTAGCTGCCGGCGTTGGTTCCGCCGAAGCGGACGTCGTCGAGCAGGGACGACGACACCGAGGGCACCTGTTCGCCTTCGGAGGCGCGCGAGATCGCTACCCGGGTCTTGTTGAAGACGGTCTCGGCGCCGGCGTCGCTGGCGTTGAGGTTGTTGAGCAGTTCGGCCACCAGGACGCTGTACTGGCCCTTGGAATCGTCGGCCACCTTGCCCGGCGTCGCCGAGGACAGGATCAGCGCGTTGTCCGGCGCAATGATCGGCGCGAGGCCGTGGGAGAAGGCGCGGAACCGGCGCTCATACGGATTGCGCCGCGAGGCGTCGATGACGACGAGCTTGGCGCGGGCGCCGCGCTCCTTGATCGCCTCCAGCACCGATTCAACGCTGAGCCCGTCGCGCCGCACATCGGCTTCCTTCCAGATCCTGGCATCGACCGGCAGCATGTAGCTCTCGCGGCCGGCCTGAACGCCGTAGCCGCCGAAGAACAGCATCACCACCGAATCCGGCCCGATCTTGGATTTCAGACGGTCGACGGCACGGCTCATGTCGTCCTTGCTGGCATCCTCCACCACATCGACGTCGAAACCGTTGCGACGCAAGCTTGCGGTCAGCGCCCGCGCATCATTGATCGGCTGGATCAGCGGCGCATTGGCATCCGGATAACGGCCGTTGCCGATCACCAGGGCGACCCGCGAAGCGTGCTTGCCGGCATCATTGTCCTGCTCGGTGGCGACCGCCTTGGCGGCATCCAGCGCCCGCATGTTCAGCGCCGCATGGGCGCCGATCGCCAGCGACACCATGCCCACCAGTGCGGCGGCAACGGTGATCGAGCGGGGTGAAATGCGAAGCTTCCAGCCATTCATCGCGGTTTGTTTCCTGGTCATTCTCAAAGGCGCGCCTGTTAGTCGCGTGAACGCCCTTGAGGTTTGAGGAGGTGGCGGACGGTGTGCTGTCCAATTGCGCTCAATTTGCGGCACTGCAGCAAACAGATCCTTAACCCACCAGGACCCGTCCGGCAACCCGCTTTTCCACTACCGCCACCCTCTTCAGCGCATGGATCATGCCGCCCCGCCGCCGGCTATTTCCGTGATCTCGGTCACATTTGTATTTCTTGGCTATTCGTGTAATTTTTCAATGACTTGCAAGGCGCTCGGAGGACCGGCGACAGTGGGGTTACGGCTGGGCGTCGTCCGAAGGAACCTGCAACGGCGCGCGCGGGAAGATTTTGCATGAGTTTCCAACATCTCGCCGCCGCCTACCGCGCGCTGACGGTCCGCAAGGACGGCCCCTCGCTCTATGATGTGTGCGATCCGCTGCTGCTGAAATATCGCGGCGGCGACCCGCACCTTGGCAAGTTCTACCGGACAGCGCTCGGGAATCCGGCGCTGCGGCCATTGCTGCGCCGGACCGGGCTCGCCGAACTGCGCGACCCCGGACGTCTGCGCGCGCTGCGCAGAGCACTGATCGAGGCGCGCGACAATGTGTCGCCTGACTGGGCCGCGATCGGCCAGCCGGTGGCCGACCTGCTGGACACCGTCGAACTAAAGCACCCTCGCCCCAGGCCCGCCGCCCCGCCCGGGCGCGCGCCAGCCCTCGCCGAGATCGAAGCCGCGATCCGCGACTGCGGCGCGCATCTTTTGGGCTCGTATCGGAATAACGGCTTCATCCCGACCTATGCCGCCTTCAACCTGATCGGCGACGTCGACCTGCGCGGCCGCGAATTGTTGATGGCGCTGACCGGCATTCAGTCGCGCGGCTACAAGAACTCGACGCTGCTGTTCAACCTGGCGCGGATCTTCATCGCGCGCTCGCCGGCCCGCGACCTGATCAACCCGCCCTGGACCGGCGTCGCCGAGCCGATGCGGCAGCCGATGCAGATCCGCCATCGCTCGGCCTATTACGATGCGTTCTTCGTCGAGGCGCTGTTGAGCTTTGCCGAGACCGGGCTTGCCTCATCTGATCAAACCGCGGCGTCGCGGCGCGTGATCGCCGACCTGATCGACTTCTGCCTCGTCACCAGCCGCGAGGAGGTGCGCGCGCGGGACGGCCGTCCCGTCACCGTCATCACCGCGCTGGCGCCGCTGCCGCACCCGCGCTTTTCCCGATTCTTCTCCCACATCAAGCAAGACCTCGGCTTCGGCGTCTACGTGCCGGATAGCGACACCACCGCGTGTTCGTTCTCGGCAGCGACCCAGGCCGGCTCGGAAGATCCCATCCTCGAGCAGCCGCTGCTCGACTTCTTCGCGGGCCTCCAGGTCGACAGCGGCGCCAACGAGCCCCTGGTGACGGTGCCACTCAACGACACCATCGATTACGACGGCGGCGTCGTGACCTGGATCGACAATGCCGCCGGCGAGCGGCCGCTCGGCAACGACCTCGATCCGACGTTGAACCTCGACATCCTCGAAGTCAGTTTCCGCAACCTCATCCGGTGGAAGGTCATCGAGACACCCCTGCGGCTCGCGACCGTCCAGCGCATCATCGGCTTTCAGGGGCGGCTGGTGGCCAGCGGCGCCTTCACCGATCCGCGCTCGCACATCTATTATCTGCCCGAGCTTTATTGCGCCTATTTCGGCCGCTGCTACGCCGCGTTCATCGCGTTGCCTGCAGCCGCACAACGGGCGATCGATCCCGACGGCACTTTCGATTTCATCCGCGGCCGGGTGCTGGCCTATGTCGAGGACGAATTGATCGTCACCGAGATGAACGTATTCGATGCCGCCCTGGCGCTGATCGCGCTCGGCCATCTCGGCGCCGATGCGGCGAGCCTCACGCCGGCGCTCCATTGTATCATCGGCCATCTCGGCGAAGGTGGACGGCATGGGCCGTTCAAGGCCTATGAATGGAACAAGATGAAGACCCCGACCCGCATTCTGGTCGGCAGTCCCGAAGTTACTTCGGCGTTCGTGCTGATGGGCCTGGCGCTGGCGCGGAAGCGGATGATGGCGGGGATGGGGAGGAGCTAGCAATGCGTCGCAGCGTCGTCGTCCCCGCGAAAGCCAGGGACGACATGCAGGGTACTCCGGTTATCGCGGTAAGTTGAAAATCGGGGTTGCGCGGAGGCTGGCGCAGGAGGCGAATCGGCACCACAATCCGTCCATAGTGTGATGCGAATTGATATCAACGCCGTTTTTTGGATGTTCATGAAATTCTGGATTGCGATCGCGATCGTTGTTTTGCCGGCAATGGCGCAAGCCGCCGATGTGTCAGGCATTCCGAAAATTCGCGAAGGCGATCAGGTCCAGATCGGCAACGCCCGCATCCGTCTCGGCGGGATCGATGCGCCGTCGGTGGACCAGCTTTGCCTCAATACCAAGGGCGAGCGCTGGACCTGCGGCGTCGCCGCGCGCGACGAACTCATCCGCCATGCCGACAACAAGAGCTGGACCTGCCACGTCAGCCAGACCGAGCGGCGCGGCCGACAGGTGGCACATTGCGAAGTCGACGGCGAGGACATCCAGAAATGGATGGTCAGAAACGGCTGGGCGCTGGCCTATACCCGCGTCTCCCATGACTACGAGGCCGATGAAAAAGCCGCGCGCGAGGCCAAGGCCGGAATGTGGCAGGGCGCCTTCATCGCGCCATGGGACTGGCGCGTCCGCAACAAGAAGACGGCGATCCTGGGGGCCGTCAAACCGCCGGAGACTGCCCACGCGATCCTGCTGGCGTCGGCATCGGGGCCGGTCGCTCCCTCGCCGGAATGCACCATCAAGGGCAACGTCAACCGCTCGGGAGAATGCATCTATCACCGGCCCACCAGCCGCTGGTATGCGCAGATCAAGATGCAGGTCACCAAGGGTACCCGCTGGTTCTGTTCGGTCGAAGAAGCCGAAGCCGCCGGCTGCCGCGAGACCAAACGTTAACCACCTCGCTTGGTTTGCTTATTCCGCGCAAAACAGCAAGCCGAATGTCCGATGCGATATGATTTCGCGGCTGGTGCCGCCGGTTTGAAGTTCATGCTAGACAGTGCCGCGATGGTTTACGAACCCGTTCGCCGTTCCAGCATGACCTGATCTGCCAACAAGACTTGCCTACCAAGACTTGCCAACCAAGACTTGCCAACAAGGAATAACAACAATGGTCGTTCGCGCCGGCCGGGAATTTCTGGCGCTCCCCGGACCCACTACAATGCCCGACGAAGTGCTGCGCGCGATGCATCGCCCGGCGCTCGACATCTATTCCGACACCATGGTGGAACTGACCGACAGCCTGCTGCGCGATCTCAGCCGGTTGTTTGCCACCACCGGACGATCCTACATCTACATCGCCAACGGCCATGGCGCCTGGGAAGCCGCACTCAGCAACGTGCTGTCGCGCGGCGACAAGGTTCTGGTGCTGGAGAGCGGCCGGTTCGCGATCGGCTGGGGCAATGCCGCCGCCGCGATGGGCGTCGAGGTCGAAATATTGAAGGGCGACTGGCGCCGCGCGGTGCGGCCCGCGGAGGTCGAAGCCCGCCTGCGGCAGGACAAGGATCACACCATCAAGGCGATCCTTGGTGTCCAGGTCGATACCGCTTCGGGCGTGATCAACGATATCGAAGCCATCGGCAAGGCGATCAAGGCGGCCGGTCATCCGGCGCTGTTCATGGTCGATGCTGTCGCTTCGCTCGGCTGCATGCCGTTCCAGATGGATGCGTGGGGCATCGATGTCGCGATGTCCGGATCGCAGAAAGGCCTGATGGCGCCGCCCGGGCTGGGCTTCGTCGCCGCCAATGACCGCGCCCGCAAGGTGCACAAGACCGCCGGCCTGCGAACACCCTATTGGGACTGGACCGACCGCGAGGGCCCCGAGCATTACCACAAATACGCCGGCACCGCGCCGGTGCATCTGCTGTTCGCGCTGCGTCAGGCCATCGACATGCTGTTCGAGGAGCAACTTGAAAACGTCTACCTGCGCCATCGCCTGCTTGCCGAGGCGGTGCGCCGCACCGTCGGAATCTGGGCCGAAGGCCAGGCGCTCGGTTTCAACATCGCCGAAGCCGACGAGCGCTCGAACACCGTCACCACCGTGGTGATGTCGAACGGCTACGATCCGGTCGCGCTGCAGCGCTACTGCAAGGAGAAATGCGGCGTGGTGCTGGGCGTCGGGATCGGCGAACTCGCAGGCCAGGCGTTCCGCATCGCCCATATGGGGCATATCAACGCCCCGATGATCCTGGGCACGCTCGGCGTCATCGAAGTCGGTCTCAACGCGCTCGATATTCCGCACGGCAAGGGTGGCCTCGAGGCCGCGGTCGAATGGCTCGGCGAAAGCGTCAGCGCCTGAACGAGCCTGCGACTGCTGTAAATTTCTGAAACCGGAGCATCAGGTGACACGACCGAAGAAAACAAAAGGCCCGGCGCCGGTCGCGCCGCGCCGGCCGCATTCATTCACCACCCATGGCATCACCCTTGTCGATGACTATGCGTGGCTGAAGGATGCGCAGTGGCAGGAAGTGCTGCGCGATCCGGAAGTCCTGGACGCGGATATCCGCGAGTATCTCGAGGCGGAAAACGACTACACCGAAAGCCTGCTCGGCCACACCGCCGGTTTGCAAAAGACGCTGGTTGCGGAAATGCGCGGCCGGATCAAGGAAGACAATTCCAGCGTGCCTTCGCCGGATGGCCCTTACTCCTATTTGCGCAAATTCCGCGAGGGCGGCCAGCACGAAATGTTCGGCCGCTCGCCGCGCGACGGCGGCAAGATCGAGATCGTGCTGGATGGCGACGAGCTTGCCGCCCATCATGAATATTTCAAGTTCGGCGGCGCCCGGCATTCGCCCGACCACAAGCTCGAAGCCTGGAGCGCAGACATCAAGGGTTCGGAATATTTCTCGATCCGGGTACGCAACTGGGCCGACGGAACAGACCTCCCCGACCTCGTCGAGGAGACCGACGGCAGCGTGGTGTGGAGCGCCGACAGCAAGGCGTTCTTCTACGTCAAGCTCGACGACAATCATCGCCCGTTGCAGGTCTGGCGTCATCGCCTCGGTTCGGCGCAGGCCGAGGATGTCCTGATCTATGAGGAACAGGATTCCGGCTGGTTCACCCATATCCACGAGAGTACCAGCGGGCGTTTTGGCGTGATCGCCGGCGGCGACCACGATACGTCCGAACAGCGGCTGATCGATCTGACCGATGCCGGCGCGTCTCCGCGGCTTATCGCCGAGCGCGAAGTCGGCGTGCAATATTCGATCGCCGATCGCGGCGACGAGTTGTTCATTCTCACCAATGCCGGCGGCGCCATCGACTTCAAGATCGTGACCGCACCGCTTGCATCGCCGGAGCCTGCCAACTGGCGCGAATTGATCCCGCATCGGCAGGGCATCTACATCATGGACATCGATCTGTTTGCCGGTCATCTGGTGCGGCTGGAGCGGGCCAACGCATTGCCCGCCATCATCATCCGCGATCTCAAGACGTCCGACGAGCACGCCATCGCATTCGACGAGGCGGCCTATTCGCTCGACACCATGGGCAGCTATGAATTCGACACCACCAATCTGCGCTTCTCCTATTCGTCGATGACGACGCCGTCGGAGATCTACGACTACGACATGGCGAGCCGGACGCGGCAGTTGCGCAAGCGTCAGGAAATACCTTCCGGCCACGACCCGGCCGATTACGTCACCACCCGCATCATGGCGCCGGCGCATGACGGCGCCGAGGTGCCGGTTTCGATCCTGCATCGCCGCGATCTCAAACGCGACGGCAAGGCACCTTTGCTGCTGTATGGCTATGGCTCCTACGGCATGGCGATGCCCGCATCGTTCTCCGCCAACCGGCTGTCACTGGTCGACCGCGGCTTCGTCTACGCCATCGCCCATATCCGCGGCGGCACCGACAAGGGCTGGGGCTGGTATCTCGACGGCAAGCGCGACAAGAAGACCAACAGCTTCGATGATTTCGCCAGCGCCGGCCGCGCCTTGATATCGGCGAACTACACCAGCGCGAAACGCATCGTCGGCCATGGCGCCAGCGCCGGCGGCATGCTGATGGGCGCGGTCGCCAATCGCGCCGGCGAGTTGTTCGCCGGCATCGTCGCCGAGGTGCCGTTCGTCGACGTGCTCAACACCATGCTCGACCTCGACCTGCCGCTGACGCCGCCGGAATGGCCGGAATGGGGCAACCCGACCGAGAGCGAAGCCGATTTCCGGACCATCCTGTCCTATTCGCCCTACGACAATATCGAGGCCAGAGACTATCCGGCCATCCTGGCGATGGGCGGGTTGACCGATCCGCGCGTCACCTATTGGGAGCCGGCAAAATGGGTGGCGCGGCTGCGCACGACCATCACCGGCGGCGGTCCGGTGCTGTTGCGCACCAATATGGGCGCGGGACATGGCGGCGCACCGGGCCGCTTCAGCCGGCTCGACGAGGTCGGGATCGCCTATGCGTTTGCCTTGTGGGCGGTGGGATTGGCCGATCAAGCCGAAGCGTGAGCGTGTCCCCGACGTAGCCTATTCCCGGCGGCAGACGACGCTAGCCCGTTCCCGGCGATAGTTAATTTTGTATTCAACGGGATGACGGGGATCATCCGTAGTCCATTCGGATCAATAAGATGCTTTTGGCGCGAACGCACAGCTCTGCGGGCCAGCGGGGGTGCGGTTTTACGCTTTAATTGGCAATTTACGCCGATCTGGTTTCATGGCGCATGCCCGCTTATGCCTGACGATGCCCGCACGCAACGGGTCCGTCGACGCCAGATCAAATCGCGAGATTTACGTGCAACGATGCAGGCCGACCGGCTCGAGGACTACCTGCAGCGATTGACGCCGCTGGCGCGCGGCAGCCTCCTGACCGAGCTTGAGCGGCTGGAAAGCTGCGGCAGCGAAATGCCCGGTTCCGCTGAAATCCTGCTCAAGTTGCGCGCGGAATTCCGAAACGACGGGTCTGGTCAAAATCGCCGCGACAATCCCTCGCGGTATTTTTTCGCGCCGCTGGTGCCGCTGCTCGTTGACGGCGCTCCCGAACACGACAATTCAGGCCACATCCTGCGCGGTTCGCTGTCTCCGATCTGGGAGTGGATCAGCCGGGATCTGTTGCCGACGATGACGCGCGACTATGTCACCGGGATCAACGGACTGATCGCCGCCGACGACTTGCGCAAGGCCCGGCAGGTTGCCGCGACGTTCCAGACCAAGATCGTCAAATCGCTCGAGGGTACGCTCGGCTCGCCGGACGGCGCCGCTCAGGCCCGGACCAAGCTCGCGACCTATACGGCTTCCCGCGCCGCCTATGGCGACCTGACCCGGATGCTGTGCGTGCTGCGCGCGGGCGATAGCTTGTCGAAATTCAGCGATGCACTCCCGGCCACCATCGAAAAGTTCGATGAGGCGCGGGTTGCCAAGATAACGGCGTTGCTGGATGGGTTCGGAAAAGATCATGCCGACGTCATTCCCTTCGCACTGGCATTGGTGGCAGGGCGGCTCAGGACGCCGTGGCAATTGATCCGGCTCGCCACCAGGGCGGCGCCCGGCAAGAACGCGGCGGAGGTTACCGCCACACCGTATGCGATCACGCTCTCGATGGTCGTGGACCGGCTCGACGACAAGCGGTCGGCGTTGCGCATGGCCCTCCGGAACGACCGGGTGCTCGTCGCCAAGGAGATTCTGATCGATATTTACAACACCGAGCACGAAGTGCGGGTCCGCATCGATCTGCTCGGCCAATCCGACTTGAGAGAGCGGCTTGACGGTCTGATGGGCGCGATCACCGCCCTGGTTGAAGCGGAAGTGCGCCGGTTTCCCGACAATATCGGCCATGTCCTGGGATCACGAAGCCTGCGCAGCCGTCACGCTTCGGCTGGACCGCTGGCCTATCTGGCGTCGAAGGGCCGCGATGCCGTGAGCAACGGCGCGGACTTTTGCAGGAAGCTGATCCGCCCAGCCTAAAGAGACCTCGCGCCTGAAAACCTCGCCTGGCGGTCGTCATCCGTCATGACAGCACGCTCGCAGGCATCGGCCGGAACCCGAAGCGCACCCATCCGTTCCCTTGCCAGACAATCCATAATAGCTTCACAAAAAAACACCGCCGGGGAGACTTCCTTAATGACGACATCGAATGCCGACGCGAACGCCCTTACCGCCTCCGAACATCAGATTCAGCTTCGCCGGGCGGTGATCGCCGCGACCATCGGAACCGCGATCGAGTGGTATGATTTTTTCCTCTACAGCACCGTGACCGGCCTCGTCTTCGCCAAGCTGTTTTTTCCGGAGTCCGATCCCTGGGTCGGGACGCTGCAGGCGTTCGCCATCTATGCCGTCGGCTTCATCGCGCGCCCGATCGGCGCCGCCATTTTCGGGCATTACGGCGACCGCATCGGCCGCAAGTCAACCCTGATCGCAACCCTGATGCTGATGGGGCTCGCCACTTTCGCGGTGGCGCTGGTCCCGACCTATGCCAGCATCGGCATCTGGGGCGCGGTGATCCTCACCGTGCTGCGCTTCATCCAGGGTGTCGGCGTCGGCGGCGAATGGGGCGGCTCGGTGCTGATGTCGATGGAATGGGCGCGCGACGACGGCTCGCGCGGGTTCATCGCCTCCTGGCCGCAATTCGGCGTTCCTTGCGGACTTTTCCTCGCCAATCTCGCGGTCCTCGCCTTCAGCCAGATGTCCGGTGAGCAGTTTCTCGCCTGGGGCTGGCGCATCCCGTTCGCGCTCAGCCTGGTACTGGTCGGCGTCGGCCTCTACATCCGGCTCGGCATCATGGAGACGCCGGTGTTCGCGAAACTGCTGGCCGAGCGCAAGGTGGATCGCACCCCGATGCTGACGGTCATCAGGCAGCATCCCAAGGAAATCCTGCTCTCCGCATTGGCGCGGATGGCCGAGCAGGCGCCGTTCTATATCTTCACCGCGTTCATCTTTTCCTACGGCATTGGGACGCTGCACGTCTCGCGCAACTTCCTGCTTACGGCGGTGCTCGCGGCCTCGATGCTGTCGTTCATTTCGATACCGCTGTTCGGTCATCTGTCCGACCGTATCGGCCGCAAGAACATGTACATGATCGGCGCGGCGGTGACCGGCGTGTTCGGCTTCGTCTATTTCGCGATGCTGAACACCGGCTCGGAAACGGTGATCTTTCTGGCGGTGATCCTGTCGCTGATTCCGCACGACATGCTGTACGGTCCGCAGGCCGCGCTGATCGCCGAAAGCTTCACCGGCCGGCTGCGCTACAGCGGCTCCTCGCTCGGCTATCAGCTGGCTTCGATTATCGCCGGAGGTCCGGCGCCGCTGATCGCAACCTGGCTGTTCGGGACCTATCAATCATCCTATGCGATCGCGATCTATATCGCGATCTGCGCCGTGATCACGCTGGTCGCAACCGCGCTGATGACCGACTACACCGGCAAGGACATTTCCGGGGAATACCAAAAATCAAAATAATAAAGCCCGCCGGCTTGAACCGGCGGGCTTCACCTCATGTGGCTTAGGGTGCTGGCGATCGAGATCCCGGTACATCCGCGGTAATCTCCTGATCGGCCAGCGCGCAAACTCATGATGCTCTGGCGTCAGAGCCTTTTCCGTTCCGATTGAATCGGAACGGAGGCTCTGTTTCCTTGTTTGACGCGTTTTCTTCCCGCGAACCGGTATCCACTTCGCTGGAAAACGCTTTAGACGGCGCGGAGGTTTTCCGCGCTGCTCTTGCCGCGCTTGCTGTCGAGCTTCGATTCGAATGAAAGCTTCTGGCCTTCATTGAGCGAACCCATGCCTGCACGCTCGACGGCGCTGATGTGCACGAACACGTCATTGCCGCCATCGTCAGGCTGAATGAAGCCGAAGCCCTTGGTCGCGTTGAACCATTTTACTGTTCCGATAGTCATTTTACTTCTCCAAGATGCGCAATTGCGCGCTGCGCCCGTACGACCTTCGCACAGGCTTGATCCGATTTCAGCGATGTCCTGGGGAGTAGAGCCGGTTCGGCGCGATCAACAAGGCAAATCGATTATTCGAATGCGCAGCCGTTTACCCCATCGCGCACGAAATAGCAAGCGATAACAAACAGCGCCATCAACGGCCGGCCGGCGCTGGTCCGATTTCGCCAGCATTGAAGCGGTTAGCGCCGCGATCCCTACTGTTTGAAGGAAAAAATTTGCGAAGATTCTATTCGCATTGCGCGGTTTAACGTTACTCGGATAATTCAATTCTGCACGCTGAAGTTCTCCTCATTTGAAACCATGCGCGGCGTTAAGACACGTCCCGCATCGGGAGGCATCAGCAAATGGCACGTCAGTTGTACGACGAAAATATAACCGGACCCACAACGTTCGGACGCCGAAAGGTGGCGCCGCGGGCTTGCGTGGCGGACAGCAAGAAACACCTTCGCACATTCCTGACCGAGGTGCTGGAGGATCTCGGCTTTGTCACCAGCGAATGCGCCAAGGCCGATGACCTCGCAACGGTGCTTGACAGCCAGCTTCCCGATCTCATCGTGCTCGGCGTTTCGGTCGACGGCATCGAGGCCGGCAAGATTCTCGAAACCCTGGTGCGCCGGCAGTTCGTCGGCAAGGTTCTGGCCATCGGCGCGCGGGATTCGATCATCGTCAAGGCGGTGGGGCAGGTCGGCGAGGAATACGGTCTGGCGATGCTGCCGCCGCTGACCACGCCGTTCGGCGCCGGCACCTTGCGCGAGCGCGTGGCGACGTTGCTTCCCGAGGAAGCCGCACCGAACCCGGCAGTGAATGTATCCGAGGCCTTGCACGCCGGCTGGCTCGAATTGTGGTACCAGCAGAAGATCGATGCCCGCACTTTGGTTCGCTGCGGCGCCGAGGCGCTGGTGCGGATGCGGCATCCGACCTGGGGCGTGGTGCCGCCGGCCTATTTCATTCCGGAAGACGACGATCCGCATTGCCTGCGCTTGTCGGAGTTCGTGATCGACCGGGCCACCGAGGACTGGCGCTATCTGCTCGACCAGCAAAGCCCGACCGACATCTCGATCAACCTGCCGGTCTCCTTTCTCAAAAAACCCCAGGTGGTGCGCGATCTCTGCCAGCGGACGCCGGCGCATCCGGCATTCGGGGGACTGCTGATCGAGATCAAAAGCGCCGAGGTGATTCACAATCTCGATCTGCTGATACATTTCACGCGCGAGGTGCGGCTGCACAACATCGCCATCTCGATCGACGATCTCGGTGCCGACTGGCCGGCGCTGATGGGGCTCGAGACCTTCCCGTTCGCCGAACTCAAGGTCGACCGGCAATTCGTCACCGGCTGCGCCAACGACCGGCTGAAGCGGACGGTGTGCCGTCGCATCATCGAGCTCGGCAAGGGATACGGCGCCCGTGTGGTCGCCGAAGGCGTCGAGGACCGCGCCGATTTTGTCGCGGCGAACGAGATGGGCTTCGACCTGGTGCAGGGTTATCTGTTCGGCAAGCCGATGGGGCTGAAGAAATTCGCGCGCTCAACCCTGACCCACCCGGTGCAGGTCTCGAGGTGATGCCTCGAGGTGATGCGGATCAGCGGGCCGGCAGATCAGTCGAGCCGGCTGATCTGTTCCTCGGTCACCACGCGCTCGATGTTCTCGGTCTTGCTCTTGATGCGGTAGCGCGGACGCCCGTCCGCCTCGATCGGCAGGCAGGTGACAATCGTATAGATACTGCGCTGCTTGACGACGGCGCGGCCCTGCGGCCCCTGCAGCTGGTGGTGGACGTCGTCGTTGATCGCGTAATTATGGGCCATCGCGTGGGTTTCCGTTGAAGAGGGGCTTTTAGTCGCATCGGCCGCGCCGCGCAACACATCTCGTTGGCTAATCTGGCGATTAAGGCTTCCGGGCCTGGGTTCCGCAGCCCCGCAAAAACAGCGCGGCGCAGGTCCGCGCCCGGGCTTCGATCTGGGCGCGCGACGGCAACGCCACCCCGCCATAGATCGCGGCGCGCCGCGGCGCCGAGGCGACCATGCCGAGCAGCATGCCGGCGGCCTCCTCGACGTCATCGAGCTGGATCAATCCCCGCTGCTGCTGCACCCGCAGCCAGTCCGCCAGTGCGGCCAGGGTGCGCTGAATGCCGTTCCGGTAGAACGTTCCGGCGATATCCGAAGACTTGCCGGCCTCCTGCAGCACCATGCGCTGAAGGGCAACGACTTCCTCGTCGAGCGAGAGATCCGCGCAGGCCATCAGCGCGGCATGGAGCGCCTGCTCAATGTCGTCGTGATCGACGGCCCGCAGGTTGACGTCGGAAAGGAACCGGTCGAGCCGGTCCGAGACCATGCCCTCGAACAGCGACGCCTTGTTGGGGACCAGCCGATACAGCGTTTTGGTGGAGACCCCGGCCCGGCGGGCCACGGTCTCCATGCTGGTGGCGGCATAGCCGCTGTCGGCGAACTCATGCCGGGCGGCCTCGTAGATGATCTGGCGGGTCTCATCGTCCGGGCGGACCTGCGGCCGGCCCCGGCAACGCTTGTCGTCCGAGGCGGCTCGGCCGCTATCTTGGGTGGCTTCCCGGCGAACCGGTGATTTCTGGAGGGGGGTGATCTTAGCCATGCTTTTACATGATGCCTGTCATTCCATTGACAGTCCGAACATAGGCGCTATTTTGGAAAATATCAAGTTTCCTAATTCAGCCACGCCCGGCCGAGCCAGCGAGGCCACCAGGAGCAAGCATCATGACCCACCATTCCACCGCCTTCGAGATCGAGCGTCCGGTCCCAGCCGACGAGGCCGTCACCGAACTGCTGCCAGCCCTGCCGGAAACCGCCCTCGGCGACGTGCCGGCTGCACCGGCAAGACAAAACTTCAATTTTCGCAAGATGTTACTCACCAGCGCGGCGGCGGCCGTGCTGGCCGGCGCGGTCTGGTACGGCTGGGATTACTGGACTGTCGGCCGATATCTGGTCTCGACCGACGACGCCTATGTGAAGGCCGACAACACCACCATCGCCCCCAAGGTCTCCGGCTATCTGCGCGAAGTTAAGGTCGGCGACAATGAGCGTGTCAGCGCCGGGCAGGTGCTGGCCCGGATCGACGAGCGCGACTTCCAGGTGGCGCTCGACCAGGCGAGGTCCGACGTCGCGGCGGCAGAGGCCGCGATCGTCAGCAAGCAGGCCCAACTCGGGGTTCAGCAGGCGGTGATCGACGCCGCCAGGGCAACCGTCGAGGTCGACAACGCCACCGTGACCTTCGCCGCACAGGAAAACAAACGCTACACGGATCTGGCCGCCTCCGGTTACGGCAGCGTGCAGAACGCCCAGCAGGCGCAGTCGCACATCGCCGGCGCCAGGGCCGCGATCGTGCGCGACACCGCCAACCTCGCCTCGGCGTCGAAGCAGGTCGACCTGCTCAAGGCCGAGATCGCCCAGGCCACCGCCGCACTGGCGCGCGCCAGGGCCACGCAGAGCCAGGCGGAACTCAATCTCGGCTACACCAGCATTGTCGCGCCGATCGACGGCATTGTCGGCAACCGCACGCTGCGCACCGGGCAGTTCGTGCAGGCCGGAACGCAATTGATGTCGGTGGTGCCGGTTAGCGGCGCCTATGTGGTCGCCAACTACAAGGAAACCCAGCTCACGGATGTGCGCGAAGGCCAACGGGTCGATATTGCCGTCGACATGTTCCCCGGCCACACCGTGCACGGCCATGTCGACAGCATTGCGCCGGCCAGCGGCCAGGAATTCGCGCTGCTGCCGCCGGACAATGCCACCGGCAATTTCACCAAGGTGGTGCAACGCATCCCGGTCAGGATCGCGCTCGACGCCGGCAACGACGTAAGCGTCGAACTGCGGCCGGGCATGTCGGTCATCCCCACCATCGAGACCAGGTCAGCCGCCGCCAAGTCCCAAGCCGGCAAGTCCCAAGGCACCCGGTCCCAAGTCGGTGGCCACATCGCGGCAACCCCATCCAAACTAGCGAGTAACGTTCCCTGAGGATCGTGCCATGTCCAATCGCGTCCTGTCAGCCTCGACATCTCCGCTTCCGACCTCGCGCACCGGATCCGAGCGCACAGCAACCGATCCGAACCGCGCCAGCGTCACGACCTGGATCGCCGTACTCGCGGCCATGATCGGTTCGTTCATGGCGATCCTCAACATCCAGATCACCAACGCCTCGCTGCTCAACATCGAAGGCGGCATCGGCACCGGCGTCGACAACGGCTCGTGGATCTCGACGTCGTATCTGATCGGCGAGATCGTGGTGATCCCGCTCACCGATTATCTCAGCCGGGTGTTCTCGTTCCGCCGCTACATGCTGGCGAGTGCGGCATTGTTCGCGGCGTTCTCGGTGGCGTGCGCCTTCACCCACGATCTGCCGTCGATGATCGCGATGCGGGGCCTGCAGGGCTTCGCCGGCGGCGTGCTGATCCCGATGGCGTTCACGCTGGTGCTGACCAAGCTGCCGAAACCGCAACAGCCGATCGGCCTGGCCATGTTCGCGCTGTCGGTGACCTTTGCCCCGGCGATCGGCCCGACCATCGGCGGCTATCTCACCGAGAATTACGGCTGGCAGACCATCTTCTTCGTCAACGTGCTGCCGACTGCGGTGATGGTATCGGCGCTCTATCTGACGCTCGAGAAGACGCCGATGCAGCTCAAGCTGTTAAAGGAAGGCGACTGGGCCGGCATCGCCACCATGGCGATCGGGCTGTCGGCGCTGCAGACCGTGCTCGAGGAGGGCAACAAGGACGACTGGTTCTCGTCGCCCTTCATCCTGCGTCTGGCGGCCATCGCCGTGGTCAGCCTGTCGCTGTTCGTCTGGATCGAGCTCACAATCGAAAAGCCGCTGATCCGGCTGCGGCTGCTGGCCCGGCGCAATTTCGGCTTCGGCACCATCGCCGCGACCATGCTCGGCTTCGCGCTGTTCGGATCGGTCTATATCCTCCCGGCCTATCTCGGCCAGGCGCAGGGCTACAATGCCGAGCAGATCGGCAGGGTGCTGGCATGGACCGGCCTGCCACAACTGATCCTGATTCCGCTGGTGCCGAGGCTGATGCAGCGGTTCGACACCCGCTACATCGCCTTCACCGGCCTGATGATCTTTGCCTATAGCTGCTTCATGAACACGGCGATGTCGCTGGACTATGCCGGCGACCAGCTCTGGATTCCGAACATCGTCCGCGCCATCGGCCAGGCCATGGTGCTGACGCCGCTGACCTCTGTCACCACAGGCGATATCGCGCCGCAGGACGCCGCGGCGGCGTCCGGCATCAGCAACATGCTGCGCAATCTCGGCGGCGCGATCGGCACCGCGGTGCTCGCCACCGTCATCACCAAGCGCGAGCAATTCCACTCCAACATCATCGGCCAATCGGTGACGCTCGGCCGCGAGGAAGTGCGTAACCGGATCGCGCAGCTGACCGACTTCTTCATGGCCCATGGCGTGCCCGATCCCGCGGCTGCACATCAGCAGGCCATCATCGCGCTCGGCAATACCGTCAAGCGTCAGGCGCTGGTGATGGGCTTTTCCGATACCTTCGCAGTGATCGCCGGCGTGCTGGTGCTCGCCGCCATCGCGGTCTTGCTGACCAAGCGGACGAAAGCGGGCGGCGCCGCGGCGCATTGAGCGCGGGCGGTGCGCGGTTTGTTGGTGCAAACCCCGTCACCCGGATGCAGCCGGCGGTTTCCAGTTGTCGAATTCCGACACCAGTGAACGGAGATGGG
This sequence comes from uncultured Pseudomonadota bacterium, assembly GCA_963819325.1. GTDB lineage: Bacteria > Pseudomonadota > Alphaproteobacteria > Rhizobiales > Xanthobacteraceae > Bradyrhizobium. The sequence goes on from CAWFVT010000027.1 coordinate 58,491, forward strand.
AGAGCGGCACCGATGCATCGCTGGTTCGAAAGCTCATGATGACGGGGCTGGTTAGCCTCGGCTCATTGAGGTCGACGAAAACGATGTCTCCACGCCCCAACTTTCGAACCGAGTGGGGCACCAGACAGATTCCGGCAGCCGCGGCGACCAACCCCAGCGCCGTTTGCAATTCACGGACCTCGAAGGCGACTTGCGGTTCAATGCCGTTGTCGCGATAGAAGCCAAGCACCTGATCCGCATAGCTTGGACGGGGTGCGCTCGGATAGATGATCAGCGGCTCGTTCGCGAGATCGCGAAGCGTTAGCGAAGCAGTCCGACCGGCCGCGATGTGGCCTCGAGGCAGTGCTGCCGCAATCGGCTCTTCACGCATCACGATCCGCGTAATCGCGGGATCGTCAAATCGCAACCGGCCAAACCCGACATCGATGCGCCCGTCCTTGAGCGCGGCCATTTGCTCGATCGTCGTCATTTCGAGCAGCGCCACTTCGACGTCGCTGACGATCAGGCGGAAGCGCCGGATCAATTCGGGCAGCGAATTGTATAGAGTGGAGGCCACGAATCCGATGCTGAATTGCTTGACGCTTCCTCGCGCGATCTTGCGGGTCATTGACCGGACGTCTTCCACCCGGTTCAAGACCTGCCGGATCTGTTCGTAGAAATAGCGTCCGGCTTCGGTCAAGGTCAGCGGACGGCCGCGATGCAGCAACTGCGCGCCGATTTCGTCTTCCAACTGCTGGATCTGACGGCTGAGCGGAGGCTGCGACATGTGCAGCTTCTCCGCCGCGCGGCTGAAGCTGCCTTCAGCCACCACCATGGCGAAATACCGGAAACGTTGGAGATTCATAGTCGATACCTTTAAGGTATGAAAATAGACCCAATTGATGTTGTTCGCCAGCCCGTCATTCCCCTAGGTTTTTTCCCAATTTAGGGACGGAACGTGAGCCATGGCTGAGCATCCTCGTATCGAGAGGGTCGAAACCTTTTTGGTAGATTTGCCGACTATCCGCCCACACCGGCTGTCAATGACAACCATGAGCGGGCAGACCCTGATGCTCGTTCGAATCTATATGTCGGACGGTATCGTCGGATTAGGCGAAGGCACCACGATCGGAGGGCTGGCCTATGGGGCCGAAAGCCCCGAGAGCATGAAGCTGGCGATCGACACCTACTTCACGCCGCATCTGCTGAAAGGAAATCCGAACCGGATAAACGCGCTGATGGCCACGATCGGCAAGGCCGCGCGCAATAATCACTTCGCCAAATGCGCGGTCGAGACGGCGCTGTTCGACGCCCTTGGCAAGCGCACGGGATTGTCGGTGGCCGAGCTCATCGGTGGCCGTGTTCGCGATCGACTGCCTGTGGCCTGGACCCTGGCCAGCGGCGATACCGCACGCGATATCGCCGAAGCCGAGGAGATGCTGTCGCGCCGCCGGCATAATGTCTTCAAGCTCAAGATCGGACGCAATGAAGTCGGCGCCGATATCGCGCATGCGGCGGCGATCAAGCGCGCGGTTGGCGACCGGGCCAGCGTGCGGGTCGACGTCAATCAGGCCTGGAGCGAAACCCTCGCCGCCAAGGCCGTCGCTGAACTGGAAGCCGTCGGCGTCGATCTCGTCGAGCAGCCGATTGCGCAAACCAACCGGCGCGGCATGGCGCGGCTGGCGGCAAAAGCCACGATTCCGATCATGGCGGACGAGGCGCTGTACGGACCCGAGACGGCATTCGATTATGCAGGTCATGCCGCGGCCGACGTTTTCGCGGTGAAGATCGCGCAATCCGGCGGATTGCTGGCCGGCAGCCGGGTCGCTGCGATCGCCGACGCCGCCGGCATCGGCCTCTATGGCGGCACGATGCTCGAGGGAGCGATCGGCAGCATCGCCTCGGCTCATTTATTCGCGACGTTTCCTCATCTGGAGTGGGGAACGGAATTGTTTGGTCCATTATTGCTGACCGAAGATATCTTGACCGAGCCGCTCGACTACAGCGAGCTAAGCCTCGCTGTCCCCACCGGGCCCGGTCTCGGGATCGAGCTCGACGAATCGAAGCTCAATCGATTCCGCCGCGACCGCGACCAGCATTCGGTGCCCGCGACGTCCCGGTTCAAGGTGGGGGCGTAGCCATGCTGTTCCATGTTCAGATGGACGTGCGCCTGCCTCACGATCTGCCGACGGATAAGGCGGATGCGCTCAAGAAAACCGAGCGTGAACGCGCGCAGGAATTACAGCATCAAGGCAAGTGGCGCCATTTATGGCGAATCGCCGGGCGCTATTCCAACGTCAGCATTTTCGACGTCAGCGGCGCTGAGGAATTGCACGACATTCTCTCTACCCTGCCGCTGTTCCCCTTCATGGAAATCACGGTGGCCACGCTGTGCCGACATCCTTCATCGATTCGCGACGACGATGCCTAAGAAGCCAAACCGGAGGAAATCCCCGATGCCGACCAATCTCATTTCGAAGGACAAGATTCGCCAACTCGCCGACACCGCGGCCGGGCTGCAAACCCCTGGCGGCAATCCGCGCCTGAAAACCGTCATGGCCCGACTGCTGAATGATCTGTTTGTCGCGATCGACGAACTCGACATTTCGATGGATGAAGTCTGGGCAGCGGTCGCCTACCTCACCAAAGCTGCGCCGGAATACGGGCTGGTCGTACCCGGCATCGGCCTGGAACGCTTTCTGGATATGCGCCTCGACGAAGCCGAGCGTCTGGCCGGTCTCAGCGGCGGCACGCCGCGCGCCATCGAAGGTCCGCTATACGTGGCAGGCGCGCCGGTCAGCAAATACGAAGCCCGGCTCGACGACGGCACCGATGACGGCGAGGTGCTGTTCATGGAGGGCCGGGTTTGTGATCTCAACGGCGCCGCCGTGCCCCATGCCACCGTCGAAGTCTGGCACGCCAACACCATGGGCAACTACTCGTTTTTCGGTCCGCCGCAATCGCCGTTCAATTTGCGCCGCAAGATCGAAACCGATGCCGAGGGTCGCTATCGGTTCCGCAGCATCATGCCCAGCGGGTACGGCTGCCCTCCAGGCAGCAGCTCGGAAGAACTGATGCACAGCATGGGTCGCCACGGCATGCGTCCGGCGCACGTCCACTTCTTCGTGGAAGCGCACGGTTATCGAAAGCTCACCACGCAGATCAACATCGACGGTGACAAGTACCTGCACGACGATTTCGCGTTCGGCACACGTGACGACTTGATTCCGCCGGTAGAGCGGGTCAGCGAAGCCGGCGAAATTCACAAGGCCGGACTCAACGCGCCATTCGCGCGGATCAAATTCAACTTCAACCTCATCAAGGAGGTTTCCGGAGCGCCGAGCACGGTCGTCCATCGCGAACACGCGCCCGCCGCCTGAAGCTTAACCAAAAGCACAAGACACACATGGAGGAAATGATGACCAAGCTGACGTCACGCGTGAGCCGCCGCAGCGCGCTCAAGGGAATCGGCGCCGCCGGCGTTGCCGCGACATTCGGCGGCGCGGCCTTTGCCGTTCCCAGAACGGTCAAGATCGGCCTGGTGGTGCCGCAAACCGGACCGCTTGCGATTTTCTCGGAACAGGTGCCCTGGGTTGTCGAGCAGATCAAGAAAATCAACGGCGGACAGATCGATCTGAATGGGACCAGGCATCCGCTGGAGATCGTGCTGCGCGACAGTCAGTCCAATCCCAATCGAGCCGCCGAGGTCGCCAAAAACCTGATCCTTCAGGAAAAGGTCGATATCGTCACGGCCTGCGCGACACCGGAAACGGTCAACCCGGTCGCGGACCAATGCGAACTTGCCGGCGTCCCCTGCCTGTCCAACGATGCGCCGCTGGAGCCGTATTTCTTCGGCCGGGGCGGCGATCCCAAGAAAGGCTTCGAGTGGACCAATCACTTCTTCTTCAGCGCGACCAACCTCGCGGCATCGTATTTCGCCGCCTGGGATCAGGTCGCGACCAACAAGGTCATCGGCGGGCTGTGGCCCAACGACAATGACGGGCAGGCTTTCTCCAAGATCTTCTCGGGTGTCGCCAAGGAAAAGGGCTACACCGTCGTCGATCCCGGTCGTTTTGATTTGCCGGCAGGCAACTACGCCGCGCAGATCGCCGCGTTCAAGGCGGCAAATGTCGAGATCGTCTCCGGCGTGATACCTCCGCCCGAATATGCGGCTTTTGCAAGCGCAGCGGCGCAGCAAAATTTCAGGCCGAAGGTGATTTCAGTCTCCAAGGCGAACGAATTCCCCGCTGCCGTCGCGCCGCTCGGCGATCGCGCGCTTGGGCTCTCCGTGGAAGTCTGGTGGTCACCCGCCCATCCGTACAAATCGGGCCTGACCGGACAATCCTCGCAGGAACTCGCGGATGCCTATCAAGCGGCGAGCGGTCGTCAGTGGTCGATGACGTTGGGCTTCCGCCATTCCCTGTTCGAAGTCGCCATCGACGCCCTGAAGCGCGCCAAGAGCATCGATGACGCGGCATCGATTCGGGACGCCATCGCGGCGACCGACTACGCCTCGATCGTCGGCCCGATCAGCTTCAAGAAAGGACCGTTCCCGAACGTCTGCCGCACGCCACTGGTGATCGGGCAGTGGCAAAAGGGCAAGAAGTTCCCCCTGGACCTTGTCAATGTCGACAACGCGACCGCGAAGGACATCCCGACGGCCGGCAAAGTGATAGCCGTCGGATGACACCCTCGCCAGCGTCATCGGCGACGTCGCCGATACTCGAACTTCACGGCCTGTCGAGGAGTTTCGGTGGCGTAAGGGTGATAGAAAAACTCGATCTCGCCGTTGCCGGCGGCGAGATCGTCGGGCTGCTGGGCCCCAACGGCGCCGGCAAAAGCACGCTGTTCAATCTGATCGCCGGGGTCCTTTCGCCTGATGCCGGCTCCATCACCTATCAAACCCGCGACATCAGCCGCATGAAGGTCTGGAAGCGCCGCCGCCTCGGCGTCGGGCGGACCTATCAAATTCCGAAGCCCTTCACGCATATGAGCGTCTACGAGAATGTGCTGGTGGGCGCGGTGCATGGGGCCGGGCTGTCGATACGGGCAGCGCGAGAAACAACGCTCGATACCCTGGAGCTTACCGGGCTTGCCGGTTCGATGGCGTCGCCCGCCGGCGCGTTGTCGCTGCTCGATCTCAAGCGGCTCGAACTGGCGCGGGCAATCGCGAGCCGCCCGGCGCTCCTGCTACTGGACGAAATCGCCGGCGGTCTGACCGAAGGCGAGTGTGACGCGCTGCTGTCGATTCTGGCGCAAGTTCACGCGCGCGGCGTCACCATCGTATGGGTGGAGCACGTTCTGCACGCCCTGAAGCGCCTCGCGACGCGCCTTACGGTGCTCTACGGCGGAAAGATCATCGCGCAAGGCCGGCCCGAGGCGATCCTGAGCGATCCGCGCGTCAAAGAAATTTATCTCGGCGCTTGAGGACGGCCCATGACTGACGTCCCATTGCTCGAGACCGAGAAGCTCACCGTCTTCTATGATCAGTTGCGTGCGGTGCGGGAAGTCGATCTGCGCGTCGACGAAGGCGAGGTCGTATCGATCATCGGCGCCAATGGCGCCGGCAAATCGTCGCTGATGAAGGCCATCGTCGGGCGGGCGAATATCAAGTCCGGCGCCGTTCGTTTGCGCGGAATGGATTTACGTGAACTGCCTACCTCGGAAATCGTCCGGCACGGCGTAGCGCTGGTGCCGGAGGGTCGTCGCCTTTTCCCGTCGCTGACCGTGCTGGAAAATCTCAACATCGGTTGGGAGTTGGGCCGCAAGGGAGCGATCGATATGGCGCAGGTTCTGGCATGGTTTCCCGCGTTGGCGGAACTGAAGGATCGCAAGGCACGGGCCTTGTCGGGCGGGCAGCAGCAGATGGTGGCGCTCGGGCGCGCGCTACTGACAAATCCGTCACTGCTGCTGTGCGATGAAATCAGCCTCGGTTTGGCTCCGGTCATTATCGGCCAGCTTTATGAGACGCTGCTGTCGATCAGGCAGCGAGGGATCGGGATCGTGATCGTCGAACAGGACGTTAACCGATCGCTCGCGATCGCCGATCGCTTCTACTGCTTTCTCGAAGGCGCTGTTTCGCTCGCCGGCCGTCCTGCCGAAACCAACCGGGAAACCGTCATGCAACATTATTTTGGGGTGTGAGCCGCGATGATCCTCGACCTAGGCAACCTCGTTCTGCAGGGCGTGTTGGTGGGTGGTCTCTACGCGCTGTTCGCCGTCGGGTTATCGCTCGCGGTCGGCGTGATGCGCTTCATCAATATCGCGCATGGCGACCTGATCGTGCTCGCCTCCTTTCTGTTGATGTCGATTTCGCAATGGCTGGGCCTGTCGCCGTTTGTCGCGGCGCTGTTGGCCTTGCCGCTTGCTTTCGGCGCCGGCTATGCGCTGCAGCGCTTCCTCTTGCAGCGGATCGTCGGCAAAGGGATCCTGCCGGTCATTCTCGTCACTTTCGGTCTTGCGATCATCATTCAAAATGGTCTGCTGGAAGTCTACGGCCCCGACACCCGAAAATTGTTTGGCGGCGCGCTGGAAGTCGCCGCGTTCAGCATCGGCGACCGGATCAATATCGGGGCGTTTCCGTTGGCCGTTTGCCTCTCCGCCGTATTCGTCATCGCCTGCCTCGATGCCTTTCTGTACCGCTCGTCGATCGGTGCGCGTATTCGCGCGGTCGCCGACGATCCCGCGGCCGCCGAATTGATCGGCCTCACCACCGCGCCGGTATACGCCATCGCGATGGGCATCGTCGGGCTCACGGTCACAGTCGCGGCTTGCGCGATGTCGATCTCCAGCAACTTCGATCCTTCGATCGGGCCGAGCCGCCTGCTCACCGCCTTCGAGGCGGTCGTGCTCGGCGGATTGGGCAGTCTTTGGGGAACGCTGGTTGGCGGTATCCTGCTTGGAGTCGCCCAGAACATCGGTTCGCATTTCGATGCCGCATGGCAAGCACTTGCGCAGCATCTGTTGTTCCTCGTCCTTCTCGTCCTGCGTCCGCAGGGACTTTTCGCAAAAGGTTGAGCCGATGACCGCCAATTCCGCCTCGAAAGCCGTCGTGTTGGCTGCGCGGGTCGCGCTGGCGCTGGCGATCCTGCTCTGCGCTGCGGGGCCGTGGATTTTCGATTCCAGCCAGATGACCTTGTTGACGGAATTCTTCACCGTGCTGGTGCTGGTGCTGGTGTGGAATTTGTTGGCGGGTTTCGCTGATATCGTATCCGTGGGCCAGCATGCGTTTGTCGGCGTCGGCGCCTATGCGTTCTACGGGCTGACGGTGCTCGCGGGCATCAACGCGTTCGCGGCGATCCCGCTGGCCATGCTGGTCACGCTCCTGCTGGCAATACCCTGCGCCGCGATCGTGTTTCGATTGCGCGCGGCCTATCTCGCCGTCGGCACCTGGGTCGTCGCCGAAGTGCTGATGTTGGCGGCAGGCAAGCTGCCGGGGTTCGGCTTTGGCTCGGGGACCAGCCTGCCGATTCCCGTCGTCAAGGAATTCGGCGCCAGCGCCGGCGCACGCATGACGCATTTCTACATGATGGCGTTTGTGTTGGCGTTGACCGCGTTCGGCGCAACCTGGTCGTTGCTGCGCTCCCGCTTCGGCCTCGGGCTTACCGCCATGCGAGACAATGAGGAGGCCGCCGGCGCCGCCGGCGTTGACCTCACCTTTTCACGCGCGGCATGCTTTCTTTGGACAGCGCCCATTCTGGGCTTCGTCGGCGTTCTGGTAACGCTGCAAAAGCTGCGCGTGGCACCGACGGCGTCGTTCAGCATCACCGACTGGACCATCTACATCATTTTCATTGCGGTGATCGGTGGTGTGGGCAGTCTCGAAGGACCGATCGTGGGAACCATCGTGTTCTTTTTGCTGAGGGAATACCTCGCGAATTTCGGCACATGGTATTTGATTCTGCTGGGCGCGCTGTCCATCGCCATCGTTCTCATCATGCCGGAGGGCTTGTGGGGGCTCTGGCGCCGGAGATTTCCCTTCGGCTTGCTCCCGATCGGTCACAGGCCCGCGGGGGATGACGCCAAACGCCTTTGATTTTGGCACGGGCGACGGCACACCTCTTTGTCTTGCGATTTGCGAGATCGCGGTATAACGACCGCCGATGGTGTCGAACCGCCAGGAGAATGAAGCGGGTGATCCTCTTCAAGGGCTTGCAGCCTTTCAGTCGCAAGGCGGCGCTGCGTGACGCCTTTGCGGGCGCGAATCTGGCGTTCATGAACATCCCGCAAGTGCTGGGTTATGCACGCATCGCCAGCATGCCCGTCGTTACCGGACTATACACTGTGCTGTTGCCACTGGTTGCGTTCGCGGTGTTCGGTTCCTCGCGCCATCTGATCGTGGCCGCCAACTCGGCCACCGCGGTTATCTTCTCCAGCCCGCTGTCCCGCATGGCCGTTCCCGCCAGCGAAAAGTACGTCGCCCTGGTCGGAATGGTGGCGCTATTGACCGCCGGGCTGCTGTTTCTGGCATGGATCTTCAGGTTGGGATTCCTCGCCGACTTCCTCTCGCGGACCGTGCTGGTCGGGTTTCTGACCGGTGTCGGATTTCAGGTATGAACAGCGATGCTGGGCGACATGCTCGGCGTCCCCGTGAGTTCGCACGGCACGCTCGCCCAGGCGTGGGAGATCCTGCAGGGTTTGCCGGGGTCCAACCTTCCTCCTTGCGAGTACGCAAACATCTGTCTCGCCGCCGGGTCAGCGCAGACCCCGTTCGAGTTGCCCAGCACGACGCCGGAGATTGCATATAGACGGCGCCGAGACAGATGGTCCAGATTACCGGTCCGGCGAGCCTTGACCCTGATCCTGGCCTGATGGAGAAAGCGTCCGTGACCTGTTCTATTCGCACGCCTTATGCGGACCGCATTGACGTCAGTTATGGAGCCGGAATCAATCACCGCGGAGGCGGACCAGGAATGGAGCGATGAGCGTTCCATCCGGTCGCCTGGAACGAACGGTTCGCCTTACGGCGCTCATTTCCGGTCTTGTGCTGTTTGCATTGGCGGCGGCGGAGCTTGGCAACGACGCGATCGGTCTGATGTCGCTGGAGACGATGGGCGATATCGCGGCGTGGCAAACGGCGTTTATCCGGTCGTGGCCCGGCGCCGCGCTGTTGTCCGTCGCATGTGTCAGCCATATCGCAAGCACGCTGTGGCTTGTCGCGCGCCGCGCAACCCTGCGCATGTCGTCGTGGGACGCCGCCCAGATCATCAGCGGGATGCTGATTCCGCTGCTGCTTCTGCCCTACCTCGTCGATACGCGCCTGGCCAACGCCCTGTTCGCCGTGGACGACGATTCGCTCTATCGGCTGGCCAGGCTTTGGCCCAACCATGTGCTGTTTTACATCGCGTTGATCGTGCTGTTGTGGGGCCATGGATGCTTAGGCCTTCACCAATGGCTCAAGCTGCGACCCGCCTATCGCGTCGTTGCACCGGTTCTGGCGGTCGCGGCTTTGGCCGTGCCGATCGCGGCCGTGGCCGGGCTGGTCGCTTCGGCGCGCATCGTCAGCGTACTGATGGCCGATCAAACGTTCGCCGGACAGGTTCGTGCGGCAACGCACTGGCCTTCAGCCGAGACCGACGTCGCGTTGTGGCGCCTGCGGCTGATCGCGCTGGCTTCCTATGGCGTACTCCTGATGGCGGTTGCCGGCGCATTGATCGCGCGATTCCTCAAGATCGTGGTCGCTCCCAAGATCGATGTAACTTATGTCAACGGCCCCAGGCTCAAGGCCTCGGGAGGCCCTACCCTGCTCGAGATCAGCCGCATCAACGACGTCCCGCACGGCGATACCTGCGGAGGGCGCGGCCGCTGCACCGCCTGCAGCGTGCGGATCGAACAAGGCGAGGCCTCGCTGCCTCCCCGCACCGCCGCCGAGTTTCGCATGCTCGGCGCGCAGGATGACCAGATCCGACTCGCGTGCCAGATCCGGCCCACCGCAGCGTTGACGGTCACCCGGCTTACCCCTACCGCCCACGCAGCCGCGGCCGAGCCCGAGTTCGACATGGCGGGGATCGAGCGACAGGCCGCGGCGCTCTGCGTCCAGTTGCAGGATCATGCCGGGCTGGTGGGTGCGCGCCGGGCCTATGATGCGATCTTCCTTCTGAACGCGTTCCTCGACATGGTCCACGCCGCCGTCGGCGGTCACAACGGCCTGGTCGTGCGGATGACCGGAAGCGGAATCGTTGCCTTGTTCGGTCAGGACGACACCGCGCAGGCCGCGTGCCGCGCCGCAGTCGCGGCCAGTGCCGACATCGATGTCGCTCTTGACCGCCTGAACGAAAGGTTCTCGGCCGAACTTGGCCGGCCGATCGCCGTCGCGATGGGACTGGCGTTCGGTGCCGCTTGTCTTGGCCGGATTGGCGCGGGACCGTCGAAACCGTCACCGCCATCGGGCCCGTCATGGATGCCGCTCTCGCCTCGCCGGGCGTGCGGAAGATCGCGGCTGCCAGTTTCTCTCAATTCCGCCGCGTTGGAGACGGCCGGCATCGATGCCACGGGGATGGAGCTTGTATCGCTGACGGCGGATGACGGAGATACCCGAAAGGCTCTCGCAACCGACCATGCACGACTGGTTGCGCCGGCTGCGCTTCCGGCATGACTGTCTGCAAAAAAAGGTGAGCCGCAGCGATCTGCGACCCACCTTTCATGTCCGTGGCCTGGACAGGCCTGCGATCATTTCTCTCGGAAAGTGTGGCGAAGCTGTTCCTGAGCGGTCCGATCAAATAGGCGAGTACAGTCCGCTCGCCCGTCGAAATCAGGACGTCGGCCTGCATCCCCGCTGGATTTCCTGGCGACATCTTCCGGCACGGCGCTGTAGTCGATCATCACCTTGGCTGAAAAGTAGGGCTGTTGCTGCTGCTGATTGCCGGTCTGGTCGACCAGCGCGTCGGGAGACAGGCTTACGACCTTGCCCAGAATGACCGGGGTTTCCCGCGACGAGAAGTTCGGGAAACGTACTTCCGCGGTCTGGCCGACCTCGACGCTCTCAATATCGCTGGGAGAAACCCGCGCCGTGATCCTCAACCCTTCCCCGACCGGAACAATTTCGGCCAGCGTATCGCCGGGTTTAACGACCGCGCCGACCCCGTGCACTTTCAATCCGAGCACGGTGCCCCTCCGCGGCGCGCGAACATCGACCCGGGTCAGCACATCCTCGGCAATCAGGATTTTTCCCCGTGCGTCCGACATCTTGGCGCGGACATCGTTCAACTCTTTCGAGACATCCTCGTCGAATTTGAAGCGGGTCTGCTCGATCTGCAGTTTCGCCTCGTCGACACTTTTGGAGAGCCGCGCAATGTCGCTCTCGGCGACGCCGAATTCACCCTCCACGCGCGCCGCGTCGCGTTGGAGCGCGAGATACTTGTTGCGGGCGTAGTAGCCCTTTGCGACCACGGGGGCGACCGCGGCAATCTCGGCCTTGAAGCTCGCCATCTGGACCGCAAGCGATTCTTCTGGCGCTGGCGTCCCCCAATGTCCTGCTGCTTCTGCTCGATCTGGGCGGCGAGAATGCCGATCTGGCCGTCGAGCGTCTGCCGGCGTTCACGAAACTGCCGTTCCTGGTCGTTGATTGCCATGTCGGTTTCCGCGATGTTGCGACGCGCCAACAGGTCAGCCGGAAACTTGATCTGATCGGCCCGCGTCTGCTCCGCCACCAGACGCGCCTCCAGGGCCACGCTGGCGTCGATCTGCTTGCGCAGAAGGTCGAGGTTGGCCTGGGCGGAGGTCGGCTGCAGCCGGAAGAGCACGTCGCCTTCCTGCACCTGCTGCGAGTCATGGACGAGGATTTCCCGGACGATGCCGCCTTCGAGATGCTGGATCGGCTTGTTGTTGCTCTCGACGGAGACCTGGCCTTGTGCAACGGCGGCGCGATCGAGAGGCGCGAAGCCCGCCGAGATACTGAAGCCGCCGAACACGAGCGCGATAGCGGCAAAGCCCAGACGGGCGTAGGAGCGGTGATCGTGGATGCCGCTCGGCACGGCAAACTGGGCTTGAGCGATCGATGGCAAGGGCGTTCATGGGTGTCCTCCGGTGCATGAGCGTGATGGACGTACCCTGCAGGATGAGGCGCGGCAGCACTGTGCGGGGCATCACACTGGGCGGGACCGAGGGGCACCCGGCTTTCGCTTATGAAGCAAGCGATGCCGCGACTTTCTGCTAACTCGCCGTGACGGGCGGGGCGTGACCCGGGTAGCAGAGCCGCAACCGCCTCGATTGGGACAGCCCCAACGTTGGCATTTTTCCCTCCGTGACGTCCGTCACGGTCGGTTCCCATACCCTCATGGCACAACGTCGCTCAGCCAATGGGAGGACAATATGGCCGCGCATATTACCGACCCGCTCACCGCTCACGCAGGCTCTGAAATCCTGCTATCCCGCTCTGGGGGCGACTTTCGTTCTGAGCATGTTCATCAACGCGACGATGCTCGCATCGCCGCTCTATTCGATGCAGGTTTATGATCGCGTCCTGACCAGCCGCAATGTCAGCACACTCGTCATGCTGACGCTGATCGTCGGCGTGTTTCTGGTCCTCTATGGCGTGCTCGAATTCACCCGGTCCGGCGTACTGGCGCGGGCCGGCGTGCAGTTCGAAAGCTTTTTGCGGCGGCCGCTGTTCGAAACCATGATGAAGGCCGAGTTGTCGCCGCAACACCGGCTTGGACAGCAGGTGATCCGCGACGCCGAGACGATCTGCGAATGCATCACAGGGGGGATAGC
>CAWFVT010000028.1:0-70813 GCA_963819325.1 uncultured Pseudomonadota bacterium
GCCTTGCAGCCAGCGCAGCGATCCCGGCGTCGTCAGCATTTCGCCGGACTCGAGCAGCGTCTTGATGCCGGAAAGCACCATCGGCCAGCCACCATAGAGCTGGCTGTTGGCGCCTTCGCGCAGTTGATCGTGGGTTACCGTCAGGCGGCATGAATCGCCGACCGGTTCGATCTCCCAGGTGACCCGTGAAGTCCCCTCACCCTTGACGTCTTCGCCCCAGAGAGCCCTGAAGTTCTGGACCAGCCGGCGGGGCGGATCGACCTCGAGATTGTCGCCGTCAAAAATCAGGTTGCCGTTGCCGCGGCCCTCGTAGCGCGAGCCGTTCGCCCAGTCCGAGGTAACGACCGCTCCGAAATTGTATTTGCGCCGCATCTCGGTGTCGGTGATGGCGTGCCAGAGACGTTCGGGCGTCGTCTTGATGTAGATTTCGAAAACCTTCTCCATCGTCTTCTCCAGTTTGTGCTTGAGGTCGCTCAGCCCGGCAGCCCAGGCTTCGGCGTATTTGCTGACCCAGCGGTCGTGGACGAGCCGGATCGGAACCGGGTTCAGGAAGTGCAGTTTCTCGCGCCCTCGCCGCTTGCTCACGACGAGACCTGCTTCCTCAAGCACCTTCAGGTGCTTCATGACGCCGAAGCGCGTCATCGGCAGCCGCTGCTCAAGCGCGCTCAGCGTCTGCCCATCCTCCTTGAACAACTCATCAAGCAGACTTCGACGGGTGGGGTCGGCAAGCGCTCTGAACACTGCATCCATGCCGATTATGATAGGTGACCATTAAGTCACCTGTCAAGTCCCGACGCAGCCGACAGCGAACCGGTGCCGATCACGCCGTATGGCGGGCTTTCGCCTGGAACGATCTATCGCTTCTCGATCACGAGGCTCTGCGCGGCGCGGCCGAAATAGCCGCGGCTGTCTGCCAGCCGCGCCGCGGCGAGGCCCGCGCCATCCGGCCCGATCCAGGATTCCGCATCGAGCAAAATCCATTCGCCGACCGGCTGCCGGGCAAAGCTGACGGTGAGGTCGGCATTGATGAAGGTCCATTGCCGGAAATCGAGCGCCGCCGAGGTGCCATTGCAGAAATCCGCGGCGACCACGCCGCGCATGGCTTGCGAAACCGGCGAGCCTTCCACCAGTGCCCGATCGACGCGATACCAGATCGCGCCGGGACCGGGCACGCCGAAGCGGCCGCGAGCGGCGCGTAGCGAGATGCCCTTCACAAACGGGCTACTGGAAAAGTCCGGCAACTCCTCGCGCGCCTGATCCGGCCCGGGCAGCGTGACGGCCACGTCAGCGACATCCGGTGGCAGGGTCAATGCCTGGGTCTTGATCTTGAGCACGGTCGCGGTGACCACGACCACATCCGCGGCGCGCAGCCTGACGGCGCATAACTGGATCTTGCGTCCCTCGCGCAGCACTTCGGTCTCGAATGTGAGCGGCGCCACCGGCACCGGCCGCATCAGATCGATGGTCACGCGCGCGATCCGCATCGGCTCCGGCGTCGGGATCGCTTCGGCGGCCCATACCACCAAGGCGGCCGGCGCGGAGCCGTGCTGCATCCGGGCATCCCATGGGCCAGCCGCGTCGGGACTGGTGACGACGCGATTGCCCTCGACGCGATAGATGGCATCCATCACAGCGGCGGGTCGACGGCTTCGTCGTATTCGCGTTTGAACCGTCCGATCAATTCGGCGGCCGGCACGATCTTGCCGACACTGCCGACGCCCTGGCCGCTGCCCCAGATTTCCTTCCAGGCTTTCGGTTTGGCACGTTCGCCGGATTCGTCGGTGCCGAAACTCATTTTCGACGGGTCCGAACTCGGGAAGATTATCCGGATCCATTCCGGCCGCGACGATCGACGGCTTCAGATAGTTGCCATGCACGCCGGTGAACAGATTCGAATAGACGATATCCTCCGCCGACGAGGTGGTGATCATCTGTTTGTAACCCTCCACCGCATTGGCTTCGGCGGTGGCGATGAAGGCCGAGCCGATATAGGCAAAGTCGGCGCCGAGCATCCGCACCGCGCGGATCGCGCGGCCGTTGCCGATCGCGCCCGACAGCGCAATCGGCCCATCAAACCATTGCCGGGTCTCCGCCACGAACGCGAAGGGCGATATCTCGCCGGCATGTCCGCCGGCGCCGGCGGACACCAGGATCAGGCCATCGGCGCCCTTCTCGACCGCCTTGTGCGCGAATTTCTGGTTGATGACGTCGTGAAAAACGATGCCGCCCCAGCCATGCGCTGCCTGATTGAGCTCCTCGCGCGCGCCGAGCGACGTGATGATCATCGGCACTTTATGCTTTTCGCAAAGCGCAAGATCATGATCGAGCCGGTTGTTCGACCGGTGCACGATCTGGTTGACCGCGAACGGTGCCGCGAGCCGGCCGGGATTGGCCCTGTCGTGCGCGGCCAGCTCTTCCTTGATCCGTGCCAGCCACTCGTCGAGCAGCGCCGGCGGCCGTGCGTTCAGTGCCGGAAACGATCCCACGATTCCCGCTTTGCACTGCGCGATCACCAGATCCGGCACGGAAATGATGAACAGCGGCGCTCCGATCACCGGTATCGACAGACGGCCCTTGAACAAGGCAGGCATGGACATTCATGAAATCCTTTTCGTCACTCAGGGAAGACGCGATGCGAAGATGTGATGCATGGGGCTAAAAGATGCCAGACATCATGCAAACAATGCAATCCCGGCTTTGGCAAGCCGCACATCAAGCGTAACCTGAAGCGGCGAACCGGCAAGGCAATTCGCACCAGCTTTCAAAGCAGCCTGTAGGCAACGAAAAAGCCGAACACCAGCAGTGCGGCACCCAGCGAAACCCAAAGCCCGAGGCGCTTCTCGAGTTCTGCGCGGATGACGTCGCCATAGCGGTTGAAGAGGATCGCACCGATGAAGAAGCGCATGCCGCGACCGATGATCGAGCAGACAATGAACAACCAGATATTGTAGCCGGCAAAACCCGAAGTGATGGTGACGAGCTTGTAAGGTATCGGCGTCAGGCCCTTGCCGATGATGATCAAGGCCCCCCATTGGGCATAGGACTCACGGAAAGATTCGACCTTGCTGCCGAGGCCGTAGAGATTGATCAGCCATTGCCCAACTGAATCGTACAGCAGCGCGCCGATGGCATAACCGAGCACTCCACCCGCCACCGAGGCAATCGTGCATACCGAGGCGAAGAGCCAGGCCCGGCGCGGCCGAGCCACCGACATCGGAAGCAGCATCACATCGGGCGGTACCGGGAAGAATGAGCTCTCCGCGAACGCCACGGCTCCCAGAATCCAGAGCGCATATGGCTTGTGCGCGGCGTCGATGCACCAATCGTAAATCCGTCTCAGCATGGCGCGATGAACCACCATGCGACGGATTTGTCCATGCCGGGAATGCACGGGAATTTGCAGGAAATTGAAAAAATCCGGGAAGCCTTAACCGCGCTTGCTCAAATTGCGGCTTGCAAGCGCGACAATTGGTCGCCGCCCGATCCGGGGCGCCGCAACCTTGTGCATTTCCTTGTGCAATTCCTTGGCCATTTTGACGGCGGATTTTGGCAGCTTCTCGGCAATTCCGAGCATGCGCTCGCGCCGCTCCATTTCGCGCCAGACGTCCTCGGGCCGCACACCGGCCGACGCCCACAACACCGTGAGGTTATAGAGCAGGTCGGCGCTCTCGCGCACCACCGCGTCGGAATCGCCGCTGACGGCGTCGATCACGACTTCGACAGCTTCTTCGGCCAGTTTCTTCGCCATCTTGGCCGGGCCGCGCTGAAACAGCCGCGCGGTTCGCGACGTTGCCGGATCGAGATCCTTGGCCGCGATCACCGCCAGATAGAGCCGCTCAAGCGAATCACTCATTCCCCGAAATTAGCCGAAACCCATCGCCAGCGTGTTAACGGGCTTGCTCTGTTTGCCGCTATCTCGAAGAATTCAACGACTACGCAGGCTCCGCCGATGATGTCATGTTTTGGGCCCTGTGTCGGCAGCCCCGCCGCGCGACCCACCGGCCTTCCGGTCCGAAACATGGTGAACGGCAGATGACAAAATCAAGACGGTCATCGGCCATTCAGATTTGATCCGGCAGAATGCCCGCGACCGGCGCCGGGCGTCACGAAACAAACATACCCGGCGCGGCAACTGGTGTCGGGGTGTCGGGCTTTCCGGTGTCATCCATGTGCGTAAATCCGGCCGTTGCAGTTCATTCGGCAGTTCACCCGGCAGTCGGCTTGCTTTCGACTTTGCTGACAGGCCTGGCGTTTTTTGCGTGCCTTGGCGCGGCGGAAGGCCTGGCCGCGGATCCGGTTCGGCAACCGACACCGATCCGGTTTTCCTTCGACCGTCCGATCGACGCCAGCGACGCCCCCTTCGTGCTGGCGGCGGCCGACGGCTTGTTCGGTTCGGAAGGTCTCGCGGTCACCACCCATATTGCCCGCGGATCGCCGGACGCGATTGCGGGCGTCGCCGCCGGCACCAGCGATCTGGCGCTGGTCGACATCAACGCGCTGATCCGCTTTCGCGACAGGTCGGACGCGCCACCCGTCAAGGCGGTGTTCGTGCTGTTCAACAAATCGCCCTACGCCGTCGTTGCCCGCAAGAGCCGCGGCATCCACGCGTTGTCCGACATCGAAGGCAAAACGCTCGGCGTCGCCGAGGGCGACCTTTCGATCCGGCTATGGCCGGCACTGGCGCGGCAGAACGGAATCAAGATCGCAACCGTCAAGCAGGAGCACTTCGGGGCCGCGGTGCGTGAGCCGATGCTGTCGGCGGGTCAAGTCGATGCGGTGAGCGGATTCTCCTATCTGTCGGCCGTCAATCTCAGGGATCGCGGCGTTCCTGCCGACGACCTTGCGGTGTTTCGATACGCCAATTACGGCTGCGAGGCCTATGGGTTCGCAGTGATCGTCAATCCGGCATTCGCTGCGGCCCGCCCCGAGGCGGTGAAAGGCTTCCTCCGCGCGGTGGTGGCCGGCACCCATCTGGCGATCCAGCAGCCGAAGCGCGCGGTGGACGAAGTGGTCAGCCGGATGGACAGCGGATCGCCCGAGCTTGAGCTGGAGCGCCTGCGCACCGTGCTTCGCGACAACATCCTCACCGCCGAAGTGCAACGCGACGGCATCGGCGGCGTCGATCCGGCCCGCCTGGAGCGCTCGATTGATCAGATCGCCGAGGGCTTTAAATTCCTGAAGCGGCCTACTGCTGCGGATATTTTCGACGAGAGTTTCCTGCCCCCGCTCGGCGGCCGCCTGATCAATTGAGTAAAAAGCCGGCGGACGCTGTATCTCCGTGGCAATCCCTGATTAGAATGTCGGTTCAGACAATCGACTGTCCCGCCGACCCGGACCCTATGGGATGTCCATGCTTCGCCTCTATACCCGCGTCCTTGAACTGCTCGGCAAGGAGGCGCGGCTGGGCTGGATTCTCGCTGGCGCCAATCTGCTGCTGGCCGGCGCCCAGTTCGCCGAACCCGTGCTGTTCGGCCGCATCGTCGACGTCCTTTCCGGCAAATCCTCCGCGGCTCCGGGCGCGTCCTCGTCGGCATGGCCGCTGCTCGCGGCCTGGGCGGCGTTCGGCCTGTTTACCATCGGCTGCAGCGCCGCGGTCGCGCTGCATGCGGATCGGTTGGCGCACCGCCAGCGCCAGGCGGTGCTGACGAGCTATTTCGAGCACATCATGCAATTGCCGCTGACCTTCCACACCGGCACCCATTCCGGCCGCCTGATGAAGGTGATGCTGAACGGCACTGACTCGCTGTGGCGGCTGTGGCTCGGATTTTTCCGCGAGCATTTCGCCGCCATCATGTCGCTGGTGGTGCTGCTGCCGCTGGCGTTCTACATCAACTGGCGGCTGGCGATCCTGCTGTTCGTGCTGTGCGTGGTGTTCACGGTGCTGACCACGATGGTGGTGCGCAAGACCTACGGCATGCAAAGCGAAGTCGAACAGCATTACAGCGACCTCTCCGCGCGCGCCTCCGACGCGCTCGGCAATGTGGCGCTGGTGCAGAGCTTCGTGCGCATCGATGCCGAGGTGCAGGGGCTGCGCTTCGTCGCCGACAAGCTGCTGGCGGTGCAGATGCCGGTGCTGTCGTGGTGGGCGCTGGTCACCGTCATCACCCGGGCGTCGACCACCATCACCGTGCTGGCGATCTTCACCGTCGGCATCGCGCTGCACGAGCAGGGTCTCACCACGGTCGGCGAGATCGTGATGTTCGTGAGTTTCGCCACCATGCTGATCCAGAAGCTCGAACAGGTGGTGAGCTTCATCAACAACGTCTTCATGGAGGCACCGCGCCTGCAGGAATTCTTCAACGTGCTGGATGCCGTGCCCGCGGTTCGCGACCGGCCCGACGCGATCGATCCCGGGCGTCTTTCGGGCCTGGTCGAATTCAACGACGTCTCGTTCTCCTATGACGGCAAGCGGCCGGCGGTCGAGGATCTCTCCCTCACCGCGCTGCCCGGCCAGACCATCGCGCTGGTCGGCCCGACCGGAGCGGGCAAATCGACCGCCATCGCGCTGCTGCACCGCGCCTTCGATCCGCAGTCCGGTATCATCAAGATCGACGGCATGGATGTCCGCGGCCTGACGCTGACGGCGCTGCGGCGAAATATCGGCGTGGTGTTTCAGGAAGCGCTGCTGTTCAACCGCTCGATCGCCGACAATCTGCGCGTCGGCAAACCGGACGCCACCCTGGAGGAAATGCGGGTCGCCGCGGCTCGCGCCCAGGCGCTGGAGTTCATCGAACGCAGCGAGCAGAAGTTCGACACCAATGCCGGCGAGCGCGGGCGCATGCTGTCCGGCGGCGAGCGGCAGCGGCTGTCGATCGCGCGGGCCATGCTGAAAGACCCGCCGATCCTGATCCTCGACGAGGCCACCAGCGCGCTAGATGCCATCACCGAGGCCAAGGTTAACGCCGCACTCGACGAAGTGATGAAAGGTCGCACCACCTTCGTGATCGCGCACCGGCTCTCGACCATCCGCAACGCCACGCGTATCCTGGTGTTCGACAATGGACGGGTGATCGAAAGCGGAACTTTCGATGAACTGGTGGCGAAAGGCGGCCGTTTTGCCGAACTGGCGAGGGCCCAGTTCATGGTCCAGGAGAACGCGCGGGCCAGTATGGCGCCACAGGAAGTCAGCAACGATACTGTCAAGATTTAGGCATGGCCGAACTTCGGCCAATTTCATCACCAGGATTTAATCTCGCAGCCTCTGTTCCGGCCCGGCCAGCCGGTATAGGTTCGCTTCGCCTCAAGCGACGGCCGGACACGCTTGGAGCCCGAATATTACAGGCCAGGACCTCCGCTCGAAGGCGGGTCGCAAAGGACCGGAATCGGATAGTGCACTCTCTTCGCCCGTTGCTTCGCAAGTCATGGTTGAACTGGATCGTCCTGGTCGCGGCACTCGTTGTTGCCGCGCCGCGCCTTGCGCATGCCGAAGCGCTGCTGGTGATCGAGGCCGATACCGGAAAGGTGCTGCAGGCCGAGAACGCGACCTATCCCTGGTATCCGGCGTCGGTGACCAAGCTGATGACGGCCTATGTCACGCTCAGGGCGGTCAAGGAAGGGCGGATCTCGCTCGATACCCTGTTGACGGTGTCGCCGGTCGCAGCCTCGCAGTCGCCATCGAAAATGGGTTTCCGGCCAGGAACTCAGGTCACCGTCGATAACGCGCTCAAGATGATGCTGGTGAAGTCGGCCAACGACATGGCCGTGGTGCTTGCCGAGGGCGTCGGAGGTTCGATCGACGGTTTTTCGGCGCAGATGAATCAGGCCGCGCACCGGCTCGGCATGACGCAGACGAGCTACGTCAATCCAAACGGTCTGCCGGCCGACGGTCAGATCACGTCGGCGCGCGATCTGGCGATCCTCGCCCGCGCCATCATTCGCGATCTGCCGGAATACGAATATTTCGTCCACATTCCCTCGATCCGGTTCGGCCGCAAAGTCACGCAGAATTTCAACAAGCTGATCGGACGCTATCCCGGCGCCGACGGCTTCAAGACCGGCTTCATCTGTGCGTCCGGCTACAACCTGGTGGCGTCGGCCACCCGCAACGGCAGGCGGCTGATCGCGGTGGTGCTGGGCGCGTCATCCGGCCAGATGCGCGCGGTAAGAGCCGCGCAATTGCTGGAACGCGGCTTCTCCAACGACTCGCTGTCATGGCTGCGCCCTTCGCTCGGCATGGTCGACAACCTGGCACCGATCGACGCCTCGCCGCCGAACTTGCACGAGGAAATGTGCGGCCCCAAGCGCAAGCGGCCGGCCAGCGACGAGGATGAGGAAGCGATCGCCAGCGGTTCAACCACCGGCGAATCCGCCATTACATTTTTCGCGGCCGGGCTTCAGGCACCGATGGTGAAGCCGTCGGAGTTGCTGGCCGGGGCGCCTGCGGCCTCCGAGCCGATCCCGGTCTATACCGGCCCGACCCGAACCGGGGCCGCCTTGATTGCCGCGGTTGCCGCGGATGTCGAACAACAGACGCCACGGCGTCACGGAAAGAAGTCGCGGGTCGCCTCGAAAAAGCCGGACGCTGCGGCCGAACCGAAGGCCGAGGCCAAGGATTCCGGCAAAGGCACCAAGCCCGGCAAACATGCCGATGCCAAGCCGGATGCGGCTCCGAAAGCCAATGAAAAGCCTGCGGCCACGGCCGACAAGCCTGCGGCGAAACCGGCCAAACCGAAGACGACCGCCAAGCGTTCGACCAAGCCCGCGCACAAGCCCGCAGGCTAAAACGGCGCCGCCGCACCCCATAGCCGGGCTGTTTCCGGGGCCGGAGAGAGACCGGCTTTCCCGGTCAGCCATCGCGCCGGCACTGCGCAGCCGCTTGCCAGCGGGTGGCGCATTGCTCAATACTGCCCAAAACCAATACAGCCCGAAACGAGGCGACCCGTCCCGTTAAACGGGAAAATAAACAGAGGGGAATGAGCATGGAGCGCATCTGGCTCAAGCAATATCCAGCCGGCGTGCCCGCCGATATCGACGTGACCCAATACGCATCTCTCGTCGAGTTGCTGGAAGAGAGCTTTGCGAAGTTTCGCGACCGCAAGGCCTTCATCTGCATGGACAAGTCGATCAGCTATCGCGACCTCGACGAGATGTCGCTGGCGCTGGCGGCCTATCTGCAGAGCAAGGGCCTGCAGAAGGGCGCCCGCGTCGCGCTGATGATGCCGAACGTCCTGCAATACCCGGTATCGACCGCGGCCGTGCTGCGCGCGGGCTACGCGGTCGTCAACGTCAATCCGCTCTACACCCCGCGCGAGCTTGAGCACCAGCTCAAGGATTCCGGCGCCGAGGCGGTGATCGTGCTGGAGAACTTCGCCACCACCGTGCAGCAGGTGTTGGCAAAGACCGCGGTGAAGCATGTCATCGTCGGCAGCATGGGCGATCTGCTCGGCTTCAAGGGCGTGATCGTCAATCTGGTGGTGCGGCGGGTGAAAAAAATGGTGCCGGCCTATTCGATACCGGGCGCGGTCGCCTTCAACGACGCGGTGGCGGCCGGCCGCAACATCAAGCTCAACAAGCCGAAGATCGCGCCCGACGACGTCGCCTTCCTGCAATATACCGGCGGCACCACCGGCGTCTCCAAGGGCGCGACGCTGCTTCATCGCAACATCCTGGCCAACGTGCTGCAGAACGATGCCTGGCTGCAGCCGGCGCTGAAGAAGCCGCCGCATGTCGACCAGCTGTTCATCGTCTGCGCGCTGCCGCTCTACCATATCTTCGCGCTGACGGCCTGTTTCCTGCTGGCGATGCGCGCCGGCGGGGTCAATCTCTTGATCCCCAATCCGCGCGACATGGCGGGCTTCATCAAGGAGCTGATGAAATACCAGATCAACAGCTTCCCAGCGGTCAACACGCTCTACAACGGGCTGTTGAATTCGCCCGGTTTCGACAAGGTCGACTTCTCCAAGCTCAAGACCTCGTTCGGCGGCGGCATGGCGACCCAGAAGGCGGTCGCGGAAGCCTGGCTGAAGACCACCGGATGCGCGTTGTCGGAAGGTTACGGTCTGTCGGAGACGTCGCCGACTTTGACCTGCAATCCCGCCGATACCGACAAGTTCTCCGGCTCGATCGGGATTCCGGTGCCCTCGACCTATCTGTCGATCCGCGACGATGACGGCAAGGAAGTGCCGCTCGGCGAGCCCGGCGAAATCTGCGCCAAAGGCCCGCAGGTGATGGCCGGCTACTGGAACCGGCCGGATGAAACCGCGAAGGTGATGACGGCGGACGGCTATTTCCGCACCGGCGATATCGGGGTGATGACACCGGACGGCTATACCAAGATCGTCGATCGCAAGAAGGACATGATCCTGGTGTCGGGGTTCAACGTCTATCCCAACGAGATCGAGGAAGTGATCGCAAGCCATCCCGGCGTGCTGGAGTGCGCCGTGATCGGCGTCCAGGACGCGCGGTCCGGCGAAGCGGTCAAGGCGTTTGTGGTGAAGAAGGATCCGAACGTGACCGCCGAGGACATCATCAAGTTCTGCGGTACGCAGCTGACCAACTACAAAGTCCCCAAGCAAATCGAGTTCCGGACCGACCTGCCGAAGACCAATGTCGGAAAAATCCTGCGCCGCGAATTGCGCGACGAAAAGAAGGCCGCGGCCTAACCACGCGTCCGGCGATGCCCGTCCATGACCGACATTCGCGACGATGTCTCGCCGGCCGACATCCTCGCCTTCTGGCGCGCGGCCGGCAGCGATCACTGGTACAGGCGCGACGACGCCTTCGATGCCGATCTGCGCCACCGCTTCCTGCGGCTGTGGCGAAAGGCTGTGGCCGGCGAACTGTCGCCGTGGGAAGCGACCGATGACGGCGCGCTGGCGCTGGTCATCGTGCTGGACCAGTTTCCCCGCAACATGTTTCGCGGCGATGTCAGGGCCTATTCCAGCGATGCGCTCGCCCTTGCGGTCGCCATCTGTGCCATCGCGCGCGGCGCCGACCAGCGCATGCCGGCCGATTTGCTGGAGTTTTGCTATCTGCCGTTGATGCATTCGGAGCATCTGGCCGACCAGCAGCGCTGCGTCGAGCTGTTTCGCAACACCGCAAATGCCGACAATCTCAGATATGCCGAGGAGCATGCCGATATCATCCGCCGCTTCGGGCGCTTTCCCCATCGCAATTCTGTTCTGGGACGCATCACGACGCCGCAAGAACAGGCCTTTCTCGACCGCGGCGGATTTTCCGGCGGATGACGGAACGGTGAACACGGCCGGCCAACGCAATTTCCATGGCCGTTTCCACGCGAGCCAATATTGTGCCCGCCGCCTGCCCGGTCTAAGACACTCCGGCACAGCTAAGGAGAATTGACGATGACCATCAAAGTCGGCGACAAGCTGCCGGAAGCCAAGTTTCGCGTGATGACGGCGGAAGGTCCGCAGGTCAAGACCACCGACGATATCTTCAAGGGCACGAAGGTAGCGCTGTTCGCGGTGCCCGGCGCCTATACCGGCACCTGCCACAAGATGCATTTGCCGAGCATTTTCCTGAACGCCTATGCCATCAAGGACAAGGGCGTCGACGCCATCGCGATCGTATCCGTCAATGACGTCTTTGTCATGAACGCCTGGAAGCGCGACACCGACCAGCGCGACGAAGCGATATACCTCGCCGACGGCAACGCCGACTTCACCAAGGCGATCGGCATGGAGCTCGACGCCTCCGGCAACGGCCTTGGCATCCGCTCGCACCGCTACTCGATGCTGGTGGATGACGGCGTGGTCAAGAAGCTCAACCTCGAGCCCAACCCCGGCAAGGTCGAAGTCTCCGGCGGCGACACGCTGCTGGGGCAGCTCTGAGTTAAGCAACTTCGCTATCTTACAAACTGTCGTCGCCCGGCTTGACCGGGCGATCCAGTATTCCGAAACGCCTCGGTTCATCATGAACGCCTCGGAATACTGGATCACCCGCTTTCGCGGGTGATGACGGCGGCGTGTGTTGTACCGGCGCGGTCATGGTCCCGACCTCCCCTTCAGCCGCGCCATCGCAACACCCTCCCGCGCCAACTGATCGGCGCGCTCGTTCTCGTCATGGCCGGCGTGACCCTTGACCCAATGCCAGCGCACCTGGTGCTGCTGCAAAGCCGCGTCGAGCCGCTGCCACAGGTCGACATTCTTGACCGGCTTCTTGTCCGAGGTGCGCCAGCCGTTCTTCTTCCAGCCATGGATCCAGCCGGTGATGCCCTGACGGACATACTGGCTGTCGGTGTAGAGATCGACGGTGCACGGCTTCTTCAGGGTTTCCAGCGCCGAGATCGCCGCCATCAGCTCCATGCGGTTGTTGGTGGTGTGCGCCTCGCCGCCTTTCAATTCCTTTTCGACGTCGCCGAATTTGAGGATCGCGCCCCAGCCGCCCGGCCCTGGATTGCCGGAGCAGGCGCCGTCGGTGTGAATGGTGACCGAGGGGAGTGAACTCACGCCACCAGCCCCGAGGCGGCGACGCCGTAATCGCGCATGCTGGCGACACCCTGCTGGAAGCGCAGCTTGCGGACATATTCCAGCGGATCCTTTGGCCGCACCAGCGCGCCCGGCGGCACGTTGAGGCAATCGACCAGCCGCGTCAGCAAGAACCGCAGCGCCGCACCGCGCGCCAGCAGCGGCAGCGCATGCTGCTCGGCCTCGGACAATTCACGCTCACGGCTATAGGCATTGAGAAAGGCCCGCGCCTTGGTGACGTTGAACGAATAATCGCTCTCGAAACACCAGGCGTTGAGGCAGATCGCGACATCATAGGCCAGCATGTCGTTGCAGGCGAAGGTGAAGTCGATGATGCCGGACAGCCGCTCGCCGAGAAAGAACACATTGTCCGGAAACAAGTCGGCGTGGATCACGCCTTGCGGCAGGTTCTTCGGCCAGATGCCGCTCTCGAGATGATCGAGCTCGGCGCCGATAAAGGCGCGCAGGCCGTGCTGCACTTCATCGGCTCTGGGCGCGGCCTGATCGAACAGCGGACGCCAGCCCGACACCGACAGCGCGTTGGCGCGCGACATCGGAAAATCGCGTCCCGCCAGATGCATTTTCGCCAGCGCCTGGCCGACGGCGGCGCAATGGGTGGCGTTGGGCTTGCGCGGCCAGATGCCTTCCAGGAAATTGATGATCACCGCGGGCCGGCCGGCCAGTTCGCTCAGCGCTTCGCCGCTTTTGTTCTTGAGCGGCTCCGGACAAATGATCCCGCGGCCGACCAGATACGACATCAGGCCAAGAAAGAACGGCAGCTCGCTTTTGGCGACCCGCTTCTCGTACAGCGTCAGGATGAAATAGCCCGCACTGGTGTGCAGCAGGAAGTTGGAATTCTCGACGCCCTCGGCGATGCCCTTGTAGGACAGCAGTTCGCCGATGTCGTAACCGGCCAGATACTCCGCAAGCTCGTCGGCGGCGACGTCGGTATAGACCGCCATGCGTTTTACGCCGCGTCGGGCCGCAGCGAACGCGGCAGCGGAAAGAACTCGTTCTCTTCCGCGGCCGAGACCGTCTCCACATGCAATTCGTAACGCTCGGCGAACGCACCCATGATCTCTTCGACGATCACTTCCGGCGCCGATGCGCCGGCGGTGATGCCGAGGCTCTTGATGCCGTCGAACATGCGCCAGTCGAGATCGCTGGCGCGCTGCGCCAGCACCGAAACCGGACAGCCTTCGCGTTCGGCCACTTCGCGCAGCCGCTGCGAATTCGACGAATTCGGCGCCCCGACCACGATCAGGGCATCGACCACCGGCGCCACCTTCTTGACCGCAAGCTGGCGGTTGGTGGTGGCGTAGCAGATGTCTTCCTTGTGCGGGCCGGAGATGTTCGGAAACCGCTCCTTCAGCATCGCCACGATCTCGGCGGTGTCGTCGATCGACAGCGTGGTCTGGGTCACGAAGGCGAGATTGTCGGGATCCTTCGGCGTGAAGGTCGCCGCATCATGCGCGGTCTCGATCAAGCGTCACTGCTCCGGGCGGCAGTTGCCCGAGCGTGCCGACGACTTCCGGATGATGGGAATGCCCGATCAGCAGGATTTCCCGGCCGCGCTTGAAATGGATCGCCGCCTCGCGGTGGACTTTGGTGACCAGCGGACAGGTGGCGTCGAGCGAAAAGAAATTGCGGGCGCGGGCGTCCGCGGGCACCGATTTGGGCACCCCGTGGGCCGAAAAAACCACCGGCGCATTGGTGTTGTCGGGGATTTCGGCCAGTTCCTCGACAAAAATCGCGCCTTTGGTCCGCAGGCTGTCGACGACATAACGGTTGTGGACGATTTCGTGGCGGACATAGACCGGGGCGCCATAGATGGTGAGCGCCCGCTCCACGGTATCGATGGCCCGGACCACCCCGGCGCAGAACCCCCGCGGCGAGCAAAGCACGATTTTCAGCGGTGGTTTGGCCTGCATGGGACGATCTCGGACCGGTGGATCCCCCGGGCGGGCCGGGAACGGACGGTTCAAATATGACTTTCCAGATGAGGACTTGGGACCGCTTTCGGGCGCTGTCAAGGCCGTTCACCAAACCATTGCGCCGCAGGCCCCGGACGGCGTATATAGGGCCCAATTCCCGTCATCGCTGATGACCACGGCTTCGCCTCCCTGAGGTGGGCGAAGCACAAAGGAGATTTGCCATGAGCAATGCACCGCTGATGCCAAAGGCGACTGCCGTGTGGCTGGTCGACAATACCGCCCTGACCTTCGACCAGGTGGCGGATTTCACCAAAATGCACCCGCTCGAGGTCCGCGCCATCGCCGACGGCGACGCCGCCCAGGGCATCAAGGGCATGGACCCGATTTCGACCGGCCAGCTCTCGCGCGACGAGATCGAAAAGGGCGAGAAGGACCCGAACTACCGGCTCAAGCTCGGCGAGAGCAAGGTGGCGCTGCCGCCGCAGGCCAAGAAAAAGGGCCCGCGCTATACGCCGGTGTCGCGCCGCCATGAGCGGCCGAGCGCGATTCTGTGGCTGGTGCGCAACCATCCGGAATTGAAGGACGCCCAGATCATGCGGCTGGTCGGCACCACCAAGACCACCATCGCCAGCGTGCGCGACCGTACCCACTGGAACGCCTCGACGCTGACGCCGATGGACCCGGTGACGCTCGGCCTGTGCTCGCAGATCGAGCTCGACTTCGAGGTGCAGCGGGCCGCCAAGGAGAAGCCGATCGATACCGCCTATGGCGGCGCGACCCTGCTGCCGGCTTCCGAGACCACCCGCAAGGAACCGGAATTCGAGCCGTCCGAAAAGCAGCGCGACGACCTCAACGTCGACGCGGTGTTCGCCAAACTGAAGACCATCGGCGGCAAGAAGCCGGAAGACGAATAGCAGCACGGACGACGCAGTTGTAGAACCGTCATTGCGAGCGAAGCGAAGCAATCCATGAGGCAACAAGAAAGAAAAGAGTGGATTGCTTCGCTGCGCTCGCAATGACGTCGCCCTGATTTCAGATACAAATCCGCGATCTCGCCGCGTGTTTCGCGCGAGTTTTTGCTTGAACCTCTCGCCCTCTTGATTCAGAGGGCGCAGGGAATGCCGGGCGCCCGATGCGCCCGCAGCCTTGCGTGCAAAAGTAGAAAGCACGCAAGCAAGTCACCACGGTCACGCCGGGTCGCCCGGCATTCCCCGCGCAATGGTTTTAACAGCTTATTTCGCGCTCTCCTCGGTGACCGGGCTTTCTTGCCACCGTCATCGGCGTGATGCGAAGCATCATCGCGAACTTGACGCCAGCGTCGGGACGTCAGGACCACACGACTTCGCCGTCCGCGCGCAATGTCATTCGTCTTTTGACATGCCGCGTCCATCGCATCCCGCGCCCAACGTCCGTGACGATCGCGAAACGCCCCTCTTGTAAGGGCGGGATAGCGACGGAGGGTGAAGTGATTTGCGGCGGAGGAAAACGAAAATATTTTTGCAAAGAGGGCTGGACACACACCCCGATCGGCGAGCTTGGCGATTTGCCCGCCGGGGCACCGCTCGCGACTACGGCAACTCCTTGACCTTGCCGAAGCTGTCAATGACGAGGGAAACCTCCTTCCCCGCTCTGACCGCCCTGTAGGTCATTATCTTTCCGGCCGTCATTTCGCGGATATGCGAATATCCCGCTGCCTCGATTTTCGCAACAGCCTCCTCGCTGGTCAGGCCATAAGCCGGCAACGCGACGGCGGATATCGCGAACACGCAAATCGCAGCTCGGGATAATACTCGCATCAGCATGGTCTGAGCTCCTTCGCATCCAGACAGGCCCACCGCCGCACGCGGCACTCGACCACGAGGAACCGCTTTCCGCATCCGGTCACGATCCGGCGCATTCGCTTAAAAAAATCAGACGCACTTTCCCGCGCCCCGATCTCATACGGCGGGCAGCATTGTACATCCGCTGTTCCGTTCGTACAGCCGGCGAGCGGCGTTCACGACGAGGCAATTCAACCAGCCCTGCACGGCATCAGAACCGGAAACGCGACCTTTGGACGCATCGATCGAAGTCGCGCATCGGCCCGATTGCCGATCGCAAGGTGGTAGTCTTTGCGGATCGCACAACGCCTGATCCCGGGCGTGCGCGTACAACGACGCGGCTTCACCTTCTGGAATTACAGCGGCGCCCTTGCCGCTTGTTGCGTGCGCGCAGCGGCTGCCGGTGATCGGATTTCTCAATGGCTCATCACCTGACCATACATGCGATATTTTGCGGTTCAATCAAGCGTAGAGAGGTGTAATCATGAAAGCGATTATCCGGGCGATATTTATTGCACTCGCATGTGTGCTTCCCCCAGTCGCAACGGCTGCCGCTCAATCCGCCGCTGGGGGATGCTCGTCGGAAAGTTTGACTTTCACCACTCAAACGATCCGTTGCAAAGGGGTGACCATCATCGCCGAAATTGGCGCCCGATATACCCTGCGTGATCGCGATGGAAACGGCCGTGTGGATTCGGTTGAGCTGAGCAGTCGGGCTTTGTTGCTTGAAGTCCCAAAGGGGAGAAATGAATTCAGGGTTATTACGCCGCAAGCGATTGCGGCGGTGCGCGGTACGAAGTGGGCGGTTGATGCCGTCGAAAACCAGACGTCGGTTTTTGTAGTCCATGGGCGGGTCGCCGTTGGCCGGCGAACTGGCGGCAATGGTGTTACCCTGGGGCCCGGCGAAGGGGTCGATGTGCAAGCAGCCGGCCCCTTGACGGTAAAGCGGTGGCCTCCCGCTCGTGTGGCTGCATTGATGGCGCGTCTCGGACAGTAAAGCAGGGAATGAGCGGCCGCCATCTCCAAACCATGATTGCCGTCGTTCTGGCCGGGCTGTGGGGGTTTGGCGTCTATTTTGCGCACGCTCATGGCCGCCTGCGATTTCTCAATCGCGCCGAATCTGCGACGATCGACCTTCGAACTCTTGTCCGCGGCACAAGGGTGCCGCCTGATCTTCTGACCATTGTCGCGATCGACGATTCGGTCGTGGCGGAGAAAGGCAGCTACCCGCTCGCCCGTATCGATCTCGCCGCGATCGTCGGGGCGATTGCACGGCTGCAGCCGAAACTCATTGCGGTCGATCTTCTGCTCGTCGACAAGGGAGCGGACGACGGCGATGAAGCCTTGGCGAAATCGCTCGCGGAGCGTCCCACCGTCATAGCGGCCGCTGCTGTGTTCCCGCAAGCCAGTCAGTCGGTCTTTGCGGGGGATGATGAGGGCCCGCTCGCCCTGTTGCCAAGCGCCGAGAAATTCCTTCTTCCCCTGAAGAAATTCGCCGACCGTGCGCAAACCGGCGTTGCCAACGTGGCGACCGATCAAACCGGTACCCCACGATCTATTCCGATGTTATTTCGAACGAGCGACAGGATCGAGATGTCGTTTCCGCTCCGCGTTGCCGTATTGGCTACCGGAAAGGAACCGGTCATAGAGCCGGACCGTCTTATTCTCGATCAACGAGCGGTTCCCACCGACGTCGATCACGCTCTCTTGCTGGCGTATTACGGTCCCCGCGGGACGATCCGAACGATCAGCGCTGCCTCTGTGCTTGCCGGCGAGGCAGATCCTGAGACCATTCGAAATCGAATTGTTGTCGTCGGGACGACCGTCACCGGCGGCGGGGATTTTTTTCCCACCCCGTTCGAGCCGTTGATGCCGGGCGTAGAGGTTCTTTCCACCGCCATCGCCCAATTGATGACCGGAGACAGCCTGTCGCGGGACCGGTCCGTGCGCATCGCCGATGGCATCGTTACCGTGATGCTGCCAATGGTTCTTGCAGGTTTGCTGGCGTGGCGTCGAAGTGCGCTCGGCCTTGTTGCGGCCGCGGCCGTCGCACTGATCTGGGCGGGGGCGATTTTCTTCGCATTCTCGTCGGGAATATGGTTGAGCGCGGCTGTGCCGGTCGCTGCCGCCGCGCCGCCAGCTGTTTTGTTCGCGGCCTTTCAACTCTGGTCAGGCAGGCGTCGGGCAAACTATTTCGCCGCGAGGAATGAGTTGCTCGAACAATTTCAGGCTCCGGGCGTGCAGGAATGGTTGACCCGGGATCCCAACTTTCTTGCCCAGCCTGTCAGCCAAAATGCGGCAATCGTCTTCATCGATCTGTCCGGCTTCACATCTCTCAGCGAACGGCTGGGACCGGACAGGATACGCGAGTTGCTGAAGGACTTTCATGCCCTGGTCGACAAGGAAGCGGTCAGTTGCGGCGGAATGATCACGAGTTTTCTGGGTGACGGCGCCATGATCCTGTTCGGTCTGCCGGGGCCCGCGACCGACGATGCGCGCAGAGCGGCGGAATGCTCGGTCGGGCTCTGCACAAGCGCCGAGCGATGGTTGGCCGCGCTGCCCTCGTCGGTCGCGTCGAATCTTGGATTCAAGGTCGGCGCGCATTTCGGAATCATTGTGGCCTCCAGACTCGGCGGAAAGAGCTACCACCACATCACGGCGACCGGCGACACGGTAAACGTGGCGAGCCGGTTGATGGAAGTGGCGGCCAATCATAAGGTACAGCTCGCGTTGAGCGATGATCTGCTCCGCACCGCGGGACGAGACTGTGCCGTATTCAAATTGGGCGTTCTTACGGGGCCCTATGAAACCTGGATTCGGGGCCGTTCCAGCTCGCTTCCGGTCTGGCTGTGGCGGAGTAGCCTTTCGCCGTAGTGCTTAAATGCGGCAAGGAACCCTGTGTGAACTTCAGGATCGAGGCTTTTTTGAACGACCCATGGAACAACTGGCGGTCCTTGTGCCTTTATTTGACATGAGGCCGATCCTAACTGCACTGGTTGCCGTAGTCATTCTCTGGGTCTTGGACCACGAGCTGAATGACGGCCGATACACTGTGGCCGCCAGACAGATGATATCCAGCATGACGGGAGGCCGCATCTAGAGCGAGACGCGCGCGGCAGCGCAATTGCGCGCCTGAGCGCGGCGGTGGGGCGTCTTGTGGAAGCACCCCAACCTCGAGAGCGAGCCTCGCTCGCCTCGGACCTCCGCAAGCGGGAGAGGGAGCGCGTTTCCGTTACCGTTGCCGATCAACCTGATCTCATCCCGCGCTAGGTCTTGCACAGACCTTTGGGAATCCAATCGGTCTCTGGCGTAGTCGCATGCTTTGACAAATCGTGAAGAATAAGAACCAGGGCGCGGCGTTGCTCCGTTCCGGTGGCCGTAAGGTGCATCGGAGGCCCGCCCGGGACGATCACAGGTGGCCCACCCGCACGACCGATCTGTTTACCGCTGGGGGTCTCCAAACAGGTCTCTCCCGCTTGGGTGTACCAAGCTTCGGGCCCCGCATGCGTGTGCGCCGGCGCCACCATCCCCGGCATAAAGATCGCCTCCATGTACTGGGCAGAATAGGATTGATCCGCGGTTATCGGAAGCGGACCGATCTCGGCAACGCGTTCACCCCCGGACGGCCTCCATCCCTGGTCTGCAATCGTCAGCAGCCATATCCTTCCAAGAGACTCGACGACCGTGCCCCCAGCCGTTTTTGCTGCTTCAGCCGCAGTCCGGGTCGCGTAAACATCCAGGTGCCAAAAGGTCTCCGGCCTCGTGAGTTGCCCGACGGGCTGATGGGCGATGATCCAACACCCGACTTCGCCTGTACGTTCAGCAACCGGCCGGCAAATTTGCGCAGACGCTTCCTGGCAATGGAGGAACAGTACGACACTCGCCAGAACCAGATAAATTCGGGCCATGGTTTCCCTCCGTCTGTCGGATCCAACATAGCCTCCGCGATGCTTCGCATCGCCTCCACCCTCTTTCCACAAGGAGAGAGGAAAAACTCTGCGCTACGGCCGAGCCGGATTGTTCAGCATGTATTCGGCGAGGCCGCGCTGCTTCTGGTCGGCGCGCGCGGCGGCGTTACTGCGCTGAACGTCGCGGTCCTTGCGGCAGGCGACATATTCGGGCGAACCGACCTGAACATTGTTTGCGCGGCAGAACGCGTCATCGTCGCCGAGAGCGACTGGCGTGTCGCCGCGGTGCGAACAGGCCGCGAGCGCCAGGGCCGCCAGTGTCAGCGCGATGAATTGGGTCAGCCTCTTCGGTCGCATGAATTTTTCCAGGTTTTCAGCCATCGACGACGACTGTTTAGGCCGAATTGCGGGAATTGTAAGTCCTCAAAGCTGGATTCCAGCGGGACGGCCTTCAATGGCGCTGATCGGTATCTTCGGCCTCATGGCGCGCCATCTCGACCATCATTTCCGGGAAGGTCCGGTAAAAACCCCGAACCTCGATCCGGATGTTCTCCGCGTCATGAAGCAAAGGTGTTTCGATCCGCAACGGAAGAC
Source organism: uncultured Pseudomonadota bacterium (assembly GCA_963819325.1). Taxonomy (GTDB): domain Bacteria; phylum Pseudomonadota; class Alphaproteobacteria; order Rhizobiales; family Xanthobacteraceae; genus Bradyrhizobium. Next base: position 20,682 of record CAWFVT010000028.1, read on the forward strand.
CCGGCACAATTATGCGGTCCGATTCCTGATACATCAGGACTTCCCGATCGGGCGAATCGACCCGAAATATCCTGATTTCCTGCAACCGGCTGATCTCGGGCTCGTCTTCGGCGATCTCGACGGCCAAGGCCGCGCCGGAATGCATCAGACTTTCGGTTCGAACCTTCATCGCGCCGCGAGCGCCCGCCAATATTCGGCCGTACGGCTGCAACGAGCCGTCGATCGATTTAACGTAAATGGACGGACAGGAACCCTCCTCAGAACCGAAACGCGCCCAAACCTTGGCCGGATCAAACTGCCGAAGCGCGATGTCCCGGCCCAGCGCCTGCGCCGAGACCAGCTTCGCGCGAGGTCCATACGTATAAGCAACTTCATTGGGGAAACTCGAGTCCTTGAAGGCTTCCTTTCGCTTCTTGTAGATGACCTGCTTGTCCTCACGCTGCACCAGCACGGACTTGCCGTATTTCTGGATTGTCAGATACTGCGTTTTCGAACCCTCGATGGCGTCCTTGTCAAGAATGGCCTCTTCCGGGGGGCGTAATTCCAGTTGCAGCGGCACGATGACCGTTTCTCCTTCGGAAAGACCCGGCACCGGAAATTCGTATCTGGTGCGGGTCCAGGCGGTGTCGTCGCCGGCCAGCCGTAGTTTGTCGGTAGTGATTTCATCGGCCGTCAGCGCCGAAATGGGAAGCGTGCCCTTGCCCTGCCCGTTTTCGATGACGGCAACCTGAACATGCAGCCGTCGCGGCGAAACCGAGAGCCCGAAACTTCCCATCCCGCAACCGGCGCCACCGGAGGCCACAAGAAAGTCATCGGGCCAGCCGGCGCGCGCAAAATATTGCATCGCGACCAATTCAGGCGGCAAGCTCGGCGTCACATTTTTCTTCGGCGCCATCTCCGCCGACGAGAAAAAATCCTCGGTAATTTTTGGTCCGAGCCGCGACCGCTCCCTGCCCACCCAATCCCTGAGCTTGACCAGGTTTGCCGAATAGTCTTTTGCATCATCGGCAGTAAAGTAGCGCCACAGCGTCACACCATTCAGGATGTCGGTGTCGCCTGGGTCGCTGCCGTCATCCTTTGTGTAATACATCGAGAAGTCGCCGGGATAATCAAGCGTGCCGATGATGGCCTGATAGGCGGACAGTTCAGGGAGAGAAACCGGATTCGCAAGATCGTAGAGCTTCAGCTTTCCCTTCTTCGCGACAGGCGTAAAGCTTTCCTCCCTGGAACTGGCGGTGTCGCGCAGCCCCTCCACTGAGGACGAGAGCAGGATCTTTTCGTTACTCATCGATTTGCCGAATTTGGCGATGACCGCTTTCAATTCATTGGTGACGGCATTTTCAATGACATAAGGCCTGGAACCGAGCGACTTCTCGAGATTGCCGCTGATCTGCCCCGCCATCAGCAATGAAGCGCTGGTGGAATCCAGCCACACATATCGAATGCGCAACGCCCGCTGCGGGTCTACCTCATCGGGGCAAATCCCCTGATCGACCTGCGCGGCATTGCTGCCATTGCCGAAAATGGATTTGCTCGAAAAACACCCCTCCCGATTGGTCAAATGAGGGGCCTCCTTGAATGCGGCCTTGAAGGCGAGATACGGGACGTCGCCGGTGCCGGCCGGCTTCACAATCGAAATGTGGTCGGCGTCGATCGGATCCAGATGCTTGTTGCAAAGGCTGGCCGCGCTCGCCTGGGTCACGATCAGCATTCCATAGGCCTTTTGCTTCTCGTAGGCGCAGTAGGAAGGAAACGGAAAATCCGCGGCCAGCCAGGTGCGCTGCAGATCGGCCAGATAATCCGCAGATTGCATCGGCTTCATTTTACCGAACTGCGGATTCTTGCTGATCAGCTTCGCCAGATCGGCAATCTCGCTGCCGGTGGTCGGGGTTGAAAAGAAGTAGATCAGCCGAACGCGGCTGGCGACGCCGCGATATTTCAGGAGATACGCCCGCGTGGCCAGACCTCCCATGCTGTGCGCGAGAAAGACGATCTCCCGATGTGCACTGACGCCGTCGGCCTCGAATTGCAGCCGCATGTTCTCGGCAATTTCGTCGATCGAAAACGTGTCCTGGATCAGGTTGGTGGGATATTCGTAGACATAGACGCTGCTGCCATCGAAGGCCGGATCTTTGGTCAGAAGTTCCGGCCAGTAAGAAGCGCCATTGGTCCAGCTCGACGTGCTGTTGCCGAGCACGCCGTGCATGAACACAATCACCTGGGAGGCGGATTCGACTTTGCGGATGTAGCGCAAATCGCCGCCGACGGCCGAGCCGATGCCGGCCATCACGCCAACGACCGCAACCAGAAGGGCCATCAGAGAACGGCTGAGCTTCATGTTGGCCTCCCGCGGAACGGTGACTAGTTGCCCATCCTATCTCAAAAACCGCCTGCTGAATACTTGCAGCCACCGGTGAGCACGCTTGCGTCCTGATGTCAGTGAGAGCGCCGGCGCGCGACGCAATGACATTCCATTGTCACACCCGCCCCTTCAGCGCCTCGCCGATTTCCTCCAGCACTTTGGGGTCCTCGATGGTGGCGGGCATCGTCCAGGGCTCGCCGTCGGCGATCTTCTTGATGGTGCCGCGCAGGATCTTGCCCGACCGGGTTTTGGGCAGCCGGCCGACGATGATCGCGAGCTTGAACGCCGCCACGGGGCCGAGCTTCTCGCGCACCAGCGCCACGATTTCCTTTTCGATCTCGGCAGGGCTGCGCGTGACGCCGGCCTTCAGAACCAGGAAGCCGCACGGCGCCTCGCCCTTGATGGCGTCCTTGATGCCGAGCACCGCGCATTCGGCGACGTCGGAATGCGAGGCGAGAATCTCCTCCATGCCGCCGGTGGAGAGCCGGTGGCCGGCGACATTGATGATGTCGTCGGTGCGGCCCATCACATAGACATAGCCGTCCTCGTCCTTGTAACCGGCATCGGAAGTTTTGTAGTAGCCGGGAAATTCATGGAAGTAGGCTTCCTTGCAGCGCTCGTCCTGCTGCCACAGGGTCGGCAGGCAGCCCGGCGGCATCGGCAGCTTGATCACGATCGATCCCATGGTGCCCGCCGGCAGCGGCTTAGAGGCCTCGTCGACCACGTCGACCTGATAGCCCGGCATCGCGACCGTCGGCGAGCCGTGCTTCACCGGCAGCATGCCGAGCCCGATCGGATTGCCGGCGATGCACCAGCCGGTTTCGGTCTGCCACCAGTGATCGATCACCGGCACCTTCAATTGCGCTTCCGCCCACTCCACCGTCGGCGGATCGGCGCGCTCGCCGGCCAGAAACAGCGCGCGGAATTTTGAGAGATCATACTGACGGATAAATTTTCCGTCCGGGTCTTCCTTGCGGATGGCGCGGAACGCGGTCGGCGCGGTGAACAGCGCGACCGCTCCGTGTTGCGAAATCACCCGCCAGAAGGCGCCCGCGTCCGGCGTGCCGACCGGCTTGCCCTCATACATGATCGAGGTCGCGCCGTGAAACAGCGGCCCGTAGACGATGTAGCTGTGGCCGACCACCCAGCCGATGTCGGAGCCGCACCACCAGACCTCGCCGGGTTTGATGCCGTAGAGATTGAACATCGACCATTTCAGCGCCACCAGATGCCCGCCATTGTCGCGCACCACGCCCTTGGGAACGCCGGTCGTGCCTGAAGTGTAGAGGATGTAGAGCGGATCGGTCGCCTCAACCGGCACGCAAGGCGCGGACTTTTTCGCCGCGATCGCCTTGGCGCGCAGCTCGGCCCAATCGTGATCGCGGCCGGCTGTGAGATCGCAGCCCTGCTGCGGGCGCTGCAGGATGATGCAGGCCTCCGGCTTGGCGCTGGACAATTTGATCGCCTCGTCGAGCAGCGGCTTGTAGTGCACGATGCGGCCGGGCTCGAGCCCGCAACTCGCCGAGAAGATCAGCTTCGGCCGCGCATCCTCGATCCGCGTCGCCAGTTCCTTGGCCGCAAAGCCGCCGAACACCACGCTGTGCACCGCGCCGATCCGCGCGCAGGCCAGCATCGCCACCATGGCTTCCGGCACCATCGGCATATAGAGGATGACGCGGTCGCCCTTGGCAACGCCGAAATCCTGCATGACAGCGGCGAGCGTCTTCACCTCATGCAGCATCTGCGCATAGGTGAACCTGGTGACGCTGCCCGACAACGGCAAATCATGAATCAGCGCCAGTTGATCGGCGCGTCCGGCCGCGACATGGCGGTCGAGCGCATTGTAGCAGGTGTTGACCACAGCACCGGCGAACCAGCGGCCGTAAAGCCCGATTGAAGGATCGAAGATCTTTTTGGCTGGCTCGATCCAGTCGATTTCGGCCGCCGCCTCGCGCCAAAAGCCCTCAGGGTCCGCGAGCGAGCGGGCATGGACCTCGTGATAACGGCTGTTGTCCTGAAAGTTCATGGCGTCACTCCCGGCGGCCACCTCGTACGCCGTCATGTCCGGCATGACGACGCGGGCGACTGTCAATCTATTCGTCCGTCATTGTCACGTGTGGAGGCGGTATTTCAAGGTGAAAACACTGCGTATTCGGTTAACCCGGCGTGGTCGCGAAACATCCAAAAGTGCCAAACGCGGCGCTCCGAGCGGAGCGACGAGAAGTCGCACCTCGACGCAGGACGCGAGTGAACGGCTTCACATCCGATGTCTTCAAGCGCGGGTAGCCTTCTATCCAAGGAGGCGTCAAATGAATTATGCATTTAATGCGACCCATCTGACCAGACCGCGGAGCTATGGCCGGTATCTTCAGCTCCTGACAGCCAATGACACGGACCGGCTCGAAGCCTTCTATCTCAGCCTGGACTTCGACCGTCGACGAAGTCGTTTCGGCGGCGGACAGTCGGATGAAGCCATCGTCGCGTATTGCCGGATGATCGATTGGCAGCGCGTCATCGTCGTCGCGCGAGGTAGCTCTTACCTGCTGGACGCTGTCCTGGAAATTCATCCCCTGTCCGAAAACTGGGATCGCGCGGAAATAACGCTGACATGCCCGCTCGATTGCGACCGCTCCCACATCTTCGCCGAGCTGCTTCAATTGGCTGCCCTGACCGCCGGCGGACGCGGCTGCTCCAAATTCCTGACCTATCTCAATGACGGATGTTCCGAAGCCATCAGCATCTTCGGCGATATGGGTCAACAATCCCGCGACGGCGAGTTGCTGAGTTTTGACATCAGTGATTACGGAAACACGGGTGCATGGAGAGCTAGGTAGCGCGTCGGGCCGCTAGCCCGGGATCATGGCGGCGACGGCGCGGTCCGATGGCCGGTCGCTTTCGGCCAATCCGGCGGCGACGCCTGCCCGGTCGGCCTCGCTGCGGTTCTGGCTCATCTTTCGTTTGGCGTCGATGCGCGAAATCGGCATGCGAAGTCCGACAATTCCACGAAGCTGCGCCGTGATGAAGTCAGCCGGAGCATCGGTGACAGCCCATGATTGGGCGCGCGGCCGTTCGTAGATATCGGTCAGCCGCGCAACGATTTGATACAGCCTGTCCGCATCCTCGAAAAACTCGACAGTGCCGTAAGCGTGGACGGCGGTATAATTCCAGGTCGGAACCACCTTGCCATGCTCCTTCTTCGAGGCATACCAGGACGGAGTGACATACGCATCCGGCCCGTTGAAGATCGCCAGCGCATCACAGGTCGGCGTCTCCTTCCACTGCGGGTTGGCCTTCGCCACATGGCCGTAGATCACGCCCTGTTCGCCTTCGCGTTCGTCCAGGAACATCGGCATCGGCGTGCAGATCAGCCCGCTTGCCGTACAGGTGACAAAATTGCCGAGACGGGCGCTGCGCATTGTCTCATGGATGCGTGTCAGCTCGGTTTCCTTGAACGCGGGGGGAACGTACATCACTTCAATCCTGATGTGGGCAGGTTTTCCAGGTCGCTTTTTCCCAGGCTACTTTTTTGCCGCCGATAAAATCGCGGTCGGATAGGCGTAGTGTATTTCACCATCCCTGAACTCGACATCGAGCCCAAGGCTGTCGTCCTCGACCGAATCCGAAAACATCTGCGTGATCTTGACGTCGTCTCCGGCATTGGGAAACGACCGGCCCAGCAGCGCCTTTACGGTATCGCGAAGGTCGTAAAAGGCCGCTTTTGGCGCGCCAAGCCCTGTCAGCGAAAACATCGCTTTGAGCTCGCTGAGCGGCAGGCAACGCACATGACTTGGATCGCGCAGCTTCTCAAGCCGATTCCATTGCGCCGCCTTGGCCGCATCCTCCGAACAGAACATGTCGACAACGACGATGCGGCCGCCGGGTGCGCAAACCCGGACCATCTCCTTCATTACTTTAGACGGATCGAGAAAATGATGAAAAGAGAAACGCGTGGTCACAATGGAAAACGAAGCATCGGGAAATGGCAACGTCGTCACGTCGCCTTTCATCCACGTTACATTGGTCAGCCGTTTCTGCGCGGCCAGCTTGCGCGATTGATCCAGCATCGCCGGCGTCATATCGATGCCGGTGGCGTGGCTGACATGCGGCGCGAACGCGCAAACAATAATGCCCCCGCCACAGGCGACATCGAGAACCGTGTCGTTTGATCCTGCCTGGCCGGCCTCGATGATCATCTTCAAGGCTTGTTCGTTGGTGATCGTTCCTGCGGCATTGAACACGCCTGCCTGGCGCGTGAACTGGTCCTGGATGAGTTCGGAGTGGGTCGCCTCGGCCATCGGTTTCCTGCCTCTAGAATGGAGTGCAATCGGTAGCATCATATAGCATTTATTTCCGCATCCTAATGCCGCGCCAGCGCCAGCAGATGATCCAGCCGTTCCTTCATGGCCTTCTGCAGATCGTAGCCGGGCCGGCCGAACGCGGCATTGCGGCGGGCGATGAAATCATCCTGCTCGCGCTGCAGGGCGCGGCCGGCACCGGGATTGCCGCTGCCGGCTTCGCGCACCGCCGTGGCGTTCGCCACGCTGATTTCGCGGTCGAGATTGGCCAGATCGGGAGTGGCGCAGATCGCCTTCTCGACCGCGCGGCGGGCGCTGGCGCAATCGAAGCTCGGCCGGTTGTTGACCGCCATCTGGGCGCCGATCCGCTCCAGTTCCAGCGCCAGCGATTTGTAATTGCTTCTGGCCGCGGCGTGATCCGGGTTCAATTTGATCGCCGCGGCGAAATCGGCCAGCGCATGCTGCCGGTCGCCCTTCTTGCGCCAGAGTTCGCCGCGGGCATTGAAGATATCGGCCAGCGTGGAATCGAACCGCAACACGGCGTCATCGTCGCCGATGGCGCGGTCGATCTGGTCCTTGCGATCATAGGCGCCGGCGCGCGCGATCAGCGCCTTGATGCGGTCGTCCCTGGAGGTTTTTTCGCCGTCGATCACCGCGCCGCAATTGGCGATGATCTTGTCATCGTCATGGGCTTCGGCGGCGACAAAGCAAGGCGCGGGGTCGACCGGCGGCGCGATGGCGGGCTCCATGCCGGTTGCGGCCACAGCTTGCGACAGCGTCGTCCACAGCACGGCGGCGACCACGAGCCCTTGCACCGGGATTGAGAGACCAAGTCGCATCGAACATTCCCACGTCGTCCCGGCGAGGCAATCAACCCGACTTCAACGTAATCCCGCCATCCACCACGAGCTCGATCCCGGTGATGTATCTCGCCTCGTCGGAGGCGAGAAACAAGGCCGCGTTGGCGACATCCCAGGCCTCCCCCATATGCCCCATCGGCACCTGCGCGTCGCGCGCCCGCCACATCGCCTCGACGTCGCCCTTGGCATAGGTCGCCGCGAGGCCAGCGGAGTGCTCGACCATCGGCGTCTTCATCAGGCCCGGAAGAATCGCATTAACCCGAACATTGTTCGGCGCGAATTCAACTGCGGTGGTGCGCGTCATCTGGTTCATCGCGGCCTTGGTCGTGGCATAGGTGACGTAGGAGACCCCGAGATGGCGTATAGAGGCGACCGACGAGATGTTGATGATCGAGCCGCCGCCCTGCCGTATCATCACCGGAATGACGTGCTTCATCGCAAGGTAGGCGCTTTTGAGATTGACCGCGAACACACGGTCCCAATCCGCCTCCGACACCTCGACCACGCTTCCCAATTCGGCGATGCCGACATTGTTGTCGAGCACGTCAATGCGGCCAAAGGCCTTCAGGCAGGCGGCCACCATGGCCTCGACGTCGCCGGCGCGCGACACATCGGCGGTGAACGCGGCCGCGTTGCCGCCTTCGGCGGCGATGAGCTTGACCGTCTCCTCCGCGGCCGCCGCGTTGCGGTCGACGCAGAACACCCGGGCCCCCTCGCGCGCGAACGTCACAGCGGTCGCCTTGCCATTGCCCCAGCCGGGCCCGATCGAGCCCGCTCCAACCACCAGCGCTGTTTTCCCCTTGAGCCGTTCCATCGACTTCTCCCTTTTGTGATCCGTCATCGTATCCCGGATGCCGCGAAGCGCAAATCCTGCGACGCAGGCCCCGTCGTGCAATTGCTGCAATCCCGTCCTGCAATCCGCGCCATGGCTTGGCGCTGGCCGCGCGAGACTTGAACGCCTACGATGGCACTGCAACAACCGGTCCATCAGAGGCCGGTATAATCCGGGAGAACGCCAATGCCTGCCCATCGCGCCGTCCGATCATCCATTGGATTTTCCCTGGGAACGGCCATCCTGCTCGCCGGCTTCATCCTCCATCCCGTTGCCGCCAAGCCGTTCCTGATCGTCGGTCTTGACGAAAAGATCCTGTGGGACGCCGACGGAAAGCCCGTTCTCGCGCCCGACGGCAAGGACGCGGTCGTGATCGTCGATCTCGCCAATCCCGAAAGCCCCACCATCGCGGCTTCGCTGCCGCTGAAGAATTCGGTGGTCGGCCCGCCCGTCAATGTCGACATCGACCCGACCGGATCGATCGCTTTGGTCGCGGACTCGGTCGATGTCATCAAAGATGGCGATGCACTGAAACAGGTGCCCGACAACAAGATTTACGTGATTGATCTCAAGGCGAGCCCGCCCAAACTGGCGGCGACCCTCACCGGCGGCAAGCAGCCGTCGGGGCTGAACATCAGCCCGTCCGGCAAGATGGCGCTGGTGGCCAACCGAGGCGACAATTCGATCAGCGTGCTTTCGATCGACGGCACCGACGTCAAGATCACCGACACTATCACGATGCCCGACAGCGTCGCGCATGTGATGTTCACGCCGGACGGCAAGCGGGCACTGGCGGTACGGTTTCCGGCACACAAAGTGTCGGTGCTCGACATCGCCGGCGACAAGGTGGCCTACAACAAGGTCGACCTGCCGACCGGCCTGTGGCCCTACAACGTCGTGGTGACCCCCGACAGCAGGCTGGCGCTCACCTCGGACAATGGCGGCGCCGGCTCGTCCGACGGCAGCGTCGATACCTCCAGCGTGATCGATCTCGATGCCACGCCGCCGCGCGTCATCGATCGGGTGGTGGTCGGCGACGGCCCCGAGGGCCTCGCGATGTCGCCGAAGGGCGACGTTGCGGCCGCCATCATCCTGCGCGGCTCCAACAACAAGAATGCGTTCTACTACCAGAAGAACGGCAGCGTCTCGGTGCTGAAAATCGACGGCAAGAAGGTGACCAAGACCCAAGATATCGAGGTCGGCGGCCTGCCCGAAGCCGCGCAGTTCACGCCCGACGGCAATTACCTTCTGGTCGGAAACTACCTGGACCAGGATTTCTCGATCCTGAAGGTCGACGGCACCAGTGTCACCGACACCGGCAAGCGCTTCAAGGTGCCGGGCCATCCGGCCTCGGCGCGCATGAGCCGGTAGGATGGCAAGAGTTCGGGTTGATTCGCGGCAGCAGCGGAAGCGCGCTCCCTCTCCCATAGGGTGAGGGGTTACGGTCTCTCGTTGTCCGCGAGGCCCTCACCCGATTTGCTTCGCAAATCGACCTCTCCCCGGCGGGGAGAGGTGAAGTAAGCCGCCTACGTCGATTCAATTCAAACCATCATGCTCAGCCCTGCCCGGCCCTACTGAAACGTCATGTCGAGGCATTTCGAAATGTCGGTGCCGAGGCCGGAACTGATGGTGATGCAGCCGCGCGCCTTTTGCTCGGTGGTGTCGGCGGCCCACACCGCATAGCCGCCGGGGCCGAAAAACGAATTGGTATTGACCGCCTCGGTTTCGGTGGCGTCGAACATATAGTGCGAGTCGGTCTCGAAGATGCGCGGCTTCTTGGTGCAACCGCCATCGGTCTGGACGTTGATCACTTCCTTGTTGTCCCGCGTCAGCGCCAGGCTGACCGAGCACCTGAAATATTCCGAGGTCTTGACGTTGAAGATGTAGGCGTAGGATTTGCAGGTCGCGGTGTTGAGTTTTCCGGCGCTGAGGCCGCGGCTGCAGGAAATTCGCTGGTTCTGGCTGAGCTGGAAATCATCGGCATGGGCGACGGGGACCAGCGGCGCCAGCAGCGACGCCGCGCCCAGGCAAATCTTCATGACGTGGTGCATCCGAATCATCCCTGTGACTTATTTCGCAAATTGCGGTTCTAGACCGAAACGGCAACATAGTCGCGAAGCCGAAGTCGGAAAATCACAAAGTCGCGGCGAAACGTCCGGCGGCGAACCGACGCATTGTATTGACGGGCGAATGGTGTTCGTGATTTGTTCGATAGATCAGAACGATCAACGGGGAGCATGCGTCATGACCCAATCTTCGACACTGAGGCCTTTCCTTTCAAAAAAAAGCACGCTTTTGATCGCGGCCGCGCTCGCCGCGATGACGACATCGGCATTTGCGCAAGCCGCCGCGCCGACACCCTGGGTGCTGGAGCAGGACATGGGCTATGGCTACGGCAAGGACGGCAAGACATTTTCCTACAGGATGGGCACCGACAACGCCAAGGTGTTGCTGAAGGGTGCGAAGAAGGTCCCCAAGGGTACCTTGTTTTTCCTCGGTGAAAACGGACAACTCTATATGCGGACCGGCCCGTATCTTGAGGGCGACGGCAAATTCATGTTCGGACCGAACTGAGACGTTGCGCGTGACCAAGGAAGTCATCATCCGCCACCGGGTCGGCGCGGCGCGCCGCTCGATGACAGGCTCACGCGCATGATCCAGTATGCCGCCGCTGGTGTTCTTGCCGCAACAACGCGGGTTACTGGATGCCGCGCTTTCGCGGGACACGACGGCGGAGGACGGGACGAACCAAGGCGTGAACCTGTAAATTCAGAGTGGTCGGCGGGCGTCCGCTTTGGTGCGCATTTGGGACTCAAGTTGGACATCACAGCACTTCCGAAAAAGTGCCATTAACAGAAGTGGCTCTTTTTATTATTCGTCGATCACCTCGTTAGAACTTGTCCCACTAATTGCGGAAAAACGTTGGGATACCGACGGCTGGTGGCGCGCCGTTGATCTCCACCGCTACAGGGTTTACGATGGTGGTTGCTATCGGGCCGTTTGCGCACCGTATGCGGCGGCTCATTCCCTCTCCTCGAGCAGGGGTGATCATCATGCAATTCTCCCGGCCCAACGAGCCCAGTCGTCGCCTCGTTCTAGGCGCACTCGCAGCACTGCCCGTATTCTCCGCACCGCTCGTTGCCAGTGCCCAGACACAAACTACGACTGCGCAAGCATCGCTTCCCGCAGCGGCTGGGTTTTCGTTCGCTGCGGTCGGCGATACCCGACCGATGATGTATCTGCCGCTGAAGGAAGGGCAGCCGGACCTCAGCAAGTTCTTCGTCGAGATGTTCGGGTTGGTCATGCCGGAAAAGGTCGCCGAGGCCGTCGTTGCGAAGGATGTGAAGATGATCTTCGATCCGGTCACAAAGGACCTGATCAAGGTAGTCATGCCGTTCGCATCCAAGACGGAAGTGATGACCCTGACGGTAGATAAAGGTTGGGTCACTGAGGCATCCGTTGAAGACGTGAAACTGCTTCCTGGCGTGCATCGGACGATGTTCCGGCTTCAGGGCGGCGAATGGGTGACCCGTGAAATCGTGAAGGACGTTCAATCCGGTCGCGCCAAATTCGTGGTCAATAGCGGTGACGCCGTCTGGTGGGGCAATCAGGGCTTGACCGTCAGCGACAGCCCATACTGGAAGCGCGTGAATGATACGATGTTGAAGAAGCTACCCGCGCCGGATGACGAGATGCGTGCAGCCGGTCTGGATGGGCGCTTTTTCATGAGTGTGGGCAATCATGAGGTGTGGGCCGACCCAAAGATTGAGGGCGTTCTTTCGGCTGTGCCGTATCTGAAAAAATTCGGCGTCACGCCGGAAAACCTCATCTACAAATTCGACTTCAAGGGCACCCGCTTCATCTATCTCTGGAGTGGCAAGTACGATTACCGTTCGCCGTCGCTGTGGGACGCTGATCGGCCAAAATATGCCGAGCAGGTGACCCAGCTTCAAAAGTGGATGGACGAGGCCAGGGCCAATGGCATTCGGAAGGCGTTTATCGTCTTCCATTATCCCGTGTTTGCGCGGTCAGGCTTAGGTCCGATCCCGGCTCCCGATAACCCGCACAAGGTGATTGCGTCGTATGCCAAGGACATGGAGGTGGTCGTATTGAACGGGCACGTCCACACCACGGAAATCTACGACGTCGACGGGGTAAAGTATCTGATGTTGGGCGGTGGAGGCGCAGAACAAGACCCAATCCTGCCGGGGCGAACCAGCATCAAGGTGCCCGCTGACTATCCGCAGGACCTTTACTGGAAGGGCAAGCCTCCGCAAGAGGAGTACAACTACGTGCTGGTGGACGTTGAACCCGGCCAGAAGACGAAATTCACCCTCAATCGCTTCCGGCCGTGGTCGGCAGAGCCATTCGGGACCGAGGAACTCTTTAACTGAGCAGGATGCCGGTGTTTACGGGAGTGAGGTTCTGGCGACAGCTATTCTGATCATTCACGGCTTGGTCGCGGTCGCACTGCTTGGCGCGATAACACACCAGACTTTAGCGGCATGGGGATCGGCGGACGCGCGACCCGGCTCCTTCTTTGGCCGCTTTCGTTCCATACCGTCGGCCTCATTCGCCAACGCCGTGGTAGTCCTGTATGCCGTTTCCACGCTGCTGGGTGGGATCGTTTACCTTTATTTCCGTACGGATGTCAGGCCCGAATTAGAACGTGCGGGTCACTGGCATGTCCTCGGCTTCTTCGACCTCAAGGAACATTTCGCAGCAATAGGGTTGGCGTTGCTGCCCGCCTACTGGGTTTGCTGGCGACGGCCGGTCGCCAACGAGCTTAAGCAGACGCGCACGGCGCTCACCTCGATACTTGCCTTCATCATTTGGTGGGGCTTTCTGTGCGGTCACGTCGCTAACAACATCATGGGTTTCGGCTCATGACATCATCAGCCTCGTTCCGCCGCTTTGCATTCGCATTCGGGACCACGTTCGCTTTCTTCTACGTGGTCGCAGTCGCAAAGGACCTTGCTCTTTTCACCGTTTTCCCGTCGCTCGGCATCGTGCTCGCGGGCACGCATCATACGCGAGATGTCGCTGACCCTGCGATGGGATTTCTAGCTCCGGCGATGTACTGGTACGGATGGGCCGCGACGGCCGCGCTCGGGGCACTGATCGTCGCCCTCGCTGCTGCGTCGTTCGCCGAACGTTTGGCGCGATACGTTTGGCCGGGATGGGTGTGGGTAATTCCCGTCCTCTCGATGATCGCTTGCGTCTATCTCACTCTGCCTTGGTTTTGGCTCTGACTTGGGTGCGACTTCCGCAATGGGTCAAACGCCTCACCCTGACCGTGGGCCAGCTACTTCTGGTCTACCCCAATCAACGGACATCGTCGGCCCGGCTCCTCCGGTTCGTGCCAACTGCGGACTTATGTATCGCAGCAAATGCGTGATATTCGATCAACCTCCTCGGCGCGCAACGGCCAAGGACAGGTGTAATTTGGACCCGCGTCGCCTTACGAGAAGCGCCGTCCGCCTGGTGCAGCTTCGGCATCGGCATCAATCGCGATTCGCTGCGATGATCGCCAACGCGATTTCGCCATCAGTAATGTAGTGGTTGATCCGTTCGGTGACGAGATTTTCGCCGGCTTTATACACTTTCACCGCCTCGATTGATCGATTTTTCCTCAACTCGCCGACAATATAGTCGCGCTCTGCATTTGTGTCCGAATCCGTGGCGTGGGTGATCTGAAATGAAAGGCGAGTGAGGGAAAGGCCCGTGTCCCTTGTGCCGGCTCCTATCCAGAGAACGCTTTCATTGTCCGGAGGGCGTTTCGTATTTAGCCAAAAATCTGCAGTTTCCCAGGTAGCCTGGGCGCGCTTTTGGCTCAAAGCCCAGAACCGTATGTGATGGCGCTTCCGCGGGCTGTTATCGATCGCCTTTTGAAAGCCGATGTCCTGTCCACGCCCGAAAAGATAGAGGGTGCTGAATGGGGCGGTGGGGTATGGAGCGTTGAACACGAATGCTCGTACCATGCCCCATGAACTGGCAAGACCGAGCCGATCTGCCTCCGACCAACCGAGCGCTGCAAAGACCTCGCGAAGCTGCTGGAGCGTACCGACGAGCACGACATTCACGGGGTCTCCAGGCAATCCGTCACCGGTAATCGTGTAACTCGGTACACGCTTGCTCTGGAGAATCTTGAGTCCAATCCTAATGGCGCGCGGCAGAACAACATACGCGGCAATCCCGTAGGTAACGGCGACGGCCAGGATCCAGTTTAGTCTACGGTCCGCGGTTTCAAAGACGACAAAGACAATCAGCCAGACGCAGAAGATTCCCAATCCGAAAATCAGCAAACGTTGCGCAAGACGCTTAAGTAGTCTCATGATCTTGCCCGGCTTCGTCCGAAATTCCGACCAGATCCAGCAACTTCCCGAGTTGGCTTGGTCCGGCAATCGAGCGTTCACCCATAACACGCGTCCCAACACGTCGGGGCGGAGAAATTGGCAATCAACACCTCGCGCCCCCTCCCTCCTATTTCGTTAAAGTCTGGCCGCCTGTAGCGGTCGGCGCGTAAAGCGAACTCGCATAGTAGGTTTTCAAGGCAAAACGGGTCATCACACCGATGGCAGAAGCGAGCGGCACCGCGATCAACAGACCAACAAACCCGAACAAATAGCCAAAGGCGAACAGCGCAAACATCACCCAGACCGGGTTCAGATGCACGCGTCGACCAACCAGATATGGCGCCAGAACGTAGTCGGCCAGCGATTGTCCGACGACGAAGACCGCCGGTACAAGCCAGATCGGTCTCCAATCGGGCGAGAATTGCGCGATTGCGATGCACGTGGAGACAACCAGGCCGGAGAGCGATCCGAGATACGGGATGAAGCTGATCAACCCGGCTGCGATGCCGATCAGGACGCCGTGGTCGAGGCCGATAAGGTGCAGCGCCACGGCATAGTACACCGCGAGGACGAGGCAGAGAGTGCTCTGCCCTCGCACAAAGCCGCTGATGGTCTTGTCGATTTCGCGCGCCAGCGCCCGCACCGTTTCCCGGTGCGCCGGCGGGACCCAGTTATCGATCGTCGCAACCATTCTGTTCCAGTCGTAGAGGAGGTAGCAAGCAACGATCGGCGTGACGATACCAATCGAAAGGATCGAGATCAGGGCTCGTCCCCCTGACCAGAGCGACCGGATGACGCTGTCGACCCAACCGCTCGCAAACGTTGTCAGTTCGCTGATCGAGCGCTCGGTTTCGCCGAGGCCCTCGCCGACGATCTTGCTTAGCCAGGGCCGGTTTGGATCGGTTGCCAGCGTATGCACCCGCCGGACGTAGAGCGGCAAATGCTCGAGGAAATGCGAAAGCTCACGGATAATGACGGGCATCGTGAGAATGATGATGACCGCGATAAGAGTAACGCCGAAAACAATGATGGCAAGCGTTGCGACGAGCCGGTTCACGCCCAGCCGCTCGATCCGGTTCGCAAGAGGGTCGAGCAGATAGGCGAGTACCATGCCCGCTACAAACGGCAGCAGAACCTGACGCAACAGAACGACAACCGCGACCGTAGCCGCGAAAGTCGCTATCCAAAATAGGATCGGCCGGTTGGTACTCATACGCAGGACGCTATTGGAACGACCGCGCTAGGCCGTATCGTTATTAACTGGCGATGGCGACCGCCTAGTTTTGGCTATTGTTTGGCTATTGTATGTCCTCGCCAAACTGTCCGAAGCACCCTGAATCCACTATCCAACTTCGGCAGATTATGTCTGTGTTGCCGTTGCACCGATGCGGAAGCGACTCAGAAATGTGGTCGCGCTTGGGTGGCTACGGGTTCTGTCTGCTCAAGAACAGGGCGGTGTTATCTGAACCGGGTGGTTGGAAGGCGCTCTCTAAAACGCCGCCGCGAGCTCCCGTGCGCCGGGCAGATTGCTGTTGCTGTCCATCCGCGCATCGGTGACGCCAAGCAGTTTCGCCACCGTGTTATGACGGATCGCCACCGGGTTGCGTTCGTAGCCGCCGCGCTGGAAAAAATTCGAGGTCGGGACCTGCTCGCGCATCGCCTGCGGCATCGTCACCATGTCGAGGCCGGTGCCGTCGCCGGTGAGATTCATCATCTCGAGTTCAGCGGCGCTGAGCGGGCGATTGTAACCCTTGGCGCGGGCGAAGATGACGGAAGTCAGAAGCTTGTGGGTCTGCAGCAGCGGACCGACGTCAATGTCCAGCACCATGGCATGCATCGCCCAGCCCTGCGGCGTATCGGCGATCTTTTCATGCTGCGCCCACTCGTCCGGCACCGAGCGCGCATGCGCCACCATCTGCCTTAACACCGCGATCTTGCGATCCATCGCCTGGCGCGGCGCGCCGGTGAGTGGTGCGGCCTTCTGCATCAGCGCCTTGACGAATTCGGGACCCTGCTCGGCCAATAGCTCGACGGTGTTGGTGGTCAGCAACTGGTTGTAGCCGATCGCGGTGGAAATGGCGCGCCTGCCGCCATGCTCGATGCCCGATTGCACATCGTAATTGCCGGTGCCGCCGGTCTCGAACGAATAGACCCGCACCGCCTGCTCCCGCGTCAGCCCTGCCGCTGCCGCGACGCCGGCATAGGCGCGCTTGAATTCGAGTTCGCTGGCGGGCCGTTGCGGCTTGAACTGGTATTGCTCGGCGGCGGCCTGCAACAGGTCGGCGGCAACCGGAATGGTCTTGCGCACGCGCGGCGGACGTTCCGGCTCGGGCTCCGGCGCCGGATTTACCGGCCGCTTCGGCCCGGTATAAACCGGCGGATGCGTCAGCACATAATCATCGAGGGCGATGGCCTGGTGATCGCGCCGCTTGGCATTGCGGCCACGCCGTTTCTCGGAAATCGCGTTCCAATACGCGCCGGCCTCCTGCTCGAACGCTCCCCGCGCTTCCTGATATTGCTTGAGCAGGCGACGGTATTCGGCGATCGCAGGTTCCGAGGCCATCTGCGCCATCGCGTCCGACGCAGCGGCCGGCAGCGCACGCGTCTCCATGGCGCTGCCGCGCGGCGCGGTCAACAGCAGCGCGAGCGCGAGGTATCCAAACCTTCCAAAGCTGCGACGAATCGTTTGAGGGCGCATGGCCCTGTTGTAGCAAGCGCGCCGCGCAAGTCAGCCCCGAAACGGCCGGAATTCGCACTGACCGGGGCGCGGCTACTTCCAGGCAAATACCGGCTGTTCCAGTTCGGCGACACGGGTATCGCGGCCGGCGAGCACTTCGCGGAACTGGTAGATCAGCGCTGCGGTCGGCGCGTGAATCAGCTGGCCGGAAAGATGGAAGCGGATCACGCGGCGATCGCTTTCCGGAATCAGGGTGAAGTCAAACGCGTCTTCCCGTTCGATATCGGAAAGCGCGATGCGATGCACCGAGGCCACCTCCGCCGGGTTGGGCGACAATGCCGCATGTGTCGAAGCCCACACCACAACCGGGGTAATCAGGTAGCCGGACCGGGTCGGATAATCGTCGAGCACGCCCAGCACCGCATCGGGCGCAAGCCCAAGACCGACCTCTTCGTGAAGCTCGCGCAACGCCGCTTCCGCCGGCGTCTCGCCCGCGTCGCAGCGCCCGCCCGGCAGCGCCCACTGGCTGCCATGGGCACGCAGGTCCGCCGCGCGCCGGGTCAACAGCAGCGCCGTCGCACCGCAGGCATTGACGCCAGAAGCATCGCCTGCCGCGACGAGCGCGATGGCGACCGCGGCCCGCTTCAGCGCCGACGCCGGCTCGCCGCCGGGCAGGCGCGCGAAGTCCGCGCAACGCGCGGCAATATTCCGTCGTGTGGCATCGTCGAATAGCCGGATCATCCTGCTTGACTACAACACGTCAGCGATTGATGAAATGACCGGAAATCGCAAAATACCTCACCACTACCTTTCCAAAAACCACGGGATCGACCTGACATGAGCGACATGGCCGCGGAGAAACTCGAAGCCTCCGGCTGGACCATGGTCGAGACCACCGGGTTCCTCAGCCTGGTCGGGCCATTGTGGCAGCGGATCGTGAATGGCGAGCATGAATATGCGCTGGTCGCGCAGGACAAGCACCATAATCGCCGCGGCCTGGTGCAGGGCGGGCTATTGATGACATTCGCGGACCGCACCTGCGGCATGACGGCACGATTCGTATCGGGCCGGCCAAACCTCGCCACGGTGCAAATGGACACCCATTTCGTCGACAGCGCGAAAATCGGCGAAGTCCTGCTGTCGAAGCCGCGCGTGGTCCGCAACACCCGCAGCCTGATCTTCCTGACCACCGAGGTGACTGCCGACAGCCGCTGTATCGCGATGGCCAACGGGGTGTTCAAGGTCTTGAAGAGCAGCTGAACGGCGCAGGGTTCGAAAGAAAGTCGTGGCTATTCGGGCCTAAAAGGCGCACTGCGGGGGGCCGCAGGATGTTCCCGCAACATGCGAACACCTGGCGCCAAGGGAACCTCCATGCAAATTCTTTCCGCGCGTCACGTCGAAACCGAAGAATCGCTGCGTCTCGGTGTCGCATCGGGCTGGTACGGCACCAAGGTGAGTGGCACCTTTGTCACCGGCCCTCACGCGACGCATGCAGAATGCCTCTCGAAAATCGCCGAGCTCAATCCACCGCCGGCAAAAAAGAGATTCTGACAGTCTGTTCCATCGAGGAGATTCCGACATGGCCCTCACCTCAGGCAATTTTCAGGATTACGACTTCAACCGGATGGTGGTGCGCTTTACCATGAAGAACGACCAGGCCGACATCGCCTGCGCCATCTCGACCGACGCGATGGATCAGCTTGAAGGCTCGTCGCGCACGCCGCCGGCCCAGCGCGAGCAACAATTCCTGAGGCTGCGCGACCGCATCGAGGCGCGCGCCGCGCGGAAATTCAGCGATGTCGAACTGGAGGGCAATCCTCCCGGCGTGATCCTGCGCGCGATCGATTTCCGTCCGCCGCGCACCTGATCAGGGAAAGAGCCGCAGCCTCAGGAGGCACGTTGCCGTCATTTCGGCCGTTGCGCCGCTTCCCGCACGTCCGATGGCGTCATGCCGTAGCGGCGGCGGAAGGTGCGGTTGAAGTAGGAGACGTCACCGAACCCGGCATCATAGGCGATCGCGCTGATGCCTCGGCTCCGGTACAGCGGATTGACCAGCATGCGATGCGAGCGGGCCAGCCGTTCTCCGAGAACGAAGTCGGTGAACGTGGTGCCGGCTTCCGCGAATAACTGGCGGATGTAGCTTTCCGATATCTGCTGGCTTCGGGCGATATCGGCGATGGTAAAGCCATGGGAGCCGATCTTGGCAATGATGCTGCTCTTGATCGCCGTCAGCCGCGTCGCACGCAGGCTCTGCAGGTGCTGCGCCGGATCGTGCGCGCCGAGCATCAGTGCCGCGAGATCGTGCATATGGCCGGCAACCAGGTTGCGAAGCTCCGTCATCGCCAGTTCGCTCCGACCATTGAGCATGGTGGCGTATCCGACCAGAAGCTGCAGCACGCGGTCGTCCTTCGGAATCGGCCGTGCCACCAGATCGTCGAGATTGGCCAAATGCGGCGCCAGCAGTTGCCGGCTCAGCCGAAGATTGATCACGCTGGTGGGCCGGGGTGCCGAGAAGGTGGCGACAGTGCCGTTCGCGGTCAGCACGGCCTCGCCCTCATCGACCGTGGCGGTGCGGCCGTGCTGACTAACTTCGCCGGCGCCGTTTTGCAGCACCACCAGAACGACATCGTCGTTGTCGATCAGCGCGGAGGTATGCCGGTTGTGCATCGGCGACAGCGACCCCGCCGCCATGGCAAAGCCCGGCATCGCGCGCAGCGTCAAATCGATCTCGAGCGGATGTCCGTCGAGTGGATCGATTTCGATGCCGAGAATCTTGCGTCCGAACGTTTCACGAAAGGCTTCGGCGCCGTCATCCCCCTCAAGGGGGTCGCTCACAACGCGGAGCGTCGTTATTTCATTGTCCACCGGTCGCCTCTGTTGTCATTCATTAACACTACTCCGGCATCTCCGGCGCTGACGGCCGACGCACGCGCCGGCCCTTCACTTTACCAGGTATAGCGCAGCCGCCCGGTGCCGGCATAGGTCATGGTACGGCTGGAGAGTTCGCCGTCGAATTTAGCCATCAGCGAGACGCCGTTGCCAAGCCGCCATTCCGAGCCCGTGCTCAGCAGCGCCAGATCGTGCGACGGTGTCGCGCCGTTAACGACGAAGCTTGCGACCGGGGTCAGCCCGATGAAACTCGCCGAGAGCCGGGGATCGCTGACCTCGTCATGCGCCCAGGCTACCTTGCCGAACACATTGAATGAACCGGCACCGGCGACCGGCCAGATCCGGTCGGCCCTGGCGCCAAGCTCGGTACGTACATCAGTCGCATTCCGAGCATCGAAGTTCAGCGCGAATGGATTGGAGGCAGCGCCTGTCGCAACCTCGCCATAGGCCGGGGTGTGAAAACTCTGCCCCTGGACTGCCGCATAGGGCGTGATGTCCACCATCCACCGGGTCGCGATGCGATAGCCGCCTTCAAGCCGGCCGCCAAAGGACTGGGCATCGAACTTGGCCTGCAGGCTGTCCGCACCCCCGACCGTGGGGCTGCGGCCGGTCGTCATCCAGTAATTCGCATAGGTCAGTGCGCCCGAAACGTAGGCCGCGCCTGATTTGTGCGAGCCATAGATACCGGCGAGAAACGCTTGGCTGCTGCCATTGCCGAGCCCGCCGGCCAGATTCCACGAGGTTTCGCCGCCCGCCAGCGAGAAGCCGGCCAGGGTATCGGGCGAGAAGCGATAATCGGCGCCGGCCGCGAGGCCGCCGACATTCGCGGTGCTGTCGTGGCTGCCCAGTACCGTGGCATCGCCCCGGTTGGTGCTGCTGCCGCCGAAGGCAGCGCCCCAGCTATCCCAGCGCGGCTCGTAAAGCGCCGGCGACGCCTGTCCCGGGATCGACGCGTAGGCCGAGGTGATCGCATTCGGCAGATCATTGGCGCGAGCATTCGACGCCGCGGGCGCAAAGCCCAGCGGCCCACCCGCGCTGCCGGTGCGGTTGGTGGCATAGGGATCGGTCAAGAGCGACAAATACGAGTTCATCAGCTCGAACGCGCCCTGCTGCGCATCGGTGTTATTCTCGCCCGAAAGCTGGGAAAGACTGGCGACCAGCGCGCCGGGTGCTGCGGCCAGGAGATTAAGGAACCCCGCCGGCAGCGTGCCGCCGGAATTGATGAATTTATCCAGCGCCGCGGCGACGTTGGTTGGATTGATGGGTGTCGCGGCGGGCAACAGCGGCGTGAACTGCGGGATGAACGGCGGCAAAGGTACGAGCGTCGTCGAACCGGACGAGCCAAAGGTCGCAATGAACGCGAGGTTGGCGCCGATGCCGACCAACGGACTGCTGCTCAAACTGCTGAAACTGCCGCTGCCTGAAAAATAAGCCTGGCCCTTGGTGTAGGCGCTACTCGGCGAGCTGCCGAACTGGTACTGCCCGTTGTTGACTTGCGTCACGCTGGTGGTGGTGAAGAACAGGATGTATTGCATGCCAGCCGTGAGCGCGAGGCTGCCGGTACTGATCTTCACCGGCGTGTAGGGGTTTCCCGCCGGCGCAGTCAGCACGGCGGACGTGAATAGCGCCGGACCGGTGATCGACTTGCTGGCTCCGTTCCACTGATAGACAAAGGCCTGATACTGCATCCCGGGGTTGCCACCGTACCGGCTCAGTTCGAAAGTGAAGCTGCTCAGCTTGGTTTGGCCGGATGTTGGCGTGATGGTTTGTCCGATCGTCTCCGTGATGGTCGTGTCCCAGGGGCTGATGTTCGACAACCCGCCCCAGGCCGGGACGGTGTTGATCGTTTGCGCCGCGGCCGGTGAAGCCAGCGCGATCAGCGCCGCGCCGCACAGCCAGTGACTGCTTGACAGAACGTGTCGCAATGATCGCTGACATCGCTTGGACAAAACGTCACTTCGAGTTGTCGTAAACGACACTGCGATTTTTTTCGGCAGCGAGCGACCTGACAGAAACACTCTGCAACAATCGGGCGCTCGGGAGCTCGCGCCAATGATCGTTTGAAACAACTTCTTCATCACATCTCCGACCCCGAATGGGCAAATCGTTACGCATGATGCAAAATCAATCACGCCGCACGGCATAGCGCCGGCACGCGGGAGATTCGCAGTCCTTGATTGATTGCCAGCGCAAGCGCGTGTCGTCTTGGAACCCGATGCAATGCGATAAGACTATTGTGCAAACGTTCGAACTTTCGGCATTGTTGTTGCATGTTAGGCACGGTGAATGATGTTTGAAGTCGACATCCGAGAAGAGATTGTTGCCGGCCTTTGAACTTCACGCGACGAGGCTTCGACGAAGGCCGGTGGAGTGCACCATGGATCGAATAGTCTTCAGCACCGATGCCCTTCCGGTACACCAGCGCTTTCCGGTCTATTGCGAAGAGATCGTCAGATCCTGGTGCGGACTCGACCTTAGAACAGCGGACCGGTCCGGCTTTCATGCGCATCTTGAATTCCGGCGCGTCGGCATGATCGAGATCATGACCAACATCATGCCCGCGATTGATTGCATCCGTACGCCGAGCCTGCTGCGGGATGGGGACGATACCTTGATGGTGATGTTGCTGCTGAGCGGCAAAGCCTATCAAACGCAGCTTGGAGAGGGTTGCGAATTGAACGCAGGTGACACGGTCATCTGCAACTCCGCCTGTGCCGGTGAATACAATCTTGTCGCGGACTCCAAGGTCCTCGGCGTGAAGATTCCGCGTATGAGGCTCAGCGTTTTACTTCCGCATATGTCCAGATTCGCGGGCGCGAAACTCGACAAGGATCCGGTCGCGCTCCGGCTGCTGTCCGGCTATCTCACCGGAACGCTCAACGTCGATTTCGACGGCAGCGAGCGGGCGGCCCGATTGCATCAGGATCATATCGTCGATCTCGTGGCGCTGGCGCTCGGAATGGAGGGCGAGCCACGCGCGATCACCGAACAGCGCGGTGCGCGGGCGGCGCGACGAGCCGCGGTCGTTCGGGCGATCGAAACCTCGATGGCCGATCCGGCGCTCGATGCCGCCAATGTGGCTGCGCGGCTTGGCATCACGGTCCGCTATGTCCACCATCTATTGGAGCCCACGGGGCGAACCTTCTCCGAACATCTGCTCGACAAGCGGTTGGCGAAAGCCGTCGAGGTGTTGAGTGACCCCGGGCAATCGCAACGAAGGATCGCGGATATCGCCTTCGAGGTCGGCTTTCGGGACTTGTCTTATTTCAATCGGATGTTTCGCCGTAAGTATGCGGGGACGCCGACCGAGTTGCGCCAGGCGACCGTAAGGGCGCGAGAGCAGGAAGCTCCGTAGAGCAAACCGCATGGATCGAATCGTCTTCAGTACCGACGCCCTGCCAATACACCAGCGGTTTGCGGCCTATTGCGAAGAAATTCTCAGACCTTCCTGCGGGCTCGAACTGCGAGCGGCGGATCAGTCCGGATTTCGCGCCCAGCTCGAATTCCGGCGCGTCGGCATGATCGATATCATGACCAACACCTTGACAGCGATCGACACGGCTCGCACGGCCGATCTTGTGCGAGATGGCGACGATACTCTGATGGTGATGTTGCTGCTGGAGGGCAAGGCCCATCAGACGCAATTTGGCGACGATCATCAATTGCATGCAGGCGATGCGATCATCTGCGACTCTGCGTATCCCGGTGAATTCAATCTTCTGACCAACTCAAAACTTCTGAGCCTGAAGATCCCGCGCATGAAGCTCGGTGCGTTGCTTCCGCATATGTCACGGTTTGCGGGCACCCCCCTGAGCCGGGACCCGGTGGCGCTCCGCTTGCTGTCCGGCTATCTCGCCGGAACGTTCGATGTCGATTTCGGCGGCAGCGCACTCGCGGCCCGATTGCATCAGGATCACATCATCGATCTCGTCTCGCTCGCGCTCGGAACCGAAGGCGACACGCGTGCGCTGGCCGAACAGCGTGGCGCCCAGGCGGTGCGCCGGAGCGCGGTCGTTCAGGTCATCGCAGCATCGATGGCCGATCCGGCTCTCGATGCAACAATGGTCGCAGCCCGGCTTGGAATTACCGTTCGCTACGTCCACCATCTGTTGGAGCCGACCGGTCGAAGCTTCTCCGAGCATCTGCTCGACAAGCGGCTGGCGCGAGCCGTCGCGCTGTTATGCGAGGCCACGCAGCGACACCGCAAGATTGCCGATATCGCCTTCGAGGTCGGCTTCAAGGACCTGTCTTATTTCAACCGGATGTTTCGGCGCAAATACGGGGGAACACCTACCGATATGCGCGAGGCCTCCGGAGGCCTGCGGGAATGACGATATGACAACCACTGCGCGGTAGCGGTGCGGCGTGATGCGAGCACACCGGCGCTGAAACAAAACTCGCCGGTCCGCCCGGTTTGTCCGTTGTTCAGAGATTCGAGCAGATCGCCGTCGCACCGGTGCGCGTGGATCGGAATAGCAAAGCGCCAGCCTGTCATTCGCAACTCCTGGTTTTCGCAACCAGTCGCGGGGCTTCCGCCACCGATCTCGAATGCTATGAAAAATATATTTTAAACAACTGCTTTCCATCCCGAAATTTTATCTCGTCAACGCTACATCCGCCGCTGAGCAAAGCGACCGCCCGTGTTGAGTGCCGCATGCAACCCCTGGGCATGAACTTTGCTTGAAACAGGCGCAGTGACGTTTGCCGCGATGGTGCAACCTCCCCGAGGAGGACGACCGGATGAAATCTTGCGGGCTTGCAGATATGCTGGTTCCATTGCCGCCGGCCCGCGCGTTGGGCCTGGCCTTGATCGCGATATTGGCCGCCGGAATCGGTAGCGGTCCTGCGGTGGCGGAAAATCCTGATATCACCAGCCGGCGCGCATCCGAGCGAACCGATTTCACCAACGACGAGATTGCGGACGGTTTCTTCAAGATCGCGTTCCACGCCGAATTGCAGGTCGGCGCGCCGGCGGAACGCGTTCGCAAATATGATGAGCCGGTGAGGATATTCGTGGTCAGCAAGGGTGAGCCCGACCGTCGCGCGGAGATCGCCGCGATTGTCGACGACATTCGGGCCCGCGTGAACCATCTCGACGTGGCGATCACCAGCGATCGCGCAGCCGCCAATTTCACCGTTACGCTGGTCGCGGAGCGCGATCTGGCGCCGACCATCCGCTCGCGATTTGGAAACGACCGGGCCAAGCGCATTCAAAAAACGCTCAGTCCGCAATGCCTGTCCGGCATCGGCAAGGATAGCCGCTACCGCATCCGCCGCGCCGAAGTGATCCTGCCGGTCGATGCCGGGGAATTCGTGTTCTACGACTGCGCCTATGAAGAGCTGCTGCAGGCGCTCGGGGCCATCAATGACGACCGCTCCGTGCCCTGGACCATGTTCAACGACGACGTCCAGATGGGCTTCTTCGACGTCTACGACCAGTATCTGCTCAATATTCTCTACGACCCGCGCATTCGCCCGGGCATGACCAGGCAGGAGGTCAACGCGCTCTTGCCCGACGTCCTGTCGACGACGCGCGGATGGGTGACCAGGGCGAGCTTGCCGCGACGCGCGGACGTCGAACATTAGCATGCGCAAGGCGACCAGAGCGGCGGCTCGCCGACCTATTCGCTCAATCGCTGCGCGCTAATGCCTTTGGTTTTTCGCCGACGACGAAGAATATTCCGTGATCGGGAAGTGATCACGCCGGACGGTTCGAACCTGATGCACCGACGCAGCCTGGTTGGAGTATTTCGAGGGTGCGCTGGCCGATGCCCCGGCGTCGGCGCGGTTGGCTATCAGCAGGGACCCGGAAGCAATGGCGAGCGACGCCATCACTGGAACAAGCAATTTGCGCATGGCAGTCTCCATTTGATCGAGACAACTCAAACGGAACAGGCCTGGAACGAGACTTGACCGGCGTTTCCTATCGACAACTCTGTTCGGCGTCTTGTTGTCCGCGCAGATGATGATCCCGGGTTTCGGGAAGCGCAAGAATCATTGAGCAAATGCTCGAAAGATGAGCAGCAGGAGCGTCGACTAAAAAGACGGCAAATGATCAAGGAAAGGTTCGGCGAGCGCCGCTTTACGCCGCCAGCAGTGCTGTCGAAAGGATGGTGACGGTGCCGGTATCGCCGTCGATTTCCACCATGGCGCCATCGGGAATAATCCGGGTCGCGTCGGTCACCGACACCACGCATGGAATCCCGAGATCCCGCGAGACGATGACGGAGTGGCTCATCACCGCGCCGACATCGACCACCACCCCGGCCGCTGCAAGGAAAAGCGGCGTCCAGGAAGGGTCGGTGATCGGCGCGACCAGGATGTCGCCGGGCTCAAGGACGTCCGGATTTGCGGTGTCGAGGACAATCCTGGCGCGACCGACGACACGGCCGGGCGACCCGCCGATGCCTTCGAGGATATCGCCCTTCTGGCCCTGGACCTCGTCGCCCCCCGCCCGCAGCTTCCAGGTTTCGAGGGGCGCAACGTCGCCCTCGAACAGGAAGGGAGGAATGCGATCGACCAGCATCTGGTAGGTGCGCTTTCGCTCAGCGATCAGGTCGGCATAGGCGCGCGGGTTTTCGCGATAGGCGGGGAATTCGGACCAGGTGAGCATATAGGCGCCTTGCCAGTCGCCGATGCCGTTACGCTCGGCGATCCGCCGCGCCAGCTCATTGAGGGCGCGCCGGGTCTGGTCGACGGCGCGGATCACCGCGCTCTTGGATTCCTCGCGCGCGGCCTGCCAGATCTTGGCCGCCGGCAGCGCCTTCCTGAACTTCAGGCGGTCGAGCGGGTTAAGCTTGCGCCGTGCATAGCGCGCGGCCTGTCGCGAGTTGAGAAGCTGCGCCTCGAAATCCGCGCCCGGGGCCTTGTCGTCTTCCGACAGGCGCATGCGGTCGATCGCCTTTAACGGCACATGCGGCCGCATCCGCCACAACTCCGATGCGAGCTCCCATTCGTTCGGACCGCGATAGCCATATCTGGCGAGAAAGTCGGCGAAGCCTGCGGTGAATTCGCGGGCTTCCGGCATGCTCTGCAGTATTCCCCAGGTCTTCGAATCGACGCCTTTTTCGAACACCTTCGTCAGCACCGGTGAGGCCGCCACCATGCGGCCGAGCTTCCACATGATGCGCGCCGGCTCGGCGGATTCGACGCCCTCGATGCCCGACAACAGATCGAGCGTGAGGCCGGGATCCTTGACCTTCAGCGCGCAAAGTGCTGCGACGACGCCGACCGCGACCGTTGCCTTGAAGGTCACGAGGACGTGCCGGCCGAACAGATATTCATGCTCGCCTTGATACCTGCCGATGTAGTCGTGCAGCGCCTCGTCCGGCGCGTCATCGCCGGGATAGGCTTTCACCCAAGCATCCGAACGCTGCCGCATCGCGTCGATGACTTTCGGCCGCCGCGTCCGCAGCGTCCTTTCGGTTTGCCACAGCAATTTCAGCGAACACAAAAGATTCCGGTCGCCGGGCCGTTCCATATAGGGCGGGGCGTGGACTTCGCCGAGAAACTGCTTGTCGATCGCCTTCACCGAACTGCCCGGCACTCGCACGCCGAGCAAGCGGATATAGCTCATGTTCAGATAGCAATAGCCGCCGGCAATGCAGACCAGCACGCGGTCCTTGTCGAAATCACCGGGCGCGACGATGCCGAATTCGCGCCACGCCTCGCGCCACCCGCTTTCGAACACCCCTCCAAGGAACGACCACATCAAGGGGGTGGCGACGTCGGGAAAGACTTCGCCGACATTGCCGCGCGTGTAGAGCGGCCAGCGCCGGCTCAAATCGTCATCGATGACCCATGGCTTGCCGTTGATGATCATGCCGCGCGCACCCCGCCCTCGGCCGGCCGGTCGGCGATCATGATGGCGCGGACGATCGCTTCCTCGGTGATCTCCTCGCCCACCAATTCCTTGACCACGACCCCCTTGCGAAGGCACAGCACCCGATCGCAGCATTCGACCAGGTCGATCGGATCGGAGGATGCGATGATGACCGCCTGCGACTGGCCGAACTCGCGGATGGTCGCGATCAGGTCAGCGCGCGCCGCGATATCGACGCCGACACAGGGCTCGTCGATCAGCAGAATCTCGGAACCGCACATGATCCAGCGCGACATCAGCGCGCGCTGCTGGTTGCCGCCGGACAGATCAGCCAGTTCGTGATCCAGTTCCGCCGTCACTTTCAGTTGCGCCAGCGCGCGCCTGGCCGCCTCGCGTTCGCGTGCCTGCTGGATGAAACCAAACCGGCTCCACGAACTCAGCCCCGGCAGGCTGACATGCTTGACCAGGTTCCAGCCTGGAACGATGGAGAGTTGGCGATTTCCTGTGAGGATGCCGAGCCCATTGGCAATCAACTCGCGCGGATTGTCGATGAACTCGCCCTTGACGCGGACCGATCCCCACAGCCGAGCGGCGCCCGAGATGACGTTGATCGCATTCTCGCGTCCGGAGCCGAGCAGACCTGCAAATCCCAGCCGCTCGTTCTGATGGAGCTTGAAATTGAGCTGGCGCAGCGGCGGCATCGCCAGATGCCGGCCTTCGACAATGATCTTCGACTGGCGCTGCACCGCGCCCGGCGCGCGCGCGACCGCATTGGTGCCGGTGAGTTCCTTGATCAGGCGGGGCTCGGTGATGTCAGCGCCCGCCAGTTCGGCCGAAACGCGGCCGTCGCGCATCGCGGTGACGGAATCGCAAATCTCGATGACGTCGGAAAGGTGATGGCTGACAAAAAGGATGGTCACGCCCTTGGCATTGAGCCGCAGCAGCGCATCGAGCACCGTGCGCGATTCCTTTTCGCCGAGCCCGGCGGTGGGCTCGTCGGCGATCATCAGCCGCGCGGTGCGATGGAAGGTGCGCGCGAACATCACCAGCCGCTGCTCGCCGGGATCGAGCATGAAGGTATGCTCGTCGACCCCGATATCGAGGCCGAGTTCGTCGAGCACCCGCCGCGCCACCCGCCGCCCCTCGGATTTCGAGAGGCGAAAGCGGCTCGGCTCATCGCCGAGAATGATGTTTTCCCAGACCTTGACCAGCGGGACCAACGCGAGTTCCTGCGGCACAAGTTCGATCCCGACGCGCCGCGCCTGGCCGGGATGAATCTCGCTGTGCCTGGAGCCCGCCAGCGTGATGGTTCCGCTGTCCGGCCGTTCCAGGCCGGTCAAGAGACGGATCAGCGTGGATTTGCCGCTGCCGTTTGGACCGATCAGCCCATGCACCGATCCCGCCGCGATATCCAGCGACACGCCCTTCAGCGCCCGGGTCTGGCCGAAGGATTTTGCGACGTCTCTTATCTCGACGGAAACCGACATCAGGATGTTTCCAACTGGCTAGACCTTGCGATCTTTCGGCATGTTCGTGAGCACCGCGATCAGCAGAATCGCGCCGCTGATGACCGAACCGATCCAGCGGGGTTGATTCAGAAGCGACAGGCCGTTACTCAGGACCAGCAGGAAGAACACCGAGAAAATCGATCCCAACACATCGAAACGCCGCTTCTTGCTGAACACGGCCGCGCCGAGAAAGGCGGCCGAATAGGCCTGCAGCAGCATCGGCGGCGACGCCGAATTAAAGTAACCGCGTTCGGTAAGCGTCATGATCCCGACCATGGCTGAAATCGCCCCGATCAGCGCGAAGGTGATGATGCGCAGCCGCGCCACCGGAACGCCCGCCAGATAGGCCGCGACCGGATTGCCGCCGATGGCATAGGCCTGACGCCCCGGCACGGTGCGACGCAATAGCAGCCATAACAGCCCGGAAATGCCGAACGCGACGACGACGGTCCACTTGATCGAAAGACCAGGGATGGTCACCGCACCCAGCCATTGCACCTGCGGCGGCAAGACGATCTGGCTGATCTGTTTTGCACCGCCGGTGATCCATGTCTGTACGGCTAATTCAGATCCGGCCGCGATTGACCCGACCGCAAGAGTCGTCACAAACGACGGCACAAAGGCCTTGGCGATGAAAAGTCCGTTGATGGTGCCGACCAGAGCGCCGCAACCCAGGCCGATCGCCATGGCCGCGCAGAGACTGGCTCCGCTTGACCAGGCAAAGCTGGTGACGAGAACGCCGACCGAGACGGCCACAAGGTCGGCGACCGCGGGAAACGAGAGGTCGAACTCTCCCAGGATCAAGGCGAGCGTCGCGCCGGTGGCGAACAGAATCAGGGCCGGGCTGTTGTTGAGGATATTGATGGCGTTCCGGCTGGTCAGAAACGTGTCCGGCAACAGCACCGAAAAGCAGATGACGACACCGACGAAGACGAGGACGACGCCCCATTGCTTCAGGCCGTCGACAATGCGGTCGCGGTCGAGAATGTTCCGGTCCGGCGGTTTCCGTTCAAACCGAACGTCATCCTTGGCGGCGAAGGGAGGCCGGTCCGAGACGGCCAGCCTCCTCTCGTTGTTCGAAGCAATGGACATATCGGCCATCGAAGTTCCCCCGGGGGTCCGACCGACGAAAGTCAATACTGGTACAGCGTAGACCAACGGTCCGCATATGTCGCCAGATCCTTGTCGAACGAATAGACGAATCCGCTCGCCGGGACATTGCTCTTGTCGATCACCTTGATCTCGGATTTCGAACTCATCGACGCTGGCGGGAATCGGTGTCTTCTTGGAGAAGTAGGAGGCCAGGGCGTCAAGCGCTTCGAAATTGAAGATGTCGGTGTGGTTGGTGGCAATCACCAGCGGGGCACCGGCCCGGATCGCCTGCAGCGAACTCTCGTTGTCGTATCTCGTTAACAGCAGCATCTCGGGACGATTGGCCGATTTGAGCGCCGGCAGATCCATCAGCGGAGAGAAGTCGCAGCAGCTGATCAGGGCCGTCGCCTTCGGGTGTGCCAGCGCAAGGTCGGTGGTGGTTTGCGTGAAGGAATTGACGAGGTTGGTCACGTCGGCGTCGACCACCGCTTCCATCGAGCCGCCGTTCTTTTGCAAGGTCTCTTTGGCGCCGACCACGAGCCGGTCCGCCGCATAGACGATGGTGACGGTCTGCCCCACCGCGATCGCTTTCGGATTCTTCTTCAGGAGATAATCGGCGAGCGACACGCCCAAGCCGTAACTGTCGGGGGCATAGACCGCGGAGAACAGGCTCTTGCCGGCCGGGTTGACGTCGACGGAGGTGGCGATGACGGGAACGTTCTTCGCCTTGGCCGCTGTCAGCCCTTCCGAGATCAGCGTCGCGTCGACCGCCATGGTCAGCACCGCATCGACGCCTTCATTGAGAAGTTCGGGCAGCGCGGTGGCAAGCACCGCAGGATTGTTGACCCCGTCCTTGACGATGACCTGCCAGTTGAGCTTGGCGGCCGCGGCCTGGATATGAGAGGTCCAGCGGGCCAGCGACTCGGACTGCAGGGTAATGATGATCACGCCAATTTTGCGCGGCTTGAGCGCTTCCTTCGCCGGGGCGGCGATGGTGGACGAGAGTATTGCAAGACCGCCGAGCAAGGCGGCGGCGATGACGCGGAGCCTCATGAAATCCTCCCATTTGGATTGTGCGTTGTTGGTTTTTTATAAAAGTGACATTGACGTCACAATTACTTTATAGGCCAAAATTGACGGGGCGTAAATCTCCTTTTTATATTTTTGTCACCGGCGCCCGGAATTCCGACGACACGTTCAACGTCGCCACCGTCTTAGTGCACCGCATCAGGAATGATGATGGCGTGGCTTTCGAGAAAGGAATCGATCCCCTCGGGGCCGAGTTCGCGGCCGATGCCGGACTGTCTCAGCCCGCCGAAGGGACTGCCGAAATCCAGCACCCGGCGCGAATTGAGACTGACGGTCCCGCTCGAAATGCGCGCCGCGATGGCGGCGCCCCGCTTGAGATCGGGAGACCACACCGATCCCGCCAAGCCATAGGGCGAATGGTTGGCGAGCGCGACCGCCTCGTCTTCCGTATCGTAAGGACATGCCACGATCACCGGGCCGAACAATTCCTCCCGCCAGATCGGCATTTCGACCGACACATCCGCCAGCAGCGTCGGGGTTACATAATGACCCGGCGGCACGTCGGTCGGCCGATAGCCGCCGGCGATCACCCGCGCGCCGTCTGCAACCGCGCCCTTTACGATCGCCTCGATCTTGTCGCGTTGAGCCGCCGAAATGACCGGTCCGATGTCGGTGTCCCCGCGCCGCGGATCGCCGACCTGCAACGCGTCGAAAGCAGCCCCAAGCACGGCCAGAATTTCCCCGTAGCGCCGGCGAGGAATTAATAGCCGGGTCTGCGCGCCGCAGATTTGCCCGTTGTTCTGCAACATGGCCGCCAGCAGTTCCGGCAGCACCGATGGCAGGTCGACGTCGTCGAGAAAGACGGCGGCGGACTTTCCGCCCAATTCCAGCGTGCAGCGCGCAAAACGCAACGCACATGCGGTCGCGACCTCGGCACCGGCCCTGGCGCTGCCGGTGAAACTGACCTTCGCCACCCGGCTGTCCTCGACGAGGCGGCGTCCGACATCACGCTCGCCATGCAGCACGCTGATCATTCCCGCCGGCAAATCGAGTTCCGCCAAGGCCTGCGCGATCAGCGTCGTGGTGCCGATGGTTTCCGGACTGGGCTTGAGCACCAAGGGCACGCCCGCGGCAATCGCACCGGCAATCTTCACGCAATTCAGGAACACCGGCACATTCCACGGCGTAATGCCGACGCAGACGCCGACAGGAACCTTCTGCACAATCACCTGTCCGCCGCGCAATCCTTGCCGCGTCGTCTCGAAGCTGTGATCGGCGGCAAGCGTCGCAAAGGCGTCGAGCAATGCCCCGGCATTGAGCGCCTGCAGCGCCATGGCGTTCTTGCTCGGACAGCCGTTCTCGCGAACAATGACTTCGGCGATGTCGGGCGCGCGGCGTTTCAAACCTTGGGCAAGATCGCGCAACGCCTGGGCGCGCTGCGCTTTCGGCACGGCGGCGGCCCTCGGCAGAGCGGCTTGTGCCGCATCAAGGGCGGTTTCGATTTCCGCCTCGCCGGCAAAACAAACCTCATGCACGACCTCGCCGTCGATCGGCGACCGGACGACGCCCTGTTTGCCAGTCGCCGGCAGCCAGCGCCCGGCAACCAGATTGGAGAGAATTTCCATCAAGAACCCCGTCGATCATTCGCACAAGAAGGATGGTATTGCGTCTACAGAGCGCGGCCGGCCGCGGCTTCTTTCTGACGTGTCGTACCGGCAAGACCGATGAGATCCTGATGCAGTTCGAACCAGACGGTGTGGTAGCTGTCGCGATCGGGCGCCGCGATATAGCGCAGATCGCCGGACCGGATCTTGCCGAGCGCCAGATCGAGCCGCTGTTTGTAACTGCCGATGCGGGCTGCGGATGTCGCGATGGTGCCGATCAGATCTGAGATGTCGCGATGGATGGGATCGAAACCTTCCAAAACCGATTTGTCATACGCCGCGTCCGTATGATCGTTGCGAACCTGGCGATCGCCGACGACACGCATCTGCCAACGTGTCACCAGTTGCTTGAAGGCATCGTTGATCGGCGAGAATTCTTCATAGAGCTGCGCAAAGATATTCTGGTCGAGGCCGGCCCGCTCGAGCCCAAACGCCTTGTCGGCCTCGGTGCGCCCGGCGGGCGAAAGCCGATACCCTACCTTGGTCTCCTCCGCCCATTGCCGCGCGACCAGATCGGCCAGCCCGCCCTGCACCTCTTCGGCGGAGCTGCCCATCGCCTCCCCGATCGCCTCGCTTTTGCCAAAGCCCTTGATGCGAAGGCACATCAGAAGTTTTTCAACGTCGAGCTTCGTCATCGTGTCCTCCCGGATTGAAGATGTCTTCGTCTCACCACGGTCCGATTATCGTTTCTGCTATCCTGGTGCGCCGGCCTCCAGCGCAGAAGCGGGCATCTGCTCCCTGTCCACGAGATGCGCGGTCTCATTGAAGCTCAGGATGCTCATGTCGTTCAGCGACGGGCCGGAAACGCGCGTCAGCGAGCAGTAATCCGGCAGGAAATGAGTCACGCGCTTCAGGCCCAGGATGTGGCTGAGCATGACGTTGATCGGGATGCCGTGCGCAAAGACGGCAACCCTTGCTTCGGTCCGGCCATCCATTAGGCCCGCCACCGCATCCAGCACGCCCTGCTTGAAGGTGACGGGATCGCCGCCCAGAAAGGTGATCGGATCGTCCATGAATTTCGCCCAGCCGACCGGATCCTTGCGCAGCGTCTCGATGCCGCGATAGCCGGGGCCGAAACGTCCGACTTCGGCCAGTCCGTCCCTGACTTCCAGCTCCAGCCCCAGAATCCGGCTGGTCGGCCCGGCGGTCTCGAGGGCCCGGCGCATCGGACTGGAAACCACCCGCTCGATGTTCTCGCGGCGGAGCCAATGGCCGACACGCTCGGCCTGCACCCTGGCCGCATCGGTCAGCACCGGATCGTTGTCACCGGGCTCGACCTTGGGCTTTCCGTGTCGAATGAAAATCAGTTCCATCAAGGCCTCGGTTTCGCGGACAGGATATCAGTGCACTGGACTTTTCATCGGCTGCTTCATGCCGCGGCGACTTCGCGTAGCGCTTGCAGGCCGCCATCGACGACGATCTCGGTTCCGTTCACCCAACTGGCTGACGATCCGAGCAGGAAAGCGATCACCGCTGCGATTTCCTCCGCACGGCCGAAACGCCCGACCAGTTGTTCGGCGGCGTCGACCCGGGCATGTCCCATGCTGTCGCGAAAATCCTGCAGGATGGGCGTTGCCACCGGACCGGGCGAAATCACGTTGAACCGGATACCGCGTTTGGCGCCAAGCCGCGTCGCCTGCGGCATCCAGGCGTTCAACAGGCCTTTTGAAATTTCATAGGCTCTGGGGCCGCCGATGGTATCGGCCTCGACCGCTTCATTCACCGCATCCCATTGCGACAGCGCGAGCAGCTTCTGCACAAACGGAGCCTCGAAGCCGCAATGCCGGGCGGCGAGGCTTGAGATCAGAACAACCGACGCCCCGTCGGCCAGCTTGGGCATCAGGCCTTCGATCAATTTGCGGGCGCCGAGGTAATTCACCTTCATGACCGTGGGCGCAGGCCAGGTTCCGGGCACACCCGCGACATGCGCGATGCCGGCCAGCGGGCCCTCAATCGCTGCACAGGCCGACGCAATGGCGGCCTCGTCGGCGAGATCGCACGCCAGATAGCGGCCACCGGACTTCGGCGCGACGCGGTCGATCGCGATGCAATCGTGCCCGCTGCCGGCAAGCAGGGCCATCGTCGCCGCGCCAATGCCGCTGGCCGCGCCGGTGACAACAAATGAGTTTGAAAATGACTTTGACGTCATGATCACTTCCATTCCACGGGAAGATGCGTATAGCCGGAGAAAAGATACGACGGCAGCCTGGTTCCGAGACCCTTGAGTTGGATGTCCGGGACCCGATCGAGCAAAATCTCAAAGAAGATTTGCGAACTCGAGCCGTGCCAGATGGGCGCCGAGACAAAAATGAGCCCCCTTCCCGAACCCGAGATGCGCGTTGCTGGTGCGGGTCACCGAGAACTGCGCGGCATCGGCGAATTTGCGCTCGTCACGATTGGCCGAGACAAAATAAAGCACCACCTTGTCGCCGGCCTTCACCGGATGACCGGCGATTTCGGTGTCCGCGAGCGCGGTGCGCCGCATCTGCATCACTGGCGCCACCCAGCGGATCATCTCTTCGACGGCATTGGGAATGAGCTCCGGTGCCCGGCGCAAATGGGCGAGCGTGTCGGGCTGCAAACAGAGCTGTTCGAGACCGCCGGAAATCAGAAACCGCGTGGTCTCGTTGCCTGCGGCACTCAACACCATGAAATAGGCGTCGAGTTCGCCGTCGGTCAGCAGTTCGCCATTGACCTTCTCGTGGGCGAGCACGGTGGCGACATCGTCGCCAGGCTCCGCTCGCTTGAGCGCCACCAGCCGACGGAAGAAAGCGAACAGTTCCGCGCGCGCCTCGGCCTGCTGCTCTTCGGTGGCAAACACGTCGCTGACCGAATTGGCCCAGTTCACCATCCGCCGCTGATCTTCTTTGGGAACCCCGAGCAGGTCGCCGATCACGATCATCGGCAGCAGGATGGCAAAGCGGCTGACGAAATCGAAGGTTTCGCCGCGCGGGCAATCGTCCATCAACGCGTTGACCGTCGCCCGTATCTTCGGCGCCAAGCCCTCCACCAGCTTGCGGCGAAAGCTCGGCTCGGCGAACGCGCGCAATTTGGTGTGATAGGGCGGATCCGAATTGTGAACGCTGGCGGTGCCGTGCCCTTCGGCCTTCCGGTCCTTGATCTGCGTACCCTTCGCATTCGAGAACAGGTCGGTGCGGCGGACGATTTCCGAAATGTCTTCGTATCGGGTCACGGCATGGAAGCCCGGACCATCGTCTTCGCGGTTGAAATACACCGGCGCATGATCGCGCAAAATCCGAAAGGCCTCATGCTCGCGCCGTTCCAGAAACAGATTGACGTCGAGCAGATCGATTGCCGGCGTGTTCATGTCATCTCATCCCCGACCTTGAACCAGTTTGAGGTTTGCTTCGGATCGGGCGGCGTGAGCGCCCGTGAACACGCCGCGATACCAGATCGCCGCGCAGTGAAGGCCAAGCCGCTCGATTTCCTGGTCGGAGGGCGGCGATGCGGCCAGACCGATCTTGATGTAGGCGGTCTGCTCGGCCAGCGCGAGCAGCATTTCCGCCGCCATCTCCGGATCGAATTCAGGTGCGAGCAGACCCTGCCTCTTGAACCGCGTCAGCCAGACCGCGTTGCCCTTGATGAAACGCGACCTTGTGTCCATCCAGAGCGAGAAGAAGCTTGCCTCCTCGCCGCGGGCCGCCGCCTCGCGCATCACCCGCAGCAATCGGCGGTAGCGCGCATAAACCTTGAACGAGTCGATGATGCGCCGCGACAATTCCTGCTCGTCGATCAGGAACGGCGTGCCCGACGGCGGCTTGAACGAGTTATGCAGTTCGTCGAGCGGGGATTCCAGCGCCGCCATCAGCGCTTCGTCCTTGTTGCGGAAGTGCCGGTAAAAATTGCCGTGCGAGGTTTTCGCCGCCTTGGTGATGTC
Source organism: uncultured Pseudomonadota bacterium (assembly GCA_963819325.1). Lineage (GTDB taxonomy): Bacteria > Pseudomonadota > Alphaproteobacteria > Rhizobiales > Xanthobacteraceae > Bradyrhizobium. Next base: position 57,966 of record CAWFVT010000028.1, read on the forward strand.
GGCAACGCGCGTCCGCTCATAGCCGCGCTTGGCGAAAACCTTCGCGGCCGCGGCCAGCATGCGCTCACGCATCGCGGCACCCTTCGGAGTGAGGGCCGCCTGTGTCGCTTCAAGATTATCTGCCATCACCCGATCCGCAGTCTGTCCCGCGCGTTATTTATGGAGCGTTCGGCGCCAACCACCTTGACGGCACCGTGCCGCATCGTAAAAATGATATCAGTGTCAGTTTTGGGTTTCAACCCCCTCAATCTGCCACCGTGAAATAAAGCGCGCGCGGCTTGAGGCCAGTCAGGTCTGCTCGCGGCCGGCGCCCAAGATTGGCTGCACTCGAAGGGACTTAGCGATGATGTACGCCTTCGACCACCATCACACGGAAGCACATGCCGAGCTTCGCCGGCGCCTCGGCGGCAAGGGCTTCAGCCTGTGGCTGATGACGCACGAACTCGAACTTCCGGTGCCGCCCGGCTTCACCATCGAGACCAAACAGTGCCAGACTTATCTCGAGGGCCGGCCGCTGCCCGACCTCAACGCGGCCATCCATGAGCAGATCGGCCGGCTCGAAAAAGCGCTCGGCCGCCGATTTGGCAGCACTACCGATCCGTTGCTGGTCAGCGTGCGCTCGGGGGCCGCATCGTCAATGCCGGGCATGATGGACACCGTGCTGAATGTCGGCATGACGCCGGCGACGACCGCAGCGCTTGCCGAACTGAGCGGCGATGCGCTGTTCGCATGTCAGAGCTACAAGCGATTCCTCGTTTCCTATGCCGGCACGGTGCTCGGACTTGAAACCAGACATGGCCCGCCGGGCCACGAGACCGAAGCCGAGTTGCGCGCCGACATCGAAGATCTGCGGCAACAGATCGCGCAGGCTTGCGAACCCGATGCCCTCGATGATCCCTGGCGCCAGCTTTTCTCGACCGTGCTGGCGGTGTTCAAATCATGGAATAGCCCGCGCGCCGTCAGCTATCGCGCGCGCGAACACATCGACAACAACATCGGAACCGCCGTCAACGTGCAGGCGATGGTGTTCGGAAATCTCGACGATCGCTCCGGTACCGGCGTCGCCTTCACGCGAAATCCGTCGACCGGCGAGGCCGGCCCTTGCGGCGATTTTCTGTTCCGCGCCCAGGGCGACGATGTGGTCGGCGGAACGCATCGCACACTGCCGCTGCGGGACATGGCCGGCGCCTTCCCGGCTGCCTACGCTGATTTGCTGCAGGCGATGGAACGGCTGGAAGCCTATCATCGCGACCTCTGCGATATCGAGTTTACCATCGAACGCAGCAAGCTCTGGATGCTGCAGGCGCGCATCGGCAAGCGCAGCCCGGCCGCGGCGCCGCGCATTGCGGTTGAGCTGGTGCGCGAAGGCAAGGTCGGTCTCGACAGGCTGGAGGCGATCCAGCGCATCAGCCCCGAGCTTCTGTCGGGCGCCGTTCAGATCGAACGCGCGGCGACAATCTCCAAACCGGTGGCACAGGGTCTCGGCACGTCGCCGGGCGTCGCAACCGGGCAAGTGGTGTTCGATCCCGATCGCGCTGTCGAACTTTCCGGTACCGGTACCGACCTCATCCTGGTGCGGCGGGAAACTTCGCCTGAAGACGTCCATGGCATGGGCGTGGCCAAGGGCATCCTCACCACGCTGGGCGGCATGATGAGTCACGCCGCCGTGGTGGCGCGGGCATGGAATATCCCGGCGGTCTGCGGCGTGACCGATGTTGAATTGACGGACAACGGCCTGCTGATCGCGGGCGCGCTGATCCATGAAGGCGACATCATATCGATCGACGGCGAAACCGGCGCCGTCTATCTCGGACCGATCACCGCGGCGGCAGCCGCCGATCCGTATCTTGAGATCTTGCGAGATTGGGCCGCCGAGGTGGCGGCGGCAGTCGGTTGAAGCGGCGCGCCGGGAGATGGCAGCGTGGCGACCAGGAAGACGAAGCGGCACCTCACTGATAATTTGAAGGGCAATTTAGTCGAATACGTTCGATGGCCTTGTGGTCGCGCAGGCCCATACGCGGATGGTCCACCAGGTTCTTGCGGACCGCGATGCGAGCCGCGGAACGAATCATGAGGATCGGACTTGATTTCGTGACGTATTCGAAGGCACCCGAGGTGAGGTTTTTCAAAAGCCAGAAGCGAGCCGAGCGGCGCATGAAACGCGACTTTCACGCGCAGGTAATGCTCGGCGGCTTTGCCAGGCGTGACTGTAAGGTCGTCGACATTTCCAAAAGCGGTGCCCGGATTGCGATCAGTGGCGCAATTGAGCTACCCCGCCAATTCAGCATTGCATTCGCGTCTACTGACAGGCCCTGCCAACTTGTTTGGCGAAACGGGACCATGGCTGGCGTGAAGTTCCTTAAATAATCAAAATTTCCTATTTGCTCGCGCTGGACCGTCGCTTTAACGAACGCTCTCCAGTTGATCAGGGGCTGCGACCGGCTCGGGCCGTTCTTCCTATGAACTCGATGTCATAGGACCGGGCTTCTCGCCAGCTCTCGACAATCAATTCAGCTTAAAGGAGCTTTGACCGAAGCGGCTCCTCATGTCGTCGATCAGCGACAGTCGGATCACGGATGCCGCGGGTGCTGCGCGGCCGGCTGAATCATTGCTGCGCGGTTTAGCCGCTGCGTGGCCACTCTGGTTGGCGACGCGGGAGGTCACCGCAGCCTCGGCTGTTGTCACGACGGTGGCTGCCGTCGAAAACGACGGCAGGGAGCCGGGCGTTATCTGCACGAACACAAATGGCGACTGCAGCATCGGCGGGTCGATCGCGATCATGGTTGGCGATGGCGAATTCGTGTCGATGTCGACTTTTTCAGGCAGCTTCTCGATTGAACTAATTCGGATTACCGGCTTTTCGGCGTCTGCATTAACGGATTCTGTTTTCGCGTCAGGCAGAAGCCAGTTCAACGCCAATAGCAGCAACAATAGTGCGCTACCGACGAAGCCGAAATATTTTAGCAGGGGCATTGGGCCGCTTTGTGTGACATCGAAGCGAATAAAAATATGGCTACTTCTGAGCCAGTTCGTAAGAATCAGCTGGCAGCTCAGAGAACTGTCCCTTCGCCATGAGCGAGCCGGCGTAAGCACAGAAAATCAGGATGATGAATCGAATAATAATGGACATTGCCAGCCTCCTTCTTTGTTGGAGCAGGCTTACCGGCCATTTCTTTCGACCGGCTTAGGAGAATTGGTTTTTGAGGTGTTCAGCAATTCGGTAAACAGAACATTTCACTCGCGCCCTAGCTCCCGAACCGGAGCAAATCAGCGCTAACGCACGCTCGGGTAAATGCGTACGATGCCATCGGCCGCGACATATTCGCTGTGCGGCCGGCAGATGGCTCGGATGCCGAAATCGCGAAATCTGAACAGGTCTCGAATCTGAGGCGGACCGGGAACCGCTGCTTTCCGGATCAGCGGGCGAGACGAGAAAAGGAATGGAGCCATGGCGTGGATTTGGAATCGCAATCTGCCCAAGGCGATGCGTGCCGAAACCACGCCGTCGGCGCGGATCGACGCGTATATCGCCGGCAAGATCCAGCCGGATGGCCCGGGGCTCGCTCTCGCCGTCGTCAAGGCCGGGTCCGTCGTCCACGCTGCCGGCTACGGACTGGCCGACAAAGGCGGGCCCCCGAATACGGCGGAAACGATATTTCACCTGGCCAGTTGCGGGAAACAGTTTACCGGCCTCGGAATTGCGATGCTCGCCGAGGAGGGAAAACTCCATCTCGACGATCCGGTGGCCAAGCACCTTCCGCTGCTCGCCGCCTTCGGCCCGCAGGTCACGCTTCGCCGGTTGCTGCATCATACCTCCGGGATCCGCGATCTCTTTGACGAGGACGATATCGAGACCAATGCCGATGTGATCCGTATCTATGTCGATCTCGGCTGTCCGATGGCCGAAGACGAAAGCCGGCCGGGCGACGCGTTCTGCTACAGCAATTCCGGCTACGACCTGCTCGGCGCGGTGATCGAGCGCGTGTCAGGCCAGTCATACCATGACTTCTTCCAGATACGCGTGTTCGACCGGGTGGGCATGAAGGATACGTTCTCGGTTCCAGACCGCCGGGTAGACGATCGTCGCTGCGCGACCGGATTCATCCGCGACGATCGGAACGCCTGCGTCGAGCACGGCGACATCGGGATCGACGAGGTGGTGGGATCGGGGTCGTTCTATACGACGGTGTCCGATCTTTGCCTCTATGACCGCGCTTTGGCGACCAACAGCCTCATCAGTGAGGCCGGCATGCGGCAGATCCTCACCAGCGGCCGAACCAACGATGGCACTCTCACGCATTATGGATTTGGCTGGTATGTGGGAACTGGCCCGGACGGCCGTTTCGCCGAGCACGTCGGTGAATGGATCGGGTTCTACTCGTTTATGTGTCGCTTTCTCGACAGGCCGCTCAGCATCTTCCTGCTGTCGAATTATCCCGGGCTCGACCTGTTCGAGATCGCGCGTGAAGTAACCACGGCCTTTGACTGATCCCGCCGGGTCTCGCGGTCAGCCTTGCTGTTGCGGGGACGCCGCGGCCACGGCGCGGCTTCCTATCGACGAGAGCTGGCTTCGGTGCGATGCGATCCAATTGTACAGCGGACGGCCAACAAGGCGGCTGAGAACCGGCACATAGAACAACGGGACCTGCCACCACAATCCCGGTACGCGCGGCACGACATATCGATAAGCCTCGAAGCCCGGCAACGCCCGACCGTCGGGCAGCACGAGGTAGAGCGCCTTTTCCATTTGCGCGTCACTGACGATGGCGGAAGGATCGGTGCGGAAGTTGCGTACCTTGATCTGCCCGAGGCCGTCGAAGGCCAGAAACCACGCCATCGACCGCACGCAGAATCCGCATCTGCCGTCGTAGATCATTTCCATTTCGCCCATTGCACGTTTCCACGCCGCGGCGAGGCGCGCCAGCCACTCCGGGCGCACGAAGCTCAGGTGGCCCATGACCATGACGAAGGAGAAATAGAACAAACCCATCAGCAGCCCGAACTGCAGATGGAGGAATATGGCCGCAGCCAGCAGATAAGGGCGCGTGCTCCGCTGCCAGATCAGGAAAGGAAATGCGATCTCGATAAGAATCGTGCCATAGGTCGCAAGGTTGACCAGCCAGTAGTGCGATGCCAGCACGTCCAGGATGATCCCATTATAGTAGTCGCGGGTGGTGAAGACGATCCATACGGCGTCGCCGTTCAACCAGATGTCCGATCCCAGTTTGCTGACGGCGCTGTAAAAGAAAACCGCCGCCATCTGGATCTGCATCAGCCGCGTGCAGGCGCCGGCCCAGACGCTGCTGTAGGGCGGCAACCGTGCCTCGATATTCCCGGCCTTTGCGGCGCGCACGGCGCGCACCCTGTCCAGACTCAGCGCGCGCCCGACCGGCGCGGCACACAGAATGAAGAGCAGGCTGGCGAGAATCCAGTCGACTCCGTAGGTGAGCGTCGGGTTGCGGTAAACGTAGGATATCTGCCCGACCAGCACGATCCATTTCACCAGCGACGTCCGCCAGCCCACCATGAAGGCGGCGCAGCACAGCAGAAAAAGAATGTGGAAAGCGACCCACTCCCACGGGGCGCCGAAATAGTAGAAGATCGATTGCATCCACGGATCGCGGATCTTCAGAACGACGTCGCGCGGCATCCAGCCGGCATCGCCCCACAGATCGAAAATATAGGGGAATGCCTGGGAGTAGTGGAGCAGCATCGCCGCGCCGATACCGATGCGGGCGAGTTCCAGCGGTGAGGTGGGACTGTCTTGAAACCAGACCTGCGACCAGGCCCGGCCGAGGGCTGCAAACCTGTCCTGGGCAAAGCGGGTGAGCGTCACGGGGCCGGACATTCGACGGTCTTCACGGTCTTCTCCGTGATGAACTCGGGATCCGTGGGATGCTTCCCGCTCGACAGGTCCGCGACTGTGAATTCCCCCTGCTCGTATTCCACAAAGGTGATTGAAACCGGATGCAGCGCGGCGTGCTCATGGCACAGCAACGCGCCGGCACGATCAGCGAGGACGTCGGGATGATCGATGATGCCGTAATGCCAGTCCCGTAACCAGAGATAAGCTGGATGGAACCAGCTCGCCTGCTCCGTCGGCGTAAAGCTATGGCGCGCCCCGGCGGCATCCTCGACCACGTATTGAAGCTGGGTCCCGCCGATGACCGGCGCGAAGAAATTCCACGGGTTGTCCAACCTGAACAAGGTCAAATAGGGTTGCAGAGCGGCACGCAACGGCGCCACCAACACACTTAAGTCCGGGGCGGGTGCGATCACGATGGCAAGGGTGTGCCAGGCGACGAATGCCGACATCACCAAATAGGTCAAGCGCTGCCGCCAGCTATTCCAAATCATTCCCAGCCCGATGATTGATCTGTAGAACGCCAGACCCGCGGTCCTCGGAGGACCGCACATGCTCCCGCAAAGTACCGCACACCACGGGAAAATGAAAAGATCATTGTACCGGAATAAAATCCTATGGTGCCCAGGGGCGGGATCGAACCACCGACACTGCGATTTTCAGTCGTTTGACAAAAACCTTGGGCGCTCTTGGGCGATGGTCGGCGATAAGTTGTTGCCCCAATAAAATCAGCGTCTATGGTGACTGTTACGGTCGCCAGTGGTCGCCTGCGGTCGGCATAAATCGTACCATTTAGCGTCCCCAGCACGTCCCCCAGCAGATTTTGGGGATGACGGCGACCAGCCCCGGGGACGCCGGCAGATGTTTCTTTGGCCCGCGCCCTTACCAATTCCACCATTAAAGGCCTCCGCCCTCCCGCCACTGGCCGGACTGAAATTGCGGATCTTCGGTGTGCTGGCCTTGCCTTTCGGATCACTGCGGCTGGCATCCGCTCTTGGTGTTTCCGTTTTCGGGACCCGCAATCGGGCAAAGATGCGCGTTCCACAATTGGCCGCTACCCGGATATCTCCCTAGGAGACGCCAGAACGGCCGCCGACGCTCTGCGCGCAAAGGTGGCGAAGGGTGTAAACCCGATCGCCCAGAAGCGCCTAGACCGCCATGATGCCGGCAGCAAAACGTTCCGGTCTCTGTCCGACCGGTACCTGGAAGAACATGCCAAGCGGTTCAAACGGTCGGCCGACGCCGACGAACGAAACCTGCGGCTGCACATTCTGCCCAAATGGGCCAAGCGCCGTTATGACCATATCGAGCGGGCCGACGTTATCGAACTGGCGGAGGGGATCGTTAAGGCCGGGTCTCCTGTGCAGGCCAACCGTGTCCAAGCGCTAATCTCGATGATTTTCAGCTTCGCTGTGGATGCCGACCTGGTTAAGTCCAATCCCTGCTCAAGACTACGAAAGCGGGGCGCCGAAAACCAAGAAACCCGCGTCCTTTCAGACGATGAAATCCGCCAATTCTGGCGACGTTCCATCCTCCCACCGGTGACCCGTCGCGTCGGGCTTGCATTAAGGCTCGCTCTCTTGACGGGGGGCAGATCCGGCGAGGTAGCCGGAATTAGTCGTATCGAGCTGGCCGACCTTGAGACGGCCGGCAAAGCCGGATGGCTCTTACCTGCAGAGCGGTCCAAAAACGGTCGAGCCCACTTTGTGCCTCTCTCCGACCTAGCGCGTGCCACCGTGCATTCGGCGATCGAACTTATCTCAGACGAAGACGAGTTTTTGTTCCCATCCCCAATCGAGGCCGGCGGCCCCATCACGGGACACGCCCTCACCGTCGCAATGCGGCGCATGTCGATCAAGATAGAGGGGCCAGCAACTAAGGTCTGGAAGGCTGATCCTCCATCGCCGCACGACCTGAGGCGCACGGTCGCAACCCGACTGTCTCAGATGGGAACCCCTCCCGAGGATGTTGGGGCGATCCTGAACCATGTCCGCAACGATGTGACTGGCAGACATTACGACCACTATCAGCGTGCAATGGAAAAACGGCGATGCCTGGATCAATGGGCAACGTCGATCAAATCGATACTGGAAAATTCAAATGTCAAAGAAAGCTAGATCATTCAAAAGTGCAAAACGGATCACGCATGTTTTGCCATCTGCAATGATAATTCCGAATATTGAACTTTCGAGTAGCTTTCCAACGAACTCATCGACATGGCCGCTACAGCCGAGCAGAGATTAAAAAAACAACCGTCCAAGGTGAACTAATCGGTTGCCGTGATCATTGCGCCGGTTAGGGTAGAGACGCAATTGCTTGGTTCGTGTCTCCAAAGCATTACCAAGTAAGCCTCCCTGATTTTCGACATGAAATTACCCCGAAAATAAGACCTCCCTGGCGGCCGCCGTGGATATCCTTTTGGTTCGCTTGCCAGACGGAGCAAAGCCGCCTTTGGCGCAAATGCGGAATCTATATTGCTATGGGGATGCAAAATCGAATGGAAATAATTCCAGAGATACGCCCGACGAACTGGCAGCCAAAAAACTTCGTGAAGATAGATGGGCCGCCCAATATAGCGCGCGTGCGGTTCGATCGGCTCTTGAGCAGTGGAAGACGTTATTTCTCGAATTGAAGGATCTGGCCGGAAACAGAAAACCGCCAATTGCTGCTGAGAAAAATTTCGTGAAAGGCCTTGCAAGCTATTGGCAAAATGAGCTTGGAGCGCGGTTGGGCTCTCCCGCCACGACAACGGTGGTCCAAACGGTCAACAGGGTCTATTTGCGAAGTTTGTCAGGAAGGCTGCCGAGGGAATTCCAAAGGGATTTAAAATACCCAGTTGGGACCATGCAATTCGGGAAATCTCCGAAGATAAAAGTTAGGTATTCCCAAGCTAGCTAATTCCCCTTCCGACCTTTCGATCAGCAGCCATCCTATCGCCATCAAACGTGAACCACCACGCGGTGCCACGGGATTGCGAAAGGATCGGTCAATGTTCCGAACCCGGATCTGTTACAGCGTCCCAGAGGCCGCTAAGGCGGCCGGCATCGGCATAACGAAGCTGCGCGAAGAAATCCGTGCCCAGCGCTTGATCGCTCGGAAGCTCGGTAAGCGAACCCTCATCAATGTCGATGATCTGAACGCCTGGGCCGCCAATCTGCCCCGGATCGATGTCGCGCGGCGTGTTGCCTAACCCCTAAACAAAACCCGGCGGCACGATTCCTTGGCGGGATCAGCGTGCGCACCGGGCTTGGAAAGGTCTTTCTATGTCAACATGCCGAGCTCCGGATCGCAACAATGCGGATAGCGTGCCGGACCTGTTTTCCTGGCGATCCGCCATCCTCATCGTCCTGTGTCCCCTGCTGGCCAATATGTCATGCGCCGGTATCGCGTCACGCCTCACACCGCGGAAGTAATTGCAGCTCTTGCCGGACTTGGCAGCAGCGAGGGGCGGTAATGGCGAGTTCCGAAAATTATTTCCGGGTGGCGATCAGCAACGAGTCTGCGATTGTCGCCGCCGCCCTGTCATCAACCCGCAATCACGCTTTAAATCGAGCGGCGTTCAAGCTGGGGACAATCCCTGGAATGACGACGGACACTGCCATGAATGCATTGCTGCTGGCGGCGGGAGCGAACGGATATATCAAGGAACACGGTGAAAGCGCTGCTCGCAAGGTCATTGAGAGCGGGCTTCGTAATGGACAAAGCAATCCGCGGCCTCCTTCTCAATCTCGTCCGAGCCAGCGTTTTCCGTCGCGACAGCTGCCGACCGTGCACCGCAAGTGACGTCAGAAGTTGTGCCGGCTTTTGCATCTACGAAAGTGGCTGATCCGGTAATGCCGGTCAGAACGGCACCCAATTCCGAGGGGAAACCCACGTTCCATTCATGGGGAATTGAGGGCCCTCCGCGGCGCCCAGATGAAAAGCGCCGACGTATTTATCGGCGCGATACCTTGCCCGTGCGGATCAAGGTCATGAACCGTGGCGGCGCGGTGAATTGGTACCGTGTTCAAGACAGTGACGGCTGTCTAGGCTGGCAAGCTCGCAAGCCTGAAGGATTTCTTGAAGTTCCTTACCTTGGTGGCGGCGACCCGTTCGATCTGAGGTGATTGCAGACGATTTGTATTGGCCCGAAGGCGAGAAGGACGTCAATTCCATCGTCCGACTAGGGGCCCTCGCTATTACGTTCGGCGGTACTGGTGACGGTCTGCCCGCCGGCTGCGAAGCCTGCTTCGTCGGTCGAAACGTCATTATCCTTGCTGACAATGATGAAGGTGGACGGAGACATGCCGAGCAGAAAGCAGCACTCATTCACCCTGTCGCTCAAGGCGTTCGGATAATCCATTTTGCGGAGCTTCCTGAAAAGGGCGACGTGTCTGACTGGATAGCGGTAGGTAAGGATCGAGACGATCTTCAAAGGCGCGTTGATGAGACCGCCATATCGATCCCTCCCGTCGCCCCCAACGTTGTCACATCGCCTCCTGCAAAGCGCCGTCTTATCAGCCACCGCGCAAGCGACCTTAAACCTGAGAGGCTGATCTGGATTTGGCCCGGGCGCATACCTGAAGGCAAATTGGTATTGCTCGGAGGACCACCCGGGCTTGGCAAAAGTCAGTTGACCGCGTTCATGTCGCCGTGGTTTCCAACGGCGGCGCATGGCCTTGTGGAGAAGGATCGACCCTTCCGGGTGACGTTATCTTTATGAGTGCGGAGGATGGCATCCAGGACACCATCATCCCGCGGTTGATGGCTGCCGGCGCCGACACGCCGTGTTCATATCGTGGCTGCGGCAACGAAACCAGATGGGACCGGCAGGAAGACCTTCAGCCTAAAGACCGACGTTGATCTCCTGGAAGAAAAGGCCAAGGAGATCGGCACGTACGTCTGATCATTGTCGATCCAATTTCGGCTTACATGGGCGGATCGGACGGTAACGGTAATGTTGAGACCCGCGAGGTGCTGGAGCCGCTTGCCGATATGGCAAATCGGCTGCGGATCGCTGTCGTGGCCGTAACCCATCTCAACAAGGGCGGCAGCGGCGGCAACCAGAGCGCCCTGAACCGCTTTGCCGGCTCGATCGCGTTTGTGGCAGCGGCGCGGGCCGCCTTCGCCGTGATCGAGGATCCCGAGGACGACGGTCGCCGGCTGTTGCTTCAGCCAAGAATAACCTTGGGAGCGAAGTGTCAGGGCCTTGCCTTCCGGCTGGAGCAGAGGCTGGTCGCGGGCGACATCGTGTCGTCCAACATCATGTTTGAGAGCGAACACGTTTGGCAGTCGATGGACGAGGCCCTGACGGCTTCTGAAAGCCGAGGATCTTCCGCCGGCGGCCAAACCAGCAGGGAAGATGCTGCCGAGTTCTTGAACGAGGTTCTAGGGCACGGACCGCGCGACGTATTGGAGGTGGAGGCGCTCGCTCGGGCTGCGACCCTGCTCGGGGCAGACAAGCCTTTGCGGCAAAACAAGGCGTTCCGAGATGCCAGAAAGGACCTGGGGGTCGTCGCCTCCCGGGAGGGGTTCGGGCCGGGTGCCCGCTACGTGCTGAGCCTCCCCGGAACACCATGTGCGCCCGAAAACACCATGTGCGCCCCCTCCGGGGACAGGGCGCACATGGACAATCTGGGCGCACATGGTGAGACGGAGGTTCGAAATGACGGACTTGAGGAACCGCCTCACTGACACCCGGGCCGCCCTGGCCGGAAAATACCGGCGAGATCGGTTGGTTCGACGATGGCCGGGGGGGGGGTTATTCATCAACCGATCGAGGGTTGGAACTGATGACCGAGCCTGAAAATACAGCGGGAAAGCAGCGCGGGAAGCCGTTTCAGAAGGGTCAGTCCGGCAATCCGGAAGGTCGGCCAAAAGGATACCGCAACGCCACTACGCTGGCGCTGGAAACGCTCCTGGACGGTCAGGCAACCGCCCTCACGCAAAAAGCTATTGACCTCGCCTTGGCCGGCGACATGGCGGCTCTACGCATCTGCCTGGATCGCATCCTGCCGCCACGCAAGGACCGCCCTATAACATTCGATTTCCCCGCAATCACGACCGCTGCCGAAGCCGCCACCACCATGTCAGCCATTTTGGCAGGTGTTGCTGGGGGCGAGATCACGCCAGCCGAAGCCTCTGAAATTGCGAAGCTGGTCGATAGCTATGTCCGCGCCGTTGAGGTGACGGAATTGGCCGCTCGCATCGAACGTCTGGAACGGATGACAAGCCAATGAGCCGAAACCTCAAGACACGGATTGCAAAGCTCGAACTGTGGCGCGTGCCTCAGCTGCCTTACGTTGTCCGCGTGAATTTTCCCATGACGGCAGCGGATCGCCAGGCCGTCGCAAATGCCAGCGGTCGTGTTGCCGTTCTCCCCTACAAGTGCCGATCGGTAGAAGAATGGTCCGCGCGATACGCGGCAATGGGGACGCTGCAATGACAGTCCGCAACATTTTCAGCCGCGTTGAAAGGCTGGAAGCCCGGCAGCGCAGCCCCGACGAGATGTTGCTGATTTGGCGGCTTCCCCGGCGCTCCGGTGTCCGAAGCAGTAGCCGACGCACGATTTGCCACTGGCGATCGGGTAATTTGCGCGGAGTGGTTCGGCGACGACCCACTGTTCCTGCACCACGATGGTATCGCGAACGGCTGTCATCGGAACTCGGCACCGTCGAAAATAAATATCTCTCGCGATCTCTCGACCGCGTAGTGGAAGGCGCCTGCCTGCGTGATCCCGGATACGCGGAGACCCCTATGGTTTCGGCGCAACGGATGCGCGAGTTAACCGACAACGATCTGCTGCACATGGTTTTCGGAGTAGCGACTTGACGCCGGAAAAGTGGGTTCGCGTAGCGGCGGCGGCCGCCGCCAGACGCTAGTAATAGGAGAGCGAAATTAAGAGAATGACTGGTGCCGCCAGGCAGGTCTACTTCGAGCGCGGGGCGGTCTAAAAGAATGATGACGACTGAGTGAACGCAACAAAATCCACGAACTATCCCGCGGC
>CAWFVT010000029.1:0-557745 GCA_963819325.1 uncultured Pseudomonadota bacterium
GCAGCAGTCGGTTGGCCTGGAACTCGGCGAAGGTTTTGGCGAACATCGCCTCGGTATCGATCACCTCGGTAAAGCCGGCCTGCATCAGCTTGATGGTGGAAACGATCGCGGGCGGTCCGGGCTCATTGCGGCCATAGCCCATGGTGTAGTCGGCATATTCGAACGACAGTCCGACGAAGTCGCGCAGATTGGCCGAGCGCAGTCCGTAGCGCGCGCGGATGGTCTCCCATTCCGCCTCGCGCGGACGGATGTCACGCTCGAGCGAGAGCGGCACGTGGCCGCCCGGCTGCATGCCAAGCGATTTCGCGATGGCGGGCCAGATGTTTTCCCAGACGAACACGTCGCCATTGGTGATGTTGAAGATCTCGTTGCGGGCGCTTGCTGCCTCGCCGGCCCAGCCGATGACGCGGGCCAATAGATCGGCGTCGATCGCCTGCGCCACGCGCGGCGCGCCACCGGGAAAGGGCAGGTCCAGTCCCGCCTCGCGCCGGATCGCGGCATAGACGCCAAGGGCGGGGATCACGTTCATGGCGCTGCCGGTGGAATAGCCGACGATCAGCACCGGACGCAGGATCGACCAGCTCCAGTCCTTGCCCTGTTGCACGGCGCGCAAGTGGTTTTCCTGATTCCAGTAGAAGTTCGGTTGCTGGTGCATTTCCGAACGATTTTCCCGCGCCGGCACCGCCAGCGGTCGGACATGGACGCCATAGGCCTTGGTGCCCTGCAGCAGCGTCACATGGCGCAGATTCTTGGCGTGCCGTTGCAGCGGATCGAACACGTTGCGAAACATGAGGTCGTTGGTTTCGATCTGCTCGCGTTCCCGCCAGCCTGCAACCAGTCCGGGGCGTTCGTACAGGGCCGCGTACACCAGATGCGTCACGCCGGGCAGGTTAGCGGCAAGCTGCTCGCAGGCGGCAGCGTTGGTCAGATCCAGGGGCAGGAAGCGCGCGCCATGCGTATTGTCGGGCGCTCGCCGCGAGACGGCTATGACATCGCAATCCGGATCCGCGCCGAAATGCCTCATCGCCGCATAGCCCACGAGCCCGCTGGCGCCGGCGATCAGGACTTGCTTGCGCGACATGGCTCAGACCTCGTGGCTGTTACGCGCCGGTGACGCGCCAGATCGTATTGCCGACATCGTCCGCCACCAGCAGCGAGCCGTCGGGACCGATTGCGACCCCGACCGGTCGTCCATACGAGGCGCGCTCGTCTGGAGCCAGGAAGCCAGACAGAATATCCCGCGGCGGGCCGGACGGGCGGCCGTTCACGAACGGCACGAACACGACCTTGTAGCCACTTAGCTTGCTGCGATTCCAGGAGCCGTGCTGCCCGATCACCATGCCGTCTGGAAATCCCGGAAGCGTGCCGGCCGGCAGCCAGCACAGACCCAGCGACGCGGTGTGGCCGCCCAGCGCATAGTCCGGCCTGATCGCCTTGGCGACCGCGGCCGCATCCTGCGGCACCCGATCGTCGACGATCTGTCCCCAATAACAATAAGGCCAGCCGTAGAAACCGCCGTCGCGGACCGACGTCAGATAATCGGGAGGTGTCTCGTCGCCGATGCCGTCGCGCTCATTGACCACGGTCCAGAGCACGCCGGTCTGCGGTTCCCATGCGAGGCCCACCGGATTGCGCAGGCCGCCGGCAAAGATGCGGCCAGTGCCGTCAGCCAGATCAAGCTGGTAGATCGCAGCGCGGCCTTCCTCCACGGCCATGCCGCTGTCGGCGATATTGCTGAGCGAGCCGACCCCGACAAAGAGCTTCTTGCCGTCGGCGCTCGCCAAAAGGCTTCGCGTCCAATGACCGCCGGGCTTGAAGGTGGCGAGTTTCCGCCCCGGCGCTGTGATGCGCTCCGCGCCCGCCGCATAGGGGAAGGCCACTACGCCATCGGTGTTGCCGACATAGAACGTGTCGCCCACGAGCGCCATCCCAAACGGCTGGTTCAATCCCTCCAGAAAAGTTTCGCGCTTTTCGGCGATGCCGTCGCGGTTCGCGTCGCGGAACAGAGTGATGCGGTTCGCGCTTTCGCCAAGGGCGTCGGCGCGCCGCATGGTCGCTTGCATCGCGTAGCCGAACACGCTGCGGACCGGCTCGGGAACCTGCTGCGCCTCGGCAACGAGGACGCCGCCATCGGGCAGCACATGGATCCAGCGCGGATGTTTCAGGCCGGTCGCGAACGCGTTGACCTTGAGCCCTGATGCTGCCACCGGCTTCTGCCCGTCGCTCCAGCCCTGCGCCGTCGGCATCTTCAGCGTCGGCAGGCTGCCTTGCGGCTTCGCCTCCGGAACCGTCGGCGCGCTGCCCCAGGCCGGCTGAGGCGCGTCGCCCTGCATCCGGCGCCACAGGATCGTGGTGGCGCCAATCAACGCAACTATTCGCGCAAAAATGCCGGACATGTCATTCCCCCGTTGATCGCGCGCACCCTATCCGAGGCCAGGCTGCGTTAGAACCCTGTCGCGGACATGGCAATCTGAGACCTCATACTTTTACCTTACCGCCTTGACCCGTCTGCAGCGCCCCAAATACCGGCTTCGCGTTGGGGAAGTTCGGGTGTTCTATGACATTTCCGGCACGACCGTCGAGGTGTTGGCGATCGTGGCCAAATCGGAGGCCAACTCATGGCTCGCTCAGTTCGCAGATCAGGAATGAAGGAAGTACCGCTTTCCGAAATCAAGGACGATCTGTCTCGGTTTCTTCGAGAGGCGGAAACACAGGAGATCGTCATCACTCGACATGGCAAGCCAGCCGGCGTGCTGATCGGCTTCGAATCTGAAGACGACTGGTTCGAATACCGTCTCGAACATGACCCACGGTTCCTGCGTCGCATCGAAGAGGCGCGGAGCAGCCTGCGCGCAGGACACGTGATCAGGCTTGAGGACCTGGAAACGGAATAGCGGCCTGTGCCCGGTTTCGGCGCACCGCGAGGGCACGCAAGGCATCGAGCAGGACAACGTCAATTCGCAGACGAAATCATAGC
Organism: uncultured Pseudomonadota bacterium; assembly: GCA_963819325.1. Classification (GTDB taxonomy): domain Bacteria; phylum Pseudomonadota; class Alphaproteobacteria; order Rhizobiales; family Xanthobacteraceae; genus Bradyrhizobium. The sequence continues at coordinate 2,978 of CAWFVT010000029.1, forward strand.
TCCACGGCGAAGCAATAGTGCCCATCTTCACCGGCCGTGGGGCGCCACTTCGATCAAAGTTGAAGTTTGCGAAAACGCCTCGTCGGCCGATCGTCGATCGCTATAAAGCCGTGGATGGCCGGGACAGGCTAGGACAAGCCCGGGCATGACGAACTTAAAGTCCCTGAAATCGAAAACGTTCTCGTGTCAGCCGGCGCTTGCTGTCTCGCCGACCCGCACCTCGACGAACCCAATCGGCGCGAGGTCAAAGCGATAGTGCGCGTCGGCTTCCGGAAATACCGTCTTCATGACGCTTCCGGTCATCACCACCTGGCCGGCCTTCAGCCCGACGCCGCGTGACGCGAGCTGGGTGGCCAGCCATGCCACCGAATTAAAGGGATGTCCGAGGATGTCGCGGCCGTGCCCTTCGCCGATCGCGGCGCCGTCCCTGGCGGCACGGCCCAGCACGCTTTCCAGATCGCGCCATGTCGTTGCAAATTCCGACAGCACGATGCCGCCGTTCCAGGAATTGTCTGCGACCAGCGAGAGCACGTCGAGGTTGGCATAATCAGCGCTTCGATCATCGACCAGTTCGATGGCGGCGCCGACGCCGCCGATATGCGCGCCGATCGTATCGGCGGTGTACGGGACGTCCGTGACGGGGACGTCGGAAGCGATGCGGACGGCGATCTCGAACTCCAGGCCCAGCCGGCCGAAATCCGAACGCCGCACCGTAGCGCCGGACTGGTGCACGCGTTTTGCGAGCACGACGCCTCCGATCGGGTGGTCAATGCCGCAAAACGCCTGCATCGCCGCCGACGTCAGTCCGACCTTGTAGCCCGCATCAGTGCCGTGCTCGCGGCGCAGCAGCGTCACATATCGCTCCTGGATATCGTAGGCGTCCGCGATCGTGGCCGGCCCGTCCGGCGGGGCCAGTGTCTTGAACTGCAGATTGGCCTGATGTGCCGCGAGCAGCTTCTCGGCTGCGCGTTGGGCCGCGATGTTCTCCATGGAGCTCTCCCTTTTTTTTAAGTCTTAACCGGCGATGCGCCGCGGTCAAACCGGGCCATATGAAGACGCCCCGCTCAAAGCGACTTGAAGCGGCCTTCTCGCAAAAAGGCAATGGTTTGGTCGATGGCGACGCGATGGCGGAGAAGTCCGTTGTGAGAGGCCTTGACCGTGATGTGGTCCGTCATGCCGGCGAGCCTGGAACTCTCGACCGAAACCCGGCCGTCATTGGGCCTCGGCACAATCAGAATCGACGAGATCGGATCGATCGAGCCGTTTCCGGCGATGATGCCGACGGCATAATCCAAAGCCGGCAACGACCTCAGCACGCCATCGAGATGGGTCGTGAGCTGCTGGCCGGCCGGGCCGTAGAACTTTCGATAGAGCGCCAATCCCTGCAGGAGATCAGCGACCTCGCTGCCGCCGTTCGGCGTGCCCAGCATCACAACGCAGCCGAGCTGCGCCGGCCGGTGCATCGCGACATAGACCCGCGCCAACAGGCCACCCATCGAATGGCCGACGAAGTGGAGCTTGCCTGCGTTTTGTCCGGCAAAATCCACGACCGCCGGATGAACATGATCGGCGAGAAGGTCGAGCGGCTTGCGCCGGCTGGGGTAGTCGAGGTTGAGCGTGGCAAAGCCGGCTTGCCGCAGCGCCCGGTCGAGTTTTCCGAGCGACCTTGAAGTGCGCGCGATGCCGTGGAACAGAACCACCGCCGGCGACGGTGCGTCCGGCGATGGAAAACGGATCGGGTCTTCCCCGATCACGCAACATCCCGTTCCGAGGTCACCGCGTTTTCCTTCGCATTCTCCTTCACGGTTTCCTTGGCGAGCGCCGTCGCGGCCACATAGTCGGTCTTGCCGGAACCGAGCAGAGGCAGCTTGTCGACGACCTGGATGACGGCGGGAACGGCCAGTTCGGAAGCGCCTGACGCTTTGGCCAGAAGCTGCATGGCGGGACGGTCTGCGTCCTTCTGCGTGGTCAGGAGCACGATGCGCTCTCCCTTGCGCGGGTCGGGAATCGAAACCGCAACCGACATCGCCTGCGGCCACAATTTGGCAGCCATGGCTTCGACCGCCGACAAGGAAACCATCTCACCGGCAATCTTGGCGAAGCGCTTGGCGCGTCCCTTGATCGTGATGAAGCCCGCGGCGTCGATGGTCACGATGTCGCCGGTGTCGTGCCAGCCGTCCGGCAGCGGCTCCAGCACGCCGGGGTTCTCCGCGCGCAGATAGCCGAGCATGACGTTCGGACCGCGCACCGAGAGCCGTCCGCCCTCCTCGATGCCGGGGACCGGATCGAGGCGGTATTCCATCAGCGGCGAGAGGCGTCCGACGGTGCCCGGGCGGTTGGCCATCGGCGTGTTCATGGCCAGCACGGGCGCCGTCTCGGTAACGCCATAGCCTTCGAGCAGGCGGATGCCGTAGCGTTCCATGTAGACCTGCCGGGTGCGGTCCTTCACCGCCTCGGCGCCGGCCAGCACCAGGCGCAGGGTCCGGAAGTCGTAGGCATGGGCCGAGCGCGCATAGCCGGTGAGGAAGGTGTCGGTGCCGAACAGGATGGTGGCGCCGGTCTGGTAGATCAGCTCCGGCACGATCCGGTAATGCAGCGGCGAGGGATACATGAAGATCGGAATGCCCGCGAGCAGCGGCATCATCATGCCGCCCGTCAGCCCAAAGGAATGGAACACGGGAAGCACGTTGAACACCTTGTCATTGGCGTTGGCGTCGACCCGCGCCAGCGCCTGGGCTGCGTTGGCGAGAATATTGCGGTGGGAAAGCACCACGCCTTTCGGCGTGCCTTCCGAACCCGACGTGAACAGCACCACCGCGGGATCGTTGGCTTTACGAGCCACGCGCGGCGTGGTGCCCGCGATCAGGCCGCGGACCTTGTCGGCCGCGCCGATGGTGGCGCGGACGTCTTCCAGATAAACCAGCCTCGCTTCCGGCGCGATCGCGGCAACGAGCTTGTCGAGCTTGCCCTTTTCGATGAAGGCCTTCGAGGTCAGCACGGTCTTGATTTGGGCTGCCTTCATCGCCGCCAGCACATTGGCGGGACCGGCGGAGAAATTCAGCATCGCCGGCACGCGCCCGGTAGTCTGCAGCGCCATGAACACGACGGCCACGCCGGCCGAATTCGGCAGCATGACGCCGACATTCTCGCCGACCGCCGTGCCCTTTTCCAGCTTGCGGCCCAATATCTGCGCGCCAAGGATCAGTTTGCGGTAGGTCAGTTTGGTGCCGAGCGCATCCTCGATGATCGGCTTGCCGGTGTCGCGGTCGCGGCAGGCATGCACGAGACCTTCGAACAGCGTCTGGTCCAGCATCGCATTCTTGACCATCGCGTCGATCATGACGTCCTGCAGTGCCGCGCCAGCGGCATTGCGGCGCAATTTGCCTTTCAGGGTCTGGTCGATCGGCAGCTTGACCGGCGGCAGGATCGAGATCGTCACCTTCGGAAACCAGGCGCGCTTGATCTCGCCGTTCTTCAGGTAGCTCAGATACGAACGCTGCGCGCCCTCGATACGAACGGGAACTACGACCGCATCGGCCTTGTCCGCGATCATGGCGGTGCCGTCATAGACCTTCATCAGCGAACCGGACACCGTGATGCGGCCTTCCGGGAAGATCACGACCGGTTCGCCCGCGGCCACCAGCTTGATCAGGTCGCGCGCGGCGAGCGGCTTGGTCGGGTCCATGGTGTAGTGCCGGATCATCTTCAGGAACGGCTTGGCCCACCACGCTTTCGCAATTCCAGTATCGACCGCGAAGCTCGCCTCGATCGGCAGAATGGCGTGCAGCAGCGGGCCGTCGATCAGGCTGACATGATTGGGCGCGATCAGCATCCGGGTGCCGGCCGGCGGCAGATTTTCCAGTCCGCGAATTTCAGTGCGGAACAGGGCGCGGAACAACAGCGCGCCGAAATCGCGCACGCCTTCCTTGCCCCATTTGCCGAACACGAACCACACCGCGCCGAAGCTTGCGACCGCAAGGCCAAGGAAGATCCAGCTCAGCGGAAGACCTTGGGCCTGCAATATCGCGACGAAGATCGAGCCGACCACCATGAAGGCCGCCTGCAGCACGTTGCCGGCGGCAATCACGCGGGCGCGTTCGGCAGCCGCCGACCAGGCCTGCACCGCGGCGAAAGACGGCACCACGAACAGTCCGCCGCCGAAGGCGAACACCGCGAAGTCGGCCAGCATCCGCATTCCCGCAAACGAAGTTGCGAACGCCATCGGCGAGACATCAGTGCCGCGCACGGTCTGCGCGATTGCGAGAGCGAGATCGAGGCCGACGATGCCCATGATGATGGCGCCGATCGGCACCAGCGCCAGATTGGGGCGGACGTGACTGAGTTGGGCTGCGAACAACGAGCCGACCGCGATGCCGATCGCGAACACCGCCAGACACAGCGTCACCACGCCCTCGCTGCCGCCAACGACATCCTTGACCAGGGCCGGCAGCAGCGACAGCACGACCGCGCCGACCAGCCAAAACCACGAGACGATGATCATGCCATCCCAAAGCCGTGGCTCGCGATAAAGCGACTTCAACAGGCCAACGGTCGAGGTCCATGGATTCGCCGTGATCGGGAGGTCCGCGGCCGACGGCGTCGTTGCCGGAATGCGCGAGGCAAAGGCCCAGGACAGCAACGCCAGCACGATGACGGCGGACGAAACCCAGCCCATATGGCTGGAGCCGGAGACGAACAGGCCACCGGCAATGGTGCCGATCAGGATCGCCATGAAGGTAGCGCCCTCCACCAGCGCGTTGCCGGTGGCGAGTTCGCCGACCGCGAGCTGGTCCGGCAGCATCGCGTATTTCACCGGGCCGAACAGGGCGGCGACGACGCCGAACAGGCCGAGGGCTATGAACAGCAGCGGAACCGAATGCAGGAAGAAGCCGCCGGCGGCGAAGGCGGCGGCGAAAATCTCGGCGAACTTCAGCCTTCTTGCGACGACCGATTTGACGTATTTGTCGGCAAGCTCGCCGCCGAGGCCGGACAGGATGAAAAACGGAAAGATGAAGACGGCGCCCGCGACCGTCACCAGCGCATCGCCGTGGCCCGATACGGCGCTGTAGAGCAGGATGATGACGAGCGCGTTCTTGAGGACGTTATCGTTGAGTGCCGAGCAGAACTGGGCCCAGAACAGCGGCGCGAAGCGGCGTGAAGACATCAACTGCTTGATCATGATCCATCCTGTTTTCGTCTGAACAATTTTGGATTGTGACGCCACACCGCCGGGTTGTGTGACAGAATAACGGCCATATACAACGAGAAGTTAACGTCGCCCTCAGGCCCGCTCGGTACTCAGCAATTTCTCGGTCCTGGCTTCCTCGATCCGGTTGATCATGCGGCTGGCCTCGTGAAGATCGCGAAGGGTCTTGGCGAGCGTGAAGCAGGACTGGAGCACCATGGCCATTCCCATGGCGAAATAGGCGCGCACCCACCAGTCGAGCGGAAGCGCGAAAATACCGCCGCCGACCATCAATATAGATGCTGCAAAGGAGATGTACGAAAAGTTGACCCAGGCGCTGGTGGGCCGTTCGAGATGCGCCGGATGCTGCGACATGGTGATTGCCTCATTAAGCGTTGGATGTGGATTCGATGAGATGTGAAACTGGCCGTCCGCCGGCCGTGGCGCGAAGCCGCGCCAGCACGTCGCAGGCGCGAACATGCGTGGGCTCACCGAAACCGGCGTCCGACATGCGTTCGACGAGAACTTCCGCGGGCGGAGCCATTTCCTGCCGTACCAGCCGGGCGTCGTGATGGTCGGCGGCGACCTTGGCGAGCGCTGCTTCGGCCTCGCTGAAATGGTCGAGGCCGCCATGTGAAGTTGGCGCCGTGGCGCTCAAGGCCGTGGCGGACAAGGCTTGGCCGACCCGGGCAAGCCGGTGGCCACGATCCAGCTCCGACAGTCGGCGCCGTTGCTGGTCGACCTCGCGCCGTGCCAGCGCTACTTCGGCGGCGAAGCGCGTTGCGGCTCGCTCCGATGCGTTGATGTCGGTGGCCATCGCGGCGATCGCCTCGGCGGCCTCTGCCGCGAGATCTTCGCGGCCAGCCTGCAGTGCTGCCACCGCGCGCTGCTCCAGGTCGCTCGCCTTGGTGGCGAGCGCCGTGCGGCGCGCGCTTTCCCGCATCTCTTCGGCTAACGCTACGGCAAGCGCGCGCCGGGCGGCGGTGTGAGCGTGATGCGCAGCCGAGATCGAACGCTCCAGGCTGGCCATCGGCGAGGAAGGCTGACGTTGCAGATCGAGCGGCATATCGAACAACCAGGTGAGGAACTGACGCATGTGAGCCTCGCTCAGGTCAAATGGTTCAGGAGGTGGAACGAGAACATGCGGTGGCGCCGCCGGTGCGAACTCGCGGCTGCGCTGTCGGCTGTGTTGTCCTGGGCGGGCCGGCTTGAGGGAAGCACGCCCGCCACGTCGCAGGCATAGGCGAGGCGTTCGATCGGGGGACATCAGAAACCGGACCACCATCCGGACGCCCCCCGTCATCATGGCCGTCGCATCGTCGACAAAGGTGAAAGCGATTTCCGCAGCGAGCGTTTGCATTTTGGTGCCTCCGGGTTAAATGAACAATGTTCAATATGGATACGACAAAAATGAACAATGTTCAAGAAGAATCTTTGCGCGAGCAAAAAAAAACTAAACGGCGCTCGCTGATGCTCCAGATTGCGCGCGGCATCATCTCGGCTAAGGGCTTGAGAGAATTGAAGGTTCGCGACGTGGCCGAGGCCGCCGACTGCTCGATCGGGAGCGTCTATAATGAGTTCGGCGACTTCGATGGCCTGATCCTGACGGTGAACCGGGAGACGGTGCAGGCGCTCACCGCCCGGCTGGTCGGCGTGGCAGGCGACGACCCCATCCGCCAACTTCACGGGCTGGCGGCGACCTATCTCGAATTTGCGTCGGAACACGCCAACCTGCTGAGGTCGCTGTTCGAGCACCGGATGGAAAACGATCGTCCGTTCCCCGAGGACATCCTGATCATGGTGATGCAGGCTTTCGCGCTGATGCACGACCCGCTGGTGCGGCTGATGCCCAATCGCGAGTCAACGGAAATCGCGCTGCAGGCCCGGATGATGTTCTCCGCGGTGCATGGAATCATTTCACTCGGTCTGGAAGAGCGAATGGTCGCGGTGCCGCCGGAGCAACTGCGTCGGCAGCTGGCTGAATTCGTCGATACCTATCTGGTGGGCCTCGGTCTCGTGCCCCAATCATGATCTGAGTTCTTTAGTTTCGGCACGACCTTGCTTGTCCGCGCTCGTTGCTTCGCGGCTCGCTGCAGACGATCTGCCCGACGAGAATGTCCGCGTGTTGACGTAACCCCAAAGCGGTCGGCCCTCGGTCAGAACGACGCGTTTGACCCAGAAAACAGACATCAGGAATTGACGGTTATTTTGGCCGGCTCAACCCGGAAAGGAGAGACGCGCTCTTGTCCGCGGCCTCGGCGTTGTGCGGATCGAGCTTGAGCGCATGCTGATAGGTCAGGAGCGCCTCGTCCGGCCGCTCCAGCTTCTGGAGAGCATCGCCGAGATTTTTCCATAACTCGGCGCTATCGGGCCTGAGTTGGACGGCCTTATCGAACGTCTTGAGGGCTTCCTCGCCTCGGCCCTGTTTTAGCAGCGTATTTCCGAGGCTCGTCAGATACTCCGGTTTAGGCTCCTGCTTGATCGCCCGCGATATCCACTCGATGGCGAGATCGTGTCGGTTGGCATGGAGCGTTATCAAACCCATCAGGTGCATCGCGTCCGCGTGATGGGGATCCATCGCGAGAGCCTGCTGGCAACAAAGCTGGGCATCGAGAGGTGCGCCGGCCCGCAAATGGCGAACGCCGGCTTCGTAGAGCACCGCAGGTTTGCCGAAGCTCCTGGCGCGAGATTTCGCGGGTTCAGCCTGGCCTTCGCGAGGGATCATTGGCGTATTTCACCTCAACCCGCGGAAACCGTAAGTGATTCTTTCGTCATCCGGAAGCTGCCCGCAACCGATCGGGGGAGTGTGTCCAAATGCCCAGATCATCATCCGATCGCAACAATGGCTCCGCAACGCGAACACCCTGTCATCGCGACAGTCCCCAATTGCCGAACGTGACGCCCGGCCTGACCGGCGTCTTGTCGCTTTCGGTCTTGAACGCGAAGGTCAGTCCGGCGCGGATTTCGTTGACGGGGCGTCCGCTGACCAGCGCGTAGCGATAGGCGGCATCGAAGCTGAGATCGTCCCGAACCTGCCAGATCGCGCCGGCAAGGACCGAACGGGTCTCGGTTTCCGTCCACACCTTGTCGTAAAACACCTCGACGACCGGACGAACCTTCCATGTCGAGGGTCCTTCGAGGATCACATCGAGGAACGCCTCGCCATGCTGATCGCGGGTCAGGTTGGCCTCGACATTGAAATGCGCGGTTCCCCAGTCCCATCGTTGCGAGACGATGCCGGACCAGCTAAAGCCGACCCCGGGATCGGTGTTGATACCGGGCAGCAGCGGTCCGAATTCGGTGGCGATAGAGATGCCGGATTGGCCCTGGAGAACGCCCGGCTTGACCACGTATTTGAGGAACGCAGCCGTGGCGGCGAGACTGCTCGGGCCGCCGCCTGGAGATAGCGGCGTCTCGACCTGGCCCTGCAACACCATTTCCCAGCGTTCGGCGAAGCCGTAATTATAGACCACCTCCGGCGCCACCAACGTCGATTGCGTTCCGGTCTGCAGCGGGCCGGCCGGTTGCAACTCGACCTCGACTTCATTCAAGCCGGCGACAGCCGCATCGGTGCCGTCGAACGGCCGATAGGCGGCGGCGGGGCGCGCCAACAGGCAAATCGCCACGGCCCCGGCCCCGCCGATCCCGATGATCAGGCGGGTCAGGTGAACGTGACGCATCTGTCCTGGGCAAGCCATCCCCGTCACCGCGACATCCGCCAGGGCGAGCGATCCGGCCAAGACTCCAGCGCGGTCTTCGTCCATTCGATTGATTTGTCCTTGTGGCACTCGTTGCAGGCATTCGGAATCTTCAACGCTTCGGTTTCTCCCGGCGTGACGAAGTGGAAAGTGTGACTCCGGACATTCTGGTCTGCGATCGTCTGCGCGATCTTCGGCATGTGGCAGGCGATGCATTCGTTGCCGGCGCTGCCACTCTGATGATGACTGTGCGCCTCGATCGTCGGGGCGTGCGGGCCGGCCTGTGCGTTGGGACCATGACAGTCGAGACATAGCGCATTGCCCGGTTTGCGCACCATGGCGGCATTTTCGCTGCCATGCGGATCGTGACAGCTAAAACACGTAACGCCGCGCGCGTACATCAGGCTGTTGACGAAATCGTTGCCTTGCATGCGGTTCTTGTGCGCGGTTCCGTCCGGAAAGTGTGTGAAGGTGGTCTCGCCAAGCTTGTGTTCTTCGAGCCTCCAGTAGTCGTCGAGATTCTTGCCGACGTCGTAGCCGACCGGCCAATCATAATACTTCCCCTGGATAGGGTTGGTAAGCGGCTGGCCCTGCGAATGGCACTGGATGCAGCTGTCGCTGGCGTGGACATAATCGAACCGGGAGGGATTGCCAATATTATCGCGCGCCGGCCTGGCGACATGCGCCTCGCCCGGGCCGTGACATTTTTCGCAGCCGACGTTCCATTCGGTCTTGTTGTGGGTGGCGATATCGAAATTCACCGAATGGCAACCGTCGCAGAGCGCCGATGTCGGGCGCTGGAAATTGTCCGGCGGGTAAAGCGTAGCCCACCAGTCGGTGCCGTTCTGGACGAAATAGCGCCGCCAGATCTTGTGAGCGACATCCCATTGGGCCGGGAACACGAAATAATCATCGCCCACTTTCTTGAAGTAGCGCTGCTTCCAGCGGCTGCCGTAAATGAGCGACACGTCGTCCTTGGTAAATGTCAGCAGCGGGTCGGGTTTCGAGAAATCCGGCAGGAACGCATCGGGGAGTTGCCTGGGATCGCGCACCACATTCGCCATCCGCGTCTGGCTCCAGCGTGCATAGACGTTCTCGTGACAATTCTTGCACGCGGCCGATCCCACGAAATGTGGTTCGGTTGGAGGCGACGCGATCGGCGCCGCCGCGGCCGGGTGTCATCGGCGCGACCTTCGGCAAATTCCGGATGAACGCCACGAGCTGCCAGATTTTCGGGTCCGGCAGATCCCAGGCCGGCATGCCGGTGTTACGGATGCCGTTGCGAATATGGTAGAACAATTCGCCGTCGGAAGTTGCCGCGATCGCGGCCGAGCGCAGCGTAGGTACGCGCGGAAACTCATTGGAACCGATCGGGGTTTTTCCGCTACCGTCATAGCCGTGGCAGGTTTCGCACTTGTCCCGGAAAAGTTCTTTCCCGGCTGCGACGTCGGAAGGATCAGGCGCGGGATTAACGCTGGTGCTGGCACCGGAGGGAACGCTTTGATGCAGCAACCAGGTCGCGAGAAGGGTCTCGGCTGCCGGCGGTTCGGTGCGCGCGCTCGACAGGCCGGGAATCGCTCTGGCGTAGAGAACACCAAGGATCGCTGCGAAGACTGCGACAACCAGAGAACACCAGATTACGAATTTTCTTCGCATGGCTAAATGCCGGGTCGTTTGGCGTGCGTGAGGTGGGTCTCATCGACCGCGTCGCGGCACCAGCGATAGAATGCGTCGTAGAGCGAAAGTCCGGCTTCAAGCTGCGCCAGATCGTCGGTGTACATTCGTGACAATCCAAGCGATGCGGCCAGCAAGCCGGCGGCTTGCGGCGCGAGGTTCGGATGCCCGGTATCGGCACCCCGGACAATCGTGGCAAGACGCAGCAGCGGCTCGGTGGTCAAGCCGAATTCCTCGATCATGAGATCGAACGTGCATTTGTCGCCGCGATGGCTCCAAAATACGCCGTCCAGATCGAACGGTACGGCACCGTATCTCTCGGCCACGTCCGGAACCTCCGAGGCTGCGACGAAAAGGAATACGGCGCGTGGGTCGACAAACCTGCGTATCAGCCAGGGGCAGGCAATACGGTCAACTTTCGGCCGGGCGCGCGTCACCCAGACCGAGCGCCCCTGACCGTCCGGCGGCGGTATCTTGCTCGCGGTCAGCAGCGGCAACGCGGCCTTTGCCCAGCCCTCAAACCCGGATTCGAGCACATCAGCCGTGACGCCGGCGTGACGTAACCACGCGGCGGTTCCCTGACTGAGGGAAGTCCCATGGCGACAGATTACGACGGCGGATTGACCGCTGAATTCGCCGGCCCATTCGGAAACACCGGAATGCGTTCTTCGAACCGATCCCGGAACAAGCCTGGGACTGGAATCGAAATCGTCCTTCGGGCGAACGTCGATCAATGCGGGACATCGAGGTGTCCCGACCAGACGGACAAGCTTGTCCACGGAAATTGCGTTGATTGCCGACACGATGCGTCCTTGGTGCTAACCGGACGCGATTCTTCAGCATGTCGCCTCGTGGGGAGATCGCAATCCCCATGCCCGGTAAGGTAACCGGCCGAGACCGGCTGTCAAGGATGGCGCGCGGTAACAGGCAAACGAAATGACTGCCGGGGTTCCGCTGGGTAGAACCGTCTGTGTTATGGTTGCCCGATCGGTCCGTTGTTCGAACTGTCAAGCGAGGATTCAAAGTGGCTGTTTCTGACCCTGCAGCGGGCAAGCCCGTTGCGCTGGAATCACTGGCGAACATCCCAAGGCTGATCACAGCATATTTTGCGTCAAAACCGGATGCGGCAGATCCCGCGCAGCGGGTGTCTTTCGGAACTTCAGGTCATCGCGGATCGTCGCTCAAGAACTCCTTCAATGAGGATCATATTCTGGCGACGACCCAGGCGATTTGTGATTACCGGCGCCAGGCGCGCACAACAGGACCACTGTTCGTCGGGATAGATACGCACGCCTTGGCCGAGCCGGCGCTCGTCAGCGCAATGGAGGTGTTTGCCGCAAACAACGTAGACATCATGATCGACGAGAGCGGCGGCTACACGCCAACCCCCGTCATCTCCCACGCGATTTTGACCTATAACAAGAGCAGGAGCGAGGGTCTCGCAGACGGAGTTGTCATTACACCGTCGCACAATCCGCCGGAAGATGGCGGTTACAAATATAATCCACCGGACGGCGGCCCGGCCGATACGGATATCACGGCAAAAATAGAGAAGGGCGCGAACCTCTATCTGGAGAACGGGCTCAGAGGCGTCGCAAGGGTGCCTTATGAGCGAGCCCGAAAATCTCAATCGGTCCATCCGTTCGATTATGTCAGCCCTTACGTATCGGATCTCGGCAACATCGTGGATATGGCGCTGATAAAGTCCTCTGGCGTGAAAATCGGGATCGATCCTTTGGGTGGCGCTGCCGTTCATTTTTGGCAGCCGATCGTCGACCGCTATGGGATACAGGCAAGCGTCGTCAACGATCTTATCGATCCAGCTTTTCGGTTCATGACCGCCGATTGGGATGGAAAAATCCGCATGGACTGTTCTTCCCCCTTCGCCATGGCAAGCCTGATCCAGATGCGCGATAAATTCGACGTCGCGTTTGCCAATGACACCGACGCTGATCGGCATGGAATTGTGACGCGCTCCAACGGTTTGATGAATCCAAACCATTTCCTCGCAACCGCGATTGCCTATCTCTTCGAAAATCGATCGCAGTGGGGACAAAATGCCGCGATTGGCAAGACAGTCGTCAGCAGTTCCATCATCGATCGCGTTGCAAAAAAACTGAACCGTAAGCTGGTCGAGACACCCGTCGGGTTCAAATGGTTTGTCAATGGGCTGGGCGACGGCTCATTCGGTTTTGCTGGTGAGGAAAGCGCTGGCGCGTCGTTTCTGAGACGCGACGGTTCGGTTTGGACGACAGATAAGGACGGAATTATCATGGGCCTGCTTGCCGCGGAGATTCTGGCAAAGACGGGTCGGGATCCCAGTCAGTTCTTTGCCCAGTTGACCTCCGAGCTTGGTGTCCCCTTTTACGAGCGGATCGACGTGCCGGCGACGGCGCACCAGAAAAAGGCTTTGAAAGACGCAAGCCCGGAGCGGCTCAACATCAAGGAACTGGCTGGAGATCCGGTTCACGCGACGCGAATTACGGCACCAGGCAACGGCCAGCCCTTCGGCGGAATCAAGGTCGAGACCGAAATGGGCTGGTTTGCCGCGAGGCCTTCCGGAACTGAAGACGTTTACAAGATCTACGCCGAAAGTTTCCGCGACCAAAACCATCTGAGCAGGATTCAAAACGAAGCGCAGGCGGCCATAGCGCAAATCTTTTAACCGGCGATTCCGAAGGACTCTCGGCGCTGAGTGGACGCGTCGTTTCTGTCGGCGAACGTCAGAAGCCCCGCAGTGTGGACGCCACCCAGTCGATGAACACCCGAACGCGCGGCGAAAGCTGACGGTTCTCTGGGTAGAGCACTGAGATCGGGGTGGGCGATGGCGGCCAGTCTTCCAGCATCGGCACCAGCCGCCCGGCCGCGAACTCGCTGGCGACATGGTAACGCGGCACCTGAATGATGCCGAAAGCCAGGCAGGCCAGCAACACCATCGTCTCTGCGCCTTCCACCGTCACTCGACTGGGTAAGGAGATCTCGCGTACCTCGCCGTCGATGGTGAACTCGAGCGGGAAGACGGCACGGCGCGCGGTCGAAAAGAAGCCAATGGCTTCGTGGCCATCGAGCTGGTCGAGCGTTGTCGGAGTGCCCCGTCGTTCCAGGTAGGCAGGGCTCGCGCAGGTCACTTCCTCGAGCAGCGCCACACGGCGGCCGACCATCGCGTTGTCCTTTGGTTCGCCGGCGCGCACCACGCAGTCGATGCCTTCGCGCACTGGATCGCTCAAGCGATCGCCTTCACCGACGTGGATTGTGATGTCGGGATAGCGCGCCATGAAATCAGGGAGCTGAGGCAGGAGGAGATGGCGTGCCAGGGTGCCGTGCAAATCGACGCGCAACATTCCCTTGGGCTTCACGCTGCGAAAGGACGCCTCAGTATCTTCCAGCTCTCCGAGCAACGCGACGCAGCGTCGATAATAGGCCTCGCCGTCAAGGGTCGGGTTCACCGTTCGCGTCGTGCGATTGAGCAGCCGAACTCCGAGGCGCCGTTCAAGGTGCTTGATGACATCCGTGGTGGTCTGGCGGGGGATGCCGACGTCCTCGGCTGCCAGCGTAAAGCTTCGACGCTCAACGATCCGAACAAAGAGCTGCATGGCGGTAAAGCGATCCATTAGTCATTTATACCGGATAATGTTGCCGAAATCACCCTGATTATCTGGATATCGGATCCGGGCATATCCATTCCCGTGCACAGGGCACGGGAGAACGGGAACAGGAGATTTCATCATGAGCAAGCAGCAGAAAGTCGCCATCGTCACGGGTTCGGGCCGCGGCATCGGCGCCGCCATCGCCGAGCGCCTGGCCAAGGACGGCGTCGCCGTCGTCATCAATTATGCTTCGAGCGCCGCCGCCGCCGAGAAGGTGGTTGCCAGGATCGAGGCGGCTGGCGGCCGCGCGGTCGCAGCGCGGGCCGATATCGCCGATGCCGGTCAAGTTGCCCGCATGTTCGACAGTGCCGAAACGGCATTCGGCGGGGTCGACATCGTCGTCAACAATGCCGGGATCATGCCGGTGGGTGCGCTGGCCGACTTCGACGACGCCACCTTCGCCAAGTTGATCGACATCAATCTCAAGGGCAGCTTCAACACGATGCGTGAAGCCTCACGTCGGCTGCGCGACGGCGGCCGCGTCGTCAACTTTTCATCGAGTGTCGTCGGGCTCTATCAGCCGACCTTTGGGGTGTATGCCGCGACGAAGGCGGCGATCGAGGCGCTGACCCCGATCATGGCGAAGGAAATGGCCGGTCGGAACATCACCGTGAACGCGGTTGCGCCAGGACCGGTCCAGACCGAGCTGCTCTCGCACGCACCCCAGGCCGCACTCGACCACCTGGCTGATATGACCCCGCTTAAGCGCCTTGGGAAAACCGACGATATCGCCAGCGTCGTCGCCTTTCTCGTCGGCGCCGATGGCGGCTGGATTAACGGCCAGACCATTCGGGTTAACGGCGGCATCATCTGACGCGAACGGCGCCGCTGCCGACCCGAGCGGCGCACTGCGCCCCACTCCATTCAGGAGAATTTACATGCAACAGGTTGTCCTTATCACTGGCGCGTCGAGCGGCTTCGGTCTGCTCACCGCCCAGGCACTGTCGAAGGCTGGTCACATCGTTTATGCCTCCATGCGCGAGACCTCAGGCCGGAATGCGAAGGCTGTCGCCGTCGTTGCGGCGTTTGCAAAAGCCGAGGGCGTCGATCTGCGTGCCGTCGAGCTCGACGTGTCGCGCCAGGAATCGGTCGACGCGGCGGTCGCGTCCGTGCTCGCTGAGGCCGGCCGCCTCGACGTCATCGTTCACAATGCAGGTCATATGACCTTCGGCCCCGCCGAGGCGTTCACGCCTGAGCAGATCGCCGCGCTGTTCGACGTCAACGTACTCAGCACCCAACGCCTCAACCGTGCGGCACTGCCGCATCTACGCGAGAAGGGTGGCTTGGTTGTCTGGGTATCCTCTTCGAGCGCGCGCGGCGGCGTGCCACCCTATCTAGGGCCATACTTCGCGGTTAAGGCAGCCATGGACCAGCTTGCGGTCAGCTATGCCGGCGAACTTGCCCGCTTCGGCGTTGGAACCACAATCATCGTGCCGGGCGCCTTCACCAAAGGCACCAACCATTTCGCGCATGCTGGCCAACCCGGCGATCCAGAGCGAGCGAAGCTCTACACCCAAGGCCCCAACAGCGACTTCGAGGAGAAGATCCTGCACGGCCTGGCCGCACTGGAGCCGGCCGATGCCGATGCGGCTTCTGTTGCCGACGCCATCGTCGGAGTGGTCGGCGCCGCCGTGGGCGAACGCCCTTATCGTATCCATATCGACCCGTCGCAGGATGGAGCCGAGATCGTGGCGGGAGTGTGCTTTCTACCACTGCGCACGCGGCTGCGGGTGCAACGGGCACCCGGCTTTCCCTGCGCCCTCTGATTTCAAGGCGAAGGACATGCACAACTCGGGCGTCTCGCGCCGCGAGATCGCGGAGTTACATCTTGCCGTCATCTGTTTTCAGAGCCTTCACTTACACCCTCAACAGCGCCTGACGATCGATCTTGCCGGTGCCGGTCTTCGGCAGTTCATCGATGAAACGCACCTCGCGGGGATATTTGTAAGGCAGCAGCTTTGCTTTCACATAGTCCTGCAGCATTTTCGTCGCGTCGGTTGCGTCGAATGCGCTGGCATTCATCACCACGATGGCTTTCAGTGTCATGCGCCGGTCCGGCAATTCGGCGGCAAACACCGCGCATTCGCGCACCTCGGGATGCTCGGCGAGGCAAAGCTCGACCTCGAGCGGATACACCCACTGGCCGGAGATCTTGATCAGGTCATCGGCGCGGCCACGAAAGAAATGAAAACCGTCGCTGTCGCGCACGAAGCGGTCGCCGGTGTAAATCCAGCCCGCTTCGCGGATGGTCTCCGCCGATTTGTCCGGCCGGTTCCAGTACAGCGGCGTCGCGGAATCGCCGCGCACCCACAGGATGCCTTCCTCGTTGTCGCCGACGTCGCGGCCGTCAGTGCCTTTGAGGGCAATTTCATAGCCGGGAACGCGAAGGCCGGCGGCGCCGGGTTTTTTCCGGTTCGGCAAATTGGAAAGATAGATGTGCAGCACTTCGGTGGACCCCAGCCCCTCGACGATCTCAAGCCCGGTGAGGTTTTTCCAGCCATGAAAGACATCCGCCGACAGCACCTCGGCGGCGGACAACGCGATTCGCAGCGACGAAAAATCCGTCGCCGCGGCGCCATCGGCCTTGGTCAGCGATGTGTAGAGCGTGGGCAATCCGAAAAACGCGGTGGGACGAAAGCGCTCGATGGCTTCGAAAATCGCCGCCGGCTTCGGCTGGCCCGGCAGCAGCAGCGTT
This sequence comes from uncultured Pseudomonadota bacterium, assembly GCA_963819325.1. Lineage (GTDB taxonomy): Bacteria > Pseudomonadota > Alphaproteobacteria > Rhizobiales > Xanthobacteraceae > Bradyrhizobium. Next base: position 19,877 of record CAWFVT010000029.1, read on the forward strand.
GCGGCGCCTGCGGAAAACGGGAAGGTGATCGAGTTGCCGAAGCCATAGGCAAAGAAGATCTTCGGCACCGAAAAGCAGATGTCGCCGGGTTCGAGCTTCAGAACATGACGCGCGAACGCGGCTTCGCTGTAAGCCATATCGTGCTGCAGGTGAACGATGCCCTTGGGGCGGCCGGTGGAGCCCGACGAATACATCCAGAACGCCATTTCGTCGCGGTCGGTGTCGGCTTCCGCCAGATCGGTGGAAAAAGCCCGCAACCAGGTCTCTGCGACAACCAGGTTCGGCGCGGCGTGATCGCCGGCCGCCCCGTTGACCGAGATCAACGTGCGCAGGCGCGTATCCCCGCAGGCCTGTGCGTCGAAGCGGGAGCAGAATTCAGCGTCGGCGATCGCAACAGTGGCGCTCGAATCCGACAAATAGAATTGCAGGAGGTCAGGGGGCGTCAGCGTATTGATCAGGAGCGGCACCAGTCCTGCGCGAACCGCGCCGAAAAATGCCGCGGGATAGGATGGTGAATCGTCGAGGAACATCAGCACGCGGTCGCCGCGCTTCAGCCCGAGCGAGAGCAAGCCGTTGCCCCAGCGCGAGGCTTCCGCGCAAACTTCGCCATAGCTGCGCGTTCCGGCCGGGCCGGTCAGCGCAAGATTGTCCGCCCGGCCTTTCGACAAATTGTCGAACAGAATGCGGCTGGCGTTGTATTGCTGCGGGATCGCAAAGCCGATTTCCTGCGCCCCCGCGCTATCGGGAGGGACGGCTGTCGGCGATCGCACGCGTTGCATCTTGTTTCGGCGGCGTCATGCCTTGCTCCCGCCTTGCCGCAGAGAAGGTCTCGACGCCTCGTATCGTGCCATGAACAGCGGCGACATCGCACGCAGCCTTGCATCGTCGATCCGGCCCGAGCGGGTGATGTAGCTATGGGCGAAATCCATCAGGTCGAGCCGCATATGCTCGGGGAATTTCTCGTACCAGTCGGCGCTGGTGCGCGCCGCCGTCACCAGCTTCTTCACGATCGGCTGGCGCTCGGCCTGGTAACGATCAAGCGCTGCCGGAATATTCGGCTCGGCGTCCAGTGCCTTGACCAGCGCAATGGCATCCTCGATGGCCAGACGCGTGCCGGAGCCGATCGAGAAATGCGCCGAATGCAGCGCGTCGCCGATCAACACCATGTTTCCGGACCACCAGCGCTCGTTCCAGATCCAGGGAAAATTGCGCCACACCGATTTGTTCGACACCAGCCGATGTCCATCGAGCGTGGCCGCGAAGACGCGTTCGCAGAGGGCCTGCGATTGCTCGATCGTCTTGTCGGCGAAACCATATCGCTGCCATGTCGCCGCATCGCATTCGACCAGGAAGGTGCTCATGCCGGGCGCATACCGGTAATGATGCGCGTTGAAGGCGCCGAGGTCGGTCTCGACAAAGGTCTGCGACAACGTCTCGAAGCGTTTGGTCGTGCCATACCAGGCGAACTTGTTGGCCGACCAGGACACCGACGCGCCGAACTCGGCTTCGAAGCTGCGGCGCACCAGCGAGTTCAGGCCGTCGGCCGCGATGATCAGGTCGTATCCGGAAAGCTGATCCACCGTTTCGATCGCGGTGTCGTATTGCGGCGTGACGCCGACCGAACCAACCCGCTGCTGCAGGATCGTGAGCAGATCAAGCCGGCCGATCGAGGAGAAGCCGACGCCGTCAATGGCGACATTCTCGCCGCGCAGATTCAGGGTGATGTTCTGCCAGCTTTCCATCCGCGGCGCGATGGCGTCGACCGTGTCGGGGTCGTCGGCGCGCAGAAATTCCAGCGCCTGTTCGGAGAACACCACGCCAAAACCCCAGGTGGCTCCGGCGGCATTCTGCTCAAACAAGTCGATATCCGCGTCCGGATGCCGCTTCTTCCACAGATAAGCGAAATAGAGGCCTCCGGGGCCTCCACCGATCACGGCGATACGCACTGTCTCCTCCCGATTGACAGTATACTGTTTATTTTACCCAGACTAGTTGCAGCCGGTCAATCGCGCCAGCGAAAAATGTCCGGCAATCCGGCTATGGGCGGAATTTCTAGGGTTCTGGTTTTATTGCGCGGCGAACGGCCTCAGGACGTCCGCGCATGCGGGCGAAAGCGAGGCTGCCTTCGTCGCCAGACATTGAATGATGCGGCCGCCGCCGGCTGGAACGTCTCCGCAAAGCGATCGAACATCCTCGCCGCAGGCCGACCTGAGGACGAAAATCACCTCGCGGGGCCGCATCTGCCGCAGCACCAGCGCCGGCGCCGCCGCGGGGGCCGCTCCGGGACCGGCGGTTGTTGCTGCATCCGTCGGAGCGCCACCAGCCGCAGGCGCCGCCGCAGCATCGTCGCCCGCAGGCGTCTTGGCGCCGCCGCCGGCCGCGTTGACCGCTTTCTCACAGTTAGCCGAGAGCTTCGCCTTGTTCTTTTCCAGACAACTCAACGCCGCGGCACCCCCGGTCGGTACACCGCTGCAGTGTTGCTGATAGTCGTTGCGGCACGCGCTTCGTATCGCGGATACCTGCGCACTGCTCGGCTTTTTGGCTCCCGTGCCGGCCGCCGCCTTGGCAGCCGGAGGCGGATTGGAGGCCGGCGGAGCCGCGGTCTCGGCGGCCGGCTTGGCTGTGGAGGCGGCCGGCGTCGCCTCGGCCGGCGCGGCTGGTGCTGTTTCCGCTTTCGGCGCAGCTGGTGCTGTTTCCGCCTTGGGCGCCGCCGGCGCCTCGACGGCACGCACCGCTGCCTGGCAGCCCGAAGAGAGGCTCGCCATGTTTTTCTGCAGGCACTGCAGCGACGCCTTGCCGCCCGGCGGGACACTGGCACAATGGGCCTCGTAGTCCGAGCGGCACTGGGATCGGATGGCGCTGCGCTGCGCGTCGGTCGGGGCTTGCGAATAGACCGCGGTGACTGGCGCCAGGAGGATGACCACCATCGACGCCCCAAGCGCCGCCGTACGTCTCAACGTGTTGAACATTTGAATAAATCCTTGCTTTCACACCGCAGCTGCCGTTTCAACGGAGCAAATCTGAAAAGTTCGAACGGAAAAATTTCGCGGGCGGGATCATTTTCTCTTTCGAGTTTCACCGCAAGCGGATTGTTGCTATCTTCAAATTGCAGAAGGCCTTCTCTAAAGCCAAATGAATTGGGGCAAGGAAATGAAGCTGCCGCGTTCGCCAGCATGCGCTGCGCTGAATGGTCGCATGAAGCTGGGAGCCGTCGCCGTCTCTCATATGGCTTTCGTCATATCGGCGTTCACTGTGCTAAGCGGCTGCGAACAAAATAGTTTTGTGCCGCCGCCGCCGCCAAAGGTGGATGTCGGCCTGCCGGTACAACACAACGTCACGCGTTATCTCGATGCCACCGGCAACACGGCGCCGATCCAGAGCGTCGATCTTGTGGCGCGGGTGCAGGGCGTGTTGCAATCGATCAACTACAAGGATGGCAGTTTCGTGAAACAAGGCACGACGCTGTTCACGATCGAGCCCGAACCCTACAAGCTGAAACTGGAGCAGGCCCAGGCGGCCGAGGCAGGTGCGCAGGCGTCGCTGAAGCAGGCCGAAACCGACTACAAGCGTCAGCTCGACTTGGTCGCCAAGCAGGCCGTCTCGCAGGCGACCCTCGATACGTCCACTTCTAACCGCGATAACGCCCAGGCCAATCTGCAGCAGGCCCAGGCCAACACCAAGATCGCGGCGATCAATTACGGCTATACCGATGTCGCGGCGCCATTCGACGGCATCGTCAGCGCGCATCTCGTCTCGGTCGGAGAGCTTGTCGGTGCGGCGTCGCCGACCCAGCTCGCGACCATCGTGCAGCTTGACCCGATCTACGTCAATTTCAACGTCAACGAACAGGACGTGCTGCGGGTCAGGGCGGAAGCCAAGCGGCGGGGATTGAAGCCGAGCGATCTCACGCACTTGCCGATCGAAGTCGGACTGCAGACCGAAAGCGGCTATCCGCACAGGGGCAACCTCGACTATGCGGCGCCGACGGTTAACCTGTCGACGGGAACGCTCGCGGTGCGCGGTGTGCTGCCGAATGCCGATCGCGTATTGCTGCCCGGTTATTACGTCCGTGTCCGTGTCCCCTTCGATCAGGCGCAGAATGCGCTGCTGGTGCCCGATGTGGCGTTGGGCAGCGATCAATCCGGCCGCTATGTGCTGGTGGTGAACGGCGACAATGTGGTCGAGCAGCGCAAGGTCCGCACCGGGCCGCTCGAGGGCGACTTGCGCGTGATCGACAGCGGCCTCAAGGCCGATGACCATGTCGTCATCGCGGGATTGCTGCGCGCCATCCCCGGCCAGAAGGTCGATCCGCAACTGCAGAAGATCGAAGCGCCGCCAGCATCGACCAAATAGGACCGGGCATGATTTCGAAATTCTTCATCGAACGGCCGGTGCTTTCCAACGTCATCGCGATCTTGATGATCCTGATCGGCGGCGTGGCGCTGTTCAGCCTCGCGGTCGCGCAATATCCCGACGTGGTGCCGCCGACGGTGCAGGTCACGACCCGCTATCCCGGCGCCAGCGCCAAGACCGTCATCGATACCGTCGCGCTGCCGATCGAACAGCAGGTCAACGGCGTCGAGGACATGCTTTATATGCAGTCCTACAGCGGCGCCGACGGTACCTACACGCTGACCGTGACGTTCAAGATCGGCACCGATCTCAACTTCGCGCAAGTGCTGGTGCAGAATCGCGTGTCGAGCGCGCTGTCGTCCTTGCCGCAGTCGGTGCAGAACCAGGGCGTCACCGTGCAGAAGCGTTCGACGGCGATCCTGCTGTTCGTGACGCTGACTTCGCCGAATGCGACCTACGACAGTCTCTTCCTCAGCAACTACGCCACGATCAACATCCGGGACGAACTGTCGCGGTTGCCCGGCGTCGGCAACGTGACGGTATTCGGCGCCGGTCAGTACTCGATGCGGGTTTGGCTCGATCCGAACAAGCTGCAAGTGCGCGGATTGATGCCGCAGGACGTCATTCAGGCAATCCAGCAACAGAGCCAGCAGGTGACCGCCGGCCAGGTCGGGATGCCGCCGACGCCTCCGGGACAAGCGTTTCAATATACGCTCAATGTCAACGGTCGGCTCGACGATCCCGGCCAGTTTGAGGACGTGATCGTCAAGACCGGCAACAATGGCGACGTTACGCGCGTGCGCGACGTCGGCCGGGTCGAGCTTGGCGCCCAGACCTACAGCCAGGTATTCTCACTCAACAAGAAGCCGGCCACCGGCATTGGCGTGTTCCAGTCGCCTGGCGCCAACGCGCTTGAAGTCGAGAAAGCGGTCGAGAAGAAGATGGCCGCGCTGGCGGCGCAATTCCCCCAGGACATCAAATACGACACCCCGTTCGACACCACCAAATTCGTCGCGGCGTCGATCCATGAAGTCTACAAGACGCTGATCGAGGCAGGCGTTCTCGTGCTGATTGTGATCCTTGTCTTCCTGCAGGACTGGCGCGCGATGCTGGTCCCCGCGACGACAGTGCCGGTGACCATTATCGGCGCGTTCGCCGCGATGGCGGCGCTTGGGTTCACCATCAACCTGTCAACCTTGTTTGCGATCGTGCTTGCGATCGGCATCGTGGTGGACGACGCCATCGTCGTCGTCGAAGGCGCCGCCCATAACATTGAAAAGGGCATGTCCGGCCATGACGCCGCGATCAGCGCCATGGACGCGCTGTTCGCGCCGATCATCGGCATCACGCTGGTGCTGATATCGGTGTTCCTGCCGGCGGCATTTCTGCCGGGAATGACGGGACGCATGTACGCGCAATTCGCGCTGGTGATTGCCGCGACCGCGCTGCTCAGCGCCGTCAACGCCGCCACGCTGAAGCCGACGCAATGCGCGCTGTGGCTGCGCCCACCGGTGCCAATGGCCCAGCGCAACTGGTTCTATCGCGGCTTCAACTCGATTTATGGCCGCCTCGAGAATGGCTATGCCAGGCTGATCGGCCGCATGGCTGAACACAGCAATCTGTCTGTCATCGCGGCGCTGATCCTGATCGGTATCGGCGGTTACGGCCTGTCGCGGGTGCCGACCGGCTTTATTCCCATCGAGGATCAAGGTTACTTGCTGGTGGCCGTGCAGTTGCCCGATGGTGCTGCGCTCGACCGCACCCAACATGTGCTCGATCAAGTCAGCGAACTGTCCGGCAAGACCCCCGGGGTCGAACAGGTGATCAGCATCGCCGGCCTGTCGGCCCTCGACAACAGTTCGAGCCTCGCCAATGCCGGTGTCGCCTATCTGATCCTGAAGGAGTGGAGCGAGCGCGGACCCGGCCAGGATCTGCGGTCGCTTTTCGTCGGGCTGAACGCAAAGCTGGCGGCGATCGAGGAAGCACGGATCTTGGTGATCCCGCCGCCACCGATCCAGGGCATCGGCAATGCTGCCGGCTTCGCCCTGCAGGTCCAGTTGCGCGACGGCAATTCCGACTTCGGCAAGCTGCAAGCCATTACCAATGCGATCGTTGCCAATGCACAAACCCAAAGCGCGTTGCAGCGCGTGAACTCGTCGTTCCGTTCGATGGTGCCGCAGTTCGACGTCGAGGTCGACCGGATCAAGACCCAGACCCTGCATGTCACGACCGATGAGGTGTTTTCGACGCTGGCCTCGTATCTGGGCTCGACCTACGTCAACCAGTTCACCAAGTTCGGCCGTACCTTTCAGGTCTACGCCCAGGCGGATTCGCAATTTCGGCTGTCGCTGCGGGACATCGAAAACCTGATGGTGCGCAACCAGAACGGCGACATGATTCCGCTCGGTACGCTGGCGACCATCACGCCGTCGGTGGGCCCTTCGCTGATCAGCCTCTACAATCTTTATCCATCTTCGACGATCATCGGGCTGCCGGCCCAGGGCTACAGTTCCGGCCAATCGATGACGCTGATGGAAGAGATCGCCACCAAGACGCTGCCGCCGGGTACCGGCTACGAGTGGACGGCGATGTCGTATCAGGAGAAGGCCGTCGGCCACCAGATCTACTACGCCTTCGGTCTTGCCCTGTTGCTGGTTTATCTGGTGCTGGCCGGACAATATGAAAGCTGGTACGCGCCGATCTCGGTGATCCTGGCGGTGCCGCTGTCGCTGCTCGGCCCGATGGCCGTGCTGACGGGACTGCGGATCGACAACAATCTCTATACCCAGATCGGACTGATATTGCTGATCGCCTTGTCAGCCAAGAACGCCATTCTGATCGTCGAAGTCGCGCTCGAACTCCATGTCCGCGATCGCAAGCCGCTTGTGGAATCGGCGGTCGAGGCGGCACGGGCGCGGTTCCGGCCGATCCTGATGACATCGTTTGCCTTCATCCTCGGCGTGGCGCCGCTGGTGGTCGCCAGCGGCGCCGGCGCCAGCGCCCGCAAGTCGATCGGCATCACGGTATTCTCGGGCATGATCGCCTCGACCTGCCTCGCCGTGTTGTTCGTCCCGGCGTTCTTTGTCGTGGTGCAACGGTTCGAGAACTGGCTCGCGGAACGGAAGAGCCGCAAAGCCGGTCCGCAGCCCAGCCCGCAGGCGCCGAGCGTTACGCCTACAGCTTGATCATCCGCTTGCCGCGGTTCTCGCCAGCCAATAGTCCGATCAGCGCCTTCGGCGTATTCTCAAGGCCATTGATGACGTCTTCCTGGACTTTCAGCTTGCCCGAGGCGACCCACGATTGCAGATCGCTCAATGCTTCATCGCGCTGGTCCATGAAATCCATCACGATGAAGCCCTGCATGATAAGGCGCTTCACCACGATCAGGCCGGGAACACCACGCGGCCCGGTCGCCGACGGCACGCCGTCATATTGCGAGATGGCGCCGCAGCAGGCGATGCGGCCGCGATTGTTCATCTGCGACAGGCAGGCTTCCAGAATATCGCCGCCGACATTGTCGAAATAAACATCGATGCCCTTCGGCGCCGCGGCCTTCAGGGCCTTGAACGTCGCGCCGTCCTTGTAGTCGACCGCGGCGTCGAAGCCGAGTTCGCTGGTCAGCCAATGGCATTTGTCCTTGCCGCCGGCGATGCCGACGACGTGACACCCCTTGATCTTGGCGATCTGGCCGACGATCGATCCGACCGAGCCGGCGGCGGCCGAGACCACGACCGTCTCGCCGGCCTTCGGCTTGCCGACATCGAGCAGGCCGAAATAGGCGGTGAGCCCCGCGATGCCGTACACGCTCAACAGATGCGTCATCGGTTCCAGACGCGGCATCTTGCTGAGGTGCTTTGCCGGCACGGCGGCATAGTCCTGCCAACCGGTATCGCCGAACACGATGTCACCAGGTACGAGGCCCGGCGCTTTCGATGACACGACTTCGGCGATGCCGCCCCCGGCCATCACGGTATTGGCCTCGACTGCTGCGCGGTAGGTGGCGCCGTGCATCCAGGCGCGATTGGCAGCATCCAGCGAAATATAGCGCACCCGCAGCAAGGCCTCGCCGTCCTTTGGCTCCGGAACGACGCCCTTGGACATCTTGAAATGCTCCGGACCAAGTTTGCCGGCCGGCTTCTCGATCAGCAAAACCTGACGATTGACGGTGTCGTTCATGGCGTCCCTCCCCGAATATTGGTTGTTGATGCGGGCGGGGGCGCGGAAAACGCCCAACCGCACGCCTTGTGCGCTGGCCATGACGCTAGTCGGCAGGCGTCCATTCCACAACGGGAACAAGTGGCAAACGTGGCGATGTCCGGGCCGTGTTGTAAAGTGCCAAAGCCCGAATCGCCGGCGAAGGCCCATCGACATGACGACCGTATCGCTGACCTTGTCCCAGGTCTTCGAATTCGCCCTGAAAGCCTACCAGGCGGGAAAGTTAGCCGAGGCCGAACAGCTCTGCCTCAAGATTTCTGACCGCCGACCCCGGTTCGGCGCCCACCTTGAATTTTTTGGCGGTCATCAACAGCGCTCTTGGCCGGAACGACACCGCACTTTCCAACGCCGATCGTGCGCTGACGCTGCGGCCCGACTTCTTCGAGGCGCTGGTGAACCGCGGTATCGCGCTCTATGAACTGAAACGTTTCGGCGATGCGCTCGCGGATTACGACCGCGCCATCGCCTTGCGGCCAGACAATGCCGATGCCCTCGTCAACCGCGGAAACGCGCTGGGCAAACTGCGGCGACACAAAGACGCGCTGGCGAGCTATGACGACGCGCTCAAGCTGCAGCCGGCTCATGTCAACGCGCTGGTCCGCCGGGCCGCCACGCTGCATGATCTCAGGCAATATGACGAAGCGCTGAAGAGTTACAACCGCGCGCTTGCGTTGCGCCCGGAATATGCCGAGGTGCTGGTCAATCGCGGTGTCACGTTGCACGAACTCAGGCAATCCACCGAGGCGCTGAGCAGCTACGATCGCGCCCTTGCGATAGAGCCGAACAATGTCGATGCCCTCACCAATCGCGGCGTCGCGTTGCATGATCTCGGGCGATACGGCGAAGCACTGGCAAGCCATGAACGGGCACTTGCGCTGCAACCCGGCCATGCTGCCGCGCTCAGCAATCGCGGCCTCAGCCTGCACAAGCTCGGACGGTTCGACGAGGCGCTGGCAAGTTATGATCGCGCGCTTGCTGTGCAGCCGGATTATGCCGATGCGCTGGTCAACCGCGGCGTCACACTGCATGATCTGAAGCGATTTGACGAGGCGCTGGCGAACTACGATCGCGCCATCGCCCTGCGACCCGACCATGCCGACGCGCATTTTTTCGGCAGTATGTCGCGGCTTCTCAGCGGCGGCTTCGGCAGTGGCTGGATGGAATATGAGTGGCGCCGCAAGGGTGCGTCGACGGGGCCTTCAAAGCGGGATTTCCCGCAACCGCTCTGGCTTGGAGGCGAGGGCATCGCCGACAAGACCATTCTGCTTCACAGCGAGCAGGGATTTGGCGACACCATTCAATTCTGCCGCTATGTGCCGCTGGTCGCAGCGCGCGGCGCGCGCGTCGTTCTGGAAGTCGAGGAGCCGCTTCGGGAGCTCTTGTCCGGCCTCGCCGGCGCCGCGCGGGTCATGGTCAAAGGCAATCTCCTGCCTCACTTCGACCTGCAATGTTCGCTTCTCAGCCTGCCGCTGGCATTCGGGACGCAGCTTGAGACGATCCCGTGTGCCGGACCCTATTTGCGTGCGCCGGACCAGGCGTTGCTGAAATGGGGTGCTCGGTTGCCGTCGAAACGTCGTCCGAGGATTGGAATAGCCTGGGCGGGCAACGCAAGACACATCAGGGATCGCGAGCGGTCGATCGATCTGCGCAGTCTGTTGCCGCTGTTCGACGTCGACGCCACGTTTGTCAGCCTGCAAAAAGAGATTCGCGCCGCCGATACAGCGACGCTCAAGGATAGCGCCGACATCATTCATTTCGGCCACGAGCTTGATGATTTCTCCGACGCCGCCGCGCTGATATCGCATCTTGATCTCGTAATATCGGTTGACACCGCCATCGCGCATCTGGCGGGCGCGTTGCGAAAACCGGTCTGGATACTATTGACGCACGTGCCCGACTGGCGCTGGCTGCTCGACCGGGATGACAGCCCGTGGTACCCGACCGCGCGTCTGTTCCGGCAGAGCGAAACCCGCGAATGGAACAGCGCTATAATGCGCGTTCGCGATGCGTTGCTCAAACTTATCGGAAGCTGACAGCTCAAAAAAAATCCAGGTCCTGGGCGCGCCCGCCGCGCGCGACGGTCGCGTATTCGATCGCCAGGAATAGTCCGCCGGCCACATATATTTTTTGTTGTCGCGACGCGGCGAGCGTTTGGCTGATACTGACCGCGTCCTCGATGGTAGCCGCTACCTGAACGTCTGCGCCTGGATTGGCTTTGCGGACCGAAGCTGCGATGCCCGCCGCGTCCGCGCCTTTGTGGCGCGCTGCGGTGCATATCACGGTGTCGAATGACGGTGCCAGCAAAGCGGCGATCGTGTCGGCCTTCTTGTCGAAGGAAATGCCGACCACGAGAATCCAGCCGTCTGCGCCATGTATTGCCTTGAGGCTCGCGAGCGATTGGCGGATGCCGTCCGGGGTGTGGCCGACATCGATCACGGTGAGCGGTTGTTGCTGAATCACCTCCAGGCGTCCGGGCCAGTGCGCCGTGCGGAGGCCCGATCTGACCGCGGCTTCGATGTTGATAAAGGCTTCTTCGGGCCGCGTCCGTCGCATCCAGAGCAGGAACAGGGCGACTGCGATGGCTGCATTGTTGATCTGGAACGCGCCCAGCAAGTTCGTTTCCAGCGAGCGAAAGTCGCAGTCCCTGAATTGGAAGTCGAAGCGTTGTCCGGTGGTCGAGATGGCCTCGTTGCCGATAGTGATATCGTCGCGGACAAACAGGGTCGTGATTTCGCGATAGCGATTATATTCCATGATATGCGGCCGCAGGCTCCGGCAATTTTCACCGTAGACAATGGCGCCGCCGGATGCGCATGCATCGCTCTTGTCGGAGACGATCAATTCCAGCGAATGGCCGAGCAATTCGACATGCTCGTAATCGACCGAGGTCACGCAGGTGAAGAACGCGCCGATCAGGCGCACCGGGTCGTAACGGCCGCCGATGCCGGCTTCGAACACCGCGAAATCGCAACCGCTCTCCTGAAAATGCAGGCAAGCCAGCGCGAACATCGCCTCAAAGGCTCCGAATTTTTCGTGTCCCCGCTGCGAAAGCTCGGCGATGGCGGCTTCGATGCGCAATTTCAGGCGCGCCAGCGCGTCGTCGCCAATCGGCACGCCGTCGACCTGAAAGCGTTCGTTGAAGCGGTGCAGATGCGGCGAGGTGAATAGTCCGGTTCGCAAGCGATAGGCGTGGGCGATGCTGGCGCAGAACGCCGCGGTGCTGCCCTTGCCGTTTGATCCCGTCACCACCACCGACAAGCGATGCAACCTTGCGCGATCCACCGCGATGGCGTCGAGCAGGTCGGCCATCCGGGCCAGACCGACGCCGTCGCCGTATTTTGGAAGATCAAACAATGAGGCGCCTCGTGTTTGCGGCAATTTCAATTCGGTGGCGCCAGCAAGCCCATTGCGGAGAATGTGTGCTGCCAGATTTTTAAGATCAAATCGCTGCGGCCCGATTGCTCCAGCAGCCGGATCGACGGACTCGAATTGACCTCAATCACCCGTATCGCATCCGGATCGCCGCCGATATCCGTGAACATGTCCACGGCGGCAACGCGCAGCCCGAGCGCGCGAACTGCCTTCCTCGCCTGGGTGAGTGTTGTATCGGAGCGGGGGGCTTCAAGGACCATGGTCCCGCCGGCGCTCAGATTCATGCGGCCGGGAATATTCCAACTCTGGCCTTCGGGTAGCACGAACTCGAGTGAGTCATCACCGCCTGTCGTCACGGAGGCTGGCGACAGACCGCGGGATTGCAAGGCTGCGTTATGCGCGGCGAGCAGATCGCGGATCGGGCGCACGCCATCACCCAAAACAGCCGGCGGATGTTTCCGCGCCGTATAAAGCACCTCATCGTCCAGCACAAAAAACCTGTATTCAATTCCCGAAGCAAGCGGCTGGATCAATATCGAATCGTAGTATCGTGAAACCTCATCCAGATATCGAAGCAGCGCGGCTTCGTTATGAACGGCTTGCGCGAAATCGCCGCGTGAGCCGGCCAAAGGTTTGGCGAAGGCCGCTGCACCCAATTTCCTGAAATACTCAAGCGCCGATTCACGCTCATGTCCTTCGGCGCGAAGGGCGCGATGCCGCTCGTGCAGGAAGAAATATTCGCCGCCCAGTGTCGGCACGCCGGCGCTTTCAAGGATCCTGTTGGCAAAATACTTGTCGGTTGCCAGCGACGAAGCCGTGGCGTTGTTTTGCGGATACCATGAGCATCGGCCGGCGCCGAAATGAATGCTTTTGGCTGCAGAACTAACGCTGAAGACCAGCCCGCTTCCACCATCGATATCTCGAAACGCCAGTCCGAATTCGGAGCAGGCATATTCCGCATACACCGATTGGTCCGGATAGGAGCTCGGCTTTTCGGATCGAAATTCTCGTAAAGGTGGCATGTGCTATCCGGTGATCCGATATTCGAACGTGCGGGTCTTATTCGAGGCAAATTAACTGCCAGAACGCCGCCGGTTTGAGCAAGTAAATTGCGTGCAGAGCGTGCTGTGATGATGATGCGCCGAAGCCATTCTGCAAAATAAATCGACCGCGATTTTGAGCCCTCAATTGCGCGTCAACGGCGGTTGACTATCTCTGATATTGCGCTACGTCACACGCTAAATCATCAATCGTTTCAGGGGTTTTCGCTGGTTTGAAGCCCTGACAACGCGATTGTTCTACATCCTGGCATCTGGAAAAACCAAAACACATGAGCGCCTTCCATAGAGAGAAAGTTCTTTCCGTCCGGCACTGGACCGATACGCTTTTCAGCTTCACCGCCACCCGCAATTCCGGCTTTCGATTCCTGAACGGGCAGTTCGCGATGATCGGCCTTGAGGTCGACGGTCGTCCGCTGCTGCGCGCCTACAGCATGGCGAGCGCCAATCACGAGGAAGCCCTCGAATTCTTCAGCATCAAGGTCGCCGACGGTCCGCTGACCTCGAGGCTTCAGCAGATCAAGCAGGGCGACACCATTCTGGTGGGTCGCAAGGCAACCGGCACGCTGATTGCCGACAATCTGATCCCGGGTAAACGCCTGCTGTTGCTGTCGACCGGAACAGGTCTGGCGCCATTCGCGAGCCTGATCAAGGACCCCGAGGTGTATGAGCGATTTGAAACCATCGTTCTGGTGCACGGCTGCCGGCAAGTGTCCGAGCTCGCCTACGGCGAGGAGCTGGTGGCGAAATTGAGGGACGACGAATTTCTCGGGCCGCTACTGACCGAGAAGCTTCTGTATTATCCGACCGTCACCCGCGAGCCGTTCCGCAACCGCGGCCGCATCACCGACCTGATCACGTCGGAGCAATTGTTCAACGACATCGGTCTGCCGCCGCTGGACATCGAAACCGACCGGATCATGATGTGCGGCAGCCCGGGCATGCTCGAAGAACTGCGCCAGACTTTTGAGGCGCGTGGTTTTCTCGAAGGCAGCCATAGCGAGCCCGGTCATTTCGTGATCGAAAAGGCGTTTGTCGAACGCTGATCCTTTGGTGTCCCGGCCGCGGTGCAGCGCCTGTTCGACGGTGCGCGCAGAGCCGGGATTGGCCCTTGGCCGGGGCCAGTTGACCCCGGCACGAACAACCTCTCCAGGCAACAAACATTGTTGATGGCACGGCGCGACCGTGGGCTGCTATAGATGCGGCCGAATGTCGCGTGGCTGATCGTCCGCGTATCGACACCTCTGTCTACATCCGGGAGCGATCGAGGCTTGTCCGTACCCAACCATGGCCGGCCTGCGAAAACTGCCTTCGTATTCGCAGGCGGAGGCAGCTTTGGCGCCATTCAGGTGGGCATGATGCACTCGCTCGCCGCACACGGAATTTCCGCTGACATGGTGGTGGGCTCGAGCGTCGGCGCCTTGAACGGCGCTTATTATGCGGGCGATCCCTCGCTCAAGGGCGTGTTGCAACTGGAAGCCATCTGGCGCGGGCTGACGCGCCACGACATCTTCCCGATCACGTGGCGCACCCTGCTCGGATTTATCCGGCGCCGGGATTTTCTGATCTCGCACGACGGGATTCAAAAGCTGGTTGACGACAATCTGCCTTATCGCAATCTGCAGGATGCAAAGCTCCCGGTTCATATCGTCACCACCGATATCGTCTCCGGCGACAGCGTCGTGCTGTCCGAGGGTTCGGCCGCCCAGGCCATTATCGCCTCGACTGCGATCCCCGGCGCTTTCGCGCCGGTCCGCTACAAGGATTTCTATCTGGCGGACGGCGCGATCTCGAGCAACACGCCGATCAAGGTCGCGATCGAGAAGGGCGCGAATCGCCTGATCATTCTGCCGACAGGTTACGCTTGCTCGACGCACACGCCCCCGGCCGGCGCGGTCGCAAGCGCGCTGCATGCGCTGACGCTGCTGATCGCGCGGCAGTTGGTCGGCGAACTGGAGGACATCGACCCGGGTATCGAATATTTCGTGGTACCGCCGTTATGTCCGCTGGTGGGATCGCCCTATGACTTCTCGCGAACCGCCGATCACATCGAGCGCGCGATCCGGAGTACAGATACCTGGCTCGCCCAGAATGGCCTGCAGAAAAGCGGGATTCCCGAGGAGATGCGCCCGCACGCACATTGAGCCGAGGTTTGGTGAGCCGCGGTTCGGTTGCGTTACGTTGCAGTGCAAAAAAATCCAGTGACGGAGAGTTCGCTCACCGCCGGATGGATTGCTCCCTTGCGATTGGATTCGATAGCCTAGTCGTCATACCGGTGACCGGTGCGCCGGATATCGTGTACAGGTTGTTCGGATAATCTGGATTAGGCTGACGGCCGACAAGAAATAATGCGGCAGAACCTGCCCGAGGGGTCCCATGGAAACGTTGATGCTTCCGTTCTCGCCACGCTTCATCGTTCTGACGATTTGCAGCGTCGTCACGGTATTGCTTCTCGGTATCGGAATCGTCGATCACAAGGTGCTGGATCTGGTTGTGATCCCGATCGTTATTTTCGGCGCCCTCACGCTGCTTGGCATTCGTGATCTCACCCAAAAGAGCCATGCGGTTCTGCGCAACTACCCGATCTCGGCGCATCTGCGCTTCCTGCTGGAAGAGATCAGGCCGGAGATGCGGCAGTACTTCTTCGAGAGCGAGAAGGACGGCATGCCGTTCAGCCGCGATACCCGCGCGGTGATCTATCAGCGCGCAAAGATGGTGCTCGACAAGCGGCCGTTCGGGACCCAGGAGGATGTCTATCGCGAAGGCTATGAATGGATGCACCATTCGGTTGCGCCGAAGCCGCGTGCCGACGAGAAATTCCGTGTCAGCATCGGCGGACCGGATTGCACCCGGCCTTATTCAGCATCGGTGTTCAATATCTCGGCGATGAGCTTTGGCGCGCTCAGCCCCAACGCGGTGCGCGCATTGAACGCGGGCGCCAAGAAGGGCGGCTTCGCGCATGATACCGGGGAGGGCGGCGTCAGTCCTTATCATCGCGAGAACGGCGGCGATCTGATCTGGGAGATCGGCTCCGGATATTTCGGCTGCCGCCATCGCAACGGCTCGTTCGATCCGGAGGAATTCGCACGGATCGCCTCCGACGACCAGATCAAGATGGTCGAACTCAAGGTCAGCCAGGGCGCCAAGCCCGGACACGGCGGCGTGCTGCCGGCCGCCAAGGTGTCCGAAGAGATTTCCCGGATCAGGGGCGTGTCCATGAACGAGGACTGCATCTCGCCGGCATCGCATGGCGCGTTCTCGACGCCGCTGGAAATGATGGCCTTCATCGGCGAGATGCGGCGGCTGTCCGG
This sequence comes from uncultured Pseudomonadota bacterium, assembly GCA_963819325.1. Classification (GTDB taxonomy): domain Bacteria; phylum Pseudomonadota; class Alphaproteobacteria; order Rhizobiales; family Xanthobacteraceae; genus Bradyrhizobium. Next base: position 36,186 of record CAWFVT010000029.1, read on the forward strand.
CGGCAAGCCTGCCGGGTTCAAGTTGTGTATCGGCCACCCCTGGGAATTTCTGGCGATCTGCAAGGCGATGCTGCAGACCGGAATCTATCCCGACTTCGTCGTGGTCGATGGCAACGAAGGCGGCACCGGCGCCGCACCGCTCGAATTCATGGACCATCTCGGGATGCCGATGCGCGAAGGCGTCAATTTCGTGCATAACGCGCTGGTAGGCATCAATGCGCGCGACCGGATTCGCATCGGCGCCGCCGGAAAGATCGCGACTGCATTTGACATGGCGCGGGCGATGGCGATCGGCGCGGACTGGTGCAATTCGGCGCGTGGCTTCATGTTTTCGCTGGGCTGCATCCAGTCGCTGAGTTGCCATACCGATCGATGCCCGACGGGAGTGACCACGCAGGACCCTTCGCGCAATCGCGCACTGGTGGTGCCGCATAAGATCGAACGGGTTTACAATTATCATCATGCCACGCTGCATGCGCTGGCCGAGCTTATCGCCGCCGCCGGGCTCGAGCATCCGCAGCAGATCCGGCCGATTCATTTCTCGCAGCGAAGCTCCACGACCGAGGTGCGGTCATTTGCGCAGCTCTATCCGTCGCTGCGGCCGGGTGAATTGATTGACGGCACCGCCGATCCGCGCTTTCGCGAGGCCTGGGCGATGGCGCGGGCGGATTCGTTTTCACCCGCGGGGTAGCGACGGCGGAAAATCAATGAGGATTCTCCAGGCTGAACAGCTCCGACTGCTCGTCATAGGCGAACAGCTCCGCATAACGTCCCCATGACACGATCGTCTTCATGGTCTCGTCGGCGTATTCCTCCGACATGTAGTCTTCAAGTTCGTTGCGGAAACGCGCGGCGGGGGCGGTGTGCGAAGGCCGCTCGTCGAGGACGCGGCGGATCAGACCCATCACCGGCACATAATTGATCAGATGTTCGGCGAACAACCTCTTGCGGGCATCGGTTTCGAGATGGGCAAAGCGCTTGCCGGCATCCGTCAGCATCAGATCGCCTTCGCTCAGTTGGGCAAATCGCAGCAATTGAAGCGCCTCGCCGAGGTGAAATAGCTCGTCGGCTTCCAGTTGCAGGCTGCCGGCGAGGACCGGCAAATCGGCGTGCCCGTTATAGGGCAGCGCCGCCAGCGTCTCGATCAGACCGGAAAGAATGTTGGACGAGACATGGTTCAGGATCATGCCGACGCCGGTGCCGACGATGCCCTCGATGGCAGGTGTTTTTGCTTCCGTGCGCTGCGTCATGCGGGCGTAGATACTGTCGACGAGTTGCCGGAATGTCGGATCGAGCCGATTGCGCGGGTGCGGCAGGTCGACTTTGATCTCGGCGGCGACCCGGCCGGGATTGGACGAAAACACCAGGATGCGGTCGCACATCAGCACCGCTTCTTCAATGTTGTGCGTCACCATCAGCACCGACTTGATCGGCAGCCGGCCTTCGATCCACAGATCGATCAGGTCGGTTCGCAGCGTCTCCGCCGTGAGCACGTCGAGCGCGGAAAACGGTTCGTCCATCAGCAGCAGGTCGGGATGTACCACCAGCGCCCGGGCGAACCCGACGCGTTGACGCATGCCGCCCGACAATTCCTTGGGGTAGGCGGACTCGAATCCGTCGAGGCCGATCAGGTCGATCGCCGCGAGCGCCCGGGTGCGGCGCTCGGTGCTTTCGATTCCAAGCGCCTCCAGACCCAATTCGACGTTTTGCAAAACCGTCAACCACGGAAACAGCGCGAAAGACTGGAACACCATCGAGACGCCGTTCGGCGGACCGATGATGGTCTCGCCACGGCATTTCGCGTCGCCGGAGGACGGCGCGATCAGCCCGGCGATGATGCGCAGCAGCGTCGACTTGCCAGATCCGGACCGGCCGAGCAAGCCGACGATTTCGCCCGAATGAAGCGTCAGATCGACTTTTTCGAGAACCAGCAATTCCTCGCCGCTGCCTTTCGGAAATGACCGGCAGACGCCGCGGATATCGAGAAGGTTGGTCTGCTTAGTTTGATCGAGCATGATTTACCCTGGGTCAGCCGAGGCGAAGGCGACGTTCTCCGAAGGCATAGAGCGGCCTCCAGAGCAGCCGGTTGAAGAGCGTCACCAGAATGCACATGATGGCGATGCCGAGAACGACCCGAGGGAAGTCACCGGCCTCCGTTGCCGAGGCGATATAGGCGCCGAGGCCACTGGCCGTCAGATGCGTGTTGCCCCAGCTTGCGACTTCCGCGACGATAGAGGCATTCCACGATCCGCCCGAGGCGGTGATAGCGCCTGTGATGTAATAAGGGAAAATGCCGGGCAGCACGACCTTTATCCACCACCGCCATCCCCTGAGGTGGAAGCTGCCGGCGGCCTCGCGCAGATCGGTCGGGAATGCGCTGGCGCCAGCGATGACATTGAACAGGATGTACCACTGCGTCCCCAGGATCATCAGCGGGCTCAGCCAGATGTTCGCGTTCAGGCCATAGCGGACGATCAGCACGACGAATATCGGGAATGCGAGGTTTGCCGGAAATGCCGCCAGAAACTGTGCCAGCGGCTGTATTCGCTCGGCGAGCTTGGGCCGAAGTCCGATCCCGACCCCGACCGGGACCCATATCAGCGTGGCCAAAGCAATGAGCACGACGACGCGCGCCAGTGTGATGAACCCATATCCGGTAGCGCTCACGACGTCCGACAGGCTCAAACTGGCCGAGAGATACTGATAGGTCTGCCATCCCGCATAGACGGTGCTCGCGATGATGACGCCAAGCCAGACCGCGTCGACGACGCGCGAGGGTTGGCCCTTTGAGGTCATCGCCATTCGCAATCGACCCGGGATCGTAATATGCAAATTGGAGAAGGCCCTGTTCAGCGCCGCAAACGGATAAATCAGCGCCCGTAGCGCCCGCGTGCGGCGGAACAGGTCGAGCATCCAGGATGTCGGTGCGCTTGCGGACGCCGTTTGCTCGAACCGGAATTTGTCGGCCCAGGCCACCACAGGACGAAACAGCAATTGATCGTAGGCGACGATGACGAGAAGCATGGCCACCAGCGCGTAGCCGATCGCGGGCAGATTCTGCTTTTCGATGGCCAATGCGACGTAGGATCCGATGCCGGGCAGCGTGACCGTGGTGTTGCCGACGGTGATCGCCTCCGACGCCACCACGAAGAACCAGCCGCCTGACATCGACATCATGGTGTTCCAGATCAGGCCCGGCATGGCGAAGGGCACGTCGAGCCGCCAGAAGCGTTGCCATCCGCTGAGATGAAAGCTCTGCGACGCTTCTTCCAGATCCTTCGGCACGTTGCGCATCGACTGGTACATGCTGAACGTCATGTTCCAGGCCTGGCTGGTGAAGATCGCGAACACGCAGGCGAGCTCGGCGCCGAACACGCTGCCGGGAAACAGGTTCATGAAGAAGACGACGGTAAAGGTCAGAAAGCCGAGGATCGGCACCGACTGCAGGATATCGAGCAGCGGGATCAGCACCATCTCGGCGCGCCTGCTCTTGGCGGCGAGGGCGGCATAGATGAAAGTGAATATGATGGAGCAGACGATCGCCAGCAGCATCCGCAGGGTCGTGCGCAGCGCATAGCCCGGAAGATTGGCCGGGTCGAGCGACACCGGCGTCACCTCAAGCGTCGACAGGGGTGCCGTGGTCTGCTCGCCTCCGTAGACGATCAGCACCATGGCGCCGATGACAAAGATCAGCGCCACCGCATCCCAGATGTTTGGCCGCAAGGCATGGCCCAGCGCGGCCGGGCGAAGGTCTTGGTGAGCCATCGGAGCCGCCTTGTTCAGAATTCGCCGTGCAGGCGGCCGGAGAAAATCGAGGCTGGTCCGCGGTCGGCGTTGTAGGCGGGATTTACGACGAGTTGATAGTCCGCGGTGACCGTCAAGGCCTTGTTGACGGCGTAGGCGTAGTAGGTTTCCAGAATTCGTTCGGTGCCGTAGTTGAGCTGGCCGTCCCCGATCAGCAGGCCGAGGCCGCCCGCGGCGAGGAAGTTGCGGTTGGCTTCGGAAAGACCGTTGATCGCGCCGCCGACGCCGATGGTATCGCTCGGTCGTCCCCAATAGCTGCCCTTGATCGACAGGCCGCCCGAAATGCCGCGATCGACGTCCGTAAAGGACAGGATCTCGTTCTGGCCGTCATTCCAGCTGGCACGGGCGAAAAGGCCGATATCCCGGGCGATCTGCTGCTCGGCGTTGAGGTAGAAGCCGTATTTGAGATTGTCGCGGCGGATGCTTGACATCACCGTGTTGATCTCAAGATTGGGGTTGGCATCTTCGATCGCCAGCGCTTGGTTGTAGTTGCCGGTGTTGCCGCTGTTGGCAAACAGGCCGAGCCGCAACTTGCCGGGCTGATCGAAGATGGTGTGGCGTTCTTCAAACTCGACGACCGAACCCATGGCCTTGGCGCCGAACACCAGAAGGTCGCTGTTGGGAGCCGACGGCACCTCGAACACGCCGGCACGCACCGCCCAGTCCTTGCGGTTGAACTCGACCACGGCGCCTCGTGTATAGCCCGGCAGGTCGGCCGGGAAATCATAGGCGGCCGACGACCACATCGCCCAGTTCATGAAATCCGCGCGCGGATCTTTCGCGTAACTGTTGGCGTCGAAGAAATCTCCGACCGCGAACCGTCCAATGATCAACGTGATGCGATCGATGTCGCGTTTGCCCGGTAGCTGATTGGCGGCATCCGGAATGTCTTCCTGCTCGCCGCCGAGACCGAAAGTCTGGCGAAGGTAATAGCGCTGCGGACGGATCTTGGGGAACGCGGCGCCGGCCTTTTGCGCCTCTCCGTTCGAAAAGCCGGCCAGTCCGAGCGTGCCGCCTATTCCGAAGCCCTGCGCCGTTTCCGGGTTGAAATAGAGTTCGCCGCCCTGCCACAATCGCACACCCACGAAGGCCGTCGTGGTCCACGTCTCCTGGATTTGTCCACCGCCCGGCAGGCTGTTCGTCCCCGCATAGGGCGAACGGAATGCCGGATAGCCCGTTGGAAGAAAGGTCGTCTGGGCATGGACATTCCAGGCGTCCGATTCCGGAAGCGCGGTTTGGTCGTTGGTCGAAGCCGGTGCAGCCCAGGGCGGCGTATCGCCAAACCGATAATTCAGCCCGACTTTGACGAGGTTGATATTGGGTTCGACATTGAGGCCCGGCAGGCCAAAGCCGCTCAGATCGAATGTCCGGTGGGCAAGATCGATGTAGTCATATTCGAGCTTGGCGCTCCAGTTTCCGCTCACGGCAAATTCGACGCCGGCGCCCGCCGTCCAGCCGGATTGGTATTGCCCGGGCGATGCGACAATGCTTCCGCCGCTGTCGTTGATGTCGACGTGGCTGTGTCCCCAGGCGAAGCCGCCGGTCACATATGGCATCAACGTCCCGAACGCATATCCGACGCGGCCGCGGACGGTGCCGATGTAATCGAGCGTAGTATTGAATGGCGCGGGCGTCAGTGCCGCGGGGTCCACCGGACTGGTGAACGAGGTGTCCGCCTCGATGCCGAGCACAACGTGGTTCGGAAACTGTTTGAGGTAGCCGACGTCAAAGCCGCCAATCAGGCCCGTAGAGGAGTGCGGAAAGAATGCACCTTGCTCGGGGAGAGCATTGGTACCGGCGCCCAGACTGCCGCCGCCATAGCCGACCGCGCCTCCGACGTAAAATCCGGTCCAGTCATAAACCGCTTTCAAAACCGGGGCCTTCAGCGGCATGTCGGCAGCCATCGCGGGAGCATCGAACATGAGCATGCCGAATCCAACGCTCGCGATGATACGTTCCCAGGATCGGTTGCAGCGGTTCATCGTGTGGCTATTTCCGGCGCGAGCATTCCGGTGGTCTCGTTCGTCACCATTGCCATTATGCCAGTACGCTGCCATCGAAGAAACGTCGCCGCCTGCTCGGCGATGCCGATTGCTGTGGTCAAAGGCCTGGTTCAGGGAAAGCGCCATTCACTCACTCCGTCGTCTTATTGCAACTAATTCCTAGTTGCAGATTGTTATGGTGACAGGGGCCGCCGCGGTCGGATCAATCGGTGTGTTCGCTTTGAATATCCTGAACATTTCGCCGGCGGCCTAGGGCCAGCAAGGCTCCGAGCCGCTCCAGCAAACGGGTTCCTGATAAGACGGTTCGAAGACAGTTATGTGAAATCCGGCGCTGCCGGTGCAGCAGCGTCGCGCGCCGCAACAGCCGGCTTGCCAGCCGAAAAGTCCCAATGGCTCCCCAACGCCGCGCATTTTCGAGGGCTGCCCTCATCGCACGGCCACCGTTGCAAACCGACGCATGTCGACCGTCGGCGCGTTTACGTTACTCACGATGGTCATGATCTATTCCTGAGTGAACGTTGGACGGTGGCCCGACGCTGTTGAGCTGGGAAGGGGATGACCTTCGCGCACTCTGCCGCGACCGGGCGTGCAGGCTTCGTGCCGGATTTCGGCTGCGAGTTCTGCGGGCCCGACACCCATGCGATGCCAAATCCGGCGATGTGATAGAGCAGGCTGGCGCCTTCGCGCACGATGCCGAAGGCGCTTTGAATAATTGGATCAAGCGCGCGAGCTCCGGCGATATCGATCGGGCGCGACCCACCGCCGCTCCTGCGAATTGTCTGACGAGGCTTCAGGTCGCCGCGAGACGCATCCGCTCGACAATCGGGAAGATTTGAATCAGAAAGTTGGATATCGTCGGTCATCGTCTGTCTATCCGGTTAGCGCCAGGCCGCGGCCGCTCGGCGACATCGAAGACGGGCCGCGGCTGCGACCTGTCGGGCGGTGTTCATCGAACGCGCCGCTTGGCGCGTCGCCGGTCTCGGCCAGCCAATGGCATTCCAGCCGGTCATTTCGATTGAACCAATGACAGGCCAGCACCGGGGTTGGCGACCGGCGCTTGCCTGCTTCCGCCGCGCGGCGAAATCCCGGCAGGTTGTCATTGCAGGGCGTGACGGCTCCACGCGGCCCCGGCGCAATGCGCCGTGACCGAACCAGCCGGAATTCTGCAAGTCTTGCGAACATCGCTCACTTCCACTTCCGCTTTATGCGGCAGGCCAGTGAGCGGCAGGCGGTCAGCTCGTTGCGACCACCACCCTCACGCGGCCAAAGCCGTCGCGATTGATCTTGATGTATGGCGGCAGCGCTGGTCCGATCGTTATCGTCGGATTGGCGTTGCCAAAGGTGATACTGCCCATGTGCTCTTCGTGAGGGTTGAAGGTTTGCCCGCAACGAGATGTGTCAGGCAACGATTGCGCGAATACGCCCGGGCCTTGGCCGTGTCAAGCGCATATATCTATCCTCCCTGGAGGATCGTTGTTATCCTGCCGGGAGGATAGGAGACTGGAATGACCGACCATCCACATTCAGCGATTGCCCGGCGCCTCAAACGTGCCAATGGCCACCTCGAAACGATTATCGAGATGATCGAACAGGGCCGGCCCTGCGCGCAGATCGCGCAACAATTGCAGGCCGTGGAGAGTGCGATCGAGAATGCCAAAAAGGCATTGATTCACGACCATATCAGCCACAGCCTCGAACGATCCTTCAAAGGGGCCGGCTCGAAAGGCCAGGCCGCGCTCAGGGACTTCCGGCTGATCGCGAAATATCTGTAACCCGTGAGCGCTAGCCGTCTGCTGAACGGACGCGCTGGACCTCCACGGTCACATGGGACAGATCGGTGAAATCCTGCCAATCGCTGCCGGTAATGCGCCGCCTCGCGCGCGCCGCTGGTAGCGACCGAGACGATGGCGCCGAGGTGGCCGGGGCCGAGCCGCCAAAGGTGCAGATCGGTGACTTGATCTCCGTCGCTTTCGATCGCCATGCGGACCTTCTCGGCCATGCGCGAATCCGGCGTGCGATCGAGCAGGATGCCGCCGGTATCGCGCAGCAACCCGACCGACCAGTTCGCGATCACCAGCGCGCCGATCAGGCCGGCGAGCGGGTCCATCCAGAACCAGCCGAACGCGCGCGCCAGCAGCAGCCCGACAATGACGAGGACCGACACGCCGGCATCAGCCAGGACATGAATGACGGCGGCCCGCATATTATTGTCGCGGTGATACGCGCCATGCGTTGCCGCGTGATCGTGCGCCTCGAATTCCTCGCCATGATGATGGTCGTGGCCATGCGGGTGATCATGGCTGTGACCGTGATGATGTCCACCGGACAACAGCCACACGCTGGCGATATTGACCGCCAGGCCCAGCACGGCGATCGGGATCGCCTCGTTGAAGCTGATGGCAACCGGATTGATTAGCCGCGAGACGGCCTCATAGCCGACCAGCAGTGCAATCATCGCAAGGACAATGGCGCTGGTGTATCCCGCCAGATCGCCGAACTTGCCGGTGCCGAAGCTGAAGTTGAGATCGTCGGCATATTTGCGGGCGTAAGTGTAAGCCAGCGCGGCCAGCAGCAGCGCTCCGGCATGCGTCGACATGTGCAACCCGTCGGCAATAAGCGCCAACGATCCGAACAGGGCGCCGCCGATAATTTCGGCGACCATCATGACGCTGCAAAGGATGATCACCGCCCAGGTTCGGCGTTCGGCCTTCTCGTGGTTGTCGGCCAGAAAAACGTGATCGTGCCGCGCTGGCCGCGAGATCGTTTCCGCATCGGTCATGGTTTTTCTCACTTCAGATAGGTGTGGACCACTTCGATGAGCTGATCCGCCGCTTCGGCGTTTAGCGCGCCCGGATTCCTTTCGGGATCGACGAGATGGGTGCGGATGTGGTCCTCGACCACCTCCGCCATCAGGCCGGCGACGCCGCCGCGTATGCCTGCGATCATGTGCATGATGCGCTCGCATCCTGCCTCTTCGGACAACGCCCGCTCGATCGCTTCAACCTGGCCTCGAATGCGGCCTACCCGGGCGAGCAGCTTCTTCTTCTCGCGGATCGTGTGTGTCATGACGTTTAATATAGGGTACCCCCCTATACTATGTCAACCGCCGCGGCGGTCATTGGTCGTTTGGATCGAGGAATTTCCGGCGTTCAAAAAGTTAATCGCAAAAAATGACCCGCCCGGCGGGACAACCGGGCGGGTCGGGTGCGACACGGGGTGGATGAGGCGCCCGTGCCGGACGCGGGATCCATGCCCAGTTGGACGGAGCGTCTTCGAATCCGGTTCGAAATCGCAGCTTGCGAATCTTGACGCGCCTTGTTCTGACGGTGGTTACAGACGGTTAATCGACCGAGCGTCAGCTCTTCGGACCCGCCGAAAGCGTCGCCGGATCGAATTTATCGACATCAAAGAGCAATTCGCAGAATGCGCGAGCGCCGTGATCGAGCAGACGGTGGCCCTTTTCCGCGGAAGCCTGTGCGGCATCGCCGGCAGCGCCGCTTAAGTGAAGATCCTGCGCCTGCCATGCGAACGGCGCCGGCCGGTGCGCGGCCAGCCAGCGATAATCCTTCTCCATCGCGATGCTCGCGGGACGAAAATTCGCGATCGCTTCGGTGCGCACCTGCTCGGGGTATCGCGCCAGCATGATCGATGTCTCGATCGCGCCGCCGTGAATGCCGTGACGCAGTTCTTCTGCGGAAAACAATCCCTCCGGCGCGCCGAAGCGGGCCCATCCGGTGCTGACAACGAGAATCCCGTATTTCGCCCGCAGATCCTGTGCCACGAGGCTCATGGCCGCGCTGTTGCCGCCGTGACTGGTCACCATCACCAGCTTCTTGATGCCCGCGCGTGCGACACTGGTCCCAAGCGCCATCCAGCTCTGCAATGCAATTTCGGTGGGCAGCGTCAGCGTGCCCGGATAGTCGATGTGCTCGGTGGAAATTCCGACCGGCTGAAGCGGAAGGAACGTCGCCGGGATGGTATCGGCAAGCAGCTCGCGCACGCGCGCGAGATAAGCCTGTGCAATCATGATGTCGGTGCCGACGGGCAAATGCGGCCCGTGCTGCTCGGTTGCCGCCAGCGGCAAGACCGCAATCCATCGCGCCGGCCCCGCTTCGGAAATCTCCGGCCAGTGAATCTCAGTCCAGTCGCGGGGAGGAACAGTCATCGAGCAAAACATTTCCCAGGGTAGACTTGCGGGCTAGTTTGTATTCAATCCCGGCCCGGCCAACGCGTTAGCTACGTCCTCGCCGGCAGGGAGCTGCCATCATGGGCCAGAACGATCGACGGAGTCCAATCATGAACCCGCCTCTTTTGACGCGAGCGTTAACGGCCGGCCTGATGGTCATCCTGACGGCGATCTCGTCCGCGACCGCCCAGACCGCGCTGGACAAGGTCTCGTTCGGGACCAACTGGGTCCCCGAGGCGGAGCACGGCGGATTTTTTCAGGCCGTAGCCGACGGCACCTACAACAATTACGGGCTCGACGTCACCATCGTGCCGGGCGGTCCCAACGAAAACAATCGCATGCTGCTGATCGCCGGCAAGATCGACTTCTTCATGAGCGCAAACACCCTGCAATCGTTCGATGCGGCGGCCAACAACGTGCCGGTGGTGGCGGTCGCCGCCATGTTCCAGAAGGACCCGCAGGTCTTCGTGACGCATCCGGAATCGAAGGTCGCCAAGCTGGAAGACCTCAAGCCGTTGACGCTGTTCGTGTCCAAGGAAGGCATCCCGACCTATTTTCAATGGCTGAAGTTCGAACACGGATTCAGTGAGGAAAAGGTCAAGCCCTACACCTTCAACCCGCAGCCATTTTTGGCGGACAGGCAAAGCGCGATGCAGGGCTATGTCACCTCGGAGCCGTTTGCGATCCAGCAAACCGCCAAATTCAAGCCGGGGGTCATCCTGCTGGCGGATTACGGTTTCAACAGCTACTCCACCTTGATCGAGACGCGCCGGGATATCGTCGACAAAAAGCCGGATCTGGTTCAGCGTTTCGTCGACGCCTCGATCGTCGGTTGGTATCATTATCTGTACGGCGACAACGCGCCAGGCAACGCCATGATCAGGAAGCTCAATCCGGAAATGACCGACGAACTGCTGGCCTATTCCGTCACCAAGATGAAGGAATATGGAATTGTCGATTCCGGCGACACCCTGAATGACGGCATCGGCGCCATGACCGATGCACGGGTTACAAGCTTTTTTGACAAAATGGTGCGCGCAGGCGTCGTGCGCGGCGACATCGATTTCCGGAAAACCTACACGCTTCGCTTTATCAACAAGGCTGTCGGCCTCGATCTGCGGTCCAAAAACTAGACAAGAACCAGATGAGAACTGGACAAGAAGAACGACAGACGCAATGGCCGATCCCGCAGCTGTCTCCGAAATGAGCTCCCCTTCGGCGGGCCTCGCGGTGAGCTTGCGCGGTGTCACCAGGGTTTATGACAACGGCGTGATGGCGCTGGGGCCGTTTGATCTTGAGGTGCGCAAGGGCGAGTTTGTGTCCTTGCTCGGACCGTCGGGTTGCGGAAAATCGACGGCGCTGCGTCTGATCGCAGGCCTCAACACGCCGACTTCCGGGAGCGTCGGTGTTTCTCATCCGCACGGTCAGGCACGCGCGGGGCGTGGCATCGGCTTCGTGTTTCAGGAGCCGACCCTGATGCCGTGGAACAGCGTGCGCGAGAATGTGCGATTGCCCCTGAAACTGGCGCATGCTCCGGCCGCGGAGGCGAACGCGCGCGTCGGCGACGCGCTGGCCCGGGTCGGGCTTGCCGAATTCGCCGACGCCTACCCGCGCGAATTATCCGGCGGCATGAAGATGCGGGTCTCGCTTGCACGCGCGTTGGTCACTGACCCCGACATTCTCTTGATGGACGAGCCGTTCGCAGCCCTTGACGAAATCACCCGTTTCCGGCTGAACGACGATCTGCTCTCGTTATGGCGCGATCTGCGCAAGACGGTCATCTTCGTCACCCATTCGGTGTTTGAGTCGGTGTATCTATCGCAGCGTGTGATCGTGATGACATCGCGGCCCGGCCGGGTCGGCGCCGAGTTTCGCATCGACGCCGCGGAGCCGCGGGGCGAGGATTTCCGCACCTCGGCCGATTATGCCGGCTATTGCCGCAGGGTCTCGCACGCGCTGGCTCCGTTGCCCCAGGGGCAGCCCGCTTCATGAATTCGTCGCAAACCCCGGCAATGTCCGCCGACCCAAGCGCGCGGGACAGCCATGCCCAGCGTCTTGTTCGAATTCTGCTTCCCGTCGTCGTGCTCGCGATCGGGATCGCGGCATGGGGATTCGTAGTGCGGGCCTACGATATTCCACCCTATGTATTGCCCGGACCGGGCGCGGTTTTCCGTACCCTTGTCAACGACTGGCCGGTGCTGTGGCGATCGCTGCTGGCTACCTTGCAGACGACGCTCGAGGGGTTCGTTGCGGCAGCCATCGGCGGCATGGCGCTGGCGCTGTTGTTCAATCAATCGAAATGGCTGGAATATTCCCTGTTTCCCTATGCGGTGATCCTGCAGGTCACCCCGGTCATCGCGATCGCGCCGCTGCTGCTGATCTACCTGCCGCAGCACACCGCCGTCATCGTCTGTGCCTGGATCGTCGGATTCTTTCCGGTGCTGTCCAACACCACGCTCGGCCTGAAATCGGTGGATCGCAATCTGGCGGGCCTGTTTCAGCTTTACGGCGCCTCGCGGCTGCAGACCCTGCGATATCTCAAATTGCCTTCGGCGTTGCCGTTCATCCTCGGCGGATTGCGGATTGCGGGTGGGCTGTCGCTGATCGGTGCGGTGGTCGCCGAGATCGCGGCCGGTTCCGCCGGCGCCGGTTCCGGATTGGCCTATCGAATCGCGGAATCCGGCTATCGCCTCAACATTCCCCGAATGTTCGCGGCGTTGTTGTTGCTCTCTGTCGCCGGAATTGTCATTTATGGGCTGCTGGCGCTAACGTCCCATCTGGTGTTGCGGCGCTGGCATGAGAGTGCGCTTGGAAAGGAAAACTGATGACGGGTGCGAATATTTCTTCCGAGAAGATCGATTTGCTGATCTATGGGCCCAACAAGCCGATCGTCGAACATGGTTTTTCCGACCAGTTCGTGCTGCATTCCTTTGAAACCAAGCATGACCTTGAGCGGTTGAGCCCAGCGGTTGCGGCAAAAATCCGCGGCGCCGCGGTCACCTACAACAGTGTGAGGGGCGACAAGGCGACGCTGTCGCTGTTTCCGAAGCTCGAGATCGTCGCCAGCTTCGGCGTCGGCTATGATCACATCGATGCCGAATACGCCCGCGAGCACAACATCGTCGTCACCAATACGCCGGATGTCCTGACCGAAGAGGTCGCGGATCTCGCCATGGGACTTCTGACCTGCACCTTGCGGGAGTTCGTCAAGGCCGACCGCTATCTGCGTTCCGGCCTGTGGCGGACGCAGAACTTTCCGTTGAGCGTTGGCTCGCTGCGTGACCGCAAGGTTGGGATGGTCGGCATGGGCCGGATCGGGCAAGCGATCGGACGCCGGCTCGATGCCGCGCGCGTTCCGGTGGTTTATCACTCGCGCAACCCGGCCGCCGGCGTCTCGTACAAGCACTATCCCGACCTGATGGAGATGGCGAAGGCGGTCGATACGCTGGTCATCATCATCCCCGGCGGAGCGGCGACGGCCAAGCTGATCAATGCCGATGTTCTGAAAACGCTGGGGCCGCGCGGCGTCGTGATCAACGTGGCGCGCGGTTCGGTGGTCGATGAGCCGGCCCTGATCGCGGCGCTGAAGTCGGGGACCATCCTGGCCGCGGGGCTCGACGTGTTCGCCAACGAGCCGAACGTGCCCGACGAGTTGCGCGCCATGCAGAATGTGGTGCTGCTTCCGCATATCGGCTCGGCTTCGGTGGTGACGCGGAATGCCATGGATCAACTGGTGGTCGATAATCTGAAGACCTGGTTTGCCGGAAAGCCGCCGTTGACGCCGGTCGCAGAAACCCCCGTGAAGGGGCGCTGATGAGAAGCCGTCGCGCCGGCATCACGCTCGCGGCGCTGTTGGCGTCGATGGCCTGCGCGTCGCCGGCGCGGACGCAGGATGCCGCCACCTTGAAAAAAGACATGGTCGGCCAATGGGAGCTCTCGACCACCGAACGCAGCAAGACCTGCGTCGTCACGCTGAAGGGCAACTCCTCAGCCCAGGGCATGAAGCTTGAACTTGAGCCCGGCTGTGCGGCGGCGCTGCCGTTCACCAAGGATATCGCCGCCTGGAACGTCAAGGGATTGGATATCGTGCGGCTGCAGGATGCCGCCGGGCAGCCGGTGATCGACTTTACCGAAGTCGAGAGCGGGATTTTCGAAGGCATGCGGACCGGCGAGGGCATCTACATCCTGCAGAATCTCGTCGCCGCCCGCTCGCTTGCGAAATCGATGGACCAGATGATCGGCGACTGGGCAATGGTTCACGGCAACGGGCAGCCGATCTGTGGCCTGACCCTGACCAATACCGAGGCGACCCCGGACAATTTCGCGGTCTTCCTCAAGCCGCGCTGCGATCCGGCGATCGCAGCCTTTGCGCCGACGGTGTGGCGGCTGGAGCGCGGCGAATTGCTGCTGATGTCGAAGACCGGCGAGGTCTGGCGCTTTGAGGCCGACGACAATGCGCAGTGGCGGCGGGTGCCTGACAGCGCCGATCCGCTGATCATGTTGCGACAGTAAAATGCGAAGCCGGCTTCTTACAGGCTACTTCGAGTTCGGGCAGCGCGGTCTCCAGGTAGCGAAGCATCAGTCCGTCGGGTCGCGACCTGAACACCTTCATGCGGCCGGCGTTTGTCAGTAACAGCAAGCCGCTCGCATGGGCGATGCCATCGGCGGCGCGCCCGTCGGGGTCGTCAAAGCCGGCGCCCGATATCGCCTCGGCGATATGCCCAAAAGCAAAAGCCAGCCGCGCATTGAGGTCGCGGTTGAGCTCCGGCTTCAGTCCGACCGGCCGGACGCCGCTGGCGCGGAAAAGATAAAGGCCCAGCCAAAGCTCGTCCGGATTTTTCTCGTAGTAGCGATAAAACGCGTCGACGCCGGCGCGCGCTTTCGCCAGCGCATCCTGCTCGCGCGCTATGCGCCGGGCGAGAAATGCCGCCAGACGATCCAGCAATTCGGCGAGAATGGCCGCGTAGACCTCCTCCTTGCCGGCGAACCATGGATAGATAGCTCCCGTCGTGCAGCCCGCCTCCGCGGCGATCATCCTGATCGAGGCGCCCTCGAGGCCGACGCGCTCGAACACGCGGCGGGCGGCATCGATGATCACCTGACGCCGGGCATCCCTGAGCGCATCCTGTCTGGCGCGTACCCGGGGATCATCGGGCTCTTGAACCGTGCGCGGCAATCTTCTTGCTCCGGTGGTGGCGCGAGGTCTTCGCGCGCGGCGGCGCCTAGCGCCTGGGATTGATGGACCGGTTCTCCGTCCAGTCCCAGGTGCCCTGGTCGCGATTGCGGACGGCTTCCTTCCAGCCGACCTCCTCGGCGCGGTGCTTGAAATTCAAGCCTTCCGGCGAATGGCGGGTGATGCCGTCGAAAACCGTGGCGATCATCTGCGTGGTCTTCAATCCCATCGCCTCGATGGCCTGGTTGACCATCAGTTTCTGCATCATCAGCTGATTGACCGGGACGCCGGCCATCCGCTCGGCGAGCGCTTCCACTTCGGCTTCAAGCTTGTCAGGCGCCACCGATTTCAGCACCAGTCCGAGTTTCTCCGCTTCGGGACCCTTGATCTTGTCGCCGGTGAACAGCATCCGCTTCGCCCGCTCCGGTCCGATCCGATAGACCCACATCGCCGTCGTCGGGCATCCCCAGACACGGGTCGGCATGTAGCCGATCTCGGCATCGTCGGCCATCACGATGGTATCGGCGCACAGCGCGATGTCCGATCCGCCCGCGATCGCGAAGCCATGCACCTTGCAGATCACCGGGCGATAGGATCGCCACAGGCTCATGAACAGTTCGGTATTCCGCATCATGAAGGCATAGTCCTTCATCGGGTCCCACGGCATGTCCTGCGTAGCGTTGTTGGCGCCGGCGGTCTGGGCGTAGGCGGTCAGGTCGTATCCGGCGCAAAAGGCCCGGCCGGCGCCCGACAACACGATGACGTGGACACCGGGATCGGCATTGGCGCGCTCCACGCAGTCGGCGAGCGCTCCCGGCAGTTCGTCATCGATGGCATTGAGCACGTCCGGACGATTGAGCGTGATCCTGCCGATGCGGCCGTCTTTTTCATAAATCACCTTCGGCATCGATGTTTCTCCCTGCAGTACGATCACGCACCGGCCGCGCGGCAGCGATCCTCAAAATGCCGGATCAAACTTTAAAATAACAACGTTATTCCGACTGGGACAAGATGGAATCTTGGTCAGTTTATCGCGGCGTGTAATGGGAATGCGCGTCTGCCTAGAAGCCGGACGAAACCTGGTTGTTGTCGACGGCGACGCCGGCGCGGGCACGCCGGACATTGCTCACGAGCGCGCCGGGGCGGTCCTCGCTGGCAGGCTTCGCGGTCGCAAGCCGCAACACGGCGGCATAGTTCGGCTGCACCTCCATCCGTGCTGCATGAGGACCACGCGAGAGAATCCGATGCACGCGCGGCAGGTTGTAACAGGGCACGTAGAACAAAAGATGATGTTCGAGGTGATAGTTCACGTAATAGGGCGCGATGAACAGCCGTTCGATGAAGCCCGCGCGCGTGGTGCGGGTGTTGCGCAACGGATCGTCACTGTCGGGCACCACGGCATGTTCCGCGATGTTGCGGATCCGGGTGATGACCATCATCCATGTCAGCAGCGGCAAGATCCACAATAGCGGATAGGCCCACCACACGCCCGCCGCCGCCAGTGCTGCAAAGAAAACCAGATTGAACAGCATCTGGGGACCAAGCTTGTCCCGGAAGTAGGCGGCCCGCTGCGCCAGCGGCCAGGAACTGTCGCCAAGCGCGTTGAGAAACTGCGCCTTGCGCTGCGCATAGCCGGTTTGGCCGCTGATATCGCGCCAGAACTTCCGCCGATAGCTTGGTCTTGTGATCGGAAAATGCGCCGACAGTATCAGGTCGGGATCGTCGTCCTGCTGGGTGTGGGCGTGATGTTGCAGATGATAGCGGCGGTAGGCCTCGGTCTCGGCGAAAACCGGGTAGGCGCAGAGCCATTGGCTGAGCGCCATGTTCAATTTGGCGCCGTTCGCCAACGAACTGTGCGCGCCGTCATGCATCAGGATCGAAAGCCCGAGCTGGCGCGAGCCGATAATCGCGACCGCCAGAATAAAGGTAAACGGGTTGGGCCACACCGCGACCATCGCGATCGAACCGAGGATCAGGGTCCATGCATGGGCGATCAGGGCGACGCTCTTCCAGGTCGACCGCGTGCGGACCTCGATCAAGCTCCTGCTCGGTCATCAAGTCGCGGGCACGCATGCGAAGGACGGTCATGGCTGTTTCTCCTTGCCGGCGGGCGAATTGCCAAGAGAGTTATCGAGAGGCGAATTTCCGGCGCCCACCACCTTGAGCCGCACCGATGGAGGTTGCGCGTCGGCCTGCTGGCCGATCAGCCGCAGCATCTCGGCGGCAAGATCGTCGGGCGCGCGGCCCATCGCATGCCCCTCCAGCGTGACGCCGATTGCGATCGCCCAGAACCGCCGCGCGCTGGTTTCGGGATCGAGCCGCGAATGCCAGCCGCGCGCGGCCATCTCGGCGGCATAAGCGCGCAAGCCCTCGGAGTGCAGCCGCTCGACCGTCCGCTCCACCAGCGGCGCGAGATCCTGCCTGCGGCGGGTCAGCGTCATGGCCTCGACGAAGAAACCGACGGCATCCGTTCCCATCACGCTATCGACCAGCGAGCGGGTATAGTCTTCCGGCGAGAGTTGTTTGCCCGCATGCTGCTCGGCGGCGCGCGCGACATAAAGCACGTCGCGGCATGCCGCTTCGACGAACAGCGCCTCCTTGGTGCGAAAATAATAGGTGATCTGGCTCGGAAAGGCGTTGGCTGCCGCTGCAATATCGGCAATCGAAACCGCCGCCAGCCCTTGCTCCTTGAACAGGCGGCTCGCCGCATCCAGCAAGCGCGAACGCATTTGCCGGCCCGCGGTGCGGGTGGCGCGCACGGTGTGCCTGGGATCGCTCAAACCGTCATTCGCAGCAGCACTTTTCATGTCGTCTTCTGATCGTCGAGACGATGGGCACGGAGACGAAGGGCACGGTCCGGTCAGCGCTTTGTTCCGATATTTGTATGTCATACAAACAAGATCGTCAAGCCTCCGTACGGGCTTTCGTGCACGGCAGGTCACTCTATTGTCGGGCCCTATGGTCTGGTTCTGCAGCCAGACGGGCTGGCGCTTTTTTTCCGGAGCGCCGGTCGATCTGCCGTCGGCTCGTTCGTCGACTTGATGAGCGAGACTGTTCCGCAAGGCTCGGCGCCCGCGGCTCGCCCCAGAGGAGTTTTGAGATGCGCTTCATGTATATCGTCACTTCCCCCCATCCCCCGGGAGCTCCGACGCCGGAACTCTTGGAGGCCATGCACAAGTTGGCCGACCGCGAAATCAAGGCCGGCCGCATGCTCGATAGTGGCGGGCTGATGCCGGTCGCGGTGGGGGCACAAGTGCGAATCACGGACGGCCAGACTCAGCGTCGTCGATGGCCCGTTCGTGGAGGCCAAGGAGATGATCGGCGGCTACGCGATCTTCGAACTGCCGGGCAAGGAAGAGGCCGTCGCTGCGGCCGTGGAGTTCATGCAGCTGCACAAGGACTACATGCCGGGCTGGGAAGGGACGTGCGAGGTTCGCCCGTTTGCCGGTCCTTGAAGCCGCTATCCGGCCAACGCAATCGGCGGCCATGACGGCCGCCGACACTCATCGCGCGGTCCATCGCACGATCCTTGCCGTCTGGCGGATCGAGCAGCCCCGGCTGATCACCAGCCTGGCAAGGATGCTGCGCGATGTGCCGCTGGCCGAGGAGTTGACGCAGGAAGCCCTGGTGGCGGCGCTCGAGCATTGGCCGGCGACCGGCGTTCCCGAAAAGCCCGGGGCCTGGCTGATGGCGACCGCCAAGCGCCGGGCGCTGGATCACCTGCGCCGCGAACAGATGCTGGCGCGCAAGCACCGGATCGTCGCCTGGGACATGGAGCAGGAGCAGCAGGCCATGCCCGATCTCGATGCCTCGCTGGATGACGACATCGGTGACGAGTTGCTGCGGCTGGTCTTCACCGCCTGTCACCCGCTGCTGTCGCGCGAGGCCCGCGCGGCGCTGGCGCTGCGGATGATCTGCGGCCTGACCACCGAGGAGATCGCGCGCGCTTTCCTGCAGTCGGACGCGGCCATCGCCCAGCGCATCGTGCGCGCCAAGCGGACGCTGTCGGAATCGGGGCTGGCCTATGAGACGCCTTGCGGCGAGGAACTCTCGGAGCGGCTCGCCTCGGTGCTGGAGGTCGTCTATCTCATCTTCAACGAGGGCTACACGGCGGCGCGCGGCGAGGATTTGTTGCGCCCGCAGCTCTGCCAAGAAGCGCTTCGGATGGGCCGGGTGCTGACATCGATCGCACCGCACGAGCCCGAGGCGCATGGACTGCTTGCCTTGATGGAGTTGAACGCCTCGCGCACCGCCGCGCGCACCGATGAAGCAGGCGCGCCGATATTATTGCTGGAGCAGAACCGCGCGCTCTGGGACCAGCTCCAGATCCGCCGCGGCATGCAGGCGCTCGGGCGGGCGCACGAGCTTGGCGGCGCCGGATGGTTTTTACGCCCTCCAGGCCGCCATTATTGCCTGTCACGCGCAGGCGAGCCGCGCGGAGGATACCGACTGGTCGCGCATATCCGGACTTTATGGACAGCTCGCAGCGCTGGTGCGCTCGCCGGTCATCGAGCTCAACCGCGCGGTCGCGGTTGGCATGGCGGACGGCCCGGCAGCGGGACTGGCGATCGTCGATCGCCTGCTGCAGGAACCTGCGCTGAAAACCTATCACCTGCTCGGAAGCGTCCGCGGCGATCTGCTGCACAAGCTCGGCCGCTACGAGGAAGCGCGCGCCGAATTGGAAGCCGCAGCCAAGCTTGCAGGCAACCGGCGCGAACAGGATCTCCTGAAGCGGCGCGCTGCGGAAGCGGCCGTTGCGGCGATGTCGTCATGATGCGGTTGCGCGCTTTGATCGCTTTGTTGACGTCGGAGACAATTCCTCCGGCACCCTAGACTAGACCAGCTTCCCCCGGGTTTGATGTCCAGATTGTAATTGCAGGTGTTCGAACCCAGCACCCGTTGGCGCGACCCATGATCGACGCTGACGGCGGGGCATGGAGATTTCCGATGAAACGCACCATCCCGAGAATGGTGATCTTACTCTGCGTCGTCGGCTTTCTCGCGTCTGCTGCGACGGTGTGTGCCGAGCAACCGATTGCCTCGCCGGAGCGCATCCGCGGGTGATACGAAAGGGAGCATCGATTGGCCGTCACCGGACGGGAAATTTGCCTTTCTCACGGCCCATGGTGAGGACCTGCACACCATCGACCTGATCGACAAGAAATCTCAAGAAGAAATTACAACGGATCGGCGAGGAAGATTCGAGCCAGACTTCCTGGCATCTGCTCTGGGCACCCGATTCGAACAGGTTCGCATTGATGACAAGGCTGGGGCATCCAATTCAAGGAGTAGATGTTTATGTCCGAACCGCCGAAACGTTTCGAAAGATCGATTTACCTGACCTGCCCGAGGCAAACATCCCGGAACGGCTCAAGCACGGCAAAAGATTCCCGCATGTCGCCAGTCTGAACTGGCAGGAAGCGAAAGAATGGAGGAAGGATGGCTCGCTCGTCGTGACCATCGACACCATGATCGACGGAGAAGGCACTACGATCACGGCCACACGCACGGTGGTGCTCGGCTTCGATCAGGCCGGCAAAGCGAGGATCGTAAAATCGACGATCAAGTACAAGACGGAGACGGACTAAACAAGACGGACATTGAGTGGGGCCTGCAACAGGGTCGACTGCTCAGCGCTCGCTTCAACCCCCAAACGAGCGGACCATTCAACGCGTGTGTGCGTGCGCGGTGCCGAGCGGCCGCGATGTCAGTGATGGCGCAAAAGATCGAATCTCTCTGAGACGGAGCAAGGGCACTATCTGCGCAATGTCTCCGATAACGATAGTAAACTCAGGCCGTGGCTTCGGCTTAAGCCATCGGCTTCGCCGGCCTCAATCACACGCCTACGAAGTCCAGCGGAGCGCACGAGACGGACAGCATAGAGCGATCACCGGGCTCAGCGTCCGACCGGATGTCCACCTTCAAAGGTATTGGAAGATAACAAGAACGTTGCTGACGTCGAACACCGTACCGCCGTCCGTGCGTAATGAGATCGATGCAGACGTTATCGCCTGGCTAATCATCTGAACACCGAACGAGACCGTGCTGCGCATGCCCGTTATAGACGGCTATGCGTGCCGACAATCCTCAATATACCCAGCGTATCGGACGAGATCAGGAGGCCGACATTCTCATGAAAATTCTCCGTTCATGAGCCTTGTCGCGGACGTACAATCCGTTCCCTAATTGATTGGACGGTCAGTGCGAGAGTGCCATGATAGAGCTACCACGTAGGCCTGCTTCACATTTAATCAGGTTCCCGGCTATGACCATCGCTAAATCAGCTTCAGCCCCTTCAAGCTCGCATGCCCGTTCTTGCCGACGATGATGTGGTCGTGCACGGAAATGCCGAGCGGTGCTCGCGATGTCGATGATGGCGCGGGTCATCTGGATATCGGCCTGCGATGGCGTCGGGTCGCCGGAGGGGTGATTGTGCACCAGGATGATCGCGGTGGCGGATAATTCCAGCGCCCGCTTGATCACCTCGCGCGGATACACCGGCGTGTGGTCCACGGTGCCGACCTGCTGCACCTCGTCGGCGATCAATTGATTGCGCTTGTCGAGAAACAGCAGGCGAAACTGTTCCTTGTCGGCGAACGCCATGCTGGTCCGGCAATAGCCGATCACATCATTCCATGACGACAGCAGGGTACGTTGTTGCAGTTGGCCTTTTGCAATACGGCTCGCGGCCGCCGCGATCAGCCTGAGCTGGTTGATGGATGCCTCGCCAATTCCGTCGACTTCCCGCAGCAGCGTTTCCGGCGCGTGAACGGCCTCGGCGAACGAGCCGAATTTCTTCAGCAGCGATTTGGCCAGCGGTTTCATGTCGCGCCGCGGCTGGGCGGTGAACAGCACCATCTCCAGCAACTCGTAGTCGCTCAGGGCATCAGGCCCGGCGCTATGAAAGCGCTCGCGCAGCCGCATCCGATGGCCGTGATAATGCGGCGTCTCGGCAGTTGCGGATTTCTTCGGAGTGTCGCTTTTGTCTGCGGGCATCGGCGCAAGCATGCCGTGCCGGCCGGTTTTTGCAACGGCGAATTATCAAATGATGCGGTTTGACCGCGGGCGATCAGGCCGCCGCCGGCGGCTTCTCGGCGTGGCGTTGCGACAGTGTGAAGATTTCGACGCCACTCGTGGTCACGCCGACCGAATGCTCGAATTGCGCCGACAGCGAGCGGTCGCGCGTCACCGCGGTCCAGCCGTCGGACAGGATTTTTACATGCGGCTTGCCGAGATTGATCATCGGCTCGATGGTGAAGAACATGCCGGGCTTCAACGCCACGCCTTCGCCGGGCCGCCCGATGTGAATGATGTTGGGCTCGTCGTGGAACATGCGGCCAAGACCGTGGCCGCAGAAATCGCGCACCACGCTCATGCCCTGTGGTTCGACGAAACTTTGAATGGCGTGACCAATGTCGCCGGTGGTGGCGCCGGGTTTGACCGCGGCGATGCCGCGCATCATGGCTTCATAGGTCACCTCGATCAGCCGCTCGGCCTTTCGGGCGATCGGGCCCACGGCATACATCCGGCTGGAATCGCCGTACCAGCCCTCGACAATGAAGGTCACGTCGATATTGACGATGTCGCCGTCCTTCAGCACCCGGTCCCCTGGCATGCCGTGACAAACCACGTGATTGATCGAGGTGCAGGTCGAATAGCGATAACCGCGATACATCAGGGTGGCGGGGTAGGCGCCGTGGCCGAAGGCGAAGTCGCGGACGAAATCATCGATCCGCGAGGTCGGCACACCCGGTTTGACGATATCGGTCAGTTCATCAAGGCACTTGGCCACCAGCGCGCCGGCCTTGCGCATGCCAGCGAAGCCGCTCGCTCCGTGCAGCTTGATCTGGCCGGTTTTGCGCAAGGATGTGTCGGAGGCTTCGATATAGCTCATGGGCCAATCATATTCTGGCGGGCAGGGGTCCGCGAAGGGATGAACTCGCTAATTTAATGATCGGAGCGGTCAGTGCAAGTCAAGGTTGGGGCGTTGTCGGCGGGCATAACCGGAACCGGATTGGTCGTCCCAGGCAGGGACATCTCGACAGGATTTGGATGCAGGGGCACGGGCGTCAGTTCGGAACCTCCACGGTGGTTTCGACCGGGAGCGCGCCGCCGCGGATCCGGATTTCGCGCACCGGATAGGGCACGCGGATGCCCTCGCGCTTGAAGGCATCCCACAGCGACAGCATCACATCGCTCTTCACATTGTCCATCCCGTCCGGGTCGGGGATCCAGAACGTCAGGGCAAACTTCATGCCGGCCTCGGCGAACTCCACCAGCAGGCAGGTCGGCGGCTTGAGCTTGATGATGCGTGGCGAGGCTGCTGCGATTTCGATCGCCAGCTTGCACACCAGCCGCGGATCGGCGTCGTAATTGGCGGCAAAATTGACCTTCACCAGCGTATTCTTGTCGGTATAGGTCCAGTTGGTGACCTTTTGCGTCACCAGATCCTCATTCGGGATCAGGAATTCGCGCCCGTCGCCGGCGGCGACTGAAATATAGCGCGTCTTCATCGCGCTGATGCGGCCGGAACTGTCACCGATGGTGACGAGATCGCCCGGCTTCACCGATTTGTCCACCAGCAGGATGATGCCGCTGATAAAATTAGCGACAATTTTCTGCAAGCCAAAGCCGATGCCGACGCCGGCGGCGCCTGAGAAGATCGCCAGCACCGAGAGGTTGATGCCGACCGCGCTCATGACGAGCGCGACGGAGAATATCATCAGGGCGAGCCGGATCATCTTGACCAGCAGAACCTGGATCGACGGCGTCAGATCGCTCGATTGGGTGATCCGGCTTTCCACGAAGTTGCTGAGGATGTTGGACAGCCATAGCGCCACCACCAGCAGCACGCCGAGCTTGATCACCAGCAACGGCGTCACCTGCAGACCGCCGAGCACGATCGATACCGAGTCGAGCGCATCGATAGCCGGGTTAAGCTGTCCGATGATGCTCAGCGCCGCCACGAGCCACGCCGCCAGCGACACCAGTCGGACGATAAAGGTGTTGCGAATGACTGACGTCACGAGGCGGATGATCAGCCATGCCAAGGCAAGCTTGAAAGAAACCGAGAGCAGATAGCTGCGGCTGGGCCAGGTCGACATCACCATGACCAGGCGTGCCAGCCGCATCAGCACCGCGAACACTGCTGTCGAAGTGCTGTCGACCAGCACCTGCACGAACAGCCGGAGCGGCGCCGGCCAGCTCGCGGCGCGTGCGGTCAGGTCGACCCGCGAGCGAACCGCAGCACCCGCGGCAAATGCAATCCCGCCGCCGGCCAGAATCAGGCCGAGCTGCAGATAGAACCATGGCGATGTGACCTCGGCGCCGACCGAGCGCGCGGCGGAATGAAGAAAGCCGGGGATGTCAGTGAGGTCCAGATCCATCGTCAAATCTCGTCGCAAGGCGGATCGGCATCAGGCAAACTTGATTCGAAAGTCCCGCAGATTCCCATAACCGCTGCTTGGACGCTATCGCCGTCACGTTCGTGGAGCGATTCAAGGCTGCATAAATCGGGCAGATCGCCGCTGGCGGACAAAAAGGGTTGGCGTCGAACTGTAGCGACGATAAGGATGCAACTGCAAGCATTTATGACGAGTTTAGATCGTTCATGGCCTCTCTCAATTCGGTCAGCATAGCCATTCTTCTCGGCGCCGCACTGGTGATGGCCGGCATTCTGTCGAGCCTGCTGGCGCTGCGCTTCGGGGCGCCGTTGCTGCTGGTGTTTCTGTTCATCGGCATGCTGGCCGGCAATTCCGGCCCGGGGCAACTGCGCTTCGACGATGTGCGCACCACTTATCTGGTGGGATCGGTGGCGCTGGCGCTGATCCTGTTCGATGGCGGCCTGCGCACGCGGTTTCAGAGCATTCGCGCGGTGCTAGCGCCATCGATGGCGCTGGCGACGATCGGCGTGCTGCTGACCGCGCTGGTTACCGCGCCGGTCGCCAAATATGTGCTCGATCTGAACTGGACCGAGGCGCTGCTGGTGGGCGCCGTGGTGGCCTCGACCGATGCCGCGGCGGTGTTTCTTCTGGTGCACGCCCAGGGTTTGCGGCTGCGTCCGCGCGTCGGCGCGACGCTGGAGGTCGAATCCGGCACCAACGATCCGTTCGCGGTGTTTCTCACGCTGATGCTGGTGGAATTGATTTCGAACGGTGAAAGCTCGTTCTGGCATGTCGCGCTGGAATTCGGCCGCGAGGCCGTGCTCGGCGCCATCATCGGCGTGCTCGGCGGCCGCTTCGTGGTGCTGGCGCTCAATCGTGTGGCGCTGCCGCAGGGGCTGCACGCGCCGTTTGTCGCCACCGCGGCTTTGGTGATTTTCGGTGCCGCACAGATCGCGCACGCTTCGGGATTTCTCGCGGTGTATCTCGCCGGCATCATCATCGGCAACCGGCCGACGCGGGCGCATAATTCGGTGGTGACGTTTCTCGACGCCGCGACCTGGCTGGCGCAGATCGTGATGTTCGTGCTGCTCGGCCTTCTGGTCTCGCCGCATCGGCTGGGGAGCAGCGTGATCCCGGCCGTGATCGTGGCACTGGTCCTGATGCTGGTGGCGCGGCCGCTCGCGGTGTTCTTCTGCCTCGCGCCATTTCGGTTCAATTGGCGGGAAAAGATATTCATCGCCTGGACCGGCCTGCGCGGCGCGGTCGCGATCTTTCTGGCGTCGATCCCGATGCTGGTAGGGCTCTCGAAGGCCTATCTCTATTTCGACGTCGCCTTTGTCGTCGTCATCATCTCGCTATTGCTGCAAGGCTGGACGCTGGCCGTCGCAGCCCGGCGGCTCCATGTGGCGCTGCCGCGATCCGAGCGCGGGCCTCGCCGCGTCGAACTCGATCTGCCGGGCCAGCTCGAGCAGCAACTGGTCGGCTATCCGGTCCGTCCGAAAAGCCTGTATTTCCGGCGCGGCCTCGTTCCGTCATGGTCGAAGCCGACGCTGGTGATCCGCGACCAGCGGATTCTCTCGCCCGCCGAGGCCGATCCGGTCGCCGCGGGCGACTACATCTACCTGCTGGCGCCGCCGGAAAAAGCCGAAGCGCTCGATCGTTTTTTTGTCGACATGCAGCCGAGCTCGGCGCCCGATCCGCATCTGCTCGGAGATTTTGTGGTCTCCGGCGAGATCACGCTGGGCGATCTGGCGCAGACCTATGGGGTCGCCGTCGATGCCGAGCAATCAAAGCTGACGCTCGCGGACTATTTCGACGTTCATCTCGATCATGCGCCGAAGGAAGGCGCGACGCTGACGCTCGATTCCATTGTGCTGGTGGCGCGCAGTATCGGTGGCGGCAGGGTCAATGTCGTCGGACTGCGCCTGCCCGAAGACGAGGAAGAGGCCGTGTCATTGACGCGCATGGCGTCGCTCAAGCGAAAGCTGTCGAGCATGTGGTCGTCGGTCGCCGGGATCTAGGGCGTGGCCCGTCGCGCATCAGGCCGGCAAGCCAGCGCCAGGCAATACCTCGGCTCCGCCGAAGGCGGTGACGCGGCCTTGTTTGAGCATAACGATATGCGTTGCGAGCTGACGCATTTCGTCGGGGTCATGGCAGACATAGACCATCGGCACGCCAGCTTCGTCGCGCAGCCGCACCAGATAGGGCAGGATTTCCTCCTTGCGCGCTTCATCCAGCGATCCCAACGGCTCATCCAGCAGCAGCAACCTCGGTCGCGCCAGCAGCGCACGTCCGAGCGCCACGCGCTGGCGCTCGCCGCCGGACAATCGGCCCGGCCGGCGATCCAGCAGGCTGGCGATATCGAGCAGATCGGAGACGCGCGCGCGTTGGGCGGGATCGTCGGCAAGGCCGTTCATTCGCCGGCCATAGTCGAGATTGCGGCGCACATCGAGATGCGGAAACAGCCGTGCGTCCTGGAACACATAACCGATCCGGCGGCGATAGGCCGGGACATGGATGTCGGCCGCGGTATCGTCGAGGGTTTCGCCGTCAATGGCGATGGTGCCGCGATCGGGCCGCAGCAATCCGGCGATCATGCTGACCAGCGAGGTCTTGCCGGAGCCCGAGGCGCCGAACAGCCCGGTGACCTTGCCTTCGCTGGCGAACGAGGCTTCGATCGCGAACTCGCCGAGCTTTTTTGAAACGTCGACGCGCAACATGATCAATTCCCATGCAGGCGCGCATTGGCGCGCCGCGCGAACCATTCGGAAGCGACCAGTGCGGCCATCGCGATGAGAATGGAGACCACCACCATCCGCAGCGCCGCGGCATCGCCGTCCGGGGTCTGGATCAGCGAATAGATCGCCGCGGAAATGGTCTGGGTCTCGCCGGGAATGTTCGACACGAAAGTAATGGTTGCGCCGAATTCGCCGATCGCCTTGGCAAAGCCGAGCACCATGCCGGCCAGCACCCCCGGCAGCGCCAGCGGCAAGGTGATGGTCAGGAACACCCGCCAGGGTGCTGCGCCCAATGTTCCGGCCGCCTGCTCGAGGCCGCGATCCACCGCTTCGATGGAGAGCCGGATCGGCCGCACCAGCAACGGGAACGACATCACGCCGCAGGCCAGCGCAGCGCCGGTCCAGCGGAATGCGAACACGATCCCGAGATGGTCCGCAAGCCAGCCGCCGACCAGGCCGCGCCGTCCGAATGTCAGCAGCAGCAGATAGCCGGTGACGACCGGAGGCAGCACCAGCGGCAAGTAGATCAGGGAATCGACGATCGATTTGCCCCAGAAATCACGCCGTGCCAGCAGCCACGCCACGGCGATCCCCAGCGGCGTTGCCACCAGCGTCGCAACCGAGGCAACCCGCAGCGAAAGCTGGATCGCCGTCCATTCCGTCGGCGAAATATCGAACACGTTTCAGGTCGTCGGGTTGATCAGGAATTTGAAGCCATATTTCTCGAAGATGGCCTTGGCCGCCGATGTTCGCAGGAATGCGAGATAATCGGCCGCTTCCGATTTCGCGGTCGCCGTCGCCGCCACCGGATAGATGATCGGCGCATGGGAATCGGCCGGGAAGGTGCCGACGATCTTGACCTCGGGCTCGACCCTGGCATCCGTCGAATAGACGATGCCGAGGGCTGCTTCGCCGCGCGCCACCAGCGTCAGCGCAGCGCGCACGCTCTCTGCCATAGCGAATTTCGGCTCCGCGGCTTGCCACGCGCCGAGTTTCTCCAGCGCCGCCTTGGCGTATTTGCCGACAGGAACCGCCTTCACGTCGCCGGTGGCAATCTTGCCGTCGCCGGCGAGCTTGGCGAGATCGAAGCCCGGCCCGATCGTCACATTGTCGATCCTGGAATCCTTCGGTGCGATCAGCACGATGCTGTTGCCGAGCAGATCAACCCTCGTCGGCGCATTGATGTTCTTCTTGCCGATCGCATAATCCATCCAGTCAGTATCTGCCGACACGAAGATGTCCGCCGGCGCGCCCTGTTCGATCTGTTTGGCCAATGCCGAGCTTGCGGCATAGCTCGCCACCACCTTGACGCCGGTCTTCGCGGTAAAGGCGGCATCGACATCGTCGAGCGCGTTCTTCATCGAAGCCGCGGCGAACACGGTAAGGCTTTTGTCCTGGGCCAGCGCAGGCGACGAGGTCGATCCGCACAGGAGGGCGAAGGCGGTAAAAAGTCTGGCTAGACGATGCATGGGTCGCTCCCGTGCGCGTTCGCAGCGCATCGCGCGCGCAAAACAGGCGTTGGTTGAACGTGAATGCGACAGGCGGAATCGTCGTTCCGCGGGTCCCGATGACTTACGGTCGATCGGGATATCGCCAACGAAAACAATAGCAGGCTGGGGGGTTGGGTAAAGGCTTCCCGGAGGGCGATCGGCCAAGGCGGAAACCGGTTTTCGGTCCGATCGCGCTCCGGGATGTCATGCGCAGGTCTATTCTGACGGAAGGTCTATTCTGACGGAAGGTCTATTCTGACGGAACGTCTATTCCGACGGCAGGATCGCCACCGACACTGCGTCTTGCTTGACGCCGGTGACCTGGAGCACGAACGGGCTGGCCGAAATCTCGTACTTCATGGTCTTGCGAATGCCGTCGCAATCGGTCGCCCCGCTGAAGGCCTTTGGCTTGAGGGCATGGCCGTCCTGGACCAGGTCGACCCAACCGCCCACGGACAGGCTGATGGTGTAGATACCGGGTTTGGGCGCGCTTTTGAAATTGGCAAATCCCGCAAAGGTCCCTTCCTTTGGCGCACGTTCGGGCGGCGTCGGCAGTTTGGCCTCGGCAGCGGTTTGCAAGCCGAGGGTAATCCCGGTTGTCGGCAATGCGGCGAGTTCGCCGCCGGATGCAAGCTTGATGCGATCCGGCGCGGTCAACGCGGCCCGCTCATGTTCGATCGGCCATTTGAACTTGTCACAGCCGCTCGGTTCATCCGCTGCCCAAGCGGGAGCCGATCCGAGCAATGCCAAGGCGAACAGCAAAGGGGCGCGCATATTGGTCAAGTCCTTCAGAATGTGCCGCCGATGACGACGGCTCGCATCGAAAAATCGTGATCGAACGGAATCAGCGGCCCTGATCCGAAGTTCCGCCTGCGCTTACGGCGCGACGATATCAGACCTTAGCGTGTTTCAGAGCCGAATGAAATAACCGTCCGGGCTGCTCGTTATCCAACGGCCAGAACCGCCAGCTTCGTGCCCGCGACCTGTCCGGTCGGGCAAGTTGCGGCTAGAATGCCACCGGTTTGAAATGTTGGCAGGAAGAGGATGTAAACTTTGCGGCTCGAATATCTTGCAGACCACGTTCCTCATCTGCCGCAATTGGCAGAATGGCATCACGCGGAATTCGGATATCTAAACCCTGCCAATACGGTTGAACGGTATGTCGAGCGGCTGAAGGCGTCGCTCCGAAAGTCGGACTTGCCGACCACGTTCATCGCGCTTCGAGAGGACAAGCTGCTCGGCTCGGCATCGCTGGTACGCCAGACGATCACGCATCAGCATCTTTCGCCCTGGCTGTCGAGCGTTTACGTCGATCCGGCGCATCGCGGCGGTGGAATTGCCTCGGCATTGGTCGGGAAGGTCGAGCGGGCGGCCGCCGAGATGGGATCCGAAAAAATCTATCTGTTCACGCCAAGTAGCGAAAAATTGTATGCGGGCCTGGGGTGGAAGCTCATGGAATATTCGAGCCACCACGGATTGAAAATAGCGATCATGTCCAAAGTTATGACGAGGTAAACGGCGGCTGACGCCCGCAACCGCTCACATCTCGCTGTGAAATAGTCATTGCTTTGCATCCGGCGCGGCCAGAACCGCCCGGCAACCCGCCGGTAATTCGGCCAGCGTCATCGGCCGGCTCGGCTGCGGCGGCAGTTCCGACGGCGTGGGGTGCAGCACCAAATCCTTGAACCAGTAGGCGAAATCCTCGGCACCACAGCCTTCACCACCCTCCTGCGGCGGTTGGGACTTGCAGTCGTTGCTGCCGGGCGGGCACACCGTGCGGATGTGGAAGTGATAATCGTGACCCCACCACGGCCTGATCTTGGATAGCCAGCTGCGGTCGCCCTTGGCCTCGCGGCACAACGCCTTCTTGATGGCGGGATTGACGAAGATGCGCTGCACGCTCGGCTCCTGCGCGGCGTCGCGCAGCACCAGGACATGGCCAGGAGTGAAGACTTTCGGGTCGATGTCGAGGCGGTCGTCGCGCACCATCATGACCGCGGACATTTCTTCGCGCTCTTCGCGCGACAGGCGGCGATCTGGCATCGGCGTCAGCCAGATATCCGCATCGAGCCCGATCTGATGGCTGGCGTGGCCGCTCAGCGCCGGCCCGCCGCGCGGCTGTCCGATATCGCCGACCAGTATGCCGGGCCAGCCGGCGTCCTTGTGCGCCTTGACCGACAGCCGTTTCAAAAACGCGATCAGGTCGGGATGGCCCCAATTGCGGTTGCGCGACAGCCGCATCACCTGCCAGGTCTCGCCATTGGCGGGCATTTCCACCGCACCGGCGATGCAGCCTTTGGAATAGAAGCCGATCACCCGCGTCGGCTTCGCCGACGGCAACAACTTGCGTGCGAACAATTCCTTTGCGCCGAGCTTGGGATCGTTGGGTTTGGCCAGCGGCGGCAGCGGCTTGGGGTCGACGCTGCCCTTGTCCTGCGCCAGCGCGGCACCAGCGCCGGAGAAAGCGGCACACAGCAGCAGGGGCATGAGAATCAGGCGAGGGTTCATCGGCTCACTCT
The DNA here is from genome assembly GCA_963819325.1 of uncultured Pseudomonadota bacterium. GTDB lineage: Bacteria > Pseudomonadota > Alphaproteobacteria > Rhizobiales > Xanthobacteraceae > Bradyrhizobium. Next base: position 67,482 of record CAWFVT010000029.1, read on the forward strand.
ATAACGCAAGGATAGCATGAAATCAGCCGCGGGAGATGACGCCACCGCAACGGCTGGATCGGCGTGGCTGGCTCTTTCACAAGCGAGCGACCGGTAGCGGGTTAAGATTAACCGCAACGGCCGGCGCCCGCGCGTCATCCCCGCCTTTACAAGGTGTAGTTGAAAACGACATCATCTCTTCCGTCAAAGGCAGGCGGCGGAGCGCGGTCATGAAACGGTTGTCAGGCGGATGGCTTGCAGGGCTGCTATTTGCGGGCGCGATGATGTCGGTCTTGACGATAACAGGCCTGGCGCCGACGCCGGCGCGCGCCGATGTCCTGGTCCAGATCGACAAGTCTTCCCAGCGCATGGCCGTGAGCGTCGACGGCGCCATGCGATATGAGTGGCCGGTTTCGACCGGCCGCAGCGGTTACGGCACGCCGAGCGGTACATTCCATCCGCAATCGATGGCGCGGCATTATTTCTCGCGGAAATACTACAACGCGCCGATGCCGCACGCGATCTTCTTTCATTCTGGTTTCGCCATTCACGGCACCAATGATCTGGCGCGGCTTGGCGGTCCGGCCTCCCATGGCTGCGTCAGGCTGCACCCGTCGCATGCGGCGGCGCTGTTCGCATTGGTCGGGCGCAACGGCCCGCGCCACACGCGCATCCAGATCTCGAATTAGTTGCGAAGGTCCCGGAATCACGCCGGGAAAGCCGCGCTTGTCGCCTGAAACAGAGCTAAGAGCTTCGATTGGCGGTCTTGCGCTTGCGCAGATGATAGGTCAGCGCCAGCGCCACGCAGTGACGCAACTCCGGTCCGGGAATTTCCTCGGCGGCATTCAAGAGGATGCTGCGGTTGCCGCCATAGCGGAATTGCGTCGGGTATAACTCGCGGAAGGTCTCGACCAGGTCGGTCTGACAATGGAAATAGACCGCATATTGGTTGGCGACGGACTTCACGCGATCGATCCGGATCGTGCTGCCGCTTTTCGTCTCGGTCGTGAGATAGCTCGGCTGTCCCCATTTCAGGGTCTCCTGAAGCGCGCCGACGCCCTTCGTGGTCTTCGCGGTGTCGAAAATCAGCCGGCGCAACGCCAGCAGTTTTGCCTTCAGCGGTTTCGGATAGGCGCGGAAAACCTCCTCAACCGCGGGATCTGAAGGGACCGCGCGCGGCTTGCTCGCTGGACGCTTGCTTCGCATCAGCGGTCCATCGCCGGCGCGCCGGGATCGGTGGCCAGGATTGCTCTGCCGACGTCCTCGTAATGCGTGTCGCGTGCCTGTAATTGCTGCGCGATGGCGTGCATGTCGCGGAAGCGGCGCTCGAACTTGTTGGCGCTGAACACCGCGGTGGCGCCCGCCATGTGATAAGCCGCATCGACCACCGAGGCCGCCTGATGGATCGTCCAGGTCGACGCCAGCCGAAGTGCTGCGCGGTGGTCCTCGGTGTACTTGCCGGTAGCCTCCAGATCCCGCCACACCTCGCCGGCTGCGGCAAAGAGATAGGCGCGCGCCGCGCGCAAATTGCCTTCGGTGCGTCCGATCGTGCCCTGCACCGCATTGTTCTCGCGCATCGCCTTGATGCCGACTGACGCCTTGCCGCGCGCCAGTTCGACCGCGGCGTCGAGCGTGGCCCGCGCGACGCCGAGCGAGACCGCGGCAAAGCCCAAAGCGAAAACGATGTGGGTGGTGAGCCGGTAGAGCGGCCCCGTTTCACGCACGGCATCCGGTTCGTCGCGCAACGCCGTGAATTTGTCCGGGATGAACAGATTTTCGACCGAATAGGAATCGGTGCCGGTGCCCCTGAGGCCGATGGCGTCCCAGACGTCGTACATCGTGGCGCTCGCCAGCGGAAACAGGATGGTGCGGACTTCCGGCGCGCCATCGGGCTTGCGCCGCCTTGTGCCGTCGGCTTCGACGATCTGGACATGCGCGCCGAGCCAACTGGCCTGGCGGGAGCCGCTGGCGAAATTCCAGCGCCCGGTGGCCCGGTAGCCGCCGGGAACGACATGCGCCTCGCCGGCGATCGCGCCCCAGGCCAGGATATTGCCGGGCGCACCGAAAATCTGGCGCGCGGTATCGACATCGAGATAGGCCGCGATCATGGCGCAGACGCTGCATTGGCCGAGGCACCACGCCGTCGAGGCGTCGGCCTTCGCTACTTCCTCGAGCATCTGCATGAAGATTTCGGGCGGCGCCTCGGTGCCACCCGCACTTTGCGGCAGCAGCACACGATAAAGCCCGTTCTCGATCAGGGCGGCAACCACCGGCTGGGTGAGCCGCCGGGTCCGCTCGATCTCATCGGCCTCTCGCGCGATCAGCGGCCCCAGCGCTCGCGCGCGCTCGACCAGTCCGAAACCGGGAAGCTTGTTCATGCTTTCTTCTCGCATAGGAGATTCTGACTGACGAAGCCGCAATGGTGATCCATTCGCCGTCGTCGATCAAGATGGGCGTTGGGAATACGAGCGCTGCTGGTTCATGAACGGGCACGACGAGAAGCTCACTGTCGAGCCGTCCGGATGTTGCCGCATCCCGCATGACGAAGCCTCAAAACGACTTCAGCTATCCACCTTCAGCGCGGCGATGAAGGCTTCCTGCGGGATGTCGACCTTGCCGAACTGCCGCATCTTCTTCTTGCCTTCCTTCTGCTTTTCCAGAAGTTTGCGCTTGCGGGTGATGTCGCCGCCATAGCATTTCGCGGTAACGTCCTTGCGCAGCGCCCGCACGGTCTCGCGTGCGATCACCTTGCCGCCGATCGCCGCCTGGATCGGAATCTGGAACATGTGCGGCGGGATCAATTCTTTCATCTTCTCGACCATGGCGCGACCGCGGCCTTCCGCGCGCTGGCGGTGCACCAGCATCGACAGCGCGTCGACCGGTTCGTTGTTGACCAGAATCTGCATCTTGACGAGGTCGGCCGGCTTGTAGTCGGTGAGATGATAGTCGAACGAGGCATAACCCTTGGAAACCGACTTCAGGCGGTCGTAGAAATCGAACACCACCTCGTTGAGCGGCAGCTCGTATTTCACCATCGCGCGGTTGCCGACGTAAGTGAGCTCTTTCTGCGAGCCGCGGCGGTCCTGGCACAGCTTCAACACGCTGCCGAGGTATTCGTCCGGGGTGAGGATGGTAGCCTCGATCCAGGGTTCCTCGATCTCGGCGATCTTCACCACATCAGGCATATCGATCGGGTTGTGAATCTCGATCACCTGCCCGTCGGTCAGGTGCATCTTGTAGATCACCGACGGCGCGGTCGCGATCAGGTTGAGGTCGAATTCGCGGTGTAGCCGCTCCTGAATGATCTCCAGATGCAACAGCCCGAGAAAGCCGCAGCGGAAGCCGAAACCCAGTGCGGCGGACGTTTCCATCTCGAACGAGAAGCTGGCGTCATTGAGCCGCAGCTTGCCCATCGCCGCGCGCAAGGTTTCGAAGTCGTCGGCGTCGACCGGAAACAGGCCACAGAACACCACCGGGATCGCCGGCTTGAAGCCCGCCAGCATCTCCGTCACCGGCTTGCGGTCATCGGTGATGGTGTCGCCCACCCGGGTGTCGGCGACTTCCTTGATTGCTGCGGTGATAAAGCCGATCTCGCCGGGACCGAGTTCGTCGATCTGCGTCATCTTCGGTGTGAAGAAGCCGACCCGCTCCACATCATAGGCGGCGTTGGTGCCCATCATCCGGATGCGCTGGCCTTTTTTCATTACGCCGTCGACGATCCGGACCAGCACCACGACGCCGAGATAGACGTCGTACCAGCTGTCGACCAGCAGAGCCTTGAGCGAAGCGTCGCGATCGCCCTTCGGCGCCGGCAGCCGATGCACGATGGCTTCCAGCACGTCGTCGATGCCGAGGCCGGTCTTGGCGGAGATCATCACGGCATCGGAGGCATCGATGCCGATCACATCCTCGATCTGGCGCTTGACCTGATCCGGTTCCGCCGCCGGCAGGTCGATCTTGTTGAGCACCGGCACGATCTCGTGGCCGGCGTCGAGCGCATGGTAGACATTGGCGAGTGTCTGCGCCTCGACGCCCTGGCTCGCATCGACCACCAGCAGCGAGCCTTCACAGGCCGCCAGCGACCTGGAAACCTCATAGGCGAAGTCGACATGGCCGGGCGTGTCGATCAGGTTGAGGATGTAGGTCTTGCCGTCCTTGGCCGGATAGCTCAGCCGCACGGTCTGCGCCTTGATGGTGATGCCGCGCTCGCGCTCGATATCCATGGAATCGAGCACTTGTTCCTTCATCTCGCGCGCCTGCAAGCCGCCGGTGGTCTGGATCAGACGGTCGGCCAGCGTCGATTTGCCATGGTCGATATGCGCAACAATGGCGAAGTTGCGGATGTTGGAAATAGGGATGGATGTCATGGGCGCGGGATAGCATTCGCCCCCCGCTGCGGCAACCATATTGCAGCCTTTTGACGGCACAACTTCACGCCAAGCTGATTTCACTTGGGGCAAAAACGCGCTAGGCAATCGGTCATGTCAGGTGCCCGGTTTCTGCCCGCAAATTTGTACGCATATGTCTCGTCGAAGGTCCGCCGGCTGGCGGCATGGCTCGCCGCGTCGGCCTCCGATCCAAAGGCCGGCCTGCCGCTGGTAATCGGCTTTGCCGCCGTGCATGCCGTGCTGTGGACCTTGATCCTGATCAACCTCAAGGCGGCGCAGGACGTCCATATGGACGTCGCGGAGGCCTATGCCTGGGGCCAGAAATTCCTGCTCGGCTACGGCAAGCATCCGCCGCTGTCGGGGTGGGTCGCGGGCGTCTGGTTCATGTTGTTTCCAGTCGCCAACTGGTCGACCTACGCATTGGCGATGGCGACGCTTGGCTGCGGGCTGGTGATCTGCTGGCTGATCGCGCTGCGCGTGGTCGACCGCCGCCGAGCCTTCTTCGTCGTGGTGATGCTGGCGCTCTACCCGATCTTCAATTTCAAGGGCTTCAAGTACAATCCGGATCTGCTGCAGCTCGTGACCCTGCCGCTTCTGGTGCTGGCCTATCTGCATGCGTTCGAGAAACGCGACGCGCGCGCCGGGCTGTGGCTCGGCCTTGCCGGCGCGCTGGCGCTGATGACCAAATACTGGGTGCTGACCATGATCGGCGCGATCGGGATCGCCGCACTCCTTCATCCCGACCGGTTGCGGTTCCTGCGCTCGCCGGCGCCGTGGGTTGCGATCGTCACCCTGGTGGTCGCGATGCTTCCGCACTTGTGGTGGCTGAAGCAGGTCGATTTCGTGCCGCTGACCTACGCCGGCGATACCTACGAAATAGCGAGTCGCGCGCTGTGTGTTCAGCTTGTCGTAGGCTATGTCGCGCACAACCTGGCGCTGCTCGCTGTTCCGGTCACGCTGGCCGCGCTGGCCTGTCTCCCGCCCCGATGGTGGATAAGCCTGGTTCGACAGCCTTCGGCGCTCTTCGCGCGCAGTTGGTCTCGCGGCCCCAATCCTGCCGTCAATATTCCGCAAGCGTTGAATGTCTGGATCATCCAGATCGTGGTCGCAATCGGGCCGCCGCTCGGCGCCCTGATTTTCATGGTCTATTTGAAGACCGATTGGGGGATCTCGCTGTTCTTCCTGACCCCGCTGGCGCTGGTTGCGATCCCGTCGCTGCGGCTGCAAAAAATCGCGCTGTTTCGTATTGTCGCGATCTGGCTGGTGTTGACGCTCGCAGTGCTTGCCGCCTCGCGCACCATCGCGGCCCGTGAATTCGCCGGCAATCCCAACAGCGCATCAGGCTATGCCGCGCGTTCCGAACTCGCTCGCGAACTGACGCAAGCCTGGCATCAGCGCTTTAATTCGCGATGGGCCGTGGTCGCCGGGAATACGGATATCGGCGAGCCGATGACGTTCTACAGTCCGGATCATCCGGCACCGTTCACGCCCGGCGAACTCTGGGCGTCGGGGCTGACATCGCTGGAGGAAGCCAAACAGCTCGGGTTCATCGGGATCTGCGATACGTCGGATGGGCGGCTGCCGGCTTGCGAAGCGTGGATGGCGGCCAATGCCAAGGAGGCCGAAGCGCTGGTCATCACGACGCAGCGTTTTTCTCACGGGCATTCCGGACCGGCGACCAGCTGGAAAATCTACATCGTGCCGCCGGCTCATATTTAGCGTTGCCGCCTACGTGCCTTCTTCGTTGAACTTGCTGGCGACGAGATCAGTGATCGCAGTCATCGCGGCTTCGGCCTCCGGGCCGGCCACGGAGACGACGATGGATGTCCCGGGGCCCGCGGACAGCATCATCAGTCCCATGATGGAAGTGCCGCCGACAGTCTCGCCGCCGCGCGTCACCCAGACTTCGGCATTGAAGCGCTCGACCAGTTGAACGAATTTCGCCGAGGCGCGCGCGTGAAGTCCGCGCTTGTTGATGATGGGAATTTCCCGGGACAGCGCATCGGGCGGGATGCTTGGCCCGGCATTGTTTTCGGGCGCCGCGTCCTCGTCGCTCATTTGCCGGCGAGAACCCGGCTGGCGATGGTGACGTATTTGCGGCCGGCTTCCTGCGCCATGGCGATGGCGTCGGGGAGCGAGCGCTCTTCGCGAACCTTGGCAAGCTTGACCAGCATCGGAAGATTGATGCCTGCGAGCACTTCCACTTTCGGGCGGCTCATGCAGGAGATCGCAAGGTTGGACGGCGTGCCGCCGAACATGTCGGTCAGGATAGCGACGCCATCACCACTGTCGACGCGATTGACCGCTTCGATAATGTCGCTTCGACACAGATCAGAGTCGTCCTCGGCTCCGATCGTGACGGCTTCGATTTGTTTTTGCGGACCCATGACATGCTCGAGCGCTGCCTTGAATTCGTCGGCAAGGCGCCCATGGGTCACAAGTACTAGGCCAATCATCGGAAACTCCTCGCGGGTGCTTTTTTGGTGCACCGCACGAACGCGCCACTTTGACCATCCAGAGCCCTCGCGCAAGAGGGGATGCTCGCGATTCTCCCGGAAATTAGCGGTAGCGAGGGGAACCTGCGCCGGTCTATTCGGTCGCGATACTGGGCACCATATGGTTACCAATTCCCTTCAAACAATCACCTGCGGGCTGGGCGCCATCTGAACTGGCAGTTGTCGTCAGCGCAGCTACAACCAATGGCAGCGCTGCGTAGCTTGCTTCCACGGGGATTCGAGGTATTTGAACACCGTGCACGCGGGTCAGGAGGGTTTCCGGGGCCGGCAGGCGCTCGGCGTCCGCAGCCCAGAGATCAACGACCAGGCCCACCACGGCCTCCGCGATAAAGCCGCAGCGGCGAATGCCGAGCCCCCGGATTTCGATCAGGCCGGCCAGCTCGGGTGCCGGCCGCACCACGATTTGCCCCTGGCCCGCTTCAAGAAGGACGCGATCATCGCCGACCAGCACGGCAGGGGGGATTTGCCCCGAACGTCCGGCCAGGATGAGATCGAACGCCAGCCGCGACTTGCCCGACCCTGACGGCCCGCGGATCAGCACGGCGCGATTTCCGACCAATACTGCGGAGGCGTGGACGCTGGGGCCCTTGCCGGGCGTCATGGCGCGGGCAGCCGGACCACAAAGCGCGCGCCTGCGACCGTCGCCTCGCCATCGGCGCCGACCGGACCGGCGCGATTTTCCGCCCAGATGCGTCCGCCATGGGCTTCGATAATCTGTTTCGAGATCGACAGCCCCAGTCCGGAATTCTGCCCAAAGCCCTGGTGCGGCCGGTCAGTGTAAAAGCGCTCGAAGATTCGCTCCAGCGCGTCATCGCGGATCCCCGGGCCGTCATCATCGACCACGATTTCAATTTCCGGTTTGACGCGACGGCAGGCGATGCGCACCTTGCTGCCGGGTTCGGAAAACGACTGGGCGTTGACCAAAAGATTGGAAATCACCTGACCGAGCCGCGAGTCATGTCCCGGCACCGAGAAGGTATCGGTGGGGCTGCGGCCTTCGAAGCGCACTTCAACGGCGATCTTGTTGCCAAGGCTGGTTTCGTTGGCGACCGAGGTCAGGGTGTTGAGCAGGCGCCGCAGATCGACCGGCGTCATGTCCTGCCGCTGCAGTTCGGCATCGAGCCGGCTTGCATCCGAGATGTCGGAGATCAGGCGGTCGAGCCGCTTGACGTCGTGCTCGATCACCGCGAGCAGCCGCGAGCGGCTGTTCTCGTTCCGCGCCAGCGGCAGCGTTTCGACCGCGGACCGCAGCGACGTCAGCGGGTTCTTCAATTCATGGGCGACATCGGCGGCGAACATCTCGATCGCCTCGATTCGGTTATAGAGCGCATCCGTCATGTCGCGCAGCGCACCGGACAGATGTCCGATCTCGTCGCGACGGCGGGTGAAATCGGGAATCTCGACCCGGGTCCGGATGCGGCGGCGGACGCGCTCGGCGCTGTCGGCGAGCCGGCGCACCGGGCCTGCGATAGTGCTCGCCAGCAGCAATGACAGCATGATCATGACAGCCGAAGCGACGCCGCCGACTTTCAGGATCGCGAGCCGCTCGGCGGTCACCATCTGATCGATGTCGTCGCCCTGGGTCGAGAGCATCAGCGCGCCATGGATCGCGCGAAATCGCTGCACCGGCACCGCGACCGAGACGATCACCTCGCCGCGTTCGTTGATTCGCACCATGCTGCTCTTTTCGCCGCTGAGCGATTTGGCGACTTCCTGATAGCCGTTGCCGTTCTCCGGCCCGAGTTCGCGATAAAGCGGCAGGTCGCCGCGATTGAGCCAGGTGCGGATCGCGATCATCGTTCGCTCCGCCATGCCCGGCTTCTCGACCGACGGCGGCGGCAGTTCGAACCGCAGCACGTCGCCACGGCCGTAGAGATTGCGGCTGTCCAGAATGAGGCCGCCGTCGCGGTCGAAAATACGAGCCCGGGTCTTGGTTGGGGAGATCAGCCGCCGCAACACCGGCGCGACGCGTTCCGGATTGATCGGAAAATCCAGTCCGGAATATTCATCGGGCGCACCGTAGGTCTCGCCGGGCTTCAGATCGAGCAGCCGGTCAGGATCGATGGTGATGGTGTTGGTCTCGACCGTGGCGGAGGCCGCGATCGCGCCGGCGATGATTTCGGCCTGCACCAGCAGGCTTTGCGCCCGCGCGTCGATCAGGCCGGCGCGGAATTGCGAGAGATAAAGAATGCTCGCCACCAGCGCGATCAGGCCGGCGAGATTTAGCGAAACGATGCGGCGGGTCAGGCTCGAGAAGCTGAGCGCGAAGAAGAACTGACCGGCCCGGCGCAGCCAGCCGAGCGGCCGCTGCCAGCCTTTCGCTCCGGGGTTCTCGGCGGCAGCGCCATCCGGAACGAGGGACGGTAAGGCGTCCTCGACATTCAGGCTTGCATCAGGCTGCGTTCGATCAAGCAATGGCCAAAACTGCCGGTTATTTCAATTAAGTCGTGCGGCGCGCGCTGCCTTTTCATCCTATCCCAGACGGGCGGCGGCGTCAGTCAGCAAAACGCCAGTGAAATGCCGGTAAATCAGGTTTCCTTGAAGCGGTAACCCACTCCGTAAAGGGTTTCGATCATCTCGAAATCGTCGTCAACGACCTTGAACTTCTTGCGCAGCCGCTTGATGTGGCTGTCGATGGTGCGATCGTCGACATAGACCTGATCGTCATAGGCCGCGTCCATCAGGGCGTTGCGGCTTTTCACCACGCCGGGGCGCGTGGCCAGCGCCTGCAGGATCAAGAATTCGGTCACCGTCAACGTCACCGGTTCGTTCTTCCAGGTGCAGGTGTGGCGCTCCGGGTCCATCCGCAGCAGCCCGCGGTCGAGCGCCTTGGCGTCGGTTTCCTTTGGCACCGCGGTCGGATCCTTCGGCGCCGCGCGGCGCAACACCGCCTTGACCCGCTCAACCAGCAGGCGCTGCGAGAACGGTTTGCGGATGAAATCGTCGGCGCCCATTTTGAGGCCGAACAATTCGTCGATTTCCTCGTCCTTGGAGGTGAGAAAAATCACCGGCAGATCGGACTTCTGCCGCAGCCGCCGCAACGTCTCCATGCCGTCCATGCGCGGCATCTTGATGTCGAGGATCGCAAGGTCCGGCGGACTGGTGCGGAAGCCGTCAAGCGCGGATGCGCCATCGGTGTAGGTCATGATGCGATAGCCCTCGGCTTCGAGCGCGATCGAGACGGATGTGAGAATGTTGCGGTCGTCGTCGACCAAAGCGATTGTGGGCATGGGCCTGCTTTCCGAAACGGAGTGGCTGAAACGGCGAGCAATCCAGCGATGCGCCGCATAAAATGGGCTTCGAACGGGGTCAACGAGCAATGCAAGCTGGGCTGAAGTGTGACCGAGTTCCCGAAACGCCTGAGTGCCCTAAGGGTTCCAGCCTGTCTGGACACGATTATAGTCCAAAAAAGGCTAATTTCGCAATGAGATACTGGAACATGTCCGATGCAGCCCACCCCTGACTTTGACGCCGCGAAGCTGGCCCGGTCGCTGTTGCGGCGCAGCCGGCAAGGCGCTTTGGCAACCCTGATGCCCGGCAGCGGCGATCCCTATTGTTCGCTGGTTAATATCGCGAGCCACCCCGACGGCTCGCCGATCCTGCTGATTTCGCGCCTCGCGCTCCACACCCGGAATCTGCTCGGCGATGCCAGGCTCTCGCTGATGCTGGACGAACGGGCGGAGGGCGACCCGCTGGAGGGATCGCGGATCATGCTGGCAGGTCAAGCCGAACAGGCTGATCGGGATGACGTGGCGATTTTGCGCCGCCGCTACCTCAACGCCCATCCGTCGTCGGAAGTCTTTGTAAATTTTAAGGATTTTTCTTTCTTCAGGATTCGGCCGACCGGCGCACATTTAGTGGCTGGATTCGGCCGCATTGTTGACCTCAAACCTGCGCAGTTTTTGAGCGATATTTCCGATGCCGCTTCGTTGCTGGAAGCCGAGCAGGGTGCCGTCGATCACATGAACGCGGATCATCGCGAGGCGATGAATCTCTATGCGACCAAGCTGCTCGGTGCCAAATCCGCCGATTGGCGTTGCACCGGCTGCGATCCCGATGGAATGGACCTGCAGGCTGGTGCGACAACGTTGCGGCTGGATTTCCCGCGGCGCATTGTCACTCCTGCCGCACTGCGGCAGGTGCTGAAGCAACTCGCCGATCAGGCCCGCGCTGCAGCAACCATTTGACAAGAAACGGGGTCCGCCTTCGAATAAACCAAATATCGGGGGATCGGCTTGGCAACCCGGGTGTTCATCAGTATTAGGTCGCCGGACCGGGGCCGGATGGCTATATTGAGGGTCACCGCGGTAGAGGCGCGTCTGGCGGCATTCGCGCAATCGAAATACGCGGGTTCGAGGAGGATTCTTCCGTGCAAGAGACGGGCGTGCATAACGGTGCCTTCGGCGCCGAGAAATTCGGCTTAAAGAAACTCAAGGGCGTCAACTGGAACTTCGGTGCGCCGCAACTCTGTGAATATTCGTTAGCAGCCGGCGAAGCCGTGCTTTCCGCGGATGGGGCCTTGTGCGCGGACACTGGTGTTTTCACGGGGCGCAGCCCGAAGGATAAATTCACGGTTCGCGACGCGAGCACCGACAAGAACATGTGGTGGGCGGGCAACCAGTCGATCACATCCGAACAGTTCGAGGCGCTCTACGCCGATTTCCTCACGCATGCCGAAGGCATGACGCTGTTCGCACAGGATCTCTATGGCGGCGCCGATCCGGGCCTGCGGATCAAGACCCGCGTCTTTACCGAACTCGCCTGGCACTCATTGTTCATTCGCACGCTGTTGATTCGCCCCGAGACATCGGAGCTTGCGAGCTTCGTGCCTGAACTGACCATCATCGACCTGCCGAGTTTCAAGGCCGATCCCAAACGCCACGGCGTGCGCTCCGAGAACGTGGTTGCGATCGATTTCGCCCGCAAGATCGTCCTGATCGGCGGGTCTTATTATGCCGGCGAGATGAAAAAATCGGTCTTCACCACGCTGAATTATTATCTGCCCGAAAAGGGCGTGATGCCGATGCACTGCTCGGCCAATGTCGGCCCCGACGGCGACAGCGCGATTTTCTTCGGGCTCTCCGGCACCGGCAAGACCACGCTGTCGGCCGATCCGAAACGCACGCTGATCGGCGACGACGAGCACGGTTGGGGTGCCGACGGCATCTTCAATTTCGAAGGCGGCTGCTACGCCAAATGCATCAAGCTGTCGAAGGAAGCCGAGCCCGAGATTTTTGCCGCCAGCAAGCGCTTCGGCGCGGTGCTGGAAAACGTGGTGCTGGACGCCAGGACCCGCGAGCCGGATTTCGACGACGGCTCGAAGACCGAAAACACCCGCTCGGCCTATCCGCTCGAATTCATTCCCAATGCCTCGCGCAGCGGCCGTGCCGGTCATCCGAAGAATGTGGTGATGCTGGCCGCCGACGCCTTTGGCGTGATGCCGCCGATCGCCAAACTGACGCCGGCGCAGGCGATGTATCACTTCCTGTCCGGCTATACCGCGAAGGTCGCGGGCACCGAGCGCGGCCTCGGCAACGAGCCGCAGCCGGAATTCTCGACCTGTTTCGGTTCGCCGTTCCTGCCGCGCGATCCGTCGGTGTACGGCAATTTGCTGCGCGACCTGATCGCCAAACACAATGTCGATTGCTGGCTGGTCAACACCGGCTGGACCGGCGGCAAATACGGCACCGGGCGGCGCATGCCGATCAAGGTGACGCGGGCGCTGTTGACCGCGGCATTGAACGGCTCGCTGCGGTCAGCCGATTTCCGCACCGACAGGTATTTCGGTTTCGCGGTGCCGACCTCGCTGCCCGGCGTCGAGCCGCATATCCTCGATCCGATCAAGACCTGGGCCGACAAGGCTGAGTTCGACAAGACCGCGCGTTCGCTGGTCAGCATGTTCCAGAAGAACTTCGCCAAGTTCGAAGCACAGGTCGATGCCGATGTCCGCGCCGCCGCGCCGGAAGTGAAGCTCGCCGCGGAATAGGATTCGCAAAAATCAGTTGCAACGAAAAGGCAAAAGGGCGGCTCAACGGGCCGCCCTTTTTTTATGTGCGACGCTGCCGGCGGTGCTGTGAGTTCGGCGAGCGAGACAGCGAAACCTCACGCCTTGAAATACGTGATCTGGGTCGTGGTCGCGAGCAGGCGGCCATTGGGTGACCAGAGCTTGCCGGTCTGATCACCATAGCTCTTGTGAAAGATATTGGCGTCGGCGACGGCCAGAACCCGGCTGACGTCCTCGGCCGCGAGGTCTTCCGCGTCGGCATGAAAATAGGTGGTCAGGGAAACCGTACCGAACGGCACCAGCTCGCCTTTCACATGAAAAATGCGGCCGAAGAACGCATCCGACATCGCCATCAGCGACAGCGCGTCGATCTTTCGCGGGACGCGGTCGCCGATCCATAATTTGGAATACGCGCTGGCTGGTGCTGCACGAGGCGTCGTGTTGATTTTCGGTTCGCCCTCGACAAAGCGGAAATCATATTGCTTGACCCAGGGTATCGAAATCTTGGCATAAGGCAGCGTCCGCTCGAAAGCGGTGGCGCCGGGAAATTCGGCGTGCTGGTGCGACCATGACGGACGGCGCGCCGCGAACACCGCGGTGGCAAAGGTGGCAATCTCGCCGCCATCCTGCGTCATCTCGACGGACCAATGCTGTGTCGACCGGTTGGCCTTGATCAGGCGCACGTCGAGATCGAACGTGCCTCGCGTGACCGGCGCGCAAAAGTTGACGGTGAACGACAGCGGATCGCCGGCGCGCTGCGGATGATCGAGCAGCGCCCGCAGCATCGTCGCGGAGGTTGCCCCGCCGAACGGGCCGACAAACGCCCAGTAATCCTCGCTGGTGCGCCCCTGCCAGCAACTGTCGCCGGCGGTAACCCGCGTGGCTTCATCGAAAAGGTGTGGGGCCTTGGTCAGCATGAAAATCCCTCAATCCTTCGCCGCAGTATCATGGCCATGCAGGCGAATTCAATGACGCCGGAGGTAACGGCTCTTCGATGATGTTGAAACGGCGAGCGAGGTCACGGCTGTTCTGGCTGGCAATCAGCGGGTCGCCTCGCGCTGAGCGCCCGGCGCTTGCGATGCCAGCGGCGACGTTCCCCGCACCGGCACGTTCCAGATATCCTGGGCATATTCGCGGATGGTGCGGTCGGACGAGAACCACGGCATCCGCGCCACGTTGAGGATCGATGCCCTGGTCCAGGCTGGAACCACCTGCCAGCGCGCGTCGATGCCGCGTTGGGCGTCGAAGTAAGCGGCGAAATCCGCGCTCACCATGTAGTGGTCGAGATGGCGCAGCGCGTGGGCGATCGATTCGAACCGGCCCGGATCGTCCGGCGAGAATTCGCCGCTGGCGATGGCGTTGATGGCGCGCGAAAGCTGTGGCGAGCGCCGGATCACGTCGCTCGCGTCCAGCCCCTGCTTGCGCCGCACCACTACATCCATCGCCTCCATGCCAAAGATCGCGATGTTCTCGGCGCCGACCTGATCGCGGATCTCGATATTGGCGCCGTCGAGCGTGCCGATGGTCAGCGCGCCGTTCAGCGCGAGCTTCATGTTGCCGGTGCCGGAGGCTTCCATGCCCGCGGTCGAAATCTGCTCCGACAGGTCGGCAGCGGGAATGATCACCTCGGCCAGGCTGACATTGTAATCGGCGAGGAAGACGACCTTGAGGCGTCCGGCGACGGCCGGATCATTGTTGACGACTTCGGCGACATCGTTGATGAGCTTGATGATCAGCTTGGCGTAGCGATAGCTTGCAGCCGCCTTGCCGGCGAAGATTTTCACGCGCGGCACCCAGTCGCGCTGCGGCTCGTCCCTGATCGCGTGATACAGCGCCACGGTCTCCAGGATGTTGAGCAACTGCCGCTTGTATTCGTGAATGCGCTTGATCTGGACGTCGAACAGCGCACCCGGATCGACCTTGATGTTGAGGCGCTCGCCGATCAGCCGCGCCAGCGCGATCTTGTTGTGGTGCTTGACGCTGCGAAATTGCTGCTGGAACGCATTGTCGCTGGCGCGCGCCTCGAGATGTTGAAGCTGCGAGGGATCGTCGAGCACGGCTTCGCCGCAGGCCTCGCGCAACAGATCGGTCAAGCGCGGATTGGCCAGCGTCAGCCAGCGGCGGAAGGTGATGCCGTTGGTCTTGTTGGTGATGCGGTCCGGATAAAGGTGGTTCAGATCGTGGAACACCGTCTCCTTCATCAGATCGGAATGCATCGCCGAGACGCCGTTGATGCGGTGCGATCCGACAAACGCCAACTGCCCCATCCGCACCCGGCGGCCGGACTTCTCGTCGATCAGCGATACCGAGGCCCTGAAGTCGACATCGCCGGGGCATCGCGCATCCGCCAGCGCCAGATGCTCGACATTGATGCGGTAGATGATGTCGAGATGGCGCGGCAGCAGGCGTTGGAACAGTTCGACCGGCCAGGTCTCGAGCGCCTCCGGCAGCAGCGTGTGGTTGGTGTAGGACAAGGTCGCCACCGTGATCTTCCACGCTTCGTCCCAGCGGAAGTTGTGAAGATCGCAGAGAATGCGCATCAGCTCGGTGACGGCGAGACTGGGATGGGTGTCGTTGAGCTGCACCGCGGCCTTGGTGGCGAGGCTGCGCAACTGCCCGTCGGAGCTAAGATGACGCTGCACCAGGTCCTGTAACGAGGCCGAGACAAAGAAATATTCCTGGCGCAGCCGCAACTCGCGGCCCGCCGGGCTCTCGTCGTTCGGATAGAGAAACTTGCAGATCGATTCGGCGCGCGCTTCTTCGGCGACGGCGCCGAGATAGTCGCCTTTGTTGAACACGTCGAGCTTGAGCGGGTCGGGCGACCGGGCCGACCACAGCCGCAGGGCGTTGACGTGCTGGCCGCGCCAGCCCACGATCGGCGTATCGTAGGCGACGGCCTGCACGGTTTCCGCCGGATGCCAGATCGCGCGGTCGCGCCCGTTCGGGTCGGTGATGTGTTCGACGCCGCCGCCGAAATGCACGTGGTAGACCACCTCGGGCCGCTGGAATTCCCAGGGGTTGCCGAAGCCGAGCCACTCGTCGGGATATTCGTGCTGCCAGCCCTGCGCGATGATCTGCCGGAACAGGCCGAAATCGTAACGAATGCCATAACCGATGGCGGGAATGGCGAGCGTCGCCATGCTCTCCATGAAGCAGGCCGCAAGCCGCCCGAGGCCGCCATTGCCGAGTGCGGCATCCGGTTCGCATTTGCGCAAATCGGACAGATCGACGCCGAGATCGCCGAGGGCGGCTTCGAACACCGGCAGCAGCCCCATATTGTTCAGGGCATCGGTGAACAGCCGGCCGATCAGGAATTCGAGGCTGAGATAATAGACCCGCTTGCGGCCGGCGTCGTAGCTCTGCTTTTCCGCAGTCAGCCAGTGGTGCACGATGCGGTCGCGCAGCGCCAGCGCCGCCGCCTTGTACCAGTCGTGGCGGCTGGCCATGCCGGCGTCCTTGCCGATCGCAAGCCGCAGCTTGGCCAGCACCGCGCCCTTGATCTCGGCCAGCGCCAGCTCATCGACGGGCTGGCCGCGCGCCGGAAAATTCACCGGGAGAAATGGATCTGGCAAGCTGGGCACCCCTGACTGAACTCTGCGAAATGATACGCGCGTTGCGCCGGGATCGAAACCCGCTGAGAGGCCCCGATTGTGCAACGCATGCATGGTTTTTATGCAAGGACTGGGCCGAATTTGCGATAATTCCTTGTCGTCCCGGCGCAGGCCGGGACCCATAACCACCGACGTCAGAGTAAGTGGGATAGATCGCTCCAGTCCGGATTATCTTCTTCGATCAACCGTATCTTCCAGTCGCGGTGCCAATTTTTCAACTGCTTCTCACGTGCGATTGAATCTCGCGGCGATGCGAACTCTTCGATATGGACGAGGCGATACACGCCGTACTTCTTGACAAATTGCGAGCCACGACCGTTGCGATGCTGCTCAAGTCTTGTCAGCAAATTATGGGTGACACCTATGTAGAGCGTTCCGTGCCGGCCACTGGCGAGGATGTAAACGTAATATGTGCGTGCAGCGCTCATGATTTGGCACGACCTTGAGAGAACTGAGACGCCGGTGGTTGTGGGTCGCGGCCTTCGCCGGGACGACATCATTTCGTCATCCGAACAAATTAAGAACGCTTCAGCAAGCAGACCTCAAGGTGGGCACGCTTGCGCTTTGCCCACCCTACTGCTCACTCGTCTCTAACTTGTATTTCCTCAGCGCTCAAAGCCTCCATGAGCGCTTCGATGTCTTCCGGCTCAATCTTGGTTGTGCCCAGTAACTCGTTAAGCTGATCGAAGGTGACGAAACCTGTTCGATAGCCAATTTCGATGGCTCTTCGGATGAAATCCTGCAACTCCATTTGGTCGATCCTCCCAAAATTAGGGCTCTACTAAATGGAAGCAGAAACAACGCGCTAATTGATGCCTGTGGTTATGGGTCTCTGCCGGCGCCCGGACGACGCGGAATTCGCATTAATCTTTCAACTTCACCTCACTGCGGCCCCATAGGCGAAGGTCGCCGAATGCTTCGATGCGGCCCGATTTCGCCAGCGCCTTAATGCGTGCTCCGAATATCTCGGCGCCGACGGGCAGGTTGTGTTCTTCACAGTGTTTCAAGGCTCTCCCGACCACCATCGCGGTCTTCTGCTGCCGCGATGTCAGGACGGAAAAGATGATCGTATCGAGATCGGCCTCGGATACGGATTTCGGAAGCTTCACATTTTTCCACAGCAGACTAGTGCTGATGGAGGGGAGCTCGTGGGGCGGGCCCAGTTCTGGATACTGCGCATGGACCAAATCCAACATCTTGGAGTGCAAACAATGTTCCAGATCCCACAGGGGCTCGATGAACATCTGCCGATCTTCCTCGTCGAGTTTAAAGATGGCTGCGCCCGCCTTGTGGAGGGCGTCGTCGATTTCGAACAGGAGCCGTTGAATCGTTGTCGCTTGCCTCTTGTTCATGCTGTCGGTCCTCGTGTCCTGAATGTATTCATTGGAACAAATTAAGAACACTTTAGCAAGTCTTTGATATATCATAGTGATTCGGCGCAGTGCCGATACAACATCTATGGTCTCTCTTTTGTTTTGAGGACTACATGTCCACCATCGCCTTCGATTCCTTCGCGCTCACCCGCATCGCCGACTTCGCGCGCTCGCTGTCGCGGTTGCATCTGGCCTCGCGCCGCCGGCCGGTCGATGACGACCAGATCGACCGCGAATTCAACGCCGTCTGCATGTCGGTGTGGGGCTACACCACGGACGATTTCAGCGACGATCTGTTCTCGATCGAGGATCATGTCTGGCTCGACACGCTCGATGAGGCGCATGCGCGCATCTTCGCGGCCGAACAGGGCTACGATCTCGTCGACGACAACGGCATGCTGACGGACTGGTGGGGTTATTGCTGGATGATCCTCGCCGAGAAGCGCGGACTGTTGACGCCGGAAAACCGGGCGGCGGCGCGTGCGGCGATCGAGGAGAAATATCTGGCGGCGCCGAACGTGATCGGCGTCATCGTCGGGCGGTGAATTTATGGCGCTTCGGCGCGCCTGCCTGCGGCCGACGCGGACTTCGGCACCGAGGTCAGGGGCAGCGTGCCATCGCTGCTCGCTTCAGGCAGCGGCATTTCATTGGCGATGGTCTCGGCGGCGACCGGCGCCACCTTCATCTCGCCGAGCCGCGCGCGTACATCGGCGGTCAAGCCTGGATAGGAGGCCACCGGCGTGAATTCGGCGGTCTGGTTGACGCCGACCTTGACGCCGGAATAGGCCACGAGGCCGGTGGTGGTGGCGATCACGTCGCCGGGACGCAGCGAAGTGTCGAGCGTCAGGTCGACCGGAGCGAGGCCAGCGGGGTCGCGGCCGTTGCAGGTGCAGTCCGCGCGCAGCGCCTTGCGAAAGGCGAAGGCGTTTTCACTGTCGGCATAGCGTTCGCCGTTGCTCGATGAGGCGCCGTCGATGGTGCTGCCGAAGAAGACCCTGGTCGGGCTCGCCGGACAGAACGCCTGGCACATCTGAGCCGGCGACGCGTTGCCGCGCGCCAGCGGGAAATATCGGCCGTCGCAGGTTCGCACGCAGAAGGCGGGCCCGGAGCCGCTCGAGGCGACCGGGCGTGGCGGCGGTGGCGCAGGCTGCTGGTTGAGGCCGAACGGATCGGCGAAGAAATTTGCCTGAGCAGGAGCCTGGCGCTGCTGCTGTCTCTGCCCTCCGCCGAACAGGAAACCGAACAGGTCTTCGGCCGACGCCGCGCGTGGCGCGAGCACAAGGGGTCCCGCGAGCGCGGCCACGGCAACAAGCGTCATGCGGCGCCGCATGCGCTGATTAGGCAACTCTGTACGCAACGCTTACTCCACCCAACGCCACAAAACCTGCTGCGGCGAGCCGTGCCCCAGCACGATCCACACTAGTGCGGGATGGTAAACGAGCTATGAGCAAGCGCCCGATCGCGAGAAAAGAAATGCGTCATGTTCGGGATGGAACCGGGGCGCCGCGTCCGCCGTGCGAGTTCCGTTCGGCGATGGCGAAGCCGTCAATCCCTCAGGAATTCGCCGGCCTTGTAGAGCGAGCGGAACGTAAGCCCCGCTTGGGCAAAGGTTTCGGTCGCGCCCTCTTCGCGGTCCACCATGGTAAGCACCAGCACGACTTCGCCGCCGGTCTCGCGCACCGCCTCGACCGCCTTCAGCGCCGAACCGCCGGTGGTGGTGACGTCCTCGACGATCACGACGCGCTTGCCCTGCAGGCTTTCGCCTTTTGCCAATCCTTCGACCGATAGCCGGGCGCCGTGCTCCTTCGGTTTCTTGCGCACGAAGAACGCCGCGATCGGATGGCCCTTGATCCATGACAGCTGCGCGATTGCGCCGGCGAGCGGCACCGCGCCCATTTCCAGTCCGCCGACATAATCGAGGCGGTCGTCCTTGAGCGCATCGAAAGTCAGTTCCGCCAGCAGGGTCGCACCTTCCGGGTCGAGCATGGTCGGCTTGAGATTGAAATAGAAATCGCTCTTGCGGCCCGAGGCCAGCGTGATTTCACCGCGGCCGAACGAGCGCTTGCGGATGATCTCGGCGAGGCGGGCGCGGGAAGCTGATTTGGACAAGGCGTTCTCTCATGTGGGACGGGCGCAATCTATCGGCGGTTTCAGGCACATTCCAGCGCCGATGTCGCGCCGTCAACAGCGCGGCGCAAGGATGGAACAGCATTCGGGGAGCGTGGTTGCAACCGCCCGAGATTTCAGCGTACTGGATACTCTCCATCAGCCCGGACGTGACAACGAAATGACCATCGAACTGCACACCTGGAACACGCCCAACGGCCGCAAGATCAGCGTCGCACTGGAGGAAATGGGGCTGCCGTACCGGGTTTTCCCGGTCGACATCACCAAGGGCGAGCAGATGGCGCCGGCGTTCCTCGCCATCAGCCCCAACAACAAGATTCCTGCGATCGTCGATCCGGATGGGCCGGGCGGCAAACGCGTCAGCGTGTTCGAGTCCGGCGCGATCCTGCTTTATCTCGGCGAGAAGACCGGAAAATTCCTTCCCGCAGCGCTGATCGAGCGCATCCCGGTGCTGGAATGGCTGATGTGGCAGATGGGCGGCTTTGGACCGATGCCGGGACAGGTGCATCACTTCATCGCGCTGGAAAACGAGCACGACCGCGCCTATGGCCTGAAGCGCTACATGACGGAGACGCGCCGGCTCTATGGCGTCCTCGATCGCCGTCTGGCGACCCACGAATTTGTCGCGGGCGCGTTGTCGGTGGCCGATTTTGCCATCCTCGGCTGGGCATGGCGGCATGAGCGCCACAAAGTGTCGTTTGCGGATTTCCCCCATGTCGGCCGCTGGTACGAAACGCTGATGGCGCGGCCCGGTGTCAAGCGCGGCATGGACGCCAAGCTGGATTGAATTTCGTCGTCTGTGCTTCACGATTTCTCATCTGCGAAAGTCGTGATCGCTTCAACGTAGCGTTCGAGCGCGCTGCGAAGTGGGGCGGCAAACTCGGCATTCGCCGCGATGCTGGCAGCGTCATTCGTGGTGCCCAGCAAAGGCAGCGTGATCGACGCGTCCTGGACCAGCCGGGCTGACATCGTCTCCAGCGTGATGGTCAAGGCGGCCAGCGCATGGGTCGCGCGCGGCGACGTATTGATCAATGCTACCGGCTTGTTCGGAAACTCAAAGCTCGCCACCAGCCAGTCGAGCGCGTTCTTCATGACGCCGGCGACGCCGCGGGCATATTCGGGGCTCGAGATCAGAAGCCCGTCGGCGGCGCCGATGATGGTCCGGAATTCGGCGACCTCCCGGGGAAGACGATCGCCATCGAGGTCGGAATTGAAGAAGGGAAGACTTCCGATTCCTTCAAACATTTTGATCGTGACGCCGGCAGGAGCGAGGCGGCTGGCGGCCTGAAGTACCGCGGTGTTCAGCGACGTGGCGCGCAGGCTGCCGGAAATTGCAAGGATGTTCATCGATGGTCCAGAGCGGGCGATGGTTTAATGCGCCTCGTCCCAGTTGTTGGCGGCGCGGGCATCGACATGCAGCGGCACCGACAGCAGCACGGCCGGGAACGGCGCGTCCTGCATGGTGTGCTGCACCACCGGAAGGGTCGCAGCCACTTCGCTATCGGGCACCTCGAAGATCAGTTCGTCGTGCACCTGCAACAGCATCTGCGCCGAGAGTTTGTGTTCCGCCAGCGCGTCTTCCATCCGGGTCATGGCGCGGCGGATGATGTCGGCCGCGGTGCCTTGCAGTCGCGCATTGATCGCCGCGCGCTCGTTGAAGGACCGGATCGAGGCGTTGGAGGCCTTGATGTCGGGATAATGGCACTTCCGGCCGAACAGCGTCTCGACATAGCCACGCGCCCGGCAGAAATCCCGCGTCTCGTCCATGTAGGCGCGGATGCCCGGGAAGCGCTCGAAGTATTTCTTGATATAGGCGGAGGCTTCCTCGCGGGGAATGCCAAGCTGATTGGCAAGGCCAAACGCCGAGATGCCGTAGATGATGCCGAAATTGATGGCTTTGGCGCGGCGGCGCACCTCGCCCGGCATGTCCTTCACGGGCACGCCGAACATTTCCGAGGCCGTCATGGCGTGAATGTCGAGTCCATCACGAAATGCCTGCTTCAGCACCGCAATATCGGCGATCTCTGCCAAGAGCCGCAACTCGATCTGCGAATAGTCCGCCGACACCAGCTTGTGACCGGGGGACGCAATGAAGGCGCGGCGGATCTTGCGGCCGTCTTCGGTGCGCACAGGGATGTTCTGCAGATTGGGCTCGTTCGATGACAGCCGCCCGGTGGTGGTCGCCGCCAGTGCATAGGTGGTGTGGACGCGATGGGTCTGCGGATGCACATAGGTCGGCAGCGCGTCGGTATAGGTCGATTTCAGTTTCGACACCTGCCGCCATTCCAGAATCTTCTTCGGGAATTCGTGGCCCTGCTCGGCGAGTTCATCGAGCACCTGCGCCGAGGTCGACCATGCGCCGGTCTTGGTCTTGCTGCCGCCCGGCAATCCCATCTTGCCGAAGATGATGTCGCCGAGTTGCTTGGGGCTGCCGACATTGATCGGCTCGCCGGCGATTTCCTGGATCTCGGATTCTACCCGCGCGGCGGTCTGGGCGAAATCGCCCGACAGCCGCGACAGCACCTGGCGGTCGATCGAGATGCCGCGCCGTTCCATCCGCGCCAGCACGGAGATCAGCGGCCGCTCCAGCGTCTCATAGACCGCGGTCATGCGCTCGGCGATCAGGCGCGGCTTGAGCACCCGCCACAGCCGCAGGATCACGTCGGCGTCTTCGGCCGAATAGGCCGTCGCCCGGTCGATCGCGACCTGATCGAAGCTGAGCTTGCCTTTGCCGCTGCCGGTCAGCTCGCCATAACTGATGGTGGCGTGGCCGAGCTGGCTTTCGGCCAGCGCATCGAGCCCATGCGAATTGCGGCCGGCGTCGAGCGCGTACGACATCAACTGCGCGTCGTCGTGGTTGCGAAGGGTAATGCCATGTTGCGCGAGTATCACGGCGTTGAATTTGATGTCGAAGCCGATCTTCAGAACGCCGGCCGATTCCAGCAATGGCCGCAGCGCGCTGAGGGCGTCCTCGGACTTGATCTGATCGGGCGCGAGGCCCGCATCGAACAATCCGGCCCCACCGCCGGACTGTTTGTGGGCGAGCGGGACATAGCAGGCGTCATTCGGCGCCAGCGCCAGCGCGATGCCGCAAATGTCGGCCTGCATCGGATTGTCCGAACTGGTCTTGGCTTCGATCGCGAAATGGCCTGTTTCGCGCGCCCGCGCGATCCACGCGTTGAGCGTATCGACGCTGCGGATGGTCTGGTACTTGTTGCGATCGACCGGCGTGTTCCGCGCCGCCTCGGCACGCGCGGCGGAGAGCGCCTGCGGGGTGAGGGGCTTGTCGACCTGGGCTCGGCCTCTCGCCGCTTGCTGCGCGCTCCCTCTCCCGCTTGCGGGGGAGGGCGGGGTGGGGGCGCTTTGATCCGCGAAAAGATCCCCGCCCGCGGCCCGCGGAGGTGCCGAAGCGCCAGCCGATGGGCCGCTTGTTGCGCTCTTGTTGTTGCCGTCGGCGGCGACATCGCCCGGATCGATCTGCGAATACTCCGCGACGCGGCGGGTCAGCGTGGAGAATTCCATCGCCTTGAGAAACGAGATCAGCTTGCGCGCATCGGGCTCGTGCACCGCGAGTTCATCGAGCGGCACGTCGAGCTTGACCTTGTCGTCGAGCAGCACCAGTTGCCGCGATATCCGTGCCTTCTCGGCGTTTTCGATCAGGGCCTCGCGCCGCTTCGGCTGCTTGATCTCGCCGGCGCGCAGGAGCAGCGTTTCCAGATCGCCATATTCGACGATCAGTTGGGCTGCGGTCTTGATGCCGATGCCCGGCACACCCGGCACATTGTCGGTCGAATCGCCGGCCAGCGCCTGCACCTCGACCACCTTTTCGGGAGGCACGCCGAATTTCTCGATCACCTCGGCGATGCCGATGCGGCGATCCTTCATGGTGTCGAACATGGTCACCTTGTCGGTGACAAGCTGCATCAGGTCCT
The DNA here is from genome assembly GCA_963819325.1 of uncultured Pseudomonadota bacterium. GTDB lineage: Bacteria > Pseudomonadota > Alphaproteobacteria > Rhizobiales > Xanthobacteraceae > Bradyrhizobium. The sequence continues at coordinate 91,412 of CAWFVT010000029.1, forward strand.
TGTCCGAGGAGACGATGGTCGCCGTCGCACCTCGCTCGCCGGCCTCGCGGGCGTAGGTTGCAATCAGATCGTCGGCCTCGAAGCCGCCTTGCTCGAGACAAGGCAGATCGAAGGCGCGCACCGCCTCGCGGATCAGCGGAAATTGGGGGATCAGGTCGTCCGGCGCCGGCGGCCGGTGTGCCTTGTAGTCGGGATAAAGCTTGTTGCGGAAGGTGATTTCCGACTTGTCGAAGATGATGGCGAGGTGGGTCGGCCGGTTATCCGGTGGCATGTCGCGCAACAGCTTCCACAGCATGTTGCAGAAGCCGAGCACGGCATTGACCTGCAACCCGTCGGATTTGCGGTTCAGCGGCGGCAGCGCGTGGTAAGCGCGAAAAATATAGGAGGAACCGTCGACCAGAAAGACATGGTCGCCCTTGGCGAGGGCCTTGACGGTGGCTGGCTTTGGAGCGGTCTTTTCGGAGGTTTTCGGCATGGCCGAAACTTAAGGATTTTTACGCGGATTGACAGCCTTTGAGACGGTAATTCAGTCAGTTTTTGGGTCAAACACATAGCCATTTGTCGTCACCCGCGAAAGCGGGTGATCCAGTATTCCAGAGCGTCCATGCCGAAACGCCCATGCTCTGGAATACTAGGTCACCCGATCGAGCCGGGCGATGGCCGCTTGTTTCGTTGGTGCGCTTGACTACTCCGCCGCCTGCAACGCTGTGCGTGGCTTTTTCGGTGCGATCCAGAACGCGGCGGGACGCTCAAACAGGAAGTTTGCGCCGATCGCCAGTGCGATCCGCCACAGCGCCAGCGCTCCGCCGACGCCCGCGACCGTGACAAGAAGCGAAATCGCGCCGATGTCGTGGATCAGGCCGGTCTTCAGCAAGAGTGTCCGTGTCGCAGCCATCGGCAGGAAGAACGCCAGATAGATGACGATGGAATGCTCGCCGAAAAAGCGCAGGAAAGTCAGCCAGCGCGCCCGCGCCAGCAGCGTGCCTGTCGTAATGATCGCGCCAGCGCCGGCAAGCCCGAGCGCGAGCGAGACCAGCGGCCATTCGCTGCAGCCGGATTTTACCAGGCCGCCGTTGACGAGGGCCCACAGCGCCACGCCGGCCAGCGCCAGTGCGGGGCGGGCCCGGGCGCGGTCGGACAGCGCGAACACGTAATCGGCAAACAAATAACCGGAATAGAAATAGACAAAGCGCGCGCAAAATTCATCGATCACGGTCCAGCCGGTCGCAACATGCGCCATCTCCAGTAACGCCGCGATGCCCCAGACCGGCAGCGGCGGCATTCGACGTGTGGCCTTGGTGACGACGAAGAAGACCGGCAGCAGATAGATGAACCACAGCGTGCCGAAAGGCTCGATCAGGGATTCCAGATAGAGCAAGCCGACGTGATGCCAGCTGGTCTCGGCGGCAAAGGATGGCGCCTTGAAGCCGAACTGGATCGTCACCCACAGCAGGTAGAAATAGGCAAAATGCACGACCTTGCGGTCGAGATAGGTGCGCCAGTCGCGGTCGATCACGACCGACAGGAACAGGCCGGAGATCAGGAAGAAATCCGGCATCCGGAACGGCTTGGCGAACATGACCACCAGATGCATGAAGCCGGTCTGGCCGGCGGCGGCCTCGACGCCCAGCACCGAATGCATCATCACCACCATGACAATGCAGATGCCCTTGGCGTAGTCCACCCAGTCGAGGCGTCCGGGCGCCGCAGGCACGAAATGCGCGGCCGGGGCGGATGTGCCGTTTGGTGTCATGGATGTCTCTTTTCGGCGCTGGAGTGCGGCATCATCGGCCTGATCGGTTTCTTTCTCCTTTATTCATACAAATGACATGCCGCTTTCTGGAACTTTCCGGTTTCCCCTTTGGCGGATCATGCGCTAAGACCCCGCCCACAACGTTAACCATTATCGATAGGTTTGTGAGATGCGCATCGCCATGATTGGCACGGGCTATGTGGGGCTGGTGTCAGGCGCCTGTTTCGCGGATTTCGGCCACCAGGTTACCTGTGTGGACAAGGACGGCGACAAGATCGCGGCCTTGCGCCGGGGTGAAATCCCGATTTTCGAACCGGGCCTCGATGCGCTGGTCGCCGCGAACGTGAAAGCCGGCCGTCTGGACTTTACCACCGATCTCGCCGCCCCGGTCGCCGAAGCCGATGCGGTGTTCATCGCGGTCGGCACGCCGTCACGGCGCGGCGATGGTCACGCCGATCTGACGTACGTTCATGCCGCGGCGCGCGAGATTGCCGCGGTGCTGAAGGGATTTACCGTCGTCGTCACCAAATCGACCGTGCCGGTCGGCACCGGCGACGAAGTCGAGCGCCTGATTCGCGAAGTTAATCCGTCGGCCGATGTCGTGATTGCCTCCAATCCGGAATTCCTGCGCGAGGGTGCCGCGATCCGTGACTTCAAGTTTCCGGATCGCGTCGTGGTCGGCACTTCGGATGAGCGCGGACGCAAGGTGCTCGGCGAAGTCTACCGGCCGTTGTCGCTCAATCAGGCGCCGCTGATGTTCACGGCGCGGCGCACAGCGGAACTGATCAAATACGCCGCCAATGCGTTCCTCGCCACCAAGATCACCTTCATCAACGAGATCGCGGATCTTTCCGAAAAGGTCGGCGCCGATGTGCAGGAAGTCGCGCGCGGCATCGGGCTCGACAATCGGATCGGCTCGAAATTCCTGCATGCGGGCCCCGGCTTCGGCGGATCGTGCTTTCCAAAGGATACCCGCGCACTGGTCAAGATCGGGCTCGATCACGACGTGCCGCTGCGGATCGTCGAAGCGGTGCTCGCGGTCAACGACAACCGCAAGCGCGCGATGGCGCGCAAGGTCTCCAATGCAGCGGGCGGCAGCCTGCGTGGCAAGACCGTCGCCGTGCTCGGCCTCACCTTCAAGCCCGACACCGACGACATGCGCGAGGCGCCGTCGATTCCGCTGGTGACCGGTCTGCTTGACATGGGCGCCAAGGTCCGCGCGCACGATCCGGTGGGGATGGAGCAGGCGCGTCGCGAATTGCCCGATATCGAATATTGCGACGATCCCTACGCCTGCGTTCGCGGCGCGCATGCCATGGTGATCGTGACGGAATGGGTGCAGTACCGAACCCTCGATCTTGAGCGGCTGAAGTGCGAAATGGCGCAGCCCGTGGTCGTCGACCTGCGCAATATTTATCGTCCCGAGGACATGGCGGAGCATGGCTTTATCTATGAAAGCGTCGGGCGCGGGGGTGAACCCAAGGTCTAAAGCCCGTGATCGGGATATCCCGCGCAAGACGGGGGCGTGCCGGAGAAAATCGCCTTCAAATGTTTCGCCAATGTCTTGCACGTCTCCGGATGGGCCGCCTCGTTGTTGACGGTTTCTTGATAGGTTCCCCCGACCACGAGAGCGTCATGGCGCGGGAAAACATACTGAACCCAATCGTGGCAGTCCTCGCCGGTACGCTTTCCATCGTAGCCGCTGAAGAGATAGTCCAATGCAGGTTGCGGGCGCAGCAGTAGCAACTGCCCCTTGACTGGAATCATGTCAGGATCGCCAAACAAATCTTTCGATCCCAATCCCGTGCAATTGATGATGATTTTTTCGGAGAGACCCATCACGGTATTGCCGGCCCTCGCGGTGGGTGTTTCAGGTTGAAATTTCTTGATCCTGAAGGGAATGCCGGCCCGGACCAGGTCGTTGTGAATCTTCTTCAGGAATATTGGAGGCTCCACGAGCAGCGTTCGGTAGGAAAAACCCGAACAGTTCATCTTGGCGAACGGCAGCCGGCTGTAACACGTCTCGGGGGTAAGCTCGGGAAGGATACGAAAGTTGGTAAGGTCGTAGGGTCGTTCAAGGGCGTAGTTATCTTTCGGTGATACGCCATAAACCGAGCCGATCTGGCCACTGAACATCGCGTGGGAATCTCTCAATATCTGCTTGAATTCGTCGTCCTTGTTTGTGTACTCGACGCTTGCAGGACACCATTGCCCTCCGGCCTTTCGAGACGTGGTTTCCGGGTAGAGCTTGTCCGTGTACACCGCAATTTTCCTCGGCGGCGTAATTTGTCTCAACAGCGTCGCCGAAGTCAGCCCCATAACCCCCGCGCCCAGAATGGCGATGCCGGCATCCGCTGCATGAGCGTCGTCTCTGAGAATTTCGTTCACCAACTCAACCACCTTCGTAGCGCAGCCCCAACTCATGGTAATACCGGCACCCCCGTGCCCGTAATTGTGGACGATGTGCTTTCCCGAATGTGAAACGCGTTCCAGCCGGTAGGCATGCGAGCGGTGCGGTCTCACGCCAGCGATGTAATCAACGATCGCGGCATCAAAATTCGGCGACGGCAGGATTTTCCCCGGAGCCGGCGATGGTCCCGGGCCTGGCTGGCACCCCATGACGCACGGGTCTGCTTCCGCGCGGCGCCAGATTGCCGGCGCTGCAACGAATGCCGCCGTTGCGCTTCCCAGTCGAATGAATTCTCGACGTGAGGCTGGCCGCTCAAATGATTTCATCTACCCCTCCCGCAGTTGATTGCGAAGCCAACGTCAATTCTACGTCAGGCCCGCCGGCAGACTTTTTGGGTTCATCTTTGCAGTAATGAAGGTAGGGCCGGTCGCGTTCCTGGCTTCGATCAAGGCAGCCGTCAGCGAGTGCGGATCGGCGACGGTCTTGACGGATTGAAAGCCCATCGACCTCGCCAGCTCGTTATAGTCCCACCGATTTAGCATCAGGTAGGGGTTGGCACTTGCACCGGGATTTGAAAAGAAGTCCGGATCGACGAGTTGTTGCTCGATCGCGTACAAGGCATTGTCCAGCACGATCACAATGGCTCTCAGCTTTTTGCCGCCGGAATCGGGATAGGTAAATTTGGCCAGCGTGGAAAGACTTTGGGCGTTCATCTGAAAGCCGCCGTCTCCGCAGATGACGAGGGGACGGCGCTGGGTTTGTGCCGCCCCTACGCCTATTGCCGCGCCGACCGAATACCCGATCGATTGCCAGACCGCGTTGGCGATGTATCCATCACGGCCGACCACGTTGACATCAGCCGCCGGATTCTGGCTCAGGCTGGTGTCCGGCATCACGATGAATGACGCATCGAGGAAATCGCTGATCGACTTCATCACTTCGTCAAACGTCAGGTTGCTGTTCGCGGGATGAGCTGGAACCGGCGGGAGCGGCTTGCGTCGCTCATCGAAGGATAGTCCGGTCAATTTGGGAGGAATTCGACGGCATCGTCCATGGCGACTGTGTCATCGCCGATACGAGTGTTCGCAGATCGGCCGGTACGGGAGCCGCACGGCCAATTCTGACAGTGCCGTCGCCGACACGAACGATCTTTGCGATCGAATCCTTGACCAACTTTCGGTACCCGATACTCAGCACGGCGCCAAGGACGAACAAAGCGTCGGCGCCCCTGATGACTTCCTGAACCAGAGGTGCTCGCTCGACGGGCGCGGTGGCGGATGCGTTGTAGACACCGACAAAGCCCGGCGTCTGTTCTGGAATCGCGGATTTCGCAAGCACGGTGGTTGCGTAGGGAATTCCCAGCTTGGTCACCAGCGCCGTTACTTCGTCGTGCAGTCCGTAGCGTTGCACCTCGCACCCGAGCAGGATGGCCGGCCTGGATGCATTTTTCAGGCGCTGGATGATTTGCGCAGCGAGTTGTTGTTCGTGACCCGACGGTGGCGTTGCGAGATTCAAGTCTCCGATCGGAGCCGGGATGTGGCTGTCCCAGATGGCGTTATTGATTTCAATATAGACCGGTCGCTTGCGGGTAAGCGCGACCGTCAGGGCCTTGTCGACGATCGCAGGCACCTGAGCCGCGGTTTCGGCGCGCTCTGCATAGGCAGTGACTTCGCGGAGAATGTTGAGGTCGGTCTTGTCGCGGCCGATCGAGTGCGAATACAGCACCCCGAGATCCCTTTGCCCCGCAAGGTCCGGGCCGCTGGGGCCGCCATTGATGACCACCACAGCACTGCGCTCGGCATAGGCGCCGCCGATGGCGTTGACCAAGCTCAAAATGCCGACACCGCGCGTTACTGCAACGGCGCCGAGGCCGCGCATTCGCGCGTAGCCGTCCGCGGCATAACCGGCTTCCAGATCGCTGCTATTGATGACCAACGATACGCCGGTACCGCTGAATTCGCTGAAGAAACCTTCCCAGGTGGCGCCTGGGACGCCGAACATGGTTTCGACCTTGTACTGGTGCAGCCGCCGCAAGACGTATTTCGCTACCTTGACGGTTTCTGCCGCCTGGACTGTCGTCGATATCAGCGAGCTTCCAATGGCAGTTGCGTGCACCGCGGCCGCGGCAGTTGCGGACGCCTGAAGAACCCGTCTACGGGTAATGTTGTTGGGCAACATCGACCCTCTCAATCAGAGATTAGAATTGAAATTGAACACAACGTCTGATCTGAAGTCAACGAACCATGATGGGAGTTCCCCGCTTCCAGCCGCACAAGAGCGCGCCGCTGCCAGGTTTCAAGAAATGAGACGGCCTTGACCCGCTCCTTCGACACGCCTCTTCCGATCGACGCGGTGCTGGACCAACTGGCGCGCGCGCTGGCGGACGGCAATGCCGCCGTGCTGGTGGCGCCGCCCGGCGCCGGCAAGACCACGCGGGTGCCGCTGGCGCTGCTGGACGCGCCATGGGCTGCAAAAAAGAAAATCATCATGCTGGAGCCGCGGCGAATTGCCGCCCGCGCCAGCGCCGAGCGGATGGCAAAGACGCTGGGCGAACGCGTCGGCGAGACCGTCGGCTATCGCGTCCGGTTCGGCACCAAGGTGTCGCGCGCGACGCGGATCGAAGTCGTCACCGAAGGCATTTTCTCACGGCAGATTCTCGACGATCCGGAATTGTCCGGCGTCGCCGCGGTGCTGTTCGACGAGTTCCACGAACGCTCGCTCGATGCTGATCTGGGCCTGGCGCTGGCGCGCGACGCCCAGGTCGGTCTGCGCGAGGACCTGCGCATCCTCGTGATGTCGGCGACGCTGGATGGCGCGCGGGTTGCAAAATTGCTCGGCGATGCGCCGGTGATATCCAGCGAAGGCCGCGCGTTTCCGGTCGAGACCCGCTATCTCGGCCGCAAGGCCGATGCGCCGCTGGAACGGCAGATGGCGGATGCGATCGCGACGGCGCTGCGCGCCGATCCGGGTTCGGTGCTGGCGTTCCTGCCGGGCGCTGCCGAGATTCGCCGCACCCAGAATTTTCTCGGCGAACGGGTCCACGACGCCGAGCATCGAAATCGTGCCGCTGTTCGGTGCGCTCGACGCTGCCGTGCAGGATCGCGCCATCGCGCCTGCGCCGAAGGGCCAGCGCAAGGTGGTGCTGGCGACTTCGATCGCGGAAACCTCGCTGACCATTGAAGGCGTTCGCATCGTCGTCGATTCCGGCGTGGCGCGGGTGCCGCGCTATGAGCCTGACATCGGCCTGACGCGGCTGGAAACCGTGCGTGCCTCGCGCGCCGCGGTCGATCAGCGCCGTGGCCGCGCCGGCCGCACCGAGCCCGGCGTCTGCTACCGGCTGTGGGATGAGCCGCAGACTGCATCGCTGGCGGCCTATACCCAGCCCGAGATTCTCAGCGCCGATCTCTCTTCGCTGGTGCTCGACCTCGCGCAATGGGGCGTCAGCGATCCCTCGACGCTGGCGTTTCTGGATGCGCCGCCGCAGCCCGCGCTGAAGGAGGCGCGCAGTCTCTTGCGCGAACTCGGGGCGCTCGACGGCGACGGCCGGATCACGGCGGAAGGCAACAGCCTGCGCGCGCTGGCGCTGCCGCCGCGGCTGGCGCGCATGATCGTGGACTCGCATCGTTGGGGCACCGGCGAGCCGGCCGCCGAGATCGCCGCGATCCTCACCGAGCGTGGGCTCGGCGGCGACAGCGTCGATCTTGATGTCAGGCTCGATCAATTCCGCCGCGACCGCTCGCCACGCGCCAGCAGTGCGCGCAGCCTGGCGCAGCGCTGGGCACAGCAGGTGGCGGCGGGTTCTTCTCCCTCTCCCCTTGCGGGGTCCGAGGCGAGCGAAGCTCGCTCTCGAGGTCGGGGTGGGGGGTCTCCAGGCACGGCTGCAGCCCGCGCGATTGAAGAAGGACTATCCACCGGCGTCATGCTCGCTTTCGCATTTCCCGACCGGGTGGCGCGCAACCGCGGCAATGGCAGCTTTGTGCTCGCCAATGGGCGCGGTGCGGCGGTGGATCGAACTTCCGCGCTGGCGCGCGCGCCTTATATTGCGGTCGCCGAACTGACCGGAACGGCGGCCCAGGGCCGCATTCTGCTGGCGGCGCCGATCGAGCTCGCCGATATCGAACAGCACTTCGCCGATCAGATCGAGATCGCCGACGAAATTTCGCTCGACCGCGATGCGATGGCGTTGCGGGCGCGGCGCAAACGAACCCTGCATGCGATCACGCTGTCGGAAACCCCAATGGCGCTGTCGCCCTCGGCGGAGACCGCGCGGGTGCTGGCCGATGGTCTTGTCAGCTCGGGTCTGGATGGATTGCCGTGGTCGAAGCCCCTGAAACAGTGGCGCGACCGCGTGATGTTTTTGCGCGCGGCCGAGGCGGGGGCGTCATCGAATCCGTGGCCGGACCTGTCCGATGACGCGCTCGCAGCACAGCGCGAGACTTGGCTGACGCCGGCGCTCCATGACAAGGCTTCGCTGAAGGCGTTTTCGGCGGGCGACCTGTCGGATGCGCTGATGTCGCTGCTGCCCTGGGATTTGCGCGCGCGGCTGGAGCGCGAGGCGCCGACGCATTTCGAGGCGCCGACCGGCACCCTGCTGGCGATCGATTATGAGGCCGAGCAGGGGCCGACCATCGCGGTCCGGCTGCAGGAATTGTTCGGGATGAACACCCATCCGTCGGTTGCCAAAGGCGCGGTGCCGCTGGTGCTGGAACTGCTGTCGCCGGCGCACCGGCCGGTGCAGGTGACGCGCGATCTGCCGGGCTTCTGGCGCGGCAGCTATGCGGCGGTGCGCTCCGATCTGCGCGGGCGCTATCCGCGACACCCCTGGCCGGAGGATCCGGCAAGCGCGATGCCGACCCGGCGCGTCAAGCCGCGGGGCACGTAACGCGCGGTATGTCATTGCCGGGCTCGACCCGGCAATCCATCAAATTTGGTGAAAACGCTTTGCGAAGATGATGGATACGCGGGTCAAGCCCGCGTATGACGCTGACTTCCCGTTAACGCTTCACTCATCCTTTTGGTCAAAATGGCAGCCTTTCCCACCGCCGTTAGTCGCGGCTTGGCGGCTTACGTGGTGATATCCGGCGTTCGGATCGAGTGTGGCGTAATGCGTAGCATCATGATCTTTGCCGCCTTCATTGCCGGCCTCGGCACCCTGATGGCGCAGATGGCTGACAGGATGGCGCCGGCGCTTGCCCATAACGCATCCCCCAAGGCCGCCGTCGTGGCGACCGTCGCGCAGGCCGGTACTCGCAGCATCAACATCCCTCGCGACGCCCGCGGTCATTTCGAAACCGAAGGCCGGATCGACGGCCAGCGCATCGGCTTCATGGTCGATACCGGCGCCTCGATGATCGCGCTGAACGAAACCTCCGCCGCGCGGTTCGGACTGCGCCCGTCGCGCAACGATTACAACGCCACCGTCACGACCGCCAACGGCACCATCAAGGCCGCGCGCACCCGGCTTGCCATGGTCGATGTCGGCGGCCTCGTGGTGCGCGATGTCGATGCCATGGTGCTGCCCGACGCTGCCTTGTCGGAGAACCTGCTCGGCCTGTCGTTCCTGTCGAAGCTGAAGCGCTTCGAATACGCCAACGGCCAGATGGTGCTGGAGCAATAGGGCCGTTTCGCTACCAATTCGCCGCAAATAAAACCGGAGCCGCTTTTCCGTAAAATGTCTATTGCGGAGTTACCTCCACGCACGGAGCAGTGTCTGCAATACAGAACTCGGTTTTTCCGGTGGTCTGGTCGATCTTCCAGGAGCCAAACACTGGCACGCCGCCAAAAACGTTTGATATCCCTCCCTGCAAGTTCCGACCTTTGCCGGTCGGATTCTCCGGAAAGCCGGGCCTCTCGGCGCATTGACCGGTCAATTGCTTGGTCTCGGCGTCGAGGATTGCGGTGCAGTGATGGAGCTTCCTGTTCTTGTGGTCGAGGCGCTCGACAGAATAATGGTTTTCCCCAGTCGCCACACTCATAAAGTCACCGAAAATTTCGTAATCCGCGGTCAGCCCAACGGTCGCCGTCACGGTCAGCGAAAGCGCGAGTATCCCGGTCTTTAGAAGCTTCGCATCAATCGGCATTTAGCGTGCTAATGAGTCCAGAGCCCTGAGCTTCTGGTCATCTTGACGTAGACATATGGCGAAATGCTGGCCAGTATTTGGATCGCGAGGGCAGAGATATGCCGCCGTTACGCCTGCCCTTTCGCCATGCCGGTTTTCTAGTAGCCCTTGTACTCGCTGACATTCAGATTGCTTGGATCACCTTCAATCGGGGTCGCTACCAACAAACCAGTCGGATCGACAGTGGTCATTGTTGCCAATTTGTTGCTACCGGGTTCTGAGAACGTTAGCGTATGTCCATAAACCCCACCGAAATTCGTGGGTTTGGCGTTGTCAGTGGCAGTGATCGTGAGATTACCGTTGGCAGTAGTAACCTGAGGGCCTGTTGGTGGGGTGCCAGTCGAGTTTTTTCCATAAACATAGCCGTCCAAACCATTCTTACCCAAGGAAGTTAGGACGCCGTTTGATGTAAGGGAGTCTGTTGGCGTCGGATTAGCATAGCCGCCAAAGGGAGCAGCTTTGGCTGCGCCTTGATCCAAAGTCGGGTTGGGAGCACCTCCAGTGGGGCCAATACCGCCGCCTACCGATCCGCTGGGGCCACCGCCTGCAGCCGGCGCACCGGCATCGGGTTGACCGGCTCCCGTTGCTGGTGGCTGCTGCGGCGGGCCTTGCGGCTGGGCCTGGGCCTGTTGAATCTGCGACTGTTGAATTACGCCATCCGCGGCGAACGGATCGTAGTCAACGGGAACGAGCGAGTAGCCATCGAAATTCGGCTGATAGTCCACTGGCACCAGAGAGTAGTCAGGCATGATGAATCACCTACAGGTATTTGCGGACACCTTGGGATGGGCCCGTGATGTGACCGCGCCCTCGCGGAGAGGGCTGGGTTGGCTTTAAGTGCTTGAAGGCAAGTGTTTGAAGGCAAGCGCTTGAAGGATGGCTTGCGCAATGGCGCGGAAGCGTCGATTCCGGTTCGGCTTGCCCATCATATCTTCGCCGGGCGCCCGTCTGTCGGCGGGGTCGGCCTCGGCTGTCAGCTAATTCGCTTCGCTGCCGCGGCCGAGTTCGGCGCGCTCAGCAATGTATTGCCTGACAGCGTATCGTCTGATTCAAAAAGCCCGCAGCGGATTTTCCGGCGCGGGCTTAATTCGTGCGACGATGAAGATATGCAGGTGATTTGCCCGACGTGTCAAAATATTTTTGCGGGATCGTTCAAAAGGCCGGACCATGCTACTTTGCATGGGGTCGTTTTGGATATTTTCGTCGAGAGGCCCATCCATGGTTCAGAAACCATGCTGGGTCGGAGCGATAGCGGTCAAGTAGCTCGTAGGGCGCAACAGCGCAGCGTAGGGCGCCGCCGCCGTGCAAAGATGGTTGGGTGACGCTTCGCCAATCCGCCGCAATTAATCCTCACAAAACGGCTGTCCCGCCTTCCGCCCAGCCAGCGCAGTCGCTATGGCTGCGGTGCATTCCTCTCAGCGCTCGCCACGAGGCATCCAGATGTTTCCGAAGCCGAAATCCGTTCTGGTTCCGAATACCTATGCCTATGAATCCGAGCCGATGGTGAAGGCGACCGGGTTTCGCGAATACGACGCCCGCTGGCTGTTCGGCAAGGAAATCAATCTGATGGGGATTCAGGCGCTCGGCATGGGCCTGGGCGCGTTGATTACCGAACTCGGCGCCAAACAGGAGGTTGTCACCGGGCACGATTTCCGCGGCTATTCGGCCTCGATCAAATATGCGCTGATTTCGGGATTGCTGGCGTCGGGCTGCAAGGTTCACGACATCGGCCTGTGCATGACGCCGATGGCGTATTTCGCGCAATTCGATCTCGACGTTCCCTGCGTGGCGATGGTGACGGCCTCGCATAACGACAATGGCTGGACCGGGGTCAAGATGGGCGCCAACCGGCCGCTCACCTTCGGGCCCGACGAAATGAACCGCCTCAAAGAAATCGTGCTCAATGCCGACTTCAAGAACAAGGTCGGCGGCTCCTATCAATTTCACGAGAATTTTCCGGCCCGCTACATTGCCGATCTGACCAGGCGCCCGAAACTGAAGCGCAAGCTGAAGGTCGTGGTCGCCTGCGGCAACGGTACCGCGGGCGCCTTCGCGCCGCAGGTGATGCAGGCGATCGGTTGCGAGGTGGTGCCGCTCGACACCGAACTCGATCACACGTTCCCGAAGTACAATCCCAATCCCGAAGACATGGAAATGCTGCACGCCATCCGCGACGCCGTGCTGGCGCACAAGGCCGACGTCGGTCTCGGTTTCGACGGCGACGGCGACCGCTGCGGCGTGGTCGACAATACCGGCGAGGAGATTTTCGCCGACAAGGTCGGCGTGATGCTGGCGCGCGACATGTCGGCGATCTACGACAACGCGCAGTTTGTGGTCGACGTGAAATCGACCGGGCTGTTCGTGACCGATCCGGTGCTGCAAAAGCAGGGTGCGAAGGTTACGTATTGGAAGACCGGCCATTCCTACATGAAGCGCCGCACCAACGAATTGGGTGCGCTGGCGGGTTTCGAGAAGTCCGGCCACTTCTTCTTCAACGCGCCGTTCGGCCGCGGCTATGATGACGGCCTGATCTCGGCGATCGCGGTGTGCGAGATGCTCGATCGCGCGCCCGGCAAGTCGATGGCGGACCTGAAAAACGCGCTGCCGAAAACCTGGTCGTCGCCGACCATGTCGCCGCATTGCTCGGACGAGGCCAAATACGGCATCGTCAATTCCGTGGTGAAGCATTTCGAGGCGATCCAGAACAAGGGCGGCAAGGTCGCGCGGCAGCCGATCCGCGATCTCGTCACGGTCAACGGCGTGCGCGTCACCGCCGAGGATGGCAGCTGGGGCCTGGTGCGGGCGTCGTCCAACAAGCCGGAACTGGTTGTCGTGGTCGAGAGCCCGGTGTCCGAGCAGCGCATGCGCGACATGTTCGAGGCGATGGATTCGGTGCTGCGCACCCATCCCGAAGTCGGCGAGTATAATCAGAAGATTTGAGGGATGCCGCCGACACGTCGTTGCCGGGCTTGACCCGGCAATCCATCTGCTTTCCTCAAGGATTGGTCGATGCGCGGGTCAAGCCCGCATATGACGATTTCAGTTTTCGACGCTTACGCTGCGTGCAGCGAGTCGAGGAATCCATTGACCTCGGATTTCAGCCGCTCGGATTGCGATGACAACCCGTTCGCCGCCTTGAGCAGGTTGGAGGCCGCCATGCCGGCTTCGCCGGAGGCCCGGGTAACGCTGAGAAGTTTGTCATTGACGTCGCGGGTGCCGTTCGCCGCCTGCTGTACATTGCCGGCGATATCGCGTGTCGCTGTGCCCTGCTGATCGACGGCGTTGGCGATCGCGCTGGATATCTGGTCGATCTCGGCGATGGTCCCACCGATGGCCTGGATCGCAGTGACGGCTTCGCCGGTGGCGGCCTGGATGCCTTGAATCTGCGCCGAAATTTCCTCGGTCGCCTTGGCGGTCTGATTGGCGAGCGCCTTGACTTCGCTCGCCACCACCGCAAATCCCCTGCCGTGCTCGCCGGCGCGTGCCGCCTCAATGGTGGCGTTCAGGGCCAGCAGATTGGTCTGGCTGGCAATGTTCTGGATCAGCGTCACCACTTCGCCGATCTTCTGGGTGCCGGTTGCAAGTCCCTCGACCACGACGTTGGTGCGCTGCGCCTCCTTGGCTGCCTTGCCGGCGATCTCGGCGGAGCGCGTCACCTGCTGAGCGATCCTGCTGATCGAGTTCGTGAGCTGTTCGGTTGCCGAGGCCACCGTTTCAACGTTCGCTGAGGCTTGGGTCGAGGCGGCGGCTGCAGCCGACGTCTGTCGCGCGGTTTCGCCGCTGCTTCCGCTCATCGACGAGGACATGCCCTGCATTTCACTGGCGGCCACCGCGACCGCCTCGACGATATGGCCGATCTTGCGCTCGAAGTCGGTGGCGAGTTCGCGCATCGCCACGTCGCGTTCCAGCCTGGATCGCTCCCCGGCCTCGGCGCGCTCGGCGTTGGCGCGCGCCCCGGCGGCGGTCGCAGCTTCGGCTTCGGCCGTCTTCTGCGCGGCTGTCACGAACAGGCGCGAGAGCTCGTGAGCAAGCCAGATCAAGACACCGGCCTCGATCCCGAGAATCACGGCATGAAGGACGACGCGCCAAACGTCACCGCCGCCGGGATAGACCGCCGCCGGCAGAATGAAGTTCAGCGCCAGGTGATGCAGGACGACCGCGATCGTGCCGGCAACGATCGGCCGATAGTCGCAATAGGCCACCAGACATGCCAGCCCGGCAAAGAAGTACATATGGAGGTCGATCTGCCAGGGATGCCCCGATAGCTGGAAGGCAAACACCGATATGCTGCCCATCAAGGCGACCGCAACAGTCAGACGGGTCGAAAGTCCGTTCCCGGTTGCGCGCCACGACAATGTCGCGGCCAAGGCCAGCGCCACCATCAAGGCGACGGGCAGCAGCCAATCCGCGCCGCGTGCCATGCCGATGGCCGCGGAGACCGGAACATGCAGCCAGAGCACCGCGAGCAAGGTCTTGCTGGTGGTCTCGCGCAAAGTCTCCAGGTCGCGGTTCTCGGCGGTCATGTCAAATTTCCTTCTTGCAATTTCTGTTTTGAAAAGCAGGCGGCGATAGCCTGCGGGTCGATGGCGAGCCAGACACCGGCGCCGCGCAGCCGCGTCATGCCGTCGCGGTCATCGGGCCGCACCACAAGGATGGTTGGAATGGCGGTCATCCTGATAATCGCGGCGTTGGCGGAAGCGGCGGCCAGGAAAACCTGCTGTGTGCTCCACCATGGCGGGAAGGCCACGGCGACGACTTCGGCGCCGGGACGGACCTGCAAGGACATCGCTGCAATTGCGATCCAGCTTGCAACCAGCAATATGGCTGCATTGAACCATGCCGGCCATCGGGTGACGCTTTCTTGCCGCTCCATCGCGACTGGATATCGAGCGAAAGCTAATTCCGCGTAAATATTCTGTTAGGTATGATTCGGAGAACGCGAACCAGCGTGCTCTGACGACGCTGGAGGTGGTTCTATTCGTCGAACGCAAGGTCAGCGTGCAGCGGGTGCCTTGTTTTGAAGGCGATTGCGGCTTTGCGCATCGATTCGAAGTCGCCGCATGCGGCCCAGCGTCGCATCAGTCCGTGGCCGCCACGGGCGGCCCACAGTTGCGGAAATCAGGCCGCCGGCACCGGCAGCGCGGTGACCGATTTGATCTTCTCCATCGCAAAACGCGACGTGACATTCTTCAGCGGCACGGCGCTGATCAGCTTCTTGTAGAAGACATCGTAGCTCTGCATGTCCGCGACCACGACGCGCAGCATGTAATCGACGTCGCCCGCCATGCGGTAGAATTCCATCACCTCCGGCATCGCACTGACGGCGTCCGCGAAGGTCCGCAGCCAGGCCTCGGAATGATCGGCGCTCTCGACCGACACAAACACCGAGATGCCGAGCCCGATCTTGTTCTGATCGACCAGCGCCACCCGGCGCAGGATCACGCCGTCGGCCTCCAGCCGCTGGATGCGCTTCCAGCACGGCGTCGATGACAACCCGACCCGGTCACCGATCTCGGCGACCGACAACGAGGCGTCATCCTGGAGCACGGTGAGGATTTTGCGGTCGATGGCATCGAGGCGGCGGTTGGGCTCAAGAACCTGCACAGCGAGATCGGTCATGAGAAGAACTTTGTTCCATTTATAAGGTCAATGTGCCTCATATAGAGAAAATTCTTCTATTACAAGCTTATTTTTGTCGCATGTGGGCCGAGCCAGCGGTCTGGTTCTGGCTTAAAAACTCTTCAACTTCAGCACGTTGCGGAGCGGCAAAAGCGCCTCCGAACCGGGTGCATTTCAGCGCCGCGGCGGCCGACGCGAACCGCAGGGCCTCCACGAGATCCTGCTTCTCGGTGATGGCGAGGGTGAATGCACCGTGGAACACGTCGCCCGCGCCCAGGGTATCCACGGTGTGCACCGGGAAGGCCGGCGTCTGCTGCAGCGACTGGTGTTCGTCGAGCCAGAGCGTGCCCTGTGCGCCCTGCGTTCCGGCCAGAAACGATGAGGTCTGTTTGGCGATTTTCAGCAGCGCGTCGGCGTCGTTGGCGACGCCGGCGGTGGATTGCAGCGCTTCACTGGAGAACACCAGATGCGAGGACGCGGTGAGCAGCCCTTCCCGCATCGACATCGTGCGGTCGACATCGACGACGACGGGGATGCCGCGCCGCCGTGCCTCGGCGCACAAATCAGTACAAAACTCCGCGCAGCGGTTCTCGGTCAGGATCGCGGCGCAGTCTTCGAGCAGCGTGTCGGTATCGGGCAGACGGACTTTCCACAATTCCGGATCGCGGAATGTCACGATGGTCCGCTCGCCGCTCGGATCGATCATGATATTCGAGATCGGCGTCACCAGGCCGGGCATGTGCACGATATGTTTGGTGTCGATGCCTTCATGCGCGAGCTTGTCGAAAATGTACCTCGATGAAGTTTCGCGGGCGTCGCCCATCGGCCCGCAGATCGAGGCACGGCCGCCCAGCCGCACGATTCCGATCGCGGCATTGAGCGCGTTGCCGCCGCAGATTTCATCGAAATGGCTGGCATTCACCTTGAAGCCGCGCTTGGGCAATTCCTGGACGCGAAATGTCAGGTCGCGCACCGGCATGCCGATGCAGAGAATGCGCGGAGGGATTTTCGGCGAGTTAGCGTGAAAGTTCATTGGCTCGTCCATTATCTTCGCCCCCAGACGCCAGCTAATAATCGACGAGCCATGATCGAGGTTCCCGCTATGCGTTTGGCTCAGGATCGCCCTGCAGCCACTGTCCGAGTAAATGATGGGCAATCGCAAACGGGTGCGGCCCCGCAAGGCCATCGGGGTGCTGCCGCTTGATCATCAAGGTCGCCTCGGCCCGGTCGAACCAGCGTGCATCCTCGAGCTCCGTGCGATCGACGACGATATCCTCGTTGGTCGCGCGCGCGTTGCATCCGATCATCAGGGAGGACGGATAGGGCCACGGCTGCGTCATGTAATAGTTCACATCGGTGCAGCGAATCCCGGATTCCTCGAAGATTTCGCGGCGGACCGCGTCCTCGATGGTTTCGGCGGCTTCGACGAAGCCGGCCAGGCACGACCACATCCCGGCAGGGAATTGCTTCTGCCGCCCGAGCAGGCATTTGTCGCCGGACGTCACCAGCATGATCACCACCGGGTCGGTGCGCGGAAAATGTTCGGCCTTGCAGTTCGGGCAGTCGCGCTTCCAGCCGCCTTCCTTCATGGCGGTGCGGGTGCCGCAATTGGCGCAATAGCCGTGACGCTGATGCCAGGTCACCATCGACTTCGCCATCGCGATCGCCGAGAGCTGGTCGGCCGGCACCACGCCCTGCATCGCCATGCCGCGCAGTTCGGTCACGGCGACGTCGTCGCGGGTCAGGAGCTTTTCCACAGCCTGAGCCGGAATTCCCATGCCGAACACCGCGGCGCCGTCGCGCAGGCCCAGGAAAATCGTGCCGGGATTGGCGCCGAATTTCAGCGCTTCATCGATGGTCAATAGCGCACGCGGGCCTTCCGCGGTCTGTTTTACCACCAGCGAATCGCGATGCACCACATAGGCGCGGGCATCGCGGTGACCCTCCAGCGCGAACAATATCTCGTCGTTGTTGCGCAGATGCGCGGCGCGATCGAGAATATGGGTGATGAAGGCCGGCTGCCCCAGTGGAAACGAATCGAAAGCTGTCATGAGTTCAACCCAGTCAGGATCCTAGCCAGATTTTGCGGCGAAGCGCGCTGATGAAGTTCTGGACTTCCTCAACATCATGCGCGAGCGGTGGCATCACCCCCCAGACCGGACGCGGCCAGGCGACGTCGCTGCTGCGGCGTGCGATGACATGGACATGCAGTTGCGGCACCACATTGCCGAGGGCTGCGATGTTCAGCTTGTCGCATTGGGTGATCTCTTTCAGGGCGCGTCCGACGCGGGCGATTTCGGTCATCAACTGCGCCTGCCCGACCTCGTCGAGATCAATGATTTCCACGGCGTCGCGCCGGCGCGGCACTAGCAGCAGCCAGGGGTAATGCGCATCCTTGATCACCAGCACGCGGCACAGCGGCAGGTCGCCGATGTCGATGGTGTCTTTCTTGAGCTGGGGATGCAGCGACCAGGCGGGATCGTCAGAGGGCATAAGGGTTCCGGTTGCGTCCACCGCTTTGTCGATGGCTTCGGTCTGAAGTGCCCAAATGGACACCGCCCGCGGTGTCATATCAAGGCGTTATGACCTGCGAAAGCGATGATCCGGTATTCCGCCGCGTGCCTGTTTACTCAGGGCGCACGGGTTTGCCGGATAGTCCGTTTTGGCGGGGATGACGGCAGACGCCCCGCTTGCTTTCCGGGGGTTTTAGCCCCAAATAAGGGCCGGGAGATTGGCGGTGGACGAGCCACTCGCCAACCGGGTCAGGTCCGGAAGGAAGCAGCCCTAACGAGGTCCGGATCGGGTCGCTCGTCAGTCTCCTACCTGTTTTTCGGGCGAATCGCGCAAAAGTCGATATGTGTCCTTGCGCGCGATTTGTTCCCTGTTCCGCAAGCCGGCTTCGAGAGACAATCAATTGCGGATCGATCGATGACCGATGCTGGCATTCCCGTAGTCCCTCCAACCGATCCCGAAAGCGCCCATCAGGGCGGCTTTGACCTCGGCGGCCCGCCGCAGGCCGGCCAGCACTATCGTGTGCTGGCGCGAAAATATCGTCCCTCCAGCTTCGACGATCTGATCGGCCAGGAAGCATTGGTCCGCACCGTTTCCAACGCCTTCGAAACCGGCCGGATACCGCAGGCGTGGATTTTGACCGGGGTGCGGGGCGTCGGAAAAACCACGACCGCGAGAATCCTCGCCCGCGCCCTGAATTACGAACTGCCGGATGGCTCGGTTAAGGGGCCGACCATTCACATGCCGGTGCCGGGCGTGCATTGCCAGGCGATCATGGAAAGCCGGCACATGGACGTGCTGGAGATGGACGCGGCATCCCATACCGGCGTCGATGATGTGCGTCAGATCAACGACAGCGTGCGCTATGCGCCGGCGAGCGCCCGCTACAAGGTCTACATCATCGACGAAGTCCACATGCTTTCCACCGCAGCTTTCAATGCGTTCCTCAAGACGCTGGAAGAGCCGCCGGAGCACGCCAAATTCGTATTCGCCACCACCGAGATTCGAAAAGTGCCGGTCACGGTGCTGTCGCGCTGCCAGCGCTTCGACCTGCGCCGGGTCGATGCCGACGTGCTGATGGCGCATCTTGCCAGTATCGCGGCAAAGGAGAATGTCGAGGCGGAGCCGGAGGCGCTCGGCATCATCGCCCGCGCCGCCGAAGGCTCGGTGCGCGATTCGCTGTCGCTGTTCGATCAGGCGATTGCGCACGCGGCAGGCCTGGTGCGCGCCGACGCCGTGCGGCAGATGCTCGGCCTTGCCGACCGCACCCGGGTGATGGACCTGTTCGATTCGCTGGTGCGCGGCGACATCGCCGGCGCCTTCAAGGAATTTCGCGAGCAGTATGACACCGGCGCCGATCCGATCGTGGTGCTCAGCGATCTCGCCGAATTCGTCAATTTCGTCACCCGGGTCAAGGTCGTGCCGGCGACCGCCGACAATCTCGCCTTTGGCGAAACAGAGCGGCTCCGCGCTCGCGACTACGCGTCAAAACTGTCGATGCGGGTGCTGTCGCGGATGTTTCAGATGCTGCTCAAGGGCATTACCGAGGCGCAAGGCGCGACGCGGCCGGTGGCGGCGGCCGAAATGGTGCTGGTGCGCATCGCCTATGTCGCCGACATGCCGACGCCGGACGAAGCCATCCGGATGCTTGAGCAGAATGGCGTTGCCTCGCCCGTGATCGCGGCAAGCGCGCTGCCGCGCGGCGCGCAAGGCGCAGGCAGTTCTGCGTCGGGGAGTTCTGCGCCGGGCACCTCTTCGATGCCATCTTCGCCGGCGCGAGCGGCCTCGGTGCCGCGGACCGGTGCGGAGGCGTCCGCACGTCCGCAGATGATTGCGCCGGCGTCCGTTGCGCAGCCCGCGCCGGTGGCGCTGCGGATTGCGAGCTTTCCGGAACTGGTGGCGCTTGCCGGCGAAAAGCGCGACCTTCTGACCAAGTCCGCGCTCGAGGCCGATGTCCGCCTGGTGCGCATCGAGGACGGCCGGCTCGAAGTGACGCTGGAGCGCAGCGCTGCGCGGACGCTGATCAACGATCTGTCGCGCAAGCTGGAGCAATGGACCGGACGGCGCTGGACCGTGATTGTGTCCAACGAAGCCGGGCAGCCGACGCTGCGTTCGCAAAATGAAATGCAGAAGAACGAGCGCGAACGCGCCGCCGAATCCGATCCGCGGGTGAAAGAGGTGCTGGCGCGTTTCCCCGGCGCCAAGGTCGTCGAGGTGCGCAAGCTTGCCCCCGAGCCGCCGGAATCCGATGCTGGCGATGAAGACCCTGCCGAGAGTTCCGACAGCGACGAATAGCAATAGGTGAGGAATGTTTGATGGCTGATTTTCTCGGCATGATGAAGCAGGCGGCGCAACTGCAATCGAAGATGCAGGCGATGCAGGAAGAACTCGGCCATGTCGAGGTCGAGGGCATTTCGGGCGGCGGCCTCGTCACCGTGCGCATGACCGCCAAGATGGAAGTGAAGGCGGTGAAGATCGACCCCTCGCTGATCAAGCCGGAGGAGCGCGAGATCCTCGAAGACCTGCTGGTCACCGCGCATAATGATGCGCGGCGCAAGGCGGAAGCCGCGATGCAGGAAAAGATGCAGTCGCTGACCGGCGGACTGGGTCTGCCGCCGGGGCTGGGCCTCACCTGAGATGGCTGCTGCGGTTGCCGGTCCCGAAATCGAACGCCTGATCCAGCTCTTGGCACGGCTGCCGGGGCTCGGCCCGCGTTCAGCGCGGCGCGCGGCGCTGCATCTGATCAAGAAGCGCGAGGCGCTGATGACGCCGCTCTCGGCGGCGTTGCAGGTGGCGATCGACAAGATTCAGGTCTGCAAGACCTGCGGCAATATCGACACCCAGAATCCCTGCACGGTATGCACCGATCCGCGGCGCGATCCGGCGATCATCGTCGTGGTCGCCGATGTCGCCGATCTCTGGGCGCTGGAGCGGGCCAATGCGATCAACGGATATTACCACGTGCTCGGCGCGACGCTGTCGCCGCTCGACGGCGTCGGCCCGCAGGACCTGACCATCGACGCGTTGGTCGCGCGCGCGCATGATTCGCGCGTAACGGAAATCATTTTAGCGCTGAATGCAACCGTGGACGGCCAGACCACGGCGCATTATATCACCGACCTGCTGCAGGAGGCCGGCGTCAAGGTGACACGGCTGGCGCACGGCGTGCCGGTCGGCGGCGAACTGGACTATCTCGACGAAGGCACGCTGTCCGCCGCCATGCGGCAGCGAACCCTGTTCTAACCATCACCAACGGAAATGATCGACATGACGAGACGATGGATTCGGTAAACGCCTGGCCTGGGTGACGCTCGTTGCGGCCACGGTCGCAGCATCGGGCGCGTTCGCGCAAACCGACGAACCCGCGCCGAAGGCCGCCAGGTTGATCAATGCCGGCGACGTGCTGTCGGGCGAGCTGAACGCGCTGCGTACGCGCGGTGGCAAAAAGGGCAAGCGTGTCGCCACCTATCAGCTCACCAGCGAACCGCGCCGGCTGCCCGGCCCGACCGGACTGTGCGGGTTGGAAACCGGACCGGAGACCTTTCAGATCGTCACCGACAATGATGCCCAGGCGGCGCAGCTGAAGGGCTTCGTCGGCAAGGAAGTCTCGGTCAAGGTCGATGAGGTCGCCTGTTCGCAGGAAGCCGGGCAGATGAGCGATGCCATCGTCACCAAATGGAGCGTGGTGACGAAGCATTGATTTCGGCAAAGACGAACTTTTAAACCCTCACCGGTCCCAGCGCGTCAAAATGCCCGCGCCGCTGCAGCCATGCCAGCAGGATCAGGCTCGGCACCGCGACCAGGACGCAGATCGCGAAAAACAATGGCCATCCGGTCGCCTTGGCCACGTACCCCGCGCCCGCTGACAAATAGGTGCGCCCGACCGCGGCAAGCGCCGTGAGCAGGGCGTATTGCGTGGCCGTATGCAGCGGGTTTCTGCACAGCGCCGAAAGATAGGCGACGAAGATCACGGTGCCGATCGCGCTGGTGAAATTCTCCGCGGAAATTGCAAGCGCCAGCGCCCAGTGATTGACGCCGGCCAGCGCCAGCCACGAGAACGACAGGTTGGCTACCGCCTGCAGCACCCCGCCGATCCATAGGCTCGCGGCGAGCGAATAGCGCCGGGCCACGAAACCGCCGGCGAAGCCACCGATCAGGAGCGCGGCGAGGCCGACACCCTTGACGATGGCGGCATAGTCGTTGCGGGTGAAGCCGAGGTCGATCACGAACGGCGCGGTCATGGTGCCGGAAAACGCGTCGGTGAATTTGTAGAGCACGACGAAGGCAAGTGCCGCCAGGGCGTCCTTGCGGATCAGGAATTCCGAGAACGCGCCGACGGTGGCATGCATCACGCGTGTGAACGCGGTCTCGGCGCTGGCTTTGGCTTCCGTGCGGACGGATTGTTCGGGCTCGGTGGCGGCAAGTGCGGTGACGGTGCCGATCAGCACGAGGGCGGCCATCGCCGCATAGCCCCACATCCACGCCGAGGCGCGCGGAATGCCGGTCGATTCGAACGCGCTCACCATGAACAGCGCGCCGGCGGTCGAGACCAGCATGCCGATGCGGTAGGCCGCGACATAGCACGCCATGCCGGCCGCTTGCTCGCTCTCGGGCAGGCTCTCGATGCGAAAGGCGTCGACCACGATGTCCTGCGTCGATGATGTCGTCGCGACCAGGAGCGCGCCGAGCGCCACATATAGCGGCGAGCGCGCGGGGTCGGTCAGCGCCAGCAACAGGATAGAGGCGATCAGCAATAGTTGCGAGAACACCAGCCAGCCACGGCGGCGGCCGAGTTTTTGGGTGAAGAACGGCACATGCAGCGCATCGACCAGCGGTGCCCAGAGAAATTTCAGCGTGTAGGGCGTGCCGACCAGCGCGAACAGGCCGATGGTGCCGAGGTCGACGCCGGATTCCCGCATCCATACCAGCAGCGTCGATCCCGACAGCGCCAGCGGCAGGCCGGATGAAAAGCCCAGCAGCAGGACGATCAGCACCCGCGGTTGCAGATATACTGCGAAACCCTCGCGCCAGGAGGAGGGAGGTTTGTCGGGCCGCGACGGCGTGAGCTGATGGTCAGGTGCGGAGGTCATTATGGAGTGCTATCTGATTCGGTCACAAAAAGACTGTCATCGCCCGGCTTGACCGGGCGATCCAGTATTCCAGAGGCGGCAGTTGGGCACACGCAGTTACTACGTCTACATTCTTGCCAGCCGCATAGGCGGCACGCTCTACATTGGTGTGACCAGCGATCTCGTCCGGCGCGTCGGCGAGCATAAGCTGAAACTGGTCGAAAGCTTCACCGAGAAATACGATATCGTGAAACTCGTTTACTTCGAGCAGTTTGAAGACCCCGAAAATGCCATCAAACGCGAGAAACGGCTGAAAAAGTGGCCGCGCGCGTGGAAGATTTCTTTGATCGAGAAAGATAATCCCGACTGGAATGATCTCTATCCGGAGATCGCCACGGGCGGAGGGTAGGTCTCTGGGATACTGGATCGCCCGGTCAAGCCGGGCGATGACGTTGTGATATGAAACCCCTCTGTCCCCTACTCCCCCGCCTGCAGCTTCCGCGGCACGGGGAACAACTCGGGTGCGCCTGATTTGACCAGGCGCGGGGCTCGGCGGGGGCTTCGGTCTTGCTGAAATCCAGTTCCTCGATCCGCCCCGCCCGCTTTTCGATCTTGTCGGCGGATATCAGGATCTGCCGGACGTCCTCATTGGCGTCGGAAAAATGCTTCTGCAATTTCACGACACGGTCGCGCAGCCGGCCGAGATCGTCGCCGAGGTTGAGCACTTCGGTGCGGATCTGGTCGGCGGCGTCGCGCATCCGAGCGTCCTTGAGGATCTGCTGCATCACCTGGATTGCCAGCATCAGCAGCGACGGCGACACCAGCACCACGCGGGCGCGATAGGCCTTCTGGATCACATCGTCGAACCCGTCATGAATCTCCGCATAGACCGATTCGGACGGCACGAACATCAGCGCGGTATCCTGGGTCTCGCCGGTGATCAGGTATTTTTCGGCGATATCGGTGACATGCTTCATGACGTCGGCGCGCAGGCGTTGCGTGGCGAATTTCCGTTCCTCGTCGGTGCGCGCGTCGTGCAGCGCGGTCATCGCTTCCAGCGGGAATTTCGCGTCGATGCAGAGCGGCCGTTGGTCGGGGAGAAACACCACGCAATCCGGCCGCTTGCCGCTCGAGAGCGTGAACTGGAATTCGTAAGACCCCTTCGGCATGCCGTCCTGGACGATCGCTTCCATCCGGGCCTGGCCGAACGCGCCGCGCGATTGCTTGTTGGCGAGCACGTCGCGCAGCGTCGTCACCTGCGAGGTGAGGTCGGTGAGATTCTTGTGGGCATTGTCGATGATGCCGAGCCGCTCGTGCAGCACGCGCAGCGAGTCCATGGTGTGGCGCGTGGTCTGCTCCATCGACTGGCCGACGCGATGGGTCACCGAATCCAGCCGTTCGTTGACGGCGCGCGCCATCTCGGCCTGGCGGCCGGCGAGCGCCTGTCCCATCGCATCGACACGGCCGGTGGCCTGGTTCTGGGCCTGGAGCATTTCGCTCAGGCGTTCTTCCAGCTCGTCGGCGCGCATAGCTTGCGCCATCGCGAGTTCCGCGCCACGCCGCCCCGACCGTGCGATCACGACGGCGATGACCAACAGCAGCAGCAACACGACGGCACTGATGCCGATCAGCGCGACTCCGGCTCGAATCGGCAGGTCGCCGATCACAAAAAGGATTTCATTCATGCCGCCCTTGTAGCCGATTCGCGCCTCAACGCGAACGAAGAGGGAACATTTATGGTGAATGGCGGTTTAATTTTTATGGTTAATGTCGGCCCAAGATTCGTGGTTAACGAGACGTCAACGGGCGCCGACGGCGCATTGACCCCGGCAAGTCAGCAGCTTAAATCGCCGCCAAGGCACTTCGAGAAATCATGGCCATCCGAGAAATCATCATCCTGCCGGACAAGAAGTTGCGGCTCGTCTCCAAACCCGTCGAGAAGGTAACGACGGAGGTGCGCAAGCTCGCCGACGACATGCTCGAGACCATGTACGACGCGCCCGGTATCGGGCTTGCGGCGATCCAGGTCGCAGAGCCGCTGCGGCTGATCACGATGGATCTCGCCAAGCGGGACGAAGACGGCGAGAGCAAGCCGCGCCCCCGCGTCTTCATCAATCCGGAAATCCTGTCGTCGTCGGAAGAGCTGTCGGTCTACGAGGAAGGCTGCCTGTCGATCCCGGAATATTACGAGGAAGTGGAGCGGCCGGCGCAGGTGCGGGTGCGCTTCACCGATCTCGACGGCAAGGTGCATGAGGAAGACGCCGAGGGCCTGTTCGCGACCTGCATCCAGCACGAGATCGATCATCTCAACGGCGTGCTGTTCGTGGATTATCTGTCGAAGCTGAAGCGCGACCGCGTGCTGAAGAAGTTTGCCAAGGCCGCCAAGGCGCGCGGAGTAGACGCACACTCGCAGTCGTCATGCCCGGGCTTGTCCCCGGGCATCCACGTCCTTTTTGCTGACGCTCAAGACGTGGATGGCCGGGACAAGCCCGGCCATGACGAGTAAAATGCCAAACCTCCATCAAGGCACTTCATCGCATGCCGCTCCGCTTGATCTTCATGGGTACGCCGGACTTCGCGGTGCCGACGCTGCTGGAACTGGTGGCTCATGGCCACGAGATCGCGGCGGTCTATACCCGTGCGGCAAAGCCGGCCGGGCGCGGCATGAAGCTGCAGCCGACTCCAGTCGAGCAGGAGGCGCGGCGGCTCGGCATTCCGGTGTTCACGCCGGCCACGCTGAAGACGCCGGAAGCGCTTGCAGGAATTTCGCGCGCACAACGCCGATGCCGCAGTGGTCGTCGCCTATGGCATGATCCTGCCGCAGGCCATTCTCGATGCCCCAAAGCTCGGCTGCTTCAATCTGCATGGGTCGCTGCTGCCGCGCTGGCGCGGCGCTGCTCCCATCAACCGCGCCATCATGGCCGGTGATGCCGAGACCGGCGTGATGGTGATGAAAATGGATGCCGGCCTCGATACCGGCGACGTGGCGATGGCCGAGCACCTGGCGATTACGGATGCCATGACCGCGGCCGATTTGCACAATGCGCTGGCACCGCTGGGTAGTGATCTCATGGTGCGCGCGATGGGCGCGCTGGAACGCGGCAAGTTGCAGCTTACCAGGCAGAGCGATCAAGGCGTCACCTACGCCGCCAAAATCGACAAGGCCGAGGCGCGGATCGACTGGCACAAGCCCGCGCGCGCCGTGCTGCGCCACATTCACGGCCTCTCGCCATTTCCCGGCGCGTGGTGCGAGATGCCGATCGAGGGTGAACCGGTGCGGGTCAAGATCCTGCGCTGCGAGTTGACCCATGGCTCGGGGGCGGCCGGCGAACTGCTTGACGATCTTTTGTCGATCGCTTGCGGCGAAGGTGCGATCCGGATTCTCGAACTGCAGCGCGCCGGCAAGGCGCTGATGAAGGCGGCGGATTTTCTGCGCGGAACGCCGCTGAAGGCCAGCACGTGCGTGAAATAGCAAGCGCGTCAACACTTCAAATCGTCATACGCGGGCTTGACCCGCGTATCCATCTATCTTCACAAGAGTTTGCGAAAAATGATGGATTGCCGGGTCATCAAGCGCGAAGAGTGCTTCGCATTTTGCCCGGCAATGACACTGAGACAGATCGCCCCGATGCCCCGTTACAAACTGATCATCGAATATGACGGTGCGCCGTTCTGCGGCTGGCAGCTCCAGGACAATGGCGCTTCCGTGCAGGGCGCGCTGGAGACCGCGGTCAAGGCGATCTGCGGCGAGCAGGTTCGCGTCCATGGCGCGGGCCGCACCGATGCCGGCGTGCACGCGCTGGCGCAGGTCGCGCATTGCGATATTGCCAGGCATTTCGTGTCCGGGCGATTTCGCGACGGCTTGAATGCGCATCTGCGGCCGCATCCGATCGGCGTGCTCAGTGCGGACATCGTGCCCGATACATTCGAGGCACGGTTCTCCGCCAAGCGTCGCCATTATCTTTACCGCATCAGCAATCGCCGCGCCAATCTGGCGCTCGAGATCGGCCACGTCTGGCGGCTGCCGAGGCCGCTCGATACCGACGCGATGCATGAGGCTGCGCAACGACTGATCGGCAAGCACGATTTCACCACGTTTCGCGACACCGAATGCCAGGCGAAGTCGCCGGAGAAAACCCTCGACCAGCTCGACGTCATCAGGGATGGCGACGCCGTCCATATCGTGACCTCGGCGCGCTCGTTCCTGCACAGCCAGGTGCGCTCGATGGTCGGCTCATTGGTCTGGGTCGGCGAGGGCCGCTGGAGCGCCGATGACCTTGCAGCCGCTTTGGCCGCGCGCGACCGCGCCGCCTGCGGCCCGGTCGCGCCGCCGGACGGACTCTATCTGGTGCGGGTGGATTACTGAATTAAGACCGCGTACGTCTCCGCACGATGAGGCTCGCCGCCTATCCAAAATACCGATCCAGCACGCCGCGATAGATTTTGGTCAGTTTTTCCAGATCGGAAACCGGCGTGCGTTCGTCGATCGCGTGCATGGTCTGGCCGACCAGTCCGAATTCGATCACCGGACAATAGCCGGCGATAAAACGCGCGTCCGAGGTACCGCCGCCGGTGCTCAACTCCGGTTTGCGGCCGGTGACCTGTTCGATCGCCGCGACCGCCAGATCCGTGAAAGCGCCCGGCTTGGTGACGAACACATTGGCGTTGGAGGGTTCCCACGCGATCCGCGCGCGAATCCGGTTGCCGGCCGCCTTGGTCATGCGCTGTTCGACCAATTCGCGCAGCGTTTCCTGGCTGTGATGATCGTTGAAGCGAATGTTGAATTTGGCGCGCGCCTGCCCCGGGATCACATTACCCGCTTTGTTGCCGACATCGACCGAGGTGAATTCGAGGTTCGATGCCTGAAATTGCGCGCTGCCGAGATCGAGCGGCTCGCCGGTGAGCGCCACGATCAGGCTCGCAATATCCGGCACTGGGTTGGCAGCGCGATGCGGATAGGCGACGTGGCCCTGAATGCCATCGACGTAAAGTGTCCCCGACAACGAGCCGCGGCGGCCGATCTTGATGCAGTCACCGAGTTCTTCGACATTGCTGGGCTCGCCGAGCACGCAATGGTCGAATTTCTCGCCGCGCGCCGCCACCCATTGCAACAGTTTGACGGTGCCGTTGACGGCGATGTCTTCCTCGTCTCCGGTGATCAGGAACGAAATCGAGCCCTTTGGTTTTCCGCCATGGTCGGCGAGATATTCCAGCACCGCCGCGACGCTGCAGGCGATGCCGCCTTTCATGTCCACCGCGCCGCGCCCGTACAAAAACCCGTCCTTGACGTCGCCCGAAAACGCGCCATGGGTCCATGCGGCCTCGTCGCCGGCCGGCACCACATCGGTATGTCCGGCAAAGGTGATGTGCGGCGCCGTGTTGCCGATCCGGGCATAGAGATTGTCGATATCGGCAGCGTCAGGTTCGCTGAAGGTGACGCGATGCACCTCGAAGCCGGCACCCGCAAGCAGATTCTCCAGCACGGCAAGCGCGCCGGCGTCGGCCGGCGTTACGGATGGGCAGCGGACGAGGTCACGGGCAATAGAAACAGCATCAGTCATGCCCTCGCTTAACATGAGGCCCCGGCGATGGGCTAGCACTGAGCGGAACAAATTCCAGCTCGCTGCTCTGGTCCCACTGCGGGGCTCCATTCCGGCCTGGAATGGCCGGCGCCAGCGGGTCAGGCCCGAACCGGTTGGGCCCGCTGGTCCCTTTGCGAAACAGCAGCTCGAAACAGCCCCAGAGATTGAGGCTGACCGAGACCAGCAACAGCGCGACTTCCGCGTTCGAATTGTCGAGGGCATCCGCAATTCCGTTGAGCAGAGCCGGAGCAACGAAAAAGGCGATGATCCACCATCCGCTTTTGTTGCGATCGTGAAGCCGCTTGATCGTGGTGGCCGCCAGGAACCAGATGCCGAAAATGAGGATCGGTGTTCCGGCCACGTGGAATATCAGGGCAATCAGCGCCGCATGCGGTGTGGCGCCGGCGTCCCCGAAGCTTGCGCTGAACGGGAAAGACGGAGGATTCTGGAAGACGTCAAGGACGTGGCCCTGGATGTGGATGGATCTGACGTCGGCGCCCAGGATGCCGCCGATAACAAATGCCACCAGCAGCAAGAGAACGAGGCAGAAAATCCCGCTGGCGAACAGGGCATACCAGTATTTGAAGCGGTTGATGCGCCCTTCGAAGCTGAACAGGAACTTGTTGTCCGTCAGTTTGTCCATCGCCCAACCTCCGGACGGGACAAGGATGCCGCCGTCCTCAAGATTGGTCGTCGCCGGCGGGCGGCGGGTTCGACCAGCTAATCCCGCAGCAGTTCGTTGATGCTGGTCTTGGCGCGGGTGCGCTCATCGACGCGCTTGACGATCACGGCACAGGCGGTGGAGGGACCCGGCTGGCCGTTCTTCAGCGGCCGGCCTGGCAGCGCGCCCGGCACCACCACGGCATATTCCGGGACTTCGCCGATGTAGGTTTCGCCGCTGTCGCGGTCGACGATCTTGGTGGAGGCGCCCAGAAATACGCCCATCGCCAGCACCGCACCCTTGCGCACGATCACGCCTTCGGCGACTTCCGAGCGGGCGCCGATGAAGCAGTCGTCCTCGACGATAACGGGCTCGGCCTGCAGCGGCTCCAGCACGCCGCCGATGCCGACGCCGCCGGAAATGTGCACGCGCTTGCCGATCTGGGCGCAGGAGCCGACCGTCGACCAGGTGTCGATCATGGTTGATTCATCGACATAGGCGCCGAGATTGACGAAGGACGGCATCAAGACGACGTTCTTGGCGATGAAGGCCGAGCGGCGAACGATGGCGCCCGGCACCGCGCGAAAGCCGGCGTCGCGGAAGCGATTTTCGCCCCAGCCGTCGAACTTCGACGGCACCTTGTCCCACCACGAGGCCTTGCCGGGGCCGCCGGAAATCGCGCTCATGTCGTTAAGGCGGAACGACAGCAATACCGCCTTCTTCAGCCACTGATTGACCTTCCATTTGCCCCCCGTTTCGCCGCTCGGCCACGCGCACCTCGCCCTTGTCGAGCAGCTCCAGCGCGTGATCCACCGCCTCGCGGACTTCGCCCTTGGTCGCGGTGGAAATGCCGTCGCGGGCATCGAACGCGGTATTGACTGTCGATTCGAGGGAAGCCAGAGACATCGAGATTTCCTTGAGCGGTGCTGTTGGGGCGATGATTGGGGGCTTTTGTCGGGATTTGGGAGCGGAGAGTCAAGAATACACACTCGTCACGTGAGCCGGGACTCATGATCCCGGCCATCCACGTCTGAACAGCCGTCAGGAAGACGTGGATGCCCGGGACGTGCCCGGGCATGACGGAGAAATATTGGTTAGCCTAAGTCAGCCCCTGCAAAAACCCCGTCAGATCGTCGGTGACGTGATCGACATAAGCGGCATCGCGGCCCTCCAGCTCCCAATCCTCGCGCACGACTTCCTCGGTGCCGTCGGGCACCACCAGCACCGTCGTCATGCCGAGCTGGTGCGGCACCACGAGGTTGCGCGCCAGATCCTCGAACATCGCCGAGGTCTGGGGATCGACGCCGTGAGTCTTGAGGAATTTCTGATAGGTCTGCGGCGCCGGCTTCGGTTCAAGCTCGGCGGCGATGATGTCGAACACCGCCTCGAAATGCGGAGCGATGCCGAGCCGCTGCAAGACCTTGTCGGCATGGTCGGTCGAGCCGTTGGTCAGGATCAGCTTGCGTCCGGGCAGCTTCGCAATGGCAGCGCCCATCGCCGGATTTGGCTGCAGCGGCGAGTGATCGATCTGGTGCACATAAGCGAGATAGTCGTCGGCACGCACGCCGTGCTCGGTCATCATGCCGCGCATGGTGGTGCCGTAGCGGAGATAATAGTCCTTCTGGATTCGTCTGGCTTCGTCCGTTGGGACCTTGAGCCAGGCGCTGACGAACTCGCCGATCCGCGCATCGACCTGCTGCCACAGATTGACGTGATGCGGATACAGCGTGTTGTCGAGATCGAACACCCAGGTGTTGACGTGGGTGAAGGGGCGGGAGGCTCTTTTCATCGCTTCATCTCGTCGTCCCGGCGAAGGCCGGGATCCATACTCCGTGTCGGTCATGATAAGCACGGCGCCAGTTACATCCGGTTGTTGGTCGCATCAGTGGTTTGCATTCAGGGCAGGGGGTATGGGTCCCGGCCTTCGCCGGGACGACGGCGGAGATATTCATCGCGGCATCGCAAACCGCAGCGTCTTGCCGCCGCTCGACATGTCGACGGCGGTAAAGCCGGTGGCGGCGAGGCCGCGGGTACCGCAATCGCCCTGCTCACTGATCTCGAACTTGCTTTCGCGGGTGCAAAGCTGGGTGGCGCCGCCCCAGTTCAGCGGCTTGTCCTTGACCTTGATGGCACGGTTGTCGGCGTCGACCGCCTCGGCAAAACTGAAAACCTGCTTGGGCTGGCCGACAACATCGGGATGCAGGCATTTGCCGGGCTCGATCCGGTACCAGCCGCGGCTGATCACGGTCTTGCCGTCGTCGGTGCCGACAGCGGCCATGATCTTGTGCGGCGTGTCGTTGCACCAGGTCAGCCCAATGGAGGACGGCGATTGAACCGCGTCGATCATCGCCGTAAAGAAATTCGGCGCTTGCACGATATCGGGCGTCAACCCGCGGCTTTTCAGGAACGCCGCCAGCGCGGTTTGGGTTTTCGGGCCGTCGACGCCATCGATCGGCGCCGCATCGTATCCTGCGATCACCAGCAGCCGCTGAATGCCGGCGAGCCTCGCCTGGTCGTCGTCATATTCAGAGTCTTCGGCAAGATAGGCCACCAGATTGCCGTCTTCGGTCGCGGTCGGGGTGATCTGGGTGAAGGGTGCCGGGGTCTGGCCGCTGCGGCATTGCCGCGCCGCCGCGATCACAAAATTGTCGGACGCGATGCAAAGCGTGTCGCCGCCATTCTGCGGGATCGGCGACGAGCCGTAGACGCCGAGCGCGCGGGCGTTGAGCAGGATACGGTCCGCGGTCAGCGTGCCCTGTACGACGACGCGGCACGCCGCCGGATCGATGCGAAACCATCCGCGTGTCGCGGTAGCGGCCTTGTCGTCGATGCCGATGGCGGCCTCGACCACATAACTCATGCGATTGCAGAGTTTTAGATCCGCGTGCGCAGGCGCTGCGCCCGCCAGCAGCGCGAAAACGGTAAAGAGAAAGGTCGCTTTGCGAACAGACGATCCTATTTCGCCGTCATGCCCCGGCAAAAGCGCGAAGCGCGTCTTCGCGCAGACGTCCCGGGCATCCACGTCTTCTTTGTGACCAAGAAAAAAGACGTGGATGGCCGGGATAAACCCGGCCATGACGACTGGGAACGGGTTTGTCGCTCGCGTCATCACTTGTGGATCAGTGTGCCGGTACCTTGATTGGTGAACAGTTCGAGCAAGACCGCGTGCGGGATCTTGCCGTCGATGATGACCACACCCTGGACGCCCTGCTCGAGTGCGTAGATGCAGGTTTCGACCTTCGGGATCATGCCGCCGGAAATGGTGCCGTCCGCGATCAGCTTGCGCGCATCGGTCACCGACAGTTCCGGAATCAGCTTCTTTGACTTGTCGAGCACGCCGGGAACATCGGTCAGCAGCAGCAGCCGCTTGGCCTTCAGCGCGCCGGCCACCGCGCCGGCGAAGGTGTCGGCGTTGACGTTGAAGGTCTGTCCGGTTCGCGAGGTCGCCAGCGGCGCCAGCACCGGGATCAGGTCATAGCCGATCAACTGGTTGAGCAGCGTGAGGTCGACCTTTTCAGGTTCGCCGACGAAACCGAGATCGACCACCTTTTCGATGTTGGAATCCGGATCAACCATGGTGCGCGTCACCTTCGACGCCGTCACCATGTTGCCGTCCTTGCCGCACAGGCCGACGGCCTTGCCGCCGGCTTCGTTCATGTAGCCGACCAGCGTCTTGTTGATGGAACCCGCCAGCACCATCTCGACGATCTCGATGGTGGCGGCATCGGTAATGCGCAAGCCGGCGGCGAATTCCGAGTGAATGCCGAGCCGCTTCAGCATGGTCGCGATCTGCGGCCCGCCGCCATGCACCACCACCGGGTTGATCGCTGTCTGCTCCAGCAGGACGATGTCGCGGGCGAACGCCTTGGCGACGTCTTCGGCGCCCATGGCATGGCCGCCATATTTGATGACGATGGTTTCCTCGTCATACTGCTGCATGTGCGGCAGCGCCTCGGACAGGATGCGGGCCTGATCGAGCGGACTGATGTATGGCGCGTCGGTCATGGAGCGGGTCTCGTCATCGAAAGGGTGGGCGGTTTCTATCTGATTGGCGGGCGCGGCGCAAAGCACGCTGTCGACGGGCTAACTCCGTCGCGGCCATGCCGCGGCCACCGCTAGCACAACCCAGCTCACGATCAACAGCGTTCCGCCGGTCGGCGCGGCAAACGGAAACAGCCCATCGCCGGCATAGTGCCGCAAGCTCAGATCGCTGGCGAACAATGCCGCGGCGATGACAAAACCCCAGGCCGCGGCGATCCCGATTCGCATGTGAATGACGCCGCGTTCGGTCAGCGCCACCACCGCGAGCACGGCGGTGGCATGAAACAGCAGCATCGATGACGCCGCGGCCAGCCGCGCGGCGTCGGGTTGGTGCGCCGCGACCGCCGCCAGGATGACGCCATCGGCGCCCATGACGCCGGCCAGTATGACGAGAATGCGAAACAGCCGGGTCGCCATTATCGGCTGCGCTCGCCGAGCAGGCGCACCATGGCGGCGCGCAATTCCGGCATGCCGGCGCCGGTACGCGAGGATGTCACCAAAACGTCAGGAAAGGCGGCGGGATGTTTGGCAAGCGCCTCAACGGTGTCGGCGATGCGTCGCTCCAGTTCCGCGGGCTTCACCTGATCGGCCTTGGTGAGCACGACCTGATAGCTCACGGCTGATTTGTCGAGCGTGTTGAGCACGTCGAGATCGACCTCCTTGAGGCCATGCCGTGCATCGATCAGCACGTAGACCCGCGCCAGGCTGCTGCGGCCCTGCAGGAACGTGTGGATCAGCGCGGTCCAGGACGCGACCTTGGCCTTCGGCGCGGAGGCGTAACCGTAACCGGGCATATCGACCAGCCGGAAGCCGGCATTGTCAGGACCCTCGAAAAAGATCAGCTCCTGGGTGCGGCCCGGCGTGTGCGAGGTCCGCGCCAGCGCGTTGCGGCCGGTCAGCGCGTTGATCAGGCTCGATTTGCCGACATTGGAGCGGCCCGCGAAGGCGACCTCCATGCCGGCCATCGGCGGCAGGGTTTCGATCGAGGGCGAGGCCCAGATGAACTGCCAGTCGCCGGCAAACAGCTTGCGGCCCTGCTCGATCAGCTTCGCATCGATATCGGCGTTCATGCGAAGGTTTCCATTGGGGGCGCAAAGGCGGGCCAGCCGTCATTGCGAGCGAAGCGAAGCAGTCCATAGCACAAAGGAAGACTGGATTGCTTCGGTCGCTTCGCTCCTCGCAATGACGAGAAGCTCCCGCCAGGCTTCAACGGTGCATCAAGTCTTCGACTCGGCCTTCTTGGAGGCGAACGTCGCCTTGAGATTGTCGAATAGTTCAACCTTCACGCCATTGCGGCGCATGATGAAGCTCTGCTGCAGCACCGACAGCGTATTGTTCCAGGCCCAGTAGATCACCAGACCCGCCGGGAAGCCGGCCAGCATGAAGGTGAAGATCAGCGGCATCCAGGCGAAGATCATCTGCTGGGTCGGATCCGGCGGCGTCGGATTGAGCTTCATCTGGAACCACATCGTGATGCCCATGATGATCGGCCAGACGCCGAGCGCGAGATACACCCCGATCAGCGGCAGATGGGTCGGATCGAAGTGGAGCAGCCCGAACAAGGTGAACAGGTTGGTCGGATCCGGCGACGACAGATCCTTGATCCAGCCGAAGAACGGCGCGTGGCGCATTTCGATGGTGACGAACAGAACCTTGTAGAGCGAGAAGAACACCGGAATCTGCAAGGCCACGGGAAGACAACCGGCGATCGGGTTGATCTTCTCCTTCTTGTAGATCTCCATCATCTCCTGCTGCTGCTTCATCTTGTCGTCGGGATAGCGTTCCTTCAGCGCGGCCAGTTGCGGCTGCACCGATTTCATCTTCGCCATCGACGCGTAGGATTTGTTGGCAAGCGGGAAGAACAAGAGCTTGACGATCACGGTGACGAGCAGGATCGAGACGCCGAAATTGCCGAACAGGTGAAAGAAGAAGTCCAGCGCCAGGAACATCGGCTTGGTGATGAAATAGAACCAGCCCCAGTCGATCAGAAGATCGAAATGATTAAGTCCGAGCTGCTTGTTGTAGCCGCCGAACCCGCCGATCGGGAAATTGAGGCCGACCACGCTGGCTTCCTTGGCGCCGGCGAACAGCCGCGCATTGACGCTGCCGGTGCCGCCGATCGCAATGGTTTGCGGCTCCTGCAGATAGTCGGTCTGATAGGTTCGAACGGCGCCGACAAGATTGGACGAGAACCGGGCGTGCAACGGTGCTGTGGTATCCGGCAACAGCGCCGCCGCCCAGTATTTGTCGGTGATGCCGAGCCAGGCGTCGGTGACCTTGAAGTCGACCGACTTGGCGTCGTCGATTTTCTTGTAGGGATATTCCTGCAGGCCCTGGTCGCCGAGATAGCCGATCAGACCTTCGTGCAGGATGTAGTAGCCCGAGACTTTCGGGGTGCCGTGCCGCGAGATCAGCGCGAACGGATAGAGCGTGACCGGCGCGTTGCCGACATTGGTGACCTCATCCTTGACGGTGAAGAGGTAGCGGTCGTCGATCGAAATGGTGCGGTGGAAGGTAAGGCCGTCGCCATTGTCAAATTTCAGCTTCACCGGGCTGGTCGAAGTGAGGTCGCCCGAGCCCTCCTGCTGCCATACCGTGTTCTGGTCGGGAATCTTCACCGCCGCGCCGCTGGCTGCGACCCATCCGAATTCCGCATAATAGGGATTGGCCGTGCCCGAGGGCGAGAACAGCACGGTCGCTGGCGAAAGCGGATCGACGGTGTCACGGAACTGCACCAGCGACAGATCGTCGATCCGCGCGCCTTTCAGCGACATGCTGCCGCTGACGCGCGGAGTTTCGATCTTGATGCGCGGCGCGGCCGCAATGGCGGTATCGCGGTCGACGGCGGGCGCGGTGGATACCGGTTGACTGGCCGCCGGCGCGTTGGCCGACGGCGTCGGCGCGGGCCCGGCAGCCGGCGTGTTGGCAGCCCCGGCCTGCGGCGCGGGCTTGGTCATTTCGCTTTGGGCCTGCTGCGCGGCGCGCTGCTTTTCCAGTTGCGGCAGGTTGAAGAAATATTGCCAGCCGAGCAGCACGAGGCCGGACAGAATGACGGCGAGGATGGTGTTGCGATTATCGGTCATCGTTCAGGTCTCGTCATTCAATTCGGTTGGCGCGATTCGGTTGGCGGCTGGCGCTAAAGTCTGCTTTTGACGGGTTTTCTTGACGCGAACCGGTATCTGCTTCGGTCGAGAACGCTTTAGGCGGTTTCGGCGCCTGCCGGTCGAGGCGATGGAGTGCCCCGTGGAGATCGTCGAGCATGGTCGCAAAGTCGCGGTTCAGTGCCGCACGACGGCCGACTAGCACATAATCACTGTGCGGTCGCATGGATACGGCATCCAGCCGCTTCACCAGTTCGCGAAGCCTGCGCCGGATGCGATTGCGCTCGGTGGCGGTTCCGTTCTTTTTGGTGACGGTGAAGCCGACCCGGATCGGGCCGCCATCGTCGCGGCCGCGGCTTTGCACCACAAAGGCAGCGCTGTTGGCCCGCGCCCCATTGGCAACGGCGAGGAAGTCCGCCCGCTGCCTTAGCCGATCCATGATGAGGTCTCCGGGAAGCCCGGCTCAGGCGCTCAAGCGCTTGCGGCCCCGCGCGCGGCGCGCGGCGAGAACCTTGCGGCCACCGGTCGTCGCAAGGCGGGCGCGGAAGCCGTGACGGCGCTTGCGCACCAGTTTGCTGGGTTGATAAGTCCGCTTCACGGGTCGTTCTCCGCTGACCGGGCAATTTGCCGAGGAACAATTTGCCGAGGAATATGAGATAAGTCCGCTAATGCTGGCCGGCCCGAAACAGGCCGTTTCCGGCCCAAATGAGCCGCCCCGGTCGAACCGGGTCATCGCGGACAATTGGCGCGGCTTATACGGGAGCGACCGGTTTTCGTCAATGCGGCGTGGCGCCGTTCCGCGATCCTTCGAAACGGCACAATTCCAGTGAATATATCGGCACTTGCGGTGTTTTCAGTGCGAGGAGTTGTCCCCGAACCCGGGCAAACTTGGCTCGGCCCGTGATTGGCCGGGAACCGGCCGACACGGTCGAACTGTAATTTGACCGGTTCGGGGCC
This sequence comes from uncultured Pseudomonadota bacterium, assembly GCA_963819325.1. Classification (GTDB taxonomy): domain Bacteria; phylum Pseudomonadota; class Alphaproteobacteria; order Rhizobiales; family Xanthobacteraceae; genus Bradyrhizobium. The sequence goes on from CAWFVT010000029.1 coordinate 129,235, forward strand.
GGAACGCATCTTCAAACCGGCGCGCGATCGGCAAAAGCGCAACCCGGCCTTGCATCCGGTCTTGCTCCAACGTGGTAAAAGAGCGCGTGAGCTTGCCGTCAAACCGCTCGCAACCCTCGGGTTTGGCGGATCGCGTGCGAGGGCATCGAAGGCAGATGGCAAAGATCGTGTCAGTGACCGAACAACAGCCGGCATCCGGAGCGCCGCGGCCGCGGCCGACGCACCGGCTTGGCCTGTCCGGCAAGCTTTTGTTGCTCACCGTTCCGCTGGTGATGATCGCGGGACTGCTGATCTATGTGCCCGCGATCGCCAATTTCCGGATGAACCGGCTCAACGACCGGCTGGCGGCGGCGAATACCGCAGCATTGGTGCTGGATGCCGCCCCCTCGGGCATGGTTCCGGATTCGCTGGCGCGGAAAATCCTCGACAGTATCGGCGCCCATGCGGTGGCCATCAAAATGGGCCAGCAGCGCCGCCTATTGGCGAGCGCCGATTTGCCGGCGTCGATCGACCATGACGTCGACATGCGGACCATGACGGCATGGTCGGCGATCGTCGATTCGTTCGAGACCATGCTCGAAAGCGGCAATCAGGCGATACGGGTGGTCGGCCCGGCGCCGGGCGGCGCGCAGTTCATCGAGACCGTGGTCGACGAGGCGCCATTGCGCGCGTCGATGTACCGTTTTTCCCGCAACCTGCTGCTGGTATCGACGGGCATCGCGATGCTGACGGCCGGGCTGGTCTATATCGCGCTGCATTTCATGTTCGTGCGGCCGATGCGGCGGCTGACCGCCAACCTGGTCGGCTTCCACGAAAATCCCGAAAGTTCGGCGCGGATCATCGTGCCCAGTCAGCGCGGCGACGAGATCGGAGTTGCCGAGCGCGAATTGTCCGACATGCAGCGCGATCTGGTGTCGATGCTGCATCAGAAGAGCCGGCTCGCCGCGCTTGGCCTCGCGGTCTCGAAGATCAACCACGATCTGCGCAATCTGCTGGCATCCTCGCAACTGCTTTCGGACCAGCTCGCCAGCGTGCCCGATCCCAGGGTGCAGCGCTTTGCGCCGAAACTGATGCGTTCGCTGGAGCGGGCCATCGCGTTCTGCCAGTCGACGCTGTCCTATGGCCGCGCGCAGGAGGCCGCCCCCGACCGCCGGATGATCCTGGTCGATCCTGTCGTCAACGAGGTTCGCGAATCCGCCGGCCTGGCGTCGGATGCGTCGATCGCCTGGATCAGCGCGATCGAGCGCGGACTCGCCATCGATGCCGATCCCGACCATCTGTTTCGCGTGCTGCTGAATCTCGTGCGCAACGCCGCGCAGGCGCTCGAAGGCCGGCCGAGGAGCGATGCCGCGACCCAGCAGATTCGCATCACCGGGCGCCGCGAGGGCGCGGTCGCGATTGTCGAGGTTTCCGACACCGGCCCCGGCGTGCCGGCGAAGGCCCGCGATCACCTGTTCGAGGCATTCCAGTCCTCGGGCCGGCCCGGCGGCAGCGGGCTCGGCCTTGCGATTGCCGCCGAACTGGTCCGCGCCCATGGCGGCGACATTCTTCTGGTGGAGGGCACCATCGGCGCCACCTTCCGGATCACGATTCCGGACCGGCCGGTGGAACTGATGAGCGTGCGCAGCGAACGGGCGCGGGCGTAGCCCGAACAGGACGGGTTTTCCGGCATTTAGCGGGCCTTTCGGCAGGGCTTGCGGTGCGGAAAGATCAGCCGAGGGCCGTTTCCGGACCTTGCCAAGCCCGACCGGAGCCGGTAGCTATGGCGCGCTTTCGTGACATCTCGAAAATGGTTTCCGATTGCATGCGGCATCGGCGGGTCTTGCGCCCCCGAATGCTCAGCGAAAAACGCGCCCGTAGCTCAGCTGGATAGAGCACCAGACTACGAATTTGGGGGTCAGGAGTTCGAAATCTCTTCGGGCGCGCCATTCTTAGCGGTGTTTTAGACCCCTCGTTTTGCAGTGTACCTCGTTTTGCGGGTCGTTTTACGAAATCTGTTTTTAGAACGGCCTGAGCCGCCACCGTCATGAGGCAATGACGTCCTGAGACTTCAATGCCGCCATCGCTGGCGAGTTCCGCGATACACCGACCCCTGAGAATGCTTGGCCAACCAGTCCGGGAGTCGAGTCCGGGAGTAGCGTTGCGATCCCGCAAGCGCACTGGCTGCCGGATTGATTTCTGAGATGCCGCAACTACGACCGTGTAGGTAGTCAGGTCACGACGTGCGCGCGGTCTCCCCTTAACAATTCATCGAACAGGACCAGCGTCCACTCGCAACCGAAGCAGCAGATTCGCATGACGGACGATTTCATCATTTTGAGCGATGCCGAACTGGATCAGGTCTCGGGTGGCGATAACCCGTATGCGCCGCCGCACCATGCGGGTTATCATGGTCCGGGCTGGTATCACGAGCCTCAGCCGTCGGGGGTCAGCGCGATCACGCCATTTCGCAATCTGGACTTTTACCTGGGCGGCTAACGCTTGATCCAACAGGCTGCTTGCGCGTCGCATCGCGCCCTTAATACAACGTGACCGCAAGGGCCAAGGCCACCAGCAATAAGGCGGTCGAAGAATAAATCACCGGCAGAAAGGGGTTCGGATCAGCCATACCCTGTTCCAGTTCAGCGGCTAGCGCTACACGTCGGCATCGAGCCAATCTGAACGGCAAACCTGAAGGCGGACTGAATCTGGTCGAATAAAGTGGCCTGTACTGACGAACCCTTTGACGTAATCTCCCTTGCAAATCTGCCGCTAACCCATTGATATGCAATGGCCGTCTATCGGTGCGTTTTGCAGAAAAGTTGTTTTGAAACGGTGACCCGCAGCAATCGACGAATCTGGGGGTCAGGAGTTCGAATCTCTTCGGGCACGCCATTTTCAGTTGGCGGGAGGTTAGACTTCTCGTTTTGCAGGCCGTTTTGCAAAGTCTGTTTCTAAAGCTTTCTCAAACTTCGCAATCGCGCTGGCCGCACGTCTACTGGTTCTGGCCAGATATTTCTCAATGATGATCGGTGCGGTCCTGACGCAGCGACAGGCGGGCTGCGCTAGTACCGCCAAGCCGCGCCATGCGAGCCGACCAGGCAACTGTTCACCTGCCGGGTGCAGCGATTCATGCATCTGTTGTCATTCGTCCCACCACCGGGGTTGGCGCATCTGCCCACGCAGTTTGAAAAATGATCTTCGCATCGCGCCGCCGACACTGCTTCTGCCGATGCGTTGACGAGTACGCCAGCGCCTATGAGGGTGATCGCGAAGAAAATATGTCGTGCCATGTTCGAACCTCCCGAGAAGGTGACCGGCTATTCTAATCTTTCGACGAGCCTAAACCTACCGTTTTCGGAAGCGGCATTCTGGCGCGCTGCGGCCTAAACCTCGCGAAAAAATCCAGCTATGGTTTGCAGAACCAACCAGGAGTGCCTCCATGCGGTCGTGTCGAATAATCGTCGCCGGATTATTTGGATTGTTGATGGCGGGGGCGGCCTCTGCCGCTGAACCGACCGAATGCGATCGTCTGGCCGGCTCGCCCACCGATCCAAACCGGGTCGGCGCGGGAATTGGACTGTACGGGATCGAACCGGCCGAGGCCATCACGGCTTGCGAAAAGGCATTGGCTGCCGATCCGCACAATCCGCGCCTGTTTTTCAATCTCGGCCGGGCGCATGCTGCGAGAAGCCTCCTCGACAATCAGCCCGGACAAAAAGAGCAGGCCGGACAGAGTTTCAAAGCTGCGGCGGACCAAGGCTATCCCGCCGCGCAAGTTGCATTGGCGGCTTTCTATTGGCTCGGCAGCGGCGGTTTTCAGCGAGACACCGGCCAGGCCATGGGCCTGCTGAAAGAGGCGATGGTGTCAGACGCCGGGGAGGCCAAGTCGCAACGCCGGAGCCTGTTCGGAGACACGACCTTCGCCTCTGACCCCAATGAGACGCAAATCCGCATTATCAAGCAAGCCGCCGACGCCGGCGATGCCGATGCGCTCTACGCGCTCGGCCTGCCGTTGAATTTGGGCGGAGACAGGCTGGCGGACCTTGCCCTCCTATTGCACAAGGCCGCGGTGCTCGGCAGCGCATCCGCGGCACTTGATCTCGCAAGAATGTATTTCCGGGGCAAAGGCGGCCTGGCGAAGAACCCGGAAGAGTCGCTGCGCCTGATCCAGCAAGCCGTGGCCGGCGATAATCCCGAAACATGGGCCATGGCAGCGCAGGCCTATGAGCTGGGAAACTTCGGCCTGCCGAAGGACGAGAAGCAGGCGGCCCGGCTCTTCAAGCAAGCAGGCGACGAGAGTATTTCATTCGCGCAGTACAGCCTCGGGAGGTTCTACGAGGAGGGCAAGGGCGGGTTGCCCCGGGATGCGCGTGAGGCGGCGCGCCTCTACAAGCTCGCAGCCGATCAGGGCAATGCTGATGCGACCATCGCTCTCGCCCGCTGCATGGCGGAGGGTCGGGGAGGCTACACCGCGGACAAGGTCAAGGCGATCGAGTATCTGAAGCGCGCCGCACGCTGGAGCACGCAGGCAAAGGATGAATTGACGAAGATGGGTGGATGACACGGCATGCGGTCTCGGGTCTGGCTGGCGCAGGTGTCGAGCGCCTGCGCGGCATAAGGTTTCTCAAGCAAGCCAATTCTCCACCCTCAGACCGCGAACACGGCTGAATTCGTCTGCATAGGCGGTCACGATCGTGGCGCCGGTCGCGTAGGCATGGGCGGCGATCAGCAGGTCGTTGCCGCCGATCGGTTTTGCCGCCGCTTCCAGCTCGACGCGGAATTCCGCCGTATTCTGTATCGGCAGGCACTTCGAATGGCAGTATGTCTATCTCGCCGAGCAGGTCTTCGACCGCCTTGAGCAGCCGCTTCGAACCGCTCTTCGCGCAGCCGTAGCGCAGTTCGGCCGCCACGATGATACTGGTGCAGATGTTGTCCTCGCCCAGTTTGGCGATCCGCTTCGCAGCTCTGCCCTGCGGGTTCCTGATCAGGTCGGAAACGATGTTCGTATCCAGCATGTAGCGAGTCACAATGCGTTCTCCCGCGCCGGTACGGGATCGTCGATCTCAGGAAAATCCTCATCCAGCGGCTTCATGGTTTTGAGCAGGGCGATCAGTCCGCGCTTTCGTACCGGCTCGATCACCAGACGATCGCCGTCGCCGTGCATGATCGCTTCGTCGCCGGGCAGCTCGAACTCCACGGGAATACGGACCGCCTGGTTGCGGCCGTTGCGGAATAGTCTGACGTGCCTCTGCTCAGGCATGGTGATCTCCAGGCATATGCCAATGACATCTGCCGCCATGCGCGAGTTTGCAAGAGGCCCGCCGGTTGCTGGAATCCCGTTCGGAGAAAGTTGCCTAAGGACGCTGATCCCCGGCGAGGCCGCGAACCTGCACTGTTGGAGCGTTACGCCGGTAGATCTCCAGCAGACCGCGAATGGTCAGGTCGGGATCGAAGTGGTCGATCGCCTTGGTGGCGCCGTTGAACAGCGATGCGACGCCGCCGGTTGCGACCACCGTCATGGCTTCGTTCCGCTCCGCCTTGATGCGTGCGATCATGCCCTCGATCAGCGCGACGTGACCCCAGAAAATGCCAGACTGCATGGCGCTGACCGTGTCGTCGCCGATCACCCGTCGCGGCCTTTGCAGCGCGATCCTGGGAAGCTTCGCGGCGGCCGCATGCAGGGCCTCCATCGACAGGTGGACGCCTGGCGCGATCACGCCGCCCTCGAAGCCGCCATCGCTCCCGATCACGTCCAGTGTGATGGCGGTCCCGCTGTCGACAATGATCAACGGCCCGGAATAGAGCTTGCGCGCGCCGAGCGCGTTGACCAGGCGGTCCGATCCGACCTCCGAGGGCTTGCTGGTCCGCACCTCGATGCCGAGTTCTGTATTCTCACCGATGATCAACGGTTCGGCGTGCAGGTAACGGCGCGACAGGTTTCGCAGGTTGAAGATGGCCTGCGGCACGACACTCGAAATCACGCAGGCATTCAAGAGGTTGAGCTCAAGCTTGTGCATCGCCATCAGCTGCGACAGCCACACGGCGTATTCATCGGCGGTACGGCTCGGCTCGGTAGCCGATCGCCATTGGGCGATCCAGTCGCCGCCGTCGTGAACCGCGAACAGGCTGTTGGTGTTTCCCTGCTCAATTGCCAGAAGCATCGATCAAGTCCCAAGTTGCTGCTTGACGCTACTGAAGGCATTACTTCGGCAGGCCGTGAAGTGCGAAGTGAATAATTTGGATTCCGCTACGTTTGCGCCGCACAGCTTTTCAACAAATCCGGGCGCCGCGCAAGATCGCAGGCAGGCCGAGCGCTGGGGGCATTCGCGGCGGAAAGATATCTTGCCGTCACCGTATGGCTTTAGATCAGGCCTTGGATGTCGCGCGAGATACGATCGGGCCGCCGCTGCTTCCAGATCGGACATCCACGCATTGACACCGCCGAACGGCGACACGACATATTCGGTACCGTCGATCGACGTCAGGGCTCAGGAGCAAGATATGAACGCGCCGCCAAGCGATCCCGTCACCGCGCATTCCGAAAGCGACGTTCTGTACTGGCTGATCAACGACACCCGCGATCAGCGCTTCATCGACAATATTTTCGCCGAAATGTGCGTCCGGCTGCAGCGCGCGGGCATTCCCGTCAAGCGGGCGACGCTTCATGTGATGATCAACCATCCGCAATGGCTCGGCGCCCGCATGGTGTGGGCCGATGGGATGCACGAAGCCGAGATTGCGAGGGTCGACTACGATGTCAGGGGGCGATCCGAATATATCGGCAGTCCCGCCAGCGAAATCCATGGCGGCGCCACCGAGCTGCGCGAGAATCTCGAACGCGATCCCTCGCTGGGCCGCAAGCACGCCGTCTATGACGAGATGCGCGCAAAAGGCCTGACCGACTATGTGGCGTGGCCGATGTACCACACGCTCGGCAAGCGGCATTTCGTGACCTTTGCCACCGACCGGCGAGGGGGGTTCGATGACGCCCATATCGCCGGCCTGTTGAGACTGTTGCCGGTTCTGGCGCTGGTCAGCGAAATCCGGGTCAAGAACCGGCTGGCGCGAACGCTGCTCGAAACCTATGTCGGGTCGCATGCCAGCGAGCTCATTCTGGCCGGCGACACACGGCGCGGCACCGGGACGACGGTACGCGCCGCCATCATGATCTGCGATCTGCGCGATTTCACCAAAATCTCCGACAACTGGCCGCGCGATGACGTGATCGATCTTCTGAACGGCTATTTCGACGCGATGTCGGAGCCGATTGCGCGACATGGCGGCGAAATATTGAAATTCATCGGCGACGGCCTGCTCGCGATTTTTCCGCTCAGCGAGCCGTCGGCCTGCGCCAATCTGCTGCATGCCGTGGCCGAAGCCCGTCAGGCGATGGCTGCCCTGAACGAAAGAAACGGCGAGACCGGCCGTGCGCCGCTGAATTACGGCATCGGCGTCCATGTCGGGGACGTCATGTACGGCAATATCGGGTCGCAGACCCGGCTCGACTTCACGGTGATCGGTCCCGCCGTCAACATGGCCTCGCGCCTCGAAACCCTCACCAAGCAATTGGGCAAAACGGTACTGCTGTCCCGCGCGTTCGCCGACCTCGTCAAGAGCGATTTCGATCTGGAGCGCGTCGGCGAATATCCGGTGCGCGGCTTCAACGACCCGATCGAGCTGTTTGCGTATCACGGCTGATTGCCGAGCCATCGCCAGGTGCCGAGCGTGTCCCGACTGACTGGCGATCAACTGCACCCGCCGCATCCGCCGCCACCGCCGCCACCACCGCATCCGCTGCCGCCATCGCCACCGCGGCTCATCGTCTGCGAGGCGGCATAGACCGACGCGTAGGCGGTCCCCGACAGCACGACGGCGCCCGAGAGCGCCACGGCGAGAAGCAGTTCATGATCGAGCGGCGCGCGCGACGCCCGCGCGTGGGAGGCCTGATGGGCTTTCAGAACGTCCCTGCCGGCCCGCGTCCGCGTCGGACGCATCGCCAGCATGATGCCGGCGAATGCTGTGACGACGAGAAGGAAGACCAAAATCCCGACCGGATGGTGCCGTTCTGTGCCCACGATCGCCTTGATGATCCCAAACACCAGGAGCAGCACGACAAAGGGCAGCACGGTCATTCGGAAGGACGTCATCTGATCGTCGGTCGGGCAATATCCCAACTCTTGCAGGCGCCCCCGCACCCGCTCGACGAGTGGCTTGATCGCCGTCTGAAACTGCTGTCGTGTCATGCCAGGCAGGAACTGCAGACGGGTCGGTCGGCCCATGAGAGTCGCCAGCGGCGTCTGGTCCGTGACGGTAATCGCGTGATCCTTCGTAGCGATGGTGGCGCCATTGCCGGACGTCAGGCACAGCAGTGCCGCGTCGCCGAGGCGGCGCGCGCCGCCGCCGAGAAAGGCCAATTCCAGGACGCTCAATCGACGGGTAGCGTGCGCGGCCTGGCCGATCATCGATCTGAAGCCGAATCCGAGCAAGAAGACGATGACCGCGATGCTCACGTAAAGGGCCAGGAAGGGTTCGGCCGTCCAGTTGAACGGATTCCACGTCATCGGTTCACCTCCTGAATAGACCGCGAATCCATGCGATGGGTTTGGGGATGACAAGCCATCGGCTGCGGTCCGTCACATGATAGCGCAGGCGTCCGAAGCGCAGATGTGTCGCCGGCCAGAACTCCGGGCTCGGCGGCCCGAAGGCGCGTTCGTGCAGCGCCAGCGTTTCGGCATACTGCCGGCGATAGATCAATTGGGCCTCGGGGCCGCCGGGAGTGGGGTCGTGGTGCAACGGCGCCTGCAGCGTCTTGCCGCACCAGATCGCCCAATAGTCGCGCGAATAAATCAGATGCTGGTGCCAGACCTCGTCGACGACGTCGCTCGGCGTGACCGGCGTCGGCGAGATGATGGCGAGAAAGCAGAAGCGGCGATAGGCATCGACGGCCGCGCGGGCGTATTCAAGGCTCCAGCCGTGGTCGCGCGCGAGCCGGCGGGTGAAATTCAGCGGTGTGTCGGGCTCAAAATCATGCTGCTCGACGCGGCGCCAAAGCTGCTGCCGGGCGGCTGTCCAAACGGGTTCATCCGACGGGACATCGATTTTGAGTTGCGCCCGTTGCAACGAAAGCTCCCAAGAATCGTGCGTCAGCGACGATAGCACGGGATCGCTGATCTCCACCATGTGCTCTCAGGTCATGCTACGCCGCTGCAGGTGGCCCGAACCAGGTGGTTAGCGCGTATTCGAGTCCCGGCTCGGGCGCTTCTCCCACCCATGCCACATACCCGTCGGGCCGAATTAATACGGCAGTGGGAGCAGTGACCATGCCAAGTGCCGGAAGCTCCCACACGCCGTCGTATTTGGCATCGAGTGACCGAACCCGATTCGCCCACGGCGTGATGTCGAAGACATTGGGCTCACCGAGGTTGAGCAGCACCGGCCGGGCATCGTGGAGCAGGGCGTAAACCCGCAGCGGACCGTTGGCGGTGATCAGGTCGAGATCGGGCATGCGGCGTCCGAGCAGCGGATGTCCCTCGCCGAGATCGTAATGAATGTCGAGACCGGACATGTCAGCGGCGAATTGCTTGCGCGGTTCGTCCATGCCGAGGAGTTCGGCAATGGTGTCGCGCAGCGCCTTCGTACGTTCGTCTTCGCGGCGAAGCACGACTGCGGCCATCGTGTTGCGCAACACGCGGGCGCCGATCGGGTGGCGCTCGGCGTGGTAGGTGTCGAGGAGGCTTTCCGGCGACGTCCCCTTGACCACCTGCGCCAGCTTCCATCCCAGGTTCACCGCATCCTGCACACCGGTCTGGAGACCCTGGCCGCCATCCGGTGGATGCACATGTGCGGCGTCGCCCGCGATCAGCACGCGTCCGTTGCGGTAGGAGGCCGCCTGCCGCGCTGCATCGGTGAACCGGGAGATCGAGGTGGGAGAGTGGATCCCGTAATCGGTCCCGTAGACGGCGATGAGCGCCGCGCTGAGATCGCTGAGGGTGGGTTCGGTGGTCTGTCCAACATGCTGTTCGGTCACGAGCACGCCGACCGGTCCGTGATCCGCGTAGACGATCTCGCCGTTGCGGATCTCGTACTCCACCCGGCCGAGCGAATGGATACCGAGGGCGTCGCGGCGGATGCCCCATTCCGGCGGCGTCTCGGCTAACTCGGCCACGGCGATCAGATTGCTGGTGGTGGGGTCCGATCCCGGGAACGCGATGCCGGCTACCTTGCGGATCAGGCTGCGTCCGCCGTCGCATCCGGCGAGATATTGCGCCCGCCGTGAGCAGCCGTCGGACAGCTCGACGTCAACGCCGGTGTCGTCCTGCGCGAAGTCAGTCACTTCGATGCCGCGATAGATCGGCACCTTGAGCCCATCGACCCAGCCGGCGAGGATTCGCTCGATGTGGTTCTGCCGCAGCCCGAGACTGTAATTGTGACGGGTGGGAAAATCGCTGATGTCCAACCGGACCCCGGCGAACCCCGCGACCTGCACGATCTGTCCCTCGGACAAGAACCGAGCGGCGATGCCACGTTGGTCGAGAATTTCGATCGTCCGTGCGTGCAGACCGCCGGCGCGCGAGCCGGCGAGTTCCTGGCTGGCGCGCCGCTCGATGATGGCGACGTTGACACCCGCCAGCGCCAACTCGCCCGCCAGCATCAGGCCGGTCGGACCCGCGCCCGCGATCAAGACATCGGCATCCCGCGTGGTCATCAAGCCGCTCCCGTCGTTCGCCATGGCAGGCGTCAGCCCGCTTGCGTCTCCACCCGAAGCGACGCGCACGCGCATGTTTCGGAAGCGATTTCATAGGGCCGCACATCGAAGCTTTGCAATTCTTGAACTTGGTTGGTTCGGCCCCATATCAATGTCAGGTACTCTCCGTCCCTGCGTTCCCTGAACGCTGCAGCCGTGACAACACCGCTTGACGTTCGGCCGCTACCTGCCAAACATCGTCAAAGATGACATCGAACAGGATGATGGCCTTGTCCGACCCTCGCGACTTTCACACTCCGCAATCGTCCTACAGCAGGGAAGATCTGCTCAAATCCAGCGAGGGCGGCTATTTCGGTCCGGGCAATGCCCAACTGCCGGCACCGCCGATGCTGATGATGGATCGTATTACGGAGATCAGCCTGGACGGCGGCGAATTCGGCAAGGGCCATGTCGTCGGTGAACTCGATATCACGCCGGAACTCTGGTTTTTTGACTGTCACTTTCCCGGCGACCCGGTGATGCCGGGATGTCTCGGTCTCGACGCCATGTGGCAGATCATCGGCTATTGGCTGGGCTGGTCGGGCTCACCGGGCAAGGGCCGCGCCGTCGGCGTCGGCGAGATCAGGTTCCGCGGCGACATCAAGCCGGCCATCAAGCGCGTGCGCTACGAGGTCAGCATGCGCCAGGTCAGGCGCGGCAAACTGGCTGTTGGAATTGCCAACGGCAGCGTGTTCGCCGATGACACATGCGTCTATGTCGCCAAGAATATGAGAGTGGGACTGATAGCATCGGCTTAAAGGCTAACCGGTCGAGATCGAGTGCTGATCCGTCTCGTATTCGGCATCGTCATTGACCGCGCCAAAGTTCGGCTCGATCCGGCCGCCTTCGACGACGCGCGCACGCAAGGCCGCAGGATCAAGGTCGCGTCTCGGCTGGAACCGCTGCATGATCCAGACAGCGACCAGGACCACCGCGGGTGCAAACAAGAACAAAAACGCGACCATGGCGAAGCATTTTCCGAAAACGGGATCGGCGGTCGCTGTATCTTAGCCATCCTCGCGCCCGAGGCCAAGCCAGCACCAAAGGCGCGAGCGGTTCCATGAAAATACAGCAGCGTTGGAGGATTGACTTTGGCTGCACCCGCTGCACAAACGCGGGATGACCGAAGCATCAACATCGGACACGCCGCTGCGGGCGTCGTTCCAAGTCAAATTGAATGGCGAGTCCGTTGCGATTGCGACGGTCGGCCAGGCCTACCGGTTCATCACCCAACTCAACACGGTCGAGTGGATGGAGTTTCAGGCGCTCCACGACGATGCCAAGGCGGCCCTCGAAGCGGCAGCCGAAAACGGCATGATGATCGTGCAGGCGACCGACGCGGTTCGAGCACTTCTCGCGCGCGCGAAGTTGCTCTGACGCGTCAGCGCCAGCCAAGCGCGGGGGCGACGTGGGTCAGCAGCGCCTCGATGACATGCGCGTTGTAGGCGACGCCGAGTTGATTGGGAACGGTGACCAGCAGCGTGTCGGCCTCTGCGATGGCGTCGTCCTGCTTCAGCAATTCGATCAGGGCATCCGGCTCGGCCGAATAGCCGCGGCCGAAGATCGCCCGGGTCTTTTCGTCGATGAAGCCGATCTGGTCTTCTTCCATGCCCGGGTTTCCGAAATAGGCGCGATCGCGATCGTCGGTGAGGGCGATGATGCTGCGGCTGACCGAGACCCGCGGCTCGCGCGCATGGCCGGCCTCTTTCCAGGCGGCGCGAAAGGCGCGGATCTGGGTCGCCTGCTGAACATGAAATGGCTCGCCGGTCTCGTCGTCCTTCAGCGTTGAACTCTGCAGGTTCATGCCGAGCTTGGCCGCCCAGACCGCCGTGGCGTTGGAGCCGGCGCCCCACCAGATCCGGTCACGCAGGCCCGGCGAATAAGGCTCGAGGCGCAGCGCGCCGGGCGGATTTGGAAACATCGGCCGCGGGTTCGGCTGCGCGAAACCTTCGCCGCGCAGCATGTCGAGGAACATCTGCGCATGTTGCCGGCCCATGTCGGCGTCGCTCTGGCCTTCGCCCGGCCGGTAACCGAAATAACGCCAGCCGTCGATCACCTGTTCGGGGGAGCCCCGGCTGATCCCGAGTTGCAGCCGCCCGCCGGCGATAAGGTCGGCGGCGCCGGCATCTTCGGCCATGTAAAGCGGGTTCTCGTAGCGCATGTCGATGACGGCCGTTCCGATCTCGATGCGGCTGGTTTTGGCGCCGACCGCCGCCAGCAGGGGAAACGGCGAGGCGAGCTGGCGGGCGAAATGATGGACACGGAAGTAAGCCCCGTCGGCACCGAGATCTTCGGCCGCCTGGGCCAGATCGATCGATTGCAGCAGCGCATCGGCCGCCGAGCGCGTCTGCGACTGTGGTGAAGCCGTCCAGTGGCCGAATGAGAGGAAGCCGATTTTCTTCATGCGGGATTAGAGCCTCTCAATGTTTGGGATGCGGCGATGAGCAGGGAGCGTCGAAGACGGCGTCCCCGGGCGTGCAGCCCATGATAGCTATTTCCCGTCTCGGCCGCGCCGTAAAGCCCGTTCAAACCGGAAATAGTTTCTCATCTTGGCTTTCGCTCGTGCATTTCATTCAAGAAATCAGCGGCGAGACGAGGCGATGAAAACAACGCTTTCTTGATTGGCTTTGAAAAAAGCCCGGTGGTAGGCCACGTCCGATGGACCACGGGTTCAGCGTCCTGGTTTCCCAATTCAAGGTTTTCGATCCCCACAACACAAGATTTGCAGCGGAGGTTTTCAATGAAGTTCAGCCGTCGTCTCGTCGTCGGTGGCCTGGTTGGCTCGACGGCATTGTCGTTCGCGCGCGCGCCCGGCTGGGCCAAGGCGGCGTTGTCGGGCCATCAGGTCATCGGCGCTTATCGCCACCCGGTCGGCAGTTTCGAGGTCATCGCGCTCAACGATGGCGCGATCGAGCTTCCGGTCGGGATGTTTCTGGGCGCCGATCCGGCCGAGGCCGGCAAGCTGCTTGCCGCCCGGTCATTGCCGTCAGACAAGTCGCCGACGGCCGTCAATGCCTTCCTCGTCAATACCGGCGACAAGCTCGTCTTGATCGACAGCGGCAGCGGCAGCCTGATGGGCCCGTCGACGGGACGTTTTGCCGCCAACCTCGCCGCGTTCGGCATCGATCCGGCCAGCATCGACGTGGTGGCGATGACCCATGTTCACCCCGATCACTTCGGCGGGCTGCTGACCGCCGATCACAAGATCGCCTTCCCCAAGGCGCAGTTCGTCATCAGCGAGGCCGATACCAAATTCTGGCTGGATGAATCGGTCGCGGCGAAAGCGCCGGCCGACGCCAAGCCGTTCTTCGAGATGGCGCGCGGCTATGTCTCGCCCTATATCGCCGCGGGCAATGTCAAGCTCATCGCCGATGGCCAGGAGGTGGTGCCCGGCTTGACCGCGCATGCCGCGCCCGGCCACACCCCGGGCCACACCATGTATCGGGTGACGTCCGGCAACGAGGCGCTTCTGATCTGGGGCGATATCATCCACTCCTACGCGCTGCAGTTCGCCCATCCCGATTGGGCGATCGCCTTCGATGTCGAACCGCCGAAGGCGATTGCCACGCGCCAAAAGGTATTCGACATGGTGGCGACCGACAGGCTGGCCATTGCCGGCGCTCACGTGCCGTTCCCGGGCATCGGTCATGTCTCGAGGTCAGGTACCGCCTACGCCTACGAACCGCTGTTCTGGACGCCGGGCTGAACTGACCCGGCGCGCGAAATTACGCCGCAGGTTCGGGTGCATCCAGACCATGAGAGAAAAGGCCGCCAATCGGGGCGGCCTTTTCGCGCAGCAAGCATCAGTCCTTCACGACGACCTTTATACCAGGGTTGAAGAACAGATCATCGAATACACTCCGGATCACAATGTGGCCCGTGCCGCCGGTCACGACCTCCAGTTCGTCAATGGCCAGCTCACGCGTTGCGCTGTGCATTTCCATGTTGATTTCGGTGTTCATGTTGCTCTCCTGATTTGTGAGGGGACAATCCCCTCAGTCGGTGGTCGCGGGAGCCCGCGAGGCCGTTCATGGGCAGCGTGATCTGCGTCACGATTCAAAACAGGCCATTGCTGATTTCAAATCAGGCCACTGAAGATTGAAACAGGGGATGCGCTCGACAGTTCGTACAATCCAGGTCCATCGACTGTGCCGCCGTTCGAAACCAACAGACCAATAATAGCCGCCTGGTTCGTGGCGATCGAATAGAAGTTACACACAGGCCGTACCCATAGCGTCGTCGCTTCGTTCCCAGCCTCAAATCCTAGTGGCATTGCCGGGAAGCACAAAGCCCGCTGTAATCAGCGGCATGGGCACGAGATCCCGCGAAGTCATATGGAGCAGTCGTATCAGCGGCGCAAAGATGAGCGCCGAACATGCACGCGAGCAAGCCGGGAAAGCCGCGCGTGAGGCCGATCGCGCGGAAGCCTATGCGTGGTCGGTGCGGATGGAAGGCTATGGCGGTCCGGCGCAGCCTTCACCGACGATCGCGCAATGTCTCAGCGGCGGTTACGGCTGGCTGGAAGTGAAATGCCACCGCTGCGAAACCCAGGCCAGCATTCCGCTCGATGCGATACGCCGGCCGCGCGACACGCCGATCTGGAAACTTGAAGCAGCGCTGAAATGCCGGTCGTGCAGGAAGGGCCGATATGCGCCGCCGGTTCACATGATCAAGCTGACCCAAGAGCGCGAAATCACGCCGTATGTCTGGGTGCATCCGGACGATGAGAGGTGAGGCGGCAATTGCGGCGGCCTCGATACGCTTGCGTTTTAGTCAACGGTGAGGTGGCAACTCCCGGACAAAAATGTTGACCATTTGTCGGTTGAAGTACAATTGGTTTTCCATCTGCCCGTAGTCACGCGAAATTCAATAGAGGCTGCCAACCGGGGAGGTCGTCCGCTTCGCTGAAAACCTAAGAGACTTTGCGCAATGTTCTGCGCAGCAGGATGATACAGGTTGACACAAAGAGGACCACGGCAACGGCGTCCGCCGCGGCGAGCATCGTTTCGCCCCGGATGAGGTAATACGCCCCTATGGCAAGAAACAGGCCTGCCGAGAACGACGCAGAGCACAGACCAAAGAGATCGCCGCGGGCAATTTGCAGGACGTTGCGGTCCGCCATAATAGTCCTCCGTGGTTTGGTTCGAAGCCGCCATGATTTCGGATGCCCGATCGCCAACTGATCAGGTCTCCACCTGATGGGATGAGAGTATTACATTCCGCCGCGCCCGCTCAGCGAGCTTGAAAATTGGATGGCACACAGCCGGTACCCATGGCGGTGTCAGTCCGCTCCCTGCCTCAAACCCTGAACCGGGGCGGTCTTATTTTCCTTCGCCCAACTCCTGACGCATCAGACGCATTGACAACAAGAACATAACAAGAACATAATCTCGCGTGCCAATCAACCCGAAAACGATTATGTCGCAAAACACCGCGCCCGAGTCACAGGCCGATGCGGATCGGCTGGAAGCCGCGGCGGACGAAGCGATCGCGGTCTGCGGCGGCGACGTTCGCGCCGCGTTGAAGGCGATGATCGTCGCGAATGAATTTCTGGAATCGGAAGTCAGCGAATTGATGAAAGCCGTTTCTCGCGCCTATGTGCGAGGGAGATTTCACACCTATTCCGGCTGACCGTAAGGAACATCATGATGTTCGCCGAGACCGCGCGTCGTCGGCCCCCTGATTGACTTGCCTGGTCGGGCAAATCACCATGAGCGACGCACGGCGTACATGGCAGCGCTCAAGGCGGCGGATCAGGACGATATCGGCCCCTTGATGGAGTTCATCGGCCCGCGCGACGATCCTTAGAGCTGCCGATATGGAGGAGGGCGGCAAAGGCGTTGAAGAAATTCGGCGCCAAGCGGACCGATGTAACCGGAGTTGACTGCCCGACGGGCAATCACCGAAACACCTGTCCAGCCCCTTTCGCAAAAATATTTCGGTTCACTTCCGAGGCAAATCACCTCTTCATCCTCGCCATCCCGGCCCACACAGAGGGGCGTTTCGCGATCGTCACGGACGTAGGGCAGGGATGCGATGGACGTGAGGCGGCGCCAAAGACGAAGGCGTTTGTCTGCGGACGGCGAAGCCGTGTGGTCCTGACGCCCCGACGCTGGCGTCAAGTTCTCGAGAAGCACGCTTCTTGGGGGCGATGGTGGCAACAAAGCCCGGTCACCAGGGAGAGCGCGGAGGAAACCGTTAAAACCATTGTGCAGGGAAGGCCGGTGTTCCGGTGAACCTGTGGTGACTAACGCGCATGCTTTCTATTCTACATGCGCGGCTGCGGGTGCAACGGGCACCCGGCTTTCCCTGCTCCCCTCTTGGGGTAGCACTGCGCCCTCTGATTTCTGGAGGGACACGATCTGCAAACCTCGGGCGCATCGCGCCGCGAGATGGCGGACGTGTATCTTAATTGCTCCCGTCATTGCGAGGAGCTCTTGCGACGAAGCAACCCATTCTTTCGTTGTGGCTGCATGGATTGCTTCGCGTCGCTCGCAATGACGGTGTTGGGACTGCCTTCTTTAAAAATGAATCAGAAGCTCATATTCGACGGCGCCGAGTTGCGCTTTCGCCGCTTGAGGCCTAAAGCATCCGCACCTCAATCAAATCCGCCATTGATGCGGCTGTGCATCTGCCAGGCGCAAAAGCTCCGACCTGACTGGTTCGAGGCCCCGCACCATATTCCGCAGCGTCAACTCCAACCAGAATCGGCCATCTCGTGACACTCCCGACCACCAGCCCGCCGCTCGCTCGCGCTTTGGCCGAGCGCAATTACGATCAGTTGACCCCGGTCCAGACCGCCGTGCTTGCGCCGGCAGCACTTGACCGCGACCTTCTGGTTTCGGCGCAAACCGGCTCCGGCAAAACCGTCGCCTACGGGTTGGCGATGGCCAAGGATATTCTTGGGCATGCCGAGCGGTTCGCGCGCGCTGCTGCGCCACTGGCGCTGATCGTCGCGCCGACGCGCGAACTGGCCCTGCAGGTGCAACGCGAACTCGCATGGCTCTATCAATATGCGGATGCGCGGGTGGTTTCCTGCGTCGGCGGCATGGATCCGCGCCGCGAGCAGCGCGAGCTTGCCGCCGGCGCTCATATCGTGGTCGGCACGCCGGGACGGCTGTGCGACCATCTGCGGCGTGGCCGGCTCGACGTTTCGGAATTGAAGGCTGTCGTGCTGGACGAGGCCGACGAGATGCTCGATCTCGGTTTTCGCGAGGACATGGAATTCATCCTCAAGACCACGCCGGAGACGCGCCGCACGCTGTTGTTTTCGGCAACCCTGCCGCGCGGGATCGTAGCCTTGGCCAAGCAGTTTCAGCACCAGGCTTTTCGCGTCGAGGTCGGGGGTGATGAAGGCGGTCATGCCGATATCGAATACCGCGCCATCCGGATCGCCGCCGGCGATGTCGAGCATGCGGTCGTCAACGTGCTGCGATTCTTCGAGTCGCCGAGTGCGCTGGTGTTTTGCAACACGCGAGATGCCGTCCGGCATTTGCAGGCTACATTGCTGGAGCGCGGCTTCTCCGTGGTCGCGCTATCAGGCGAATTGACGCAGCACGAGCGAACCCAGGCGTTGCAGGCGTTGCGGGACGGGCGCGCGCGCGTCTGCGTCGCCACCGACGTCGCGGCGCGCGGCATCGACCTGCCTAACCTCGACCTTGTCATCCACGCCGATCTGCCGAATGACGCCGAGGTGATGCAGCATCGCTCCGGCCGCACCGGCCGCGCCGGCCGCAAGGGTGTCAGCGTCCTGCTGGTGGTGCCGGCGCGCCGGCGTCGCGCGGAATTGCTGCTGAATCTGGCAGGCATCGAAGCCGTGTGGGTCACGGCTCCCACCGCGGATGAAATTCGCAAGCTCGATCAGGATCGCATGTTAGGGGATGCGCTGTTCACGGAGGAAGTGACCGAGGATGATCTGGTGCTGGCGCGGGCGTTGCTCGCCGAGCGCTCGCCCGAGAACATCGCCACCGCGCTGGCCCGGCTTTATCGTGCGCGGCTGCCGTCGCCCGAGGACATTCTCGATCCCGGCAAGCTCGATCACGGCAAGGGTGCGGCCCGATCGCGTGACGATCGCGGCCGTGACAAGCATGGCCGAACGGCGCGCGATGACGATCGCGCATCCTCACCCCGATCGAAGCCGGGAAAGCCGTCGAAGCGTCACGTCATGGAAGAGGGCAGCGTCTGGTTCCGCGCCGCCATCGGGCGACGAAAGAATGCCGAAGCGCGCTGGCTGCTGCCGATGATTTGCCGGCGCGGCGGTATCGACAAGCAGGACATCGGCGCCATCCGCATTCTCGACACCACCACCGAGTTTGAGATTTCGCAACGGGTAGCTGAATCCTTCGCAGTTAAAGTCCAGCGTCCGGACAAGGAAGATAACATCCGCATCGAGGCGCTGGCAGCGGCCCCGCGCGACAGCAAGTCGCGCCACGACAGCGAGCCGGGATTTGACCAGCGGCCGGCTTTCAAAAAGAAAAAGCCATCGCCAGACAATCCATCGCGAGACAATTCCGCGTCCCCGCGGGCGCCGGCGAACGTGCCGGCGCGACCCGCATTCGGAAAAAAGACGAAGAAGAACCGCCGGGGCTGACACACCGGATCGAGGGTAAAAACTTGACAGCTCCGGTTTGCGCGCGCACATTTTTCGAAGATTATTCGACTTTTGGTGAAGCATGAATTTCGAACTCCCCGACGATCTGGTGATTTGGCAGAAACAAGTGCGCGAGTTCGTGCGCGCGGAATTGCAGCCTCATGATGCCGCGATCGAGCAAACCGGGCGCGTGCCCGAAAGTGCTGTTGCCGGACTGCGCCGCATGGGCCTGTTCGGAACCAACACGCCGACGCAATACGGCGGTCTTGGGCTATCCATGCTCGGAAGCTGCCTCGCCATCGAGGAAGTCGCCAAGGCGCACACCGCGTTTTATTACCTGAGCGGCGTCAATGTTCACATCGGGTCCAAGGCGATCGAGTTCTTCGCCCGCCCCGAGATACGCGAGCGTTGGCTGCCGGAACTGGCCAGTGGCCGGATCATCGGCGCCTTCGCGCTGACCGAGCCCGGCGCCGGCTCCGATGCCGCGCGGATCACCACCACCGCGCGCCAGGACGGCGCGTCGCATTACATCATCGACGGCACCAAGACCTACATCACCAACGCGCCGGTCGCCGGCGTGTTCACGGTGTTTGCGACGAGGGATCCAGCGCTGGGCGCCAAGGGCATTTCGGCCTTTGTCGTCGACGCTGCCACGCCGGGCTTGCGAATCGGCCGCACGGTCGAGATGGCGGCGGGACGCGGATCGGAACATGCCGAGGTCATTTTCGAGAATTGCCGGGTGCCGCGCCAGAACCTGCTCGGACAGGAAGGTGAGGGATTCGCCATCGCGATGCGCTGTCTCGATGCCGGCCGGGCGCATTGGGGGGCATACTGCGTCGGTGCTGCGAGCCAGCTGCTCGATTATGCCGATCGAGCACGTTTCGGTGCGCGAGGCATTCGGGCGGAAACTGCGCGATCATCAGGGTCTCGAATGGACCGTCGCCGATATGGCGAGCGCGCTGCACGCCGCCCGGCTGGTCGCCTATGAAGCGGCGTGGCGGTACGACCAGGGCGATGCCGCAGCCCGCACCGCCGCCGCGGCGTTATCGAAATACACTGGCGCCGAGATGGTGCAGCGCGTCGCCGACAGCACCCTGCAATTGTTCGGCGGATCGGGCTATTCGAAGGACCTGCCGATCGAACGGATCTGGCGGGAGACCCGCGTGGTGCGGATTCTCGACGGCACCTCCGAGATCATGCGGCAGATCATCGCGCGCCATACCTTCCGGACGCATGAGCACAGGAATGCGCCGAACTGAGGCATCGGGCTCGCAGGGGAAAATCAGGTGGCGGTAACCACACTCAAGTTGAAACAACAGCGCAGCCGCGACCGCCGCGAACAGATTCTCGCGGCAGCGACGAAATTATTCGGCGCGCGCGGCATCGACCGGACGTCGCTGACCGACATTGCATCGAAAGCCAAAGTGCCGCTCTCCAGTCTTTACGACTATTTTGCCGACAAGCAGGCGCTGGTTCTGGAAGTGCCCGAGGAAAACTTCGCCGCCCTTTATGCCCGTACCGAGCCGCGGCTCAGGAAGGGCGCGGACGCCGTCGAGCAGCTTCGCATCACTTATCTGACCAACTTCGAATACATTGCGGAAAACCCCGGCTGGGGGAGGGTGTTCTTTCTGGAAATCTGGCCGAGCGTGATTGCCGCGGAGCCGAAAATCAAAAGGTCCGTCGACCGCTACGCGCTGCGCTATGTGCAATTGATCAGGCAGGCGGTTCGATCGGGCGTCTATCGAAAGAACCTCGATCCGTATCTGGCGATGTCGCTGCTGATGGGAGGCATGTGCCATGTCACCGCGGTGTGGCTGCTCTACGGCCGCAAATACGACCTGGTCAAAAAGGGCAGGGCCGTGTTCGCGACCCTGCATGACGGATTCCTGGCCTCGTAGGCCCCTCAATACGGCGAAAACTAAATCTGACAGAAACGAAATTCGATGCGATCCTTGGCTCTCTATCCGGCCCATTCCGGCCAGTCCGCCGTTGAAGCGACTGAGCTGCAATGCACAAAGTGGGGAAAGCCATGAGCTCACAGGACATCGCGGGATCGGGACACTCTGCGGCCGATCCCACGTCGGCGATGCGGCGCCGCGTGGTGTTTGCCTCGACCTTGGGAAACGCCTTCGAATGGTTCGACTACGGCATCTTCGGGATGTTCGCGCCGATCATCTCGAAACTGTTCTTTCCGGCCGGCAGCGAACTCACCTCGATGCTGCTGACCTTTGCGACATTCGCGGTCGCCTTTGCGATGCGTCCCTTGAGCGGCGTCCTGTTCGGGCTCTATGCCGACCGGCTGGGGCGCAAGCGGGCCTTGACGCTGATGATCATCATGATGGCGGTCGGTACCGGCATGATCGGTCTGCTGCCGACTTACGCTGCGATCGGCATCGCAGCACCGCTGCTGATGGTGGTCGCACGATTGATCCAGGGCATCTCGGTCGGCGGCGAGTTCGCCAACGCCACCGCGATGCTCGTCGAGTATTCGCCGGACAACCGCCGCGGCTATTACGGCAGCTTCCAGATGGTGTCGCAGGCGCTCGGCTTCACCGGCGGCGCGCTGCTGGCCTATCTCGCCACCACCTACGCATCGCCCGCGGCGCTGGAAGGCTGGGGCTGGCGGCTGCCGTTCCTGCTTGGAATATTGATCGGCCCGTTCGGCTACTGGCTTCGCTCCAACATCGACGAGACGCCGGAATTCCAGCGCTACCTGCAATCGAGCCAGAAGCCGGCGAACACGCCCCTGGTCGAGCTCTTCACGGTGCATCCGCGCGAACTCGTGGTCGGCTTCTGCATCGTGGTGATGGGCACGGTTTCCTACTATGTGATGCTGCTCTATATCCCGATCTATGCGGTCCGCCAGTTGGGGTTGCCGATGAGCGGCGTCCAGCTATCGTCCGTATTGTCGACGGTGCTGATCGTCATCTTCTGTCCGTTTGCCGGCAGCCTGTCCGATCGCATCGGCCGCCGGAGGATCGTTATGCCCGCGGCGATCATCTATGCGGTCGTGGTGTGGGTGGCGGTGCACCAGCTGCTCGCGGAGCCATCGCTAGGCCGATTGATCATCGCCCAGATGGCGACGTCGCTGGTGATGGCTTTCCTGTGGGGGCCGATGCCCGTGATGCTGATGGAATTACTCCCCGTGGGCGTCCGCTCGACCGGGGTGGGGCTGATCTACAACGTCGCCGTGGCGCTGTTCGGCGGGCTGGCGCCGTTTATCGTCACCTGGTTGATTGCGGCCACCGGCGAAAAGGCGAGCCCGGCCTATTACGTCGCCTTCTCCGCAATGGTCGGCGTGTTCGGCCTGCTGCTGATGCGCGAGCGGCCTCGTTGATGAAGCCGCGGCCGTCGCATGCTCAGTTGTTACCCTTGGCTGCCTTGGCGCGCTCGGCGTCCCGCAATTCCCGCCGCAGGATCTTTCCGGTTGTCGTCATCGGCAGCGTCGCGACGAATTCGATGTCGCGCGGCACTTCATGCCTGGCCAGATGCTCGCGTACGAAGTTGCGGACGTCCTCGACCAAAGCGGGGCTCGGAGATATCCCCTGTTTCAAAATGACAAAGGCCTTGATCGATTCCGTGCGAACCGGATCCGGCACGCCGACCGCTGCCGCCATCACCACCGCGGGATGGCGAGCCAGCGCGTCCTCGATTTCGGAAGGTCCGATGCGGTAGCCGGCGCTGGTGATGACGTCGTCGGCGCGGCCGTGGAACCAGAAATAGCCGTCTTCGTCGCAACTCGCCAGATCACCTGTTATCAGCCAGCCATCGGCATATTTGTTGCGGGTCGCTTCCGGGTTTTGCCAGTATTCCAGCATCATCACCGGATCGGGACTGCGAAACGCAAGATTGCCGATAGTGCCGGCCGGCAAGGGTTGGCCTGCTTCGTCGACGATACCGGCGACATGACCGGGGACAGCACGTCCGAGCGATCCGGGCTTGACCGGCATCATGTTGCCGTTCGAGGCCAGCACGAGATTGCATTCAGTCTGGCCGAACATTTCGTTGATCGGCACGCCGAGTGCGCCGCTCGACCATTCATGAAGCTCCTTGCCGACCGATTCGCCGCCGGAAATGATGGTGCGCAAATCGAGGCCATAACGCTTAACCGGATCGGGAATCTGGCGCATCACGCGGAGCATGGTCGGCGTGAGCAAGGTGGTCCGCACCCGGTGACGGCCCATCATGGTGTAGGCCTGCTCGGGGTCGAAGCGCGGCGCGCGAAACGTCAATACCGGCACGCCGTGAAACCAGGCTGGCATCAGCACGTCCATCAACCCTGCGAGCCAGGCCCAGTCGGCAGGGGACCACATGCAGTCGCCCGGCTGCGGGAACTGATCGAAGCCCATCTCGGCCCCCGGCATATGTCCGAGCATCGAGCGGTGGGCCTGCAACGCGCCTTTCGGATTGCCTGTCGTGCCCGAGGTGAAATTGAGAAACGCCGGGTCGTCGGCCGCGGTGTCGACGTTTTCGAAATGGTCACGCGCGGGTTCGATGGCCTTGGCAATGGAGGGCGCATTCGGCGCCGCGCCATCGGTCAGGAAGACGTGCTTCATCTCAGGCGCGACAAGCCTCGCCTTCTCCACCGAAGGCAAATTGGCAAGATCGGTGATGACGACCCGCACACCGACGGCGTTGAGGCGATAGGCGACCGCGTCGGCCGCGAACAGGATCGAAGTCGGAACCGAGACCAGTCCGGCCTTCCAGCAGGCGACGTGCCCGATCGCGGTCCAGGGGTTCTGGCCCAGCAGCAGCATCACCCGGTCGCCTTTGACGAGGCCGAGCGACACAAGAAGATTGGCCAACTGGTTGGCTTTCCGCTGCACCTCGCGGAAGGTCATCGTCCAGGTCTTGCCGTCGCCGTCCTCGCCGATCATCGCGACCTTGCCGGGATCGCCGGCGTGACGGTCGCAGACGTCGGCGGCGATGTTGTAGCGCGCCGGGATGTTCCAGCGGAACGACGCATAGAGTTGTTCGTAATTGGGCCGGTCCGGCATCGTTCATTACCTCTTCATCGGATCGTTCTTCGCCAGGATGCGCCGCGCCAGCACGTGGCGATGCACTTCCGACGGACCGTCATAGATACGAAACGGCCGGATGTCGCGATAGATCCGTTCCACGACGGTGTCACGGGTGATGCCGATCGAGCCGAGAATTTGCAGGCAACGGTCCACCACCCGGCCCAGCGCCTCCGAACAGAACACCTTGGTCATGCTGGTTTCGTCGCGCGCCTTTTCGTGCTGGTCCAGCATCCAGGCGGTATGCCAGATCGCCAGCCGCGACAGATGCAGGTCGATGTCGTTGTCGGCCAGCATGAACCCCACGCCCTGGTGCTCGCCGAGGGTCTTGCCGAACGAATGCCGGCGCCGGGCATGTTCCACCGCGATCGCCTGGCAACGCCGCGCGGCTCCGAGCCAGCGCATGCAATGGGTCAGCCGCGCAGGCCCGAGTCGGACCTGGGCATTGCGAAAGCCCTGGCCGACCTCGCCCAGCACGCGATCCGGCGTCACCCGCACGCGATCGAACGAGACTTCGGCGTGGCCGCCGGGCGAATTCGAGTCGATGGTGTCCAGCATCCGCTCGATGCGAAATCCGGGCGCGTCGATATCGACAAAGAACATTGTCGCCCCGAGGTCCTTGCCAAAGGGGTCAAGCGTGCGCGCCATCACGATGTTGAACGCGGCGTCCGGCACGCCGGTGATCATGTACTTCTTGCCGCTGACCAGGAAGTCATTGCCGTCCTGTTGGGCGACGGTGTTGAGCAGCGACGGATCGGAGCCGGCGCCGTCGCTGACGGTCTCCGTCATCGAGAACACCGACCTGATTTCGCCGCGCACCAGCGGCGCCAGCCATCGCGCCTTCTGCTCAGGCGTGGCGATGGCATTGAGCAAATTGACGTTGCCCTCGTCAGGCGCCTGGATGTTCAGTGCCAGCGGACCCAACGTCGACCAGCCGGCGGCCTCGAACACGACGGCCATGCCGCGATGATCCAACCCAAGCCCGCCATATTGTTTCGGCGCATGCGGCGACAGCAGTTGTGCCTGCCGCGCCAGATCGACGAGTTCACGGCGCAAGGATTCGGGCGCACCGTGTGCGTTCTGCCGCGGATCGTTTTCGTAAGGCACGATTTTATCGGCGATGAAGGCTTCCACCCGGTCGCGCAACCCAACCAGCTCGGCTGGAAGTTCGAAATCGATCATTCAATGGTTTCCTTTTTCAGGCATCGCGCGCCCGGCAAGCTCGATGCCGCGTGCGAACAGCAACGGAATCGAAGGCGCGAACCGCTCCCACAACACGTCCTGACGCTTGCCGGTGCGATGAAGTTTGACATTGAGGCAAGCGATCGAACCGAGACGATAATGCGCCAGCGCCTGATACCATTCTACATTGTGGTAGGCCGGGCCGCCGGCCGTACGATAAGCGCCGATCAGATCCGGCGCGGAGACGGGAGCGACCGGCTGCCAGCTTTCGTGCCACGCCTCGCTGTCGGACATCATCAATATCCAGCCGAGGTCGAGGCCCTGCGCGCCGATCGAGGCCAGCTCCCAATCGATCAATCCGCCAGCTTTGCCGTTTTCGTAAAGAATATTGCCGGGCTGGAAATCGCCATGGATGACGCCGACCGGCGCTCCATCTGGCAACCGCGATGCCAGCAGTGCGCCAAGCTCGGTGCCCGCGGACAGCCAGTTGGGATCCTGCGCGTGCCGCAGCACGTTCTTCCAGCGCTCGACTTCCTCCTGCAATGGTTGCGGCTTTTCCCAATCGGGCAGCGCCCGTTGCCAATCGACGGTATGGACCCGCGCCAACAGCCGCGCCGCCTGAAGCCAGAGGTCGCGGATTCTCGCGTCGTCGCGGGCAAACGATTCATGCGGCTCCCAGACCAGAAACACCCGTCCGGGCATCCGTTCCATCACCAGAAAGGGTGTACCCAACTGGTCCTCGTCCGGCGACGCCCAGGGGATTTCCGGGACCGGCAGTCCGGCCTGTTTCAAGGCGCGCATCAGAGGCGCTTGCCGGAAAACGTCGGTATTGCCGCGGCGGGTGACCCCGACCGGCGCTGTCTTCAGCACATAAGAACCGAGCGGCGCACCGGCCGGGTCAACCAGTTCGAAGCCGAAAGTGAGACCGGCATGGCCGTCTTCCATGATGCCGAAATTGATCACCCGGACGCCCGCGCCGCGCTCGGACTCCATCATGCGCTGAAGCCGATCGGCCAGGCCGGTCGGGTCTGACTTTTCGGCAAGCGTGGAGTTTGGATTATTTGACATGGAAGCGCAGGCTCCGCTCGGCGGCTATCGCGAGGACCGGACGCGCGGCTTGCCGCCGTCAGGCCGGTGCGCCAGTCCCTCGGTGAGACGAGCGGTGAACTCTTCCGAAATCGCCTGCGGCGTCAATGGCCCGTCGGATTGGTACCAATGTCCAATCCAGTTCAGCGATCCGGCAATGGCAAAGGCCGCCAGCTTGGCGTCGCACGGCTTGATTGAGCGGTCGGAGATGCCCTCGGTGATGTAACCGCGAAAGGTATGATCGATGCTCCGCTTGCCGGCACGAACGATTTCGGCATTCTTCTCGCTGAGATCGCGCACGTCGAACCGCACCAGGCTGGCGCCGAAATCGGTGGCCATCACTTCCGCATAGGCGCGCACCAGCTTGCGCAATTTGACGAGGCCGGTGCCGCCTTCGGCATTGATGCCGGCGATAAAATCGTCGACCCGCTCCTGTCCCATCGCCCAGCACTCGAACAGGATTTCATCCTTGCCGCGAAAATAATTGTAAAGCGCGGGCTTGGTGATATTCAGCCGTTCGGCGACCTCGGTGAGCGTGGCGCGGTGGTAGCCCTGTTCGAGGAACAGCGCCACGGCGGCGCGCAACACGGCTTCGCGTTTTTCGTCGCGGGCGCGCCGCCGGCTCTCGAATGGAAGCCAGGGTGACGGATCGGAGGGCGGCGGCATGTCCATGTCGGTTTCGCTCGAGTCGATGTCGCGCTGAGCCTGTATTGACTCGACGGGCAAGTCCATATATTACCCGTGGGTAATAAAAAGTCCATCGGGTAATTTTTGGAGGCTCGGATGTCATCTTCGGTATATGTGGCCGGTGTCGGCATGATCCCGTTCGTCAAACCCGGCGCCAACGCGCCGTATCATGTGATGGGAACGGAGGCGACCCGGCTGGCGCTGAGCGACGCCGGTCTCGATTACGGCCTGATCCAGCAGGCCTATGTCGGGTATGTCTATGGCAACTCGACCTGCGGCCAGCGCGCGCTTTACCCGGTCGGAATGACCGGCGTTCCGATCATCAACGTCAACAACAACTGCTCGACCGGTTCGACCGCCCTGTTCCTGGCGCGGCAGGCGATTGCGTCAGGCGCGCTCGATTGCGTTCTGGCGCTCGGCTTCGAGCAGATGAAGCCCGGCGCGCTCGGCGCCGTCTTCACCGACCGTCCCAGCGCCTTTGACGATTTCGACGCCGCCGCCGACAAGCTGGTCGATGCCCCCGGCGTTCCCCTGGCATTGCGCTATTTCGGCGGGGCTGGTCTGAGCCATATGAAGAAATACGGCACGCCGCTGACGTCGTTCGCCAAGGTTCGCGCCAAGGCCAGCCGTCACGCCAAGAACAATCCGCTGGCGCTGTTTCGCAAAGAAGTGACCGCTGATGACGTGATGAATGACCAGGTGATCTGGCCCGGCGTGATGACGCGGCTGATGGCCTGCCCGCCGACCTGCGGCGGTGCTGCGGCGATTTTGGTCTCGGAGAAATTCGCCAGCCAGCATGGTCTGCGCAAGGACGTCCGGATTGCCGCGCAAGCCATGACCACGGATACCGCTTCCACGTTTGATTCCCATGACATGATGCAGGTGGTCGGGTTTGACATGGCCCGCGATGCGGCGAACAAGGTCTATCAGGCCGCGGGCGTCGGTCCGGAAGATCTTGATGTCGTCGAGCTGCACGACTGCTTCGCCCACAACGAATTGATCACCTATGAAGCGCTCGGGCTTTGCCCCGAGGGTGGTGCGGCGCGTTTCATCGACGATGGCGACAACACCTATGGCGGCAAGTTCGTCACCAATCCCTCGGGCGGGTTGCTGTCGAAGGGGCATCCGCTCGGCGCCACCGGGCTCGCGCAATGCTATGAGCTGACGCGTCAATTGCGGGGCACCGCCGCGGCAACCCAGGTCGAGGGCGCGCGACTGGCGCTGCAGCACAATCTCGGCCTCGGCGGCGCCTGCGTCGTGACGCTGTACGAACGCGCCTGAGGCTTAAGGACATGGTCGATCAATCCGCCGTCGGGCGCAGCTTTACGCCGGTCACCGCGCGCGTCGAAGAAGGACGCTTGCGTTATTTCCTCGACACGCTGAAGGAAACCAATCCGGTCTATCGCGACGCCCAAGCCGCGCGCACGCAAGGCTATGCGGCGCAGCCGGTGCCGCCTACCTATCTGTTCTGTCTGGAAATGATGGACGCGACCGTACCGTTCGAAATGTTGACGCTGCTCGACATCGACCTTGCCCGGGTTCTGCACGGTGAACAGAGTTTCGTCTATCACGCCCCGGTCGTCGTCGGCGATACGCTGACGTTCAAGCCGCGCGTCGCCAGCGTCGCCGACAAGAAGGGCGGCGCCATGACGCTGATTGTGGTCGAGACCCCCGTGACCAATCAGCAGGGTATCGTTGTCGCGGATATCTCGCGGACCATCGTGGTGCGCAACGGGAGGCCATCATGAACGCGGCTGCAACGGCTGCCGTCGGCCAACGTGTCGTTCACAAGACGTTTCCGCCGATCACGCGGCACACTTTGGCGCTGTATTGCGGAGCCTCGGGCGATCACAACCCGATCCATGTCGATCTGGATTTCGCCCGCGCGGCGGGTTTTCCCGATGTGTTCAGTCATGGCATGCTGGTCATGGCCTATCTCGGCCAGGCGCTGACCGACGCGGTTTCTCCGTCCAGCATCCGTTCGTTCTCGACGCGCTTTTCCGCGATCACGCAACTCGGCGCCCGGCTGACCTGCGAGGGGCATGTCGCCGAGCTGTTCGAAGACAAGGGCGAACGGCGCGCACGCCTGGCGCTGACCACCAAAGATGAGAATGGCGAAATCAAGCTCGCGGCCGAGGCCGTGATCGCCATTTAAGTCCGGGAATACCTGCCCCAAAATATTTCAAGGACATCTCAAGGAAACCTGATGGCTAAACTCGCGGGAAAAGTTGCGTTGATCACCGGATCCGGCCGAGGCATTGGCCGGGCCATCGCGTTGAAGCTGGCCAGCGAAGGCGCCAGCATCGTGGTCAACGATCTGGATGCCGCACCCGGCGATGCGGTCGCCACTGAAATTGTCGCCGCGGGCGGCAAGGCCATCGCCGTCAACGGCAGTGTTGCCGATCCGGGGTTTCCGGATCGTTTTGTCGGCGCTGCGGTGGAGAAGCTTGGCGGCCTCGACATCATCGTCAACAACGCCGGCTATACCTGGGACTCGACGATTCAGAAAATGACCGACGAACAATTCCAGGCCATGCTCGACGTGCATCTGGTGGCGCCGTTTCGCATCCTGCGCGCGGCCGCCGAGCCGATCCGGATTTTCGCCAAGAAGGAAGCCGAAGCCGGCCGCGAGGTATTCCGAAAGGTCGTCAATATCTCGTCGATCGCGGGGCTTTACGGCAATGCCGGGCAGGCGAGCTATTCGTCGGCGAAAGCGTCTCTGGTCGGATTGACGCGCACCATGTGCAAGGAGTGGGGCCGTTACAAGGTCAACGTCAATTGCGTGGCATTTGGCCTGATCAACACCCGTCTGACCCAGCCGATCGAGGCGCAGCAGAAGACCATCGATGTGGCCGGCCGCGACATCAAGGTCGGCGTGCAGCCGCAGATGCTGGAAGCGATGGCCAGGATGATTCCGCTTGGCCGCGGCGGCACCCCGGAAGAGGCTGCCGACGCGGTCTATTTGTTCTGCAGCCCGGAATTGAACTACATCAGCGGTCAGGTTCTAGTTGCCGGCGGCGGCCTTATCGTCTGATGAGGGGCCGCTCGCGTTTCAATCGCGTCCGGCTTCCAGAATGGCCTGGGCCAGCCGCGACGGATTGCTGAAAAACATTTCATGACTGCCGGGGCATTCGACCAGGCGGAACAGACCCAACCGTTCGGAAAGACGAGGATGCCATGGATGGCTGTGAGGCATCGCGGTATCCTGCTGGCAATTGACATAGGACTTGCCGATCGGCATTTCGGCCAGTTGCTTGCTCAGCTTGATCTTGTCGGTGAACGTCCGATAGGCATGCGGGTTGAGCTTGTCGAAGCTCGACTTTGCCAGCGCAAAATCAGCATCGTTAATGAAGGATTCGCGCCAGATCTCGAACGGCAGCATCACGGCATTGTTGTTGGCGCCGGCGACGGCATCGAACAGGCCGATGTAGTGCGGCGGTACCATGTCGTTGAGGCATTCACCGTTAAGCGGAACAAAGGCGTTGATATAGACCAGCCGCTTGATCCGGTCGGCAAGACGGTCGGCCACACCCGAGATGATCATACCGCCATAGCTGTGTCCCACCAGCCTGACATCACGCAATCCCTTGGACTCGATATAGTTTGAGATCGAGGCAATGGCCTCTTCAAGCCCGACCTTGCTGCGGTCGTCGCCGGCGTTGTTGCCGGCTATCGTCGGACAATGCACCTGATGCCCGTCTTTGCGCAAATGCTGCGCGACCGCTTCCATTTCGGCGCCGGTATGCCAGGCGCCGTGAACCAACACATATAAATCCGCCATCTTGTCCCTCCCAGGTTTCAGGCGCGAGGAAATATAGAGGGACGATTTCCGGCAAATGGCCGAATTCCGCCAGTCCGATCGGCGATTTACGCCAATCAGGGAAAGGGGTGCGTATTCGTCACACGTGGGGAGCGCGGGCGGTGCGCCACTTGCCCGGGCTCATACGGTAGCGTGCGCGGAAGCCACGATTGAAATGCGCCAGATCGTTGAAACCAGCCGACAACGCAATTTCCGTAACCGAGCGACCGGCAAAGGCCGGCGAGCGCAATTGAGCCGCGATCTTTTCAAGACGCCGATCAAGCAGCCATTTGCGCGGTGTGGTTCCGTGCGCGTTGAACAAACGCTGAAGGGTACGGACCGACATGTGCTGTTGCTGCGCGAAAAGCTCAAGCTCGAAGCCCGGATGCATCACGCGCTTTTCGAGGGCGCCTATCACGCGCTCGAAAGTGGCCTCGACTGGAGTGTTGGAGCCCCGGCCCAGAAGCTGCAGAGCCGTCGCCACAAGTTCGCCTCCAGCGAGCTCAAAATCCTCCGACTGGGCCGCGCCAAGTTCTTGCGCGTGCTGTGACAGCAGGCGAACGAAACCCGCCACCAATGCTCCGGGTCCTTTCGTCCCGTCGAACTTTCGCGCAGTCAGGTTGCAAAGGCCGGGGACGCGGCGTTCCAGCATGTTCTTCGGCAGCCGGAAGACCATCTGCTCGAAAGGACCGTCGAATGCGAGGCGATAGGGTCGAACCGTGTCGTACATGACGAAATCGCCGGGCCTGGTTTCCGCGCAGCGATCATCCTGTTCGGCGAATCCGTGCCCGGATCGCTGGAAAGCCAGCAGCAGATATTCGCGTGGATCGCTGCGAACATTCGACGATGTGCGTTCGGTAATTTGGGCGGTTGAGTTGACGACGCTGATCCGGGAGCAGCCTGGAAGGACCGTCGACACCGAGCCGTAGAAATCCTCGGCGTCCGATAAACTCTCCAATCGGACGTAGGTAGACCACAGTTGCTCTCGCCAATCGGCAAGGATCTGCGAACTTGAGCGGCGCATGCCAACCTCCAGCCCTTGTGGTGTTCCGGAGCAATCCAAGCGTCGAGTTTGATGAGCTGGAGGCCCAAGGCGAAAGGGTCTTTGGACAACCAGCCGTTTCCAATGAATATGAATTATCTTGCAAGATTAGCCCGCGATGTCGCTCCGGACAATACTTTTTGGCGCAAATTGCCCCGGAAATGGGTCGCTAACCTGCTTTATGTTTCCGAGTGATGGTCGCGGCTGTCGATCGGCTACGCGCAATCAGACCCCGTGAGCCATTCAATACGTGCAAACCAATGGAGGGGATTTCCATATGTCTAATCGCTTCAGGCCGCTCACTCGGCTGGTACTAGCCGCCTCCGCCTTGCTTTTCGTGCTTGCTCAGGTGGATTCCGCGAGAGCGGAACGCCCCCTGTTGTTCCATAAGGACCAGATCACGCTCAAGGCGTCGCCGCAGGAGGCGTGGGACGCTATCAAGACATTCGACAAAATTGATAGATGGCATCCCGCTACAGAAAATTGCGTGATGTTGGTTGGCGCGAACGGCGTGCCGCTGGCGGTCCGCGAATTTCAGCTCAAGGGCGGCGGCTTCGTGATCAGCGAACTGCTGGAATACAACGAGGCTGCGCGCTGGTATCGATACCGCATTCTCAAGACGAACTTGCCGATGAAGGGATACGAAGCCGAGATGCGCGTGGAAGCGGCTCCGGGCGGCAGTTCGATCGTCGTCTGGTCAGGTCAATTCCAGCGTCCGGAAGAGACCGCCAAGCCGGATCAGGACGATGCCGCCACGATGAAGTTGGTACAGGGAGTGTTCCGTTCCGGCTTGGAGAACCTGGAAAAAATCACCAAGCACTAAAACAAACTTGGCCTGCTGGCGCGCCCCCTGGATGATGATCCGGCGCGCCAGCAGTTCGCCTCAGCGGGAATTTAGCGGCGCCGTCAGCTCTGCCGGAAGTGAAACGCCGGTGATTGTGACCCCGGGTAGATCGGTCGCGGGGTATGATCGTATAGCCGGTTGCGCCGATCAGGATGCCGTTCGGGCCAGATGATAGACCGACATGGCCTTGCTGACGCCCTTGAGTTCCGCCTCGCTCTTTGCCACCGGGTATGGCGCAATGATTTCCGCCACAGTCGGCGAGCCGTAAACTTCTTCGGTGATGCAAATCTCGTCGCCATCGGCAAGGTTTTGCACCCGCGCTGCGATGTTCACGGTCTGGCCAAAATAATCGAGCCGCTCGTTGAGCGTGACCGCGATCGCGGCTCCCCGATGCACGCCGATTTTCAGGATGAAATCCCGCTGCGGGCGGTCCCGATTCAGCTGATCCACAGCCTCGCGCATATCAAGTGCGGCCTGCACCGCATCGGCCGAAGTCAAAAACGCCGCCATCACGGCGTCACCGATCGTCTTGGTGACGGCGCCATTGTGCCGAACCGTGGCGTCGAGAAGATGCTGGAAGTGCCGCTGCACCTGAATGTAGGCGTTAAGGTCGCCGATCCGCTCGTAGAGCGCCGTCGAGCCCTTGAGATCGGTGAATACGAGGGTAACGTCGAGAACCGCAATGCCCTCCGTGGCGCCGATCACCTCCGAGCGGAAGAAGTCGCGAAAGGTTTGTGTCATCAGCAGTCGCTTGCCGGATAAGCATGGCGTGAAGTGAAGCTTCGGGCGCTGAAACGCCGCCGCCGGAAGCTGCAGGATGCCGAATACCGCCGGCAGCTTGCCGGCGTTGCGAACTTCGAACACGATCTTGCCGGGTGCGATGTTTGCCGCGGCGGCCACGCATTTGCCGCCGTCGAGCATGACCGGCACGTGGGGTGGCGTTACACCCGCCCCGCTTGCGACGGGGAAAAAAAATTGGGCGTCGCTATCGAAATCCTGGCCCATGAGCCCGCCTTCGGCGGCATCAACCTCGAGATTGGCCGTAGAACCTGGCTCTATGCGGGTGAGCGCCCTCACCAGCCCTTTGGCACCCTCGCTCCATGGCACGCCGTCGGGCATTATGCCGCCAGGCGTCAGTTTATAATGGAAGAGGTAATCCCAGGCCGAAAGCGCATCCGGCTTATGGAAGCGGATGCCGCGCACGGCGGGCGAAACCGTAAACGTGACCGTGATGTAGTCGTCGAGCGCGGCTTCGTAATCGCTTTGACAGAGATGGCAGTGGAAATGCGTGTGCAGTTTGCGCAGGTTTCGGAAGCTCTCGACAACGTCAGAGCACATCGGACAAACCAGCAGCCAGTCCATGTCGAACAGCCCAGCGACGCAGGCATGGAGGAAAAGATCGATCCCTTCAGCTTCGGCGATCGATTTCTCGGTGGCGAACTGGATCGGATTGATGCGGTAGAGTGCCTCGTCCGTGCCCGAGCGCAGCAGCATCTCCAGCCGCGAGACGACGCGCGGACTCCAGGATTTGGCCGCTTCGAGCGCGACCAGGCGCTCTTCGAGCCTCTTTTCGTCGATCATCGCATGACACCGCGAAAAAACATCGATCATCCCAGGCGTTCGGTTAGACCTAACTACACAATTCATGAGCTCGCGGCGAGCCGATCGGGCGGTATTTCAGCTGGCGACCAATGTCGGCGACAAGACCGGTCAGTATCCGGTCATCGATCCGAGCTTCTTCTATCCTGAGCCCGACACCGCCGATGCTCAGGCGGTCGAAGCGCGCGTCGGTCAGAGTTTGGGCGCGCTGCCCTGCGGCTCCGGATTCCGCTCCCTCTTTTCCGCAGCGAGAGCGTCGCCGTCGATCGTGGCCGCACTGACAATGCGCTTGAAATCCAACAGTGTGAATCGTGCATTGCCGACCCGGTCCGGCGTAATGCCCGGCGTCAACTGCACGCTGAGGGTGCCATCGCAGTTGGCATCCTTTGCCTCTTCCAGCATCGCGCTCAATGTTTTTTCCTTGGCCTGCGAACGTTTTACGACCGCCACGCAACTGCCCCGACCATTGGCGCCGTTGAGCTTGAGCGCAGCTCTCGGATCGAGCGGCAGGTCGATCGCGTCAGGTGCCGTCGTTGCCTTGTAGTTCGCGCCCACGGATACGATCCTGCCCGCGCGATAAATGTAATAAAGGTGTTGATCTCCGACGATGGTTGGCGCGCCATATTTATCCATGACCTGCTTTATCATCTCGGCCTTGGACGGCTGCTGGTCTTGCGCAAACGTCAGGTTTCGGGCGATGAAATAAGCCCGGTTTGCGCTCGCGGGCGAGGAGAAGCTTGTCGAAAGCACCTCGCCGGTCTGTTTCGGGCTGGAGGGAAAATCAAAAGTCAACGCAGCGATATAGCTGACGGCCGTACTGCCAAATTTCTGCTGCTGGATGTCGGTCTTGGTGTCGACGCGCCCCCTGAAGGCCGCTTCCAAGATCGCCCGCGTGGATTTTGCCGTGGAGTCGGTGGAGATACCCAGAATATCCGGGCGCGTTTTTGCCGTGAAAGCCGAATCGGGGTTCTTGGGCTTGAAGTCGTAGGCCAAGGACGCTGCGGGTAGGCTTGCCAAACTCATGGTGAGACTTGCGAACAGGGCGCGACGAAGCATGGATCACCTGAAAGCGAAATAAAAAAACAAAGAAAAGCGGAACGATGAAGACGATTTCTGAACCGAGCTGTCAAGGCCCGGAAAAGCGACATCCGGTTTGCCTTGAACGACGGACGTCATCAGACCGGCCCGGTTGGTCCGTTTCGCGCCAGAAGCCGACCTGATTGCGCGCCATCAGCTCTAGCTGAGTTCGCCGTTACGCCTGCGCTCGCGCACATAGAATTGGCGTGAGGAAACAAACGGGCGATGAACTTTCTGCATGGCCAACGCCACTAAGCCCATGATGGGCACCTGATCCCAGGGCTGTCGTTGGAATCCGGCGATGAATCGTCGAACGAAAGGTGTTTTGCTCGTCGGCAGCCTGGCTGTCGCGACGGCCGTCGCGGCGGTCGTCGTACTGACGGGCGCGCTCGCAAAGGCCATTGATCCCCAGCATTATTGTGACACCGGGTTTTCAAAATTGATCAATTGCACCTACCACTGGTCATCGAAAAGCACCGGCCAATCGACCCCGATATTCACGACTCCAGCGAACGCGACAAGCACCATGCCGTCGCGCTCGCCTGACACATTCCAGCCAACCTATGTCGACGTTACGTCATGGGCCGTTGCCGATTGCCCCAGGAATTACTTCGCCAGGCGCCTGCTCTGCGCCGACGCCTCGGACGCGACGTCGGTACAGGCCGCGGATGATGATATCGTCACCGGTCTACCGCGGCCGAAGCCCTGGCTTGTCACGACCGCGAAGAATTCAACCTTTATCAAGGCGTTTCACGTCGAGACGCCGCTCGATCTCGCAGGCGTGCTCCACTTCTATCGCCTCGAGTTGAGCAAGCGCGGCTGGTCTGAGAATGCCGGCGCAGTCGTCGAGCCGGGCGGCGCCGTGATCGCCTTCACGACCGCCGACGGGCCGGCGCTGCTCCGGCTCACCCATCAGAACGACAGGACGATCGCCGATCTGTCGCTGCGCAAGCCTGCCGCCATCGATGCCGCTATCCTGCCGATCCCAGGGCAAGTGAGGTTGTTGCTCGGCAACTCCACGAATGAAGATGCCGTCATCACCATCAACGAGCAGACCATCAAGCTGGCGGCTCACACCGAGTTGACGGACGACACCGCAACCGGACGCAAATCGCCCGAGAGCCAGGAAATCAATCTGCCGCCGGGCAGGTACAAGGTCTCCCTCAAGATCGCGAGCGGCGCGGCGCAGAACCGGGCGTTCGAGGTCGCCGCCGACGAGACTTGGGGCCTGGTAGCCGGTCCGGCTGGCGTTCCGCTCCCCCTGCACCTTTACTGACATGCGGAAGTCCGATTTGGGTCAATCGCCAAAACGGCAGGAAGTTCGGAGCATTAGTGACTTTGCCACTCGCCACCTGTGTGTCGATGAGGCAATGCTCTAGCTGCCGCGCTGGCGTCGCAATTCACCCGGGGTCATGCCGAGATGTTTGCGGCACTGTCGAATGAAATGGGAAGGATCGGACAACCCTATGCGGAGCCCGACACCGCCGATGCTCAAGCGGTCAAAGCGCGCGTCGGTCAGCATTCGATGCGCGGTGGCCATTCGGCATTGATTCAAGATCCCGCCGAAGGTCATGCCCGCGCTGTTCAGGCAGCGGTGCAAGGTTCGCTCGGAGATGTGGAGATGCGCGGCGACGTTCGCGGCGGTCAGGCCGGGTTCGCTGTAGCGCTGCCGGACCACGTCATGGATTCGTTCGCGCAGCGTGTCGTGATGCCGTTCGGAACGAGAGCCGGAAGCTTCCTGTCCCAGCGATAGCGCCAGCAAAGCCCCCAGCTGGTCGACGAGAATTTGTGGCGGCAGCGGACGCTCGATCGTGATCTCGGGCGACAATTGACGGGAAAAGCCGCTGAGCGCCCGTCCCCAGCCGGCGTTCCCGTCAATGCGTTTGCCGATGTGCTTGTCGGGTTCGCGGACCCAGGTTTCGACCCATGAGGTCGGAAGTTCCAGCGACACGGTGTTGGCCGACACCGGAAAATGGAATTCGTAGCGCCGCCGCAAATCCACCAGCGTCAAATCGCCGGGCTGAATGCGCGAAACATTGTCATGCTGCACGACCGAAAATTCGGAATCCGTCTTGCACAGCAGGTAATAATAGTTCGACTGGCTTCGCGAGATCGCCGACTGCGTTCGATAGACGTCCTGCGATGTTCCCAGCACCCGATTGACGCCGATCAATTCCAGCTGTCCCCGTTCGAGGCTGGCCTCGAAATGCGATGCGAGGGGACTGGTCACATCCATTTCCAGAAAGCCCTCGCAGACGGCGCCAACCCAGTAATCGAGGCGCTTGCCCGGCGCCACGACACTGGTCGACCATTTCTGTATTCCCGAAGTGTCCCTTGTCGTCATGTTACGCCCCCGCGACGGGCCAGTTCGCCATGATCCGATCCGGGACCTTAGTTCAGGGCTTGGCTCTATGCCACCGAAAGCGATTCATCGCGCGGGCTAACGTTGCAGCCGGCCGGGCCGGAGGCTCAAGGCGCCAATGGCCGGGTGGCCAGGCATGTGCCTAATCTGACGGCAGCGCGAAGTGGCGCGCTGCCGTCAAGTCGAGGGTTTGACTGACGGACTTTACCCGGCCGCGGTCACCGCACGCTGCGCCATTACCTTGACGAGATTGGCGCGATAGGCCGCCGATCCATGGATATCCGACAACATCCCGTCGCTGGATATCTTGACGCCATCAAGCGCCGCCGCCGACCAGTTGGCCTTCAGGGCCGCTTCGATCGCAGGTACCCGCATCACGCCGTTCTGCGACGCGCCGGTGGCGGCGACTCGGACGTCGCCCGCCTTCGTCTTGACGACGAACACGCCGGTCAGCGCAAAGCGCGAGGCCGGATGACGCATTTTCGAATAGCCGGCCTTGGCCGGAATCGGGAACGCGACCTGGGTGATGATCTCGCCGTCCTCCAGCGCCGTCGTGAACAGGCCTTTGAAGAATTGCTCGGCCGCGATCGAACGCTTGTTGGTCTTCACGGTGGCGCCGAGCGCCAGCACCGCCGCCGGATAGTCGGCCGCCGGGTCGTTGTTGGCGATCGATCCGCCGATGGTGCCGCGATAGCGCACCGCGGGATCGCCCAGCACCGAAGTGAGATGGGCGATCGCGGGGATCGCCTTTTTGACGTCGGCGTTGCTCATGATGTCGTAATAGGTCGTCGCCGCCTTGATGGTCAGCGTATCGCCCGACAATTCGACCCCGACGAGATCCTTGATCCTGGCAAGATCGATCACCTCGGACGGCGCTGCCAGTCTTTGCTTCATGACCGGAAGCAGCGTCTGGCCGCCGGCCAGATATTTGGCCTCGGTACCCTTGGCAAACAGCGCGGCCGCCTCGTCGACGCTTGAGGCGCGATGATAGGTGGTCTGGTACATGGTGCGTTCCCTTGTCCTTGCTGTCGCTGTGCTCAACCGTAAATCGCGTGCCAGACGCGATCGGGCGATGCCGGCATTTCCAGTTTGTTGGAACCGATGGCGTCGGTGATGGCGTTGATGACGGCCGCGGACGCGCCGATCGCGCCGGCCTCGCCGCAACCCTTGACGCCGAGCGGATTGCCCGGACACAGCGTCGAGGTGTGCTGAACCTTGAACGAGGGCAGATCCTCGGCGCGCGGCATGGCGTAATCCATGAAGCTTGCGGTCAGCAATTGCCCGCTCTTGTCGTAGACGCAGTTTTCCAGCAGCGCCTGGCCGATGCCCTGGGCCAGGCCGCCATGCACCTGGCCTTCGACGATCATCGGATTGATCAGCCGCCCGAAATCGTCAGCCGCGACGAAGTTGATGAAGTCGGTTTTGCCGGTGCCGGCATCGACCTCGACCTCGCAGATGTAGGAGCCCGCCGGAAAGGTGAAGTTCGACGGATCGTAGAAGGCGCTTTCCTTCAGGCCGGGCTCCATGCCGTCGGGCAAATTGTGCGCGGTATAGGCCGCCAGCGCCACCATCGGAAATGCGATCGACTTGTCGGTGCCGGTAACCTTGAACTCGCCGTTCTCGATGACGATGTCGCCTTCCGACGCCTCGAGCTGATGTGCTGCGATCTTCTTGGCTTTCGCTTCCATCTTTTCCATCGCCTTGACGATGGCGGTCAATCCGACCGCCGCGGAGCGCGAGCCGTAGGTGCCCATGCCGAACTGCACCTTGTCGGTGTCGCCATGGACGATCTGGACCTGGTTGATCGAAATGCCGAGCCGCTCGGCCACCACCTGCGCAAACGACGTCTCGTGGCCCTGGCCGTGGCTGTGCGAGCCGGTCAGGATCTCGATGGTGCCGACCGGGTTGACCCGCACTTCGGCGGATTCCCACAGGCCGACGCCGGCGCCGAGACTGCCCACCGCCTTCGAGGGCGCGATGCCGCAGGCTTCGATGTAGCAGGACACGCCGATACCGCGCAGCTTGCCTTCGGATTT
The DNA here is from genome assembly GCA_963819325.1 of uncultured Pseudomonadota bacterium. GTDB lineage: Bacteria > Pseudomonadota > Alphaproteobacteria > Rhizobiales > Xanthobacteraceae > Bradyrhizobium. The sequence continues at coordinate 169,283 of CAWFVT010000029.1, forward strand.
CGCTTTCGCCTTGCGGGCGGGGAAGCCGGCATAATCGATCGCCTTCATCGCCGCATCCAGCGAGGCGTTGAAGTCGCCGATGTCGTAGGCCATGATCACGGGCGTTTGATGCGGAAACGTGGTGATGAAGTTCTTGCGGCGCAACTCGGCCGGATCGACCTTCAATTGCCGGGCCGCGGTCTCCATCAGCCGTTCGACCACGAAGCTCGCCTCCGGCCGTCCGGCGCCACGATAGGCATCGACCGGCGTGGTGTTGGTATAGACGGTGATCACCTCGGCGAAAATGTTGGGAATGTTGTACTGGCCCGACAGCAACGTGGCGTAGAGATAGGTCGGCACCGACGACGAGAACAGCGACATGTAGGCGCCGAGATTGGCGTAGGTCTTCACCCGCAGGCCGGTGACCTTGTTATTCTTATCAAAGGCGATCTCGGCCTTGGTCAGATGATCGCGACCGTGGGCGTCGGTGAGGAAGGCCTCGGTCCGGTCGCTGGTCCACTTCACCGGCCGGCCGGTGCGCTTGGAGGCCCACAGCGCCACCATTTCTTCCGGATAGATGAAGATCTTGGAGCCGAAGCCGCCGCCGACATCCGGCGCGATCACCCGCAATTTGTGTTCCTGGGCGACGTTGTAGAACGCCGAAAGCACCAGCCGCGCGACATGCGGGTTTTGCGAGGTGGTGTAGAGCGTGAAATGCTCCTCCGCCGCATCGTAATCGGCGATCGCCGCGCGCGGCTCCATCGGGTTCGGCACCAGCCGGTTGTTGGTGATGTCGAGCGCGGTCACATGGGCAGCGCTCTTGAATGCCGCGTCCGTGGCGGCCTCGTCCCCGATGGTCCAGTCGTAAATCACGTTATTGGGTGCCTCGGGGTGAAGCTGCGGCGCGCCGCTCGCCACCGCGTCGAGCATATCGACCACCGCCGGCAGTTCCTCGTAGTCGACCACAACGGCTTCGGCGGCGTCGCGGGCCTGGTTGCGGGTCTCGGCGATCACCACCGCGACGGCCTGGCCGACGAAGCGCACGGTATCCGGCGCCATCGCCGGCCACGCACCCATCTTCATCGGCGAACCGTCCTTGGAGTGGATCATCCAGCCGCAGATCAGATTGCCGATCTTGTCATCGACGATCTGGCGTCCGGTCAGCACATCGACCACGCCCGGCATCTTCATCGCTTCGGATGAGTCGATGCCCTTCACTTTGGCATGGGCATGCGGGCTACGGACGAACGCGGCATAGGTCATGCCATGCAGGCGGATGTCATCCACATAGCGGCCCTTGCCGGTGATGAAACGCTTGTCTTCCTTGCGAACGACCCGTGCGCCGATGCCTTCGATACCCATGATGTGATCTCCCTGTCTCGCTCGTTGCGCACCAACTTTCCGGCGCGCCTGCGACTACCTGATTGGTTTTTCTGTGATCGATGTTTGTCGGCCGATATCGATACGGCCGATGTCGCGGTCGGAGCGCTATTCGGCGGCCTGCGCGACCTTCATGCGGCCGGCGGCATCGAGTACCGATTTGACGATGTTGTGATAGCCGGTGCAGCGGCAGATGTTGCCCTCGAGCTCCTGGCGCAGCGTTACCTCGTCGAGGTGCGGTCCATGGCGGTTGACGATATCGATCGATGCCATGATCATCCCGGGCGTACAGTAGCCGCATTGCAGCCCGTGATTGTCGCGGAAGGCGGCCTGCATCGGATGCAACTCGTCGCCCTTCGCGATGCCCTCGATAGTCGTGACGCTGGAACCGTTGGCCTGTCCCACCAGCACGGTGCAGGATTTGACGGACCGCCCGTCGACATGAACCGTGCAGGCGCCGCATTGGCTGGTATCGCAGCCGATGTGGGTTCCCGTCAGTCCCAGATGATCGCGCAACAGGTGCACGAGCAGCGTCCGGTCTTCGACCTCGGCCGAAACCTGCTTGCCGTTGACCGTCAGTTTTATGCTGGACACGCTCAATCCTCCCAAAGTTTTTATCGGTCTCGTTGCAATAAGATCATGGCGACAACGCATTTGAAATCGCTATCTTGGTAGTAGGTGGACCTCCATCTAATGGCTTGACTTATCGGGAGGCTTTTGCGGTGCGGCATGGGTGAATTGTGCTGTTCCTTGCCTAGTACTTCCGGAGGATTGATCGGTCTGTGCAACCACCTAACTTCCATTCGTTTCCGCGGGCGGGCGAGCCGGAGATTTCCAGTCCATGCGGATGATCGGTAACCGGTGTATTCCGGTTTGGAGCCTCGAGCACATTCCTCCGATCGCCGAGGAGGCACGGAAATGACCAGCTTCCTGATCATCGACGACCATCCGCTGTTTCGCGAAGCCTTGGGCAATGCGGTTCGTCTGGCGCATCCGGATGCGAGGATTTTCGAGGCGATGTCGATCAAGGGCGCGCTCGGCGTTCTGGCAGCCGAGCAGGGGATCGATCTTGCCTTGCTCGATTTGAGCCTGCCGGACGCCACCGGCTTTTCGGGCTTCCAGCGCTTGCGCGAAACCTATCCCCGGCTCCCCATCGCGATCGTCTCGAGCGATGAGGACCAACACATCATTCGCGAAGCGCTGTCACTGGGTGCTGCCGGCTATTTGCCGAAATCGACCTCGAAGAGCGAATTGGCCCGCTCGATCGAGCGGGTGTTGAGCGGCTCTGTTTCCATTCCGAACGATTTCGTGATCCGGAACGAGCAGGGCGGCGCAAATCTCACCGAGGCCTTGCGCGCGCGGCTCGCAGAACTGACGCCGCAGCAGCTTCGGGTGCTGGAACTGATCCGGCGCGGACTTCAGAACAAACACATCGCGGTGGAGCTCAAGCTCGCCGAATCCACCGTCAAAGCCCATGTCACCGAGATCTTGCGTAAACTGAAGCTTTTCAGCCGCAACAAGGCGGTGATCGAGATCGGCAAGATCGATCTGCCGGCTCCGAAGCAGCAAGCCGCCAGGCTCGAGCGCGCCAAGCCGACTTGATGCTGGCTTGACAGCATCCGGCGCGGATGCACCACTCGCAAAAATTCCATCCTCGGGATATCGGCTGGAAAAAATCGGGACGGATTCCCAAGAAAATGGCCAAAATGCGCCTGATCTTCGCTGCGCTGTTGCTGGTTGCCGCTTCGTCCGCGACGTTCGCGGCCGATCGATTGCGGATCGGCGTCCAAAGCACCGGCACCTTCGCATGGCAGCTCGACGTCATCCGCCGCCATGGTCTGGCCGAGGCGGCAAAGCTGAATTTGATCGCAACCGAAATGGCGTCGCCGGATGCGGGCAAGCTCGCCCTCAACGCCGACACGGTCGATATCGCCGTCGTTGACTGGCTCTGGGTGGCGCGGGAGCGCGCGCTGGGCATGAAATTGCAGTTCTACCCTTATTCCACCGCCGTCGGCGCGATCATGATCCGGAACAACTCGCCGATCCGCACCCTTGCGGATCTGAAAGGCCGCACCCTGTCGATCGCCGGCGGCCCGCTCGACAAGAGCTGGCTGATTGTGCAGGCCGCGGCGATCCGCCACAGCGTCGATCTGAAGCGCGAGACGACGCTGCAATACGGTGCGCCGCCGCTGATCTATCAAAAGCTGTTGCAAGACGAGGCGGAAGCAAGTCTCAATTTCTGGAATTTCTGCGCGCAACTGGAGGGTCATGGTTATCGCCGGCTCTATGACGTGCGCGAGGCCGAGACCGAACTGGGACTGAAGGAACCGCTTTCGCTCACCGGTTATGTTTTCCCGGAGAGCTTCGCTGCCGCCCACAAGGACACCATCGACCGCTTTTTGTCGGTCGTGCGACAGGCCAATGATATCCTGCTGAATTCAGACGTGGAGTGGGATGCGTTGCGGCCGTTGATGCGGGCGGAAGACGACGCCACTTTCCTGGCGCTTCGCGACCGCACCCGGCAAGGGCTGCCGCGCCGGTCGGTCGTCGGGGAGGAAACCGATGCGCGCACGTTGTTCGAGGCGCTGGTGAATATCGCCGAGCCCGGACTTGTCGGTCCGGCCAGGGAGCTTGATCCCGGCCTCTATTATCATCCGTCGTCCGGCGGAGAGTAGCGATGGCGAGGGTGTTGTCGCTTGCCGCTCTGCTGGCGCTCTGGGCGCTGGTCGCAGCATTGGCGCATTCGCGGCTGCTGCCGGAGCCATGGAGTGTCGGTGCGGCGATCCTGACCGATATCCGTTCCGGCGAACTGCCGTTCCAGATGGCGTGCACGCTGGCGCGGGTGCTGGCGGCCTTCTCGGTCGCCTTCACCCTTGGCGTCATTGCCGGCTATGCGATGGGGCGCTGGAAGACGGTGGACCGCTATGCCAATTCATGGCTGATCGTGCTGCTCAATCTTCCGGCGCTGGTCGTCATCATCTTTGCCTATGTCTGGATCGGTCTCAACGAAACCGCGGCGATTATCGCGGTGGCGCTGAACAAGCTGCCCAATGTCATCGTCGTCACGCGAGAGGGTGTCCGGTCGCTCGATGCCGGTCTGGACGACATGTCCAGGGCGTTCAGAATGACGTGGCTGACCCGGATTCGGCATGTCGTGCTGCCCCAGCTTGCGCCCTATCTGGCCGCGGTGTCGCGATCCAGCCTGTCGATCAGCTGGAAGATCGTGCTGGTCGTCGAACTGATCGGACGTCCCAACGGCGTCGGGTTTGTTCTGGGGTCGGCGTTTTCGCTGTTCGATATGACCAAGATTCTGAGCTATGCGATCTCGTTCGTAGCACTTATGCTCGCGATCGAAACCCTGCTGGTGCAACCGCTTGAACGACGAACAAACCGATGGCGGCGCCGGCCCGCTTGAACTTCGCATCGACGCCAAGACCTTTGTTTCGGCCGAGGGCACGCCCGTCGAGATTGTCCGCGGGCTGAACCTGCGGCTTGAAGCGGGTGGCTTTGGCGCCATGATCGGCCCGTCCGGCTGCGGCAAGACCACGATCCTGCACATCGCCGCGGGGCTCGATCCGAATTTCACCGGCGAGCGGCGGGTCCCGGGCGCTCGCCTCGGAATCGTTTTCCAGGAGCCGCGGCTGTTGCCGTGGCGAACTGTCGCGGAAAATATCAGGCTGGTGCTTCCCGCCCATGAATCGCTGGACGATCTGGCCGACCTGATCGAAACGCTCGGACTTGGATCGCATCTGGCGCATTATCCCGGCGAACTCTCGCTCGGCCTCGCCCGCCGCGTCGCCATCGCCAGGGCATTCGCTGTGCGCCCGGATTTTCTTCTGCTCGATGAGCCGTTTGTCTCGCTCGATGAGGCGGTGGCGGGCCGGTTGCGCGAGGAAGTGGCGGTGCTGACCGAGCGGCACAGGATGACGACGCTGCTGGTGACGCATGACCTTCGCGATGCGGTTCAACTGGCGGATCGGCTGTTCTTCCTGTCGGCGAGGCCGGCCAGCATTGTCAGCGAGATTCCGCTGCCGCCGCCGCGCGGAATGCGCAGCAAGCGGGTGATCGATCAAGTCCTGGAGGAACTGAGGACCGTTCCCTCGGGCCAGACCGCGACTTAACGACGCGACCCGAACCCAGCTTTTGTTTTGACGCGTTTTCTTTACGCGAACCGGTATCCACCCCCGATCAGGTCCGGGGCAGGCTTTCGCTCGAAAACGCTCTCATTCACGCCAGTTTGGATTCAATCGCCAGACGCACCAGTTCGGCCGAAGTGCGCACGCCGAGTTTCTGGCGCATCAGCGAGGAGGTGTTGGCGACCGTCTTGTACGACGCATTGATCAGCCAGGCGATCTCCGAAAGACTCTTGCCGGTCCCGAGCAGGCGCAGGATTTCGATTTCGCGCGATGTCAGCCGCGCCAGCCGGCTCGAGGCAAATGACGGCCCGGCGAAGGCGAGGCTTTGAGCGAGCGAGGGCGGCAGGAAGACATTGCCTTTGGCAACTTCGCGGATCGCAACGATCAGGTCGTCGGGGTCACCCGATTTCGAGACATAGCCCTTGGCGCCGGCTTCGATCGCCCGTGCCGCGAACACCGGATCGTCGTTCATGCTGAACATGATGATGCGAGCGGCCGCATCGTGCCGCAGGATCCGCCGCGCCAGTTCGAAGCCGGAAACGCTCGGCAGATTGATATCGATCAGACAGATATCGGGCGGCTCGGCGACGAAGGATGCCTCTCCGGTCTCGGCATCCGCTGCCGTGGTGATGACGATGTCCGGATCGCTCGCCAGCAACGCGCGACAACCGGAAATGACGATCGGGTGATCATCGACGATCAGCACCCGCATCGGTTTGCCTTCGGGCAATGTCGTCGCGCCAATCGCCTGGGAAACGGGCTTTGCCGCCGTGGCCGTTCTCTTCATCTCGAACCGTCCGGATCTTGAACCGACTTGCACCACCGTATGCATAGCTGCCGAAAATACTGTAGCGTTCAATTAGATAGCCGCCATTTTTGTCTGTCAACGGCATCCTGGGCGAACGCGAGACGGCAGTACTACGGAACGGGTCATGTGGCAAAACCTCTCTTTGCGGATGCGTCTTATCGCGCTGTTCGCGCTGGTCCTGATTCTCGGCCTCGCCATCAATATCGGCCGGCTGCTGCTGGAAGCCGGCCCCCGCGTGCAGGCGGAGGACGAGAGCGTGATCCGGCTGGCGCGCGAATTCATCGAGGCGTCGGTCGTCGATCTCAAGGACAGCGAGGACCCCGAGGCCAAGTTGGCAACGATCGTCGACGGGTTGCAGCGGCTGCGCCACGTCACGGTGACGCGCGAGGGCGAAGCGCCGGGATTGGAGAAAGAATTGGCCGGAGCGACGGCGGCCAGACCGAGGGCCCGGCGCACCGCCGGCATGGTTCATCGCCCTGGTTCGTCCGGAGCAGGCCACGCAAAGCGTGCCGATCGTCGTTCAGGGCAAATCGCTGGGTTCGCTGGTGATCGCATCGCATCCAACCGACGAGATCGCGGAAATCTGGGACGGCATCGTCACCCAGGTCGGGATCGGTTCGGCGCTCGCGGTCGCGCTGTTTCTGGTTACGATCGTGGTTGTGAGCAAGGCGTTGGCGCCCATTCAGTCGCTCGCCGATGCGATGGCGAGCATTGAGGCCGGCCGTTACGACACCCGCGTGCTGCCGACCGGTTCGGCCGAGATTGCCGATATCTGCGACAAGCTCAATCATCTGGCCAACGCGCTCGGCAACGCGGTCGAGGAAAAGCAGCGTTTGGCTGAACGGGTGGTGTCGCTGCAGGATGTCGAACGCAAGGAGATCGCCAGGGAATTGCACGACGAGTTCGGGCCTTATCTGTTTGCCTTGCGCGCGCATGCGACCTCGCTGATGCGGGTCGCCGACATCGCAAAACCCGACATCGACGGTGTTCGCAAGCACGGCAATGCGATGCTGGACCAGGTCAATGCCTTGCAGCAGTTCAACCGCCGCGTCCTCGAAAAGCTGCGGCCGGCCGGATTAAGTGAGCTTGGATTGAACGAGGCGCTCGGGGCGCTGGTGCGGCTATGGCGCGACGCCCACCCCGGCGTGGTCGTGGAAACCGGCGTCTCGCAATCGCTCGGCGACATGGGCGAGACCGCCGAATTGACGATCTATCGGGTCGTTCAGGAAGCCCTGACCAATGTCTTCCGACATTCCGGCGCGACGCATGTCTCGGTGACGATCGAACCCGTGCCGAAATCCTCGGGCATCGGCCCGCAAGGCGCAGCGGCGCGCGTGCGCGTTCAGGACAACGGGGAGGGTCTGCCATCCGATCACAAGTTCGGTCTCGGCCTGACCGGAATGCGCGAGCGGGTGATGGCGCTGGGTGGCACGATGACGGTGGCGTCGACCGATGGGGGCTTGACGGTCGAGGCTGTGGTCCCCCGCGGCGCCCAGCCGTGAGACGGTCTTCCGGGCCACAAGTCGACAGATCGGGAACTTTTCCCGATCTTCGATATAAAGAATCCCGAATAATTACCGGCTTTGGGGGGTGCCCGCCGGGCTTTTGGGCCTTAGCCTCAGGGTTACCGAAGGCGGGGGATTTTAAAAAACGCCTGCGGTTGGGGAGACAAGTCATGAAGTTGCGACGGGCATCGCCGGTTTTGACGACGTCGGAAACGAGCATCAAGCTGCGTTACGGTTGGTCAACGCTGGTGCTGCTGCTGGGCACGAGCGGATATGGGTTCGCGCAGGACGCGGCAACCAGCGTGCCCAAGGACAACAATCTTCCAGCCATCAAAATCGAAGCCCCCCCGGCGCCAAGGCCAGCGCTGCGTACTACCAGGGAGCGCGGCGGAGAGAGCAGCAGAAACCGGTCAGTCGCGCAACGCACAACGCCGCCGCCGCAACACGTCACCGTCAATGCACCGACGCCGCTTCCCGGGCCGTCACAAGTCTCACCGGAAAAAGCCTTCGACGCCGACAAGGTGCCCGGCACCATTACCACCGTCGATGCAAGTCAGATCGCGCGCACCAATTCGCTGAACATCACGGACTCGCTGCAACAATATGTTCCCGGCGTGAGCGTCAGCACCGTCGGGGGCAACGAGTTCGCGCCAAACGTGGATTTCCGCGGTTACGTGTCCTCGCCTGTATCCGGTACGCCACAAGGGCTCGCGGTCTACCAGAACGGTGTTCGTATCAACGAAGCGTTCGGCGACACCATGAACTGGGACCTGATCCCGACCGCGGCGATTCGCTCGGTCACGTTGGTCACCAACAATCCGGCTTACGGCCTCAATGCGCTCGGCGGCGCGCTGAACATCCAGATGAAGAACGGCTTCAACTATCACGGTGCCGAGATCGACGTGATGGGCGGCTCCTATGGTCGCGTACAGACCTCGCTGCAGTGGGGCAAGCAGATCAATGAATGGGCGATCTACGGCGCCTTCGAAGCCATCCACGACGATGGTTACCGGTTGTTCTCGGAATCGAACATCTTGCGCTTCTATGGCGATATCGGCCACCGCAACATGGACAGCGAGATTTACCTCAATATGGGTGCGGCGAGCAACAACTACGGCGCCGCCGGCACCTCGCCTGCCGAACTGTTGCAGACGGCCTGGAACGCGGACTACACGACGCCGCAGACAAACTCCAACCAGGTTGGCTATCTGAACCTGACCGGCCGGTTTGACGTGTCTCCGACCTGGACCATCGACGCCAATGCCCACTACCGCGCCTTCAGCCAGCACACGACGGACGGAAATCCGAGTGCGAATGACGTAGCTCCATGTGCTGATAACGCGGCCGTACTTTGCAACGGGGATGGCTCGCCTACCAACGGCCTGAATGGTCAGCAGCTGTCGTCGAGCCCCTTCTCCGCGTCTTCGATTATTGGCGAAAACGACCGCACCTTTACCACCACGAACACGTTCGGCACCACACTGCAGGCCACCAACACCGACAAGATTTTTGGCTTGGACAATCGCTTTACCGCCGGTGCGTCGTTCGACCGCAGCGTCACGCATTTTTCCGCCAGTGCCGAACTCGGCTCTTTTACAAACAGCTACCAGCTTGTCGAATCGGGCCAATTCCTGGGAACGGATAACCCGCAGGATGGCCCCGTCGAGGTTCGTACTACCAACCAATATATCGGCGTCTATGCGCTCGACTCGATCGACCTGACCAAAAGACTGACAGTGACTGGCGGCGGCCGCTTCAACATCGCAAATGTCGATCTCCAGGACCAGCTCGGCGGTCCCACCAGCTTGCTGAACGGCAACAACACCTACACCCGGTTCAATCCGATGCTCGGCGGCACCTACAAGATCACGTCGGAATTGACGGCCTATGGTGGCTACTCGGAGGCCAACCGCGCGCCCACACCGTTGGAGCTCGGTTGCGCCGACCCGATGCACCCCTGCATCCTCGCAACCTTCCTGGTGGCGGATCCGCCGCTGCAACAGGTTGTCTCCCACACCTGGGAGGCTGGTTTCCGCGGCAGCCATAGCTTCGGTCCTGACGCCGGCATCCTGACCTGGAAGGTCGGCGGCTTCCACGCCATCAACACCAACGACATTCTCTCGCTCCCGGCACCGAACAATCAGGGCTTCGGCTTCTTCTCGAATGTCGGTTCGACCCGGCGCCAGGGTATCGAGGCCGAAGCGAGGTTCGCCGCGAAGAGGTTCGCCGTTTATGGGAGCTACGCGCTTGTTGACGCACGTTTCCTCGATTCGCTGCAGCTCGCCTCCAACAGCCCTGCCGCAGACGCTGATGGCAACATCCAGGTCTCGCCGGGCAATCAAATTCCGGCGATCCCACGCCATCGGGTCAAAGCCGGGTTCGACTACGCGGTGACTGACCAGTTCAAATTCGGTGCCGACGCCGTCTATATGAGCAGCCAGTACTTTGTTGGGGACGAATCCAATCAGTTCCCGCAACTGCCGGGTTACACCGTGGTCAACCTGCATGCGTCTTATCAGATCAACAAGACGTACCAAATCTACGGACGCGTCGACAACGTCTTCAACAATCACTACGCAACTTACGCTACCTTCTTCGACACCACCGAGTTGCCCAATTTCAACACCGGCAATCCCTTCACCAATCCGGATTCGCTCAGTCCGGCGCGGCCGTTGGCGGCCTATGTCGGCCTAAAGGCGACCTTCTAGAGACCCGGCGCCTCGGCGCCGGTCCTCAGTTTCCAGGGCCTTTCCGGCGCGCCAGAAAACCGCGCGCCGGATCGTAGGCGGCGATGGCTCCGAACAGAAACACCGTGGTGTAGCCAGCCACGACCAGCAGCGATACCCAGGAGATCTTGGCGTAGAAGGCGAAGCGGATGAGTTCGGTCGCGTGCGTAAAGGGGTTGCACAGGCAGATGTAATACAGCAGCGGGCTCGATTCCTGCACCCGCCACAACGGGTAGAGCGCCGACGAGGCAAAGAACATCGGGAAGATGACGAAGTTCATGATGCCGGCGAAATTCTCGAGCTGCTTGATCAGCGACGAGATCAGCATCCCCAATGCGCCGAGCATGAACCCGCATAGCAACAGCGCCGGGATCAAGGTCAGATAGCCGAGCGGCGGTGCTTCGATATCCCAGAACCAGGCGATCAGCAAAAAAGCGTAGACCTGAAGGATCGAGACCAGCGTGCCCGCCAGCAGTTTCGATGTCAGCAGCCACCAGCGCGGGAACGGGCTGACCAGCAGTGTCCGCATTCCGCCGGTTTCGCGGTCATAGACCATCGTCAATGACGACTGCATGCCGTTGAAGAGCTGGATCATGGCGACCAGCCCGGGCGCGATATAGACCTCGTAGAGAACGTAGGTTTCGTAAGGCGGAATGATCGAGACGCCGAGAACCTGCCGGAAGCCGGCGGCAAAAATAAACAGCCACACCAGCGGCCGCACCAGCGCGGAGACGAAGCGCTCCCGCTGATGAATGAAGCGCAGGGCTTCGCGCCAGACGATACCCTGCATGCAGATCAGATATTGCGCGAGGGTGTGGCCGCGATCCGCGGTTGCATCGGTGGTGATGTCGGTGGTGGTTACGTCGGTCATGTGACACTTCCTGCCGCGTCGGCGACGGCGCCTTGCGTCAATTTGGTGAATGCCGATGACATGTTCGGGGCCGCCGAAGCGGCAACCACGTTCTTGACCGAATCCTTTGCCAGCACGCGGCCGCGGTGCAGGACCACGACATTGTCGTCGTCTCCGACTTCATCGATCAAATGCGTCGCCCAGAGCACGCCGATATTCTCCGCGGTCAACAGCCGCCGAACGTGCTCGAGAATGTCGGCCCGCGATTTGATATCGAGGCCCACCGTCGGCTCGTCGAGTAGCAGCAGCTTTGGGCGATGCAGCAGCGCCCTTGCGATTTCGACGCGCCGCATCTGCCCGCCCGACAGGGTGTTGACCCGGTCGCGCCGCCGGTCGGTCATCGCCACCAGTTCCAGAACACGCGCGATCTCCAGATCCGCCCGGCTGCGGCCAATGCCGTGCAGCGCGGCATGGTATTTCAGGTTTTGCTGGACGGAGATGTCGGCATCGAGCGCGCGCGACTGGAACACCACGCCGAGCCGGCTCAATGCCGCGCCCGGCGCGCGCATGATATCATGACCGAGAATGCGGATGCTGCCGGAGCGGATCGCGTAGAGCCGCGTGATGAGCGAAAACAGCGTCGACTTGCCGGCGCCGTTGAGGCCCAGCAGCACGGTAAACGACGCCGGCATGACGGTCAGGCTGACGTCGTCCAGGGCGACCTGGGGACCATAGCGATGGCCGACGTGATCGACATCGAGGGCGGGCGGACTGGCCGCTTTATCGGAAGTCATCGGGATGCCTGGCTGCTCAGTTTCGACCAATCGCAGGGCGCTGCGGCCATCGGTCGCTCAAGCCGGAGGCATCGCCCAGTCGAACCCGCGCCGGCGCGCGCTTTGCGGCATAGCCTCCCATGCGACCTCCCTGTCGTGGACTTGCACCGCCATTGGCTGCCGGCGCATTCGGTATGATCATCAATAGCTGCGACGATGCAAGGACTTACTAAGTCGCAAGTGCGAAAGGCGCCGTCGCTGCCCGACGCCGCCAGAGTTCCCGGCCTACCGGCTGGCGCGATGCACGAGCTCAAGCTTCCGCTACCCCATTCGTCTAACTATATTGGAATGGGTCCAATGTGATAACGGCGGACGTTGAATGACGCGATGCCACCAGGACACCGCGCATGATCGGGAAGAGCGCAAGGATGGTCGACACGTGACCCGGTTCCTGATCGTCGAGGATCACCCGCTGTTTCGCGAGGCGCTGGAGAGTGCCGTTTGCCTCGCGAATCCTGAAGCCGAGATCTTCCAGGCAACGTCGATCGATGGGGCGATCGAGGTGCTTTCCTCCACCCATCAGTTGGACCTGGTGCTGCTCGATCTGTCGATGCCCGGCACCACCGGGCTATCCGGCGTGATGCGTGTCCGGAAAGCCTTCCCGAAAATACCGGTCGTGATCGTTTCAGGATATGAGGACCTGCAGATCGTCCAGAACGTGCTCGCGCTTGGCGTATCCGGCTACATCCCCAAATCGACCTCGCGGCGCGAGATTGCCGATGCCATCGGCGAGGTGTTGCGAGGCACGATTTATCTTCCCGGGCGTTACCGGGACGCTGCGATCACCCGACGGCCCGGAAGCGACAATCGCGAGTTGTTAAAGCGCCTGCACGACCTCACGCCGCAGCAATTGCGGGTGCTCGACATGTTGCGCAAGGGTCTGCAGAACAAGCAAATCGCCTATGAGCTGAAGATCAGCGAGACCACGGTGAAGGTTCATGTATCGGACATCCTGCGCAAATTGAGCGTCTTCAGCCGCACCAATGCCATCATCGAGATCGCCAAGATCGATTTCACGAGCCTTGCCGGCGGAGCGCCCGGCAAGCATCAACCGGCCGATCAGGTGGATGTCTGAACGGCGTCACGCCAGCAGGAATGACAGCAGCGAGCGCATCTCGGCCGGCTTGACCGGCTTCTTGAGCAGCTCGAAGCCATAGACCGCAGCCTCCCTTGCCGCATCCGCCGAATAGTCAGCCGTCACGATCATGGCGGGGATTTCGCTGTTGACCTGTTGGCGGATCGCATGGACGGCCTGCAGTCCGCTTTCGTCGCTGTCCAGATGAAGATCGGCGATGATCGCATCCGGCGTGCCGCCGAGCGCGCCAATGCGCTCCAGCGCATCCGAAATGGATATCGTCTTGGCGACATCGCATCCCCATTTTTCCAGCAGCAGCGCCATCGCCTCCGCGCTGGAGGGATCGTTTTCAACGATCAGTATTTTCGCGCCTTCCAGCCCGCTGAACTGAAAATCCTGGTGCTGAAGCTGTTGTCCCGCTCCGGCACCGATCTCGAGTTCGGTGCAGGGCAGCGTGATGGAAAAGGTCGATCCATGGCCGACGCGTGACGAAAGCTGGACGTCATGGCCAAGGACCGTCGCGAACCGCCGCACGATCGAGAGACCGAGCCCGAAGCCGGCGCCGTCTCCGGTATTGGCTTCGCCGCGCTGAAATTCCTGAAATATCGCCTGCCGCTGGGCTTCCGGTATTCCGGGGCCGGTATCGTGAACCTGGATCAGGACTTCGTCGCCCCTGCGCCTGCATCCCATCAGCACCCCGCCGCGCTGGGTGTATCGGAGCGCATTGGTGAGCAGATTCTGCAATATCCGGCGCAGCATCAGCGGGTCCGAAATCACCGCCAGCGAGGAAGGCCTGATTTTCAGCGACAGGCCTCGTTTTGCCGCCAGCGCCGAAAGTTCACAGCGCAGCGGATCGAACAGGGTCGAGATCGCTATCGGGCGCGCTTCCGGCTTCAAAACGCCGGCGTCGAGCTTCGAAATATCGAGTAGCGTCTTCAGCAGGTCCTCAAGCGTGAGTAGGGAACGATCGACCTGCTCGAGCAGCACTGCCCCCCGATCCGAAACCTCCATCTCCGCGAATGTCGACAGCGTCAGCCTCGCCGCATTCAACGGTTGCAGGAGATCGTGCGTGACCGAAATCAATACCGAGGATTTCAGCGAACTGGCAGCCTCGGCCTGCTGCTTGGCCCGGTACAGATAGTCGTTGGAGCGCTCGATGGCCCGCAGCGCATCCTGCAACTGTTGGGTCCGGTTCAGCACCTGATGGTCCAGCGCGATCGCCGTTTCAAACAGCGAAAAGGCATTGAACTGCTGGTCGATCGACCGCTCGACGCGCGACATCAGCGCGGCGTTGATCTTCTTCAGTTTCGCCGTCTCGCGTTGCAACGTCTCGATCTGGTCTGCGCCCTGGCTCTTCATGACGGTTGGGGCCTCTTGCCGATGGCGACCCCGGTCAGCGTCTGATTGACGTGCATCGAGCGATACTGCTCCCCATAGGTATGGAAGCCGACCACATTGTTGTTTTGGTAGAGTTCGGACATGTCGCGCGCGAACTGGTGCTGCTCGGCGTCGAGCCGCCGGAGCACGCATTCAAATCCGATATAGATCGAGACATCGCCGATTTCGTCACGGGTTTCGGCAAACAGATCGTGCATCGCGCCGATCGGATTGCGCGGCTGGGCGGCGGTCAGAACCATCCCTTCGTCGATCGCGCAAAAGAAACTCAAGGAGCCGTCCGGATTCATCTGCTGGATCGATCGCGCATAATACGCGCCGCCGACGCGGACCAGCACCGGATGGGAGGCGAACGAGAACGCATCGAGCTTGGTGTCCATGATGCCAACTGCGCGGGAGTATTCCTCGGCGGCCGGCTCGGCGTTGATCTCCTTGACCACGCGCCGCTCGACGTCGGCCTCGGTCACCACCATCTTGGTCGTCGTGGGCTCGAAATTATCGCATTTGAACAGCCGGAACGGCAGCGCGGTTTTCAGGATAATGAGGATCGCAGCGTCGGAATGAGCCTCGCCGTCATAGAACACCCAGGTTTTCTCGAAACGCAGCCCGTCGCCTGCCGATCCGCCCACCACGGGGATGTTGTCCAGCGACGCGTAGATCGCGGACATCACCGCCTCTTCGCGCCGGCACAGCCCGTCGATCAGCAATAGACCAAAGGAATTCTGCCCCTCGGCCTGCGGCGAACATCGCGCGGATTCGTGCCGCAGCTCGGTGCCGATCCTGCGGCCGTCCTCGACACGGAAATTGCTGAGGTCGGGAAGCGGACGCGCGACGATGGAGAAATCCTCCGCGCCGAATCCGAGGGCAACGACGCTGTTGTCGCCCCAGCCGTCGGGCGCCAGTTCGCCTGCGGTAGTGCAGCCGAAAACCGGCGTGGCGCCCAGGAACCCGGCCATTTCGGCGATAAATTCATGGGGGTCGTAATAGGGTGAAAGGAAAACAAGAACCATCGCGAGTCCATCCGATGGCAATTGGCGGGCAATGTCCGCCGCAGCCTCGTGTGCTGCGGACGCTTTTGCCTGAGCAACGGCAATACCCGACATATTGCTGAACCGACGATCGGTTCGACCCACCATATTCTCCCTCTCGTGCCAATCCCGGTGCTTTGCCAGCACTCTCTTGTTGTGACGATAGGGTTTTCTTCCAGTTGTCGCAAGAACGGGTCCGCCCATGACGGGGCACGCACGCCGCACCGATCTGCATCGCCGATCGCTTCCGATACGTGCAACGCAGCATTCGGCGACCGGGCGGGCGTGTCCGGATTCCGTCGTTTTTTAATCCCGCGAAACAGCCCGCTACTACCACCGCCTGCTTGGGGCGGCCTAAAGGAGGACTCGCACCAACGGAGACGTTGATGAGAAAGTCGCGTTCGGCACCTGAAATCGGGTTGGGAATTTGCGGCGCGATCCTGGCCGCGAAATTCGCGACCGCGCAAGTCTCTCCGCCGCCGGCGAAGCCGCCGGATGGTGCGGCGCTTTTCAAGCAGCAATGCGCGACCTGCCACACCACCAATCTTTCCGATCCTCAGCGGCAGGGACCGTCGTTGTTCAAGGTGATGGGCCGGCAGGCCGGAAAATTCGACGGTTTCCATTATTCGGCAGGTTTCGCGCAAGCCAGTTTCGCCTGGGACGAAAGCAAGCTCGATGCGTGGCTGACCAATCCGCAAGGGGTGATTCCGAGCGCCGTCATGGCCTATCGGCAACCGAAGCCGGAAACCCGCGCCGCGATCATCGCCTATCTGAGGGAATTGAACTGAATGGCCAAGCCGGTTCATTCGATGATCCGCGTGCTCGATGAAGCAAAGTCGCTCGATTTCTATGCGCGCGCCTTCGGGCTGCAAATCGCCGACCGGCTGGTATTCCCTGATTTCGCCCTGATCTACCTGCGCCATCCGTCCTCGCCGTTCGAGCTCGAACTCACGGTGAATTTCGATCGCAAGGAGCCATATGTGACGGGCGACGGCTATGGCCACCTCGCTGTCGTGGTCGACGATCTCGACGCCGAACATGCGCGCTTCGAACGAGAGAAGTTGTCGCCAGGATCGCTCCGCGATTTCAAGCATGACGACGCGACGCTGGCGCGCTTTTTCTTTGTCGCCGACCCCGACGGCTACAAGATCGAGGTGATCCAGAAGGGCGGACGCTTCGGCTAATCACAAAAAACAACTGTCCAATGGAGGAAGCTCATGAGAGAGGTTGATCGTCGAAGCAAATACAGCCGCCGGATCTTTCTGCAGGGCGCAGCCGCGGCGGCGCCCGTGGTGGCCGTCGCCACCAGCGCCGGGCTCTCCATCGAGGATGCGTGGGCGGACGACGCAGCCGCGCTGGCGCCGTCGACCCTGAAAACCCTGGTCAAGGTCGCGCGCGACATCTACCCGCACGATTTCCTAGTCGACAGCTACTACATCACCGCGATCAAGCCGTGGGACGGCAAGGCCGCCAAGGATCCGGCGGTCAAGGCGCTGCTGGAAGGTGGCGTCAAGCGTCTCGATCAGGACGCGCAGGATCGCCACAAGGTCGCCTACGCACAAGTGCCGTGGGAAGCCGACCGGGTCGTGCTGCTGCAGGGCATCGAACAAACCGATTTCTTCAAGAAGCTCCGCTCCGATCTCGTCGTCTCGCTCTACAACCAGGAGGCCGTGTGGCCGAAGTTCGGCTACGAAGGCTCCTCCGCCGAGCACGGCGGCTACATCAACCGCGGTTTCAACGACATCGACTGGCTGCCGAAGACCTGACGGCATCGGACAGAACATCGGTTGGGAGGACATCACATGGTAAAATTCGATCTGAATGACGATGGTGTTGTTGTAATCGTGGGCTCCGGCGCCGGCGGCGGAACGCTCGGCAACGAACTCGCCCAGAAGGGCATCAAGGTTGTTATCCTTGAGGCCGGCCCGCGCACCGAACTGCAGGATTTCATCAACAATGAGTGGGAGAGCTTCACGCAACTGGCGTGGACGGATATGCGCACGACGTCCGGCAGTTGGCGCGTCGCGACGGATTTTCCAAGCGTGCCCGCCTGGATCGTCAAATCGGTCGGCGGATCGACCATCCATTGGGCCGGCGCCTCGCTCCGTTTCGAGGAGCACGAGTTCAGGATCAAGACGGTCTACGGCCAGATGCCGGGCGCCAATCTGCTCGACTGGCCTCTTACACTTGCCGAAATGGAGCCGTGGTACGCCAAGGCCGAGGACAAGATGGGCGTCACCCGCACCAACAACATTCCGGGCTTGCCGGGCAACAACAATTTCAAGGTGATGGCGGCCGGCGCGCAGAAAGTGGGATACAAGGAAGTCCATACCGGACGGATGGCGATCAACAGTCAGCCGCGCGACGGTCGCGGCTCCTGCCAGCAGATCGGCTTCTGCTTCCAGGGCTGCAAGTCCGGTGCGAAGTGGTCGACGCTGTACACCGAGATTCCGAAGGGCGAAGCGACCGGCAAACTCGAAGTTCGGCCGAATTCCATGGTGATGCAGATCGAGCATGATGCCGCCGGAAAGGTCACCGGCGTGGTCTATATCGATAACGACGGAAAGACGCAGCGGCAGAAGGCCCGCATCGTTGCGGTCGCCGGCAACTCAATCGAAAGTCCGCGGCTGCTCCTGAACAGCGCGTCCAACAAATTCCCTGACGGACTGGCAAACAGTTCCGGGCAAGTTGGCCGCAATTACATGCGGCACATGACCGGCAGCGTTTATGCGGTGTTTGACAAGCCGGTTCACATGTATCGCGGCACGACCATGGCCGGCATTATCCGGGACGAGGCGGGGCACGACCCGAAACGCGGGTTCAGCGGCGGCTATGAGTTGGAGACCCTGTCGCTGGGCCTGCCCTTCATGGCGGCGTTCCTCAATCCGGGCGCCTGGGGGCGTCCATTCACCGCGGCCATGGAAGGCTATCCGCGCATGGCCGGCATGTGGATCGTCGGCGAGGATATGCCGCAGGAAACCAATCGCGTCACGCTCGATTCCAAGGTCAGGGACAAGAACGAGATGCCGGTGGCGAACGTACACTATGACGATCATCCCAACGACATCGCGATGAGAAATCACGCCTACCACCAGGGTTCGGCGCTTTATGAAGCCGTTGGGGCAACGCAGACCTTCCCGACGCCGCCCTATCCCAGCACCCACAACCTTGGCACCAATCGCATGAGCGAGAAGCCACGAGACGGCGTCGTCAACAAGTTCGGCCAGACCCACGATGTGAAGAACCTGTTCGTCTCCGATGGAAGCCAGTTCACCACCAGCGCCGCCTGCAATCCCACTTTGACGATCGTGTCGCTGGCCATTCGGCAGGCCGATCATATTGCAGGCGCGATGCAGCGAAAGGATATCTGAAAAAGGCGAGGGCTCCGTCCGGTAAACGGACGGAGCCCTGATTGGCGAGGGCGCGCGTACTCATCAACAGCGGTTTCCAAGAGCACAGCGGAGGTCGCCCGGTTCGATCGTCATTGGCAACTGCGCCCATCGCGACAGAATGGGGAGGTTAAGGTCAATCAGCAGGTTGCGGTATGCTGCGAAACGCCGCCTCGAAGTATTTCATATCTTCCGTTGGCAAATTGGTTCCCAGTTGCTTGGCCTCTGCGTAGTGCTGCCGATGCCCTTCCCGATCACCGGCGCTGTGAAGGGAGACCGCCATCGCCGCGTGCGAGAACGCCATTTGCGGCTGTTCGGACTTTTTTTCAGAGAAATACTTGAACGCGCGGCTCGCCGCATCAACGGCCGCTAATCCGGCCCCCGCCCTGGCGAGCGCCCAAGCAAGGAGCAGTTCGGCATTGGCAACATTGTCGGAGGTGCCAATTTCTCTCCAGTGATGAGCCGCCGTCGCGGCGAGACGCACCAGCGCAACACAGTCGCCGGCGTCCAAGGCCTCGCGTTCGATGAGGTCCCAGGCGGAGTTGTTGCAATGCGCTGCGATCCGTCTGTGGAATGAGAGCGCACCAGATTCAGAATGATCGCTCATCGCAGCTCATCGTTCAGCGTGCTGATTACATACGAGCCTCGCCGTGCGCGCCACTATTCGGCGGCGTCCAGCACCATCTGCGCGCTGCTCTCGCGAAAGGCCGGCATCTCCGCTACCGGCGGCCTCGACCGGTAGATCATGCAGGAACAGCGCAGCAGTGACGCGAAATTGTTGACCTCGCCATGATGGTCGAGCACTTCGCTGTGAAGCTTGGTCAGGAACTTCGCGAAACTCATGCCTTCCTTGGCCGCGATCTCTTCCAAGGTTTCCCAAAACGCCAATTCGAGGCGAATCGAGGTGCAATGACCTCCGATCCGCAACGACCGGGTCTGCAATTCATAGTCGCGTTGCGGTTGATGCGCGAATAGCCGGCACATGACGTCCTCCCGTTCGTTTATAATTATTCTAAACGATACATCGGGTGACGGGAGATCACAACGCTTCCGGCGCGGATCCGCGGATGCACCGAGTTCCCTCGTGTCCGGTCAGCTCTGCAATGCGGCGAGCAACTCGTCGGGCCGCTCCGCCATCATCATGTGGCCGGCGCCGCGCAGCACCACGGTGCGTGAATTCGGAAGCGCGGCGGCGAGCGCCTTGCCGGCCTTTGCCGGTGTCATCATGTCGCGTTCGCCGAGAATGAGGGTGGCCGGAACCGAAACCTGCGCGGCCGCGGCCAGCGCGTCTTGATAGGCGTTGCAGGCGGACAGATCGTTGAACAGCACGCCGGGCCGGCATTGCCCGAGAACCCGCTGGGCTCCGCTGTGCATCCACAATCCCGGCGCCAGGCTGCCGCCGAGTTCGGCCTGAAAGCCGAGGCCCCAGATCGAGACCATGTCGATCGCCGAAATATCGTTGGCCTCGGCGGCCTTGAGCAGATCGGGCCCGACGGTCATGGTGGCCGCGGTTCCAATCAGGCTGAGCGCTGAAACCCTTTGAGGGTGCCGTGCCGCGGTCTCGATCGCAATCAGCGATCCCATGGAATGACCCACCAGCCACGCCTTGGTGACACCGGCGGCGTCGAGCAGTGCTGCGGTCCAGTCGGCCATTCCGGCAATGGTCGGGATGGGCGCACCGGACGAGCGTCCGTGACCCGGTAAATCCGGAGCCAGCACGCTGTGGCCGTGATGGGCGAGCCACCGGCTGTGCAAGGCCCAGGCGGTGTGATCGAAACCGGCGCCGTGCAGCAGCACCACGGTCGGCTCGGCCGCATCGAATTCCCGGCCGCCGCTGGCGACGAAGGTCTCACTACCGTTCACGGACAGATGCATGGTTCAAGCCTTCTGCGAAATCAAGCCTTCTGCGAAACACGGAGCGCCTGGCCGAGATCATCGATGATGTCGGTGGCGGATTCGATGCCGACCGAGAGCCGCACCAGCTCCTCGCCGATTCCGGCGGCCTTCAGTTGCGCGGCATCCATCTGTTGATGCGTGGTGCTGGCGGGGTGAATCACCAGTGTCTTGGCGTCGCCGACATTGGCCAGATGACTGATCATTCGCAGCGCTTCGATGAACTTCTTTCCCGCCGGCCGCCCACCCTTGATACCAAAGCTGACAATGGAGCCCGCGCCACGCGGCAGCAATTGCTTGGCGAGCTGAAAGTCCGGGTGGCTTTCCAGCGACGGATGCAGCACCCACGCGACGGCCTTGTTGGCGCCGAGGAATTCGAGCACCGCATGGGTATTCGTCATGTGACGCTCCATGCGGATGCCGAGGGTCTCGACGCCTTGCAGCAGTTGAAACGCATTGGTCGGTGACAGGCAGGCGCCGAAGTCGCGCAGGCCTTCGGTCCGCGCCCGCATGATGAAGGCGGCGTTGCCGAACTGCTCGTCGAAGACGATGCCGTGATAGCCGGCATAGGGTTCGGTCAATACCGGAAATTTGCCGGAAGCGCGCCAGTCGAACCGGCCGCCATCGACGATCACGCCGCCGATGGCGATGCCGTGGCCGCCGATCCATTTGGTGGCGGAGTTCATCACGATATCGGCGCCGAAGCTGATCGGCTGGCTGAGAAACGGCGTGGCGAAGGTGTTGTCGATCAGCAGCGGGATTTTGGCGTCGTGCGCGATCCCGGCGACTTGCGGAATATCCAGCACTTCGAGGCCGGGATTGCCGATGGTTTCGCCGATCACCAGGCGGGTGTTGGGCCGGATCGCGGCACGGAATTCATCGAGCGCGCGAGGCTTGACGAAGGTGGTGGTGATGCCGAAGCGCGGCAGCGTATGCGCCAAGAGGTTGATGGTGCCGCCGTAAAGCGACGACGACGCGACGATGTGGTCGCCGGCATTGAGCAGTGTTGCGATTGCCAGATGCAGCGCTGCCATTCCACTCGCGGTGCAGATCGCGCCGACGCCCCCCTCCAGCGCGGCGAGCCGCTCCTCCAGCACCGCCGTCGTCGGATTCGAAATCCGGGTGTAGATATGCCCGGCGCGTTCGAGGTTGAACAGCGCCGCGGCGTGTTCGGAATCCTGGAATACGTAGGACGTCGTTTGATAGATCGGAACGGCACGCGCCCCCGTGACGGGATCCGGATGCTGCCCGGCATGAACGCTGAGGGTCTCGAACGCGGGCGGCTTGGGTGCGGGCATATCGAACTCGGAAAAACAGGGGCGGGGTGCCGCGCACAGTCAGGCCGAATACCGGCGTCGTCAAGGGTTGCGGTGCATGGTTTGCGCAAGGCGGCCGTCGCGGCAGGAATGATCCGACCGGAATTTTTGTGACCGCACGACGTCGGAGCGCGATGGATAGAAATTTTTTCAAAGCTCGTTCGACAAGACACCGGATCAAGTTACGAGACATTACGTCGCACGCGGGCATCAAGGATGCCAATGCCATGGTATCCCTCTCAGATGCCATCCTTTTCCATCATCGTCGGAGACGGTAGCGCGCCGTTGGTGACGCTTTTTTGATCATCATCCGTCGTTGAATTATATCGCGTGGCGATATAGTTACGGCGATGCCGTCAGTGCATCCCCACGAGCGGTACGCCTTGTGACGGAGGAAGCGGATGCCCCAGGAAAGCAGCGACGTCTATGATGAGCTGGTCCAGGAGTTCTACGGCATCGATCCCGTCAGGCGGAAGGTGGAGAATGTCGCGGTTACTCGCGCTGGCAAGATCTCGCATTGGACGATCGACAAGGGCTACGTGATTCATCAGATGACTGGAACCGATGCACCTTCCGAGGTCACGCGTCTGTTTGGCCTGACCGAACTGGTTGAAGTCAATCCCCGCACCCCGCCCGATAAAAGGCGTGAGCTGATCGAAGCCCTGCATGCCAGGATTTTGTCGGCGTTGATCCCGACAAGTTCGGAATAGAACGTCAGCGCCCTGCTTGCCGCCGTGATTCCGCGCGTTTTGGCCGTTTCGGTTTCGCGCTTATTTAAGCAATCGCCGTAAGGAAAATTTAAACCGCTGCCGCTAGGTTGGCGCCGGCTGCCGTCGCCTGACTGCATCCTGTTGAATATCAAGTCGATTTTGATCATACCCCGTTTGAGGTTCGTAATGTCACGCGCGCTTATTGAAACCGGCAACGTCAGCGTTACCCTGACCCCGCGACCGATCGAGCCGTCCTGGATCATTGAGGGCAAACCGGAGGCGCGATCATTCGTTCTGTCCAATAGCGCGGACGGTATGGCGTCGACCATCGTCTGGGAATGCAGCGAAGGTAAATTCAACTGGTATTACGATTTCGACGAGACGATCTTGATCCTCGAGGGCTCGATCGTGCTTGAAAGCGACACCATGCCTCCGACCCGCTATGGCCCCGGCGACACCATCTTCTTCAGAGATGGTGCGCACGCCCGATGGCATGTCGAAGGCCGGGTGCGAAAGCTGGCGTTCTGCCGCAAGACCCAGCCGGCCTGGCTCGGCTTTGGGTTGCGAGTGTTACTGAAGCTCAAGAAAATCCTGATGCCGGCCGATGAGCGCCAGCCCGCGGGCCTGGTGGGCTCTTCCTGAGCGCGACATCAAGGCGCAGGCTGCTCGGCGGCTTCACCAAAAGCGCTGCAAAATTCGGATCGGAAATCAACCCGACCCGAGCCGGTAGAAATCGGTCGCGGTCTTTTGAAACAGCGCGGTCTTCTCGGTTTCGCTATAGGGCGCGGCGATGCGCTTGAACGCGTTGAAGATCACCTGATAACTGCATTGGCCCTTGTCCGGCGGAAAGTTGCTTTCGAACATGCAGCGTTCGGGACCGAACGCCTCGATGCAGCTCTCGATATAGGGACGCCAGGCCGCCGCCGCGTCTTCCGACGATGGCGGTATCGGACGTTCGTGAAAATCATAGCCCAGTAGCCGCATCGCGAGGCCACCGAGTTTCACCACGACGTTGCGGCATTTGGCGATCTCCCGGACCTGTGCCTGCCAGACCGGGAAAGTCTCCTGGCGCCGGTTTGCATAGCGGCCGACGCCGATCGGGCCGCCGCAATGATCGAGCACGATTGGCGTGTCCGGAAAGGCGCGTGCCAGATCGATGAGTTCGCCGATCTGCGGATGAAACAGCCACGCATCGAAACTCAGGCCCAGCGGCGCGAGGCAGGCAAATCCCTTGCGGAATGTCGCATCCAGCAACAGGCCCTTCGGGCGGGTGGAGTAATTGCCCCCGATGGCGGTATCCGCATCCCACGCCGATGCGTGCCGGATGCCGCGGAAGCGGCCGTTGCCGGCGGCGATTTCCGCCTCGAGCACCGCGCGCGCGGCCTCGCCCAGCAACAGGTTGGCGTGGCCGACGATGCCGGCGCACAGCGCCGTGCTGCCGTAGCCGCCGCTCGCGCTCATCGCGGCGACGCCATTGGCAAATTCAACTTCGCCAACGGGTCGCAACGCTTCCGGTCCGCCGGCGCGATACATCGAGCGGCAATCGACATAGACAGTCGCCACGATGTTGTGGCCGGATGCGATATCGCCGGTGATCTCCTCGATCATATAGCGCTGGCCGCCGCGATCCCACAAATGATGATGGGCATCGACGATCGGGCGCTTGGGGTCGATGACATCCTCCTGGCGCAGCGCGAGCCAGTCCTCGCGCGGTTCGCCATACAGCAGGCTCCTTGAGGCGGCGGTATTGCTGGTGGCCATCGATCGTCACTCCCTGTTTTTGCTTTTGTCGAAACGCCTGAATCCGGTGTTTCAAACCGGTTCCGGCGCGCCATCGTTAACAACGTGTTAACCCGAGACGGGTGACAGTGATACCAGCCACCCTCAGGTCAGTATCTTCGATGTGGATGAAGGCAGACGCAAGCGGGGCCGCTTCGCCCGACGCCTGTGCATTCGGTCGTTGCGACCTGGTCGGGCAAGGATTTCGGGGTGATGGCTACCACTGACCGACATGACCAGGCTGTTGATGGGCAATTCTCGCTCATCGCCAGCGCCTTTCGGCGGCTGGAGGTGCTGCAGATAGCACGTTGCGTGACCTTTCTCGCCACGATGTTGGCGATCTGGGTGTCGCTTCGGCCATATCCCGACCTGACGGCCACCGATTTTACCGATGTGGAGAGCGGCAAGTTCGCCTCCACCTATATTGTACTCGGGATGCTCTCAATCGTCGCCGTCGCATTGGCGGCATCGCAAAATTTGAAGGCCTTCCAGAGTCTCATAACACCGGCATTCCTGTTGCTGTGTTGCTGGATAGCCATCAATACGTTGTTCTCTCACGATTTCAACTTGTCCTTTCAACGTCTCATTCTGACGGTCTGCGTCATCGCACTGGCCGCATCCCTGCTGCTGCTGCCCCAGTCCCAGGCCGAATTGACGCTCTGGCTAGGTACTTCCTCGCTGATATTGCTGGCGCTGTGTTACCTCGGCGTTCTGTTGGCGCCGACCTACTCGATGCACACGGCCGGCGATATGTTCGAGGAACATCTTGCCGGCGACTGGAGGGGCCCGTTCGGGCACAAGAACGTCGCGGCTCCCATCATGGCCATGCTGATATTCGTGGGATTGTATCTGATCAGCCGGAAATACCTGATTTCGGGGATGGCGATTGTGGGGCTATCGGCGGTCTTTCTGGTATTTTCCGGCGGAAAGAGCGCGATGGGTCTGTGCGTGGTCACGCTGTTGCTCAGTGGCGTCGTCTATGCGCTGAAAAGTCCATGGCTTCGTGCGAGTGTCTGTTTCACTCCGCTATTCACTCTGAACGCGCTGACGGTCGGCTCCGTTTTCGACAACCGGCTGGCGGAGATCCTGAAGCTGTTGCCGATCGACACGACTTTCACCGGTCGCTCCGATATTTGGGAATTCGCGATTTCATCGCTCGCTCTTCGTCCCTTCCTCGGTTACGGCTTTGCCGCTTTCTGGGGAACCGACTCGATCGAAAAGCTTGTCAAGAATGATCAACTTGAATGGGCTGCCAGCGCGTCGCACAGCCACAACGGCTATCTCGATACCGCCCTGACCCTCGGCTATCCTGGTCTCGCGTTGATCGTCTTCATTTTTGTATATTCGCCGTTGAGAGACTTTGGGGTAGCGACCAGATCCGGCAACGCCGGACCGCTGGCAAAATTGTTTTTGCGGCTCTGGCTATTCGGCATCTATCTGTCGTCGATGGAAAGTTTTCTGCTGGATCGCGCCGACCCGATCTGGTTCACCTTCCTGGTCGCCGTTTTTGGCCTGCATTACATCTCTCGTTTCCGCCTGATGTCCGAATCGCCGGCTCCCTGACCGATACTCCCAAGACCGATACTACCAAGGCCAATCAGGCGAACGCCGTCGTCCGCGGTGCCCGGTTTGCCGTCATCATCGACCGCGGCCAGTTCGACAGTATGAGGTCCGGAGGCAAGACCTTCAGCAAGAATGATGATTCCACGCCGGGGCTGGATCGAGGCATCGAGCGTCCGGAATGACGCGCCGTCGATGCAAACCCGCAGCCGGTTGCGGTCGTCGGGAGCACGTGCAAACACGGCAACAAGTCCGGTGCCCCACCAGTCAAATGAAATCCGGCCGGCCCGCGGCGTGCCAACCCAGACCGGTTTGCTCTTGTCGTCGACGGTCTGGCGCCAGGCTTCATTCTCAACAGGAACCAGATCGGCCGCGTCACGCCAGCCAACCTGCTGGAATGCATCGGAATGCAGCGGAGGCGGCAGCGGACCGGCATTGAAAGTCTTCGTCGTCGCGGTATTCATCCCCGTTTCGCACATCGCCGTCAGGAAGCGCGCCGCGGCCGCATGGCCGGCATCGTTGGGGTGGACGGTATCGACAATATAATCCGACCATTTCAGGCGGCCCGCCGCCATTTCAGGCCACATCGCGTCGCGGAAACTGACCATCGGCAGATGGTAATGCATGCCGACTTTGGCCTGCATCTCCTGGTCGTTGCCTCCGCGCTCCCACATCATGAACAGAAGGATGACGGCAGGCTGATTGGGTTCGGCAAGAACCTGACGCACCAGGCCCTCGTAGGCCTCGCCGTCGGTCCAATTGTCATTGACCGCGAATTCGATCACGACGAGATCGGGCGTGGCGGAGAGCAGATCCCGTCCCGCTCGCAGCGCGCCATACATCGAACCGGTGCCGCCAACACCGGCATTGATCAGATCGATCTCGCATTTGGGGAACCGTTCCCGCCACCAGGCAAGCAAAAGCCCCGAATAGCTGTTGGCTGGATTGCTCGCGATAGCTCCGACCGTAATCGATCCGCCGATCACGCCCAGCCTGATGGGCTCGCCCCGTCGCGCCTTGGCGAAGACCCTGGCAAGACGGCCGAGATCCCCGGTGGAAAGTTGCGATCGCGCGACGATGTCGCCCGTCAAGCGATCGGACCTCGCTGCCAGGATCCGGGAAGGGGCAAGCACGCACCCGCCGAGCAGCAGCGTGGCGGCGCGGCGTGAGATCAGATGCCGTTGTGCAGCTTCGCGAACGTTCACCCGGGCCTCTCCGTCAGGTTGCCCGGACTGCGCGGCTCCGCTTCGCGCCGGCTGCCAGCGTTGGCCGTTCAATGTAATGGTGGCAGAGCAGACCGAACACCAGTCCGGCCAGTATCGCAATCGCGGCGCCCATCGCGTAGATCAGCGGCTGCTGGACATCGAACACCCGTTTCGCGATCGCCCAAACCCCGGCGACGGCGAAGATGTGGAATAGATAAATCGAATAGGAGGCGTCGCCCAGATATCGGAGCGATTTGAAGTCGACCACCTTGTTCTGCGTCTCGCAATGGAGCGCCAGCAGCCCGATACTCAAGGCGCAGAACGACATCAACAGGTGCTTCCACAGCGGGATGGAATCGGCGCTGTCCCAGTCAATGACGTAAAACGCCAGCAGCAGGCAGAGCGGCGCTGCAACGACAGGCCATCGCAGATATTCGCCCAGCCGCGTGATCCATCCAAGCCGGTACGCCTGTGCCAGGATCATTCCCAGGCAGAACCCGATCAGGCTGGGGCTGGTGTAGATGGCCTCGACATAGCTCAGTCCCGCCGCAAATTGCCCGATACTGACAAGCGATCCGAAGCACACAAGTAACACGATGGTTCGCAGCCCGGAAGTCAGGAAGAACAGGCTGGCGAACATCAAATAGAAGAATACCTCAAAGTTCAGCGTCCAGCCCAGCAGCAGCAGCGGGGCCTTAGGTTCAAGCGAAGGGATGAACAGCATCGATTTCAGCAAACCTTCGATGGTTGGAACGGTGGTTCTGAACTGGCTCGGCAATGCAATGGCCAGAACCGCAACCAGGAATGTCGCCGCCCAGTAGGTGGGTACAATTCGGCGGGCGCGCCGCTCCAGAAAAACTCTCGGGTGAAACGGCCCGTCGCCGGCGATGGTCGTGATAATAAAGCCGCTGATGACAAAGAAGACCTCGACGCCCAGCCTGCCGGTCTTCAACAGATACATGTTCATTTCGGGGAGCGGCCACTGCAAAGCGTGCGTCACCAGAACGCTGATGGCGGCGATAGCTCTCAAATACTGAATCGAGAGCAGTTGCGTGCGCGGCGTCCCGGAATGAACCGATGCCTGGACAGTCTGACCCATAATAAAGCACCCCTGCGGAAAACCTTTGGCCTGCGTCAAGCGTGAGCAAGTCTCAGGCCAGCGCTTTGCCCGGTTGATCGGCGCGCCAAATGGGATGTTGATGGGATTTTTCCGGGAAAGTTTCGACGTCCGACCGGATCGGGCGCCGGCGTGCGTATGGTTAAGTTTTGCGGGCGCAGCATGTCGAGGGGAGCGTTGAGCCGTTAAGCCAGCAGCCGTGCCGAGCCGCCTTGTGCTTCCATTAATTTCACGGCCTTCTTGTCGAAGGAAACAAAAGTGTCCGTGCCGAGCCAATTCCCCTCAAAGGCAATAACGCCGTCGGCAAAATCGCCGCCCGCTTCCAGCAGAGCCAATCCGGCTTCTGCGGCGGGCCGGTTCACCACGACATTCGCGCTATTCGTCAGACGTCGGATTGCTTCCGCAATATCGCGCGGCGGAATCTTGTAGCCTTGCGACAGCACCCAGACCAATTCACAAAGCGAAGGTATCGGAATTGCAATCAGTTCCGCGGCCCTTAGTGCCGCTTGCGCGGATTTGCTTTGAAGCGCGTGATCTTCGATGACGGCTCGAACCAACACATTGGTATCCGCCGTGATCTTCATCGTTTGCCGGCCCAGCCCCGGGTGGCGATCCTGTTCATTTCCTCAATCGACAAGGACGGGCCATCCTTTTTCTTCAGAAAACCAAAAGCATCGGAAATCTTGCCGGTAGGTCGCGCAGCTTTTACCTCGATACGACCGTCAGGGAGCTTGTCCACGGTGATCTTCTCACCGGGATTGATGCCCAGATGCTTCAGGAGATCCTTGCGCAGGGTAACTTGTCCCTTGGCAGTTACGGTAAGTGTGCTCATGGGCGGGTCTCATCTCCATCCTCAAATGTAAGGTAAAACGACCTTACATTCAAGAGTGACAACTGCGGCAGGAAACCATCGGCCGCCGCTCACTCCCGCCGCGGGCTGATCTTCCAGGTTGCCGCGAGGATGCCTGTGGTCAGCAGGCCGCTGACGACGGCGGCGATCGGGATCGCCAGCGCCAGTGCCGCGGTCCCGGCCCACCCGATCGAGGAAAAGGCTTCCGCGAAAGTCGCCAGCCGTGACGAGGTCTGGCGGCGGCGAAACTGGCTGCGCCGGGCCTGCACCCGAAACCAGAGTTGTATCGCGGTGGCCGATGCGGAGGCGATCGCGACGCCGAGCGTGGTGATGGCCGCCTGCGGCAACGAGGCAAATGCCAAGGCTGCGATCAGCGGCCCGAACAGGACGCCGATCGCGATCAGCACCACCTCGATCTTGGCACGCGTCACTTGCGAGGACGGCATCGGCGCGGTCGCCACCAGATCGGCGGCGTCTTCGCCCGAGATCGTCAGCCAGGCGAGACCGCCGGCAAGCTGGCCCGCCGCCATCACCACGACCGGGGTAATCAGCACGATGGCGGTGGAAGTGCCGGCAAAGCTTCGCCACAGCATCAGCGCCGGCGGCACCAGATAAAGCAGTTGCATCAGGGTTTGCGACACCAGCCACGGATCGCGCCACAGCAACAGAAGTTCCTTCCGCCGCAGCGCCTGTTGCCGCGAACCGGCGCGAAACGTCCTGGCGGCATGGCCGCGATGGGCCGGTGCTGCATTCGCCGTGACGCTGACGGCGGTGTCGGCAAACCGCGGCGAAAAAATCGCCATCACGGCGCCAAGCAGGACCAGGCCACCGGACAACAAAAGCAATAGCGCTTCGCCGTCGCCGAGTGCTGCGCGCGCCGGCCACCAGACGATGCTGTCAACGCCAGGCGCATAGGCCGCCGCGGCGTCGGATGTCAGAACCGCGAACCGCGACAGCGTGCCGTAGGACAGGATGGCGGCGATCTGCAGCGCGATCACGAAGCCGGCGCCGATGATGGCGGCGAGGATTTGCGAGACGAGGCGGGTCCGGCTCGGGCCGATCAGGCGGAACAGCGTGATCGCCATCGCAATCGCGACCGCCGCGGCGGACAGGCCGATGGCGACGACGACGCCGTAGGCCGAAAACCATCGGATGCCGCCGCCGATCACGAGCACATCGACGAAAGGCGTCGACAACACCAGCGCCATCGCCGTGACGGTCAGCGCGATCGCTGCGATCCGAACCGAAAATACATTGGCCAGCGCCACCGGCGAGGACATGATCAGATCGAGATCGGCGCGGGCGTAGAACACCCGCGTCACCGATTCGATCGCTTGCGACAGCATCAGCGCCCATGCCAGCAGGATCGTCGAGGTGATGACAATGAGGGCGGTTTTGTCGAGCGGCGCCGCAAGGTTTGCGAACCTGCCGACCACGGCATAGGCCGGCAGATGCATGATCGCGGCGAAAACAATCAGGCCAACGATCGCACGCCGCTTTCGTAAACCCCGCCCGGCCGTCATCATCGCCAGCCATTCGCGCCAGGCCAGCCGGATTTCGTGCCGGGCAAACCAGCTCAGGGCCGCGGCTGAACTCATGCAGCGGCCTCGACGTCGACCAGCGCGATGAACATGTCTTCGAGGCTGGTGTCGTTCTGGCCGTTCTGCTGGCGCAATTCGGCGAGCGTGCCTTCGGCGATCAGCCGGCCCGCGGCGATCACGCCGATGCGGTCGGCCATGCGTTCGGCCACTTCGAGAATATGCGTGGTCATGATCACGGTGCAGCCGGAGCGCACGCGCTCCTGCAGCAATCCCTTGACGTGACGGGCGGAGAGCGCGTCAAGGCCGGTGAGGGGCTCGTCGAGAATGATCAGGCGCGGGTCATGCACCAGCGCGCCGGCGAGCGCTACCTTCTGACGCATGCCCTTGGAAAAGCCTTCGCAGCGCTCGTGCAGATGCGGCTCGAGGCCGAGCGAGACCAGGAGGCTATGGGCGGAGGCCTGCGAAACCCTGGGATCGATGCCCCAGAGCCCGGCGACGAATTCGAGGTATTCCAGCGGCGTCAGCTTGTCGTAGATCATCGGCTCGTCCGACACCCACGCGGTGATCTGCTTGGCGGCGACCGGATCGCTGAGGGCATCGATGCCGAGCACCGATACCGAACCGGCATCGGGCCGCAGCAGGCCGGCCACCATGCGCAGCGTCGTGGTCTTGCCGGCGCCGTTGGGCCCGAGCAGCGCATAGAACTCGCCGCAGCGAACGGTAAGATCGAGCGCGTCGACCGCAACGCGGTCAAAACGCTTTGTTAACCCTCGCACCTGCAGGGCGGACTCGGCTCGGATTCATCACGTCGGGGCAATCCGGGTCATTTGGCTTAACGAACCATGGACCCAAGATATTGCGGCGGGGTGAATCGGCGGCGGCAAATCCCGCCGATGCTCCGTTAGCCTAAAGTTGTGGCACCGGCGGCAGTCCAAATACGCGTTGGCAACCAGCGCTTTGTTGACAGCTATCGGGGCTTTGGGCTGTATAGGCAGCAACGCCGTGTGGAGGTTTTCAGCGTCTTCGAATGCTGAAAATGCACGGCGGCAGGATGCGGCAACGCGGTCGATAGAATTGCTGGAAGCATCGGGGGAGGGACGTCGGCAATGCTGGACTTTGTTCAGCAGTTGGTGAGTGGTATTGCGCTCGGCTGCGTCTACGGCCTGATCGCGCTCGGCTTTGTGCTGGTCTACAAGGCCACCGAGGTGGTGAATTTCGCCCAAGGCGATCTGATGATGCTGGGCGGGTTCTTCGCCTACACCTTCATCGGCATTCTCGGGTTCAATTACTGGATCGGTTTTGCCGCCGCGGTCTTGGCCATGGCGCTGTTCGGGATGCTGGCCGAGCGCCTGGTGGTCCGTCCGATCCTCGGTTATCCGCAATTCTCCATCATCATGGCGACCATCGGGCTCGGATATTTTCTGCGGTCGGTCGTCGGCATGATCTGGGGCACCGACGATTTCAA
Source organism: uncultured Pseudomonadota bacterium (assembly GCA_963819325.1). Taxonomy (GTDB): domain Bacteria; phylum Pseudomonadota; class Alphaproteobacteria; order Rhizobiales; family Xanthobacteraceae; genus Bradyrhizobium. Next base: position 201,823 of record CAWFVT010000029.1, read on the forward strand.
GATCGAGACGCCTTTCAGCCAGGGTGTCGTCAGGATCGGTACTCTGGTGCTGGCCTATGACAAACTCTCGGTCATCGCGGCCACCATCATCCTGTGCGCGCTGCTGTATCTGTTCTTCAACCGCACCATGCTCGGCACCGCGATGCGGGCGAGTTCGGAGAACATGCTGGCGGCCTATTATATGGGCATTCCGGTCAAGCGCGTGGTGTCGATCGTGTGGGCGATCAGCGCCGCGGTGGCGACCTGCGCCGGCGTGCTGCTCGCCCCGATCACCTTCATTCATTCCAATGTCGGCCTGGTACTGGGGCTGAAGGCGTTTCCGGCCGCCGTGCTCGGCGGCTTCGGCTCTATTCCCGGGGCAGTGGTGGGCGGCGTGCTGATCGGCGTGATCGAGAGCATGGCCGGATTTTATTTGGCGGAAGGATGGAAGGACGTCGCACCCTACGTCGTGCTTCTCGTGGTGTTGCTGCTCAAGCCGGAAGGACTGTTCGGCCTTCACCTGCGCAAGAAAGTCTAGGAACCAGCATGCGCTTCATGTTCAAGACCGATTATGAAGACGACATCCGGCTGTTTCCGCACAGCGGCTATGTCGTCTCCTATGGCGCGTTGCTGGCGCTGCTGGCGATCGCGCCGTTCGTTCTGTCGAGCTATATCGTCAGCCAGCTGGTGTTCGTCTGCATCTACGCCACCGTCGGCGTCGGGCTGATGATCCTGACCGGCTTTACCGGGCAGGCGTCCCTGGGCCACGCCGCTTTTCTTGCGATCGGTGCCTATACCGCTGCCTACCTGCAGCAATTCAATGTGCCTTTTCCGGTCTATTTCATCGCCGCTGGATTGCTGACCGGCGTGATCGGCGCGCTGGTCGGTTTCCCGGCGCTGCGGCTGCAGGGCATCTACCTCGTGATCGCGACGATTTCCTTTGCCCTCATTGTCGAGGAAATCCTGGCGCGCTGGGAAAGCGTGACGCATGGCAATGAGGGCATGCGCGTCAAGACCATTCAATTGCTCGGCACAACGGTACCGCGCGACAGCCCGGCTTTCTACTTCCTCTGCCTCGGCGTGCTGATCCTGACGATCGTCGGCACGCTCAATCTGCTGCGATCGCCGACCGGCCGCGCGTTCGTCGCGATCCGCGACAGCGAGACGGCGGCGCGAAGCATGGGCATCAATGTATCGCTCTACAAGGTCAAGTCGTTTGCGGTCAGCGCCGCCATCACCGGATTTGCCGGCTGCCTGTTCGCGCACAAGCTGTCCTTTATCAGCCCGGAAATGTTCACGCTGCAGCTTTCGATCGAGTTCATCATCGTGATCCTGATCGGCGGTGTGTTCAGCCTGCACGGCGCGGTGCTGGGGGCGATCTTCATTGTCATGATCGATCCGTTCCTGACCTTCCTCAAGGACGATGTCCCGGGCCTGATTGCCGGCATTGCCGCCACGCTCGGCGCCGGCGCCGAGCGCGCGGCGCATATCCAGGACCATGTCGCCGCGTTCGCTTCCGCCAACGGCCTGAAGGGCGCGATCTACGGCATCATCATCGTGCTGTTCGTTCAGTTCGAGCCGCTCGGCCTTTACGGGCGCTGGCTGAAGATAAAACTCTTCTTCCAGCTTTTCCCGCTCTACAAGCGGGCGACCTTCAAGCGGCAGAAAATCTACGTGAAATCGGAGCGGAACCGGTGAGCTATTTCCGCGCCGAAAATCTCTCGCTGCATTTCGGTGGCCTCAAGGCGGTCGACGCCGTCAATTTCGCCGTCGAGAAGGGCGAGATCCTTTCGATTATCGGCCCCAATGGCGCCGGCAAGAGCTCGATCTTCAACCTGATCTCGCAAATCTACAGCCCGACCTCGGGCCGGATTTACTTCGAGGACCAGGACATCACCCAGGAGCCGGCGTTCGACATCGCCAGGCTCGGCATTGCCCGCACCTTCCAGAACATCGAACTGTTCGAAAACGCGACCGTGCTCAGCAACCTCCTGGTCGGCCGCCACCGGCATTCCACCACCCAGCTGTGGCAGGAACTGCTGTTCATGCCGAGCGTGCGCGCCGCCGAGAAGGTGCATCGCCGCCGCGTCGAGCAGGTGATCGAATTTCTCGATCTTGCGCCCTACCGCGACAAGCTGATCTCGGGGCTGCCTTACGGCGTGCGCAAGGTGATCGAGCTCGCCCGCGCGCTGTGCACCGAGCCGAAGCTGATCCTGCTCGACGAGCCCTCGTCCGGATTGAACGTCGAGGAGACCGACGACATGTCGTTCTGGATCCGCGACATGAAAACCGAGCTCGGCATCACCGTGCTGATGGTCGAGCACGACATGACGCTGGTGAACCGGGTCTCCGACCGCGTCATCGCGCTGAACTACGGCAAGGTACTGGCGAGCGGATCGCCGGCCGAAGTCCAGATCCATCCCGACGTCGTCGCCGCCTATCTCGGCGCCTAAAGGATGATGCCATGAACGCGCCCAACGTGAACACTCCGAACGCTCCCGACATCATCCTGAAGCTCAGCAACATCGAGAGCTATTATGGGCCGATCATGGCCATTCGCGGCATCAGCCTTGAAGTTCCGCGCGGCAGGATCGTGACCCTGCTCGGCGCCAACGGCGCCGGCAAGACCACGGTGCTGAAGACGATTTCCGGCATTCTCGATCCGCAGAAAGGCACCATCGAATTTCTGGGCAAGCCGATCCAGCGCGTCGAAGCCGACAAGATCGTGCGGCTCGGTCTCAGCCACGTGCCCGAGGGACGCGAGGTGTTTCCGTTCCTCAGCGTGCGCGAGAACCTGATGATGGGCGCCTATCCGCGTCGGGATCGCGATGGCGTCGCCGAGGATCTGGAGCGGGTTTACGGATATTTTCCGCGGCTGCGCGAGCGGCTCAACCAGCCGGCCGGGCAGCTCTCGGGCGGCGAGCAGCAGATGCTCGCGATCGGGCGCGCCTTGATGAACCGGCCGACGCTGTTGCTGCTCGACGAGCCCTCGCTCGGCCTGTCGCCGATCCTGGTGAGGGAGATTTTCACCATCATCCGCCGCGTCAACGAAGAGCAGGGCATGTCGATCCTGCTGGTCGAGCAGAACGCCAAGGTCGCGCTGGAAACGGCGCATTATGGCTATGTGCTGGAGATCGGCCGCATCGTCATGGACGACAGTTGCGAGCGGCTGATGCGTTCCAAGGATATTCAGGAATTCTACCTCGGCGCCAAGGAAGCCGGCGCGCGCGGCGAACGGCGCTGGAAGAAGAAGAAAACGTGGCGTTAAGAAGGACTTGTCGGTAAAAACAGGTTCCGTGTTTGGGAACAAGACCGGCGCTCAAGGCCGGCATCCGGAGCGGAGCCGAGACGCGGAGGGAACGTGCAATGGCCAGACCCGCAGTGCTGACTGTGGCGGACACGATTGCGAAGAGTTTTCTGCTGGCGGCGGAAAGGCGCGGCGATGAGCCTGCGATCCGCGAGAAGACGTTCGGTATCTGGCAGCCGACCAGTTGGCGGCAATGGCTGCAGATATCAAAAGAGATCGCCTACGGATTGCATGCCATCGGTTTCCGGCCCGGCGACACAGCCTCGATCATCGCCAACGCGGTGCCGGAATGGGTGTTTGCCGATATGGGCATCCTGTGCGCCGGCGGTATTTCATCGGGCATCTATCCGACCGATTCGGCGGCGCAAGTGGAATATCTCGTCAACGATTCCCGCACCCGGGTGATCTTCGCTGAAGACGAAGAGCAGCTCGACAAGGTCTTGTCTTGCCGGGCGCGCTGTCCGACGCTGCAAAAGATCATCGTGTTCGACATGGAGGGCCTGAGCGGCTTTACCGATCCGATGGTGATGTCGCTGGCCGAATTCCAGGCGATGGGGCGCAATCACATCGACGGCCGCGCGGCGCTGTGGGATGAAATGGTTGCAAGCCGCGGCGCCGACGATCTCGCGATCCTAGTCTACACCTCGGGCACCACCGGTCCACCCAAGGGCGCGATGCATTCCAACCGCGGCGTGACGCATCAGATGCGCCACGCCAACGACCTGTTTCCCTCCACCGATCGCGAAGAGCGGCTGGTGTTCCTGCCGCTCTGCCACGTCGCCGAGCGGGTCGGCGGCTACTACACCTCGATGGCGCTGGGCTCGGTGATGAATTTCGCAGAAAGCCCGGAAACCGTGCCCGACAATCTGCGCGAAGTGCAGCCGACGGCGTTTCTCGCGGTGCCGCGGATCTGGGAGAAGTTCTATTCCGGCGTCACCATCGCGCTGAAGGACGCCACCCCGTTCCAGAACTGGATGTACCGCCGCGCCATGGCGGTGGGCTATCGCATGACCGAGGGCAGGCTCGACGGCGAGGCGCCTTCGCTTGGCCTGCAGGTGGCCAACCGGGTCGCGTACTGGCTGGTGTTCCGCAACATCAGGCGCATGCTCGGGCTGGACCGCTGCCGCATCGCCTTCACCGGAGCGGCGCCGATCGCACCGGATCTGATCCGCTGGTATCTCGCGCTCGGCATCGACATGCGCGAGGTCTATGGCCAGACCGAAAATTGCGGCGTCGCCACCCTGATGCCGTCGGATCGCATCAAGCTCGGCTCGGTCGGAAAGGCCGCCCCGTGGGGCGAGGTCATGATCTCGCCTCAAGGCGAAATCCTGATCAAGGGCGATTATTTGTTCATGGGATATCTCAACCAGCCCGAAAAGACCGCCGAGACCATCGACGCCAAGGGATGGCTGCACACCGGCGACGTCGGCTCGATCGACAATGAGGGCTTTGTCAAGATCACCGACCGGATGAAGGACATCATCATCACTTCCGGCGGCAAGAACATCACGCCGTCGGAAATCGAGAACCAGCTCAAATTCTCGCCCTACATTTCCGACACCGTCGTGATCGGCGACAAGCGGCCGTATCTGACCTGCCTCGTCATGATCGATCAGGAGAACGTCGAGAAGTTCGCCCAGGATCACGACATCCCCTTCACCAATTATGCCAGCCTGTGCCGGGCGGTGGAGGTCCAGGACCTGATCCAGCGCGAGATCGAGGCGGTGAACGCCAATTTCGCGCGGGTCGAAACCATCAAGAAATTCTTCCTGATCGAGCGCCAGCTCACGCCCGAGGACGAGGAACTGACGCCGACCATGAAGCTGAAGCGGAATTTCGTGAACAAGCGCTACGCGATCGAGATCGAGGCCATGTATGGCCGCGCGGCAGCCTGAATCGGCGCCGATATCCGAATAAAACGGCGAAGGACCAGAGGGCCCCAGCCTTCGCCCAACACGGGCCAACGAGACCAAACAGGAGGAGACTGCCATGCCAAAATCGTTTAGGGCGCTGGGCCTCGCGGTGGGGGCGCTGGCGCTGACCCATCTGCCGGCCTCTGCGCAGACCAAGCTCACCAATGAGGGGATCTCGCCGACCGAGCTTGTGATCGGCACCCATCAGGATTTGTCCGGTCCGATCAAGGTATGGGGCGTGCCGGTCTCCAACGGCATGAAAATGGCGGTCGAGGAAATCAATGCCGCCGGGGGCATCAACGGCCGCAAGCTCCGGATGATCCTTGAGGACAACAGTTACGATCCGAAGAAGGCGGTGCTGGCGACGCAGAAAATGATCGAGCGCGACAAGGTTTTCGCCATGGTCGGCCCGATGGGTTCGGCAACCGTGCTCGCCGCGCAGGACATCCTGTTCGAAGCGGGGGTTCTGCAGCTGTTTCCGCTTACCGCGGCCGAATTCACCTTCAAGTTCGATCCCTCGAAGCCGCAGGAGCGGCTGAAGTTCAACAACCTTCTGCCCTATGTCGAGAGCACCCGCGCCGCGCTCAAATACATGATGGAAGCCAAGAACTTCAAGAAGCCCTGCCTGATGCATCAGGACGACGAGTACGGCAGAAGCGTGCTGCAAGGCTTCAACGAACAGCTTGAGGCGATGAAGGTAACGCCGGCTTCCGTCACCAGCTACAAGCGCGGCGCTTCCGATTTCTCTGCCCAGATCGCCAAGATGAAATCCGACGGCTGCGACATGGTCTTGCTCGGCACCGTGATCCGGGAGACCATCGGTGCGATGAGCGAGGCCAGGAAGCTCGGATGGGACGTGACCTTCCTCGGCGCCACGCCGACCAACGTGCTGGAGGTTCCGGCACTCGGCAAGGACACCGTCGAGGGCCTCTACGCCGCGTCGGGCTTCGAGATCCCTTACGAAGATACGGCCAAGGGCAAGGTCAAGGACTGGCTCGCCAACTACAAAAAGGCGTTTGGCATCGACGCCAACACCCAGGCCATCATCGGCTACAATGCGATCATGACCTTCGCCTATTACGCCGACAAGGCAGGCAAGGACCTAACCGGCCAGAAGATGCTCGACGAGCTGGAATCGGGCGACAAGTTCCTGGATATCTTCAACTCGCCGCCGACCAAGTTCTCCAAGACCAATCACCTCGCCAACACCGTGACGCAGGTTCAGCAAATCCAGAAGGGCCGCTGGGTGCTGATGAAGGATAGCCTGTCGTTCTGAAGCGAAAGCCCGTCCGTTCCGATTTGATCGGGACGGACGGACCTTGTTGCGGACCGTTGTTACTTCGGCCGGACCGCGTCGGCGGTGTCCTGGATGAAGGCTTGGATCTCGACCACGTTTTGGTCCCTTCAACACGATTTCCCCGGCCTGAACGTAGCCGGGATTTCTGATGTCGCCCCCGACGCGAACCGGTGTGTTGCTGATTGTTGCCCGTGGGGCCGGTGCCAATGCCTTGAACCGGTCACGCCCGATCGACGGCCCATGACCGATGCCGGCATCCTCGTTTACCGGGTGCGAGCCCGGTCCGCAGCGGGCCTGAGGTGCCTTTCTTCGACCGTGAAAGTGTCCTAAAGTATTCCTCAGTTTCCCGGCTTCAGCGCCGTTTCAAGGCAACGCTGGTTGGATTCGGTTAGCTGGCGGAGAGCGGGAAATGGTCGAAGCAACTACCGGCAACGCAAGGTTTTTTCGCAGAAGCGGGCCTTATCCACTTGCGGTTGTTGCCGGTACGGCGGGCGGGACTGCCGAACAAATCGAACTGCTCCTCGAAGGCGTGGCCCCGCTGCAAACCGCAGGCCCGCACGAGGTGAGTTTTCTGGACAACCGGCGTTACACCTCGGCGCTCGATCACACATCGGCTGGCGCGGTGATCGTGCATCCGGACATGGCCGCGCGCGTACCAAGGAATACGGCAGCAATCCTGACCACCGAGCCCTATGCCGGCTGGGCGCGGGTTGCCGCCTTGTTCTATCCCGCGCCGCCGGTTTGTCCGGGCATTCACCGCTCCGCGATTGTGGCCGAGGGAGCGCTGGTGGATCCGTCCGCGGAGATCGGACCGCTTGCCGTGATCGAGGCCGGAGCCGAGATCGGCCCTGGTTGCCGGATCGGAGCTTACGCGTTCGTTGGAACCGGCGTGATTGTCGGCCGGGACTGCCGGATTGGCTCGCATGTCAGCCTGAGCTATGCGATTTTGGGGGCACGGGTCTACGTCTATCCCGGCGCGCGGATCGGGCAGGAAGGCTTTGGATTCGCTTCCACCAAGGACGGATTTCTATCGGTCCCGCAACTTGGCCGGGTCATTCTGGAAGATGATGTCGAGGTCGGCTCCAACACCACGATCGATCGGGGATCGTCCCGGGACACGGTGATCGGCGCCGGCTCGCGTCTCGATAATCTGGTGCAGATCGGCCACAACGTGATCCTCGGCCGATGTTGCGTCATCGTGGCGCAGGTCGGCATTTCCGGTTCAACCGTGCTCGAGGATCACGTCCGCGTCGGCGGGCAGGCGGCGATGGCCGGCCACCTTCGGATTGGTGAAGGCGCGGTGATAGGACCGCAGGCCGGCGTCATTTCGGATACGGCCGCGGGTGCGTCGGTGCTCGGAAGCCCTGCCCAGCCAAAGCAAGACTTCTTTCGTCAGATTGCCATGCTCAAAAAGATGACAAAGGGAGAAGGATAAAGCGAGCGTGTTATTTCCGGCGTAGATTTGGAATGACAGATATTTTTCGAGATCAGGCTTTTTCGAGATCACGCTTTTCCGAGTTCGCGGTAGCGAATAATCCGGACTGATCTTCTGCCATGGATGGGCGTATCCGCGATCGGGTCGCTAACGGTTGGTCGGCGGACATTGATGTTCGAAATGATGTGTTCGAAAGAATATTTTCGAAAGTTCGCGGGGATGGGCATGAACCGCGCGCGCGCGATCGCCGCGGTCCTCCTGCTGGCGCCCGCATCGTTGCTTCCGCAAACCGCGTCGGCTCAACGCGGCAACACCATTGACGTCCTTGCGGCGCAGATGAACGAGGCCGGGCAGACCGGACGCCCGGCGGAAGGCTTGGCGCTGGCGCAAAAGCTCGAAGCTCTGGTCCGCCGGCAGCAGGGCACCGACAACATGAATTATGCGGGCGTGCTGCACAATGAGGGCATGTTCCTGCAAAATCTCGGACGATATCAGGAGGCGGTGGAAAAGCTGAACGCCGCACTGGCGATCAAGCTGCGCAACAAGGATCCGGCATCGACGTTGCGCAGCTCCGACATCCTCACGGCGGCGCTGGCGATGCTGGATCGCCGTGCCGAGGCGTCGGCGGTGGCGGAGCGTGCGCTGGCGATCGGAACCCAGGCGTTCGGTCCGGACGATGTGCGGTTGGCCGGAACGCTGGCCGCACTCGGCGGTCTTGCGCGCGATCAGGAGAATTACAAGGACGCTCAACGCTATTTCGAACGCGCGCTGGCTGCCTTGCAAAAATCGCCGAAGGCGGACCCGTTCGAACTCGCATCCGCGATGGATGACCTCGGCGATCTCTACGGGCTGCAAGGCCGCTTCGATGACGGTGAGCGCCTGCTGCAACAGGGCCTGAAATTAATCGAGCAAGCCGCCGGCCCGAAGGCCCAGACGGCGCCGAACTACGACAAGATCCTCAACGATCTCGGCAATCTCTACAAGGACGCCGGACGCCTCCACGAAGCGGAGACGGCGTTCGGTCGTGCGCTTGCCGTCGGACGCGCCACGCGCGGCGAAGACCACCCCAATGTCGCGGCGACGATGGGTAACCTCGCCACCGTCCTGGAACATGAGTCGCGCTTCTCCGAGGCCGAGGACCTCTACAAGCGAACGCTGGCGGTTTACGAAAAACTGTTCGGGTCCAATCATGCGATTACCGCTATTGGCCTGAACAACCTCGCCAATGTCTATGCCGATCAGGGCCGCGCCCTGGCCGCGGCGGGGCTGCAGCAGCGTGTGCTGGCGATCAATGAAAGGGCTTTCGGTCCCGATAGCCCGGACGTCGCGCGCAGCCTGACCAATCTTGCCAACAGCTATCGGGAGTTGGGACGGAAAGATGAGGCGCTTCCACTCTACCAGCGGGCGGTGGGCATCATGGAGCGCAAATTCGGCGAGAACAGCGGCCCTACCGCGCTTGCGCTCGGCGCCACCGGGCGGCTGCTGCAGGACGACGGTCGCCTCGAACAGGCCGCGCAGGCTTTCGGTCGCGCGCTGCAAATCGACGAGCGCGTGCTGGGGCCGGAGCATCCGCAGATCGTCAACGACCTTCGCAGCATCGGCCTTCTCGCTATCAAGACCGGAAATTATGCCGATGCGCGAAGCCGGTTCGAGCGCGCTCTGACGATCGCGCAGGCTAAACTCGGACCTGGCCATCACGATACCATCGCGACCATGATCAATCTCGCCGGCGTCGATAGCCATGACGGCAAATGGCCGGATGCACTGGCGATGCTGCGGCGCGCATCGGCCGCCATGAACGGCCGGCAGGCCGGCGACAACAACCAGGCCGGCGGCAGCAATGATGCGCAGTTCAAGCGCTTCACCGAACTCGACACCGGATTGATGGAAGCGGTCTGGCATGTCGCGGATGGGCGGCCGGACGGCGACGCCAACAACGAGGCCTTCGAAGCCGGCCAGCGTGCCCATGAGACGCAGGCGGGAGCGGCGCTGGCGCAGATGGCCGCCCGGTTCGGCGCCGGCAACGACGCAATAGCGTCGGTCGTGCGCCGGCAACAGGACCTCAGAGCCGCGCTCGACAATCTCGACAAGCGCATCGCCACCGAACTTGGCGCCCCCGACGGCAAGCGGAACGACGCCCTGATCGCGAGCCTTCATGTCGAAAGCGCGCGTGCACGGAAGTCCTTCGATGAAATGTCGGCGCAACTCGCGCGCGAATTCCCGGCCTATGCCGAGTTGTCCAGCCCGGCGCCGCTGTCGGTCGCGCAGGCGCAGGCTTTGCTCAAGCCGGACGAGGCGCTGGTCTCGTTCATCAGCATGAGCGACAAAAGCTACGTGTTCGCGGTCACCCGCGAGCACGATTTCTGGCGGCAAATTCCGCTCGGTGACACGGCGATCGGCGATCGTGTCGGCAAACTGCGCCTTGGCCTGTTCGATCCGGCGGCGGATGCCACACCGAAGCCCTTCGATCTCGATGCGTCGTTCGAGCTCTATTCGGCCATCTTGGGTCCGGTCGAGAGCGCGATCGCCGGCAAGCCGAAACTGCTGGTGGTGCCCACCGGCGCGCTGACGAGCTTGCCGTTCCACGTTCTCATCACCAGCAAGCCTGATCCGGCGGTCGCGCCGAACGATCGCTATCGCCAGGCGGCGTGGCTGCTCAATGACAAGGCAATTACGGTGTTGCCGTCGGTGGCGAGCTTGCGCGCCTTGCGCAGCTTCGCCAAGGCTTCACGCGCGACCAAACCCTTCATCGGATTCGGCGATCCGCAGTTGCAGCGCTCCGGCAGCGTGGACAGGCGAGCGGCGTCGCGCGGCGTGCAGGCCTATCAGTCATATTATAACGGCACGGAGGTCGATATCGATCGATTGCGTACCGGGCTGCCGGCATTGCCCGATACCGCCAATGAGCTGCGCCAAGTGGCGCACGATCTCGGCGCGTCGGACGATGACGTAAAGCTCGGCGCCGCCGCCACGGTCACGACGGTAAAGAGCATGCTGCTTGCGCAGTATCGGGTGATCGACTTTGCAACCCACGGCCTCGTTGCCGGTGAGGTTAGCGGCTTGAGTGAGCCGGCGCTGGTGCTCAGCCTGCCGGACAAGCCAACGGCGGAGGATGATGGCCTGCTTACCGCCAGCCGTATCGCCAAACTCAAACTCGATGCGGATTGGGCGGTGCTGTCGGCGTGCAATACCGCCGCGGGCGACAGGCCCGGCGCGGAAGGCCTTTCCGGTCTGGCGCGTGCGTTCTTCTATGCGGGCGCACGCTCGCTGTTGGTGTCGCACTGGCCGGTGGAGTCGGAGGCCGCCGTCAAGCTGACGACGGGTGCTTTCGCGGAACTGGCCAAAAATCCGCAGATCGGCCGTGCCGAAGCACTGCGCCGATCGATGCGAGCCCGCATCGCCAACCCTTCATCACTGCATAATGCCGATCCGTCGAGCTGGGCGCCGTTCGTGCTGGTCGGGGAGGGAAATTAGGGGGACGGCTACCTGCGGAAAACCAGCCGTGACGGTTTTTAGAAGCGAGGCACATGACGCTCGGCGGACATACAACTTCATGTGTGCATGAACGTCACCCGGCATAGGCTAATTCAACATTCGGTGAACATCACCAAAGGCCTTCGGGGCTATCGCAGGGTGTTGCTACAGAGACACGCATTGGTGACAAAATTAGTTAATGGCCTTTCTGCCCGCTGTTGCGGACGCAAGCGTCGGGCTACACCGTGGCAGCGCAACAATCAGAACGTCTTCAAGAGGACCTCATGAAGCCCGCTGGTTATTTTACCCGGTTTGCCGATCGGCTCTCGCCCCGATTCCGGCGCTGGTCGCGTCCGCTGCGGGCGATCACGATAACCTTGCTGCTGTTGTTGCTTCCGATCGCCGGCAATCCGGCAAGTGCTGCTCCCGGACCGGATGCGCACGTTTATCTTCTGCGCGGCGTTCTGAATATCTTTTCGCTGGGCCTGGACGATATCGCCGCGAAGCTGCAGCGGCAGGGCATCAATGCCACCGTCGCGAATTATCTCTCGTGGGAATCCCTCGCTGACGAGGCCGCCGCGGAATACCGTAGCGGGCGAATAAAGACCATCGTCCTGGTCGGGCATTCCTCCGGCGCGACGGTGCTGCCTGACATGGTCGCCCGGCTCAACCGGCTCGGTGTCCCCGTCACGCTGGCGATCGGTCTGGATTCGGTGTTTCAGACCAGCCTGTCGGGACACGTTGGACGCTATTTGAACTTCTACGTTGCCAATGGGGGCGGCACGCAGGTCGGCAGGACCAACCAGTTCCATGGCAACCTGGAGAATGTCGACGTCGGCGGAATGGGTGTCGGGCACCTCTCGATCGACAAGAGCGAGGCCATGCAGCAGAGGGTCATCGGCGCGATCGACTCCGTCGTCCTGAGCCGCGCACGGGGGACGCCCATGACGAAGAAACCGCCGGAATCAGGTGCGGCCAGGCAGCGTTCTGCCGCGGCGCCGGCTGCGGCCCAATAAACTCTGGCCGGTTCCGCGTCCGCGCCGGCCAGCATCTGCCTCAGATTCCGCCAATTCGACCGCCATCCAGCATCTGGCACCAGATGCGCGGTTCTTCGGTAGTGGGGCGGCAAGCCTCCGTTCTGATCCAACCGCAGCGGAAAAAGCGCTAGAACTATTCGCGCGCTGGCGGGCTGGGCACGGCGGGAGTGCATGAAGAAGCCACCTCAGATTGCAACGATCTTCGTCGGGGCAATGCTTTCCGCGTTCCTGCTGTTTTTGAGCTTCGAGCCGGTGGCGGCGGCAAACCCGGTCGCCCCGCCCAGCGCGGCGGCGACACCGCCGCCCGCCGCCTCTCAGCCTGCCACCCCGCCGCACATGCGCGCCTATTTGTTCCGCGGCGCGCTCGGTCCGATTTTTTCGCGCGGGATGGACCATCTGGCGGAGCGGATCGAAAAGGCCGGCATCCCGGCTGATGTGAGCGACTTCACGATTTGCAACCTGATCGCCGGACGCGCGATTCGCGAGTATCGCGAGGATCCAGCTCTGATCATTCTGATCGGGCATTCAATGGGCGGATATTGCGTGCTGAAGTTTTCAGAAATGCTGCAGGCCCAGGGCATCGGGGTCAGCCTCGCCGTCATGATCGAGCCGCCGCAGATCAGCCCGCCCGTGCCGCTCAATATCGAGCGTTGCATCAATATCTTCCTGTCGAAAGACCTCCTCGGCGGCAGTCGCATCAAAACGGCGAAAGGCTATCAAGGTCACTTCGCAAGCTTCGATCTCTCGCAGCATAGCGAGGTCTATCACGTCAATATCGACAAGATCGACGGCGTCCATGAACAAGTGATGGCCAAGATCCTGCAGCTTGCAACGACGCCGGCGAAAGCCGGAGGCGAGGCGGTGCCGCTTAACTACGTGGTTCCTCCCGGGATCGCGATCGAACTGTGGGACAGCGGGATGCCGGTGTTCGCCCGTCCGGGCGATACGCTGCAAACCATCGCGGCACTTTACCATGTGCCGCTGTGGTCGCTGGCTCAGGTCAACAAGGGCGTGGCGGAAAGCGCGCCGCTGGTGCCCGGCGAGCGCGTCGTCGTGCCGCGCCATCTGATGCCGCTCGCCGAGGTCTCGCGCCAGCCGCCCGCCAAGCGGTAGAGTCTTTTCCGTTCCGATAGAATCGGAACGGAGGCTCTACTTCTTTATTTGACGCGTCTTCTTCACGCGAACCGATATCCACTTCGCTCGAAAACGCTCTTGAAGCGTTTGGTGCTGGCTCAGCCTTGCGGCAGGAACGGGATCAGCATGGGAACGCGGCGGCAATAGGCGCCATAGGCGTCGGCGCCGAGTTCCGTCGTGAGAAAGCCTTCTTCCATGCGGGCCTTCCGCCAAAGCCCGAACGTGATCAAAAGCGTGCCGAGCAATGCGGTGATCGTTCCGATAGCGATGCCGGTCGCGAGCATGGCTCCGATCAGCCCGGTATAGATCGGGTGGCGGACCAGCCCGTAGGGGCCGGTGTCGATGACCCGATGACCTTCCTTTCGCGTGATCGCGTTCGACCAAAAGCGTCCGAGATGAATTCGGGCCCACCACGTGAACAGCGTGCCCGCGACGGTCAGGCCCTCAAGCAGGTAGATACCGCCCTTGCCGACATTCCAGAGCGGTCGCTCGCCGAGGATCTGCGCGGTCCAGGGCGTCATCAGCACGGCGCCCACGACAATGGGCAAGTGAAAGGCCAGCGAGGCCCCGGTCATGACACGCTTTTCGGTTCGGCCGGAAAAGAACGATCCCACGGCCCAACTCACGAGCCATGCGATCCAAATCAGCGCCAGCAATTGCGTGGGCCAAGTGGCGGTCCAGCCACTCCCGGAGATGGCTAAAAAAGGGCGCAGCTGATCGAGCATGTCCTAGAATATATGGCCGGATTGCATCAACTTGGCAACTCCGGCGAAACCGTTGAATACGCCGAGGATTGGCCCGGATTAAGACCTGGATTGATCTGGCCTGGCCCAAATCCCTCGGGACGGCGGCTGGCACCGAGCAGAAACGCAATGGTCTCCCGCAAGGCCGGCTCAACCGGCCGGGGCGTATAGCCGAGTTCGCGCTGCGCCTTTTCGATCGACAGCGCTCGTGCCCGCAACGCGATCCGGACGCCCTCGACGGTGCCGGAGGGCGGACGCCCGGTCACGTGATCGGCGACGAACTCCATCAAGGCGGTCGTGATTCGCGAGGCGCGGCCGGACACCGGAATCAGCAGACCGCGCCGGCCGCTGACCGTCGCCATCAACTGCAGAACCTTCTTCAGCGGAATGCTTTCGCCGCCGAGAATGTAGCGATGTCCGATCTCGCCATGTTCCATGGCAAGCACCAGCCCCGCCGCGGCATCGCGCACGTCGACGAAGTTGACGATGAAGTCGAGATACATTTGAAGACGGCCGCCGAGAAAGTGCTGCAGCATGGCCGCCGGCGGAGTGAGGTTGTGATCATGGGGTCCGATCGGCATGGTCGGGCAGCCGATCACCACCGGAAAACCGGACGCTGCGGCTTGCGTCGCCAGCTTTTCCGCAAGCAATTTCGAGCGCGTATATGGACCCGGCATGTCGTCGGCCGACAGCACGGAATTATCCGCGACGGCCCCTTTCGAGGGCGAAGGATGGAAAAGAATGGATTCCGTCGAGCAGTGCAGGAACCGTGCGACGCCTCGCTTGCGCGCGGCCGCGATGACGACCTGTGTGCCGCCGCAATTGACGGTATGAAAATCGTCCTTGCGCGGCGTCCACATGCCGGGAAGGCCGGCGAGGTGATAAACCTGCTCGACGCCGTCCATCGCGTCGTCGACCAGGCCGGGATCGAGCACCGATCCCTGCACATACTGCACGTCCGGCAAGCTGCGTCCCGGCAGCCGCAGATCGAGCACCCGCACGGCGCGGCCCCGCGCCGCGAGCGTCGCTACCAAATGCTGTCCGATGAAGCCGGTGCCGCCAGTGACAAGTACCCGAGTCATGAGCGCGGATGCGCCTCGCCCGGGCGTTCCCCGGGATAAAACGAAGCGTCGCGCTGCGCCTGTTGCGGATCCGATTGGATAATCACCGCAAGATCATGTCGGAAGCCAAGCGCGATGAACAGTTTCGCCATCAGGAACATGGGTCCAAACAGCATATGAGGCGGATGGTCCAGCAGCGCCGGCCGTCGACCTTCGAACAGATGGTGTCCGACCGCCTGCGCGGCGAGGCCGACGACAATCAAGACGCAGGTAATCGACCACATGCCGAGGGTGCTCGAATGGTTCGAGATTATCGTCGCGACTGCAATCAGCAGCGCGGCAGCGACGAGGATGCCTACCCCAAGCCCGGTATCGAGCACCAGCCAGCAGATCATGATCGGCGCAACCGCAATGGCCGCCGCGCTGATTTCGAAGCCAAATATGTGGATGGTCCAGGCGCTGAACGGGAGTACCGCACCCAGGAACAAAAGTGGGATGCCGACGACGTGCATCACGCTGTTCCGGGGATCGCGATGAGATTCGAGGTAATCTACAAGTTCGCGCTTAAAATAGCCGTTCATACTGTGCTCGCTACTGCTCTCGCGTGCGCGATCATCCAGCCCGGACATGCTGGTGGGTGTTACTAGAACGAGAGGTCGGCCCAAGTCAAATAGCCCGCGCGATACTTGGCGTTTGGGCAACAACCGGTCAAAATGACGCGTTCGCGACAACATATGTCCATTTGTTGCGTCGATTTGAGATGACCGCTGGATGAATTCGCAACGCACCGGAAATTAGCCTTGTCATGAACGCAATTGCGCCGTGAACAACCTGGCCATCGCTGCAATCCTGATGCGATGACGGATGCTCGCGGCCGTCCTCCCGGCGGATGTGCTTTCAGGCGAAACCGGGCTCGTGCCTACTCGATCGCAAACGGAAGACGTTTCAATTGGAAGTCGAGATCAAGCCGGGCTCGGCATTCGCCGTTGCCGGGCGAGCGAGATCGGCCGGTGCACGATCAGCCGGAGCAAGATCCGACGAAGCAAGGTTAGCCAGGGCCGGATCGGCGCCCGCCAGCCCTGCCAATAGCGGCGCATCGACATATTGCATGATGCCGGATTGATCGATCACAAAGGTCGGCTGGTAGTTCCTGACCTGCGCGTCCTCGATCATCGCCATGCGGCGATTATCCAGCGTCAGCCAGCGTCCATCCAGCCGCGCGGCGGCAACGGCGTGGTCCTCTCCGCGGATGGTGTCGCGCATGATCACGATCCGCAGGTCGGAGGCGGCGATGCCGGCCAGACGCAAGGCAACGAACTTTGCGATCGCATAGTCTTCGCAATCGCCGGCGCCATGCGCGAAGGTGACCAGCGGCGAGCTCCAGACGTCGATTTCGCCGTATTGAGCCAGATCGCTCATCGGGCGGATCGCAAGGTTGATCGCGCGATTGATCTCGCCGAGGCGGGCGCGGCCGTCGCGGGCTCTCGCGTTATCGACAATGGCGAGCAATTGCAGCGCGGCCGGAGACACGCAGCGGTCGCGGTCGCCGTCGCAAAGTGCCAGTTGCACCGCCTCGTCGTCGAGTTTGCGCGCAACATTGCGCCATTTCTCCAGCAAGGCCCCGGCGGACAGCACGAAGGCGGAACGCCCGAATGGCTCGGCCGATCGGCCGATGGTCTCCGGTGTTCCGGCGCTATCAGGCGTGGCGGCCCAGAGGTCCGCCGCCGGGCCGAACCAGGCCAGGCCCAATGCGAGTATGACGGCACGCCATCCGTGCCAATAGCTGAGAATCCCCATCTGACGCCCCATGTCCGGGCATCGGCGAGGCGGATGAGCCTGCTCGTGACCGGATCGTTTCGTCGGGGATGATGGGCGGGGCGGCTTTTACTCTGCTTAAAACCGGTTGCGCCGGGCTGAAAAGCGCGAAACAGGTTGAAATCCGTCTCGCCATTTTGCCGAAAATTTTACGCATCGGCGTCCCGAGGGCTAAAAACCTTCTCGCGGGTGCGGAAAAGACGTAGGATTTATTGCGATTTGCCACAATTTCCGTACGATATGGCTAATTCGTCCGGAATGGTTCCATTTGTTATCCAGAACACAGTTTTTGCACTGCAATTGACGCCATATCCTGCCGGGACCACGGGGGAAAGATCATCCAAGTATCGGTGCGGGATTTTTTACTTGGAAATACATCGGCAGGCCGGGACGTTGAACCTGGAAACGGTGATATGCTTTGACTGAAAAGTGTGAATACCTTGGCGTTTGGGGTTTCGGCAGGACGGATATCGCGGGGTGATTCCGCCAAATCTTGTTGCTCAATCAACGAGATGGTTTCGCATCCCACGCTCCGGTGGTATGCAGGCCTAGACTGTTGAATATTATATAAATATTAACCATTTCGCGGTGGCCAATTGAATTTCGTCGGCAAATTCGATGCCAAGCTCCAGGCTGACGGTTCCGGAGCGCATGCCCATCACCATGCCGATTCGATAACCGCGCACGCGCCGTCGGGCGCCATCATCGTGCCGGACGCGGATTTGCTGTTCCACGGCGACTTCAAGCGGTCCGGCGTCGACCTGGTCCTGTCCCGGAACGACCACGAATGGGTCGTGGAGGATTACTTCAAGGGCGAAAAGCGCGTCGCGCTGGCGTCGCCCGATGGCGCCCATCTCACCGGCGACATCATCAATGCGCTGGCCGGCCATGTGCAATATGCGCAGGCCGATGGCAGCGCCGGCGCCGGCAAGGTGATTGGCCATGTCACCAAGCTGACCGGTACCGCGACCGCGATCCGCAACGGCGTTTCGATCATCCTGAACCAGGGCGACAACGTCGAAAAAGGCGACGTGGTCCAGTCCGGCTCCAGTTCGACGCTCGGTGTCACCTTCATCGACGGCACCGTGTTCGGTCTGTCGTCGAATGCCCGCATGGTGCTCAACGAAATGGTCTACGACCCCAACGGGTCGGACAACTCCTCGCTGATCAGCCTGGTGGCGGGAACGATCTCGTTTGTCGCCGGCCAGACCGCCAAGCACGGCGACATGAAGATCGACACGCCCGTCGCGACCATGGGCATTCGCGGCACCGCGGTGCTGGTCGAGATCGACTTCGACGTTCCCGGCCAGAACGGCAAGCCCGAGGCCAAGTTCCAGGTTCTGGTCGAGCCGGACGGCACCACGGGCTCCTACATCCTGTTCGACAAGAACACGTTTGCTCCGATCGCGCTGGTCGACAAGGCCGGACAGCAGGTGCACATCAGCGAAAACAATCTGAGTTTCTCGGACTCGCCGCTGTCGCCCGAATTGCAAAAGCTCGTCACCGACGTCTTCACCTGGAAGTTCTCGAATACAACCCCTCAGTCGTTCACGCATTTAACGGATACGTTGAGCCCGCAGACGTTTCCATTGGCGTTACTGCCCAATGGCGCGGCACCCACGGCGACGATTCTTCTCGTCACCCCGTCAAGCGTGATCAGCGGGACTTCTTCCACCCCTCCGCCTGGCGGGAGCCCGATCCCGCATATCAATCAGCCGCCGGTGGTCACGACGGTGGACAGTTCGTTCATCGAGCGCGCCGGCCTCAGCGGCAATTCCGCCATCGATACCACGTCGGGCACGATCAACTTTGCCGACATCAACCTCGGCGACCGGCCGACGGCGAAGGCGACCATCAGTTCGTTCACCTATCAGAACGCCCAGCACCAGGACATTGCGGCGACTGCGCAGGAACTGGCGGATATCCAGGCGCTGGAAAAGATTCCGCTGAGTGTGGTGCAAGCCCCGGGCAACACCTACTTCGGCACCGCGACCTGGACCTTCAATGTCCCGGACAAGGCTTTCGATTTCCTCGGCGCCGGCGATACGCTGACGTTGACCTACAAGGCGGAGGTGGATTCGAATTACTCGGGAGGGAGTATCCCGGGCTTTGCGAATTTCACGATCACGATCACCGGCACCAACGACGCTCCGGTCATCACCACCGGGCCGGAAACGGTCGCGTTTGTTAACGTCGGCACGGGCACGACCGGCCCCAGTCTGCCCCCGACCGGGCCGACCACGAACAAGCTGAAATTCAAAGACCCGGATCTGACCGATACCCATACGGTTTCCACGCACTTGACGGCCGCCATTCTCTCCGATGCAAAGGGCGCTGCGCTTGATATGCAGGCGCTGGAAGCGAAATTCCCCCGCCCCATGGGCGTGTTCGAGAGCGCCCTTTCCGCTGCCGTGACAACCGACAGCACCGGAACGGGTGCCGGAACCATCACATGGACGCTGGCTGACATTTCATCCTACTACGCCGATATCGTCCCCGACGGCGAGACGCTGACCCTCACCTATACCGTGACGGTGAAGGATTCGCAGGGCGCGACCTCCAGTCAGAAGGTCACGGTCACGATCACCGGCAACGACGCGCCGGCTGTCGTCTGGGTTGAAACGACGGCGGATCCTCTGGCGGACCCGACGCGCGGGGACTGGAACGGTGCGAACAACTGGGAAACCGGTACCGTCCCCACCGCAAGCGACGATGTCATTATCATCACCAATCAGCTGCAGGGGCAGACCCCGCTTTATCCGGTCACGATCAAGGCTGGAGGTGCTGCGGCGTTCGCCCATTCGGTGACCATGGACAACTTCGATGACCTGGCGAACGCGCCCGGTGCCACGGCTCCGGAGTTGGACATCGGAAGGGTCCTGACGCAGGCCGATGTGGCGAATGGCGTAGTCAACGGATCGCTGACGATCGGCACTGACATCAGCTTGAGCGCCGATGCGATCCTCAAGGTTTTCGGGACCCTGAGCGTCGGCACCATCGCAAAAATTCTGGGTAACAGCGTTCTGCATAATTATAGCGGCGGCCTCATCACGCTTGGCCAGGGCGGCGAATTCGGCGATTCGAGTTCGATTACCAATGCCGGCACGATTGAGGTCGTCAGCGACACGCTCGATGTTCGGGTCAATATCGCCAATTCCGGCGGTGCCCTTCATATCGACAACGGTGCGACGCTGAAGTTGAGCAGCGCGACCGCGGCCAGCACCACGATCACCGGCGGCAATCTGACGCTTGGCAGCGGCAGCACGCTCGACGTCGAAAGCATCGGCGGCGCGACGCTGGATGGCGTCACCGTGATCGGCACCAATGCGAGCACCGGGCCGATTGCGGTGGCGGCGAGCCTGATCGAGATCGGGGCTGCCGGCTCGTCGACGTTGAAGCTTGACGACGGCACGTCGATCAAGAACGGCAATTTGACCATCGCCGCCGGCAGCACACTGGATATCGAGAAGGGCCTGACCGCGCTTGCCAAGGGCGTGCCCGACGCGACGCTGGATGGCGTCACCGTCGGCGGCGGCGGCGCCATTGAAGTCAGCAAGACGACGGCGGGAGCGGTCCTGACACTGACCGACGGCACCACGGTGACTGGCGGCACGCTGGACATCGCCACCGGCGGCGAAGTGTACATCCAGAACGGCAGCGGTTCGGTCGGCGCGACGCTGGATCACGTCACAGTCACGGGTGGCGGCGAAATCGAAATTGGTAGCGCCGCGCCGTCGGGATCGACGCTCATTCTGTCCGACGGCACAACGATCAGCGGCGTCACGCTGACCCTCGAGGACACGACCGACGTGGTCGATATCGAAGCCGGCGCCAACGGCAAGGGCGTCACGCTCACCGGCATGAAGGTGTCAAATTCGGGCACGCTGTCGATTGGCGACGATGCGACGCTGACGCTCAACGGTGCGACCATCGACGGTGGCGCCATCAACAACGGCGCCGCCAGCGGCACCGGCCACATCGACGTCAGCGGTTTGAGCGCGATCACCAACGACATCCTGAACAATGGCGATGTGACGATCGCGGCCGGCGCCACGCTGACGCTCGACGGCGACACGGTGAATGGCACGACGATTTCGGGCAGCGATGCCACCAGCATCGTCCAGGTCGATGGCCACACCACGCTGACCCTGAACGGCGCGACCATCAAGAACGTCACCATCAACGATTTCACGACGTCGGGCGGGATCATTGCCGGCGACATCAAGGTCACCGGTTCGAGCACGATCAGCGGCGCGCACCTCAACAACGGCAATGTGACGATCGCCGGTGGCCAGACGTTGAAACTGACCGGCGATACGGTGATGGGCACCAATTTCATCGACACCGCTGGCGGCGCCGCCATCCTGATCGACGGGACCGCCACGCTGGACGAGGTGACGATCACCGGCGGCACCATCACCAATTCCGGCGCGTTATTGACGATCGATGCCGACCAGACGCTGACGTTGCAGGACGGCGCCAGGCTTGTCGGGGGAACGCTGAGCAATTCCGGCACGCTCTATGTCGAAAGCTCGTCGGGGGCGACACTCGATGGTGTCAATCTGACCGGATCCGGCAGCATCCAGGTCGACGTTGTCGCGTCGTCGGCTACGCCGACGCTGGTTCTGGATGACGGCGCAGCCATCACGGGCGGCACGCTGACCGTCGGACCGTTCGGCACGCTTGCGGTGGAGACCGCCGGCGGCGCGACGCTGAACGGCGTCAACGTCACCAACGGGAAATCGATCGAGGTGTTCGCGGGCAGCGTGCTGACGTTCGATCAGGTCACTACGGTCGACAACTCGACCGGCGCCATCGCAATTGACGGTACCGCCATGCTGACGCTGAACGATGCGTTCATCAGCGGCGGCACCGTCACCAACAACGGCACGTTGACACTCGACGGCAACGCGGCGCTGAAGGACGGCAACCTCCTTAACTTCAGCCAGATCAATGTCAGCAGTACGGTCAATGAACTCAGCAACGAGAAGATTACCAACGCCAGCGCCATAGCGATCCTCGCTCTCGGCGTGCTGACCCTCGATCATCTCACCACGGTCGACAACACCGGCGGCATCATCACGGTCTACGGCACCGGCGTGCTGGTGCTGAACGACGCCACCATCAATGGCGGCACCATCAACGATTTCAGCACCGACGCCTCGGGCGGTATTATTGCGGGCGACATTGATGTCACCGGTTCCAGCACGATCAGCGGTGACCACCTGAACAATGGCCAGGTGACGATCAAGAGCGGCGTGGTGCTGACGCTGGACAACGACACGGTCACCGGAACCCATTTCGACGATACCGCAAGCGGCGCCACCATTCAGGTGGATGGCGGCACGACGCTGAAGCTGGACGGCGTTATCATCAACGGCGGCATCATCAACGATTTCAGTACCGATACGTCGGGCAACACCATTGCCGGCGACATCGACATCGTCGGTTCCAGCACCATCAGCAATGACCACCTGAACAATGGCCAGGCGACGATCAAGAGCGGCGTCGTGCTGACGCTGGACAACGATACGGTCACCGGAACTCATTTCAACGATACCGCAAGCGGCGCCACCATTCAGGTCGATGGCGGCACGATGCTGAAGCTGGACGGCGTCATCATCAGCGGCGGCACCATCAACGATTTCAGCATCGATGCGTCGGGCAACGCCGTTGCCGGCGACATCGACATCGTCGGTTCCAGCACCATCAGCGATGCCAACCTCAACCAAGGCAACGTGACGGTAGAGAGCGGTCAAAAGCTGACGCTCGACGGCGATACGGTGAATGGTACCGCGTTCACCAACGTTGCGGCCGACAGCGTTATCCATGTCGATGGCGGCGACACGCTGACGCTCAACGACACGACGACCATCACCGGCGGCGGCCTGACGATCGACGCCGGCGCGCTGGTCAAGACCAGCGGCGACGTCACGCTGACCAGCACCAGCGTCGGCAACGATGGAAAGATCGAAGTCACCGACGGCATATTGAAGATCACGGGTTCGGTCGGCGACAGCACGCCCGGAGGGAGCGGATCGATCCAGATCGACAATGGCGCGGTTCTCGATCTCAACGCGTCGGACACGCAGAACGTGATCTTCTCCGGCGACAGCGGGAAACTGCAGATCGATACGTCGAGCTTTGGCGGCTACATCAGCGGCCTGACCGCTGGTGATCAAATCGACCTGAGCACCATCGGCTATGGTCCGAATACCACCGGCACCTACAGTAACGGCATCCTGACCATCACCGACGGTGTGCATTCGATCAGCATGACGCTGACCGGCGACTACAGCAACGCGCATTTCGCAGGCTCTTCCGACGGCCACGGCGGCACGCTGATCACGCTGAACGCCAATGACGACGTTCCGGCCTTCGCGGCGGCCGACAAATCGGAATCCGCCACCGTGAAGGAGCTTGCGGATACCACCGGGTCGTCGGCATCGGATCCCTCGCCGGCGGCAAGCGGGACGCTTCATTTCACCGATATCGACCTGACCGACCGGCCGACGGTGACGGACTTCGCGCAAAGTGTCACGTTGACCGTTGGCGCAACCATGCTTTCTTCGAGCGAAATTCAAACGCTTGAGAATGCATTCTCGCTGACCCAGCCGGTCAACACCAACAACGGGTCGCTCGCCTGGACCTATCAGATCGGCGACAGTTCATTGGACTTCCTCGGCGCCGGCGAAAAGGCGACAGTGACGTCGACGATCACGCTGGACGATCATCACGGCGGCACCGACACGGCGACCGTCACCGTCACGGTTGAGGGCGCCAACGACCTGCCGACGATTGTGGCCGAGACCGATCCGTCCGTACAGACGGTCATTCTGAACAAATCTCCAGTCGTTCTGGGCGCAGGCGTGAGCACGAACTCGCTGGAATTGCCCGCCGAGACCTTTGACAATCTCTCGGCCGGCTCCGCGTCGATCAATGGTTTCGGCCATGGCAACTTCACCAGTACCGCCCTCGGTGCCACATTCACCGCGTCGGGCGCAGCCGGCATCGTGCATGGCTCATCTTCGGTCACCTCGGCTCCGTTCATCGGACCGTTGCCAGGTCACGCGGATGCGACAAACTACCTGAGCATCGGCGCGCACGGGTCGGAAACCATCTCGTTTGCGTCCGAACACAACGAGTTCGGGTTGTATTGGGGGTCGGCCGACGCCTTCAACACGATCAGCTTTTACGACGGAAGCCATCTGGTCGCTTCCTATTCGGGCGCCGACGTCGCCCCGCTCCTTGCCAATGGCAACCAGGGGAGTTTTGGGTCGAACGGTTATGTGGAGTTCTCGGATCTGGCCCCGTTCGACAAGGTTGTCCTGGCAAGCAGCTCAAGCGCTTTCGAGGTTGACAACATTTCAGCGGGATTTGTTTCGGATTCTCACATCCATCTTCCGAATCCGATCGCCGGCACCCTTGCGGTCAGTGACGCCGATATCGGCGACACGCTGACGGCATCGGTGACGGGAGATGCCGTCGCTGAATATAACGGCTCGACGACGCTGCCGTCCAATGTGAACGTATCGGCGCTGATCGATTCCGGCGCCATCACGTTCGACACGGTGAAGACCACCGGCGGACAGGATGTGCTGGATTGGACCTATAATCCCACCAACGCCGATCTCGATTTTCTGGAGCCGGGGGACAAGCTGACTCTGACCTTCAACGCGCGTGTCAGCGACGGGCATGCGCTCACGGAAAGTCAGCCGCTAACCGTCACGCTGCTGGGAAGCGGTGCTTCGATCGTCGATGGAACCGCTCAAAACGACATCTTTGTCAATGTCGGGGGCGGAGTTAAGATTTTCGGCCACGGCGGCCAGGATACGTTCGTCTTCAACAAGAATTTCGGCAGCGCAACGATCGGCGACTTCAATGTCAACACCGACACGATCGAGATCGACAAGTCGCTGTTTGCGACCGTGTCAGCGCTTCTGCAGAACGGCGCCCATTCCGCCAATTCGGGTCATGACACCATCATCGTCGATGCGGCTCATGACCAGATCACCCTGTCCGGCGTAACCCTTGCGCAGCTTCAGGCGCATCCGAACGATTTCCATCTGATCTAGCATCTGTGAACGGGCAATTTGAGCCGTCACCCCCCCATGGCATCGCCGATGCGGAAAAACACCATCCTGCACATGATCAATCCGCGCGAACCTGATATCCTGACGGCATGAAGCGACTGAGGATATTACGCAGGTGGTTCAAGCGGAAGTTCGGCTATGCGCGGCTGATCTGTCTGGCGCTGCTGATCGGCGTCGCCGCCCTGCGCATCGCCGACCCGGCTCCGATCATGGAGCTTCGGGTCCGGACCTTCGATACCTTCCAGCGCATCGATCCGCGCGCCAAGATGGCCAATCCGCCGGTTGCCATCGTCGATATCGACGAAAAGAGCCTGGCGAAACTCGGTCAGTTTCCCTGGCCGCGAACCCGGATCGCCGACATGGTCACCAATCTGACCGGGCTCGGCGCTGCGGCGATCGCCTTCGATATCATGTTCGCGGAACCTGACCGGCTCAACCCCGGCGTGGCGGCCGACACGTTCCGCAATCTCGACGAGGAAACCCGCGCCAAACTGCGCCAGTTGCCGAGCAATGATCAGCTTTTCGCCGATACCATGCAGCGCTCGCGCGTCGTGCTCGGCGAAACCGGACTGCCCCGTATCCGCTCGGAACTCGACAACACGCTGCCGGTGACGGGGCTCGCAACGCTGGGTGAAGACCCGCAGAAATTCATGTTCAAGTTTCCGGGGCTGCTGCGCAACACCGAGGTGCTGGAAAAGGCGGCCGGCGGCCGCGGCCTGCTCACCATCAATCCCGAACGCGACGGCATTGTGCGGCGGGTGCCGATGATCTCGCTGGCCCAGGGCACCACCATGCCCTCGCTCAGCTTCGAAATGCTGCGGCTGGTGACGGGCACCGACACCATCTTCATCAAGACCGACGAGGCCGGTATCAAGAGCATCGGCGTCAAGGGATTCCAGATTCCGACCGACCTCAACGGCCAGCTTTGGGTGCATTTTTCGCGACACGATCCCTCGATCTATGTTTCTGCAGCCGACGTGCTCGACGGCAGCGTTGCGCCCGAGAAGATCAAGGGCAAGCTGGTGCTGGTCGGAACCTCGGCGGCGGGACTCAACGACCTCAAGACCACGCCGGTCGACCCGGCGATGCCCGGCGTCGAAATTCACGCGCAGGTGCTGGAGAGCGCGCTGACCCATGCGGTGCTGGCGCAGCCTTATTACGGCCCGGCGCTGGAATTTTTTGCCGCGCTGACACTGGGACTTCTGGTGATCGCGTTCGCGCCGGGATTCGGGCCGATCACCCTGGTGGTGGTCGGCGCGCTGTTTGCCATCGTTCTGATGGGAACGTCCTGGTTTTTCTACACCCAGCACCGGCTGCTGATCGACTTTACCTATCCGCTGCTGTCGACCAGCCTGATCTATCTCACCCTGGTCTTTTCCAGCTTCGTGCGCGAGCAGGCGCAGCGGCGGCAGATTCGCTCGGCGTTCGGCCAGTATCTGTCGCCGGCGCTGGTCGAGCAGCTGGCGCTTTCGCCGGAAAAACTGGTGCTCGGCGGCGAGGAACGTGAGATGACCATCATGTTCTCCGACGTCAGGGGCTTCACTGCCATCTCGGAGTCCTACAAGCGCGATCCGCAAGGCCTCACCGCGCTGATGAACCGCTTCCTGACGCCCCTGACCAACGTGATTCTGGCCCGAAATGGCACCATCGATAAATATATGGGCGACGCCATCATGGCGTTCTGGAATGCGCCGCTCGACGACAAGGAACATCAGATCAATGCCTGCGAAGCAGCCCTCGACATGCTGGAGCGGATCGATGAGCTGAACAAGGAACGCGAGCTCGAAGCACAGGACGGCGGTCACGCCTACATTCCGATCAAAGTCGGCGTCGGACTCAATACCGGCATCTGCGTGGTCGGCAATATGGGTTCCGACCTGCGGTTCGATTATTCCGTGCTCGGCGACAGCGTCAACCTGGCCTCGCGCCTCGAGGGACAATCCAAGGAGTATGGATTTCCGATCATCGTCGGCTCGCAGACCGCGCTCGCAGTCAAGGACAAGTTCGCGATCCTCGAGCTCGATTTCATCATGGTCAAGGGCAAGACGGAGCCGGAGGTGATCTATGCCATCGTCGGGCGTGAGGACGCCGCGCAATCCGGGCGCTTCCAGCGGCTGCGCAACCTGACGATCGAGATGCTGGCGTGTTATCGCAGCCGCGACTGGGACGGCGCGCTGGCGGCGATCGAGCGCGGCCGCCGCACCGACGAAGCCCATGAGCTGGAGCTGCTCTACAAGCTGTATGAAGCACGCATTCTCAGCTACCGGAAGACCCCGCCGCCGGAAGACTGGAACGGCGCCTTCGCTCTGTTGACCAAATAGCGACGCTGCGGGGCCCCGGTATTTTCCGGCGAGCCGTCCTGCGTCACACCGGCGATGTTGTCGGCGTATTGCTGCACCCCCGCAAGCGCATGCTGGCTCGCCGCGGCGCTGTGCTATAGGGCGATGGGGATAACGCCAGCAGGGGAGCAGATGCCGCATGACCAGACCGACGCCCAAGGAGATCAAGGCCATCGCCGACGTGGCCGGTGTGCCGGTCAGCGCCGATGTCGCCGAGCGCATCGTCAATTCCATCGGTCCGGCGTTTGAAGCGTTTGCGGCGGTCGCCGGCACGCTGCCGTTCGATCTGGAGCCGGCGAGCTTTGTCGTCGTCCAGGCCGGCGCCATGTCCGATGGCAAAAAGGCTGCGTCATGAGCACCGAGCCGGCCTTGATGCCGCTGACGGCGGTTGCGCAGGCGATTGCGCAGAAGCGATTGTCGTCGCGCGAGGCGACGCAATCCTGCCTGAAGCGGATCGCGCGGTGCGAGCCGCGCCTCAATGCATTCATCGCAATCGAAGCCGACGCCGCGCTGAAGGCCGCCGACGCCGCCGATGCGGCGCTGGCGAAAGGTGGCGGCCGCGGCGCGCTGCACGGCGTGCCGCTGGCGCACAAGGACATGTATTACGATGCGGGCAAGGTGGTCACCTGCGGCTCCAAAATCCGGCGCGATTTCGTGGCGTCGACGACCTCGACGGCGTTGCAGCGCCTGAAGGATGCCGGCACGGTTCGCCTCGGCACGCTGCAAATGGCCGAGTTCGCCTATGGACCGACCGGCCACAACGCGCATTTCGGCGCGGTGCATAATCCGTGGCGCTTCGATCACATTACCGGTGGTTCATCGTCGGGCTCGGGTGCGGCCGTCGCCGCCCGGCTGACGTTTGCGGCGCTGGGCTCCGACACCGGCGGCTCGGTCCGGATGCCCGCGCATTTCTGCGGCGTGACCGGATTGAAAACCACGGTGGGGCGCGTCAGCCGCGCCGGCGCGATGCCGCTGTCGCAGTCGCTCGACACCGTCGGACCGCTGGCGCGCACTGCCGGCGATTGCGCCTTGCTGCTGGGCCTGATGGCGGGCGCGGACCCCAACGACCCGACCGCGGTCAGCGGACCGCTGCCGGATTACATGGCGGCGGTGCAGGGGCCGGTCAAAGGCCTGACGATCGGCGTCCCTACGACTTTCTATGTCGACGATCTCGATCCCGAGGTCGCGCGCATCATCGATGAAACCGTCGCGGTCCTCAAGCGCGAGGGCGCCAAGATCGTTCAGGTCGAACTGCCGGACCAGCGCCAGCTTGCCGCGGCCTCTCAACTGGTTCTCGCCGTCGAGGCGGCGGCGTTTCACAAGCGCTGGATGATCGAACGCCCGCAGGATTACGGCCCGCAGGTGCTGATGCGGCTGCAGAACGGCCTCGCCCTCCCGGCGGTGTCCTATCTCGAAGCGATGCGCTGGCGCGGTCCGGCGCTCGCCGCGCATCTGGCGGCGGTGAGCGGCGTCGATGCCGTGATCGCGCCGGTGGCGCCGGTCGCCGCTCCCACCATCGCCGAGAGCGATGTCGGCAACAGCCCCGACGCCGACGCGGTGATCCAGCGGCTGACCCGCTTTACGAGGCCGGTCAATTATCTCGGGCTGCCGTCGCTGGCCATTCCGTCAGGCTTCACCCGTGACGGTCTTCCGGTCGGAATGCAGTTGATCGGCCGCCCGTTCGATGAAGCCACCTTGTTGCGGATCGGCGCGGCGTTCCAGCGCGCGACCGATTTTCACGACCGCGTGCCGGAATTGGCCTGATTGGAGTCGTCACGTCAGGCAATTGTGGATAGGTTGCGAACGCAGCACGCGAAGTCGTCTGCGCCAACAGGGGGGAATTCTGATGCAAATGTCCAATGAAGGCATTCTGGTTATTTTATTCGTCGGCCTGATCGCGGGCTGGCTGGCCGGAAAGGTGGTGCGGGGCACCGGCTTCGGAATCATCGGCGATATTATTGTCGGCATCGCCGGCGCGCTGGTCGCCAGCCTGCTGTTTCCGCGGCTCGGCATCCATCTCGGCACAGGTCTTGTATCGGAGATCATCTATTCGGCGATCGGCGCCGTCTTGCTGCTCCTGATCGTGCGGCTGCTTCGCGGCCGCTTCTAGAACGACGGTCATTGAAAAAAAGATGATTGAAAAAATCGGGCCGTCCCAAAGGGACGGCCCATTGCATGTTGACTGCCGCAGCCGTGCGGTTCGACCATCGCGTTACTCGAGCACCTCGACGATCCGGTGGGTGCGTGGTTCGACCAGAACCGTGCGGCCGTTCACGACCGTGTAGCGATAGTCCCGAACGCCATATTCCGGCGGCACGTCATAATAGGTGACGCCCGCTTCCGGCAGTACCGCGCCGACCCGGACCTGCTCGCTATATTCGTAGGAAGGGCGGCGCTGTTCGACCACATAGCTGTGAAAGCGGGGGCGCTGATCGACGCCGAGCACCCCGGCAACGCCGCCCACCACGCCGCCGACGACTCCGCCAACCACGGCACCGACCGGACCGGCGGCGCGTTCACCCTCGCGGGAACCTCGCTCGACACCGCCCGGGACCCCCCGGTCCTGGGCCTGCGCCACAACGGGCAGCGCCATGGCAGTGACGACGGCAGTAATTCCGATAAAACGACGGATCATGATCGCTCCAATAATGTCGGTTGGGATGCCGGTACAACGGATCGGCGGCCGTGATGTTCCGGCAAAATACTGGGGAACAAAACGGCTGGCGCGGGATGCGGCGTCACTTCCACCTCTCCCCCCGAGCCGGGCGCCAGTTAGGTTAATGCAACTTGCATGGACGATGGCTGAAATCATCGGTAAGACTGGGGTTCCCGCAGCCTCATGAAGAGATCAGGTTGAATGGCAGCCGTTCCCGGCGTCCGGCGTTCCGAACTCGGCGATGCGCTGCGTGCTTGCCGCGGCGCCTTCGTCGGCGTCGGCGTCATGAGTTGCATGATCAACCTGCTGTATTTGACCGGCTCGCTGTTCATGCTGGAGGTTTACGACCGGGTGCTGCCGAGCCGCAGCGTGCCGACCCTTGTGGGCCTCGCCGTTCTCGCCGGCGGCTTGTACCTGGCCCAGGGCGTTCTCGACCTGATCCGGATCCGAATCCTGGGCCGGATCGGCACCGCGCTCGATGAATCCCTCAACAGCCGGGTGTTCGATACCATTGTGCGCCTGCCGCTGACGGCCGGGGCGCGCAACGAGGGCCTGCAGCCGCTGCGCGATCTCGACAATATTCGCTCGTTCCTTTCCGGGATGGGGCCGGGCGCGTTCTTCGACCTGCCGTGGCTGCCGTTCTATCTGGCGATCTGCTTTGCCTTCCATGTGATGATCGGCCTGACCGCGCTGGTTGGCGCGATCATCCTGGTCACCCTCACTATCGTGACCGAGTTCATGTCGCGCCGGCCGGCGCGGGAGGCCATGGGCCTGGCGGCGCGC
The DNA here is from genome assembly GCA_963819325.1 of uncultured Pseudomonadota bacterium. GTDB lineage: Bacteria > Pseudomonadota > Alphaproteobacteria > Rhizobiales > Xanthobacteraceae > Bradyrhizobium. Next base: position 232,889 of record CAWFVT010000029.1, read on the forward strand.
CGCAACGATCTGGCCGCCACCAGCCGGCGCAACGCCGAGGTGCTGGTGGCGATGGGGATGTCCGGCCGCCTCAACAAGCGCTGGAGCGAAGCCAACCAGAATTATCTCGCGGGCAATCAGCGCGCCAGTGACGTCTCCGGAGGTCTCGGCGCCATTGCCAAGGTCATGCGCATGACCCTGCAGTCGGCGGTGCTCGCCGTCGGCGCCTATCTGGTGATCCATCAGGAAGCGACCGCCGGCATTATCATCGCGGGCTCGATCTTGAGCGCGCGGGCGCTGGCGCCGGTCGATCTGGCGATCGCGCACTGGAAAGGTTTCGTGGCCGCTCGCCAGAGCTGGCATCGCCTCAACCGGCTGCTCGAATCGTTACCCGCGCAAACCGCGCAGACGATGCTGCAGAACCCGTCGAGCCGCCTCGCCGTCGAGGCCGTCAGCATCACGCCGCCCGGCGAACAGAGGATCGTGGTGCAGGATGTGACCTTCGCACTCGAGGCCGGGAACGGACTGGGCGTGATCGGTCCCAGCGGATCGGGCAAGTCTTCGCTGGTGCGCGCGCTGGTCGGCGTCTGGCAGCCGTTCCGCGGTAAAGTACGGCTCGATGGCGCAGCGCTCGATCAGTGGTCGTCCGATGTGCTTGGCCGTCATGTCGGTTATCTGCCGCAGGATGTCGAATTATTCGCGGGCTCGGTGGCGCAGAATATTTGCCGGTTCGATCCGGAGGCGCACTCGGAGGCCATCATCGCCGCCGCCAAGGAAGCCGGCGTGCACCAGATGATCATCAAGATGCGCGACGGATACGACACCCAGATCGGCGAGCAGGGTGCGGCCCTTTCCGCCGGCCAGGCGCAACGCGTGGCGCTGGCACGTGCGCTCTATGGCAATCCGTTCCTGATTGTTCTGGACGAACCGAATTCCAATCTCGATACCGAGGGCGACGAGGCGCTGACGCGGGCGGTTCGCTCGGCGCGCGAGCGCGGCGCCATCGTGGTGGTGGTGGCGCACCGGCCGGTCGGGATCGAGGCGGTCGATATGCTTCTGGTGCTCAAGGATGGCCGCGCGCACGCCTTCGGTCCCAAGGAAACGGTTCTGGGGCAGGTGCTGCAGCGCGTGGCGCCGCCGGCGCCCGCCATCAAGGTCGTGTCCGAGGGAGGATCTGCCAAATCGGGAGTTGCCAAATCATGACCGGCAACAAGATACGGGGAGCGCGACCGTCGATACGGCTGCATTTGATGATCGGATTGGCCGTGGTGGCGGTGCTGGCGGGCGGGCTCGGCGGCTGGGCATCCACCACCGAGATTTCGGGCGCCCTGATTGCCCCGGGCGCGATCGTGGTCGAATCGAACGTGAAGAAAGTGCAGCATCCGACCGGTGGCGTGGTCGGCGAGTTGCGCGCGCATGACGGCGATGTCGTCAAGGCCGGCGATGTGGTGGTGCGGCTCGACGATACCGTCACCAAGGCAAGCCTCGCCATTGTCACCAAGAATCTCGATGGCCTGTGGGCGCGGGCAGCGAGGCTCGAAGCCGAACAGCAGGGCCTCGACAAGATCACATTTCCGGCGATGCTGCTTGATCGGGCCAACGATCCCGACGTCAAGAATGTGATGGCGAGCGAGTCCAAATTGTTCGATGTTCGTACCACCGGCCGGATCGGGCAAAAAGCTCAGTTGCGTGAGCGGGTCGCGCAGTTGAACGAGGAGATCGCCGGCTTGCAGGCGCAGGAGAAGGCCAAGGACCTGGAAATCGCGCTGGTGGAAAAGGAACTGGTCGGGGTCCGCTCGCTTTACGATCAGCATCTGGTGCAGATGACGCGCCTGACCACGCTCGAGCGCGACGCGGCGCGGCTTTCCGGCGAGCGCGCGCAATACATCGCGTCCCGGGCGCAGGCCAGGGGCAAGATCACCGAAACCGAACTGCAGATCATTCAGGTCGACAAGGATATGGTCAGCGACGTCTCGAAGGATTTGCGCGAGACCAACGACAAGATCGGCGAATTCGTCGAGCGCAAGGTCACGGCCGAGGACCAATTGCGGCGGACCGATATTCGCGCCCCGCAGGATGGTATGGTCGAGCAGTCGACAGTTCATACGGTCGGCGGGGTGATCACCGCCGGTGACGCCATCATGATGATCGTGCCGCAAGCCGACGATCTTCAGGTCGAGGCCAAGGTCAATCCGCAGGATATCGACAAGCTGCAGATCGGCCAGAAGACCCTGCTGCGGCTGTCAGCCTTCAACCAACGCACGACGCCGGAATTGAACGGCCGTGTCACCCGCGTTTCGCCCGATGTCACCACCGACCAGCGCACCGGGCAATCCTATTACACCATCCGCGTTTCGATGCCGCCGGAAGAAGTCGCGCGTCTCGGCGAGGCCAAACTGATCCCCGGCATGCCGGTGGAAGCGTTCGTGCAGACCGGCGACCGCACCATGCTGTCCTATCTGATCAAGCCGCTGAAAGACCAATTGATGCGCGCGTTCCGGGAGAAGTGAGGCGGCTGCGCAGCTCAACATAAGAACTGTCGTCCCGGGGCATTAGGCTCCGCCCTCATCCCGAGGAGCCGCGAAGCGGCGTATCGAAGGATGGCGGCAACACCGTTCTTTTCTCCATTCTTCGAGACGCGGCCAAGGGCCGCTCCTCAAGGATGAGGTCTTGCTTTTTGATTGCAAGGAATCTCAATCAAGTGATTTGCATGTCCAGCCCCTTTTGCAAAAATATTTCGGTTCACTTTTAACCCAAATCACCTCTTCATCCCTGCCATCCCGGCCCACACAAAGGGGCGTTTCGCGATCGTCACGAACGTAAGGTTGGGATGCGATGGACGCGATGGGTGCTGCTGACGAGAGCACTTATCCGCGGACGGCGAAGTCGTGTGGTCCTGACGCCTCGACGCTGGCGTCAAGTTGGTGAAAGAAATTTCATCGGCGACGGTGACAAGAAAGCCCGATCACCGGGGAGAGCTCGAAATAAGCTGCTAAAACCATCGCGTGCGGGAATGCCGGGTGATCCCGGTGCGACCGTGGTGACTAACGCGTGTGTTTTCTACACTTCGCGCACGCGGCTGCGGGTGCAACGGGCACCCGGCATTCCCCGCTCCCCCTTGGGGTAGCGCCCACGCCCTCTTAGGGCGGTGAGTGGATCGTCAGAAAGCCAATGATAGCAGCGGTTTTTCGCATTTTGGTGACTCGATAGTCCCGCTTTAGTCCCGGCAAATGGCTTTCAGTTCTGAATAGGGGCACGCTGCTTGCAATGACACCTCGGCGCCCTCGTACTCCAAACGTGTCTTCCAAAACCAATCAATTTGCGGTAGAACAAAACATTGCAGACCAAACTGAAGTTTGAGCATGACGATATTGACACGCTTGTTTCATCCGACCGTTCTGCTCGGGACTTTGTTGCTCTGCTCGTCGGCATCCGCTGACTGTGATATCTCGCAATATGACCGAACAGCTCCCAAGGCCATCATCAACAACGTAACGAATGGCGTGGCCTTTGAGTGGGCGACAGATGTTGATACGTCTGACGGTCGCAATTGGATTTGGCACTACATCAAAAACAAGGACAATCATGGTCTTGGCTATAGATGGCCTAAGGCACAGCTTCGGCACATTATCGGCACACCACTAGAAGCGGGCAAAACCGACTGTAATCGCTATTTCGTTTTGGGGCCTGTAGCCCCTGACGATAATGCTCCGATCACGTTCGGTACGAGCGACACCACACAGCGGGCCGCAGTCTTTGCCGAGACGAATAAGTCTGCCGAGACCAATAAATCTCCCGACCTCTCCACTGGATCAATCGTCGAAACGAGCTATCGCGGACGAACCGGCAGCCTAGAAAACGTACGAGTAGTGATTTCGACGACGACCAGTGAGGGAAAAAATTGGGTTTTGACGGTTGAGCAAACGCCAAACGTCTTTGTCGCGCTGGCCATGCCAAAGGATATAAGTACCGACCTATTTCCGATGTTGTCCGAACAGCTCCGAGCAAAGCTACCAGTTAAGTTCCGCAGCAAGGAACTCATTGGGTTGTATTCTGATGAGGAGCTATCAAGTCGCACCGATCAGTCTTTCGCCGTAATGACGTCGCACGCTCCTGTAGTTGCAAAGGTGCAGGCCAGCGGGTTCATTCAAACATCCTCCGACCTAATACTGTTGAAGGAAACCGGCGAGGCGTTTTTTGCGGCGAGCGTTAGGCTTATCGCTCCTTCCACAACGCGGTGAGCAATGAAGGGATTTATTACTGCACTCTTCGGCTTTGTTTCTTTGGTCCTGAGCTATGGCCTCTTTCTTTCTGCCGACTTAAAGTCGTTCTGCCTCATCGCAGGGGCGGCCTCAATGGCGGGTTACGATTTCGGCTCGCAAGCGGGCAAAATGACAGGTTTCTGGCGGGCCTTTCTGGTCATCGGTCTTGCGGTTGTCTGCGCAGTCTGCGTTGTCGCGTACATATTGTTTGTCCAGCGCGGTACCGGCGAGGTATTTGAAGTGATCAGGTTGGCAAGCCTGCTGTTCGGTGTATTTTTTTCATTTTCGTTTCTCATGTCGCTCGTTGGCGTCTCTATCGGACAGAAGTAGGTTTGGTGACCTAACCGCTGTTCCTTTGTGCATCAACAACAGCAGCCCTGTGAATAGCCGGCACAACGGCCCCCAATCTTCGTATTGCTACCCTGCATTGTGCCACCCTGCGAACTCCCGATTCGTAGGAAAACTTGCTGATGTTGACTGATATTTTTGCTCGCCGTTACGAGCAGCCCCGCATGTGGGAAACGTTTTATGAGGAGCCGCGCCGCCTTCTCGTGCAAAGTTGCCAGCTCTTGAACGACATTTGCCCGTACCATGTGAACGGCAAAGAGCACAATCACGGCAAGGATTTTTGGACTAAGATACACGAGTTGCTGGCGAGAGAACTTGGCCTGAAAGAACTGTCTCCTCAGCAATGGGGTTACTACGACGCGCAAAATCACTGGTGGAGCGGCCGATATACCACGGTACAGATGTGTGAGACGTGGATGCTGCAGCCTTTCGACGGCAAAATATCGGCTGACCGCTTTATCAAAGAGCGCCTCAGCCTTGTTGAAATCGGCTTCCGCCAGCACGAGAATTTCGTGGCGGGATTGAATGCTCGGCTCGGGGAGAATATCAGAAAGGCCGAGTGGTTTGACCTCCAGCGCGGCCAACGCAAGGGCTTTCGGGTACCGGGCCACAGCGCCGATGAAGTACGGGCGGCGAACGCCAATTTGAACGCTAAGTTTCAGATGGAAGTGAACGAGCTAAATGCCCGCTTCCGTCAAGCGGACTGCCGGCTACACTACCACAATGGCTTTATTCAAATCTCTGAGGACCAAACGGTCGCGCAGGAGATCGAGACGCCTTTTTGGAGGCTGTTGGCGCAACCGAAGTGGCACAATGTTGACCACGACATGAAGACAGCTATTGATCTGCGCGATACGGGCGGGCGCGACCCGGCCTTCTATGCTGTCCGCTCACTGGAAAGCACTATCAAAATCATCTCGGACGAAAAGCAGCTTACCACGGGCAAGGAGAAAGGCGCTCACAACTACATTGATAACCTGATGGGTGGGAAACTCGTTGAGGTCTGGGAGATGGAGGCGTTGAAGCACCTCTTTACGAAGGTCCGCAATCCCTTTGGACACGGACCCGGCAGCGCTCCCATGCCCAGTCTCACTGATCACCAGACCAACTGGGCTATCGAGAACTCCATGATCTGGGTCAAGAGCCTCATTCGCAGGATGTAAAATGAGCATCACGTTGCCGCTGCAGATCGGCACTAAAATAGTTGCGGTTCGGAGTTTCGGGCCTGTCAAAGAGGGACAACCGGGTATCGTCACTGGCATTGCCGAGGAGCGATGGTTCTGGCGGTTGAAGCCTATCTATCTTTGCACCTTCGCGGACAACGTAAAGATCACTGCTCGCCCGAAGGAAGTCGAAGACTACGACCATGGTTACAGTCTCACCGATCTGGAGGCCACCAACTTTATGTCGGTGCAGGCCGCACGTCATCGCGACCAATTGAAAGCGCGAGAATAGAATAGACACCCCTCACTTCGCCTCGGCCTCGACGCGGTCGCACTCGTTAGCAGGATCGGGATGCCACTTGTTGACACCGCACCGCTGCATGCGTTGCCGCAACTGTGCCGCCGCACGATAGCCGCGCTGCGGGTCCGCGATCTGGAGGGCGGAGGCAATATCGACGCTGCACGGTGCCGGCTGCCACGGCATCAAGCGCAAGGCGCGCGATTGGGCACAGCCCCCGCAAAACGCCGCAACCTGAAACCATGGCCGCTCCAACAAAAACTCGTCGATCTGTTTTCGCCGTGCCGGGCTTTCATTGCGCGTCACCTCGATGGCCAACTCCAATGCGGCGCGGTCGGCGGCCGTCACCTCGTCGTCGGCATCGTCAGTTGTCATCGCGGTGGCCCTGGAGCAAATTCATTTTTTCGTAGTAGCTGAGTTGGTCCCCTGACGAAGACGAGCGGGAGGCGGGAGATAGTTGCAGAGCGCGGACGAGGGTCGTCATGCGTCGCGCCGCTGCCGTCTGGATTGCCAGCCATGCGGATGGGCGGCCATCGCTGATGTACCCGGTGGCGCGCAACTCGGCGCTGGCGACTTCCTCGTCGATGCAGGCCCGCACATAGCTGCAGAGCAGCGGCATATCGACGGCTCTGAAACGATCCGGCGGGTGCGAGCCTACGATGCTGACAAAAAGCTCGGCCTCGGGCTTGTCGAGTTCATGTGGCGGGCGAAGACGGTCTCCGGCAATCGTGCCGGTCGTGAAGTCGGCGGCGGCCTTGCGCGGCATGCGATGGGCTCCGGGTTAAGCGGACGATACGATGAACGTCGCGGTTGTAAAGCGCTGGATCTCGACGGAACCCGATTTGGAGAAGGATTTTCTCGCGCCAAAAACGCATACAGCACTGGGTAGCAAAAGCGAGGCGGCTCCGCGCGGGAACTTCGAGGAACCAACTATTTTCGATGGTCCCCCCCGACCCCCAGAAGCCAGCCAGACGGCCCAGCCAGCCCCGACCAGCGCGTTGGCCTGCCCCGCTGGCCCCCGACACCAGCGGCCCGGATCGGCCTCACCAGCGGGCTCAGTAGGGCCTCAACCCGGACGACCCGCAAGATGCTGATCGCACGGGCCAATCCCGGCGCCATGCTACACATCATCAACCCATTGGGATTGCTGCGTTATCGGCCGAAAAGGTGTCTTCCAGATGGGAATACTCCTCGCTCGGACCGGGTTCCAGACCTCAGGGAGCCTCCCTGATGTTGGACCGCTGGCTTTTAGCAAGTTATTCCCTTTGGAGGGATCGCTGGTTCCATCAAGGTGACATTGTCATCTTGATGGAACTCGCCTCATACAACCTCAATGAGAAAATGCCGGCCACGCGAAACAGTAGGTTTAGTCCGCCAGCAGCGCCCGCAATCTCGACCGCAGGCGTTCGTTGCACCGATGCTCTGCCATCAGGCGGCGATAGATCGCGCGAATGCCGGCATCAAACGCCGGCAGCGGCTCCGGCGGATCGACGAGCAGCTCGGCGGTCTCAGTGGCGGCGTCGCGCAGCTCGCGATAGGTCGCAGCGCTCATGATCGCGGTTGCCAAGGCACTGGCGCGGTCGTCGTCCTCATCCACGGCGTCGCGCCCTTTGTTGCTGGTCGAGCCACTTCGCCCGATTGCGTGCGCGGATCGGCGCCATCATTTTTTCGTCGATGGGACAATCGACGGCGCGCAAGATCGGCCCGTGCAATTCCGCGTCGCGCTTGCGGCCGGTCTCATCGGTGTAGAAAAATTCGCCGCTCCGATGCGCCTTGGCGATGGTGGCATCGGCGTTCAGCGATCCGAGCTGTTGGGTGAATTCGGCGCGCAACTGTCGGCGCAAATCGCCGATCACTTTTCCGACGACGTCTTCCCAAATCCTGTCATTGGCAGCGATCTTGGCATCGACCTGTTCAGCCACGGTTGCGGCGATCATGTTGGCGACCTCGGCATCGGTCATGCCCGGCGATGCACGGCGCGCGGGCGGCATGCTGACCGAATGCTCCGACAACAGACCGTCGTCGCGATGCTCGCGGTGCTCGACCTTGACATCGGCGATGCGCGCCAGCGTTTCGCGGGCTTGATCGAAAATTTTGCGGGCGTGTTCGTTCATCTCGCTTTTCACCAAGTGCATCCGGTCGCCAGCGCGACCGAATTCGGTGCGCTCGACCATGTCAGTCGCGATGTACATCGCAACGCGAGCAGATCGGTCTGGAACGTGTTGAGCGTCGGACCGCTCATCGCACCGCCGGGCGGCACGATGGGCAATGCAAGATCGGCAAAGTGCAGCGTTGCCTGCTTCGACGTGTCGATATGCGGCGCCGCGCCATCGCCAGCGATCACCAGACCGGCAGCCGCGACCGCGACCACCGTGCCGGCTGCGAGTGCGCTGGCCTCGATGATCCGATGCGTGAAATGCGGACCGGCGAGCAGCGAAATCGAGAGTGCTTGCGGCGGCGAACAGACGAACACCACCGAGGCAGTATCGATACCGGCGTCGGCGATGGCACCGAGCAAGGCACCGAGATCGGTAGACATGCTGTCGCTGCCGGCAACCGCCAACGCGCCGAGCAACAAACCAGCCGGCGCCAGCTCGGTCGCCGCGTCGTCGCTGAACAACACCGCATCGAGCCCCCGACCAACGGCAATCTCCAGCGTGTGGCTGATGATGGTTTCCGCGATGTCACCGGATGCGCTTTCGAGTTCGTTGCTCAATGCCGCGAGCAGCGCGAGCTTGCGGATCGGACCGACCGGCATGCCGACGAACACGCCTTGCCGAACCGGGATCGGCGCGCCTTCACCGACAAACGAGGCATCGGCAAAAGTGCTCGCGAGCGGAAACGAAAACTGATCGACGCCTTTCAAATCCACCACGGTGGCGAGCGGCGCGAGCTGCGACGCGGCGGACTTCGGCGCCAGCAGCAACAGCCGGGTGACCGACGATCCGGGATAAGCATCCTGCTTCGTCGGCGAAACGGCGCCGCGCACGATCAGGCCGGCGCGGGTGTCGTCGGGCCAATTCGCGTGATGGATTTCGGCGGCGCTGGATTTCAACAGCTTCGCGACCACGGTGTAGGTCGCGGCGCGGGTGAACGAGCGAACCCAGTCGCGGTCGCGAGCGGACGGATCGGGTCGCAATGGGATGCCTTGGCGCACTGGTGCGTTCATGGTGCCGGCCTTTCGTCAGCGCCGGCATCATGCCGCATCCGGCGCCGTTTGTCTGTCCATCAGCGACAGCGATGCCGGCTGGCGATGTCGTCGAGCAGCGCACCGACAGCGGCGACGAGCGCCGCGCGATCCTCGGATTTGTTTTCATCGAGCCACCGCAGCTCGATCAGCGCCTCGATCAGCGCAACGATATCGGTAACCGGGACCGCCTTCAGCGAGGCGCCGCCGGCCTTGAGGCGGGCGCGATAGGTTCGCCGGTTGGCCGCTGCACGGTCGAGCCGCCGCCGAATGCGCGGATCGGTGCGCGGGCGACGGCGGCGGGCTGGCGGGCGGTCATGCATTGGTTAGGATCGTGCTCCTGTTCGTTGCCAAGCAGCGACCCGCGCCTCGATGTCGAGCTGTTTGGCCAGCTCCATCTGCTGGCGCAGCAGCATCTCGATCATTGGTTTCATTTCTGGCGATACATCATCCAGTCTGCGACGCTCCTCGGCTGTGCCGTGGAAGCCGGTATAAGCGGCGCGACCAAGCTCCGGCGCCCACGTCGTTCCGTCGATGCCGGACGGTGGCATGAAGCCGTCCCACGGTCCCCAGAAGAACGCTGGCGGATCGGCGGTCCACCGGATCGGTCCAATTTTTCGAAGCCATCATCAATCAGCGGCCCGAATGCATCCACCATGTTCCGCCAGTCTCCCGGCGAGAAGTCGATCAGGGCGTCGCCTGCCCTGACCCACATGTGGCCCATGAAATTGCCGTCCTTGAAGCGACCAACATTGCCCGGCCCGCAGAACGCGAGCACATCGCTGCTTTCATTGGGACCGGCGCGGTAGATCATGCCGCCGATGCAGCGGTGCGCCTCGATGCCCGCCAGCTTGAGGGCGTACATGCCCGCCACCGAACGGAAATGACAGGTCCCGCCAACCGCGATGTAACTGACCGCGCTGGCGACAGCCGCGATGTCGTGCTTGATGTCGTCGGGCATTTTCGAGATCGGCATCACGGTCATGCCCTCTCGCTGTCTCGCTTCCGCCTTCCGCTTAGCTTCACCCATGATGTCCTCCCTTGGTGTTGCCGGGCTTCCTGGCCGGCGCGGTCGTTTAAATCTCAAACGCAAACCAGTCGCTCGCAGCCGCGTCCTTCATTTCGAAAAATTCCTGCACGCTGACATCGCCGCGAACCACCTCATCCCAGTCGCCGACTGCAATCTCCGCGTCGGTGGCGAGGGCATCGGCCTCGTCGAACGCGAACCACGCCTCGTCCGCGATCCGCTTCAATTCATCGGCGTGCGCACGCGCAGCCTTGGCGGCGTTCTGCAGAAACTCGCAATCCGGGATCAGATTTACAGTCATCGGCGTTCTCCCTTGGTGTTCAGCTCTTCGCTCGCCGCATCGCTTCCAACGCAAGCCAGCGCGGCGTTCCGGGCTCGGGCTCATCGTCATCGTCGCCGTCGAAAGGTTCTTCGCAGCGGTCCTGCATCAGCGCGATGATATCGGCGCCGATGTTCGCATAGGCCGCGTCCCATGCCGGCCGGTCGAATTCGAAAACGGTTTTGTCGCTGATCTTCAGCAATTCGAGCCAGCGCTCGGTTTCCTGCATCAGCCACATCACGCTGTTGCGGGCTTCCGTCATCGCGGCTCGAAGTTCGGCGACGCTGGTGAACACCGAATTGAAAACCAGTTTGCTGATGGCCATCGCCAGCACGAACGGATGATGGCTGACCGGCGTCCACAACCCGGTCGCCGCACCGATCTCGTCGGTGATCGGATCGAACATGGCGATGCAGGCGCGCATCAAGGTTTCGTTGTCGGTGGATTTTTTGCCGAGCGCGCCAAACAGCACCGCCAGCATGGTGATCGCCTCGGGTCCGTTGATCGCGGCGCTGCGGACGATGTTCGGATACACCACCGGCAGCAGCGCGGTATGGGTCGCCTCGACCTCGGCAACGCGCTTCAGCATCCGCGCATGATTGAACGTCGCGTTCGGCAGCTCGCGCTGCAGCTTGCCATCGCCGACCTTGCGCAGCACGCCGCGCAGTTCGGTGCGGCATTGCGCGGCGACCGTGAGCGGCGGCTGCATCCGATTGATCGTGGCGCGGATCAGTTGGCTGCCGACTTTGTTGCCGGGAAATTTGATGATGTCGCTCATGGCTTGCCCCTGAACTCGGCGAGCATTTCCACGGCGATCTCCTCGATGCTCTTCGGCCGCGATGATGGTCGAGGCGGCTCGACGATCTCGTTGCCGTGCTCGTCGATGGTGACCGGCGCGCTCGGGGCTTCGTCGTAGTAGCCATCGGTGAGCCAGTTGAACGGCAGCTTGATGTGCTCTGGCTTTTTGCCAGCACGCGCCACCGCGACGGCGTAGCGCTGCATCGCGGAGATCATCAGCCGGGGATCGACCCCGCGCTTGGCCAGCGTGCAAAACAGCTTGAAGGTTTTTTCCCGGCCGACCTTGCGCGGACAGGCGGCCCAGAACTCGGCGAACGCGGCGGCAAGGTCGAAATTGTTTACATCATTTTTTTTGGTGTACACATTTTCGCCGGCTTGGTCGGCGGCGGGATCGGCGATGCTTCTATTAGAAGCATCGCTGGCTTTAGGTGTGGATTTTCGATCCGGTTCCGCTCCCGCGTCCGCTTCCAAATCCGGCGCAGCAAAATCGGGAGGCCTATATATATCTTCTTGCCCATTCTCTTTGCCCGTATGCCCGTGTGCGCTGGATGCTTTTGATTTTGTTGAGAAACCATGTTTTTTGGAGGACTTCGAACTGCCCTTAAAGGGACTTCGAGAACCGCCAAAAGGGACTTCGAGATTTTTTTCGAAGTCCTCCGATGAAGGGACTTCATGATCCGGGTTCGAAGTCCCCCCAGAAGGGACTTCATGATCCGGGAATAGGAAGACGAATTTGAAGTTCTCGCGGCGGCCGACACGGGTCGGCGGCGCCAGCCATCCATAGCGGACCCCCTCATCAACCGCTCGCATGACCGTCTTGCGATCAATGCCCAGCGCCATGGCCACGGCGTCATAGCCGGGATCGCACAGCCCGCCTTTCTTCTCGTCGCGATAGATGCACAGCCGCACCAGAATAAATCGATGGATGACGCGGATGCGCTTGGCGCGGGATACGCCGCGCATCCAGTTGAAGCTCTCGAATTTGGCGGCGGGGTTGCTGGTCTTGGTGTTGGCCATTGATGCGTTCCATTTTTTTTGGTACATCAACGCCGCCTTTGAGCAGGCAGCAGTAGTTCGTGCGTTGATATCCATGATGATCGCGGCGCCCCGGTTTTAAGTTCTCCTTTGGGCCGGGGCGCCGTCCCCCTTCAGGCTCCCTCAATCCTCAATCCAGATTTCGCGCATGCGACGTCGTCCGTCTGCGAACGGTTCGGTGTGTTCGATGCACTGTGATCGTTGGTCGGCATGGGCAAGGTCCGGCGATGCGAAACCGCGCGTTCAAAAAGCGATGAGGCCAAATCCGAAAAGAGTTTTCGAATTTGGTTCGAATTTGGCGCTGCTGTTCGTGAAAGCGATTTCGGCGGAACTGCTCGGTCTATATCGTCAGTCCGCGCTGTTGATCTTCGGCTTGCCCGCCGGATGATTTGTCGTTCTTAGTTAGGCCTCGACCATGCCCTCGGCCTCGCGTGCACGGCGCCAGTCTTCAGCGGCGACGCGCGAGATCAGGCGACGCTTGCCGACATGCATCTCGCGCGGGTTTTTGCCCTGCGCTTTCAGTTGGTAGTAAAACGCGACGCTGATGCGGTTCTTCTTGCAGAAGATCGGCACGGGATCGGCGTCGCACTCGGCCTCGGCAACCCTGATGTCATAGCGGTTCTTCTTCCGCACCGGCTCGGCCGGACGCGCGGACGGCTTCTTGGCCTTCTTCATTTGAGGCTCCAACCAAACCGGGAAAGGTGAGAGCAACCTAGAACGCTGTCGCGTCAGCGGTCACGCGGAAAAAAAGAAGGCGTGAACGTTAGAAAACAAGGAGGACCGAGCTGGACCTTAGAGGAACGATATGAACAAACCGGCCGCGACACTATGGCGCGGTGTCAACGCAGCGCCACCACGTTGCCGCCGGCATCGGCATCGAGATCGAACACCGCCCGGCGCATCTGCGCATCACCATGATCGGCGATGAACTTGGAATAGGTCTTCTCGATCTGAATGACGCTGGTGTCGAAGCTCGACGCCACCAGCCGGATCGGCACGCCGGCCAGCAGCGCCTTGGTGATCGCGGTATGTCGCAGGCAATACATCGAGGCATCGTCCGGCAATCCAGCGGCCTTGGCGGCTTCGATGAACGGATACCGGTGCGCGGTCGCGCTCCAGCGTCCGCCGTCGAGCAGCAGCAACGGTGCAGTGGCCTCGCGACCCTTGGCAGCCACCTTCAGGCGCTGCGCCAATCCAGCCGGGATCGGCATCGGCTTCTTGGTCCGGGTGCGCCGGTTGCGACCTTTGAGGCTCGACGGGATCATCAGCTTGGGTTCTCGGCCGAGATGCAGGTCGCCGAGGTCGAGCAGTGCAAGCTGCGAGGTTCGCGCGCCGGTCGCGGCGTGCGTCTCGACGTAGATGCCGAAATCATCGGAGATCGCATAGGCGCTGGCGATCAGGTCGCGGCGCTGGTCATCGGTCAGGACCAGATTGCTCTCGGTGTCCTCGGCCTCCGGGATCATCGCGAGCCCGGTCTTCCAACTTTTGACGTTGCCGATCCTGTCATCGTGCGCGGCGCACAGGTTGAAGCAGGCCTTCAGCACCTTGCATAACCGGTTGACGCTCGACGCCTCGATCTCGTCGGTCAATCCGTTGCGCCAGCTCCGCAGCTCTTTCACGGTCAGCATCGAGACCGGTTTGCTCAGCATCGCGACCGGCAACCGGTGCCGCAGCCGGGCGGCGTTATCGATGCGGGCGCCGCGCACGCGCAGGTCGGCTTCATAGTCGCGGATCGCTTCCTCGACCGTCGCCGGCCGGCCGGCATCGGCATCGCCACCCCGCGCCAGCGCCTTGGCCTTGTCGCAGGCCTGCCAGAACGTCAACACGTTGCCGCCCGCGTCTCCCGCGTCCTCAAGATCGTCGGCCGTGGCAAAACTCTTGATCCAGTTGCCGCCCTTGCCATCGGCGGCGCGCACGGACCACGAGCCGGCGTTTTCGTTTCTGCGATAGCCCAACGCGACGCCGGCTGCGACCGCGAACCAATGCGGCTTGGTTCGTCGCGGCAATTTCAGACGCTGCGTTCGGGTTTCGAGGAGGCTGGAGCGGAGGCGGCGCGGCATGATTTGATCCTGCTAAAAAGTCCCGGCAAAGTCCCGGCGATGGGGATGGAAGGCGATAGAACCCTATAGATCATCACGGAGCGTTTTCGTCAACAGATCAAGGGCTTAGATGCGACTTGCGGTCATATTTCCATCACCAGCATACCACCAAATACGCCCTCTTTGGGCGGAGAATTCCCCGCACAACTCGGGCGCGTTGCGTCGCGGGAATGCGGAGGTTTGTTTGGAATTAGAGCCACGTCATTGCGAGAAGCCAACGGGTCGCGCGAACGCGCGACCCATTGGCTCGCAATGACGGCTTACTTTCCGTTTTCCCTGCGTTCGCAGCGAAATCCGGGGCGGCGTCGCATTCATTCCCGGATGTCGCTTCGCTCATCCGGGCTACGGGAATACTCGCGCTCCTCAGCGCGACAAATTCTGCAGCAGGAAATTCAGCGCCGTGCTGGCGAACACGTGCATGTTGGCGAGCCGGTCGGCGCTGCCGGTCTCCAGCGTCATCGCCGTTTGCTCGAGCCCCGCGATCGCCATGCAGCTATGGCCGGCGGCGTCGCCATAGCGGTTGCCGGTCGGTCCGGTGGCGCCGGTTTCGGACAGGCCCCAGTCCGAGCCAAAGCGCTGGCGGATCTGGCCGGCCAGCAATTGGGCGTAAACTTCCGAAGCCGAACGGATGCCCTTCATCGCCTCATCGGGGATGTCCATCAGGATCCGCCGCGCGTCGCGGGTATAGACCACGGCGGAGCCGAGGAAATAGGCCGAGGCGCCGGGCACCGCGAGCAGCGCGGCCGAGATCAATCCGCCGGTCGAGGATTCAGCCACCGTGATGGTCTGACGCCGCTCGATCAGTTTCGCGGCAATCTTCTCCGCAACCGCAACCAGTTCTTTCATGAGCTGTCCTTCCTGTCAGTGCCCGCTATCCGATTTCCTAGCACGGCGTTGCAGCGTTGCCGAGTTGCGAGCCATGGCGGAGCCTGCTTGAATGCGGTTCAAGAACGAGGCGGCGCGCCGACAAGACACCGCGAGCGTCCCGCCCAGGAGGAAACGTACATCATGACGTCACCGATCGCGGGCGGCGTGGATTGCGATCTGCATCCCGCCGTTCCTCATTTGACCAGCCTGTTGCCCTATCTCAACGATTATTGGCGCGATCAGGTCGTGACCCGCGGCATGACTGATCTGGTGTCGCAATCTTACCCGGCGAATTCGCCGATCACCTCGCGGCCGGACTGGCGGCCGGCGGAGGGCAAGCCGGGGTCGAACCTCGACGACATGAAGGCGCAGGCGCTCGATCCGTTCAAAATTAGCTTCGGCATCTGCAATCCGCTCTACGGGGTGCAGATGGTATTCAGCGAGGACATGGCGGACGCGTTTTGTCGCGCGCTGAACGACTGGCTGGTGAAGGAATGGCTCGACAAGGATGCGCGGCTGCGCGGCTCGATCGTGATTCCGGTGCAGAGCGTCGAGAAGTCGGTCGCCGAGATCGAGCGCTGCGCTCGCGATCCGCGTTTCGTTCAGGTGCTGATGCTGGTGATGGGCGACATGCCGCTCGGCAAGCGCGCCTACTGGCCGATTTATGCCGCCGCCGAGCGGCTGGGTCTGCCGATCGGCATCCATGCCGGCAGCAATTACCATAACCCGCCGACGTCGGTGGGCTGGGGCTCTTATCACATCGAGGACTATGTCGCGCAGGCGCAGGCGTTTCAGACGCAGTTGACCAGTCTGATCGTGGAAGGCGTTTTCGCGCGGCATCCGAAGCTGAAAATGGTGATGCTGGAGTCCGGTTTCACCTGGCTGCCGTCCTATCTGTGGCGTTTGCATAAGTTCTGGCGCGGCATCCGAATGGAAACGCCGTGGGTAGATCGCGCGCCGCTGGAGATTGTGCGCAGCAATATCCGGTTTTCGCTGCAGCCGATTGATGCGCCGCCGGATCCGGCGACATTAAATCGGCTGTTTGACCATATGCAGTCGGATGAATTGCTTCTATTCTCGACCGACTATCCGCACTGGCAATTCGATGGCGAGGCGGTGCTGCCCGAGGGGATGTCGTCCGATCTGGTACGCAAGATCATGATCGACAACCCGCACGCGACCTATAGCCGGCTCAAGCAGCAGGTCAATCAGGAGACAATGCCATGAACGTGCAGTTCCGCGACCGCCCGGAGCAGGCCTCGTCCGTTCAAGCCAAGACCGCGATTGCCGACTGCGACATCCATCCGGCGCGCGCGACCAAAACCGAGTTGTATCCGTATCTCGCCAAGCGCTGGCATGCGCATCTCGAGACCTACGACAAGCATCCATATCAGGGCATGATGGACGGGCCGCCTTATCCGAAGGCGCAGCCCAACGCGTCGCGGCGCGATGCCTATCCGCCGGAAGGCGGCCCGCAGGGTTCGTCGCTGTCGTTCATGCAGCAACAGCATCTCGACCCCAACAATGTCGTGCTGGGCGTGCTCAATCCGCTGGCCACCGGACAGGGCATCCGCAATCACGATCTTTCCGCGGCCGTCTGCTCGGCGATCAATGACTGGCAGATCGAGAAATGGACCAGCCAGGACAGCCGCCTGAAGGGCTCCGTCGTGGTCGCCAACGAGGACGGTCCGGCCGCGGCCGCCGAAATCCGCAAGCGCGCCGGTGACAGGAATTTTGTCCAGGTGCTGCTGCTCAGCCGCAATGTCGAGCCGCTGGGTCAACGCAGGTACTGGCCGATCTATGAGGCGGCGGAGGAAGCAGGCCTACCGGTTGGCGTGCATGCCTTCGGCTTCGGCGGCAATCCCATCACCGCCTCGGGCTGGCCGAGTTTTTACATCGAGGAGATGGTCGGCCATTCGCAATGCCAGCAGACGGCGCTGGCGAGCATCGTGCTGGAAGGCGTGTTCGAGCGGTATCCGACGCTCAAGATGATCATGATCGAGGCCGGCTTCGGCTGGGCGCCGTCGCTGTCGTGGCGGCTGGACAAGGCCTGGCAGCGAATGGGAAGCGAAGTGCCGCATGTGAAGCGGCCGCCGTCGGAAACGATCCGCGACCACATCTTCTGGACCACGCAGCCGATGGAAGACCCGGAACGGCGCGATCATCTGTTCGACGTGATCGACTGGATCGGTTGGGACAAGCTGTTGTTCGCGACCGATTATCCGCATTGGGATTTTGACGAGCCGTCACGGGTATTGCCGGCCGGTGTCAGCGAAGCCAATCGCGACGCATTTTACCTCGGCAATGCGCAGAAGTTGTATGGGCTGGCATAAAACAACATGACCCGTCACGTCGTTGCGCCGGTGCACGAACTGCCGCCGGGCACCCGCAAGTTCCTCACCATCGATGAGCGGCCGATCGCGGTGTTCAACATCAAGGGCGAGTTTTTCGGCCTCTTGAACCGTTGCCCGCATCAAGGTGCCGCATTATGCGAGGGGCCACTGATCGGGCTCGCGCAGTCGTCCGACCCCGGCGAGATCGAATACACCAGACAGGGCGAAATCCTCCGCTGCCCGTGGCACGGCTGGGAATTCGATATCCGGACCGGCCAGTCCTACTGCGACCCCAAGCGGTTTCGCGTCAAGGCCTATCCGGTCAATGTCGAGCCGGGCCTGAGCGTGGTGAAGGGGCCGTACGTGGCCGAGACCATCGCGGTGTCGGTGGAGAGCGATTACGTGGTGGTGGATTTGTGAATGTTCGCCGACACCAACCGTCATTCCGGGGCGCTCGCGAAGCGGGTTCGCGCCATCGCGCGCCCCGGAATGACGGTGCAATTACTCTTGACCGCTGCGAGCCAACATCCGCCGCTCGCGCGCATAGCGCACCAGCGCGACGTAGCGATAGATGCCGTGCACGAACTTGCCGTAGGGCATGGTGATGAACAGCGAGAACACCACGCCGAGATGCAGCGCCAGCAGCGGCCCCATCGCGAAGCTGTCGCGCCAGAGCAGCAACGCGATCCCGGTGAGACTGGTCATGAACAGCATCGCGATGAACGCGACATCCATGCCGGTGCGGGCGGGATCGACCAGCGCGGGATCTCGCTTGCATTTTTCCGCCAGCAATCCGGCCGGCCCTATCAGCAATCCGATGCCGCCGAGCGTGCCGAGCACCACCGGCGCGTCCCACCACGGATACGGCGCCTCGCGCGCGAGCAGATAATGATAGAGCGTCGCGACGACGGTGGCGGCAAAGCACAGCAGGAAGCCGTAGAACGTCAGATGATGATAGATCTTGCGGAGATCACTCGGCCGCTCGTCTTCGTTGACGCAGCCGACGCCGCCGCCATCGAGATAGCGCAGTTCGCCCGCATCCTTCATCGCCTGCCACAGCGAAGGCGGATCTGCGAGCATGCCGATCGGCTCGCCGATATCGCGCCAGAAGGCGCGAACGCCCATCAGCATGGCAATGATCGCATAAAGCAACGCCGCGCCGAACAGCAGCGCCATCGCGTTGTGCGGCATGAGCTTATAAAACGCGCCGGGTCCGGTATGAATGCCGAACAGAACCTGCCGGTCGTTCACGGCCGCAAAGCCGAAAATGAATGCCGCCACGCTCAGGGCCGCGATCACGCTGATGGCAAGGCCGTTGCGCGCGAACAGGCCCGAGCAGGCCTGCGGCCAGGCATAGGCGGCATAGGATTCGGCGCGCGCGATCGCCAGCGTCCGGGGAACGTTGACGTTGAATTCGTGCGGCGGCGAGAACTGGCAGTCGGTATAGCAAGCGCCGCAGCTGTGGCAGAGATTGGCGAGATAATTGAGATCGCCGTCGGAGAACGAGCGCCGCATCTCCATCGCCGGAAACACCGCGCACAGGCCTTCGCAATAGCGGCACGAGTTGCAGACCGTCATCAGCCGGTCGGCCTCCTCCAGGATGCTAGTTCCGTGCATGTCTAGCCGCTTCCCGTCCTGCCACGCGCCCGAACACGCTGCCGATGGTCATTCCGATTCCGGCGGCGTAGCCTTGGCCCAGCACATTGCCGGCCATGATCTCGCCGGCGGCGAACATGTTGGCGGCAGGCTTGCCGTCGTTCATCAGCATCCGCGCCTGCTTGTTCACGCGGGTGCCCAAATAAGTGAAGGTGATGCCCGGCCGCACCGGATAGGCATAATAGAGCGGCGTCTCGATCCGCCGCGCCCAATGCGTCTTCGGCGGCGTCAGCCCCTCGGTGCGGCAATCATCGAGGATGGTGTGATCGAAGGTGCCGGGGCGCACCGCCGCGTTGAAGTCAGTGATGGTCTTCTCCAGCACGCTCGACTCGAGCTCGAGTTTGCCGGCAAGCTCCGCGATCGATCCGGCCTCGATCGGCGGAAACAAGGAAGGCATGAAGCTGTTGCGCGAGGTCGCGTCGAAAATGATGTAGGCGATCTGGTCGGGCTGGGCGGCGACCAGGCGGCCCCAGATCGCGTAGCGCTTCGGCCAGATATCCTCGCCCTCGTCATAGAAGCGCAAAGCGTGCTTGTTGACGACGATGCCGAACACCACGCAATCGAGCCGCGTGATGATGCCGCCGTCGAATTTCGGCGCGCGGGCGTCGATCGCGACCGCGTGGCATTGCGTGGGATCGCCGACCTCCTGCACACCCTTGGCCAGCAGCATCTTGAGAATCGAGCCGCGGTTATAGGGCGTGCCGCGGATCAGGAAATTATCGGCGGCATCGCCCCAATATTGCTTCAGCCATTCGATGTTGGCCTCGAAGCCGCCGGCGGCGGCGACCAGCGTCGAGGCGCGGACATCGACGCTGCCGTTGATCGGTTGCTTCAGGCTCGCGGAGAGAAACATGCCGTCTTCGATGGCCAGATCGAGCACCTCGGCGTCGTAGAGAACCTCGACGCCGAGCCGCTCGGCGGTGAGATAAAGCGCATTCAGCATCGCCCGGCCGCCGCCGAGAAAGAACGAGTTTGTGCGGCCGAGGCTCAGCGTGCCGCCCAGCGACGGCTGCCAGCGCACGCCCTGTTCGACGATCCAGTTCAGGATGTCCTTGGACTCAGCGATCATGAAGCGCGCCAGCTCCTCGTCGGTCTGGCCGCCGGTCACGCGCTGCAAGTCTTCCCAGAATTCCTGCTCGGTATAGGGCCCGGTGAGGATGTCGGTCGCCGCATCATGGGCGCAGCGCATATTGCGGGTGTGGCGGGTGTTGCCGCCGCGATAGAATTTCGGCGCGCCTTCCAGCACCAGCACGGAGGCGCCGGCCCGCCGCGCGCTGATCGCGGCACATAATGCCGCATTACCGCCGCCGATCACCAGCACGTCAAATTTACGATTGAGATCGACCATGCCGTGTTGTCTAGCTCGTCTGCAGCGAAATCAAGACCTACGCGGTCACGGCATCGCGCGTCGCGATGGTCCTGCCGCCGCGATAGACGGCAAGCGTCGCGAAAATGCCGCTGGCGGCCGCACACATCAACCAGTATCCGGGGGACGCCTTGTCGCCGGTCTTACCGATCAGCCAGGTCGCTGCCAGCGGCGTGAAGGTGCCGAACAGCGCGACCGCGAGGCTGAACGCCAGCGAGAAGCAGGTCGTGCGCACGTGAGTGGGAACGATTTCGGTCAGGGCCGCGACCATCGCGCCATTGTAGACGCCGAAATAGAACGAGAACAGCAGCTCCACCGTCAGCATCTTGCCGAAGGTGATCCCGGAGACCAGCCAGGCCAGCAGGGGATAGGCGGTCACCAGCGCCAGGCCCGCGATCGTCACCAGCACGGCTTTCCGCCCCGTGCGGTCCGAGAGCGCGCCGCCGACCGGCAGCCATATAAAGTTGGTGACGGCCACGCAGACGGTCACCAGCAGGCTGTCGCGGGTCGACAGATTGAGCACCGTCTTGCCGAAGGTCGGCGTGTAGACGGTGATGAAGTAGAACGTGACGGTCGTCATCGCGACCATCAGCATGCCGAGTACGATGATGCGCCAGTTCGCCGCCGCCGAGCTGAAAACTTCCGATGCGGTCGGATGCTTCTTCATGGCCAGAAACTCCGGCGTTTCCTCCAGCGAGCGTCGCAGCACGAAGATGAACGGCACGATCAGGCAGCCGATGAAGAATGGAATCCGCCAGCCCCATGCCGCGATCGTCTCCGCCGGCATCGCCTCGCTCAGCGCAAAGCCGATGACGGCCGCGACCAGGATTGCCACCTGCTGGCTTGCGGACTGGAACGACGTGTAGAAGCCCTTGTTGCCGGGCGTGGAAATCTCGGAGAGATAGACCGAGACGCCGCCGACCTCGACGCCGGCGGAGAAGCCCTGCAGCAACCGGCCCAACAGAACGATCACCGGCGCCACGATCCCGATGGTCGCATAGGCCGGACAGATCGCGATCAGTACGGTTCCCATCGCCATGATCGCCAAAGTGACGATCAGGCCCTTGCGGCGGCCGATCCGGTCGACATAGGCACCGAGCACGACGGCGCCGATCGGGCGCATCAGGGCGCCCAGCCAGAACGTCGTAAAGGTCAGCATCAGCGCGGTGGCTTCGTTGCCGGTCGGAAAGAACGCCTTGGCGATATTGGAGGCGTAAAAGCCGAACAGGAAGAAATCGAACTGCTCGAGGAAATTGCCACTGGTCGACCGCAGAATAGCGCCGAGGCGCGATTTGAGCTCAGGTGGTGACGAACTGGCCGGTGGCGACATCAGGGTCTTCTCCTCAATTCTTGTTCTGCACCGATGTGAGCAGCCATTGCCGAAAGGCCGACAGCTTCGGCGAATCCGCTCGGGCCTCGGGCGAGACCAGGTAGAACCCGGCGTCCGCCGGCAGCGTAATCTTGAAGGGAACCACGAGCCGGCCCTTGGCGATATCGGTTTCGACGTAGGAGGTTCGGCCCATTGCGACGCCGATGCCGTCGATCGCGGCCTGCACCGTCATGAAAATCAGGTCGAAGGTCAGCCCGGGCTGTTTTGAGATATCCGGCGGCAGCCCGGCGGCGGTCAGCCATAACCGCCAGTCGTCGTCATAGCCGCCGCTGCTATGCAGCAGCGTCCGGTCGGCGAGGTCCTCCGGGCATCGCAGAGGCTTGTCTCCGGTAAGCAGTGCCGGGCTGCAGACCGGGAATAGCTGATCGGCCATCAGCCAGTCGGCGTGCAGGCCCGGCCATTGGCCGCGCCCGTAGCGGATCGCGGCATCGACATCGCCGCTCTTGAAATCGACCAGGCTGGATGAGGTGGTGATTCGGACATCGATGCCGGGATGCTGCTCCTGAAACGCGGAAAGCCTCGGCAGCAGCCACTTGGCGGCCAGCGATGCCAGCGTGCTGACCGTCAGCACATGGTCGTTGTCTTTGCGCAGCAGCCGGTCGGTCGCGAGCCGCAGATCGTTAAACGCCGCGCGGACGCCGGGCAGGTAATCCCGGGCTTCCGGGGTCAACGTCAGCGCGCGGTTCTGCCGGACGAACAGGCGAATTCCCAATTCCTGCTCCAGCCGCCGGATCTGATGGCTGATGGCGGTTTGGGTGACGTTCAGTTCGGAGGCCGCGTTGGTGAAGCTGAGGTGCCGGGCCGCGGCCTCGAATGCGCGCAGCCCATTGAGC
Source organism: uncultured Pseudomonadota bacterium (assembly GCA_963819325.1). GTDB lineage: Bacteria > Pseudomonadota > Alphaproteobacteria > Rhizobiales > Xanthobacteraceae > Bradyrhizobium. Next base: position 255,849 of record CAWFVT010000029.1, read on the forward strand.
GAGGGCAGCCGCGCGGTCATTTGACGAAAAATTCATGCATGAGTTTATATCATCTGAAGAGGAACAAAGTGTCGTTTGCGGAAGCCCCGAACAACGCAGATATTGGCTCCAACAGGTTATCTTTAGGAGATTCAGATGTCCACATGTTCACATGAATTGATGATAAATCATCATGAACCGGGTTTTTTGGCGCAGCTTGGCGAAACCATTCACGTCTGGCGCGACCGGCAGCGTCAGCGTCGCGAATTGACCCACTGGACCGATCGCGACCTGCACGACGTCGGGCTGTCATGGAGCGACATCGCGCTTGAGGCCGAGAAACCGTTTTGGCGGGCATGAAGTGCAGCCACGCTGGCGTCGCCCCTTTTGGGGGACGCCAGCCATCCTGTTCGAGACCAACGGGAGCTTGCCATGAAAGCGCTTCGCTTCGATGATTTGCGGCAACACACCGATATCTTGCGCTTGCGTAACGGCCAATCGCTGACGGTGCGCTTTGTCGAGCCGCGGGATGCGGAGGCATTGCAGAATTATTTCCGGTCGCTCTCGGTTGGCTCGCGCTACAAGCGCTTCCTCGGCGCGATGCGCGAACTCCCGCAAACCGAGCTCGGTCATTTCACTCATCCCGGCGAGGATGACCGGTTCAGCGTGATCGCCCTGATGACGATCGATGGCTTTGAGACCATCGTCGGCGAAGCCCGCTACGGATTCGAACCCGATACGGCGAGCTTCGAATTCGGCCTGTCGGTCGACGACCGCTGGCAAGGCCAGGGTATCGGTTCGGCATTGCTCCGGAATCTGGAATGTCGAGCCGCTGCGTTCGGCGCCGAGCGCGTGTTCGGCGATACCTTGCGCTCCAACGAGGTGATGCTGGGGGTTGCGCGCAAATCCGGCTTCGCCTTCGCGCCCACTCCCAACGACTGGAAGCTGGTGCGCTTCGAAAAACATACCGGTGTCGTGCCACAGGACATCCCCTGTGCAAGCTGGAGGGTCGCCGCGTCCGACCTCGCCATGAGCAGTGCTTCGGCGAACTGAGCCGGCATGAGGTTTGCGGCTTCAATTCCCCTTGAACGTTGCCTTGCGCTTTTCGATAAACGCTTGCACGGCCTCGCGGTGGTCCGACGTCATCGTGGTGCGGATCAGGCGTTCGGCCTCGTGGTCGCGCGCGGTGGCGAAATCGAATAGCAACGCTTCGTCGAGATTGTCTTTCATGTAGCGCAGCGCGATCGTGGGCCCTTCGGCCATCGATTTCGCCAGCGCGAAAGCTTCATCCTGCAACCTGGCATCGGGAACCACGCGGTTGACGAGACCGATCGTCTCGCATCGGCCGGCGCTGACCTTGTCGGCGGTAAACATCAATTCCCGCGCCCGCGAGGTGCCCACCAGCCGCGTCAACAGCCACGCGATGCCGTAATCGCCGCTTAGGCCCACCCGCAGATAGCCGGTGGAAACGAACGCTGATTCTGCGGCGATGCGGATGTCGCAGGCCATCGCAATGGCGAGACCTGCGCCGGCCGCGGGACCCGGCAACGCCGCGATGGTCGGCTTGCGCACCGAGATCAGCGCGCCGGTCAGCAAGCGCTGGCGTTCCTGCAAGTCCGCGACCTTCTCGTCGTAGGACATGTCCAGCTTCTTCTTGTCGCGATGGGCGCCCATGCCCTTGACGTCGCCGCCCGCGCAAAAGGCGGCGCCGGCGCCGGTGATCAACAGCGCGCCGACGCCGGGGTTCTCGCCGCAGGTCTTGATCATGGTGCGAAGCGCCGGCGTCAGATGATCGGACAGCGCATTGCGGGCTTGCGGCCGGTTCAGCGTGATGACGGCGACACGGTCGCGGATCGCGCACAGTAGCTCGCTGGTGCCGGTGTCGATGGTGGTTTCGGCGATGGTCATGTTTCCCCCAATTTCATTGCTATCGGTCATTCCGGGATGGTGCGTTAGCACCAGACCGCAGATGCGCAATTGCGCATCGGGGAATCTCGAGATTCCGGGTTCGATGCTTCGCATCGCCCCGGAATGACGGTAGCCGTTCAAAACCTCTCCACCCACGGCCGCAATTCGAGTTCCCAGGTCCATGCGCTGCGCGGCTGTTGCAGCACGCTCCAGTAGCTGGCGGCGATGGCATCGGGATCGAGCATTAAATCCGGCCGGTCCGCGGGCTCGGCGCGCGCGGCGCTGCGAATGCCGCCGTCAATGACGAAGTGTGCAACGTGAATTCCCTGCGGTGACAATTCGCGCGCCATGCTCTGCGCCAGACCACGCAGCGCGAATTTTCCCATCGCGAATGGTGCCGATTGCGGATAGCCCTTGACGCTGGCGGAAGCACCGGTGAACAGGATCGCGCCATGGCGCTTCGGCAGCATCCTCTTTACCGCTTGCTGCGCCACCAGAAAGCCGCCGAACGCGCTGACCGATATCGCCTGGGCGACCTCATCCGCCACCAGATCGACGAACGCGCCGCGCGCCCGCCCGCTGGCGTTGTAGACCACGAGGTCCGGCACCGCGATCTCGCGCTCGACCAGACCGAACAGGCGCTCGACGTCGCTGGGCTCCGTCGCGTTGCATGCAAACGCCTTCGCGCCGGTCTCGCTGCAGAGCGCGCCAAGTTTTTCGATTCCGCGCGCGGCAAGTGCTGTACGGATGCCCTCGCGTGCGAACAGCCGCGCCAGCGATGCGCTCAGGCCTTCGCCTGCGCCGACGATCAAAGCGGTCTTGTATTTCGGTATTTCCATCAGCGTTTTCCTTGATTGATCGAAAGCGAGTTTTCAGCCGCGCAACCCGGCCAGGCAACCTGCGGCCTCAAGAACGGCATTGAGTGCGGGTTTGTCGGCGACATCTGCATATTTGGCGCGCAGCATGCCGAGCGACCGGGCGTGATATTTCTGCGGCTTCTGGGTCCACTCGTTGCCGTCGAGCGTAACGCTGAATTCGTCCCGCTTTTCGGCAAGGGCTTTCTCGTTGGCCGATGTCCACGGCATGAATTGCTTGCCGACCTGCCGGGTCAGGATCGGCATCAACGTCGGCTCCAGCGTCGACCAGGTCTCGAACCTGCCCTCGGCCTTGGGCCAGAGCATGCGATGCACCCAATCGAGCACATGCGGCGCGCCGCCCTCGATCAGGGCGCCGGCGGTCGGATCGGTCCATAGCTCATAGAATTGACCCCAGAGGCCAAAGTCGCCGAACGCGGGCCGTCCGCCGAACAGATACGGGCGACTTTCGAGATGGCTGTCCAGCAATTCCAGCATATCGCGGAATCCAGCTTCGATCTGCGGCGCGGTCGCGGCGTTGGAGCCGACGAACCAGACCCGATCCACCATACGGGCCCGGATTTGGCCGGCGAATGCTTCGTGCTCCGGCTCGCTGGCTTTCGGGCCGCGCATGCGCGCGATGCGTCCAGCCGAGCAGATCTGGTCGACATCGCGCGTCCAGCGATAGTGGAACATCCATTTGTTGCCCCACTCATCGCCGAATTCCTCGATCAAGGCCGAAATGAATCGCGCGACCGGCTCATCGGGGTTGATCGATGGCTCCGGATAAAGCCTTTCCATCTGGTCGATGATCGGCGTCGAGTCTTGAATGCCGACATTCCCGGGCGTAACCACCAGAGGGATGATCGGCATTCTGGCGTATTTCTCGTATTCCGCCTGGCTGCCGGCATTTCGCAAAATCCATTGATGCGGGATGGCTTTGTAGCGAAAATAGGAGCGTATCTTGACCGAGTAGGGCGACATCTCGGCGCCGATGATGCGGTAGCCGTCGGCCATATCTCCGCCAGCCATGGATGGTCCTCCGATTTTTCGCTTCTTGACGGCTTTGTCGCCTGCTTTATCTGGCGATGGTTGATAGGATCGCAATATGGGGCGGAACGAACAAGAGTTGTAAATGCAGCAGCCAAGCAAAATCGATGCGGCAGCCGACCAGCCGGGGCTGCTCGCGCCCGATACCTCAGGGATGAATTTCTACCGGGCCGATCCGGCGCTGACCGATCTGCTGCGGATTCACCTGCCCGATACGCTGTTTCGTCATATCGAGCCGCATCTGGATCGGCTAGGCGCACTCGCCGGCGGTCATCTCGACGAATGCGCGCGGCTTGCCGACCGGCATGTTCCTGAATTGCATCAGCGCGACCGCTTCGGCCGCGACGCCCAGTGGATCGAGTATCATCCGGCCTATCGCGAATTGGAGCGCCATGCGTTCGGCGAATTCGGCATCCACGCGATGTCGGTTCGCAAGGGCATTTTGGGCTGGCCGCAGACGTATCCGGTCGTGGCCAAGCACGCCTTCACGTTTCTGTTCAACCAGGCCGAGTTCGGCTTGGGTTGCCCTATCAATGTCACCGATGGCTGCGCCAAGCTGCTATCGCGCTTTGGCGACGTGGCGCTGAAAGCGAAATATCTGGACGGCCTGACCCAGACCGACATGAGCAAGCTGACCCAGGGCGGCCAGTTCATGACCGAGAAGGAGGGCGGCTCCGACGTCGGCAAGCTCACCACGACCGCGGTTCAGGAAGGCGATCACTGGCGGTTGTCGGGCGAGAAGTGGTTCTGCTCCAACGCGGACGCGGAAGTCGTGATGCTGCTGGCGCGGCCGCAAGGTGCGGAAGCCGGCACGCGCGGCGTCGGTCTGTTTTTGATGCCGCGCCGGCTCGACGACGGTTCGCCCAATCATTACCGGATCGTTCGTCTCAAGGACAAGCTTGGTACCCGCTCGATGGCATCGGGCGAAATCAAGCTGGAGGGCGCGATCGCCTATGCGGTCGGAAGGCTCGATCGCGGCTTCGTCCAAATGGCCGAAATGGTCAATTCCTCGCGGCTTTCCAACGGCGTCAAATCCACAGCCCTGATGCGGCGCGCGCATCACGATGCGATGACGGTGGCGCAACATCGCGTCGTATTCGGTCAACGCATCATCGATCTGCCGCTGGCGCGGCGGCAATTGATGAAGATCATGCTCGCCACCGAGCAGGCGCTGTCGATGAGTTTTCTCACCGCGGACGCGCTCGACCGCGCCGAGGCCGGCAGCCAGGACGCCGCCGCGCTGTTGCGGATTCTGACACCGACGCTGAAATTCCGCGCCACCCGCGATGCGCGCAAGGTCTGCGGCGATGCACTGGAGATGCGCGGCGGGATTGGCTACATCGAGGAATTCGCCACCGCGCGGCTGCTGCGTGATGCGCATCTCGGCTCGATCTGGGAAGGCACCGGCAATATCGTCGCACTCGATGCGCTGAAGCGCGCGGTGGGCCGCCATGGCGCCGATGCCGCGCTGGCAGCGGATCTGCACGCCCGGCTCGACGACAGCGCCAATGTGCCGCAAGCCTGGCGCGATCGCCTGCGCGAGCTGGCCGACCGCGCGATCGGCTTTGCCCGCGAGGTGGCCGGGCGTACCGATAACGAAGCCGAGGCGCGGCGCGCGACCAGTCTGCTTTATCACGTTGCAAGCGCGGTTGCGCTGGCGTGGGAGGGCGGGCAAATCCACCAGATGCGCGGCGATGCGCGCCGGCTCTTGCTGTCGCGCATGGTGATCGATCACCGGGTGTCGGCCAACGATCCGTTCCGGCTCACGGAAAATCCGCATCAGCGCGCCATCACCGGGCATCTGCTCGGCGAGCGCGCGGTCGGAATCGCCGAGGTTGGCGAATTGCTCGTCGCGGCGTAGGCTTTGGGTCCGCAACCGGTTCTGATTTAAAAAACAACACAAAATAAGAGGAAACACCGATGAAGGCCGCCGTGCTGTACGAAGTCAACAAGCCGCTGGTGATCGAGGATATCAGCCTGCCGAAGCCCGGCCCGCGCGAGGTCCTGATCCGCACCAGCGTCGCCGGGCTGTGTCATTCCGATCTGCATTTCATGGAAGGGCTTTATCCGCATCCGCTGCCGGCGGTGCTCGGCCACGAATCCGCTGGCGTCGTCGAGCAGGTCGGCTCGGATGTGACCTATGTGAAGCCCGGCGATCATGTCGTGACCTGCCTGTCGGTATTTTGCGGCACCTGCGACAATTGCACGACCGGACGGCCGGTGCTGTGCACCGACACCACCGTAAAGTTGTTGCCGGGGGTGTCGAACCGGCTCTCCTGGGCGCGTCCGGAGAAGCTGCACCAGTTCATCAACCTGTCTTCGTTCGCCGAGCAGATGCTGGTGCACGAAAACGCTGTGGTGAAAATCCGCAAGGACATGCCGCTGGAGCTGGCGGCGTTGATCGGTTGCGGCGTCATCACCGGTTACGGCGCGGTGGTCAACACCGCCAAGGTCGCGCCCGGCGAGACCGTGGCGGTGATCGGTTGCGGCGGCGTCGGCATGGCGGCGATCAACGGCGCGCAGATCGCCGGCGCCGGCCGCGTCATCGCGATCGACACCAATCCGGCCAAATTACAACTGGCCACCAAGCTCGGCGCCACCGATATCGTCGATCCCGCCAATGGCGATGTGGTGAAACAGGTTCGCGATCTGACCAATGGTGGCGTGCATCATTCGTTCGAGGTGCTGGGCCGCAAGGAAACCGCGGAGCAGGCGTTCGCAATGCTGGCGGCCGGCGGCACCGCGACCATCGTCGGGATGATTCCATTCGGTCAGAAGATCGAACTGCACGGCTTCGATTTCCTGCGCGAACGCAGGATCCAGGGATCATCGATGGGTTCGAAATCATTTCCGTGTCGACATGCCGCGCCTCGTCGAGTTCTACATGCGCGGCAAGCTGCATCTGGAAGACTGGATTTCGGCCAAGTTGAAATTGTCCGAAATCAACGAGGGTTTTGCGGCGATGAAAGCCGGCAAGACCGTGCGCAGCGTTATCATGTTTGATGCTTAGCCAGTCATTCCGGGGCGTCGCGTCAGCGACGAATCCGGAATCTCATGCCAATCATCTCTGGATTCCGGGTTCAGTCCTGCGGACTGCCCCGGAATGACGTTGTTGGAACGACTTCACCGCGAAACATGCGCTGACACCGCGAGCCACGGCCGTTCTGCCGTGCCCAGCAATCGGTATAGCGGCCATGGGCCTGCTGGCCGTCCGCCGTCGTATAGCTGGTGCGTCCGTGGATGATCGCAAAATCGCCCATCACCCGGATTTTCACATCGTCCGCGATCAGATTCCGGATCGTGACCGGCACCGCGGTCTGCTTGAGAAAGCCGGCGCGATCGACCAATGATTTGTCGGGATTGGAGCAATAGAAATCCCGCGCCAGGATTTCGTCAAAGCGCTTGACGTCGCAATTCTGCACCGAGGCGACATAGTCGCGGTTGAGGACTGTGAGTTCGTCGAGGTCCTTGCTCATGGTTTTTCCTCCGAATCCATTTTTCCTACGTCATTGCGAGGAGCAAAGCGACGAAGCAATCCATTGAGCGACAGGGTAAGGTGGATTGCTTCGCTGCGCTCGCAATGACGACACTAGACGTCCCTCTTCAATCATCAAACATCGGCGGCGGAACGAAGCCGCCGAATTCGCGCTCGATCAGTTCGGCCAACTTTAACGGCGTGCGATCTTCCAGCCACGGGCCGACGATCTGCACCCCGACCGGCAATCCTTCCGGCGAGAGGCCGATCGGTATCGCGGTTGCGGGCAGGCCGGGCAGGGTGGCAATGCCGGGCCATGCCAGTTGGTCGGGATAGGGATAAGGCTTGCCATCGATATCGACGCGACGCGTTTCCTGGTCCGGCGAATGATCGTGCGGATAGGCCGGCGTCGGCATCACCGGGCAGATCACCGCATCGAAACTCCTGAACAGCTCGCGCCATTGCGCCCTTAATCGCGCGCGGCCGCCCTCGGCCATCAGCCAGTCGCGATGGCTGAGCGTGATGCCGCGCAGCCGTTCCGCTGCGAGGCTCATATTGTCGGGCGCGAGCGAGGCTGCCGCCGTCTGGGCGCCGGCATAGTTTTCCGGCGTGAAGGTTGCCGCGAGAAACGACATCAGCATCCGCATATAGAGCCGCGAAGAGGCGGCAAAGTCCGGCAGCAGCGGGCTCGAGCGCGTCACGGTGACGCCGGCCGCACCAAGATTGGCTGCGAGTTTCTCGATCGCCGTGCGCAAGCTTTTCGCGGTCGGCATGACCGGATCGCTGTCGATCAGGAGCACGCGAAAGCTCTTCAGGTCGCCGTGGCGCGGCGGCGGCAGCGCGAGTTGATACGCGTTGCCGGAGTCCAGCGGGTCGGGTCCGGCCATCACATCGAGCAACAGGGCAAGGTCGGCGGCGCTGCGCGCCATCGGCCCGATCACCGCGAGGTCGCGGTCGAGCGGCAGCGGCGGGAGCGGTGGCGGCGTATGCCCGCGCGAGGGCGCCAAGGCAAAGGTCGGCTTGTGGGCATAGACGCCGCAATGAAACGCCGGCACCCGCAGCGAGCCGCCGATATCGGAGCCGAGCGACAGCGGTCCGTAACCCGCCGCCAGTGCTGCCGAGGATCCGCCGGAAGAGCCGCCGGGGGTACGCCCGAGGTCGAACGGATTGTTGGTGGTGCCGTAGATCTCGTTGTAGCTCTGCCAGTCGCCGAGCGAGAGCGGTACGTTGGTCTTGCCGAGGATCACGCCGCCGGCGGCCTTGACCCGGGATATCGACAGCGCGTCTTCCGCCGGCATGAAATCCTTTTGCGCCGGATTGCCCCAAGTCGTGGGCAGCCCCGCGATGTTGTAGGATTCCTTGACGGTTACGGGAATGCCAAGCAGGGGGCGGGTTTCGCCTCGGGCGCGAGCCGCGTCGGCGGCGCGGGCAGCTTCCAGGCCGCGGTCGAAATCGCGAACGCAAATCGCGTTGATCTTGCCGTCGTGACGCTCGATGCGATCGATCGCATCCTGCGCCAGTTCGACGGCCGAGAGTTTCTTTGCCGCAAGAGCGGCCGATAGTTCGGTCGCGCTCTTGAAGCTCCATTGCGATTTTGCCAAGGCGTTGCTCCTGCTGTCTTCTCACTTGCGGGAGCCGGATGATGCATCGTTCCGGTGACGGCCGCTAGACCGCTATTGCTGCCGGGAAAATGTTATCCGGGCAGCATCCGCTGCATGATGCGGTCGCGGTAGATAAAGAGATGCGCCAGCGCCGCCGCCACATGAAGGCCGATCACCACCAGCAACGTCCATTCCATCGCCTGATGCCAGCCGTCGATCGCCTTGCCGGCGGCGGCATTGTCCGAAGCCAGCATCGGCAGCGGCACCAGGTAGAACAACGACATCGACCAGCCACGAAACGACGCAAACAGCCAGCCGGTCATGGTGGTCGCCAATACCAGTGCGTAGAGCAGCCAATGCGTGGCCTGCGAGGTCAGCCGTTGCCATCGTGGAAGCGTGTTGTCCGGGGCCACGGGATGCGTGAGCCGCCACACGAGCCTTGCAACGATCAGGAGCAGGATGACGATGCCAAGCGAGACGTGGAACGACATCGCGGCACCCGGTTTGTCACCGCGATGAATGTCCGGCATCAGCCAGCCCAGGGGATATTGCACCAGCAGTAGCGCCAGCACGAGCCAGTGGAACACCTTCGCGGTGGTCCCGTATTGCAAACGATCGGTCATGATTTTCCTTCAGCCCAGAGAGCTAGAATATTTCCCGGCACCGTGAAATCCGGATGACCATTAGAAATGCTCTAATCATGCCCTGGCATTTCGGCACAGGCGGCAGGTTCGCGTCGTTAGGTCAGATCATTCAGCGGTACGGTTTGCGCGCAGGAAGGCGATCAACAGCCGGCTGACCTCGGCGGGCTGTTCCTGCTGCACCCAATGCCCGGCGCCGTCGATCAGATGACAGCCGATCATGCGGCTGCAGGCGCTCGCCTGCATCGCTTCGTATACCCCAGGGCGCTGGTAGGTGCCCCAGTCCTGCTTGCCGGAAATGAAGCAGGAAGGCACGTCGATGCTGCGGCCCGACCAGGTCTGGAGTTCGGCGGTGAAGGCGCCCGAGGTGCCGCAGCGGTACCATTGCAGCCCGCCCTGGAAACCGGTGCGGGCATACTCGGCGCTGTAGAACGAAAGCTCGCGGTCGGGCAACCAGGTATTGGCCGCGATCTCGGCGGCCGAGGGCATTTCCACCGCGACGGTCTCGGCCATGGTGCAGGCAAGATCCATCACATAATAGGTCGGCAGCTTGGCCAGCTCACCCGCGCTCCACGATTGCAGCGGATAGGGCTGGTTGGCTTTCCAGTCGGCGCTCTTGTGATGGTAATAGCCGCGCAGGAAATCGTGCACGCCTTGCGGCGCGCGCTGCATGTCGGCGTTGGCTTGCCGCGTCGAGTAATACCATTGATAATGCTTGCGCGGCCGCGCCAGCGCCGCCAGCTCGCGATGCACGGGGTCTTCGGGTTTCGGTCGGGGCGGTGAATCCGCGCTGTTGAACGGCAGCGGCGGCGGCCCGGCGAACGGCGCGCTCATCAGCGCCACCGATCGAAACACGTCGGGCCGCACCAGCGCGCACCATGCGGCGACCGAACTGCCGAAATCGTGCCCGATCACCGCGTCGACGTGAGCGTAGCCGAACGCCGATACCAGTCCGAGCGCGTCGCGCACCAGATTGAGCAGCCGGAAGGAATTGAGGTCGCCGTCATAATCAGCGTCCCATCCGGTGCTGCGGCCGTAGCCGCGCTGGTCCGGCGCGATCACGTGATAGCCGGCCTCGGCAAGCACCGGCATCACCTTGCGCCAGCTATAGGCGAGTTCGGGAAAGCCGTGCAGCAGCAGCACGCACGGCCGGCCGCGGGTCTCGTAGCCGGCTTCCAGCACATGCAGGCGCAGGCCGTTGATGTCGTCGACAAAGCGCGAGCGAATGCCGGAGGGCAGGGGGATGTCGGGGAGGTTGGTCATGGCATTCATTGGGAACCTTCATCGTCATGGCCGGGTTCATCCGAGCCATCCACGTCTTCGTCACAGCGGACTCTAAAGACGTGGATGCCCGGGACAAGCCCGGGCATGACGGAGTTTTTCGCAACGGCACGTGGCCTTAAGCACGCGCCGCTACCTTCGGCCAGTATTTGTCGCGCAGATGCCGCTTCACCAGCTTGCCGGTGGGGGTGCGGGGCAGTTCGGCCTCGAAATCGATGCTGCGCGGGCATTTGATCGGCGACAAATGCTGGCGGCAAAACGCCATCAGCTCGGCTTCCAGGTCTTTTCCTGCCCGCGCCATGGCGTGCGGCTGCACTACCGCTTTGACCTCTTCGCCCATCTCCTCGTTCGGCACCCCGAATACTGCGACGTCGGCCACTTGCGGATGGGTGATCAGCACGTCCTCGGTTTCCTGCGGATAGATGTTCACGCCACCGGAGATGATCATGTAGGACTTGCGGTCGGTGAGATAGAGAAAGCCCTCGTCATCGAGATAGCCGACGTCGCCGAGCGTCGACCAGCCCTTGGCGTTGTAGGCGCGCTTCGTCTTGTCGGGGTCGTTGTGATAGGAAAACACCGGCGCGTCGGCGAAATACACCGTGCCGATCTGACCCGTCGGTACTTCCTGGTCGTTCTCATCGAGGATCTTGATCTTGCCGACCACCGCGCGGCCGACGGTGCCGCGATGCGACAGCCATTGCTCCGAGGTCGAAACGGTGACGCCGTTGCCTTCGGAGCCGGCGTAATATTCGATCAGGATCGGTCCCCACCATTCGATCATCTTGGCCTTGACGTCGACCGGGCAGGGGGCGGCGGCATGGATCGCACCCTTCAGCGAGGATACGTCATAGCGCAGGCGCACCTCTTCCGGCAGCTTCAGCATCCGCACGAACATGGTCGGCACCAGCTGCGATTGGGTGATCTTGTATTTGCCCACCAGCGCCAGGAATTGCTCGGCGTCGAACGATTCCATGATGATCGAGGTGCCGCCGAGGGTGATCGCCATCATGTTGAAGCGCAAGGGTGCTGCATGATACAGCGGCGCCGGCGACAGATAGATGCTGTCGGAATTCATTCCGCACATGTCGGCGCAGAGAATCTTCAAAAACGGGTTCGGCAGATCGATCGGAATGTGCTCGGAAGCGCGCTTGATGCCTTTGGGCCGGCCCGTCGTGCCCGATGAATACAGCATGTCGTAGCCGCCTACTTCATCCGGTATCGGCGTGGTCGGCTGCTGTGCGCTCTCGCGGTCCCAGGAGCGGAAGCCGGCAAGCGGCTCGTCGACGATAAAGAACAGCGGCGCATCGGCTACGTCGGAGATCAGCCCCCTGATCTGGTCGGCGCATTTCGGCGAGGTGATGACGACGCGCGCGCCGCAGTCCCGGACGATGTAGCCGATCTCGTCCTGGGTAAGATAGCGGCTGATCGCGGTGTAATAGAGCCCGCTTCGTTGCGCGGCCCAGCAGATCTCCATGAAGGCCAGCCGGTTCTCCATCAGGAACGCGATGTGATCGCCTTCGTTCAAACCAAGCGAACGCAACAGATGCGCGCCCTGGTTCGAAAGCTCGTCGAGCTCGCGATAGGTGATGGCCTTGCCGCTGCCCGCCATCTGATAAGCGATCTTGTCCGGCTGGGTCCGTGCGTAGATCGACGGATGAGTCATGGGGTTTCCTTAAAAACGCGAATGGCGAGTAGCGAATGGCGAATAGGAAAGAGCAGGCAGCGCCCTTCGCCTACGCACCATTCGCTACTCGCCACTCGCTATTCACCTCTTCTTCTACAGCCGTTCGACGATGGTCACGTTGGCCATGCCGCCGCCTTCGCACATGGTCTGCAGGCCGTAACGCTTGTTGCGCTGCTTGAGCGCGTTGACCAGCGTGGTCATCAGCTTGGTGCCGGAGCCGCCGAGCGGATGGCCGAGCGCGATGGCGCCGCCGTTGACGTTGAGCCGCGCGGGGTCGGCTCCGGTGGTCTTCAGCCACGCCGTCGGCACCGATGCAAAGGCCTCGTTGACCTCGTACAGGTCGATGTCGTCGATCGACATGCCGGCCTTCTTCAGCGCCCGTTCGGTCGCCGGCAGCGGCGCTTCCAGCATGATCACGGGATCGCCGCCGATCATGGTCATATGATGGATCCGCGCCATCGGCTTGACGCCGAGCGACTTCAGTCCCTTTTCATTGACGACCATCACGCCCGAGGCGCCGTCGCAGATCTGGCTGGCGCTGGCGGCGGTGAGCTTGCCGTTCTCGGCGATCAGCTTGACGCTGCGGATGCCGTCAAGGCTGGCGTCGAACCGGATACCCTCGTCGATATGATGGGTGTCGGTCGAACCATCGGCGCGGGTGATCTGCAGCGGAACGATCTCGTCCTTGAACTTGCCGGCCTGGGTCGCGGCAATGGCGCGCTGGTGGCTCTCATAGGCGTATCGGTCGAGTTCGTCTTTGGAGAGGCCGTATTTCTCCGCCATCATTTCGGCGCCGGTGAACTGGCTGAAGACGATGTTCGGATAATGCTTCTCGATGCCCGGGCTCTTGTAGTTACCGAAGCCGTTTTTGGCAGGCAGTTGCGAGGAAAGTCCCATCGGAACCCGCGTCATCAATTCGACGCCGGCGGCGATCACGCAATCCATGGTGCCGGACATCACCGCCTGTGCCGCGAAATGCAGCGCCTGCTGCGACGAACCGCACTGACGATCGATCGAGGTGCCCGGTACGCTCTCCGGCAGCCTCGAGGCCATGATCGCGTTACGCGCGACGTTGTTGGACTGTTCGCCGGTCTGGCTGACGCAACCCATGATCACGTCTTCGACCTGGTCGGGCGCCGCGCCCGAACGCTCGATCAGTGCATCCAGCACGGAGGCCGCAAGATCCGCCGGATGCCAGCCCGCGAGGCGTCCTCCCTTGCGGCCTCCAGCGGTGCGTGCGGTGGCGACGATATAAGCCTCGGCCATGTGCGTTCTCCCTGATTGTTCTGGGTGGGGGTTTGAATGACGGGCGCGATTTAAGTGACGCGGGGGTATTTAGTCAATCAATCAATTAACTCTTGAGTGAAGCGATGGCTTCGGGTTATCTGCGCCCGCATTTCCCGACAGGCAGGTCTTCGTAACAGGAAGGCTTGGGAACAGGCAGGCTTGGGAAAGCAGGTATGGGATCAGAGTTGAATACCAGCGTACCGGCCCGGCTTCCGGGCGGCAAAAACACCACCGCCGACAAGCTGCTCGTCGCGGCCAGCGAACTCATGATCGAACGCAGCTCGATCGAGGTGTCGCTGAGCGACATTGCGCAGAAATCCGGCGTCAATGCCGCGCTGGTAAAATACCATTTCGGCAACAAGGACGGGCTGTTGCTGGCGTTGCTGGCGCGGGATGCCGCGATCGAGGTGACGCATCTCGAATACCTGCTGGCGCAGCCGATTGCGCCGGCCGCCAAGCTCCGGCTGCATATCGCCGGTATCATCCGGGCCTATCGCCAGTTCCCCTACATGAACCGGCTGATCCATTATCTGCTGCATGAAAGCAGTGCGGCGGCCGCCGACGAAGTGTCGAAATTCTTTGTCGCGCCCTTGCTGGACTTCCAGCGCCGGCTGCTCGCCGAAGGCGTCAAGGCCGGCGAGTTCCGCGACGTCGATCCGGTGCTGTTCTACACCAGCCTGGTCGGCGCCTGCGATCATCTGTTTTTCGGGCGGCATGCCATGTCGCGCGCGATCGGCGTCGGGCCGGTCACCGATGAAGTCTGCCGCCAATATATCGGGCACATGGAAGCGTTGATTTGCGGTGGCCTGTTGACGGCAAGGGGCGAATGGGGAGTGGCGAATAGCGAATAGATAACAGCCATCTCGTTTCTTTGCTTCACATTCGCCACTCCCTATTCGCCATTCGCCTATCTTTAAAGAGACGGCAAACACCAATCGAGGAAAGTTCAAGGAAAGGTTCTACCCATGCAGTTGAAAGACGTTGCCGTTCTCATCACCGGCGGTGGCTCCGGTCTCGGCGCCGCCACCGGGCGCGCCATGGCCGCCAAGGGCGCGAAAGTCGCCGTGCTCGATCAGAGCAAGGAAAATGCCGAGAAAGTCGCGGCCGAGCTGAAGGGCATCGCCGTCGTTGCCGACGTCACCGACGAGGAGCAGGTCAAGGCGGCGATCGCCAAGGCCGAAGCCGCCCATGGCATCGCACGCGTGCTGATGAACTGCGCCGGCATCGGCGGATCGCAGCGCATCGTCGGCAAGGACGGGGTTTATCCCTTGGCCAAGTTCGCCCGCATCATCAACGTCAACCTGATCGGCACCTTCAACGTGTTGCGGCTGTTCTCGGAGCGGCTTTTGACCGAAGCGCCGATCGGCGAAGAGCGCGGCGTTATCATCAACACCGCGAGCGTCGCGGCCTATGAAGGCCAGATCGGCCAGATCGCCTATTCGGCATCGAAGGGCGGCGTGGTCGGCCTGACCTTGCCGGCGGCGCGCGATCTCGCCCAGCACAAGATCCGCGTCAACACCATCGCGCCCGGCCTGTTCCTGACGCCGCTGCTGATGGGACTGAACGAAGAGGCGCGCAAGAGCCTCGGCGCGCAGGTGCCGCATCCGGCGCGGCTCGGCGATGCCTCCGAATACGGCAACCTCGCGGTGCACATCGTGGAGAATGCGATGATGAACGGCGAGACCATCCGGCTCGACGGCGCGATCCGCATGGCGCCGCGGTAGCATTTTCTTCCCCTCTCCCCTTGCGGGAGAGGGTGGCTCGAATGAGCCTTGCGAATTCGAGGCGGGTGAGGGGGTACGGCCTATCAACGGGAAGAAACCCCTCACCCAACCGAATGCTGGGCGAATGCCTGTGATGCCCTCTCCCGCAAGGGGAGAGGGCACAGCAATAGACGCCGCGAGGAGCACTGTGTGACCAAACCGCTGCTGATCGAACATGATGACGGAGTCGACCGGGTGACGCTCAATCGCCCGGACAGCCTCAACGCGCTCGATCCGGCGCTGATCGACGCGCTCAACGATTATTTTCAAAGCCTGCAGCGCAACCGCAGCACCCGCGTGGTGGTCCTGAAGGGCGCGGGATCGGCGTTCTGCGCCGGGCTTGATCTGAAGGATGCGATGAAGCGGCATGCCGGACAGAAGGAGCCGCCCGGCGTGACCGAGTCGCTGGATCTGCAGCGCCGGATCGCCGACATCGTGATGCTGATGCGGCGCTGCCCGCAGCCGATCATCGCGCTGGTGCAAGGGGCCGCGGCCGGCGGCGGATTCGCGCTGGCGCTGGCGGCCGATATTCGCATCGCGACCAAATCCGCGCGGATGAACTGCGCCTTCATCAAGCTCGGGCTTGGCGGCTGCGACATCGGCACCAGCTATTTTCTGCCGCGCCTGGTTGGGGTGTCGGTTGCCTCCGAGTTGATCCTGACCGGCCGCTTCATCGGCGCCGAGCGCGCGCTGGCGACAGGTTTAGTCTCGGAGGTGGTGGAGGAAGGCGGCCTCGATGCCGCCGCCGCACCCTATCTCGATGCGATGATGACGGCCTCGCCAGTGGGTTTGAGGCTGTCGAAGGAATGCCTCAATATGAGCGTCGACGCCGGCTCGATTGAAGCGGTGATCGCGATGGAAGACCGCAATCAGATATTGTGCAGCCGCTCGGAAGATTTCAGCGAAGGCATCAGAGCCTTTATGGAGAAGCGAAAGCCGGTCTATATCCGGCGATAGGAATTAAAAGGGTCCAGCAAGAGACCGGTCAGGGAGTAATTAAGATGAGTGGGAATGCAGCCGCGGTGCTGACGAAACCGGCCTTTCGCAAGATCGAATGGCTGGAGCGGGATATCGCCGTCGAACGGCGGCCGGATGGCGTGATCATCTTGAAGTCGCGGATTCCGCTGATGCCCTATGAGAAGCACATCCCGGCTTCGCTGGCGAAATGGGCGGCCGAACAGCCCGACCGTATCTGGCTGGCGCAGCGCGGCGGCGCGGACCGGCAATGGCGCAAATTGTCCTATGGCGAGGGGAAGCGCACGGTGGATGCGCTGACGCAAGGCATCCTCGATCTCGGGCTTGAGCCGGGGCGCGCCGTGACGATCCTGTCAGGCAATTCGATCGAGCATGCGTTGATGACGCAGGCGGCGATGCAGGCACGGCATCCGGCAGCACCTGTATCGCCGGCCTATTCGCTGATGAGCCAGGACCACGTCAAGCTGAAATATCTGTTCGACCTGATCAAGCCGGCGCTGGTGATGGTGCAGGACGGCCCGGCCTTCGAGAAGGCCTTGAAGGCGCTCAATCTCGACGGCGTCACCGTCGTCCATGTGGCGCGTCCCTGCGAGGGCATCAAAAGCATCGCCTTTGCCGATCTCGCCGCAACGCCGGTCACTGGCGATGTCGAACACTCCATCGCGAAAATCACGCCGGAGACGGTCGGCAAATTGCTGTTCACCTCGGGTTCAACCGGAATGCCCAAGGCCGTCATCAACACGCAGGCCATGATGTGCGCCAATGCGGCGATGATGATGCAGGCTCGGCCACGCGATCGGGATGCGCCGCAGGCCACTTACCTCGACTGGATGCCGTGGAACCACACTATGGGCGGCAACGCGCTGTTCAATCCGGTGCTGATCGAAGGCGGCGCGCTTTATATCGACGATGGCCGCCCGATGCCCGGCCTGATCGATGAGACGCTGCGCAATCTCCGCGAGATATCGCCGACCTACTACGCCAACGTGCCGGCGGGTTACGCCGCACTCGCCGCTGCCATGGAAAAGGACGACGCGCTGTGCCGCAGCTTCTTCAAAAATCTCGGCCTGATGGCTTATGGCGGCGCGCGGCTGCCCGACGATCTCTATGACCGGATGCAGGCGCTGGCGGTGCGCGCCACCGGCGAGCGGCTGGTGTTCTATACCGGTTGGGGCTCGACCGAGACCGGGCCGACCTCGACCGGTACCTATTGGGATACCGAGCGCGTCGGCCTGATCGGACTGCCGTTTCCCGGCGTCGAGTTGAAGATGATCCCGGCCGGCTCGAAATATGAATTGCGCTTGCGCGGGGTCAACGTCACGCCGGGCTATTTCGGCCGGCCCGATCTCACCGAGGCTGCGTTCGACGAAGAGGGCTTTTACTGCATCGGCGACGCCGGTGTGTTCGTCGATCCGCAGGATCCATTGCAGGGCATCATTTTCGCCGGCCGCGTGGTGGAGGATTTCAAGCTGACGACCGGCACCTTCGTGCATGTCGGATCGCTGCGCACCGACGCCATCGCTGCCGCAACCCCGGTGGTGCACGATGCGCTGGTCGCGGGGCAGGATCGCCCGTTCGTCGGACTTTTGGCCTGGCCCAATCTGCATGCCTGCCGGCAGATCGTCGGCAATCCCGACGCGAGCTATGAGGATGTGGTCCAACATCCCGACGTGCTGGCATGCTTTCGGAGCGGCCTGCAGGCCCACAACAAATCGACCGAAGGCGCCACCAGCATGCGGATCGCGCGCGCAATGCTGATGATCGAGCCGCCCTCGATCGATGGCAATGAACTTACCGACAAGGGCTACATCAATCAGCGTGCCGGCCTCGAGCGTCGCGCCGCGCTGGTGGAACGGCTCTATGCCGATCACCCGGGCGAGGATGTCATCATTTTGAATTGAGGAAAGTTACTTCGCAAACACACGCCGTCATTCCGGACGGTCCGTCTTCGGACCGATCCGGAATCCAGAGGTTCCTTACATCGAGATTCCGGGTTCGCGAGCTTTGCTCGCGCCCCGGAATGACCAGTTGGGCAAAGGTACACCGCCATGAATTTCGATTTCTCCGACGAACAAAAGCAGTTGCGCGACGAGGCCCGCAAGTTTCTGGCCGAAAAATGCCCGCCCAAGGCGGTGCGCACGGTGCTCGACGGCAAGCAGCCGTACGATCGCGAATTGTGGCAGGGTCTTGCCGACATGGGTTTTCTCGGCGTTGCGATCCCCGAACAATTCGGCGGCGCCGGCGCCGGGCATCTTGAACTCTGTGTGGTCGCCGAGGAGATCGGCCGCGCGCTGGCCCCGGTGCCGTTTTCCTCGACGGTTTATCTCGCGGCGGAAGCCATCCTGCTTGCCGGCAGCGATGCGCAAAAGCAGAAATGGCTCTCCGCCATCGCGTCGGGTGCGGCGATCGGCACGCTGGCGCTGTTCGAAGGCAAGGGCAATCCGTCGCCGCAGGCGATCAAGCTCAGCGCTGTCGGCGGCAACCTCAATGGCGTGAAGAAGCCGGTGCCCGATGGCGCCATCGCCGATTTTGTCATCGTTGCCGCGCGCACCGGGTCGAGCGGGCGCGACACCGATATCTCGCTGTTTCTGGTCGACATGAAGTCCGAAGGCGTCGAGGCCAAGCTGCTCACCAATATCGATCCGTCGCGCGGCCAGGCCGAACTCACCTTCAAGAACTGCAAGGCCGAGCCGCTCGGTCCGGCCAATGAAGGTTGGGGCATCCTTTCCCAGGTGCTCGACCGTGCCGCGGTGCTGATGGCGTTCGAGCAGGTCGGCGGCGCCGACCGCGCGCTCGAAATGGGCCGCGACTATGCGCTCGATCGCATCGCCTTCGGCCGGCCGATCGGCTCGTTCCAGGCGGTCAAGCATATCCTCGCCGACATGTATGTCTCGGCGACACTGGCGCGGTCGAATTGCTATTACGGCGCTTGGGCGCTCTCGACCAACGCGTCGGAGCTGCCGGAGGCCGCCGCCGCGGCGCGGATCAGCGCCACGCAGGCGTTCCAGCATTGCGCCAAGAACAACATCCAGGTCCATGGCGGCATGGGCTTCACCTGGGAATTCGACTGCCACATGTATTACCGCCGCGCCAACGCCACCGCGCTGGGGCTCGGCAGCCTGTCGTACTGGGAAGACGCGCTGATCGACCGGATGCGCAAGAAGAATGCGGCGTGACGGGTTTCGAAAAGGACAACGCTCATGAATTTCGATGACACCCCGCAGGAAGCCGCGTTCCGCGCCGAGGCCAGGGCCTGGATCGCGGCCAACGCGCCGAAGCAATATGAGGACGAGTTGCAGAAGGCTTCGCTCGGCCGCACCGAGCTCAAGGGCGCCAACATCCTTCAGGTCGCGAAAGCCTGGCAGAAGAAAAAGGCCGACGCCGGCTGGGCCTGCCTGCACTGGCCCAAGGAATATGGCGGCCGCGGTGCGACACCGATCGAGCGCGTGATCTGGCAGGAGGAAGAGGGCGCGTTCGGCAAGCTCAGCGGCATCTTCATCATCGGCCACGGCATGTGCGGGCCGACCATGATGGCCTTTGCCGGCGAAGAGCAGAAGCGGAAGTATCTGCCGCCGCTGGCTTCCGGCGAAAAGGTCTGGTGCCAGTTGTTTTCCGAGCCCGCCGGCGGATCCGACGTCGCCGGGCTTCGCACCCGCGCCGAAAAACGCGGTGACGACTGGATCATCAACGGCCAGAAGATCTGGACGTCAGGGGCGCATTATTCCGACTACGGCATCCTGCTTACGCGCACCGATCCCAACGTCGCCAAGCACAAGGGCCTCACCATGTTCTTCCTGGACATGAAGTCGCCGGGTATCGAGATCAAGCCGATCAAGCAGGCCAACGGCGCGTCCGATTTCAACGAGGTGTATTTCACCGACGTGAAAATCCCGGATGCGCAGCGGCTCGGCGCCGTCAATGACGGCTGGAACGTGTCACTGACCACCTTGATGAATGAGCGGATGTCGATCGGTGCGCGGGTTGCGACCGGCGTTCCGGAATTGTTCGAGTTCTGCAGCAATCTGATGCTGGAGGACGGCCTGGCGATCGACGATCCCGCGGTGCGCTCCAAGCTCGCGCATTGGGCGGTGCGCGCCAGCGGACTGAAATATACCAGCATGCGCGCGATCTCGGCGCTGTCGAAGGGCGAGCGGCCGGGACCGGAGAATTCGATCGGCAAGCTGGTTGCCGGTTCGATGATCCAGGATGTCGCGGCCTATGCGCTGGACTTGCAGGGCGCGGCCGGTGTGCTGAGCGGACCCGAGGACGCGGAAGTGGCCGGAAAATTTCAGGCGATGTTGCTGCGCGCGCCCGGGACCCGCGTCGAAGGCGGCACCGACGAGATCATGCGCAACATCATCGCCGAACGCGTGCTCGGATTGCCCGGCGATATCCGCGTCGACAAGGACGTGCCGTTCAACAAGATACCGACCAGGGGTAGGGGATAAGTTCGTCATTCCGGGATGCGCCGCTCAGGCGCAGACCCGGAATCCAGAAGTTTTGATCGAGATTCCGGGTTCGTGCGTTTTACGCACGCCCCGGAATGACAGGAGAGAGGTCCGCCATGAACTTCGATGACACCCCGCAGGAAGCCGCGTTCCGCGCCGAGGCCCGCCAATGGATCGGCGCCAACGCGCCGAAGCAGTTCGAGGCGGAGCTTTCCAAATCATCGCTCGGCCGCATCAAGCTGCAGAAAGGCGATATCGTCGAGGTCGGCAAGGCATGGCAGAAGAAGAAAGCCGAAGGCGGCTGGGTCTGCCTGCATTGGCCCAAGGAATATGGCGGCCGAGGTGCGACCCCGGTCGAGCGCGTGATCTGGCAGCAGGAAGAGGGAATCTACGGCAAGCTCACGAGCCCGTTCCAGATCGGCGAGGGCATGTGCGGGCCGACGGTGATGGCCTATGGCAGCGAACAGGACAAGCGCCGCTATCTGCCGAAGATCGCTTCCGGTGAGGAAATCTGGTGCCAGTTGTTCTCGGAGCCCGCCGGCGGTTCGGATGTCGCCGGCTTGCGCACCCGCGCCGAGCGCGACGGCGATCACTGGATCATCAACGGCCAGAAGATCTGGACGTCAGGGGCGCATTATTCCGATTACGGCCTGCTCATCACCCGCACCGACCCCAATGTGGCCAAGCACAAGGGGCTGACGATGTTCTACATCGACATGAAAAGCCCTGGCGTCGAGGTCAAGCCGATCAAGCAAGCCAATGGCATGCAGGAATTCAATGAGGTGTTCTTTACTGATTTGCGGATTCCGGATTTGCAGCGGCTCGGCGCCGTCGGCGACGGCTGGAATGTTTCGCTGACCACGCTGATGAACGAACGGATGTCGATCGGCTCGCGGCTGGCGACCGGATTTTCCGAGATTTTCGATTTCTGCAGTAGCCTGATGACCGAGGACGGCCTTGCGATCGACGATCCCGCCACGCGTTCGAAACTGGCGAACTGGGCAGTGAAGAACAGCGGCTTGAAATACACCAGCCACCGGGCGATCTCGGCATTGTCCAAGGGCGAGCGGCCGGGGCCGGAAAACTCGATCGGCAAGCTGGTCGCAGGCTCGATGCTGCAGGACATTGCGACCTACGCGATGGATTTGCAGGGCGCGAGCGGGATGCTCACCGACCCCGAGACCGCGGAAGCCGCCGGCCAGTTCCAGGCCATGCTGCTGTCGTCGCCGTCGATGCGCATTGCCGGCGGCACTGACGAGATCCTCCGCAACATCATCGCCGAGCGTGTGCTCGGCCTGCCCGGCGACATCCGGGTCGACAAGGATGTTCCGTTCAACAAGATTCCGACCAAGGGACGCTGAACATGCCGGATGCCGCCAAGAAGACGCCGTCTGGCGACTACAGCGTCGAGCAGCGAATCGGCGTGCTGGAGGAATTGCTGGGCGAGCGGTATTCCTGCCGCGCGTATCGGCCTGAGCCGGTGCCGCGCCCGACCATCGACCGGATATTGACGGCGGCGCAGCGCACCGCGTCGTGGTGCAACAGCCAGCCCTGGCAGGTCGTAATCGCGAGCGGCGAGGCCAGGGAAAAGTTTCGCAAACTGATCTACGCTGAAGCCGCCTCAGGCGCCGGCGACGACCATGACTTTACCCCGCCGCGCGAATATCTCGGGGTCTACCTGGAGCGCCGCCGCGAAAGCGGCTTCCAGCTCTACAACACGCTTGGCATCGTGCGCGGCGACAAGGCGGCCTATGGCAAACAGGCGCTGGAGAATTACAATTTCTTCGGCGCGCCGCATGTCGCGATCATTCATACCGACGAGGCGCTCGGGATTTACGGCGCGATCGATTGCGGCGCCTATGTCGGCAATTTCCTGCTGGCCGCGCAGGCTCTGGGGCTCGGCACCATTCCGCAGGCGGCATTGGCCCGTCACTCCGGTCTGATCCGGCGCCATTTTGGGCTCGGCGACGACCGGCGCGTAGTGTGCGGCATTTCGTTCGGTTTCCCGGACCGCGATCACAAGATCAACAGCTACCGGACCTCGCGCGCGAGCATTCCGGAGGCTGTGAGGTTTGTCGAGGAGTAGGGGCGAATGGGCGCTCCATAACGCAACTCGTCATGGTCGGGCTCGTCCCGGCCATCCACGTCTTTCTTGGTTGAATGCAGTAACGACGTGGATGCCCGGCACAGGGCCGGGCATGACGAAGTATGTCAGCACTCCTCAAAACTTCGGCGGGCGTTTTTCGGCGAACGCCTTGATGCCTTCCTTGATCTCGGCGCCGCGCATGCTGTCGCGGGCGCGGCGGTCGGCGGCTTCTTCGTCGAGCCTGCCGCGGGCGAATTCGTTGATCGCGCGCTTCATGCCGCGCATCGCGACCGGCGCATTGCCGGCGAGAACGCCGGCGAGCTTGTCGACCTCCTGGTCGAGCGTCGCGGCCGGTACCATCGCGGTGAGATAGCCGATCCGCAACATCTCCGGCGCGTCGATCTTTTGCGCGGTCAGGAACAGCTTCTTGGCGTTGTCGACGCCGAGCCGCGACACATAGCGCACGATGCCGCTTTTGTAATAATGCAGCCCGAGCCTTGCCGCCGGCATGAACATCTCGCCGCTGTCGACACCGATGCGGAAATCGCAGGCCAGCGCCAGATCGGTCGAACCACCATAGACCCCGCCATTGAGCCTGCAGATCGTCGGAATCCCCAAATCTTCAAGCCGGTTGACCACCACCTCGAACGTCGATCCGGCGCTCTGTTGCTCAGGCGGACCGGCGGCGCGCTCGGCGATCGAGCCGAGATCGTAGCCGGCACTGAAGGCGCGGCCGGTGCCGGTCAGTACCAGCACCCGGATCGCAGGGTCGGCCTCGATCCGGTCGAACAGCGTGAGCAGCGCATCGAGGTCGTCCGGCTGCAGCCGGTTCAAATGCTTCGGCCGGTTGAGCCGGATGGTGGCGCGGGCGCCATTGATCTCGAGCAGCGGTGTGCTCGCCGTCGCGGCGGCCTCCGACATGGCTTTCTCCATTGGATTATTGGTTTTCCAGTTCGCGCCGTTTCGCTTCGGCGTCAATGGTCTCGGCAAGATCGGGATGCCGCGCCATCAGCATGCGGAAGTCCACGAGATCGAGCACCAACAGCTTCGAGACCCGCGTGGTGGTGATATTGGCCGAGCGCAGATTGTTGCCGAGCAGCGCCATTTCGCCGAAGAACGCGCCGTCGCCGAGCGTCACCTTTTTGCCCGGCAAATCGACCTCGACCTCGCCGGCGGCGATGAAATACATGCAGTCGCCGGCCTGGTCCTTGCGGATGATCATGGTGCGCGCCGGCAGGTCCATGGTGCGCAACATGTGCGTCACGTCGGCGATCGCCGAGGGACCAAGCGCGGCAAAGAACGGGACCTTGCTGACCGATTCCCAGGTCTTGAGGAAATTGTCGCGGCGGGTTTCGGCGGCAAAGCCGGTGGCAAGGATACCGGTCCAGAGACCGAACACGCCGAGCCCGCAGATCATCACAAAAGCCGCGACCAGCCGGCCGAGCGGCGTGATCGGCACCACGTCGCCATATCCCGTCGTGGTCAACGTGGCGACCGCCCACCACAAGGCTGAGGGAATGTTGCCGAAGGTCTCCGGCTGGACGTTGCGCTCCAGAAAATAGACGGCCACCGAGGCCAGGAACAGCACGATCAGAAAGATTACCAGCACGCTCAGCAGCGGTCCGGATTCCTGTACCAGCACCCGGCGCAATTGCCGCAGTCCCGGGACTCCCGGGATCACCTTGAGCACCCACAGCACGCCAAGCAGCCAGGCGGTCTTGGGGTTGGTGCCCAGCGCGAGGGCGATCGGCACGGCTGTCGCGCTGGCGGCATCCACCAGCCCGTGGCCGGACACGGCGTAAGCCAGCCCGCGGTGCATCCGAAACAGATGGCGAAGCCGGACCACCCATTCGAATATGAAGAACACGAGACACGCCCATAGCACCGCATCGATCCAGCGATGGGCTGCCTCATAGGCGGGATCGACGGTGAGAAGGATCATCATGGCGACGCCGGTCGCCACGGCGACATAGGCCGCCTTGGTCATGTTGCGACCGGCCGTTGCGGTCATGAATTGCGCCATAACGGCGGAAGCAAGCGGCGTGGGCATCGGAAAGCGGGCGCCTGTTCGTATGAAAGAAAGCCTGGAAAGAAAGCCTGGAAAGAAAGCCTGATCCGGCCATGCCGGGCGTGATCGGTTCGCAACGTGCCCGGCCGGCGGCAACCCGTCAACGACAGCCGGAAAACAGCGTTATCGCCGGGCCTTCCGCCGCTGCCGGCCCCGGGCACCGCGCCCGGGGACACGCCGAATTGGCGCCCGGCACGGGGCGAGGTGGAATTTTGGCCGCGAGGAGCTGGAATCCCACGCAAATCGCGGCCTTTTGCCCTTATATCAAAAGCTCCGGCGGACATTATGATGATGGCCGCGCCGAACATTGGTCGCGAAGACGTTCACTCCTTTTAAAATTGGTTGGCTTCCCATGGACACCTCACATCTCGCAGAGCACGCCGGTGCCGCCAGCAGCTTTTTTGCGTCGATCTTCGTGGTTGCGACCCTTTCGATGCGGACGATGATTCCGCTGCGGGTGTTCGGCATCCTCACCAACATCATCCTGATTGTTTCGGCGATACCGACCCACAATTACGCGACGCTGGTGCTGCACTCGGTGCTGCTGCCGCTCAATTCCTACCGCTTGCACCAGATGCTGCAGCTGGTGCGCGACGTGAAAAAATCCGTCAACAGCGACCTGTCGATGGAATGGCTGAAGCCGTTCATGACCGAGCGCAAATGTGCGGCCGGCGAGGTGCTGTTCTACAAGGACGAGAAGGCCGAAAGCATGTTCTACATTGTCAGCGGCCGCTACCAGCTGGTCGAATCCGGCATCGAATTGCCGGTCGGTGCCATCGTCGGCGAACTCGGCATGCTATCGCCTTCCAATATGCGAACCCAGACGCTGGAATGCATCGAAGCCGGCACCATCCTGAGCGTCAGCTACAAGCAGGTCGAGGAGCTGTATGTGCAGAATCCGGCCTTCGGATTCTACTTCCTTCGGCTTGCCAGCGCCCGGCTTTTTCAGAACATCGGAACGCTGGAGCAGCAATTGGCGCAATATACAGCGCCCGCGCCGGCTGCCGCAGCGCCGAAGCCGGCTTGAAGGACAGCGATTGTGGCGGGTGTTCTGTCTTCGCTGCGTTACTTGCTGGCCGATTTCATCGGCGAGGATGATGACGGCCCGCCATTCCTCCCCGACGGGTTGCCGGACGGCGTCGCGGCAGTCGTCAGCGAAGGCATCCACCTTTTGACCGACTACCAGGGCGACAGCTATGCGAGGCTTTATGTCGAACGGGTGCAGCGCTTTGTCGGCAGGCCTGATGTCGATGGCGCGATGCTCGGTGAAATCGCGCGGCTGATGGCCATCCGGATGAGCTACGAGGATGCAATCCGGATTGCGCAGTTGAAGCTCGCCGAAGCCGGTTCCGGCCATGCGCCGGTTCAGCCGGCCGACGATGTCAGGAAATTCCGGCTCGATGAACTGGTCGGCGCGCTGCCCGCGGTGGTCGCCGAGCCGGTTCTCGACATCTGCGAACGCCTGAGGTGGACGCACAAGCCGGTATCGGTCCGCTTCAGCGCCGCGAGCCGGTGGGGCGTTCGCCGCCTGAAGATCGAGGCGTCGCTGCGGCGATGGCGGCTGTTTTCGGTGCGCTATGCCGGGGAGCGTGTCTGGGTCGAACGCTGGCTGCACATGATCGGGCGCGCCCTGGCCAAGCAGCCCGGGGCGGCGTCCGAGATCGTGCAGACCGCGACCATGGTGCAGGGTTATGGCGACGCCTACCGGCAAGGTCTCGCCGACTGGCATGCGATCATCGACGGTCTTGCCAAGCCGACCTTCGACGGCGCGCTGCCGCTGGCGGATCTCGCCGGCGCGGTGGCGGAAGCGCGGGCGGTAGCGATGCCCGATCCGCGGCAGGCCGCGCTCAAGCGGACGATCGCGCAGATCAGGGCGCGGGTGCTGGGCGAAGCGGGACGGCCGGTCGTTGCTGTCAACGCCGGGAATCCATGACCGATGACGTTGTGTGGTGGTCGGCGATGCTGGCATCTTGCA
This sequence comes from uncultured Pseudomonadota bacterium, assembly GCA_963819325.1. Lineage (GTDB taxonomy): Bacteria > Pseudomonadota > Alphaproteobacteria > Rhizobiales > Xanthobacteraceae > Bradyrhizobium. The sequence goes on from CAWFVT010000029.1 coordinate 282,924, forward strand.
TGCGTGTTGCAAGGTCTACCAGGGTCGGGGCGCGCCGCTATGCCGGCGCCGGGGTGGCGCGCGCGAGATCGTAAATATCTAAAAAAGAACAATAATCTTCAAAATCAGGGATGACGTCCGGCCTCGGAGCGGGTCGCAAATCGGATACGCCGGTCACCTTGCACCGCATCAACGTTAGCGCCACCATCGCGGATAGGTCACACTGTGGCTTTTTCAGGTTCCGCGAGGTGCATTCTGCTCCGCAAGATGTCATAAATGACCAACACCGGTTGAGTTGTCCGCTTTGAAATTGTGCTGAACGCCTCCAGTTCCGCCCGCGCCGTTCCAAGTCAGTCCCAGCAAAGGGCGTCAGCTTTGTTGTTTCCCCCCATGTCGTCGTCGGTTGCGGTAGGCGCGCTGGTCGGATGGATGCTCGTCCTCACCGTCAAGCACGTCATCGCCGATTTTGTCCTGCAAACTTCCTGGATGGCGCTCGGCAAGGATCAGAAGACCGGATGGGCGCTGCCGCTGCTGGCGCATTGTCTCGTGCATCTGGCGGTGGCGTTGGCGGTGATCCTGATCATTGCGCCGCGATTCTGGTTCGTGGCATTTATCGATTTCGCCATTCACATCACGATCGACCGCGCCAAGGGACTTTGCACCTCGACATTTGGCGTGAACCAGGAGCATCCGTGGTTCTGGACCCTGATCGGCGTCGATCAGGCGCTGCACCATCTCACCGGATTCGGCCTGTCGATCTTTATGGCGGCGAATTAGCGATCCTGCCGGTTTCGGGATTGGCGTCCACCGACGCCGCCCGCCGTTGCCAACCCGTCATTTGCAGCCGGCGCTATCGCACGTCATGCTGACGGATCGCGGAGGCAACGATCAAATGACTGAACAACCGCTCGCTAAAAAGACCGTTGATGTGCTCGACGCCCGCATCGCCTACCACGAACGTGGCGAGGGCGCGCCGGTGCTGTTTCTGCACGGCAACCCGACCTCATCCTATCTCTGGCGCGACGTCATTCCCGAACTTGAGGGCTACGGCCGGCTGATCGTGCCGGACCTGATCGGCATGGGCGATTCCGCCAAGTTGCCCAATCCCGGTGCCGACACCTACCGCTTCACGACCCACCGCAAATATCTCGGCGCCTTCATCGATGCCGTGATCGGCGCCCACGAATCCATCGTGCTCGTGGTGCACGACTGGGGTTCGGCGCTCGGTTTCGACTGGGCCAGCGCATCACCGCGATCGAATCCGGGGCATCGCCTATATGGAGGCGATCGTGCGGCCGATCGCCTCCTGGGATGAATGGAGCGCGTCGGCAATCCCGATCTTCCAGGGCTTTCGTTCCGACAAGGGCGAAACCATGATTTTCGAGCGTAACCTGTTCATCGAGCGGGTGCTGCCAGGGTCGATCCTGCGGAAACTGACCGAGGCCGAGATGACCGAATATCGCCGGCCGTTTCTGCAACCCGCCGACCGCTGGCCGACGCTGACCTGGCCGCGGCAGATTCCGATAGCGGGCGAGCCCGCCGAGGTGGTGCGGATTGCGGCGGATTATTCGCGGTGGATGGCAGAGAACGACCTGCCGAAGCTGTTCGTCAACGCCGAGCCGGGCGCGATGCTGATCGGCGGCCCGCGGGATTTCTGCCGCAGCTGGAAAAACCAGACTGAGGTGACCGTCCCGGGCTCGCACTTCATTCAGGAGGATTCCGGGCCGGTGATCGGCCGGGCTGTGGCCAACTGGATGAAGGCGAACTCGCTCTAGGACCGCGAATCGCGGCGGCGCCTGTCTGATTCGACAGGCCCATTCAAGGCGCCCAGGGGACTAATGGATGCAGTGGTTAACCTTTCGTTAGAGACTTGCACTGCATCCTGCGCACTGGGGGATATGCAAATGTTTTCAAGCCGCGAAGCCTTTGAGAATGATTTCTGTCCGGTCCGGGAAGAATTGCTCGGCGAATTGTATCGCGCCAACCAGAACGGTCTGCCTCAACTGGTGGAGACCGTCTCTTCCGAGGTTCGGGCCATGCTGGCGCTGTTCTGCTATCGCAGAAGCCATCTGTACTCGCTGGCGCTGTCGATCGCAGCAAGTTGCAGCGAACGCGAACTGATCCAGTTGGGCGGGCGCGTCGGCTCAACGCTTTATGCATTGTCGCGCGACGCACCGACAACGCGTTCGGCGCCGTCATCGTCCTACGGCAACCGCAAGCCGATCACGCTCTCGACCAAGCCGCTCAGCACGTTCTCGCCGATCGAGGACGAGTTCGACGACGACTTTGCGCAGGCTGCCACGGCGTAGCGCGACCGGTCAGAGCTATACCAGCGCCGGCAGGCCGTGCCGTCTTCGCGCCATTTGGCATTCGGCATCGCCGGGCATGCAGGTTCGGCAGACTTCGGGCCGAACCGGGTAAATCCCGCACGACGTCGCCACGCCGACCTTGCCCGACAGCGCCGAGCACCGATCGCCCTCGCAGCGCATTCCCGACAGTCTCTCGTTGACGAATTTTACCGGAATGAGATCGAGCGCCGCGTCGTCCTCGGTGGTGAACCGCGGCCAGTTCGACGAATACGAGCAGCAGGCGCCGCAGGCCTGGCAGGGGCTCCCGCCACCGATGGCCGGATCGTTGTTTTCCATGCACCCGGTTTAGCGCGTTTTCGGGCGAGAGCCAGCCCCGTCAGATCTCTTCCGGCTGTTCCCAAACCAGGCTCCGTCGCCACCGCGCCCGGAGCAGGTCGCGCCGCTCCGGATATTTTTCGTCGAGATAGGTCGCGTCGATGACACGGTCGGTCCGAAAGCTGCGAAAATCGCGGCGCAGTTCGCACCATGCCGCCAGTATCCGTACGGCTTCGTGATAGCCGATGGCGATCGGCCAGATATTGCGTTCGCTGTCGCGGCCATGTTCGTCGCGATAGCGCAGGCCGATTTTCTTGCCCTCGTGAATCTGCGCGCGCGTCCGTGCCATGTCGATGCGGTCAGGCTCCTTGCGCCACTGCGGACGGGCGCGACTGGCCGGTTCAAGCACAAACGGCCTTAGCCGTTCCGGGACGGTGTCGGCGATTTTGGCAGTCAAGTCCTGTGCGGCGCGGGACAGCACCGGGTCGGCATGGCCGGCCACCCATTGCGCGCCGAGCACGCAGGCTTCGATCTCGTCGGGCGTGAGCATCAAGGGCGGCAGGTCAAAACCCTTCTCCAGAATATAACCCATTCCGGCCTCGCCGCGGATCGGCACGCGCTGTCCGATCAGGGTCGCGATGTCGCGGTAGATCGTGCGTTTGGAGGTTTCCAGCTCGACCGCGATCGCGTCCGCAGTCAGCGGTTGGCGGGTGCGCCGGAGCACCTGAATGATCTGGAATAGCCTGTCGGCGCGTCTCATGAACTCGTCTTTCTACAACGCGGGTGGCCGATGCTGACAGCATGTTGGCAGCAGGCGGCAAGTATAACGGGACAACACTCCAACGAAGAGGATTTTGTCCATGATCATTCTCTACCTCGACCTCTGGACAGTGATGTCACCGCTGCTGACACCACGGTGGCAGCAGGGAATGGCTAGCCTGAAACGCCTGCTCAACAAATCGGGAGCGTCCACGTGATTACCCTTTACGGCTTTGGCCCCGGCTTTGGCTTGCCGGAAATCAGCCCTTTTGTGACCAAGACCGAAGTCCAGTTGAAAATGGCCGGCCTGGCCTACCGCAAGGAAAAGGCCATGCCGCCGGCCTCTCCCAAGGGGCAACTGCCCTACATCGTTGACGAAGACGAGAGCATTGCCGATTCCACCTTTATCCGTGCGCACCTGGAAGGCAAATACGGCTTCGACTTCGACGCGCCGTTGAATTTGCAAGCCCGCGCGCAGGCCTGGGCGTTCGAGCGCATGATCGAACACCACGTCTATTGGGCGCTGGTCGGCGCGCGCTGGGTCGATCCCGATAATTTTGCCAGGGGCCCGACGCATTTCTTCGACGGCGCCCCCGATCATCTGCGCGACAAGCTGCGCGAAGACGCCCAATTCCGGGTTGCCGAAAATTATCTCCTGAGTGGTCTTGGCCGCCACGCCCCTGAGGAGGATATCGACCTCGCCATCCGTTCGTTGTTTGCGCTGTCAGTGCAGCTTGGCGACAAGCCGTATCTGATGGGTGAAACGCCCTGCGGCACCGATGCCACCGCCTTTGGCGCGCTGGCCGGAATCCTGACGCCGTTCTTTGATTCCAAGTTGCGCGAGCGGGCGGAGCATTTCCGGAATCTGACCGCCTATGTCGACCGCATGATGCTGCAGTATTATCCCGATTTCGCCTGGGCGCCGCAGCAGCAAGCCGCCTGAGATTTATTGCGCCGGGGCAGGCTGGCCCTTCAACGCGGCCAGTTCCGCTTCCAGTTCGGCGATCCGCCCATCGCGATGGGCCAGCGCCGCCGCCACATCGGCGGCGTCGAATTTCTGCGGAATATGCTGCGGGCAATTGGTGTCCCACGCCGCGATCCGGAACAGGATGACCTGTTCGGGCCGCGCTCTGTAACCTTGCGGCATCAGCGATTTCAGCAACGCCGGATCGTCATCCACCACGCGCGCCTCGCCCCAGATTTTGATGCGGCGGCGATGCGCATAATCCATCAGGAAGATGTGGGCCTTGGGGTTCTCGGAGAGATTGCCCTGGGTGATGAATTGCCGGTTGCCGCTGTAATCGGCGAATGCCAGCGTGCCCTTGTCGAGAATCCGGATGAAGCCTTTCGGGCCGCCGCGATGCTGGATATAGGGCTGGCCGTCCGCGGAAGCGGTTGCCAGGAACATGCTGTTCTGCTCGGCGAGGAACGCGGTCAGATCGGCATCGATTTCGGTGCGCCATCCGCCATTCTGCTCGACACTGGCGTAGGCCTCGCGCGATCCCTTGCGCGCTTGAATGGCCTTCACCGCGGGGCTGAAGGCCACGTCGCTCGAATAATGCTGCATGTCCGACATCGGAGGATCCTCGGGAAGCTGGTTCGGCGCAGTGCGCGCGCCTATGTCCGCTCTCTAAGATCGGCGCTTTTGAAATTTCATCAATCCTCGAGATTGACACTTCATCATTGCAGGATATGAAATAATGGATGGATCGCATTGAAGCCATGCAGGCCTTTGTCGCGGTGGCCGACCTCAAGGGGTTTGCGCCGGCCGCACGCAAACTCGGCGTCTCGCCGTCGGGCGTGACCCGGCTGGTGGCCGCACTCGAGGATCGCCTCGGCGCGCGGTTATTGCAGCGGACCACGCGGTCGGTGACGCTGACCGATGTCGGCGCGCGCTATCTGGTACGCGCCCGCCGTATCCTCGCCGATGTCGAGGAAGCCGAAGGCTCGACGCAGGATGAACGGACGCGGCCGAACGGCCGGCTGGCGGTCTCGGCGCCGGTCGGATTCGGGCGCCTCCATGTCAGTCCGGTGATGTCGGAATACCTGACACGCTTTCCCGAGGTCAGCGGCGAATTGCGGTTGTCGGATCGCACCGTCAATCTGGTGGAGGAGGGCGTCGATCTCGCGGTCAGGATTGGCCATCTTCCCGATTCCAGCCTGGTGGCGCGCCATGTCGGCGAGATGCGGCGGATCGTGGTCGCCTCCGGCAACTATCTGAAGCAGCGCGGCGAGCCGACGACGCCGGAAGCGATTGCGTCGCATGAAACCATCCAGTTCGGCGCCATCAGCGCCTCGCCGGAGTGGCGCTTTGTCAGGGGCGATCGCGAGGTCCGCGTCGCGTGCACGCCAAGATTTGCCACCAACAGTGCCGACGCCGCGATCCAGTATGCCGAGCAGGACGGCGGCCTGACGCGGGTCCTGGCCTATCAGGCGGCCGACGCGATCAGGGCCGGACGGCTCAGGATCGTGCTGGCAAAATTCGAGCAGCCAGCTCTGCCGATCCATATCGTCTATCCGACGTCGCGGCTGTTGTCGTCCAAGGTGCGGACCTTCATCGATCTCGTCACCGACATCACCAACTGGCATTTCGGCTAACTGAGAGCGTTCTTCTTCGGCACCACCCGGAACGTCGCATTGGCCCGCGCGATCACGGCATCGTCGGCCTTGATGAAGCTTTGCGCAAAACAGATTGTGCTGCCGGTCTTGATCACGTCGGTTTCGACCGCGAGCCATTGTCCGACCTGCGCCGTGCCGATGAAATCGACCGCGAGCCCGATCGTCACCAGCGAAGACACGCCGCCCATCTGATGCGCGCAGCTATAGCCCATCGCATTGTCGGCAAGGGCTGCGATCAATCCGCCGTGAATCAGGCCGCGGCCGTTGGTATGCGGCTTGGCGAGGCGCAATCCGATGATCACGGCTTTATCCGTCCGCATTGAATATAGCGGCTCCCAGGGATCGGTAAGCGGGCTCTTCCGGAAGTGGGGCTCGAATCCGTCAGGAATATTGGTGGAGGTCATGCGCGAAGCTCGTGTTGACGACACATTCCTTATTGAATGCGATCGCGGCGTGAAATGCACCGAATACAAAGTTTAAAACGAAATTTTGTCATTCGTTCAAAACCAATGGCGTCATTGACTATCTAGACTAGTCTATATAAAGTGGTCGTTCAGGCAAGCGGGGAGTGAGCGGTCATGCCGGCACCGCCGAGGCATCGCGGCGCCATCGTGCGGGCAGCCGCAGCGCTGTTCCGCCGCAACGGCTATGCGGCGACCGGCATCAATGAGATTGCCGACGTCAGCGGCGCCCCGAAGGGGTCGCTCTACCATTACTTCCCCGGAGGCAAGGACCAGATCGGCGAGGCCGCGGTGCGCTTCGCCGGCGCCGGTGTGGTAGCCACCCTTGAGAAACTCGAGCAGGAGCATGGATCCGCCTCCGCGATGGTGAGGGCCTATTGCAAACTGCTGGCCGGCTGGATGGCCAAGTCCGGCTTCCGGGACGGCTGCCCGATCGCGACCACCTTGCTTGAGTCGGCGCCGCAATCCACCGACATGGCGACCGCCGGACGTGAGGCGTTTGCCGGCTGGTGCGCGGTGATCGCCCGTGCGCTGGTCCGCGATGGCTTCGGCAAGGCCGAGGCCAGGCGGCTTTCAACCCTGGCGGTTTCATCGATCGAAGGCGCGCTGATTCTGGCGCGGGTCGAGGCCAGCGCGCAGCCGATCGAGGAGGTCGCCCGCGCGCTCGGCGCCGCGCTGCAATTCAACGCATCGGCGCGGAAGCGCGTCACTGCCTGAACAGGAAAATCCACCGTGGGGGCGATGCCATGGACGACGCGCACGAACATCTCGATCGAACCGAAATTGAATCGTTTCTCGCGGCTCTTGGCTTTGTGCGGGAATACGCCATCAACATCGTCTCGGCGGAGCCGGGTCAGATAGCGATCGAGTTGCCGTTCGATGAACGGTTCTCGGGACCGCCGGGGTTATTCCCGGCGTCGATGGTGGGCGCTGCCGGCGACGTGGCGGCGGTGTCGTCCTGCCTGTCGCTGCTGCCAAGAGGGTGGGCGCTGGCGACGCTCGATTTCACCGTCAAAATGACCGGTGTCGCCAAGGGCGAAAAATTAAGGGCCAAAGGACGGGTGCTGCAAGCCGGCCGGACCAATTCAGTTGGCGCTGCCGATGTCTATATCGTTTCGGCCGAACGGGAAGTGCTGTGCGGAACGGTGCTGGCAACGACCCGGAATTTCCAGCTCAGGTCAGAGCAAAAGGCCCATGCGTAAGAGGCGCTCTGGCATTCACATGCTTGCGGCGTTGGCCAGCTAGTACGGCAGGCCAACGTAGTTTTCCGACAGCGAAGCCGTCGCCGCTTTTGAGCCGACGAGATAATCCAGTTCGGCAATCTGGATGCGCGCGCCGAATTCGCCCTCGTCGGGAAATTTGTGCAGCATCGAGGTCATCCACCACGAGAACCGCACCGCCTTCCAGACCCGCGCCAGCGCGGTCGCGGAATAGCGATCGATGCCGGCGGAGGATTTCTCGTCGTAGAATTCGCGCAACGCGCGCGACAGATAATGCACGTCGCTGGCGGCAAGATTCAGTCCCTTGGCGCCGGTCGGCGGCACGATGTGCGCGGCGTCGCCGGCGAGGAACATGCGGCCGAACCGCATCGGCTCGGCGACGAAACTGCGCAGCGGCGCAATGCTCTTTTCGATCGATGGCCCGGTGACGAGCTCGTCGACCGCCTTCTGGTCCAATCTTCGCTTCAACTCGTCCCAGAACCGCTCGTCCGGCCATTGGTCGATGTGGTCGTCGAGCGGACACTGCACGTAATAGCGGCTGCGATGCGTCGAGCGCATGGTGCAGAGCGCAAATCCGCGTGCATGGTTGTTGTAGATCAATTCATTCGAGACCGGCGGCGTCTCCGACAGGATGCCGAGCCAGCCGAATGGATAGACCCGTTCGAAGGTCTGGATGGCCGAAGGCTTGACGCTGGCGCGGCTGACGCCGTGGAATCCGTCGCAGCCGGCGATGAAATCGCAGGCGATCTCGTGGCCGGCGCCGTCCGCGACAAAGGAGACGCGCGGATGATCGGTGTCGAAATCATGCGGCTTGACGTCGGCGGCCTGATAGATCGTGGTGAGACCGGCAGCCTTGCGCGCGTTCATCAAATCGAGCGTCACCTCGGTCTGGCCGTAGATCGTGACGGTCTTGCCGGTTGAGGCGTGCATGTCGATGCGATGGCGCGCGCCGCCAAAGGCAAGCTCGACGCCATGGTGGACCAGGCCCTCGCGGTGCGCGCGCTGGCCGGCGCCGACCTGATCGAGCAGGTTCACCGTTCCTTCTTCCAGCAGGCCGGCGCGGATGCGGCCGAGCACGTAATCCGGCGTCTGGCGCTCCAGGATGACGTTGTCGATTCCGTAAGAGTGAAGCAATTGTCCCAGCAGCAATCCCGCTGGCCCCGCACCGATGATTGCTACTTTTGTCCGCAATGCTTGCTCCCCCGGGTTCGTGTAGATTGCAAGGGTACGCTCGAAGGCAACGCTTGCGGCAGGCTTGCAATAATAATTATATCATATAACAAATTTCGCAACGGACATTGGTGCGAACCAACATGCTGCAATCCGCTGCACTGCAAGAATATCGCGCGACCGAATTTCGGTGGCCGACTGGGAGGTCCCGAACCCGACGTCCGGCTTGAAAATCTGACAAAACTAGATAACATGTTAATTAACAAGATGGGGCACGGAAAGCCCGCCCTCACGGCCGAAGGGAGAGAATGTCGATGAGAAAAGTGATTTTGGCGCTGTTGCTGGCCGCCAGCGTGACGCCGGCCTGGGCGCAAGACAAGACCGTCAACCTGAAAGTGTCGTTGTGGGTGCCCCCGGCGCATCCGCTTGTCCCGGCGACGCAGGCATGGGCTGCCGATATCGAGAAGGCGTCGGGCGGCACCATCAAGATTGCAGTGTTTCCCTCCGAGCAGCTCGGCAAGGCCTTCGACCATTACGACATGGCGCGCGACGGAATCGCCGACATCACATACGTCAATCCCGGCTATCAGCCCGGCCGTTTCCCGATCGCCGCCGCCGGCCAGCTTCCCTTCGTATTCTCCGACGGCAAGAAAGGTACGCTGGCGCTGAACGAGTGGTACCACAAATATGCGCCGACCGAGATGAAGGACACCCATCTCTGCTTCGCGTTCATCCATGATCCCGGTGCGCTGCACGGCAAGAAGAAAATTCTGGTCCCGGCCGATCTCAAGGGCGTCAAGGTGCGCCCCGCCCAGAGCACCATCGGCGAGATGGTGAAAATGTTCGGCGGTACCAACGTTCAGGCATCGGCGCCGGAATCCCGCGACGCGATCGAGCGCGGCGTTGCCGACGAGATCACCTTCCCCTGGGGATCGGTGTTCCTGTTCGGCATCGACAAGGTCGTGAAGTATCACATGGACGTGCCGCTTTATTCGACCGTGTTCACCTACAACATCAATCTGGATAAATACAATTCGCTGGCGCCGGCGCAAAAGAAAATCATCGACGACCACTGCACGCCGGAATGGGCCTCCAAAGTCACTGATCCCTGGACCGAGTTCGAGGCCAACGGCCGCGTCAAGATGAAGGCCCTGGCTGACCACGAGGTCTATCCGCTGACACCAGAGCAACTCGCCGAGTGGAAGCAGGCCGTCAAGCCGCTGCATGACAGTTGGGCCGCAGCGGTGCAGAAGGCAGGCGGCGACGCCGCGGCCATCGACGCCGAGCTGCAGGCGACGCTGAAGAAGTATGGGGCGGGGATTTAGATCTCTCGTCATTCCGGGATGCGCCTCTTGGCGCAGGCCCGGAATCCATAGTCCCTGTCGTGGTTATGGATTCCGGGCTCGCTCGCTTCGCTCGCGCCCCGGAATGACGGCGTCTATGATTGATGCGGGCAACGCCAACCAAACGGTTCCATGACTGCCAATCCCGAAGTAACCCGAGACGGAACGTTCGCCGCCCCGCCCGGGCCGGCGCGCAAGGGCGTCATGGACCGCTTCATCGATTCCATCGAATGGATCGCGGCGTTCTTTGTCGGCATCGTCGCGCTTAATACCTTCACCGCGGTTTTCATGCGCAAGTTCTTCGCGGTCACGATTCCGGATTACTACAATTTCGGCCAGTTCATGCTGGGCATTCTGATTTTCTGGGGCATCGCCGCCACCAGCTATCGCGGCACCCACATCACCGTCGATCTGGTCTGGGCCAATGCGACGCCGAAATACCAGCGCTGGATCGACGTGTTCGCAACCCTGGTGCTGCTGTTCGTGGTGACGGTGCAGACCTATACGCTGTTCGACAAGGTCGTGAGCACGCGCGACGCCCATATCGTGACCATGGATCTGCAGGTGCCGATCTGGCCGTTCTTTCTGGTGTCGTGGCTCGGCGACGTCTCCGCCGTGCTCTTGATCGCGATCCGGACCTGGCGGCTGATTTTCCATCCGGATCAGATGCACGATCCCAAAATCAAGACCGTGGAGTAGACCGGCATGAGCAACGGCGCTGTTGCCCTTGCAGGCTTTGTCAGCCTGTTCGCGCTGATGCTGCTGCGCGTGCCGGTCGGCATGGCGATGGGTCTCGTCGGCATTACCGGGTTCGGCTACCTCACCGGCTTTGCCCCGGCGCTGAAACTGGTCGGCCAGACCACGATGCGCACGGTGACGGATTATTCCTTCGGCGTGATCCCGATGTTCCTCTTGATGGGCGCCTTCGTCTCGGTCTCCGGCATCAGCCGCGAACTGTTCCGCGCCGCCAACACCTTTGTCGGCCACTGGAAGGGCGGGTTGGGGATCGCGACCATCGCGGCCTGCGGCGGCTTTGCGGCGATCTCCGGCTCGTCGGTTGCGACCGCTGCGACATTCTCGGCGGTGGCCTATCCGGAAATGCGCCGCTACGGTTATCCGCAATCCTTTGCCACCGGCGTGATCGCGGTCGGCGGCACGCTCGGCGCGATGCTGCCGCCGTCGACGGTGCTCGCGGTCTACGGCATCATCACCCAGCAGGATATCGGCAAGCTGTTCATCGCCGGCATCGTGCCGGGATTGCTCGCGATCCTGATGCACATGATCACCATCGGCATCATCGGCGTCGCCAAACCGGGTTTCCTCCCCACCGGTCCGCGCTCCTCTTGGAAGGAGCGTCTCGCCGCACTCCGCGACGTCTGGTCGCCGCTGCTGCTGTTTCTGTTCGTGATCGGCGGTCTTTATGGCGGATTCTTCATTCCAACCGAGGCCGGCGCGGTCGGCGCGGTCGGCGCCTTCATCATCGGCGTACTCAGGGGCAAGTTGACCAAAGATGGCATCCTGCAGTCGCTGCTGCAGGCGACGCGCACGGCGGCCGCTGTATTCACCGTGCTGATCGGCGCGCTGTGTTTCGGATACTTCCTCACCATCACCCAGACGCCGCAGAACGTCACGGCATTCTTGACCGGCCTCGGCATCGGTCCGTACGGCGTGCTGGCCTTGATCCTGCTAATGTATCTCGTACTGGGCTGCCTGATGGATGCGATGGCGATGGTGATCCTCACCGTGCCGATCGTGTTTCCGGTGGTGACCGCACTGGGCTTCGATCCGATCTGGTTCGGCATCGTCATCGTCATGACCGTTGAACTCGGGCTTATTCATCCGCCGGTCGGCATGAACGTCTTCGTGATCAAGAGCGTGATCAAGGACGTCAACATGTCGACGATCTTCATCGGCGTGCTGCCGTTCGTGGTGACCGACTTGATCAGGCTGGTGATCCTGATCGTGTTTCCGTTGCTGGCGACCTGGCTGCCGCAACGCATGATTGGATAATTCATGACACCGGAGCTATCGACGAAATACGTCTTCACCATCACCGCCCTGATCGGCGGCGTGACATCCGCCGGCGATACCGGTCATGGCGTCCGCCGGATTATTCCGGTGATCGGCGGCGAGGTGCGCGGCGAGGGCATCAACGGCAAGGTCTGTGCGCTCGGCGCCGACTTCCAGATCATCAGGCCGAGCGAGCTGATCGAACTCGAAGCCAAATATGCGTTCGAGACCGACGACGGCGCGGTGGTCTATGTCGAGAACAGGGGTATTCGTTTCGGGCCGGTCGAACTGTTGCAGCGGCTGAAACGCGGCGAGCCGGTCGATCCGAAACTGATCTATTTCCGCACCGTGCCGAAGTTCGAGACCGGCGCTGCCAAATACCGCTGGCTGATGGAACACCTGTTTGTCGGATCGGCGGCCCGCCACGCCGATCGGGTCGTGCTCGACGTGCATCAGGTGCTGTGAGGGATTCTTGCTTTACCCTCCCCTGGGGGTGTTCAGACCGGGGGGAGGGTGAAGGACACTGTCTTATTGACTCCTTTCAGAATAGTTATAAAACATAACTATTCTGTTCAGGACGTAATAAAAACCATGGGAAACGCTGCATCCGTCGCGACCGCGGGAGCCTCCGCGCTGCTCAGGATCGAGACCGCAGGCCCGGTGCTGTCGGTGGGGCTCAACCGCCCGGCCAAGCGCAACGCGCTGAACGACGGTATTATTCTTGCGATCCAGGATTGTTTCCAGAATATCCCCGAGGGCATCGGCGCCATCGTCATTCATGGCGTCGGCGATCATTTTTCCTCCGGGCTCGATTTGTCGGAACTGACCGAGCACGATGCCACCGACGGCTTGCGGCATTCGCAGATGTGGCATCGGGTGTTCGACCGGATTCAGTATAGCCGCGTGCCCGTGATCGCAGCGTTGCGCGGCGCCGTCATCGGCGGCGGCCTGGAACTCGCCTGCGCGGCGCATATCCGCGTCGCCGAACCCTCGGCCTATTTCGCGCTGCCCGAAGGACAACGCGGCATCTTCGTCGGCGGCGGCGGATCGGTCCGGCTGCCGCGGTTGATCGGGGTCGCACGCATGACCGACATGATGCTGACCGGCCGGGTCTACTCCGCGACCGAGGGGGCGTCCTACGGCTTCGCGCAATATCTCACCGAGGAAGGCAACGCCTATTCCAAGGCGATGGAGCTTGCCAGCAAAGTTGCGAAGAATGCGCCGCTGACCAATTTCGCGGTGCTGCAGGCGCTGCCGATGATCGCCGAGGCCAATCCGCAAACCGGTCTGTTGATGGAGTCGCTGATGGCGACGGTTGCCCAGAGCGACAAGGAGGCCAAGCTCCGGATCCGCGCGTTTCTGGATCGCAAGACCGCAAAAGTGAAGCCGACCTGACATGAGCACGCAACCCAACATGTCTGTTCCGGCCGCAAGCAGCGACACGCTGTCGCGCGCCGTCAAGGTTCATCCACTGCGGGCGATTTCGTTCGGCAACCCCGCCGTCATGATCGATCGCCGCGACGACGGCACCATCTATCTCAAGCCCAAAACGGCGCTTGGCGACTATCCAGTGCGCCTCACCGATCGCCTGCATCATTGGGCGAGATTCGACCCGAACCGCGTCTTCATGGCGGAGCGTGATACCGGCCGTGGCTGGCGGCAAATAACCTACACGCAATTGCTTGCTGCGACCCGGAGCATCGCTTCGGCGCTGCTCGCGCGCGGGCTCTCGGCCGACGCGCCGATCGTCATTCTCTCCGGCAATTCGATCGATCACGCGCTGCTGGCGTTTGGCGCGCTTTATGCGGGAATCCCGTTCTGTCCGGTGTCGCCGGCCTATTCGCTGGTGTCAAAGGATTACGGCAAGCTCGCTTATCTGATGAAGCTGTTGACGCCTGGCCTGGTGTTCGCCGACGACGCCACCACATTCGCCGGCGCGCTCGGCGCCCATGTTCCCGACGAAGCCGAGATCGTTGCCTCGCGCGGCGAAGTGCCGGGCCGTGGCGTGACCCCGCTCGCCGATCTGTTGGCAACAGCGAACCATCCGGCCCTCGATGCGGCGCATCAGGCGATCGGTCCGGATACCATCGCCAAATTCCTGCTGACATCAGGTTCGACCGGAAATCCGAAGGCCGTCATCAACACCCAGCGGATGATCTGCGCCAATCAGGTGATGCTGCGCGAGACGCTGGCGTTCCTGAAGGACGTTCCGCCGGTCATCGTCGACTGGCTGCCGTGGAATCACACCTTCGGCGGCAATCACAATATCGGGCTCACGCTGTTCAACGGCGGCTCGATGTATCTCGACGACGGCAAGCCGATGCCCGGCGGCATCGAGGCGACGGTGCGCAACCTCGCCGAGATTTCGCCGACGGTCTATTTCAACGTGCCGAAAGGTTATAAATCGCTGCTGCCATATTTGCGCGACGACAAGGCGCTGCGTGCGAAATTCTTCCATCGGCTGCACGCGATGTTCTTCAGCGGTGCGGCGCTGTCGCCTTATGTCTGGAACAGTCTCGACGAGCTTGCGGTGCAGGAAACCGGATATCGCGTGCCCATGCTGACCGGCCTCGGCGCCACCGAGACCGCGCCGTTTTTCATGTCGGTGACACCAGCCACCAGCCGCTCCGGCCATGTCGGACTTCCCGTCTCCGGCAATGAAGCGAAGCTGGTCCCCAACAACGGCAAACTCGAAGTCCGCGCCCGCGGGCCCAACGTCACGCCGGGCTACTGGCGGCAGCCGGAACTGACAGCGGCCGCGTTCGACGCGGAAGGGTTCTACAAATTCGGCGACGCGCTCAAGCCGGTCGATCCCGATGATCTTAATGCCGGCTTCGATTTCGACGGCCGCATCGCCGAGGATTTCAAGCTTGCGAGCGGCACCTGGGTCAGCGTCGGGCCGCTTCGCGCGCGCTTTGTCGCCGCTTGCGCGCCGCTGGTGCGGGATGTGGTGATTGCCGGCATCAACCGCGACGAAGTGTCGGCGCTGGTCATTCTCGATCTCGACGGCTGCCGTCTCGTCAACCCGCAGCTTGCGCCCGGCGACCTCGCTGCCGCGGCGACCGATCCGGTGATCCGCGCCGCATTTCGCGAGCGGCTGATCGGCTTTCTCGCGACATCGACCGGATCGTCGACGCGGATCACCCGCGCCGCGCTGATCGATACGCCGCTGTCGATCGATCGCGGCGAGGTCACCGACAAGGGCTCGATCAACCAGCGCGCGGTACTGGATCATCGGAGCGGCTTGATCGACCAGCTTTATTCGCCAACGCCGGCCGTGCACGTGATAACTCTGAGTTAGCGCAGTAAGATCGTGAGCCAGAGCCGAACGGCCATTTCGCCAGGGAGAAAACCATGCAGTTGAAGGATCAGGCCGTCATCGTCACCGGGGGCGCATCGGGACTGGGGGCGGCGACCGCGCGTCGCCTGGCAAGCGAAGGCGCCAGGGTCGCGGTCTGCGACCTCAACGCCAAGCTCGCGCAGAGCGTTGCCGCCGAAATCGGCGGCCTCGCGGTGGCCTGCGACGTCGCCGACGCGGCCTCCGCCGAGGCCGCCATCGTCGCGGCGTCGAAGGCCCATGGTCCGGCGCGGGTGCTGGTGAACTGCGCCGGCATCGGCATCGCCAAGCGGGTGTTCGGCCGCGAGGGCCCGATGCCGCTTTCCGATTTCGACAAGGTGATCCGGGTCAACCTGATCGGCTCCTTCAACATGCTGCGGCTCGCAACCGCGGAAATGTCCAAGCTGGAGCCGCTGTCGACCGGCGAACGCGGCGTCGTGATTTCGACCGCGTCGGTCGCGGCCTATGACGGCCAGATCGGGCAATCGGCCTATTCGGCGTCGAAGGGCGGCATTGTCGCGATGACGCTGCCGATCGCGCGCGAACTCTCGCAATTCGGTATTCGCGTGCTCACGATCGCGCCGGGTCTTTTTCTCACGCCGCTATTGGCCAACCTGCCGCAAGAGGCGCAGGACTCACTGGCGGCGGCGATACCGTTTCCGCGCCGGCTCGGCCAGGCCGACGAATTTGCGTCGCTGGCGCTGCATATGATCGACAATCCTTATCTGAACGGCGAGGTGGTGCGGCTCGACGCCGCGCTCCGCATGGCGCCGCGCTAGGGATATCCGAGTGTTCGTCAACCGCAGGGACGTGCAGATCCAGTGGGGCGACTGCGACCCCGCCAACATCGTCTATTACCCGCGCTACTTCGAGATGTTCGACAATTCGACCTCGATCATGTTCGAGGCTGCCGGATTCTCCAAGCAGGACCTGGTCAAGCGATATGGCCTGGTCGGAATCCCGATGGTGGATACACGGGCGAAATTTCACATTGCGTCTACCCATGGAGACTGGATCACCATCGAAAGCCGGATCGAGAGTTTCAAGCGCTCGAGCTTCGAGGTGACCCACAAGGTGTTCAAGGGCGAGGCGCTGGCGATCGAGGCATTCGAGACCCGCGTGCTGGTCGGGCGCCATCCGGACGACCCGGCGCGGCTGAAATCATCGCCGATGCCGGCGGAAATCATTGCGAAATTCACGCAGGGCTGACCCGACTGACACGCGCCCTGCGAAATGCATCACCTAAAGAAGGGGCTGAATCGGCAGCAAAATACTGATCTACAGGGGATAAAACCCGAGGGAGGAATTAATGAAATCAATGAAGAGGCTTTATCTATCCGCCGCTGTCATCGCGGCGTCGCTGGCGCTGCCGGGAAAGCCGGCGTTGGCGCAATCCAGTGAGATCGTGATCGGTATTTCCATCACGACGACGGGTCCTGCCGCGGCCCTCGGCATTCCCGAGCGCAACGCGCTGGAATTCGTGGCCAAGGAAATCGGCGGCGTACCGCTCAAGGTCATCGTGCTCGACGACGGTGGCGATCCGACCAACGCCACCACCAATGCTCGCCGTTTCGTCACCGAGTCGAAGGCCGACATCATCATGGGCTCGTCGACGACGCCGCCGAGCATCGCGGTGTCCAACGTCGCCAATGAGGCGGGCATTCCCCATATTGGCCTCGCGCCATTTCCGATCACGCCGGAGCGCGCGAAGTGGTCGGTGTCGATGCCGCAGCCGGTTCCGATCATGGGCAAGGTGCTGTACGAGCACATGAAGGCGCACAACATCAAGACCGTCGGCTATATCGGCTATTCGGATTCCTACGGCGACCTGTGGTTCAACGACCTCAAGAAACAGGCGGTGCCGATGGGCATCACGGTCGCCGACGAGGAGCGATTTGCGCGGCCGGATACCTCGGTGGCGGGGCAGGTGCTGAAGCTGGTCGCGGCCAATCCAGATGCGATTCTGGTCGGCGCCTCCGGTACCGCGGCGGCGTTGCCGCAGACCGCGCTTCGCGAACGCGGCTACACCGGCCTGATCTATCAGACCCATGGCGCGGCGAGCATGGACTTCATCCGCATCGCCGGAAAGGCGGCCGAGGGCGTGCTGATGGCTTCCGGTCCGGTGATGGATCCCGAGGATCAACCCGACAGCGCGCTGACCAAAAAGCCGGGCCTCGCGCTCAACAAGGCCTACGAGGCCAAATACGGCGCCAACAGCCGCAGCCAGTTCGCCGGGCATTCCTACGATGCGTTTCTGGTGCTCGAGCGCATTGTCCCGGTGGCCCTGAAGACGGCAAAGCCCGGAACGCCGGAATTCCGCGAGGCCATTCGTCAGGCGCTGCTGAGCGAGCACGAAATTGCCGCGAGTCAAGGCGTCTACAATTTCACCGAAAAAGACCGCTACGGCCTCGACGATCGCTCCCGCATCATCCTGACGGTGAAAGACGGCAAATACGCTCCCGCGATGTGAACTGCTTCTTCTCCCCTTCCTGCAAGGGGGAGGGCTATCGCATATTAGACGCCGTAATTTGGCGCTAACGTTTCCACATCGTCATGGCCGGGCTTGTCCCGGCCATCCACGTCTTTCATGCTGCCGCTGCTCGAAGACGTGGATGCCCGGGACAAGCCCGGGCACGACGAGTTTATGGAGCGAGTGGATAGAGTCGAGTCACAGCTTCGTCGATCCGCGGGACAGCAGTTTCCAGTCCGCGCCTTGCTTTTGCCAGTTCATCAGGACGTGGAGATTGGTGGCGCTTTTCTTGCCATCGGCGGCGGCTTCGCTTTCGCCGACCCAGTGAAACCGCACGATCGCGGCGGGGCCGACCACGCGAATACTCACGTCCTGATATTCCAGCGACAGCCATTTCGATTTTCCGTTGGTGGCATTGGCGAGAAAGGTCGCCTTGTCCTCGACCCTTCCGTCGGAATGGCTGTAACTGAGTTCCGCCGCACTGAGCCCTTCCAATGCTTTGGCGTCGGCGGCGAACTGCGCTGCGCGGAATGCCTCGACATTCCTGGCGACGGCATCTTCATCCGCACCCGCAAACGCCGGGACCACTCCCAGCAATCCAATGGCAATCACCGGCAACATGAGCTGGCGACGATCGAGGTTCATTTGTTTCCTCCGTTTTCGATTTTTGAGAGAGCAGTGTTGCAGTCACTCTCTCTTTTGTCGAGCCTTCTCCCATGCCCGCAAGGAGGAGGGGAGCTGCGCCGCAATCGTCGCAAACTCGATGTCTCTCTAAATCCCGCTCGCACCCTCGTGCGCAAATCCAAGATAACTCGCGACCACGCGCGCGTTGGTGGCGATCTCGGCGGCCGGGCCGTTCAGGATCAGTTCGCCGAGTTCCATTACATAGGCGCGGTCGGCGATTTTCAGCGCGGCTTGCGCGTTCTGTTCGACCAGCAGCACCGAGACGCCGGCGGCGCGCAATTCGCCGATGGTGCGGAAGATGTCGGCGACGATGATCGGCGCCAGACCAAGACTGGGCTCGTCCAGCATCAACAGCCGCGGCGCACCCATCAGGGCGCGACCCATCGCCAGCATCTGCTGCTCGCCGCCCGACAGCGTCCCCGCCAGTTGCTTGCGCCGTTCCTTCAGCCGCGGAAACAGCGCGTAGACCCGCTCGAACGATTTTGCGGCGACCGCTTTGGCGATCCGGAACGCGCCGAGCTGCAGATTGTCCTCGACATTCATGCTGCCGAACAATTCGCGATGTTCCGGCACCAGGCTGAGCCCGGCCGCGACCCGGTCCTCGATATCGAGTTGGGCCATGTCGGCGCCGGCGAAGCTGGCGCGGCCCTTCAGCGGCAAGATGCCCATGATGGCATTCAGGAGCGTGGTCTTGCCGGCGCCATTGGCGCCGATGATGGTGACGATCTCGTTGTCGGCGACATCGAGCGACACCGCGCGCACGGCTTCGACCTTACCGTAGGCGACATGTGCTTCCGACACCGACAGCAGCACGCTCATGATGCGGCTCCGAGATAAGCCCTGATCACTTCGGGATTGGTCTTGATCGCATCAGGCGTGCCTTCGGCGATCTTGGTGCCGAAGTCGAGCACCACGATACGGTCGGCCAGATCCATCACAAACCCCATGTCATGCTCGACCAGCAGCACCGACATGCCGCCGGCGCGCAACTGGCGCAGCAGGCCTGCGAGCTGTTGCTTTTCCATGTGCCGCAAACCCGCCGCCGGCTCGTCGAGCAGCAGCAGCATCGGATCGACGCACAAGGCGCGCGCGATCTCGACGATGCGCTGCTGGCCGAGCGACAGGCTGCCCGCCAGCATGTCGATCTGGTCGGCGAGGCCGACGCGCTCGATCTGGCGCGCCGCTTCCGCCAGCAATTTCGCCTCGTCCGACCGATCGAGGCGAAGCATGCTGGAGATCGCGCCGGCCTGGCCGCGCAGATGCGCGCCGATCGCGACATTTTCCAGCACACTCATGTCCGGCACCAGTTTGACATGCTGGAAGGTGCGGGCGATGCCAAGCTTCGTCACCTCCTGCGGCGGTGCGTTATCGATTTTCCGGCCCAGCATCGAGATCGTGCCGCCCGACGACGTCAACACGCCGGTGACCAGATTGAAGGTCGTGCTCTTGCCGGCGCCGTTCGGGCCGATCAGCGCCACGATCTCGCGGGGCCGGACGTCGAAGGAAACGTCGTTGACGGCGATCACGCCGCCGAACTGCTTGCGCGCATGGTCGATCTGCAAAAGCACGGCGGGAGAATCCGCTGTTCTGGCCCGCGCCGGCAGTGTCAGGGAGGTGTCGGGCCGTTTGCGATCTGGCTTGAACGGCAAGCGTGCCACCAGCCAGGGCCAGACACCGGTCGGCGCCAGTTGCAGCAGCACCACCAGCAGGATGCCGAACACGATGGTCTCGAGCTGGCCTTCGCCATGAAACAGATACGGCAAATAGCTCTGCAGAATTTCTTTCAGGATGACGACGATGGCTGCACCAAGCACGCCGCCCCAGACATAGCCGGCGCCGCCGACCACGGCGATGAAGAGATATTCGATGCCCGCCTGGGCGCCGAACGGCGTCGGATTGGCCGCGCGTACGAAATGCGCATAGAGCCAGCCGGACAGGCCGGCCAGCACCGCCGCATAGATAAACACCAGCAGCTTGGCGCGGGGCGTCTGCACGCCGAACGCCTCGGCGGCGATATGGCCGCGGCGAAGTGCGCGGATGGCGCGGCCGGTGCGCGAGTCCAACAGGTTCATGGTGAGCAGCGCGGTTACCAGCACTGCGATCCAGATCACGAAATAGATCGTTCCGGGATCAATCATCCGGACCGAGCCGATCGAGAGCGGCGGAATATTTGAAATGCCGTCATTGCGGCCGAGGAATTCGAGCTTGCTGAACAGATAAAACAGGCCGATGCCCCACGCGATGGTGCCGAGCGGCAGGTAATGCCCTGACAGCCGCACCGTGACGAGGCCGAGCACGACCGCGGCAAGGCCGCTGACCAGTAGCGACAGCGGCAGCGTCAGCCAAGGCGACACGCCATAGGCGGTGGTCAGCACCGCGGTGGTATAGGCGCCGAAGCCGCAAAATGCCGCCTGGCCGAATGAAGTGAGGCCGCCGACCCCGGTCAGCAGCACCAGCCCCATCGCCACCAGGGCGGAGAGCCCGATATTGTCCAGGATCACGATCCAGAACGGCGGCAGGCCCGGAATAAACGGGATCGCCGCCATCACCAGCGCGAATATAATGACGGGCAACCGTTGCGGCATCGCGCTCAATCCTTCTCTTCCTCGGCCGCGGGCGCCGCCAGCGACCGCAACACCAGGACCGGAATAATCAGCGTGAAGACGATGACCTCCTTGAAATTGCTGGCATAGAACGAGGAAAAGGCCTCGACCGAGCCGACCACCAAGGCGGCGATCGCGGTCAGCGGATAGCTGACAAGGCCGCCGATGATCGCGGCGATGAAACCCTTCAGGCCGATCAGGAATCCCGTGTCGTAATACAGCGTCGTGATCGGCACGATCAGGATTCCCGAAATCGCCCCGATCACGGAGGCCATCAGGAATGCGAGCTGTCCCGACAGCGTGGTCCTGATTCCGACAAGTCGCGCGCCCAGCCGATTGACGGCGGTGGCGCGCAACGCCTTGCCATAGAGCGTGAAACCGAAGAACAGCCACAGGCCGATGATGAAGGCGATCGTGATGGCATAGACGGCGATGCTCTGGCCGGTAAAACGTAACGGGCCGGCGTTGAACGCCATGGTCGAGATCGGCGGCCCGCGCTGGCCTTCGGCACCGAAAAACAACAGGCCGAAACCCTGCAGGGCAAGATGGCAGCCGACGGCTGCGATCAGCAACACCAGCACCGACATATGGGCGAGGGGTTGAAACGCGATGCGGTAGAGAAACAGCCCGATCGCCGCCACGATCAGCAGCGACAGCGCGATGTTGACCGCGATCGGGGCGTGATGGCCGGCGGACCAGAATGTCAGCCCCAGGATCACGCAGGGCAGGACGATATTGACCACGAAGGTCCGACCGATCAGCCGCCGATGCAGCGATCGGCGCGCGGCGAAAATATCGAGGCCGAACGCCACCACGCCCATCGCGACCGCGAGCCGCGCGGTGCCCGGCATCTGGCCGGCCGACAGCGACGCATAGGTCAGCGCCCCATAGGTGACGAACTCGCCCTGCGGAATCAGGATCACGCGCGTGACCGCGAACACCAGCACCAGCGCAAGGCCGAGCAATGCATAGATCGCGCCGTTGGTAATGCCGTCCTGCACCAGGAACAGCATGATCGTGGTGTTCAAGCGCTCCCCCTCTTGCGTCGGGCCGTTCGCGGACCCTCAAGGGCCGTCCGGCGGTCCGATAACAGCAGTTGAAATAGGCTGCCGGTATTTGATATGGTGGATAACAATTATCAAATATAATCTCAAGGCCCCGGCCGTTCGGTGGGGCTCTTCAACCTGCCGGGCAAACCTACCGGGATTGCGAGCCTCCAGCGATGACCGTTTCCAAGACCGCCGTCGATCTTGCCAGGGCGCCTCGTTCCGGGCGCAAGGAGCCCGCTGAGGCGGCTGCGGAAAGCGCCACCCTGCAGATGGGTGAACTGTCCGAGCTGCTCGGCTATTCGCTCAAGCGCGCGCAATTGAAGGTCTTCGAGGACTTTCTGCGCTGCGTCGCGCCGCTGCAACTGACCCCGGCGCAATTTTCGGTGCTGCTGCTGCTCGACAGGAATCCGGGGCGGAACCAGACCGAAATCGCCAACACGCTGGGCATCTTGCGGCCGAATTTCGTGGCGATGCTGGACGGACTGGAGAGCCGCGATTTGTGCACGCGGATGCGCTCAGCCAACGATCGCCGCTCCCACATCCTCGTGCTCACCGACAAGGGCCGGGCGGTGCTGGCGCGCGCAAAAAAGCTGGTCGCCGCCAAGCACGAAGCGCGCCTCAATGAATTGCTCGGACCCGCCAACCGCGCCGCGCTGCTGTCGATGCTGGCCAGGATCGCCAGCGAGTTTTGAACCGCGCCGTCATTCCGGGGCGCGAAGCGAACCCGGAATCTCGAGATTCCGGGTCTGGTCCTTCGGACCATCCCGGAATGACCGTGCATTTGCGCTCACCCTCTACTCCACCAAAATCACCCTGACGTCGTTGACATTGGTGAGCGTCGGGCCGGTCAGCACCAGGTCGCCGGTCGCAGCGAAGAACGCGGTGGCATCGTTGTTGTCGAGATAGGATTTGGCATCAAGGCCGAGCGAGACGATCTTCGCGAAAGTAGCCGCATCGATCATGGCGCCGGCGGGATCGGTCGCACTGCCGGCGCCGCCGTCGGCGCCGTCGGTATCGGCGGCCAGTGCCGAAATGCCGGACGTGTTCCTGAGCAGTCCGGCCAGCGCCAGCGCATATTCCTGATTGGGGCCGCCGCGGCCGTTGCCGCGCACGGTCACGGTGAGTTCGCCGCCGGACAGGATCGCGATGCGCTTGCCCTCGGCGCGCGCCCGCAGCGCCAGTTTGGCATGATCGGCCGCCACATCGCGAGCCTCGCCTTCGAGGTCCGCGCCGAGATCGATCACCTCGTAGCCGGCGTCCTTTGCGATTCTGATCGCGGCGTCGAGCGAAGCCTTCGGCCGCGCGATCAGTTCGAAATGCGCGCGCGCAAAGGCGCGATCGCCGGGCTTGCAGCTCTCATTATGGGCGTCGTTGAGGGCGTCGCGGATGGCATCGTCGAGCTTAAGGTCATATTTCGCGACGATGGCGCGCGCTTCCGCCAGCGTCGTCTTGTCCGGCACGGTCGGCCCGGAGGCGATCGCGGAGGGATCGTCATGCGGCACGTCGGAGATCGCCAGTGTCACGATGTCGGCCCGGCGCCCGGCGCGGGCGAGCCGTCCGCCCTTGATCCGCGACAAGTGCTTGCGCACGGTGTTGACCTCGCCGATCGGCGCGCCCGAGCGCAGCAGCGCGCGGGTGACTTGTTGTTTTTGCGCAAACGACACGCCCTGGGCCGGCGCGATCCAGTTCGCCGAGCCGCCGCCCGACAGCAGCACCAGCAGCAGATCGTCGACATCGGCGTCCGCGGCCAGACGCAGGCTTTCCTCCGCGCCCTTCAGTCCGGCCTCGTCGGGCACCGGATGGCCGGCTTCGATCACCTTGATGCGCCGTGTCGGCACGCCGTGGCCGTGGCGGGTGGTGGCGACACCCAGAAGGCGCGATGGCTCGAGTCCGAGCTGGTCGAGATAATGCCGTTCCGCCGCCGACGCCATCGCGGCTGCGGCCTTGCCGGCGGCCAGACAGATTACCCGGCCTTTCGGCACGGGGCGCAGATGCGCCGACAGCACGACATCGGGATGGGCGGCGGCGACCGCGGCGTCGAAGATCGCGCGCAGCAGTAGGCGTTTGTCGGTCATCGCTTCCTTTGATTGCAGCTGGACAACATGCGGCGCCGGTTATCCACCCCATTGCCGCAAAAGAAAACCCCCGCAGCGAATAGCGGGGCCGCATCGCCGGCTTCGGCAGAGCAAATCAACCGCATTGCCTTTTCGAGCTTTTGTAATACAATCTGCCAATAGGATTTGCTGTGAGTGACCGGAACGGTCCAGGGTTGGTGCCGGCTGTCACTCATAAATGTGCGGAATTGACGCGAACGATGGACTGGTAACGCCTTGGGGGATTGAAATTGGGGGATTGAAAGCTGACCGATTTGGTCCAGTGCGGATTCGCAAGCGGCTCCCGCCGTCATCGGGATAAATTCCCGTTGTGCGAATGCGAACGAGGCCCCGCACGTGATTGCGTTTTCATCCGCCGCAAATTACGATTTTGATAGTTCCACTTTGATAGTTCCACAACGAGCCGAAGGATACCGCCACGTAAGCCATAAAACATAAAACAAAACATCGGGAGGAATCAGAAATGCCTTTTACTCGGACATCTGCCCTTCGCTACACGACACGATCGCTTGCTCTCGCTACGTTTCTTTGCGGTGGTATCGTCGCCACCGGTTTGAGCGGAACCCCCGCCGCGGCGCAGGGTATCTCCGCCATTGAGCACGCCAAGCCCGGCGACTGGCCGAGCTACCATCGCACCTACGACGCCCAGCGCTACAGTCCGCTTGATCAGATCAACAAGGACAACGTCAAGAAGCTGCATGTGGCGTGGACGCATCAGCCCGGCGACATCACGCAAGGTCTGCAGGCGACCCCGATCGCGGTCGACGGCATCATCTACTACGCGGGATCTTTCAACCGCGTGTTCGCCCTCGACGGCGCGACGGGCGACGAGATCTGGCACTATTATCCGGTGATCAAGGATGGCGTGGAAAAGCTTCCGACGGCGCCCTATACGCGCGGGGTTGCGGTCGCCAACGGCATGGTCTTCATCGGCACGATGGACGGCCGCGCCATTGCCCTCGATCAGAAGACCGGAAAGGAAGTGTGGAAGACGCAACTCGTGGACACCATGAAATGCGGCTGTCTGTTCACGTCGCCTCCCCTGGCCGTCAAGGGCAAGGTGATCTTCGGCTCGACGCAAGGCGGCATCGCCGCACGCGGCGGCGGCATCTTCGGCGTCGATCAGAAGACCGGCAAGAAGGATTGGTACTTCGACCCGGTGCTGGAAGGCAAGGAACACTGGGGCACCAACAGCTTCGGAGAATCCAGCGCCAAATATGCCGGCGTTGGTGCGTGGCATGTCGGCAGCTACGACCCCGAACTCGACCTTGTGTACTGGGGCACCTCCAATCCGTCGCCATGGTTTGACTGGGCGGCTCCGGAGGACGGTGCCAAGGGCTATCTGCGCAAGGAAGGCGTGGGAGCCCGGCCAGGCGACAATCTCTACTCATCGTCAGTGCTGGCGTTGCGGCCGGATACCGGCGAGCTTGTCTGGCATCACCAGGAGCATCCGCACGACGAATGGGACTTTGACGCGACCTTGGGCGAGTTCGTGCTCGTCAATGTCGGCGACAAGAAGCTCATGATCCATCAGGCCAAGAGCGGCTATGTGTTCATCTACGACCGCACCAATGGCGCAGTCCAGAATGCATGGACGATCAATGAGCACGTCACTTTCGTCAAATCGATCGATCCAAAGACGGGCGAACTGATCGGCCGCAATCCGCCGGTGACGGACCCGAACCATATGTTCTGCCCGTCGTTCCTGGGCGGACGAAGCTGGAACGCCGGCTCGTATAATCCCGAGACGAAAATCTGGTACAACTCGCGCCAGGAACTCTGCATGATCGTCAAGAACTCATGAGGAGAAACCGGTGATGGAGCCGATACCGGCCTGGTATGTTGGCGGCGACATGTCCTGGTCAGCACCTCCCGGCGACAAGGTCCACGGCGCGCTCGACGCCTGGGATCCAATGACCGGCAAGAAAAAGTGGTCGGTGCGGGACGACTATCCGCGCATCTCCACGGTGCTTTCGACCAAGGGCGGTCTCGTCTTCAGCGGCGACATGAAGGGCAACCTCTACGCTTATGATGCCGATAACGGCAACCAGGTCTGGAAGTTCAACATGGGATCCGCCTGCCGCGGCGGCATCATCAGCTACGAGTTGCACGGCGCGCAATACATCATGGCCCCGAGCGGGATCGGGGGTGGTGTGCCGGGTGTGGTGGGGAACGTGCTTCCGGAAGTGAAAGACTTCCCGGCCGGCGGAACCTTGTTCGCCTTCAAGGTCTCCGACTAACGGAGCCTTCAACTGTTACTCGAACAGAGGGAGAGGGGGCGCACGCCATCCTCTCCCGGAGCTTGATGCAATGATCAGACCTATGTTGCGGCGTGGCGCCCTGGCTGCGCTTCTGACACTTGCGCCATTTTTTTCGGTTCACGCGGCTCTCGGAGCCGACGACGACGAACTGCCGCCGCCCGACAAGACCGCCGGCGTCGATCTGCGCGACCCGGCGGTGATCGCCAAAGGCGTGGAAATAATCTCCGGCACTTGCGGCGGCTATTGTCACGGCAGCGAAGGTCGGGGCGGCAAGGCGCCATCGCTGCGTAACCGCCCCGATCTCACCGCCGACATGCTGCACACGACGATCACCTTCGGTCGCAAGCGCGCCGGTCACTTGATGCCGGCATGGGGCGGCGCCCTGTCCGACGAGAAAATCTGGACGGCGGTCGCGGGGATCATATCATTGCGGCACGCCGACCCTGATCCCGCGCCCGAAAACCAGCCACCCACGCGTTGATCGCCGAAGCGTCCGCTTGCGGCGTAACCGCGGCGGCTGGGTCAGGTTCAAGCCATATCAAAGCGTGTGGCGATGGCCTGCTTTGAGATGCGCGGTGATCGATTCACGAAAATTGTAGGTTGAGGCTGCAGGGCAGCACTGCGCTCCATATTTGGCACAAACTGCACATCACTTCGGTGCGGAGTTCGATTACTGTGTCCCTCGGCGATGTTGGATCGTAAGCCTGCTTCAAGGACGAGCACCATGAGAAGTGGATTGATTTGCCTGACGTTTGCAATCTCCATGATTCCAGCCGTTGCGAATGCGCAGCTAACCATCGATATGGGCCGCATCACATGCGGCGAATATCTCGCGATGCCCCCGTCACAGTCGGATCATTTCTCCGCCTGGATGAGCGGCTGGTTCAGTTTCAAGAACGACAGGCCCTTTGTGGACCTTGTTGTGCATCAGAAAAACATCGCAAGCGTGAAAGAGTGGTGCAAATTTCATCAGGGCGAGAGTGTCATGGTGGGCTTGAAAAAAGCGATCATCATCGATTGACGAACTGGAAATCGGAGGATTGCCATGAGATATCGTGCTCTTGCCGTTGGCGTGGCTCTGCTGGCCGCGGCCTCAGCACCCGCCGCGGCTCAGGTCAAGCTGGACATGAACAAGGTCACTTGCGGTGATTGGCTGGGATACGGCCCGGCGAACCGGGATTTCGTCAGATTTTTCCTGAGCGGCTATTACAGCGCTGCAGCGAACAATGATGTTCTGGACTACAATCGCCTGCAAAAGAATTCCGCGAAGGTCACGGCCTTTTGCAAGAAGCACAAATCCGACACGCTGCCGACCGCCATTAAAAAGGTCGCAAGCTAGCTTGTACCGGCCCATTCCCTGAATATCGCAAAACCCCCGCAGCGAACTGCGGGGGCTTTTTTCGTGAATTCGCGCGAAGGGCCCGGAAGCCCTCAGCCTCCGACGTCGGCGCTGATGACGTCGCCGAACAGCTCCCACTTCTCGCCCCTGAACTTCATCAATTGAAGCTGGCTGAGCGGGGCAAAATCGGTCGCGCTGGTATTGACCTTGATGCCGGGCAGCAGGACCTCGGTCCGGAAATTCTTCAGATTAGCCGCCTGCTTCATGACGTTTTCGCGGGTGAGGTCGTCGCCGCACTGCTTCAGCACCTGCACCAGGGTCTGCGCCACGCCGTAACCGACCACCGTGCTGCCGTCGAGCTTGTTGCCTTCCGGGAAGTCCTTGGCGAGAAAAGCGTAGAACTCCTTCATCCCGGGATCGCTGTCCCACTGCGGATCGGAGGCGTCCTTCAGATAGGCGGCGGAGATGATGTTCTGCGAATTCTCGTAACCGGCCGGCTTGAGGACGCTGCCGACCGAGGCCGACACGTTGTTGAGGAAATGGGTCGCCTTCCACTCGATCTCGGCAACCTTCTTGATGGCCTGGGCTGCGAATTTCGGCGTCGTGATATTCATGAACACATCGGCGCCGCTGGATTTGAGCTTGACGATATGGCTATCGACCGTCGGCTCGGTGGTCTCGTAGCTTTCCTCGGCAACGATCATGGAGGCGGCCTTGGACCCGAGCCCGTCCTTCAGGCCCTTGAGGTAGTCCTTGCCGTAGTCGTCGTTCTGGTACAGCACCGCGATCTTGGCGTTCGGCATCTGCTTTTGAATGTATTTCGCGTAAATCTGGGCTTCGCTCTGGTAGCTCGGCTGCCATCCCATGGTCCACGGAAAATCCTTGGGATCGTTCCACTTGGTGGCGCCGGTGGCGACGAACAATTGCGGCACCTTCTTTGAATTCATGTACTTGTGGATCGCCGAATTCGGCGGCGTGCCGAGCCCGTTGAAGATCATCAATACCTCGTCGCTCTCCACCAGCTTGCGCGCTTGCTCGACCGTCTTCGGCGGGCTGTAGCCGTCGTCATAGCTGATGAAGTTGATCTTGCGGCCGTTGATGCCGCCGGCATCGTTGATCTTCTTGAAGTAGGCGGCTTCGGTCTTGCCGATCACGCCGTAGGCCGACGCCGGGCCGCTATAAGGCATGATGTTGCCGATCTTGATTTCGGTGTCGGTGGCGCCGGTATCGTATTTCTTTTGTGCGAGCGCGCCGCTGCTTGACGCTGCGAGCATCATGAGCGCAGCCGAGGCAATCGCTAGTTTGCTGGATGCAACAGGCATATCGGATCTCCCGTGGATGATGTGTGTCCGTCATGTTCTTTTGTTGATTTTTGAACGCTTGGATGACGTGCCCGGATTGAATACCATTTGGCGGCAGCCATCAACAAAAAGCCCCGGCGAAACCTGCGCCGGGGCTGCTTCTTTAGTAGCCGGTCGGGCGAATTTGGTAACCAGCCTGCCCGGCCCGGTGGAATGTCAGCCGCCGACGTCGGCGCTGATGATGTCGCCGAAGCGCTCCCATGTGTTGCCCTTGAAGCGCATCAGTTGCAATTGCGACAGCGGAGCAAAGTCGGTCGCCGATGTGTTGACCTTGACTCCAGGCAGCAGGCCGCCCAGTTCAAGGTCCTTGATGCCGGCGGCATGCTTCATGACGTTCTCACGGGTGAGGTCGTCGCCGCATTGCTGCAGCACATGGGCCAGGGTTTGCGCGACCGTGTAGCCGTAGATCACCGAACCGTCGGTGCGGTTGGCCTCTGGATAATATTTGTCGAGGAATTCGTTCCAGGCCTTCATGCCCGCATCGCTCTTCCACTGCGGATCGGTCGGATCCTTGAGGTACGACGACGAGACGATGCCTTGCGCATTCTCAGGTCCGGCGGGGGTGATGACGCCGCCGATCGACGCCGAGACATTGTTGAGCAAGTGAAGTGGCTTCCAGCCGATCTCGTTCAGCTTCCGGATCGCCTGCGCAGCGAATTTCGGGCTGGTGACGTTCAAGAAGACATCGGCATTGGACGATCGCAATTTGACGATATGGGTATCGATGGTCGGCTCGGAGGTCTCGTAGCTGTCCTCCGCCACGATCATCGAAGCGGCCTGGGCGCCGAGCCCGTCCTTCAACCCTTTGAGATAGTCCTTGCCGTAATCGTCGTTCTGATACAGCACCGCGATCTTGGCGTCGGGCTTCTCCTTCAGGAGATACTTCGCGTAGATCCGGGTCTCGCTCTGGTAGCTGGGCTGCCAGCCCATGGTCCACGGGAATTCCTTGGGGTCGTTCCACTTGGTGGCGCCGGTGGCAACGAACAGTTGCGGGATCTTCTTGGTGTTCATGTATTTCTGGATTGCCGAATTCATCGCGGTGCCGAGCGAGTTGAAGATCAGCAGCACCTCGTCGCTCTCGACCAGCTTGCGCGCCTGCTCGACCGTCTTCGGCGGGCTGTAGGCGTCGT
This sequence comes from uncultured Pseudomonadota bacterium, assembly GCA_963819325.1. Classification (GTDB taxonomy): domain Bacteria; phylum Pseudomonadota; class Alphaproteobacteria; order Rhizobiales; family Xanthobacteraceae; genus Bradyrhizobium. The sequence goes on from CAWFVT010000029.1 coordinate 313,457, forward strand.
CATAGCTGACGAAGCTGATCTTGCGGCCGTTGATGCCGCCCTCGGCGTTGACCTTCCGGAAATAGGCTTCCTCGGTCTTGCCGATCACGCCATAGGCCGAAGCGGGTCCGCTATAGGGCATGATGTTGCCGATCTTGATTTCGGTATCGCTGGCGCCGGTGTCATATTTCTTTTGCGCCAGCGCGCCGCTGCTGGTGGCGGCGAGGAGCGCGAAGGCGGCCGCAACGGCTGCCACGCGCAACTGGATAACGGGCATCTGGATCTCCCTGTCCTGGTTGAGTGCGTTTCCTGGAAGCTCTGCCGGCTTCTGCGTGTATTGAATACCTTTCGAACGACCCCATCAAGAAAAAGCCCCCTGCGATCAACTCGCAGGGGGGCGTTGTCTAGCCGATCAAGCCGGGCAGGATGTCAGCCGCCCACCTCGGCGCTGATGATCTCGCCAAACAGATGCCAGGTTTCGCCCTGGAGTTTTTGCAGCCGTAGTTGCTGGATAGGCGCGAAGTCGGTCGCGCTTGTCCTGATCTTGATTCCGGGCAGCAAGCCGTCCAACTCCAGGCCCTTGATGCTGGCCGCCTGCTTCATGACGTTTTCATGCGTCAGATCGTCGCCGCACTGCTTCAGCACATACACCATGGTCTGCGCGACGGTGTAGCCGTAGACCACGAAAGCATCGTTTCGGTTGGCTTCCGGATAGTATTTGTCGAGGAAGGCGTTGAAGGTCTTCATGCCCTGATCGTCCTTCCACTGCGGGTCGGTCGGATCCTTGATATAGGCTGAAGAGATGATGTTCTGCGCGGCGTCGAACCCGGCGGGCTTGATGGTGGCGCCGATCGAACTCGACACGCTATTGAGAAAGTGAACCGGCTTCCATTCGATCTCGGCGTTCTTCTTGATTGCCTGCGCGGCGAATTTCGGAATCGCTATATCGACGAACACGTCGGCACCGCTCGACTTCAGCTTGACGATCTCCGAATCGATGGTGGGCTGCGTGGTTTCGTAGCTTTGCTCGGCGACGATCATCGAGGCTGCCTTGGCGCCGAGACCGTCCTTGAGGCCTTTCAGGTAGTCCTTGCCGTAGTCGTCGTTCTGGTAAAGCACGGCGATCTTGGCGTTGGGCAAATTGTTGAGAATGTATTTCGCGTAGATTTGGGTTTCGCTCTGGTAGCTGGGCTGCCAGCCCATGGTCCACGGAAAGTCCTTCGGATCGTTCCATTTGGTGGCGCCGGTGGCGACGAACAATTGCGGCACCTTCTTCATGTTCATGTATTTCTGGATCGCCGAATTTGGCGGCGTGCCCAGCCCGTTGAAAATCAACAACACCTCGTCGCTCTCGACCAGCTTGCGGGCCTGCTCCACGGTCTTGGGTGGGCTGTAGCCGTCGTCATAGGAGATGAAGTTGATCTTGCGGCCGTTGATGCCGCCCTCGGCGTTGATCTTCCTGAAGTAAGCTTCTTCGGTCTTGCCGATCACGCCGTAAGAGGATGCCGGTCCGCTATAGGGCATGATATTGCCGATCTTGATCTCGGTGTCGGTGGCGCCGGTGTCGTATTGTTTTTGCGCGAGTGCGCCGCTGCCGGTTGCAGCGAGAATGGCGAGGGCGGCCCAAAAGGCCCCAAATCGCAACTGGATGGCAGTCATTTTGTTCCCTCCTTGTTTGGTCTCCTTGATCTCGTTCGAATGTCTGTTTTTTGACGGGAAGCCTTGCTGGCTCCTCGCCGCATTGAATACCCTTCGAAGGACCCCATCAACAAAAAGGCCCCCTGCGATGACCTCGCGGGGGGCCTCATTTAGTCGAACAGGGCTCGGGTCGAACCGGCCCCGCACCCACGGAGGCGGAAAACGAGCCGGGCCGCGGCCGATGCAACAGAGCCTTAGTTGCTCAGTTCGCCACTGATGATGTCGCCGAACAGGTCCCACTTCTCGCCCTTGAACCGCATCATCTGAAGTTGGTCGATCGGGGCGAAATTGGTGGCGCTGGTATTGATCTTGATGCCGGGCAGCAAGGTGTCGGGCGTGAAGTCCTTCAGGCTCGCGGCCTGTTTCATGACGTTTTCGCGGGTCAGGTTGTCGCCGCACATCTGAAGCACCCTGGCCATGGTCTGCGCCGCGCCATAGCCGTACACCACAGAGCCGTCGAGCTTGTTGGCTTCGGGGAAATACTTCGCAAGGAACGCGTAGAATTTCTGCATGCCGGGGTCGCTGTCCCACTGCCGGTCGGCGCCGTCCTTGGCGTAGGCGGCGGAAAGAATGCCCTGCGCGTTTTCGAATCCCGCCGGTTTCATCACGCCGCCGACCGAGGCCGAGACATTGGCGACGATATACATCGGCTTCCATTCGATCTCGGCGATTTTCTTGATCGCCTGTGCGGCGAATTTCGGGGTGGTGATGCTGACGAACACGTCGGCGCCGCTGGCTCTCAGCTTGACGATGTGACCGTCGATCGCGGGCTCCGAGGTCTCGTAGCTCTCCTCGGCTGTTATCATCGAGGCCTTGGCGCCGAGCCCGTCCTTGAGGCCCTTGAGGTAGTCCTTGCCGAAATCGTCATTCTGGTAGAGCACGGCGATCCTGGCGTCGGGTTTTTCCCTGATCACATACTTGGCATAAATTCGCGCTTCGCTCTGGTAGCTGGGCTGCCAGCCCATGGTCCAGGGAAAGTCCTTTGGATCGTTCCACTTGGTGGCACCGGTGGCGACGAACAGCTGCGGCACCTTCTTGGCGTTCATGTATTTCTGGATCGCCGAATTCGACGGCGTACCCAGCGAGTTGAAGATCAGCAGAACCTCGTCGCTCTCCACCAGCTTGCGCGCCTGCTCGACGGCCTTTGGCGGACTGTAGCCATCGTCATAGCTGATGAAAGTGATCTTGCGGCCGTTGATGCCGCCCTCGGCGTTGATCTTGTTGAAGTAGGCTTCTTCGGTCTTGCCGATCACGCCATAGGCGGAGGCCGGACCGCTGTAGGGCATGATGTTGCCGATCCTGATTTCGGTGTCGGTGGCACCGGCATCATATTTCTTCTGGGCGAGGGCGCTGCCCGAGGTGGCAGCGAAGGCGATGACCGCCGTCGTGAACGCGGCGATACGTAATTCTTGTCTGGAAAGCATAGTCTGCCCTCGCTCCTCAGTTTTTCTTGAGCTTGCCGATCAGGTGCTGGGCAACCATGGCTACTTGCCGCGCGCCGTGGGGGACCAGGTAGATGACGAGGAACAGGAGCACGCCGAACACCGCGCCGGACAGTCCCTTTGAAATTCCCTCCGCTATGTTCGGCACGAAGATGATGAACGCCGAACCCACGATCGATCCGGGCAACCAGCCGACGCCGCCGACCACCATGCCGAGAAACAGCGAGATCGCAAAGGTGATGGTGTAGCTGTCCGGTGCCACGAACTGCACGGCGATGGCGCCGAGGCCGCCGGCCACGCCGGTGATGCCGGCCGAGACGCCGAACGCCAGCGTCTTGTAGAGCGCGACGTCGATGCCCATGGCGGAGGCCGCGATCTCGTTGTCACGGATCGCCATGAAGGCGCGGCCGGAGCGGGATCTCAGCAGGTTGACCGAGAAGATATAGATCGCGATCGAGATCGCGAGCGTGAAATAATACAGCCACATGTCCTGCGAGATCTTGTAGCCGAACAGCGCGGCGACCGGTGAATCCGGCTTGGTCACCACCAGCCCCTGCACGCCTCCGGTCCAGTGCTCGAACACCCCAAGCTTCAACAGTTGAGGCATCGCGGTCGCCAGCGCAAACGTCGCCAGCGCCAGATAGACCCCGCTCAGACGCAGCGCCGGCTGGCCGAACAGGAATCCGAAGACAAAGCAGATAATGCCGGCGATCGGCAAGGTCAGGGCGTAGTTGATGTCGGCGTGCTCCATCAGGATCGCCGTGGTGTAGGCGCCGACCGCGTAAAATGCGCTCTGGCCCAGCGAGAACTGGCCGCTGCCGCCGGTCAGGATGTTCAGCGCCAGCACCGCAAGCGCATAGATCAGCAACATCGTCAGCTGGAAGATGATGAAGTTCTTCACCAACAGCGGCACGACGATCAAGAGCGCCAATATCACCAGCGAGGTTCCGTAGCCGAGTGTCATGGCCTTCTTCGGAACGGCGTCGAGGGCCGGCGCTTCGGTAACGACTTCCTGGACTGCGCTCATGATCAAACTCGCTTCACGATGGGCCGGCCAAACAAGCCGGCGGGTTTGACGACCAATACGGTGATGATCAGCGCCAGCGCGATCGGCAGTTTCAGTTCATTGCCGACGTTCGGAATGTAGGTTCCGGCAAGATTCTCGAAGATGCCGACCAGGAAGCCGCCGATCACCGCGCCGAACGGACTGGTGAGGCCGCCGAGCACCGCGGCGGCAAATCCATAGATCAGCACGCCGAGCATCATGTTCGGTTCGAGGAACACGACAGGCGCGATCAGCATGCCGGCGATGGAGCCGATCGCGGTCGCCATGCCCCAGCCGAGCGCGATCATCCAGCTGGTGTTGATTCCGACCAGCCGGGCCGATTCAGGCAGCGACGCGGCGGCGCGCATCGCGAGGCCGACGCGCGTGAACCGGAAGAAGAAGAAAAGCAGCAGCAGCAATATCAGGGTGACGCCGATCATGCCGGCCTGATGGGTGCTGATGAGTTGACTGCCGAGAAACGGCGACGAACCGAACGGCGTCGGGAATTGCTTGATGGTGAAGTCCCAGATCAGGCCGGAGCAACTGTTGATGATCGCAAACAGTGCGATGAAACCGGCGACATTGGTCAAGATCGGCGCCTTGGCCAGCGGCTTGAACAACACCCGTTCGATCAGGATGCCGCCGACGAACGAAAATACCAGCGTGATCAGGAACGCTCCCCAATACGGCACGCCCCATTGGATCAACTGCCAGGCGACGAAGGTCGAGAACGTCGCCATTTCACCCTGGGCGAAATTGAGATGATCGATCGCCTGGTAGATCATGACGACGGCGAGCGCCATGCAGGCATAGATCGCCCCGGTGGCGATGCCGGCCAGGATTTGGTTGGTAAAAAGCTCCATGGCCGCGCTCCTCAGTAACCCAGATAGGATTTACGGACGTCTTCGTTGTTGGCGATTTCGGCCGCACTTCCCGACATCACGATGCGGCCGGTCTCGATGACATGGGCCTTGTCGGCGAGCTCCAGCGCCAGCTGCGCGTTCTGCTCGACCACCAGGATGGTCACCTTGTCCTCGCGATTGATCTTGCCGAGGATCTTGAACAGGTCGCGCACGATCAGCGGCGCGAGACCGAACGACGGCTCGTCCAGCAGCATCAGCCGCGGCCGCAACATCAGGGCGCGGGCGACCGCGAGCATCTGCTGCTCGCCGCCCGACAGCGTTCCGGCCTGCTGGGTGTGCCGTTGCTTCAGTACCGGAAAATGATCGTACATCCGCTCGATGTCGGAGACGATCCCGGCCTTGTCCTTGCGCGTGATCGAGCCGAGCTGAAGATTTTCTTCCACCGTCATGGTGGTGAAGGTGCCGCGGCCCTGAGGCACATGGGCGATGCCGAGGCGGACGATGTTTTCGGTCGAGCGGCCGGCCAGCGGCGCGCCTTCGAATTCGATCGAGCCGGTGGTGCGCACCATGTTGCAGATCGCGCGCAGGGTCGTGGTCTTGCCGGCGCCGTTGGCGCCGAGCAGCGTGGTCAGGCTGCCTTCATTGAGGCCGAACTCAAGACCGTGAAGCGCCTGGACCTGGCCGTAATAGGCGCGCAGGTCCCTTACATTGAGCATGGTAGTCATTGGTCCTTGCTCCCCAGATAGGCCTTGATGACATCCGGGTCGGACTGCACCGCCGCCGGCGTGCCCTCGGCAAGCTTGCGGCCGAAATTCAACGCCACCACATGGTCGGCGATCGACATCACCAGGCCCATGTGATGTTCGACCAGCAGCACGGTCATCTTCCGCTCGTCGCGAATCCGGCGGATCAGGTCGCCGAGCACATGGACTTCCTCGTGGTTGAGGCCGCCGGCCGGCTCGTCGAGCAGCAGGATTTTCGGATCGGCGGCGAGCGCTCGCGCCAGTTCCACGCGCTTCTGGGTGCCGAACGGCAAGCCGGAAACCGTGACGTGGGCGACCGTCTCAAGATCGAGATAACCCAGGATTTCGTGGACCCGCTTGTTGAGCGCGGCCTCGCCGCGGCGGACCCAGGGCAGTTTCAGCGAGTCGCTGAAAATGTCGCTGTTGGTGCGGGCATGGGTGCCGACCCGTACGTTGTCCAGCACCGAAAGATTGGGAAACAGTGCGACGTTCTGGAAGGTGCGTCCGATGCCGATTTCGGCGATGCGGTGCGGCGGGCGCTTCAGGATGCTCCGGCCCTCCATCAGAATGTCGCCGGCGCTCGGCTGGTAGAGCCGGCTCAGACAATTGAAGAGGGTGGTCTTGCCGGCGCCGTTCGGCCCGATCAGGCCGAGGATCTGGCCCTGATGCATGTCAAAGGACACGCCGTTCAGCGCCACGATGCCGCCGAACACGACGCTGACGTCGCGAACCGCGAGCAGGGGATCCTGTCCCTGCGCGAGTTGTGCCTGCGTCATCGCGTTGCGCCCGAACGTCTCGTTGCGCCGCCATGACCAAGCGAGTTGGCCCGCCGGTCATCACGATAGCGATGCGGGCTACCTGATCCCCTCAACCACACGTGCAACTCTCCCTCCTGCTTTTAACTTTTTGTTTGCTGCTTTTTTTGATTGCGGCGCGGCACCGCCGAGCGCCGTCTCGATGTTCCTTACCATCGACACAAGGCGAGGTCCAATATCGTTCCGTAAACGGTCTTCCGTAAAACGGAATGCGGGCGCGCCACAATTAAACGCATAAGGGCCAGTTCCGTCATTCAGCTTGAGGGCGACGCCGACCGCGTGCACGTCGTCCTGCCATTCGCCCGCCGAGATCGCAAAGCCTGACTTATCGATTGTTTCGCCGGCGCGTTCGATGCCATCGCGCATCCGGGGCCAGCGACTGCCATAGTGCTCGCGGAGTTCGCGCAATAAAGAGGCACGCTCGTCGTCAGGCAGTGCCCAAATATAGGCACGGCCCATCGCGGTGGTGGCGATCGGGATTCGCGAGCCGACATCCAGTTGAACGCCCAGCGTCAGGCCGTTGCGGCTTTGTCCAAAGTAAATCATGCTGAGACGGTCGCGGCCGCCGACGGCAACGGCCCCGCCGGTCTCGCGCATCACTTCCTCGCGGTAGGATTCGGACAAATGCCGAACGCCGAGGTTTGCAAGGGCGGCATACCCCAGCGCCATGGCTGATGGCGCCAACTGATATTTCTCGAACCGCGGAACCGGTGTAAGGTAGCCGAGCTTGGTCAAAGTATAGGTCAATCGCGAAACGGTCGGCTTTGGCAAGTTGGTACGGGCCGCGATCTCTTGATTGCCGAGAAGCCCGTCGCTGGGATGGAATGCGCGCAACACATCAAGCCCGCGGGAAAGCGCGACGACGAAGCTGCGATCGGTCGCCACTTTCTTGCCTGGACGTTTCATTGCCTGCTGCTGCGCGGACCTCGTTGACAAGGGACGTGCTTCAAAATAACCCTCCCTGTCAAGATGTGGAATTAAATTCCGCAGTGCGAAATTTATCAAGAACGGGATACCCAGGGAGAATCGCGTGAACGAAGTGGTCAAGCTCGAGCGTCATGACATGGTCGCCATTGTGACGATCAACAGCCCTCCCGTGAACGCGCTCAGCGCCGCCGTCCGGGGCGGTATTCTGGAGTGCATGACGAGCGCCATCGCCGATCCGGAAGTGAAGGCGATCGTCCTGACCTGCGGCGGCCGCACTTTTATTGCCGGCGCCGACATCACCGAATTCGGCAAGCCGCCGAAGCCGCCGGGTCTGCAGGAAGCGCTGGTCGCGATGGAGAACAGCCCGAAGCCGATCATTGCCGCCATTCACGGCACGGCGCTGGGCGGCGGCCTCGAAGTCGCACTCGCCTGCCATTTCCGGGTGGCGACCAAGGAAGCCAGGTTGGGCCTGCCCGAGGTGAAGCTCGGCCTGCTGCCGGGCGCCGGCGGCACGCAGCGGCTGCCGCGCGCGGTCGGTCCTGAACTCGCGGTCAAGATGGTCGTCGGCGGCGATCCGATCAGCGCGGCTGAGGCGCTCAAGCACGGCCTGATCGAGGAAATCGTCGAAGGCCCGGCCTCCGGCGGCGAGGCGTTTGCCCGCAAGGTGCTGGCCGAGAAACGTCCGCTGCGCAAGCTGCGCGACGACGACAGCAAGCTCGCGGCGGCCAGGGCCGACCGCTCGATCTTCACCAGCGCGGTCGCGGCCCTCACCAAAAAGGCGCGCGGGCTGGAAGCGCCGTTTGCGGCTGCGGACGCGGTCGGCGCCGCCATCGACCTGCCGTTCGATGAAGGCCTCAAGAAAGAACGCGAGGGTTTCCTGAAGCTGATGGCGAGCGATCAGTCGAAGGCGCAGCGTTACGCCTTCTTCGCCGAGCGCGAAGCGGCCAAGGTCGCGGGCGTTCCCGATGGCACCAAGCCGCGCCCGGTCGAGCGGGTCGCCATCATCGGGGCCGGCACCATGGGCGGCGGTATCGCGATGTCGTTCGCCAATGCCGGTATCCCGGTGACGCTGATCGAGACCGGCGAAGAGCAGCTCAAGCGCGGCATGGGCGTGATGCAGAAGAACTACGAGGCGACCGCGGCGCGCGGCGGCATTCCCGCCGATGCGCCGGCCAAGCGCATGGGCCTGATCAAGGGCGTGGTCGGGCTTGAGAACGTCAAGGACGCCGACCTGATCATCGAAGCCGTGTTCGAGACCATGGCGATCAAGAAGGACGTGTTCACGGCACTGGACAAATACGCCAAGCCCGGCGCGGTGCTGGCGTCCAACACCTCCTATCTCAACATCGACCAGATCGCGGCGGTGACCAAGCGTCCGCAGGACGTGCTCGGCATGCACTTCTTCTCGCCCGCCAACGTAATGAAGCTGTGCGAGATCGTGCGCGCCGAAAAGACCGCGCCCGATGCGCTGACGACCGCGGTCGCGGTGGCGCGCAAAATTGCAAAAGTGCCGGCGGTGGTAGGCGTCTGCGACGGTTTCGTCGGCAACCGGATGCTGGCGCAGCGCGGCAAGCAGGCGGACAAATTGCTGTTTGAAGGCGCATTGCCGCAGCAGGTCGATGCGGTCGTCACCAAGTTCGGCATGCCGATGGGGCCGTTCGCAATGGGCGATCTCGCCGGCCTCGATATCGGCTGGCGCTCGCGCCAGGATCGCGGCATCAAGTCGGAAATCGCCGACGCGCTGTGCGAAGCCGGCCGCTTCGGCCAGAAGACCGGCAAGGGCTATTACAAATATGAGGCCGGCTCGCGCGCAGCATTGCCCGATCCGGAAGTCGAGAAGCTGATCGATGCGACCTTGCAGCGGCTGGGGCGCAAGCGCCGCGTCGTCAGCGACGACGAGATCCTCGAGCGCATGATGTATCCGATGATCAATGAAGGCGCGCGGATCCTGGAAGAAAAGGTCGCCGCACGTCCGAGCGATATCGACGTGATATGGCTTTATGGTTACGGCTGGCCGATCTATCGCGGCGGCCCGATGTTCTATGCTGACTCAGTCGGCCTCAAGCACATCGCCGACCGGCTGTCGTTCTACGCCAAGGAGACCAGCGATCCGAGCCTCGAACCGGCGCCGTTGCTCAAGCGCCTGGCAGCCGAAGGCAAGACCTTCGCGTCGCTCGCGGCGGCATCGAAGGCGGCGTGATGGGGAACTGCCTCGACCACCTGTCATTCCGGGACACGCATCTTTGCGTGGGCCCGGAATCCATACTCGCCGTCGTGGTTATGGATTCTCTGATGCGCAATTGCGCATCAGAGCTCGCTCGCGTAGGGCTCGCGCCCCGGAATGACGGCAGAATTTTTAGAGACGCATCCCCCTCCTGCCGGACAATCCGCCCATGACCCATCCCGGCGAGACATTCTATCCGCAAGGCGTCCGTTGGGACGACACTATCGCGCGCGGGACGCTGCCCGATCTGTTGTCGAGCGGCTGCGGAGGAATATGCCGCGCGGCCGGCGATCGAATTCCGCGACCGCCCCATCAGCTACGCCGAACTGGAAGCCATGGCCGAGGTGGCGGCGTCCGCCTTCCTGCGCGCCGGCTACGGCAAGGACAATTCGGTGGCGCTGTTCCTCGGCAATTCGCCGGATCACCCGGTGAATTTCTTTGGCGCGCTGAAAGCCGGCGCCCGCGTCGTGCATCTCAGTGCGCTCGACGGCGAGATCGCGCTCTCGCATAAATTGACCGACTCCGGCGCGCGCATTCTGGTCACCAGCAACCTCGCCACGCTGTTGCCGATGGCGCTGAAGTTTCTCGAAAAGGGCCTGCTCGATCGCCTGATCGTCTGTGAAGACGATGATTGGGGCGCGGTCGGCAATCCGCATACGCCGATTCCGGTCCATCCGGCCATCGTCACCTACAAGGCGTTCGTGCAAGGCGCGACCGCGCCGGCGCAGTGGCCGCAGATCTCGGCCGATGATGTGGCACTGCTGCAATATACCGGCGGCACCACCGGATTTCCCAAGGGCGCGATGCTCAGCCACGGCAATCTGACATCGGCGGTGTCGATCTACGATGTCTGGGGCAAGAAAGCTCGCGCCGAACGCGACGCCGTCGAGCGCGTGATCTGCGTGCTGCCGCTGTTTCATATCTTCGCACTCACGGTGGTCTTGCTGTCGTCGATCCGGCGCGGCCATCTGATCTCGCTGCACCAGCGCTTCGATGTCGAGGCCGTGATGCGCGATATCGAAGTCAAGCGCGCCACCGCGTTTCCCGGCGTGCCGACGATGTGGATCGCGATCGCGAGCCTGCCCGACCTTGAGAGCCGCGATCTGTCGTCGCTGGTGTCCTGCGGATCGGGCGGCGCGCCGCTGCCGGTCGAGGTGGCCAGGATTTTCGAGCGCAAGGTGAAGATGAAGCTCAAGAGCGGCTGGGGCATGACCGAGACCTGCTCGCCCGGCACCGGCCACCCTTCGGAGGGACCGGACAAGCCGGGCTCGATCGGGCTGATGCTGCCGGGCATCGAACTGGACGTGGTGTCGCTGGACGATCCCGGAAAGCTCATGCCCATCGGCGAGGTCGGCGAAATCCGCATCAAGGGACCGAACGTCACCAAGGGCTACTGGAACCGGCCAAAGGAAACCGCCGAAGCCTTTGTCGGCGACCGTTTCCTGACCGGCGATATCGGCTACATGGACCAGGACGGCTATTTCTATCTGGTCGATCGCAAGAAGGACATGATCATCTCCGGCGGCTTCAACGTCTATCCGCAGATGATCGAGCAGGCGATCTACACCCATCCGGCGGTGCAGGAAGTGCTGGTGATCGGCATCCCCGACGATTACCGCGGCGAGGCCGCCAAGGCCTTTGTCAAGCTGCGCGCCGGCGCCGATGCGTTCACGCTCGACGAACTCAAGGCATTCCTCGCCGGCAAGCTCGGCAAGCACGAAATTCCGGCGGCGCTGGATTTCGTCGATGAGCTGCCGCGCACGTCAGTGGGCAAACTCTCGCGCCACGAATTGCGGATCAAGCAACCTTTGCAACAGCCCGCGCAACAACCCCCGCAACCCAAGCAACAACAACTTGCAACAGGAGGTCGTTCATGACCGAAGCCGTTATCGTTTCCACCGCCCGCACCCCGATCGGCAAGGCCTATCGCGGCGCCCTCAACGCCACGGAAGGCGCGACGCTGCTCGGCCACGCCATCGGCGAAGCGGTGTCGCGCGCCAAGGTCGATCCGAAGGAGATCGAGGATGTGGTGATGGGGGCGGCGATGCAGCAGGGCGCGACCGGCGGCAACATCGCGCGCAAGGCGCTGCTCCGCGCCGGCCTTCCGGTGACGGTCGGCGGCACCACCATCGACCGGCAATGCGCCTCGGGCCTGCAGGCGATCGCGCTGGCGGCGCGCTCGGTGATCTTCGACGGCGTCGAGATCGCGGTCGGCGGCGGCGGCGAGTCGATCAGCCTGGTGCAGAACGAGCATGCCAACACCTTTCACGCCCAGGATCCCATGCTGCTGAAGATCAAGGGCGAAGTCTACATGCCGATGATCGACACCGCCGAAGTGGTGGCCAAGCGCTACGGTATTTCGCGCGAGCGTCAGGACGAGTATTCGCTGGAAAGCCAGCGGCGCACCGCCGCCGCCCAGCAGGGCGGCAAGTTCAACGACGAACTGGCGCCGATCTCGACCAAGATGGGCGTCACCGACAAGGCCACGGGTGCGGTTTCCTTCAAGGACATCACGCTGTCAAAGGATGAAGGCCCGCGCCCCGACACTTCGGCCGAAGGCCTTGCGAGCCTGAAGCCGGTGCGCGGCGAAGGCTTCACCATCACCGCGGGCAATGCCAGTCAACTGTCGGACGGCGCCTCTGCCTCGGTGATCATGAGCGACAAGGAAGCCGCCAAGCGCGGCCTGAAGCCGCTTGGTATTTTCCGCGGCTTCGTTGCCGCCGGCTGCGAGCCGGATGAGATGGGCATCGGGCCGGTGTTCGCGGTGCCGCGCCTGCTCAAGCGCCACGGCCTCAAGGTCGACGACATCGACCTCTGGGAATTGAACGAGGCCTTCGCGGTGCAGGTGCTCTATTGCCGCGACAAACTCGGAATCGATCCGGAGAAGATCAACGTCAACGGCGGCGCGATCTCGGTCGGCCATCCCTACGGCATGTCGGGCGCGCGTCTCACCGGTCACGCCCTGATCGAAGGCCGCCGCCGCAAGGCCAAATATGCGGTCGTCACCATGTGCGTCGGCGGCGGCATGGGTGCTGCCGGCTTGTTCGAGATCGTGCAGTGACACCGTAGCTGTCATTCCGGACAGGCGCGTAGCGCCTGATCCGGAATCCCGAGATGTTGTGCTTTGCTAAGAATTGAGATTCCGGGTTCGCGTCTGCGACGCGCCCCGGAATGACCAAACGAGAGACCGGCGCCGCTGGCAGTGGTCGCTTCAACTCACAGGAGGATCCGATGGATCTCAGCTTCAGCAAGGAAGAAGTGGCGTTTCGCGACGAGGTGCGGGCCTTCTTCAGGGACCATGTGCCGCCGGCGACGCGCCAGAAATTGCAGGAGGGCCGTCATCTCGGCAAGGACGAGATGATCGATTGGTGGCGCATCCTGAACAAGAAGGGCTGGGGCGTGTCGCACTGGCCCAAGGAATATGGCGGCACGGGGTGGAGCTCGGTGCAGCATTACATCTTCAACGAGGAATTGCAGATGCATCCGGCGCCGGCGCCGCTCGCCTTCGGCGTCAGCATGGTCGGCCCGGTGATCTACACCTTCGGCAACGAAAAGCAGAAGAAGGAGTACCTGCCGCGCATCGCCAATGTCGACGACTGGTGGTGCCAGGGCTTCTCGGAGCCCGGCTCCGGTTCGGATCTCGCCTCGCTCAAGACCAAGGCCGAGCGCAAGGGCGACAAGTGGATCATCAACGGCCAGAAGACCTGGACCACGCTGGCGCAGTACGCCGACATGATCTTCTGCCTGTGCCGCACCGATCCTAGCGCCAAGAAGCAGACCGGCATTTCCTTCATCGTGTTCAGCATGAGGTCGAAGGGCGTCACGGTGCGTCCGATCCAGACCATCGACGGCGGCCACGAGGTCAACGAAGTGTTCTTCGATGATGTCGAGGTGCCTTACGAAAACCTGATCGGCGAGGAGAACAAGGGCTGGGACTACGCCAAGTTCCTGCTCGGCAACGAGCGCACCGGCATCGCCCGCGTCGGCGTTTCCAAGGAGCGCATCCGCCGCATCAAGGAACTGGCCTCGAAGGTGGAATCCGGCGGCAAGCCGGTGCTGGAAGACCAGAAGTTCCGCGAGAAGCTCGCCGATGTCGAGATCGAGCTCAAGGCGCTCGAACTGACGCAGCTTCGCGTCGTCGCCGACGAAAACAAGCACGGCAAGGGCAAGCCCAATCCGGCGTCTTCAGTGCTCAAGATCAAGGGCTCGGAAATCCAGCAGACCACCACCGAGTTGCTGATGGAAGTGATCGGCCCGTTCGCCGCCCCCTTCGACGAGCATGGCGACGACGGCAGCAACGAGGCGATGGACTGGACCGCGCAGATCGCGCCGAGCTATTTCAACAACCGAAAGGTCTCGATCTACGGCGGTTCCAACGAAATCCAGCGCAACATCATCACCAAGGCCGTGCTGGGGCTTTGATGGCGTCAAGGACGCGACACGTTTTGTCGTCATGGCCGGGCTTGACCCGGCCATCCACGTCTTGACGCAAGGAAAGCAAGACGTGGATGCCCGGGACAAGCCCGGGCATGACGAGCGTATTTTCGTTAGTGGGGGAAGGTAAGAACATGGATTTTGATTTGTCCGAGGAGCAGCGGCTTCTCAAGGATAGCGTCGACGGGCTGCTCGGCAGTTCCTACGATTTCGAGCAGCGCAAGAAATACATGGCGGAGAAGGGCGGCTGGAGCAAAGGCGTCTGGGGCAAGCTCGCCGAACAGGGCCTGCTTGGCCTGCCGTTCTCGGAAGACGATGGCGGCTTCGGCGCCGGCGGGGTCGAGACCATGATCGTGATGGAGGCGCTGGGCAAGGCGCTGGTGCTGGAGCCTTATCTCGCCACGGTCGTTCTCGCCGGCGGTTTTCTGCGCCGCGGCGGCTCGGCCGAACAGAAGGCGGCGTATATTCCCGGCATCATCGACGGCAGCAAGACCTTTGCCTTTGCGCAGCTCGAGAAGAATTCGCGCTACGATCTGTCTGACGTTTCGACCTCGGCGAAGAAAAAGGGCGCCGGCTGGGTCATCGACGGCGAGAAGTTCGTCGTGCTCAACGGCGAGAGCGCCGACATGCTGGTGGTGACCGCGCGCACCAAGGGCGGCCAGCGCGACAAAACCGGCATCGGCGTGTTCCTGGTGCCGGGCAATGCCAAGGGCGTGGTCAGGAAAGGCTATCCGACCCAGGACGGCCTGCACGCGGCCGACATTACCTTGACCGGCGTCGAGGTCGGCGCCGATGCCGCGATCGGCGATCCCGAAAATGGCCTGCCGCTGATCGAGCGCGTTGTCGACGATGCCCGCATTGCGCTGTGCGCCGAAGCGGTCGGGCTGATGGATGAATCCCTGAAAACCACCGTGGAATATCTCAAGACCCGCACCCAGTTCGGGGTGCCGATCGGCAGCTTCCAGACCCTGCAGCACCGCGCCGCCGACATGTTCGTCGCCGTCGAACAGGCCCGCAGCATGTCGATGTTCGCGACCATGGCCGCCGACATCGACGACGCCAAAGAGCGCGCCACCGCGGTGGCCGCGGCGAAAGTGCAGATCGGCAAATCGCTAAAGTTCGTCGGCCAGCAGTCGATCCAGCTCCATGGCGGCATCGGCATGACCATGGAGGCCAAGATCGGCCACTACTTCAAGCGGCTGACCATGATCGAGAACACCTTCGGCGACACCGATTATCATTTGCGCCGCGTTACGGAGAGCGGCGGGTTGATGTAATCCCAGGCCGTCATTCCGGGATGGTCCGAAGGACCAGACCCGGAATCTCGAGATTCCGGGTTCGATGCTTCGCATCGTCCCAGAATGACGAAAGGAAGCTCCCGTGAAAAACACCCCGTTCGATCTCACCGGCAAGGTCGCCGTCGTCACCGGCTCGAGCCGCGGGATCGGCCGCTCGTCGGCTGAATTGCTGGCGCGGCTGGGCGCCAAAGTCGTGATCTCCAGCCGCAAGCTTGATGCCTGCGAAGAGGTCGCCGTGGGCATCCGCAAAGAGGGCGGCGACGCGCTCGTCATCCCCTGCAACATTTCGCGCCGCGCCGAAATCGACGCGCTGATCGCCGGCTCCATCAAGCATTACGGCAAGATCGACATCCTCGTCTGCAATGCGGCGGTCAATCCGTATTTCGGGCCGTTACTCGACATCACCGACGAGGCGTTCGACAAGATCATGGCTTCGAACGTCAAGAGCAACATCTGGCTGTGTTCGGGCGTGATCCCGGCAATGGCCGAGCGCGGCAACGGTTCGGTGGTGATCATCTCCTCGATCGGCGGCCTGCGCGGCTCGCCGGTGCTCGGCGCCTACGGCATCTCCAAGGCGGCGGATTTCTCGCTGTGCCGCAGCCTCGCCGGCGAATGGGGCCCGAAGGGCGTCCGCGTCAATTGCGTCGCGCCCGGCCTGATCAAGACCGATTTCGCCCGCGCGCTGTGGGAAGACGAAGAGCGCCTGAAGCGCCGCTGCGCCACCACGCCGCTGCGCCGGATCGGCGAGCCCGACGAAATCGCCGGTGCCGTCGCCTATCTCGGCTCCGATGCGTCGAGCTTCATGACCGGCCAGACCATCGTGCTCGACGGCGGGGTCACCACCGCGTCGGTGTAAGAAGTCGTCGTCATTGCCGGGCTTGACCTGGCAATCCATCTGGAAAATGCATTCCACGAAGAATGATGGATGCCCGGGTCAAGCCCGGGCATGACGACAGCATATTGACCTTCGCCGCCCAATCCGCTTGCCTGCGCGCCACCGCCAAAACGAACACACCTTCCGGGAAGCAACGTCATGTCCTTTGTGCTGGCCATCGATCAGGGCACTACATCCTCGCGCGCCATTGTGTTTCGCGCCGATATCTCCATCGCTGCGACCGCGCAAGCTGAATTCCCGCAGCATTTTCCGGCTTCCGGCTGGGTCGAGCATGAGCCGGAGGACATCTGGACCTCCACCATCGCCACCTGCCGCGAGGCGCTGCGAAAAGCCAATGTCACCGCGCGCGACATCGCCGCCATCGGCATCACCAACCAGCGCGAGACCACTGTGGTGTGGGATCGCGCCACCGGCACGGCCGTTCATCGCGCCATCGTCTGGCAGGACCGCCGCACCGCGGATATCTGCGCGCAACTCAAGGCCGAAGGCCACGAGCCCGCGATCTCGGCCAAAACCGGCCTGATCATCGATCCTTATTTCTCGGGCACCAAAGTGGCCTGGATCCTCGACCACGTGCCCGGCGCGCGCGCGCGCGCCGATCGGGGCGAACTGATGTTCGGCACGGTGGATTGCTATCTGCTGTGGCGGCTGACCGGCGGCCGCGTCCATGCCACCGACGCCACCAACGCCTCGCGCACGCTGCTGTTCAACATCCACACCGGACAGTGGGACGACGAGCTGTTGAAGATCCTGCGGGTGCCGCGCTCGATGCTCCCCAAGGTGAAGGATTCGTCGGCGAATTTCGGCGACAGCGTCGCCGAATTATTTGGCGGCAGCATCGCGATATCAGGCATCGCCGGCGACCAGCAGGCCGCCACCATCGGGCAGGCGTGTTTTGCGCCGGGCATGATGAAGTCGACCTACGGCACCGGTTGTTTTGCGCTGCTCAACACCGGCACCACGCCGGTGGCGTCGAAGAACAAGCTGCTGACGACGATCGCCTATCAGTTGAAGGGCCAGCGCACCTACGCTTTGGAAGGCTCGATCTTCGTCGCCGGCTCCTCGGTGCAATGGCTGCGCGACGGCCTCGGGATCATCAAGCAGGCCAGCGAGACCGGTCCGCTCGCCGACCAGTCCGATTCCACCCAAAGCGTCTATCTGGTGCCGGCCTTCGTCGGCCTCGGCGCGCCGTACTGGAATCCGCGGGTGCGCGGCGCGCTGTTCGGGCTGACCCGCAACACCGGCCCGGCTGAGCTCGCGCATGCCGCGCTCGAAAGCGTCTGCTACCAGACGTTTGATCTGTGGGCAGCGATGCGCGCCGACTGGCCCGACGCCAAGGCCGCCAACGTCGTGCTGCGCGTCGACGGCGGCATGACCGCCTCCGACTGGACCATGCAGCGCCTCGCCGATTTGCTCGACGCGCCGGTCGACCGCCCGATGATCCAGGAAACCACCGCGTTGGGTGCCGCCTATCTTGCCGGGTTGGCGGCCGGCGTCTATCCCGAGCCTGCAAAATTCGCCGACAACTGGCGGCTCGAACACCGCTTCAAGCCCAACATGAGCCAGGCGACGCGGGAGCGGAAATTGAAGGGCTGGGCAAGGGCGGTGAGGGGATTGTTGGCGAGTGATGAGGGGGAGGGGTAGGATTTTCGGGCGTCATTCCGGTAATCCACGCCTTACTTTTGAGGCTCCATGATCCTGATCGGCCAATACGACTCTCCCTTTGTTCGCCGCGTCGCGATTGCACTGCGGCTTTACGGTCTGCCGTTCGAGCACCGGCCATGGTCGACGTTTGGCGAGGGCGACAAGATTGCGCCGTACAACCCGCTGCGGCGGGTGCCGACGCTGGTGCTGGATCACGGCGAGTCCCTGATCGAGAGTACGGCGATCCTCGATTATCTCGATGAACTGGTCGGACCGGAAAGGGCGATGATCGCGGAGCGTGGGCCGGAGCGTCGCCATGCGTTGAAAATCTGCGCGCTGGCGACCGGGCTTGGCGACAAAGCGGTGAGCCTCGTTTACGAGCGCGTGTTGCGCAAGGACGCCCTGAAGCTCTGGGTCGAGCGCTGCGAAGCGCAGATCGGTGGCGTGCTTGAGGCGCTGGAGGCGGCGCGTGCTGTCGTCACCACGCCGTTTTGGTTCGGCGAGCGCATCGGACATGCCGATATCGCGGTCGCCTGTGTATTGCGATTCACTGGCGAAGCGCATTCGCAATTATTCAACTCCGCGCGTTTTCCGACTTTGGCGGCGCACACTGCGCGCTGCGAAGCGCTGCCGCCCTTTCAGGAGATCGTGCAGCCGTTGATTCCGCCGAGCGGAGATTAAGTGAGGTGTTGCGTCATCCCCGGATGAACGCAATTGCGTTCACCGAGAGGTGCGCGCTCTTGCGCGCCTCGAAGGATGGGCCGTAAAGCGATGACAGCATCCTTCGAGGCTCGCCGAAGGCGGCTCGCACCTCAGGATGACGCCGAACCTGTTGCGAGGCCGCCCGACGGGCAAATCACCGACACACCCTGTCCAGCCCCTTCCGAAAAAATATTCCTGTTCTCTTTTTACCCAAATCACTTTCCTAATCGCGCCATCCCGTCTCACTTTGAGGGGCGTATCGCGATCGTCACGGACGTTGTGCGGGATGCGGTGGACGCAAGGAGCGCGTTGACGAAGGCGCTTGTTCTTGCGGACGGCAAAGCCGTGTGGTCCTGACGCCCCGACGCTGGCGTCAAGTCGGTGAGAAGTCATTTCGCTGGCGATGGTGGCAAGAAAGCCCGGTCACCAGGGAGAGCGCGGAATAAGCCGTTAAAACCATTGCGCGGGGAATGCCGGACGTATCCGGCGTGACCGTGGTGACTAACGCGTGTGCTTTCTACCACTGCGCACGCGGCTGCGGACGCGCCGAGCGTCCGGCATTCCCTGCGCCCTCTGTTTTTCGGGGGGACGTTGACGCAACAACTCGGACGCATCGTGTCGCGAGAAGGCGGGGGTGTGTCGATTTGGCTGTTTGAAATTTGAATCGGAAATAAGCTCGCGGGAATTTCCTCTCGTCATTCCGGGACACGCATCTTTGCGTGGGCCCGGAATCCATAACCCCGGTGTCAATTTGTAATCCCGGGATACAAATCCACCCACCCCGGATTTTTCTTCAATCAGACGAATCTTCCAGTCGCGCCGCCATTTCTTCAGCTCTTTTTCTCGGGCAATGGCGGTTATGGCGTCGTCGTAGATTTCGAACCAGACCAGTTTGTTGACGCCGTATCGTGACGTGAAGCTATCGATCGCCTTGGTCCGGTGCTCGTGCCCGCGGCGCACAAGATCATTGGTCACGCCAAGATAGAGCGTGCCGTGTTTTTTGCTGGCAAGCAAATAGACGTAGTAGGCCATCGCGAACACAGGGGTTATGGATTCTCGATGCGCAATTGCGCATCAAAGCTCGCGCAAGGGCGCGCCCCGGAATGACGAAGTATAGGCGTGTTTCGCTACCCCGCCCTCACGGCCTTCTTGCGCCAGGCCAGATGCACGGCGCAATTGCAGCCGGGCGGATGCGACGCTACTTCGTCCGGCACAACGTCGTTGGCCGGCGCGGCGGATGTTGGCGCCACTGTCGGCATCGCTTCCTTGACGCGGCGATCCTGCGCCGACTGGTCCTGCGTCGGGATGTAGTTCAGCACCGGCGCCAGCCAGCGTTCGGCCTCGGTGACGCTCCAGCCCTTGCGCGCGGCGTAATCCTCGACCTGGTCGCGTTCGATCTTGCCGACGCCGAAATAGAAACTCTGGGGATGGCTGAAATAAAGTCCCGACACCGACGAGCCCGGCCACATCGCGTAGCTCTCGGTCAGTTTGACGCCGGCAGTTTTCTCGGCATCGAGCAACGTAAACAGCGTCGCCTTTTCGGTGTGATCGGGCTGCGCGGGATAGCCCGGCGCGGGGCGGATGCCGGCATATTGTTCGAGGATCAATTCGTCCGGCTTCAGCGTCTCGTCCGGCGCGTAGCCCCAGAATTCCCGGCGCACCCGCGCGTGCATCCGCTCGGCGAAGGCTTCGGCGAGGCGATCCGCCAGCGCCTTGCACAGGATCGACGAGTAATCGTCATTGGCATGCTTGAAGCGGTCGGCAACGATATCCTCGCCGATCCCGGCAGTGACCACGAAGGAGCCGATATAGTCCGGTACGCCCGAAGCCACAGGCGCGATGAAATCCGACAGTGCCGTGTTGAAGCGGCCTTCGCGTTTTTCGAGCTGCTGCCGCAAAGTATGATACGTCGCGATCTTCTCTTGGCGGGTGTCGTCGGCATAGACCACGATGTCATCGCCGTCGGCATTGGCCGGCCAGAAGCCGATGGTGGCCTGCGCCTTGAACCATTTTTCCTTGACGATGAGGTCGAGCATCTTGCGCGCATCGGCATAGAGCGAACGCGCCACTTCGCCCACCTTGGGATCGTCGAGAATCATCGGGAAACGCCCGGTCAGCTCCCAGGTCTGGAAGAACGGCGTCCAGTCGATGTAGTCGGCAAGCTCGGCAAGATCGTAATCGGCAAAGCTCCTGATGCCCAGGAAGGCCGGCTTCTTCGGCGGCGTCCTGGCAAAATCGATCTTCATCGCGTTGGCGCGGGCATCGGCCAGCTTCAGGCGCTTCTTGTCGGCTTGCGCGCGGAAATGCGCCGCGGAAATCTTGGCGTAGTCGGCGCGCACTTCGGCCGCATAGGCTTCTCGCCGCTCCGGCGACAGCAAGGCCGAGGCGACGCCGACGGCGCGGCTGGCGTCGTTGACATGCACCACCGGGCCGCGGCGATAATTCGGGTCGATCTTCACCGCGGTATGAACGCGGCTGGTGGTGGCACCGCCGATCATCAGCGGCACCTCCAGGCCCTGGCGTTCCAACTCGCCGGCAAGGAAGCTCATTTCATCCAGCGACGGCGTGATCAAACCGGAAAGGCCGATGATATCGGCGCCTTCGGCCTTGGCGGTCTCGATGATTTTGGCGGCCGGCACCATGACGCCGAGATCGATCACCTCGAAATTGTTACATTGCAGCACGATGCCGACGATGTTCTTGCCGATGTCGTGGACGTCGCCCTTGACGGTCGCAAGCACGATCTTGCCGGCGGAGTTGCGGCCGTCGCCGACAATGCCGTTGGCCTTGTTGCGCGCCTTTTCCTCTTCCATGAACGGCATCAGATAGGCGACCGCCTGCTTCATCACCCGTGCAGACTTCACCACTTGCGGCAAGAACATCTTGCCGTCGCCGAAGAGATCGCCGACCACGTTCATGCCGGCCATCAGCGGTCCTTCGATGACATTAAGTGGGCGCTCGGCGACGGCGCGGGCGTCCTCGGTGTCGGTCTCGATGAATTCGGTGATGCCGTGCACCAGCGCGTGGGAGAGCCGCTTGTCGACCGGCCATTCGCGCCACGCCAAGTCTTGTTCCTTGGTCTGCTTCTCCTTGCCGCGGAATTTCTCGGCCAATGCCAGCAGGCGTTCGGAAGCGCCGGGGTCGCGGTTGAGAATGACGTCTTCGCACACCTGGCGCAGTTCGGGATCGATGTCGTCATAGACGATCATCTGGCCGGCGTTGACGATGCCCATATCCATGCCGGCCTTGATGGCGTGATACAGGAACACCGAATGCATGGCCTCGCGCACCGGCTCGTTGCCGCGGAACGAGAACGACAGGTTGGAGACGCCGCCGGAGATATGCGCATGCGGCAGGTTCTGGCGGATCCAGCGCGTCGCCTCGATGAAATCGACGCCGTAATTGTTATGCTCCTCGAGCCCGGTCGCGATCGCGAAAATATTGGGATCGAAGATGATGTCCTCGGGCGGGAAATTGAGCTGTCCGACCAGGATATCGTAGGCGCGTTTGCAGATTTCGGTCTTGCGCGCGAACGTATCGGCCTGGCCGACCTCGTCGAACGCCATCACCACCACGGCCGCGCCATGGCGCCGCGCGATGGTGGCCTCGTGGATGAACTTGGCCTCGCCTTCCTTCATCGAAATCGAATTGACCACCGGCTTGCCCTGAACGCATTTCAGGCCGGCTTCGATTACGGCGAATTTCGAGGAATCGACCATCACGGGGACGCGGGCGATGTCGGGCTCGGCGGCAACGAGGTTGAGGAACGTCACCATCGCGGCTTCGGAATCCAGCAATCCCTCATCCATGTTGACGTCGATGATCTGGGCGCCGTTCTCGACCTGGTCGCGTGCCACTTGAAGCGCGGCGGTGTAGTCGCCGGCGGTGACCAGCTTGCGGAATTTCGCCGATCCAGTGACGTTGGTGCGCTCGCCGACATTGACGAAGGGAATGGCGGGCGTCAGTTCAAATGGCTCCAGGCCCGAGAGCCGCAGGCGCGGTTCGATCTCGGGAATCGTGCGGGGCTTGTGCGGTGCGACGGCGGCGGCAATGGCGGCAATATGGGGAGGGGTGGTGCCGCAGCAGCCGCCGACGATATTGACAAGACCGGCAGCTGCGAATTCGCCGATCAGCCCGGCCATGAATTCCGGGCTCTCGTCATATTGGCCGAATTCGTTGGGCAGACCGGCATTGGGATAGGCGCACACCAGCGTATCGGCGACGCGGCCGATGTCGGCGATATGGGCGCGCAGATCCTCGGCGCCGAGCGCGCAGTTGAAGCCGACCGTGATGGGCCGGGCGTGACGGACCGAATTCCAGAACGCCTCGGGCAATTGCCCCGACAGCAGGCGGCCGGATTTATCGGTGATGGTGCCGGAGACCATCACCGGCACATCGAGCGCGCGGGCCTCGGTGATTTCGGCAATCGCGTACAGCGCCGCCTTGGCGTTGAGCGTGTCGAAGATGGTTTCCACCAGCAACAGATCAGCCCCGCCGTCGAGCAAGCCGTTGATCTGTTCGCCATACGCCTTGCGCAAATCGTCGAAGGTGACGGCGCGGAAGCCAGGACTGGACACGTCCGGCGAGATCGAGGCGGTGCGGTTGGTGGGCCCGATGGCGCCGGCTACGAATCGTGGCTTGCCGTCCTCGGCGGTCACGCGGGTGGCGGCGTTGCGTGCGAGTCTGGCCCCTTCGAGATTGAGCTCGTAGGCAAAACCCGAGAGGTCGTAATCGGCCTGCGCGATCGAGGTCGAGGAGAAGGTGTTGGTGGCGACGATATCGGCGCCGGCGCGCAGATAATCAGCGTGGATGTCCTCGATCGCTTTCGGCTGCGTCAGGATCAACAGGTCGTTGTTGCCGCGAAGGTCGCGGTGGAAATCCCTGAAGCGTTCGCCGCGAAACGCCGCTTCGTCATATTCGAGGCCCTGGATCATGGTGCCCATGGCGCCGTCGAGCACCAGGATGCGTTCACTCGCTGCCGCGAGCAGGGCGGTTCGCTTCGGAGAGACAGCTATGGTCATCGATCAGGCGGCTTTCTGTGCGCCCTGCGGGCGGATGCCCAGCAGATGGCTGATGGCGAACACGAGATCCGCGCGGTTCATGGTGTAGAAATGAAAGGTATCGACGCCGTGCTTGGCGAGCTTCTGGACCTGGCCCGCCGCGACCGTCGCCGCCACCAGCTTGCGGGTCTCGGCGTCATCATCGAGGCCGTCGAATTTGGCGGCGAGCCAGTCCGGCACGCTGGTGCCGGCGCGGGTAACGAAGCTGCGAGCCTGCTTGAAATTATGCATCGGCATGATGCCGGGCACGATCGGAATGGTGATGCCACGGGCACGAACCCGGTCGAGATAACGGAAGTAGAGGTCGTTGTCGAAGAACACCTGGGTGATGGCGCGGGTGGCGCCGGCATCGACCTTGGCCTTCAGCACATCGATATCGGCATCGAAGTGCGGGCTTTCCGGATGCTTCTCAGGATAGGCGGAAACCGAAATCTCGATATCGCCGTGGCGCTTCTTGATGCCGGCGACGAGTTCGGCCGATGTCTGGTAGCCATCGGGATGCGTGGCGTAAGCTGTTCCGATGCCGCCCGGCGGATCGCCGCGCAGCGCGACGATGTGGCGGACGCCGACCTCATGATAGCGGTCGACGATTTCATCGATCTCGCTGCGCGCGGCACCCACACAAGTCAGATGCGCGGCCGGGGTCAAGCTGGTCTCGGCCAGGATGCGGGTGATGGTGGAATGGGTGCGCTCGCGGGTCGATCCGCCGGCGCCATAGGTCACCGATACGAAATTGGGCGTGAGCGGCGCCAGCCGGTTGATGGTGTCCCACAGGCTGCGCTCCATCTCCTCGGTCTTGGGCGGAAAGAACTCAAAGGAAATGGCCGGGAGTTTTTGCGCTGCAAGGCGGTCTTGCGCGGCGGTCGTCGTCTCGGTCATGGCACTACAAACTCCACGGCGGCCGTAAAGACATCAGGTCTGGCTACTGGCTGGCAAAATAGGCCAAATGCGTTAATTCAGACAGCCCATCACGGATGGGAAATTGCCCAATTTTTGGGAATTACTCATACCGTTTGTCCAATATTTAAAAAAGTGGGCAAGATCGAAGCGGAGCAATATGCACGATATTCTGAGAGAAAAATGGCTAAATTATATGGACTTTTCGCACCAGAGGCTCAATTTCCCCTCGATCGACCTCCCGAGCTGTTTTTGTGGGCAATTTACAGAATTTTCTTGATACAGACAAATCGGCCCACCCGTCGTTCCGGACCACGATCGGCTGGTCTTGCCGGCGCGCGCCTGATCTGCGCGGCGCGGGCCTTTGTCGGCCCGGCGTCGCGCACTAGGTTAATCCCATGATTCCGCTCTCGATCCTCGACCTTTCCGTTGTCACCACCGGCACCAGGCCCGCCGCGGCGCTGCGCAACAGCATCGATCTTGCGCGCGAAGCCGATGCGCTGGGTTACGTGCGCTATTGGCTGGCCGAACATCACAACCTCGCCTCGGTGGCGAGCCCCGCACCCGACCTGATGATCGGGCAGATCGCCGCGGTGACGAACCGCATCCGGGTCGGCTCCGGCGGCGTGATGCTGCCCAACCATGCGCCGCTGGTGGTGGCCGAGCGCTTCAAGATGCTGGAGGCGCTGTTTCCCGGACGGATCGATCTCGGGCTTGGCCGCGCGCCGGGCACCGATGGCGCCACCGCGCATGCGCTGCGCAGCCGTCTCGATCGCCGCGAGGGCGACGACTTTCTCGAGCGGCTGCATGAATTGACGCTATGGGAGACCCGCGATTTTCCGCCCGGCCATCCCTACAACAATGTAGTGGCGATGCCCGATGACACCCCGCTGCCGCCGATCTGGCTGCTCGGGTCCAGCGATTACAGTTCGGAGCTTGCCGCCCAGGTCGGCATGGGCTTTGCGTTCGCGCATCACTTTGCTTCGCATGACGCCGTCACCGCGCTCACTCACTACCGCGCACGCTTCAAGCCGTCGGGCTGGCGCGCCACGCCTTACGGCATTCTCGCGGTCGCGGTGGTCGCGGCCGAAACCGATGCGGAAGCCGAGCTGCTGGCATCCTCGATGGATCTGAACCGGTTGCGCCGCGACCGTGGTCAATACCTGCCGCTACCCAGCGTCGAGGAAGCGCTGGCCTATCCCTATACCGAGAGCGAGCGCGCTTCGATTGCGCGCAATCGCTCAAGGCTGTTCACCGGCAGTCCGGCGACGGTGATGGCGAAGCTGCAGCCGATGATCGCGGCAAGCCAGGCCGACGAGCTGATGGTCATCACGGCGATTTACGATCACGACGCGCGCAAGAAATCCTATTCCCTGCTGGCGGACGCTTTCGGGCTCGGCAAGAAAGCAGCGGCGTAATCGATCGGAAAATTCAGAACAGCCGCGATTTTCCGCCAGTTGTCGCGCCCGCCACGATTTGCGAAAAGACCAACGTCCCGGCAACCGTGCCGCCCAGCCCTCAAGGTCCAGTCCCATGCCCGCTTATCGTTCGCGTACCTCCACCCACGGCCGCAACATGGCAGGCGCCCGCGGCCTCTGGCGCGCCACCGGCATGAAGGACGGCGATTTCGGCAAGCCGATCATCGCGATCGCCAACAGCTTCACGCAGTTCGTGCCCGGCCACGTCCATCTCAAGGACCTCGGCCAGCTTGTCGCTCGCGAGGTCGAGAAGGCCGGCGGCGTCGCCAAGGAGTTCAACACCATCGCCGTCGACGACGGCATCGCGATGGGCCATGACGGCATGCTTTATTCGCTGCCGAGCCGCGAGATCATCGCCGACAGCGTCGAATATATGGTCAACGCCCATTGTGCTGATGCGCTGATCTGCATCTCCAATTGCGACAAGATCACGCCGGGCATGCTGATGGCGGCCCTGCGCCTCAACATCCCGGCCGTGTTCGTTTCCGGCGGCCCGATGGAGGCCGGCAAGGTCACGGTCGCCGGCAAGGTCAAGAAGGTCGACCTGATCGACGCGATGGTGGCGGCCGCCAATTCGGCCATCTCCGACGCCGATGTCGCGGTCATCGAGCGTTCGGCCTGTCCGACCTGCGGATCCTGCTCAGGCATGTTCACGGCGAATTCGATGAACTGCCTGACCGAAGCGTTAGGCCTCGCGCTGCCCGGCAATGGCACGATCGTGGCGACGCATGCCGACCGCAAGCGGCTGTTCGTCGAGGCCGGCCATCTCGTGGTCGATCTCGCCCGCCGCTACTACGAGCAGGATGACGAGAGCGTTTTGCCGCGCAGCATCGCCAATTTCGGCGCCTTTGAAAACGCGATGACTCTCGATATTGCGATGGGCGGCTCGACCAACACCGTGCTGCATCTGCTGGCCGCCGCCTATGAAGGCGGCATCGATTTCACCATGGGCGACATCGACCGCTTGTCGCGCCGCGTCCCGGTGCTGTGCAAGGTCGCCCCGTCGGTGCCCGACGTTCATGTCGAGGACGTGCATCGCGCCGGTGGCATCATGGGCATTCTGGGCGAACTCGACCGCGCCGGACTGCTCAACCGCGACACCCCGATGGTGCATGCGGCGACGCTCAACGCAGCGCTCGAGCGCAACGACATCAAGCGCAGCGCCGGCGCGTCGGTGCGCGAGTTCTTTCTTGCAGCACCCGGCGGCGTTCCGACCCAAGTCGCGTTCAGCCAGGCCTCGCGCTATGAAGCGCTCGACGAAGACCGCGCCGGCGGTGTGATCCGCGACGTCGAACACGCGTTCTCCAAAGACGGCGGCCTTGCGGTGCTTTACGGCAACCTCGCCGAAGACGGCTGCATCGTGAAGACCGCGGGCGTCGATGCCGGCATCCTGAAATTCGCAGGACCCGTAAAACTGTTCGAGAGCCAGGACGACGCGGTGACCGGAATCCTGACCGGCAAGATCGAGCCGGGTGATATCGTGCTGATCCGCTATGAGGGACCGCGCGGCGGGCCCGGCATGCAGGAAATGCTCTATCCCACCAGCTATCTGAAATCGAAGGGTCTCGGCAAAGCCTGCGCGCTCGTCACCGATGGGCGTTTCTCGGGCGGTTCGTCCGGCTTGTCGATCGGGCATGTCTCGCCCGAGGCCGCCGAGGGCGGCGCGATCGGGCTGGTTGAAGCGGGCGACCGCATCGAGATCGACATTCCCGCCCGCGCGATCAAGCTTGTCGTCTCCGACGAGGAATTAGCTCGTCGCCGCGCCGCGATGCAGCAGCAGGGCACGGAGGCGTGGAAGCCGGCGAAGCCGCGCAAGCGCAATGTGACGACGGCGCTGAAAGCCTATGCCGCGCTCACCACCAGTGCGGCGCGCGGCGCCGTTCGGGAGATTCCGGCAGCGCTGCGATGAGGACTCTCAGTCCTGTTGCTCGCTGAACGTCGCCCGGAACGGATGGCCCGGATAGACTCCGACGATCCGAAATTCACGCGAGAAGAATTTCAGCTCGTCGAGTGCGAGGCCAAGATTCCGGTCATCGGGATGGCCATCGACATCGGCATAGAATTCCGTGGCAAAGAAACTGCCTTCGACCATGTAGCTTTCGAGCTTGGTCATGTTGACGCCGTTGGTGGCAAACCCCCCCATCGCCTTGTAGAGCGCTGCGGGAAGGTTGCGCACCCGAAAAACAAACGTGGTGACCAGCGGCCCCGATCCCGGTTTGGCCCATTTGGCTTCGCGTGCCAGCACCACAAAGCGCGTGGTGTTGTGGGTTTCGTCCTCGACATCCTCGGCCAGGATATCGAGGCCGTAGATTTCCGAGGCCAGCCTGGGGGCAATCGAGGCGCAGGACTTGTCGCCGCGCTCGGCGACGATGCGCGCCGAGCCGGCGGTATCGCCCGACACGATCGGCTTGATGCCGAGCTTGCGGATGATGCGGCGGCATTGCCCGAGCGCATGGACGTGGCTCTCGACGGTCTTGATGTCGGCAAGTTTTGCGCCGCGCGGCGCCATCAACTGATGATGCACCGGCAGGAACCATTCGCCGACGATGAACAGGCCGGATTGCGGCAGCAGATGATGGATGTCGGCGACGCGGCCGGCGACCGAGTTTTCGATCGGGATCATGCCGAGGTCGGCTTCCCCCGAGGCGATGGCGGCGAGTGCGTCCTCGAAGGTCGGGCAGGCCAGCGCCTCGGCGTCGGGATAGGCCTCGGTGATGGCGATATGGGAATTCGCTCCCGGTTCGCCCTGGAACGCAACTTTCACGGTCTTGGTCGCTGTTTTGGTCATGGCGCCTTGTATCAGCCGCTCAGCTTTTCGCCAGTAGCCGGCGGGTCGTCGCGAGATCCGCGGGCGTGTCGACGCCGCGCGGCACCGTGTCCACCAGGGTGACGTCGATCCGCATACCGGCCTCGATCGCCCGAAGCTGCTCGAGTTTCTCGCGGCGCTCCAGCGCAGAAGGGGCGAGCCCGACGAAACGTTCCAGCGCCGCACGCCGATAGGCATAAAGGCCGATGTGATGGTAGCGCGGCCCGTCGCCCCAGGGGGCGGTGGCGCGGGTAAAATAAAGCGCGCGTAGCCGCTGTTCGCTGATCGGCGAGCCGACCACCTTGACCACGTTCGGATTGGTGTCTTCTTCCTCGGTATGGATCTGGGCGGCAAGCGTCGCGATATCGACCGCGGGATCGGCCAGCGGGCCGAGCACGCTGCGGATGTTGTCGGGCCGAATGGTCGGAAAATCGCCCTGCAGATTGACGACGATTTCGGCCTCGCCCCTGGGATCGAGCTTGCCGAGCGCCTCATAAATCCGGTCCGACCCGGAAGGATGATCGGCGCGCGTCATGACCGCTTCACCGCCATGGGACGTCACGGTCGCTGCGATCTCGGGCGTGTCGGTGGCGACCGCGACGCGGCCGATCCGGGCCGCCTCCGCCCGCCGCAGCACATGGACGATCATCGGCAGGCCGGCGATGTCCAATAGCGGTTTGCCGGGCAGGCGGGTGGCAGCCATGCGGGCTGGAATCAGCACCAAAGTGCGGGTTTCGGTCATCGGGGTGAGGTCTGGACCCGGCTGATAACAGGCGGGAAATAATGGGGATCGCTCGGAAGTCGGCGCATTTATACGGGTTGCCAGAGCGCGGGCAAACCGATATCTCATCGGGACTTCGGGTGCGGTGCGAAAGCCTGATTCCTGATGTTTTTCCGCGGCCGTTCAGTCGGCCTAAAGTCGACCTTCCGGCCTGGAGCCTGATCGAAAATGGACTCCTTCGAACTCAATAAAGTTATCGGTGCCGTCCTTGGGACCTGTCTCGTTCTGTTGGTCTCGAGTTTCGCGGCTGGCGCGATTTTCGCTCCCGTGAAGCCGGCAAAGCCGGGCTATGAGATCGCCGTAAAGGAAGAGGCAGCCGCGGGCGGCAAGGAAGCCGCTGCCGCGCCCTCCGAGCCGATCGAGAAGCTGCTGCAGACCGCCTCGGTGGAGAAGGGTGAAGCTGCCGCCAAGAAATGCGGCGCCTGCCACACCTTCGAAAAGAATGGCCCCAACCGTGTCGGCCCGAATCTGTACGGGATCGTCGGCGACAAGAAGGGCGAGGGACGCGGGTTCAATTTCTCGGCGGCCATGAAAGCCAAGGGCGGCACATGGACCTATGAGGACCTCAATCAGTTCATCCTCAACCCCAAGGGTTTCGTCCCGGGCACCGCGATGGGCTTTGCCGGCATCCAGAAGGACAGCGAGCGCGCCGACGTGATCGACTATCTGCATACGCTTGCCGATAGCCCGGTTCCGTTGCCGGCGGCGGCAAAGTAACGCCGAACGGCGCGGCATGGACTTTCGCATCACTGGCGGCCAGGCTCCTGCCTGGCCGTTTTCGCAGCGGCCAGGCTCTTGTCTGGCCGTTTTCGTATGCGATCCTGCCCGACCGTCTTCACGTGCCGGCTCGCGCCTTTGTTATCGGGACGTTTGGTCGCAGAATGGACCCGCGACGGGGGGCTTTCATGAGCAAAAAGCAACATAATTTGTCGAATCGTTGCCTTATATTGCGTTCTCAATAGTGTTCGGTTTCCAACAGGATTTCATCACTTGGCAATTACCCGACGACATCTTCTTCAGAGCGGAACTTTTGCTGCGGTAGCGCCGGCTTTGGCGGCCGCAACCGGCTTCCCGGTGGCGAGCCCGGCGCGGGCCGGGGTCACAGGCGAACCGGTCTGGCGCCATGCGCTTTCGCTGTTCGGTAGCGTCAAATATCCAGCCGACTTCGCACGATTCGATTATGTCAATCCGGATGCGCCCAAGGGCGGCACGGCGCGCCAGATAGCGATCGGGACATTCGATAATTTTAACCCGACGGTGGCGGGCGTCAAAGGCTCGATCGCGGGCGCGGTCGGGCTGATTTATGAAGCCCTGACGACACCGTCGGAGGACGAAGTTTCGACCGAATACGGTGCGCTGGCCGAGTCGGTGAGCCACCCCGATGATTTTTCCTGGGTGACCTATCGCCTGCGACCGCAGGCGAAATGGCACGACGGCGAGCCGGTGACGCCGGATGATGTGATCTTTTCGCTGGATTCGTTCAAGAAATATCATCCGCAATACTCCGCCTACTACCGTCACGTCGCGAAGGCGGAAAAGGTCGGCGAGCGTGATGTTAAATTCACTTTCGATGCGCCCGGCAACCGCGAGCTTCCGCAAATCGTCGGGCAACTGATGGTGCTACCGAAGCATTGGTGGGAAGGCATCGACGGCGAGGGCCGCAAGCGCGACATCTCCGCCACCACGCTGGAGAAGCCACTCGGCAGCGGCGCCTACCGCATCAGGGAATTCGTGCCCGGCCGCTCGATCGTGCTGGAGCGTGCCAAGGACTATTGGGGACGCAATCTCAACGTCAATATCGGGCGGCATAATTTCGATGAGCTGCGGTACGAGTATTTCCGCAATTCGACGGTGGCGCTCGAGGCATTCAAGGGCGATCAGGTCGATTGGCGCACCGAGAACAGCGCGAAAAACTGGGCCACCGCTTACGACTTTCCGGCGGTTGCTGAAAAGCGGGTGTTAAAGGAAGAATTTCCCAACCGCAGTTCCGGCAGCATGCAGGCGTTCGCGATAAATATTCGCCGCGAGAAGTTTGCCGATCCGCGGGTGCGACGGGCGCTCAATTTCGCATTCGACTTCGAGGAAATGAACAAGCAGATTTTCTTCGATCAGTACAAGCGCATCAGCAGTTATTTCGACGGCACTGAACTCGCCTCCAGCGGGCTGCCGCAGAGCCGCGAACTGGAGATCCTCGAGACCGTACGCGCGCAGGTTCCCGCGGAGGTGTTCACGACTGTTTATACCAATCCGGTCGGCGGCAACCCCGAAGCCGTGCGCGAGAATTTGCGCGAAGCGCTGCGTTTGCTGAAAGAGGCCGGTTACGAGGTGCGCGACCGCAAGCTGGTCGATGTCAAGACCGGAACCCAGTTCGCATTCGAATTGCTGGGCGAGGATCCGAGCTTCGAGCGTGTAATGCTGTTCTTCAAGCCGTCGCTGGAACGGCTCGGCATTGCCGTCAGCGTGCGCACGATCGATCCGACGCAATACGAAAACCGGCTCCGCAGCTGGGATTTCGATATCGTGGTCGCGAACTGGGGTAAATCACTGTCGCCGGGCAACGAACAGCGCGAGTATTGGGGCTCGCAGTCGGCCGACATGGCGGGGTCGCGCAATATCATCGGCATCAAGAATCCGGCGATCGACAAACTGATCGAGCGGGTGATCTATACCAAGGACCGTGAGGACCTGATCGCGGCGACCAGGGCGCTGGATCGGGTGCTGCTGTGGAATCACTATGTGGTGCCGCAGTGGAATTATCCGAAGGTCCGCACCGCGCGCTGGGACCGCTTTGGCCGGCCATCCGAATTACCGAAATACGGCTTGTCGGGATTTCCGGCCTTGTGGTGGTTCGATCCTGACAGGGCCGCCAGGATCGGCAAGCGATCTTGAGGGATTTTCCCCGCATGGCGCAGCTTTCCCGCCGTCACGTCATCGGTCTTGGCATCGGCGCGCTGAGCGCAATACGATTTCGGCCAGCGGCGGCAACCGGGGAGGCCACCGAAGTTCATGGCATATCGGTATTCGGCGATCTGAAATACCCGGCCGACTTTGCACATTTCGACTATGTCAACACCACCGCGCCAAAGGGCGGCGTGTTCTCCCTGATTCCCTCGTCACGCGCTTACAACCAGTCGTATTTTACGTTCAATTCGCTCAACGCCTACATCCTGAAAGGCGAAGGCGCGCAAGGCATGGATATGACGTTCGCGCCGCTGATGGCGCGCGCCGCCGACGAGCCCGACGCCATGTACGGCTTGGTTGCAAAGTCGGTGCAGATATCGGCGGACAAAACCAGTTATCGGTTTACTTTGCGGCCCGAAGCCAAATTCCACGACGGTTCAAAACTGACGGCGCATGATGCTGCCTTCTCGCTGACCACGCTAAAGGCAAAAGGCCATCCGCTGATCCTGCAGCAGATGCGTGACATGGTGAAGGCCGAAGCGGCTGACGATGCGACCCTGGTCGTTACCTTTGCGGAAAAGCGCGCGCGAGATGTGCCGCTCTATGTCGCTGGCCTGCCGATTTTTTCGCAGGCCTATTACGCGAACCGGCCGTTCGACGAGTCGACGGTCGACATTCCCCTCGGATCCGGACCGTACAAGGTCGGAAAGTTCGAGGCCAATCGCTACATCGAGTTCGAACGGGTCAAGGATTGGTGGGGCGCCGATCTTCCGGTCGCGCGGGGCTCCTACAATTTCGACGTCGTGCGCTACGAGTTCTACCGCGATCGCGATGTTGCCTTTGAAGGCTTCACCGCGAAGAGCTACCTGTTTCGCGAGGAGTTCACCGCAAAGGTATGGGCGACGCGTTACGACTTCCCGGCCGTCAAGGAAGGCCGTGTCAAGCGCGAAACCTTGCCGGACGAAACGCCGTCAGGCGGTCAAGGCTGGTTCATGAATACCCGCCGCGAACAGTTCAAGGATTCGCGGGTACGCGAGGCGTTGATCCAGGCATTCGATTTCGAGTGGACCAACAAGACCATCATGTATGGTGCCTACAAGCGCACCATTTCTCCGTTCCAGAATTCGGACATGGTGGCGGAGGGGCCACCTTCGCCGGAAGAGCTCAAGCTGCTGGAGCCGTTCCGCGGCAAGGTTTCGGACGAGGTGTTCGGGATGCCGTTCGTACCGCCAGTGTCGGACGGATCAGGGCAGGACAGGACATTGTTGCGCAAGGCGTCGCAACTGCTGCAGGAGGCCGGATACGCCGTCAAGGACGGCAAGCGGCTGTTGCCGAACGGTGAAATATTCAGAATCGAATTTCTGAACGACGAGCCGTCGTTTGAGCCGCACCACGCACCCTATATCAAGAATCTCGGCACGCTCGGGATCGAGGCGAGCTTGCGAATTGTCGACCCCGTGCAATACCGCGCCCGGGTGGAAGACTTCAATTTCGACATCGCCATTGAGCGTCTGCCTGCATTGGCGACGCCAGGGGATGCCATGCGTCCGTTCTTCTCGTCGCAGGCCGCTGCGACCAAGGGCTCCTACAACCTCGCCGGAATCTCCGATCCCGTCATTGACGCGCTGATCGAAAAAATTCTCGCCGCCGAAACCCGCGCCGATCTGACGATCGCGTGCCGCGCCTTCGATCGGGTGTTTCGCGCCGGGCGCTATTGGGTGCCGCAGTGGTATCGCGCCACGCACCCGATCGCCTATTGGGATCTGTTCGCACATCCGCCACAGCCGCCGCGTTATGCCCAAGGGGTCGGGGCACCGGAAAACTGGTGGTCCGATCCAGTCAAGGTCGTCAAGGCCGAGCAGGCGAAATAATTCATGACCGCCTACATTGCCCGCCGCATTTTCCTGATGATCCCGACGTTGCTCGGGATTCTGTTCGTGTCCTTTGTGGTGGTGCAGTTCGCCCCGGGCGGGCCGGTGGAACGCGTGATTGCGCAGCTCAGCGGCGCCGACACCGGCGGCACGTCGCGGATTTCGGGAGGCGGGGGCGATTTCGGCGCACGCGGTCAGGCCGGTATGGGCGCGTCGTCGGATGCAATCGGATCGAAGTATCGCGGCGCGCAGGGGCTTGATCCCGAATTCGTCAAGAGCCTCGAAAAGCAGTTCGGCTTCGACAAGCCGGCGCCGGAACGCTTCGCGCTGATGCTGTGGAATTTCTCCCGCTTCGATTTCGGCAAGAGCTATTTTCGCGATGTCAGCGTGCTGCAACTGATCAAGGAAAAGCTGCCGGTCTCGATGTCGCTCGGGATCTGGATGACGCTCCTGACCTACCTGATTTCCATACCGCTTGGCATTCGCAAGGCGGTGAAGGACGGCTCGAGGTTCGACACCTGGACCTCGGCGGTGGTGATTATCGGTTTCGCGATACCGGGATTCCTGTTCGCGATTCTGCTGATCATCCTGTTCGCCGGCGGATCGTTCTGGAATATCTTTCCGCTGCGCGGCCTCACCTCGGACGGCTGGTCGCAATTTCCCTGGTACTGGAAAATTCTCGACTATTTCTGGCACATCACGCTGCCGTTGATCTCGATGGTGCTCAGCGCTTTCGCCACCATGACGCTGCTGACGAAAAATTCGTTCCTCGACGAAATCCGCAAGCAATATGTCATGACCGCGCGCGCCAAGGGCTGCAGCGAGCGGCAGGTGCTCTACAATCACATCTTCCGCAACGCCATGCTGATCGTGATCGCCGGTTTTCCCGGAGCGTTCATTCACGCCTTCTTCTCCGGCTCGCTGTTGATCGAAACCATCTTCTCGCTGGACGGTCTGGGCCTGCTCGGGTTTGAGAGCGTGCTGAACCGTGATTACCCGGTGGTGTTCGGGACGCTGTTCATCTTCTCGCTGGTCGGTCTCGTGGTGAATCTGATCTCCGACCTGGCCTATATGTGGATCGATCCGCGGATCGATTTCGAGGCGCGGGAGGTCTGATGACGATCACCGCTCCACCGGTCGAGACCACCACACAGACGCCGCTCGGCGAGGCGGTGCCGATGACGCGGCATCGCTTCAGCCCGTCACCGCTGAACCGCCGCCGCTGGCAGAATTTCAAATCCAACCGCCGCGGCTACTGGTCGTTGTGGATCTTCCTGATGCTTTTTTTCATTTCGCTGTTTGCGAACCTGATCGCCAACGATCGTCCGCTCCTGATCAAGTTCGACGGCCGTCTCTATTGGCCGGCATTCGTCAGCTATTCCGAAACCACTTTC
The DNA here is from genome assembly GCA_963819325.1 of uncultured Pseudomonadota bacterium. Lineage (GTDB taxonomy): Bacteria > Pseudomonadota > Alphaproteobacteria > Rhizobiales > Xanthobacteraceae > Bradyrhizobium. Next base: position 349,354 of record CAWFVT010000029.1, read on the forward strand.
GGCGGCGACTTCGAGACCGCCGCGGACTATCGCGATCCATTTTTGCAGAAGCTGATCGCGGCCAAGGGCGGCACCGTGATCTGGCCGCTGATCCGCTATTCCTACGATACCCACAATCTCGATCTGCCGACGCCGGCGCCGTCGAAGCCGACCTGGATGCTGACGGAGGCGCAGTGCAAGGAAGTGGTGCAGAGGAAGGGCCTGAAGAGCTGCCGCGATCTTGAATATAACTGGCTCGGCACCGACGACCAGGGCCGCGACGTAGTGGCGCGGCTGATCTACGGCTTCCGCATCTCGGTGCTGTTCGGCCTCACCCTGACCATTTTCTCGTCGATCATCGGCATCGCCGCCGGCGGCGTGCAGGGCTATTTCGGCGGCTGGGTCGATCTCGCCTTTCAGCGATTTATCGAGGTCTGGAGTGCGATACCCTCGCTCTATCTGCTGCTGATCCTGTCATCGGTGCTGGTGCCGGGTTTCTTTGTCCTGCTCGGCATCCTCCTGCTGTTCTCATGGGTGTCGCTGGTCGGCCTGGTCCGCGCTGAATTTTTGCGCGGCCGCAATTTCGAATACATCATGGCGGCACGGGCGCTCGGGGTGTCCAATCCTGTGATCATGTTCCGGCATCTGTTGCCGAATGCCATGGTAGCGACGATGACATTCCTGCCGTTCATCGTTTCCTCGTCGGTGATGACGCTGACGGCGCTGGACTTTCTCGGTTTCGGATTGCCGCCGGGTTCGCCGTCGCTGGGCGAATTGCTGTCGCAGGGCAAGGCCAATATCCAGGCGCCATGGCTCGGGTTCACCGGCTTTTTCGCGGTCGCGATCATGCTGTCGCTTTTGATCTTCATCGGCGAGGCGGTGCGCGACGCCTTCGATCCGCGCAAGACGTTTCGATAGGTCGCCCGCATGGATGCCATCAACCAGCCTCTGCTCGACGTCCGCGATCTTTCGGTGGCGTTTCATCAGCCGAGTGGCACCTCGGTCGCGGTCGACCGCATCTCGTTCGAGATCAAGCGCGGCGAATGCGTGGCGCTGGTTGGCGAATCCGGTTCCGGAAAATCGGTCAGCGCGCTGTCGGTCCTCAAGCTGTTGCCGTATCCGACCGCGTCGCATCCGTCGGGGAGCATTCACTTCAAGGGGCGTGAACTGCTCGAACTGTCGGAGCGCGAGATTCGCAGTATTCGCGGCAACGACATTTCGATCATCTTCCAGGAGCCGATGACGTCGCTCAATCCGCTGCACACGATCGAGTCGCAGATCGGCGAGATCCTGCAGCTGCACAGCGGAATTCGCGCCGGCCCGGCGCGAACCCGGACGCTCGAACTGCTCACCCAGGTCGGCATTCCCGAGCCGGAAACCCGGCTCGCAAGCTATCCGCATCAACTGTCCGGCGGGCAGCGCCAGCGGGTGATGATCGCGATGGCGCTGGCCAACGAGCCCGATCTGCTGATCGCCGATGAGCCGACGACCGCGCTCGACGTCACCGTGCAGGCGCAGATTCTGGCCCTGCTGGCCGAGATACGCGCCCGGCTCGGCATGAGCCTGTTGTTCATCACCCACGATCTCGGCATCGTGCGCCGCATCGCCGATGTGGTCTGCGTCATGAACGGCGGCAAGATCGTCGAGCAGGGACCGGTGGAGCAGGTCTTTACCGCGCCGAAACACCCCTACACCCGCGCATTGCTCGCCGCCGAACCGAAGCCCGATCCGGCGCCGCCACGACCTCAGTCTCCGGTGGTGATAGCGGCCGACGATTTGAAGGTCTGGTTTCCGGTCAAGCGCGGGGTGCTCCGCAAGACGGTCGGGCATATCAAGGCGGTCGATGGCGTCAGCCTCTCGGTGCGCAAGGGCGAAACGCTTGGCGTGGTCGGCAAATCCGGCTCCGGCAAGACCACGCTCGGCCTGGCGCTGCTGCGGCTGATTTCGTCCGACGGGCCGATTGTCTTTCTCGGCAGCAATATCCAGGGCCTGCGTTTCAAGGCGATGCGGCCGTTCCGCCGCGACATGCAGATCGTGTTTCAGGATCCGTTCGGCGCGCTCAGCCCGCGGATGTCGATCGGAGACATCGTCGCCGAAGGGCTCAGCGTACATCAGCCCGCGCTAACGGAGGCCGAACGCGAAGCCCGCGTGATCAAGGCGCTTAAAGATGTCGGCCTCGATCCGGCGACGCGGTTTCGTTACCCGCATGAATTCTCCGGCGGCCAGCGCCAGCGCATCAGCATTGCCCGTGCGGTAGTGCTGGAGCCGAATTTCGTCGTGCTGGACGAGCCGACCAGTGCGCTCGATATGCTGTTCCAGGCGCAGATGGTCGATCTCCTGCGCGAACTGCAACGCAAGCGCGACCTGACCTACATGTTCATTTCGCACGACCTGCGCGTGGTGGCCTCGCTCGCGAGCCATCTGATCGTGATGCGTCACGGCAAGGTGGTGGAGGAGGGAGCCGCTTCCGAGCTGTTCAAGAATCCGAAGACCGACTACACCCGGGCGCTGTTCGCCGCCGCGTTCCGGCTGGAAACCGCGCCGGGCGCGCCAACCGCCACTTAAGGAAAATTCAAGTTGGCCGTTGAATAGCAACCACATCGCTGCCGACAGCCTTGATGCGGGCAATCGCGTCGCTGGTGTTTTCGATCACGGTCGCCATGTGGTGCGCGTTGGCATGAACAATGCTGTTGGAGTCTCGCGCGATCGCGACATGGCCTTTCCAGAAAATCAGGTCGCCGCGCTGCATTTTTCTGGAGTGGGCCGGGTCCAACGCCCGGCCGAGACTGCCCTGCTGCATGTCGCTGTCGCGTGGGCAGCCGGTGCCCGCCGCGGTCAACGATATCTGCACCAGGCCCGAGCAATCGATGCCGAGGCTGCTCTTGCCGCCCCACAGATAGGGCGTGCCGACGAACCGTTCGGCCACCGCGACAAAATCGTTCTCGAAATGATCGATGCCGCCGACATGCCGCAGCGGCAGATACCAGCCCTCGCGCGTGATCGCGAAAACGCCTTCCTCGCGCAGCACTGTGAGCGTCGTCCCCATCACCAGCGTCTCGACCGGCGGTAATTTGATCGAGGGACCCGGAAAGGCGAAGGTCCGGAGCGCGGTGATCTTGTGGGTCGGCGCCGCGGCAGGCTTTGCCAGCGCGCGATCGGGAAGCCAGCCGACATAGCCATCGCCGTTCAATTGACCCCAGGCCCAGCCTTCGCCATTGCGATCGTAAATCGTCACGCGCTCGCCCTTCAGCGCCTGCGTCAGCAACATCGCATTGGAGGATGGCTCACCGCGGAGCGGTGCGATGCTGTCGACAATCTCGAAGGTCTCGCCGGCGACATAGCGCGCCGCCTCGATCTTGCCTTTGAGATACAGCGCGGCGAGATCGGGCCGAGCCGGCGTCAGGCGGGGATCATCCATAGCGTTCGCTCAGCAGCTTATAGATCGCGCGCGCGGCCTGGCATTCGCCGCCTTCCGGGCGCGCCGGTTTTGCCGACGGCGTCCAGCCATAGATGTCGACATGAAGCCAGCTTTTGGCGTGCTCGACGAAGCGCTGCAGGAACAAGGCGCAGGTGATCGAGCCGGCAAACGTGCCCGACGGCGCGTTGTTGATGTTGGCGACCTTGGAATCGAGCCAGCTATCGTAGGCCGGCCACAGCGGCAAGCGCCACAACGGATCGTTCTCCTCTCTGGCGCAGCGGGCGATGTCCTGCGCCAGGGTTTCATCATTGGTGTAGAAGGGCGGCAGATCCGGACCCAACGCCACCCGCGCCGCACCCGTCAGGGTCCCCATGTCGATCAGCAGATCCGGCTTTTCCTCATCGGCCAGCGCCAGCGCGTCGGCCAGCACCAGCCGGCCTTCGGCGTCGGTATTGCCGATCTCCACGCTCAGGCCCTTGCGTGACGGGAAGATATCGAGCGGGCGGAAGGCGTTGCCCGCGACCGCGTTCTCGACCGCCGGAATCAGAACCCGCAAGCGCACCCTCAGTCTGGCGTCCATCACCATCAATGCCAACGCCAGCACGTTGGCGGCCCCGCCCATGTCCTTTTTCATGATCAGCATGCCACTGGACGGCTTCAGATCGAGCCCGCCGCTGTCGAAGCAGACCCCTTTTCCGACCAGCGTCACCTTGGGATGGTCCGGGTCGCCCCAGGTCAGATCGATCAGGCGTGGCGCGCGTGACGACGCCATGCCGACGGCATGAATGAGCGGAAAGTTCTGCCGGGTGAGATCGTCACCGACGATGCAGTTGAAACTGGCGCCGAAGCGCTTTGCAAGATGCTGCGCTGCCTGCGCCAGTTCCTCCGGTCCCATGTCGTTTGCCGGCGTGTTGATGAGATCGCGGGCAAGTACCGCGGCTTCCGCCATTCGGGCGATCGCCGCGACATCGATGCCGTCCGGCGGCACCAGCCTGACGTCAGGTGTATCCGCCTTGCGGTAGCGGCTGAACCGATAACCGCCGAGCGCGAAAGCGAGCACCGCGAGACGCGTGTCGTGCGGCGCATTGGCGAAGCGATAGACGCCGGGCGGCAACAGGCCAGGCAGCGCTCCGGGCCTGAACGGGTCGCGGAATTTGCTGGTCGCGTCTTCGAGGCCGAAGATGACTTGCGCGATGTGTCCGTCCGCTGCGGGCAGCGTGAGGCATGCGCCGGGTTTTGCTGCAAAGCCGTTAGCTTGCGCGAATTGCCGGGCGGGTGCTGCGAGGTTGGACAAGATCGCATCCCATGTCGCCTTGGTCGCGAACGTGATCGGAATAGCCGATGCGGCGGGCGCGGTCTCGAGTACTGAATTCATGCTTCTCTCGGTCTTCAATGGAACGGAAGGAATCAAACCGGGCAGGCGGAGCCGGACGTTGCAGGCCTTTCAGACTTTCTACAATGGCTTGCCGCGTTGAGCCAGCGTCAACGGTGCGCTCCAGGTCCCGTCAATTCTCAAGTGTCGCTGTCGACGCGGTCGTCCAGAGAGACGATATGTCAAGCGCGGCCGCGCGGCATTTGATTGTGATGGTCGTGCGACGCTTGTTGCGATATGCCGATCCGCATCGGGTCTGATGAAAATGACGTTGAGGTGACTTGACCCGCGACGCGCCAGGAACCTACGGTTATTCACGGTGATTTTTGCAAATTTGCCTGTGCATGCACAGGTCAGGGAAGGAATATCAATGGCCCAGAACCGCACGAGCTATCGCAACATCCTGACGCGTGGTTTGTCCGCCATAGCTGTGTTCGCCATTTGCGGCTTTGGTGTTGTCGGCACCTCCAGCACGGCTGCCCTCGCCCATGGCAGCGGAGGTCATGGCGGAGGCGGTGGTCATGGTGGCGGTGGCGGATTCCATGGCGGCGGTTTCCATGGTGGTGGTTTCCATGGTCGTGGTTTCCGTCATGGCGGCTTTGGTTTCGGTTACTGGGGCCTGGGATATGACTATCCCTACGGCTACGCCGGCTACGACGAAGAGACTGTTTGCTATGTGGCCCGGCGTCGCGTCATGACCCGTCATGGCTGGCGAATACGCCCCGTCGAGATCTGCGGCTGATTGCGATTGTTCGAACCTGCAACGGCTGGAGCAACTGCCAACCGATTGCGGAAGGTTAGCTGGTAATCCCAAGACCGAACGGCCTCAGCGCAGCCCGCTGAGGCCGTTTCTTTGAGCTGGAGCATTTGGCTTGAAGCGTTGACCTCAGGATTTTTTAGCGGGATCGCATTCGAAGACGTTGCGTTCGATCGATCGTAACGTACCCCGTTGAAAAGAATTAGCTCGGGTTCGGTATTTCCCTTTCAGAACTCGTGCTGCCGTTGATCGGGAAGAACGCTGATCGATTTCTTAGCAGCCAACAGTCACAACCGACTCCACGTTTCGTATTGACCGTGATACGCTTCAACCCTTAGTTCAACATCTCGGGAGGGTCACATGGCTAAGAAGGCTAGGAAAGCCAAGAAGGGCTTGGACGGAAGGCATCGCGATACGACCGGCCGCATCGACAAGAAGCACGGCAACACCCGCGTCAAGGCGCTGCGAAAGACCTATGGCGAGCATTTTGCGAAAGGCCGCCGCGCGGACATGATGCTCAAGACATTGCTGGCTGAGACCGGCACGGAATCGCTTCACGCCTATCTGCGCAAGCATCACAAGTAATTGGATGCGGGGCTGATACCTCACCTTATCCGCGCGAACGGCGAGTCTCTGCTGAAGAGCAAGACTTCTGAGCGGGCGACAATCCACACCGAACGGCATCATTGGATTTTTTGTCGCTTGTATCGCGACGAAGAAGGCTTCCGACTGGACGGACCGCGGACGGCGATGCGCCGCTGCGCGGCGTTGCTCGCCGGAGTTGGCACATCGCCCGGCGAAGTTGAGCCGCCATGACAGCCGACCCTCCGGCTTGGTGCGGCAGCCGACCGATCGCATTCGCTGCGAAGCCGCAAACGGCTGATGCGCGCCGGCAAACTCTGCAGAAAAGCGATGCACCGCGCCGGAATTCCCGAGATCGGCTGTTTTCGCAATTGCGAACATTAACCCGGCGTTAGGGTTAACAGTCTATTGCTGGGCGCATTCGGCTCGATCAATCCGCCCGATATCGTGAGTCAAAGTGCCATGCGTCAGCAGTCCAGTCTTGCGCGGCTTCTTGCGTCCGCAGCCGTGACGGCGTTTTTGGCCGCGGGGCTTGGCGGCTGCCAAACCATGTCCGACATTACCGGATCGGTGGCGTCAAAAGCCGATACCAACCCCGAGGCCGGTCTGCGTCGTTCGGTGGAAGCCGCCGGCGAACGCTACCGTGCCAATCCCAAGGATGCCGACGCCGCGCTGGCCTTTGGCCAGGGACTCCGCGCGACGGGCCAGCGCGCCCAGGCCGCCGCCGTGCTGGAGCAGGCCACCATCGCCCATCCCGGCAACAAGGCGCTGCTCGCCGCTTTTGGCCGGGCGCTGGCCGACAACGGCAATTTCCAGGCGGCGTTCGATACGCTCGCGCGCGCCCATTCGGCGGACAATCCCGACTGGCGGATCCTGTCGGTGCAGGGAACCGTACTCGATCAGCTCGGCCGGCATGACGAAGCGCGCCGCTACTACACCAGCGCCCTGAACATCGTGCCCGGAGAGCCTTCGGTGCTGTCCAATCTCGGCCTCTCCTATGTTCTTTCCAAGGATTTGCCGAAGGCGGAGGAGGTCCTGCGCCAGGCCTATGGCAGCGGCAGAGCCGATGCGCGGGTGCGGCAGAATCTCGGCCTGGTGGTCGGCCTGCAGGGCCGCTTCGCCGAGGCTGAAAGCATTGTTAAGGCCGATCTGCCGGACGCCGAGGCGGCGGCCAATGTCGCCTATCTGAAACAGATGCTGAGCCGCAAGGATAATCCGCGCGGTGGCGCCGGAACGGGGCCGATGGCGTCTCTCAGCCGGCCTGGCTGACCGGTCCGGTCAAGCCAAACCAAACCAAACCAAACCAGAGCCGTGGCAATTCGTGAGGCGGGCGACCAGCAATCGCCGACTTTGGCCTGTGCTGGTCTTTCGGCCATGCGTCGAGCCGGGCGACGACAGGATGAAACGCGTTGTCTACGCTTGCCGCGGCAGCGTCATTGCATCGCTGCGACCTTGATGCCGGTCGGCCCCAGGATGACGACGAACAACACCGGCAGGAAGAACAGGATCATCGGCACCGTCAGTTTGGGCGGCAGCGCCGCCGCCTTCTTTTCGGCCTCGTTCATGCGCATGTCGCGATTTTCCTGCGCCATCACGCGCAGGCTCTGGCCGAGCGGCGTTCCGTAACGTTCCGATTGCTGCAAGGCCAGACAAACCGATTTCACGCCCTCGAGGCCAGTACGCTTCGCCAGGTTTTCGTAAGCGACCTTGCGGTCCTGAAGATAGGAGAGCTCGGCCGTGGTCAGCGTGAATTCTTCGGACAGCGCGACCGATTGCGTTGCGATCTCGAGGCTGACCCTGCGGAACGCGGCTTCGATCGACATGCCGGATTCGATGCAGATCAGCAGCAGATCGAGCGCATCGGGAAATGCACGCCGGATCGACAGCTGGCGCTTGGAGATCGCGTTTTTCAGAAACAGCATCGGCGCTTGCAATCCGAGATAGGCTGCGACGAGGCACATGCCGATCTTCACCGGAACCGACTTCTCCATGTGCGAGATCACGAAAACGTACAGGATCGCGCCCACGAAAAGCACCGCGGGCGTCACCAGCCGGAAGAACAGGAAAGTCACGTAAGGCGCCTGCCCGCGATAGCCGGCCATGACGAGCTTCTCGCGCGCGGCTTCCTGGGCCAGCCATTTTCCGAGGTTGAAGTCTTCCACCACCCTGGCGACGAGTTGCTTCGGCGCCTGGCGCAACGACACCTTTTCGGTCGCGGAGAGACGATCGCGTTCGCGCTGGCGGATCCGTTCGCGCTCGCTCGCGACCGCCTTCATGCGCTTTTCCAGCTCTTCGCCCGCAAACAGCGGCATGATCAGCGAATACGCTGTCGCGCTCACGGCGATGGCGGCAAGCAGCATGGTCATGAACCGTGCGTCGTGGATCTTGCTGACCAGAAAATCAATCATGCTGCACCGTCAGAAGTCGAAGTTGATCATTTTCTTCATCACGAAGATGCCGATGGACATCCAGATCACGCAGCCGCAGAGCATCAACTGACCGGTCGGATGCGTCCACAGCAGCGAGATATAATCGGGGGTCGAGAGGTAGACGAGCAGCATGACGATCGGCGGCAACGAGCCGATGATGGCGGCGGATGCCTTGGCTTCCATCGACATCGCCTGAATCTTCTCGGCCATCTTCTTGCGGTCGCGCAACACTTTCGACAGGTTACCCAGCGCTTCCGACAGGTTGCCGCCGGATTTCTGCTGGATCGCGATGACGATCCCGAAAAAATTCGCTTCGGGCACCGGCATCCGGTCGAACAGGCGGGCACATGCCTCGCCGAGCGGCATACCGATCGCCTGGGTCTCGATGATGGCCAGAAACTCGCTCTTCAGCGGCTCGGGAGCGTCGGCTGCGACGACCTTGATGGAGTCAAACAGCGGCAGCCCCGCCTTGATGCCGCGAACGATGACGTCGACGGCGTCCGGCAGCGCGCGAAGAAAGTTCTTTTCGCGGCGCCTTTTGAGAAAGCCCAGCGCCCAGCGCGGCAGACCGAAGCCCCCGGCGAACGCCAGCCCTATTCCCGCCAGTACTCCTCCACCGACCACCATCGCACCTGCAAAGCAGACGACCGCAAGAACGCCGGAGACGACCATGAATTTCTGCGATGACCAGCTCAGGCCGGCCTGGGTGAGCCGGGTGCTCAGCGCAACCTTCTTTTGTTTCTGACTGCGCGCCTCGATCTCCTTCAGCGACCCTTCGACCTGTTCGCGCCGGGACCGCTGGTTCCTGTCGGCCTGACGGGCGACTGGCTCGGCTTTCGCGATCGAGGCACGGCGAGTCTCGGCCTTTCTCTCCCCCGACAGCAGGGGAAACAGAAAAACCCAGGCCAGACCGCCGAGAGTGGTGGCTGCGAGAAAAGCCAGTGCGAGCGCTTGCATCTTCATGGCCCGCTCCTCTAGATCGCCACGTTGACTTCGGCGGCATCGAGCGCTGCCGCCAGCCGCTTCTCTTCACCGTAGTAGCGCGCGCGATCCCAAAAGCGTGGCCGTCCGATACCGGTCGAACGATGTCGCCCGATAATGTGCCCGTTGGCGTCCTCGCCGACCATGTCGTAGAGGAACAGGTCCTGGGTAATGATGGTATCGCCTTCCATGCCCATCACCTCGGTAATGTGGGTGATGCGCCGGGAGCCGTCGCGCAAACGGGCGGCCTGGATAATGACGTCGATCGAGGCGCAGATCATCTCGCGGATGGTTCGGGACGGCAGTGAAAATCCACCCATCGTGATCATCGATTCACAGCGCGACAAGGCTTCGCGCGGATTGTTGGCGTGCAGCGTTCCCATCGAGCCGTCGTGGCCGGTATTCATCGCCTGCAAGAGGTCGAAGGCTTCCGGTCCGCGGACTTCGCCGACGATGATGCGTTCAGGGCGCATACGAAGGCAGTTGCGGACCAGCTCGCGCATGCTGACCTGACCCTCGCCCTCGATGTTCGGCGGACGGGTTTCCAGCCGCACCACATGCGGCTGCTGCAGTTGCAGTTCGGCGGCGTCTTCGCAGGTGATGATGCGTTCATCGTCGTCGATGAATTGGGTCAGGCAATTCAGCAGCGTCGTCTTGCCGGAGCCGGTACCGCCGGAGATCAGCACGTTCGCCCGGCAGCGGCCTATAATCTGCAGAATGGTTGCGCCTTCCGGTGTGATCGCGCCGAATTTGACCAGCTGATCCAGCGTCAGCTTGTCTTTCTTGAATTTGCGGATTGTCAGTGCGGGACCGTCGATCGCCAGCGGCGGAACGATGGCATTGACACGCGATCCGTCGGCGAGGCGGGCGTCGCAGATCGGCGATGATTCATCGACACGCCGGCCGACCTGGCTGACGATGCGCTGACAGATATTCAGCAGTTGCTGGTTGTCGCGAAAACGGATTCCGGTGCGCTGGATCCGGCCGGCGACTTCGATGAACACCGTTCCGGCGCCATTGACCATGATGTCGGAAATGTCATCGCGCGACAGCAGCGGCTCGAGCGGGCCGTAGCCGAGAACGTCGTTGCAGATGTCGTCGAGCAGCTCTTCCTGCTCGGCAATCGACATCACGATGTTCTTGATCGCGATGATCTCGTTGACGATGTCGCGGATTTCCTCGCGCGCCGATTTGCCGTCGAGTTTGGCGAGCTGAGCAAGGTCGATCGCTTCGATCAAGGCGCCGAAGATCGTCGCCTTCACCTGATAGTAGGTGTCCGACCGTCGCGCATCGATGACGGGCGGCGGCGCCGGCTTGGCCGGCGAGAGCGGCGGCGAAGAAACGGTCGGCGCGGGCGTGTCGCGCAAAACGGCGACCGGCGGGCCGGAGGTTGGTTCCAGCGCGCCGGCGCCGGGCTTCGTCACCCGGGAATCGTTTTCTGTTCCGCTACGCTTACCAAACACGACGGTACTCCACGCAGGTCACCTATTTTGCCCGCAGCTTCTGGATCAAGGGCGACAGGAACGAGCCTCGCGGCTTTTTGGTCTCGCCGCGGCCGGTCAGCCGTTGCGCGATCTGAAGGAACATTTCGGTGGTGCGATGACCGGCGGAAACTTCCGCGATCATCTGGCCGTTATTGGCCGCCGATCCGAAGATTTGCGGGTCGAAGGGGATCGACGCGATCGGCTGGCATTCAATCGCCTTGGCAAATTCGCTGGCGTTGATTTCCGGCCGCTTCGGCACACCGACCTGATTGAGGCAATACAGCGGTGCCCGGTCATTGGGCCGCGACGCCTTCAACAGGTCGAATATGTTTTTGGTATTGCGCAGGTTGGCAAGGTCTGGCGCTGCGACGATCAGAATATCGTCCGCTCCGACCAGGGCGCGCTTGGTCCAACCCGACCATTGGTGGGGGACGTCGAGCACGATGCACGGCATGGTGGTGCGCAGCGTGTCAAAGATCGAGTCGAACGCCTCTGCGCCAAAATCGTAGACCCGGTCGAGCGTTGCCGGCGCCGCCAGCAGGCTGAGATGGTCGGTGCATTTCGACAGCAGGCGGTCGATAAACGCGGTATCGACGCGATCGGGCGAGAACACCGCGTCGGCGATCCCCTGCGGGGGGTCCTGATTGTAGTCGAGGCCGGCGGTGCCAAATGCGAGGTCGAGGTCGGCGACGACGGAATCCATCGCCAGATCGCGCGCGATGGCCCACGCGACATTGTGCGCGATGGTGGATGCGCCGACGCCGCCCTTGGCACCGACAACGGCGATGATCCGGCCGACGGCTCTTGCTTCCGGCGCCGAGAACAGACCGCATATCGAACGCACCACGTCGATCGCATTGACCGGCGAAATCACGTAGTCGCTGACGCCGCGGCGCACCAGTTCCCGATAAAGCGTGACGTCGTTGATGCGGCCAATGACAACGACGCGGGTTCCGGGATCGCACACGGTCGCGAGTTGATCGAGGCCCGTCAGGATGTCGTTGCGGCCCTCGGTTTCCAGGATGATCACGTTCGGAGTAGGCGCGGTGCGATAAGCCTCGATGGCGGCTGCCATGCCGCCCATCTGGATTTTGAGGTGAGCCTTGCCAAGACGGCGGTCTTCACCGGCCGATTGCACGGCCGCTGCGGTTTCCACCGTCTCGCAAAACGCCTGCACAGAAACGCGTGGCGACGGGGCGATGTGATCGTCGATCGGCGGCGGCGTAGCGTCCGACTGCTGTTCGGTATCTTGACGGGCGTAGCTGATCATTTGCCTGTATCGCTGAGTTTGGCCTTTTCGGCGTCGGAATAGATGGTCGCGGTCGGGGTACCCTTGCGAAACTTCTCGAAGGCTTGCGTGCGACGCATGGTATAGGCTGGAGTTTCAGCTCGCGGTTGCACGAGATCCGATGGAGTGTCGACCATCGACGCCATGTTGCGCTGATAGGCGCAGCCGAAATTGTAGTACTGCTTGTTTTCGAGATAGCTCTTGTTGTTGATCGCGGGCCCGAGATCTTCGGGCCACAGGCCGCAGGGTCCGGCAACCGCCGATATTTTCGGATAATTCAGCCGGATGGTTGCCATCTGGCGGGGATCGTCCGGATGATAGCGGTGAACGGCGATCCCGCGTGGCGGCACGCCGGACGCCACCAGCAGCGCGTTGATTTCCCGGAAAGCATCGGCCGCTGCCGCGGCGTTGGAGGTTTTGACCGGTACATCGGCGACGATCGTGCCGGTTCCTTCGTGGAGCCAGCTTTGCGCCAGACCCACCACATCGGAACGTTCGGAAGCGGAAAGACCGCCGCGACCATGGCCGACGAAAATCACGACGGAGCGGTCCGCTTCCTGGATCGCGATCGGATGGCGCAGCCGGTAATCGCTGGGAATACTCGACGTTACTTCCTCGTGGTGCGCGCAGGCGCCAAGCACGACGGCGAGACCAACGAGCACGCCCGCCATGCGGAAGGAGCGGCTGCGGTCGACGGGTATTCTGGTTGTCATCGTCGTGTCCTCGTCCCGCCTCAGTCGGTGATAAAGCCGTAGGTGCCGCGATAATTCTGGGCCGGCTCGACGCGGCCCGGCACGCCGTAGATGCGGTTGATGCTGCCGAGCAGATCCGCCTGCGGATCGGAAGCGGCGGCAAATCCGTCATCCGGCCGCGACAGGTCCTTTTGCGCCACGGCCCGAACGATAAACGGCGTTACAATCACCATCAGCTCGGTCTGGTTGTTGATGAAATCCCGGCTGCGGAACAGCGTGCCGAGAACCGGCAATGTCGACAGGCCGGGCAGTCCGTTGATCGCCTGCTTGGTCTGGTCCTGGATCAGGCCGGCCATTGCCATCGCACCGCCGGAGGGAATTTCCAGCGTCGTTTCGGCGCGGCGGGTCTTGACCGAGGGAACGATGAGGTTGTTGAGGTTGATCGAATTGTCGTTCGAGACTTCGGATACTTCCGTCATCACCCGCAGGCTGATCCGGCCTTCCGTCAGCACAACCGGCGTGAAATTGAGCGAGATGCCGAACTTCTTGAAGGCGATCGACGGGGCGCATTGCCCGATGCCGCCCGTCGAACTCGTCGTGCACTGCACGCCGGTTGGCACCGGAAACTCGCCGCCTGCGATGAATGTCGCGGACTCGCCCGAAATGGCCGTCAGGTTGGGTTCGGCCAGCGTTCGAATCACGCCGGCACTCTCCATCGCCCGTATCGTGGCCGAGACCGAGGGGGTGGAGCCGAACGATGTGGTCAGGGCGTTGTTGCCGCCGGCGAGCGCCGAACCGTTTGCGGTGAACGGGTTGGCGTTGTTGAAGGTCACGGCCGAAGTGCCGTAATTCAGCTTGGCGGTGAGGTCGATGCCCAGCTGCTTGATGATCGTGCGGTAGACCTCGGCCACCGTGACCTTGAGCATCACCTGATCGCGGCCGCGGACGGTAATGCTGTTGACGACCTTATCGGGACCGCCCGCTAACCGCGCGGCGAGATCGCCCGCCTGCTGGGCCTCGATCGGACTCGATACCGAGCCGGACAGCATCACGCCGTCGCCGACGCCCTCGATCTGGATGTCGGAGTTCGGCAATGTCTGCCTCAGCGCCGCGCGCACCCCGTTGAGGTCGCGTTTCACCGCGATGTCGTAGGCGGCGATCTGCTGGCCGGTGGAATCGAAGAACACGATATTGGTCTGGCCGACCGCCGCGCCGATGATATAGGCGCGCTGCGCCGTGCGGACGACCGCGGTCGCAATCTTGGGATCGGCGACCAGTACGTCTTTGATATCACGCGGTAAATCGATCACGACGGATTTGCCGATGCCAAGCGCGAGAAAGCGCGCATTCATCTGTCCGTCCGCGACAACCGGCGCGGGGGAGCGATTGTCGCCCGCCATCACCGGGGTCAGGGCCGGGTTGAGCGTCAGCGCCGCGACCGCCGAAAACGACAGGGCGCGAACCAGAATGGTCCGCATCGACTGCTGAGGTCCCCTGCATTTCATATCGGGCGTCCTTTCGGTCACTTCAGTGTCTTGGTCAGGTTGGGGGCGCGGATCTCGGCGGGCAGAACCGGTTCGGCCTGGAGAGACGTGTTGTCGGACCTGTTCGCGAGATATGCGGCAATGCCACCGGTGCCGGTCAGGACCACAATGCGTGCGGTATCCATACGCTTCACTTTCCACATTACGCCGCGACGCTTCCGCCGCCGTGATGGGAGTTGACCAGTTATTCGTCAAAGCATGGTTAATGAGGCGTATCTAAATCGCCTTAACGGGACGTTTACCCGCGTAGCCGCGTGATCAGCGAATGACGAAGTGGGTCAAGTCGACCGCCTTGATCCATTCGGTCTCCGGATAGATCAGCAGTGCGCCGATCGCCAGTGCGATGCCGTAGGGGATTCCGCTGTCCTTGGCATGCAGCTTGAGCAGCCAGGCCTGTCCGGCGAGCTGGTAGGGCAGCGGCCATTGCCGGAACTGCAGCAACAGCAGGGTCAGCACGCCGCCGAACAACGAGGCGTAGACGAGGTAGTCCAGCAAATGGCCAAAGCCGAACCAGAGCGCCGCCGAGGCGGCCACCTTGGCATCGCCGCCGCCGATCCAGCCCATGGCAAAGCAGGCAAAAGCCGCCGCGAGAACGGCGGCGCCGGCGCCGACATGTGCGAGGATGTCGTAGAATCCCATGCCGCTCAGAACGGCGAGAACCAGGAATCCTGCCGCCAGCGCCAGCGATACCCGGTTGGAAATCGTCATCGTGAAAAGATCGCTCGCCGCCGCGAATGCCATCAGGGCCGGAAACAGCAACAGACGCGCGAGGTCGAGGATCATGGGATTACGCAGCTCGTATTGCCGACGCGAGGTCAAAGCATCACTCGAACCTAGACATCAGAGATGAATAATCGGGAAACGGGCCGAGCCGTCACCAGACGCTGGCAATCCGGAACGCCAGAACGAAAAGCGCCAGCACCAGCGCCAGGCAGATCAATCCCGCCGGCGCGTCGTCCCGGCCGCCCGCCGGCAACGAGGCTTTTCTTGTCGCAATAGCGGGAGCAGCAGGCTTGCGCATATCTATGTCACACCATCCGGCCGAAACAACAAAGGCCCCGGATCACCGAGGCCTTTGTCGCCTGCCCGTAACGGATGCTTATTTCAGCGAGGTGTTGATCGAGCCGAACTTGGTGTTCAGCGAACTGCCGATGCCGTTGACCACAGCGATAATCGCGAGCGAAATGCCGGCCGCAATCAGGCCGTATTCGATGGCGGTAGCGCCGAACTCATCCTTCACAAAACGCGCAATCAGGTTCTTCATAGGTAACTCCATATGCACACGTGGCTGGTCGAACTAAGATTTGGTCTCGCCGGCGTTCTCAGCACCGTGACCATAGCGTCACCGTAGGATCGGAGAATTGCAGTGCAGTTAATTCGGTTGAGTAAATATCGCCGGAGGCGGCTGTTATTGAGCAGAGTAAATTTGGAATTAAGGCGTTCCGCAAAATGCGATATTGGTTTCGATCACTTCTAGTATAGGGGCTGCCACGCGATCCTTGCCGATTCACGGCTCCTTAAGCACGGGCCAGTAACCCTGATATCCCCGATCAGTTGAGGTGACCATGTCCAGCCTGCCCTTGGAAGTCGTCGAGATGTTCGGCCAGACGATTGCCAAGATCGTGCCGATCACGATCGTGCTGGCCGTGGTGTTCTCGGTGCTGACCCACTTCTGGGCCTGCAATCCCGGAACGCCATGGTGGCGCAAACGCGAGCTTGTCACCGACATCTGCTACTGGTTCTTTGTTCCATTGTTCGCGCGTGTGTTCCGGATCGGGCTTCTGGTGCTCGGGGCCGGCGTCGTGTTCAAGATTTACGACGCCGACGATCTGATTGCCTTTTACGACAACGGCCATGGCCCCTTGTCCGAGCTGCCGCTGTGGCTTCAGGCGCTGTTGTTCCTGGTTTTGTCGGACTTCATGCTGTACTGGCTGCACCGCATGTTTCACGGCGGCGCATTCTGGAAGTATCACGCGATCCACCATTCGTCCGAAGATCTGGACTGGATATCGGCGGCACGCTTCCACCCGGTCAACCTGTTCCTCGGCACGATAGCGGTCGACGTCATCTTGTTGATGGCGGGTATCTCGCCCAACATCATGCTCTGGGTCGGGCCCTTCACGACGTTCCATTCGGCGTTCGTTCACGCCAATCTCAACTGGTCGCTTGGTCCGTTCAAATACGTGCTGGCGACACCAGTGTTCCACCGCTGGCACCACACCGCGCTGGAACAGGGCGGCAATACCAACTTTGCCGGAACGTTTCCGATCTGGGATATCCTTTTTGGAACGTTCCGGATGCCCGAAAACGTGCTCCCGGAGACCTATGGCGCGGACGACACGACGATCCCGTCCGAGATCGGCGGCCAGTTGGCCTATCCGTTTCGGCAATAGCGGCGCGGCCGACAGGGCATCGGTTCGCCTTGTCGGCTCCCGGTTTGCAGTTCCTTCATCAATTAAGCCCAGATTAGCCAAACCTGAATGGTCACGTGCGAACGACCGGGTTTCAGGTCCGGATGGCTGCGATCGGTCGCGTATCGACCGGATTTGCAGGACTTCGTCGTCAGTAGCGTAGTGTATCAAGAGTAGAGTAAAGCGTATGAAAACCGCGCGCATTGTCGTTCTGGGTATTGCTTTATCCGCCGGCGCCGTCGCTGCCTATCTCGCAAGTGGCTCTGAAAAGGCGGCTGCGCCCGAGCCGACGGTGCAATTGCCGACCGTCGATGTTCTGGTGGCGAAAGCCGATATCGGGCTTGGCCAATCCGTCGGCCCCGACGACGTGCAATGGCAGACATGGCCGGCCGCGACCGCGAGCAACAATTTCATTCGTCGTACCGAACGCCCGGATGCGACCACCCAGATTGCCGGATCGATCGCGCGATCGCCATTCATCGCCGGCGAACCGATCCGCGATCCGAAGCTGGTCAAGGCCAACGGCTCAGGATTCATGGCGGCGGTGCTGCCAGGCGGCATGCGTGCGGTGTCGACCGAGATCTCCCCTGAAACCGGCGCCGGTGGCTTTATCCTGCCCAACGACCGCGTCGATGTGATCCTGTCGCGGCGCGAGAAGAGCGGCGATCATGACATCGTCACTTCCGAAGTCATCCTGGGCAGCATCCGCGTGCTCGCCATCGATCAGGCCCCGCGGGAAAAGGATGGCCAGAATTCGGTCGTCGGCAAGACCGCCACGCTCGAATTGAAGCCGGGGCAGGCCGAGATTCTCGCCCGGGCGCGCCAGACCGGCACGATCTCGCTGGCGTTGCGCAGCCTGGTCGATGCCAACGCGCGAAGCGGGCCGCGCAGCAATGAGGGGCCCGACGACGGAATTGTCACGGTGTTCCGCGGCAGCGACGAACGCGACGTCTACTCGTGTACGCCGCTGTGCAAGCGCGGCGCGGGCGGCGGCTAGCGCGCCTTCGCCCTCGCACTGGTTAATCATCGGTTAATGAAAGCGAGCATTTTGTCCGGACCGTGCTCAGGCTTTCGACAATGAATATTTCCTAGCATCGGCAGCGACTTCATTTCCGTCCCTCGGGGATTCCTCGATGCCGTCGCGCGCTGTCTCGACAGCCTCCGTCCGACATGCCTGGCGCCGATTTCGATGCAACGGCCGGGCGTCTGCCGCGGTTGAATTCGCGCTGGCGGCCCCGGTGTTCTTTGCATTGCTGTTTGCGATCATCGAGACGGGAGTCATGTTCTTCGCCGGCCACCTGCTCTTTGGCGAAATCAGCTATCTTCACGTGCCTGCCGTCGGCTACGTGATGGAGCAGGCTGGAATTACGCCGCACGACGTGGCCTACACCCGGCCACGCCAATCGCTTTGCGTTTTCTATCCGACGACAAATCCGCTCCCCGCCAATTGTCCAACGTTGTGACGGCGGGCGAACACTGCATCGCTCAAATCAAATCGCATCGTCAAAATCAAAAGGCCGCGCTGACAGCACGGCCTTTTTTAGTCGATACGTATGGAATTTCGAAAGTCTCGGCTTTTGCAAGCCGGACCGAACGAGATTCGCTTTAGCCGGCGGCGCGCAGATTGTCGGCCGAAGACTTGCCAGAGCGGCGATCGGCAACGATTTCGTAGCTGATCTTCTGGCCTTCACGCAGTGTTCCAAGTCCGGCGCGCTCTACGGCGCTGATGTGCACGAACACGTCGTTGCCACCATCATCCGGTTGAATGAAGCCGAAGCCCTTGGTCGCGTTAAACCACTTCACGGTTCCCATGCTCACGGGGGTAGTCCCTTCTCAAGATAGATATAGTAGAAGCCCACTTTTGATGGGCTGGTGAGATCGAATTTTTGGAAGGGTCGTCAGCGTCTAAACCGGCTGTACCGGTGGATAGCTAATGTCGTCCGGCCGAAAATCGATGGTCCTATATTATGCGAAGCCAGCCCCCAAAACAATCCTGAGGTGCACGATTTTTTGATTTGCCCTTTCGCAGGTGCGGCCTTTCACCGCGCAGCAAATAATCTGCGCGATTCCGGGGCAATTGCGGCGATGCTTTACCGGCGGCGGAATTGACCGCGCGGCGGTGCACCACGCGGAGCTCCGCCACCCGGACGCTCATCCTTGTGACGGAAGATGAGGCGGCCTTTCTCCAGGTCATAGGGCGACATCTCGATCGTCACCCGATCGCCCGCCAGCGTCTTGATCCGGTTCTTTTTCATCTTGCCGGCGGTGTAGGCGACGATCTCATGCCCGGCATCGAGTTGCACGCGATAACGCGCGTCGGGGAGGATTTCGGTCACCAGTCCTTCGAACTGGATCAGCTCTTCTTTGGCCATGGTTATCTCCAGGTCGATCGATAGCTAGCGTTGCGGCCGTTGGGTGCGGTTGGGTCGGGTGTTCGGTCGGCTTTCGCGATGCAAAAAGGCAACTCCCTGCATCCCTTCGGCCTTGCCTTCGCCATGCGACGGACGGGACGGCTCGTGCCGATTGGTCTCATGCCGGTTGGTCTGCTGAACGCCATTATTACCACCGGGACGGCGGTGACGGCGAGGTCCTTTCGCGCCGGGTGCGGCGTCATGACCCCTCGCAGGATGCACGCGCGGCCCGGACCGCGCGCCTCGGTGTTGCGCCGGCGCTGGAGCGGTATCGCGATGCCCCGGGGTGCGGCGGTCTTCCCTGGGCAACGTGATGCGGATCAGTTTTTCGATGTCGCGCAGATACGCGATCTCCTCGCCGGCGCAGAGCGAGATCGCCACGCCGTCGGCGCCGGCGCGCGCGGTGCGGCCGATGCGGTGGACATAGGTCTCGGGCACGTTGGGCAGATCGAAATTCACAACATGGCTGATGCCGTCGACATCGATGCCGCGGGCGGCGATATCGGTTGCGACCAGCGTGCGGATCTCGCCGGAGCGGAAAGCCGCCAGCACCCGCTCGCGATGGTTCTGCGACTTGTTGCCATGAATGGCGTCGGCGGTGATGCCGGCCCTTGCGAGGCCCTTCACCACCTTGTCCGCGCCATGCTTGGTGCGGGTAAAGATCAGTGCGCGATCGACCGGCTCCTGTTTCAGGAGCTGAGCCAGCAATGCCGGCTTGGCGGAGTGGTCGACCTGAATAATGCGCTGGGTGATGCGTTCGACCGTGGAGGCAACCGGCGTCACGGCCACGCGCGCCGGATCGCGCAGCATCTGTTCGGCGAGTTCGGCGATATCCTTTGGCATCGTCGCCGAGAAGAACAGCGTCTGCCGCTTGATCGGCAGTTTGGAAACGATTTTCCGGATGTCGTTGATGAAGCCCATGTCGAGCATGCGGTCGGCCTCGTCGAGCACGAGGAACTCGACCTGTCCGAGCTTCAGGCCATTGCTTTGCACGAGATCGAGCAGGCGGCCGGGCGTGGCCACCATGACTTCGACCCCTTGCATGACCGAGCGGACCTGGCGTCCCATCGGAACGCCGCCGATCGCCAGCGCCGATGTGAGACGCATATGGCGGCCGTAGGCGTTGAAGCTATCGAGGATCTGTCCCGACAGCTCGCGGGTCGGGCTGAGCACCAGCACGCGGCAGGCCTTGGGCTGCGGCCGCACGCGGTTCTCCAGAATGCGATGCAGGATCGGAAGCGCGAAGGCTGCGGTCTTTCCGGTGCCGGTTTGGGCGATGCCGACGACGTCGCGGCCGGTCAATGCGATGGGGATGGTCTGGGCCTGGATCGGGGTGGGCGTGACATAGTTCTCTTCTTTGAGCGCACGCGAGATCGGATCGGCAAGGCCGAAATCCTGAAAGGAGGTCAAAAGATTGGTTCTTTCCATTATAAAAGGCAGGCGCCCGGCGGTGATCGCCAGGAGCGCGCGAGGGGGGTGTCAGAGACACCCGCGTGTCTGGGGCGTCGGTTTTGGTTAGCTGAAGGGGCAAGCCAGAAACCGTTGAACGGGCTCAGAACACGCGGCTCGCAGTGACCCGAAGAATCCGGGGTCGTGGCGCTGATATGGAACACGAACGCGGCGCTTTCAAGGTGAATCATGAAATGAAGGTCGGCTCGGTCGAGAAAAGCGCGAAATAGCCTCGTTTGTGCCTTGATTGACTCGCGTTCGTGCACAGCGACGCCGACGTTTCGTGCTAAAAATATAGCCAACTCGTCATGCATGCATAATAATTAAACAGTTTGCCGATGAAGCATACATTTTTATCGTCCAAATATTAGGCACAAGTATCGCTGTCGCAGTGCGCTGCGCCGAATTCCCCAACAAAACCATTCGGTTGCCCCTTATCCGCACCGTGGCATGGTTCTTGCGATTCCGTTAACGCAGGCGGCCGCGGGCCGTTTCGCAGCGTTTAACGTCTGCGTCAGGGAGATGACACCTCATGCCTATTCAACGAACTCACGATATAGCGACACCTCTGAGCCGCCGCCGCTGGCTGGCGGCAACCGCCGGACTGGTTCTCGGCCTGGCCACGTTTGCGTCAGCCAGGGCGGAGGACACCATCAAGGTTGGCGTTCTTCACTCGCTCTCGGGCACCATGGCCATCAGCGAAACCACGCTGAAGGATACCGTCCTGTTCATGATCGATGAGCAGAACAAGAAGGGTGGCGTTCTCGGCAAGAAGCTTGAGGCCGTGGTCGTCGACCCCGCCTCGAACTGGCCGCTGTTCGCGGAAAAGGCCCGTGAGTTGATCACCAAGGACAAGGTGTCCGTCGTGTTCGGCTGCTGGACCTCGGTGTCGCGCAAATCCGTGCTGCCGGTGTTCAAGGAACTGAACTCGATCCTGTTCTATCCCGTCCAGTACGAGGGCGAAGAGAGCGAGCGCAACGTATTCTACACCGGTGCGGCGCCGAACCAGCAGGCGATACCCGCCGTCGATTACCTCATGAAGGAAGAGAAGGTGAAGCGCTGGGTGCTGGCCGGCACCGACTACGTCTATCCGCGCACCACCAACAAGATCCTCGAAGCCTATCTGAAATCAAAGGGTGTCGCGCAAGAAGACATCATGATCAACTACACCCCGTTCGGTCACTCCGATTGGCAGACCATCGTCGCCGATATCAAGAAGTTCGGCTCGGCCGGCAAGAAGACCGCGGTGGTCTCGACCATCAACGGCGACGCCAACGTTCCCTTCTACAAGGAACTCGGCAACCAGGGCATCAAGGCAACCGACATTCCGGTTGTCGCGTTCTCGGTGGGCGAGGAAGAACTCGCCGGCATCGATACCAAGCCATTGCTCGGCCATCTCGCGGCCTGGAATTACTTCGAGTCGATCAAGACCCCGGCGAACGAGGCCTTCATCAAGGAATGGCAGGCCTACACCAAGAACCCGAAGCGCACGACCAACGACCCGATGGAAGCCACCTATATCGGCTTCAATATGTGGGTGAAGGCGGTCGAAAAGGCGAAGTCGGTCGATGCTGACAAGGTGATCGATGCGCTTCCCGGCACCAAGACGGCGAACCTGACCGGTGGCACGTCAGAGCTGCTTCCGAACCATCACATCACCAAGCCGGTGTTCATTGGCGAAGTCAAAGGCAATGGCCAGTTCGATGTGGTCTGGAAGACGCCCGGTCTGGTCGCCGGCGACGCGTGGTCGAAGGAACTGCCGGACTCCAAGGACCTGATCGGCGATTGGGTTGGCAAGAAGTGCGGCAACTACAACACCAAGACCAACAAGTGCGGCGGCCAAGGTTCCTGATTGAAAAAGGTTCCTGATTGACAGGGCTGCTCATCAGTTCCTGACTACCAACAAATCAAAGAAGGCGGCGATAACCGCCGCCTTCTTTCTGCCGATGCCGGGGTCGTCCAGTGCTTGCCAATGCTCTCAAGAACTTCCGCGCGTTGCCTTTTGCCTTGTTGCTGATTTTCGCGATGGTGCTGCCTGTCGTGGCGGGACCGTTCGAGGATGCGGTCGGAAAATTCGCCAATGACGAGTATTCCGACACCGAGGAAGCGGTCGATGCGCTCGCGACCAGCGCCAATCCTTTGGCCTACACCATTGTGAGCGCGCTCCAGGATGGCCGGTTGATGGCCGATCCCGACACTAAAAAAGTATATCTCACCAAACCCGACGGCAAGATCATCGACGCGGCGACCGGCGCGAGCCTCGCCGGCATGCCGGACAGCGCCGCGGCCGTGCGCCTCAACAACAAATTGCGGCGCCACGTCGAGGCGGCGCTGGGTGCGCTGACGCTACAGTCGCCGGATCCGGCCAAGCGGGTTCAGGCCGCCCAGTCGGTGTTCAAGACCCATGACGAGGCCATGCTGCCGACGATCGACGCCGCGTTGCAGAAGGAGAAAAATGCCAGTGCCAAGGCGGCCTTCAACGAAGCACGGGCGGCGATCCTGTTGTTCAAGTCGGACGCCACCGATGCCGAGAAGCTGGAAGCCATTGCCACCATCAAGGCGCGCGGCGATCAGGAAGCGCTGGCGCTGCTGACCGGGCTCGCCGGGGACCAGCCGCCCGCGATCGCCCACGCCGCGGCCAGTGCGACGTCAGCGATCCAGAACAGCATCGCGCTGTGGTCGATCCTGCAAAATGCCTGGTACGGCCTGTCGCTCGGTTCGGTCCTGCTGCTCGCCGCCATCGGCCTTGCCATCACTTTTGAAGTCATGGGCGTCATCAATATGGCGCATGGCGAGATGGTCATGATCGGCGCCTATGTCACCTTCGTGGTGCAGGAAACCATCCGCAGCCGCTATCCCGGGCTGTTCGACTATTCGCTGCTGATGGCGGTGCCGCTGGCCTTCATCGTTGCCGGCGCCATCGGTATCCTGATCGAGCGCAGCATCATTCGCTTCCTCTACGGCCGCCCGCTGGAAACCCTTCTGGCAACGTGGGGCCTGTCGCTGGTGTTGCAGCAGGCGGTGCGCACCATGTTCGGTCCCACCAACCAGGAAGTCGGCAATCCGTCCTGGATGAGCGGCGCGTTCGAGATCGGACAGATCACGATCACCTACAACCGGCTCTGGATTCTTTGTTTCACGCTGGCGGTATTCGCCATTTTGCTGGCCATGCTGCGCTATACCAGCCTCGGACTTGAGATGCGCGCGGTGACGCAGAACCGCAGAATGGCGGCATCGATGGGAATTGCGACCTCGCGGGTGGATGCGCTGACATTCGGCCTCGGCTCGGGCATTGCCGGGATCGCCGGCGTGGCGCTATCGCAGATCGACAATGTCAGCCCCAATCTCGGCCAGAGCTACATCATCGATTCCTTCATGGTGGTGGTGTTCGGCGGCGTCGGCAATTTGTGGGGCACGCTGGTCGGCGCCTTTACGCTCGGCATTGCCAACAAATTCCTGGAACCGGTGGCCGGTGCGGTGCTCGGCAAGATCGCCATTCTGGTCCTGATCATCCTGTTCATCCAGAAACGCCCCCGCGGCCTGTTCGCACTCAAAGGGCGGGCGGTGGAAGCATGATGCCGATGTCGAACAAGGGGCAGGGGCGACGATGATGCCGCACGTGCTCACGCGTTCGCTGGACCGCAGCGCGACGGTATTTCTGATCGTGGTTGCCGCGGCCGGCGTTCTGATCCCGCTGTCGAACCTGCTGTTGCCGGCGGGCTCGATGTTTCAAGTGCCGACCTATCTGGTGGCGCTGTTCGGAAAATATGTCTGCTACGCCATCCTGGCGCTCGCGATCGACCTGATCTGGGGCTATTGCGGCATTCTCTCGCTCGGCCACGGCGCGTTCTTTGCGCTCGGCGGCTACGCGATGGGCATGTATCTGATGCGCCAGATCGGCAGCCGCGGCGTTTACGGCAATCCTGTCTTGCCTGATTTCATGGTGTTCCTGAACTATCCAAAATTGCCCTGGTACTGGCACGGCTTCGACATGTTCTGGTTCGCGGCCCTGATGGTGGTTCTGGTCCCGGGCCTGTTGGCATTCGGCTTCGGCTGGCTGGCGTTTCGTTCCCGCGTCACCGGCGTCTATCTCTCGATCATCACCCAGGCGATGACCTACGCGTTGTTGCTGGCATTTTTCCGAAACGATTTCGGCTTCGGCGGCAACAACGGCCTGACCGATTTCAAGGATATTCTCGGCTTCAACGTACAGGCCGAAAGCACGCGCGCGGCGCTGTTCGCGCTGAGCTGTCTGGCCCTGATCATCGGTTTCCTGATTTGCCGCGCAGTGGTGACGTCGAAGCTCGGCAAGGTGCTGATCGCGATCCGCGACGCCGAATCCCGCACGCGGTTCCTCGGCTACCGCGTCGAATCCTACAAGTTGTTCGTGTTCACGCTGTCGGCCTGCATGGCCGGCGTCGCCGGTGCGCTCTATGTACCGCAGGTCGGCATCATCAATCCCGGTGAATTTGCGCCGGGAAACTCGATCGAGGCCGTGATCTGGGTCGCGGTCGGCGGCCGCGGCACCCTGATCGGCGCGGCGCTCGGCGCCATCGTCGTCAACTACGCCAAAACCGTCTTCACCTCAGGTCCGCTGGCGGCGTACTGGCTGTTCATGCTGGGCGCGCTGTTCATTCTGGTGACGCTGTTGTTGCCGAAGGGAATCGTCGGCACCTTCAATGCCTGGTGGGAGCCCTGGAAGGCGCAGCGCGTTTCGGCCAATGCCGTGAGTGCTGCGCGCGAAGACGGCGTCAGTGAACCGAACATGGCGGAGTAAGCGATGAGTGTCCTGGAGACCCGCGCCACTTCCGCGCTGCTTTATCTGGACGGCGTGCACGTCTCGTTCGACGGTTTTCATGCCATCAACAATCTGTCGCTGACGCTCGCGCCCGGCGAAATGCGCGCCATCATCGGCCCCAATGGCGCCGGCAAGACCACGATGATGGATATCATCACCGGCAAGACCAAGCCGGACGAAGGGGCTGTGCTGTTCGACGGTGTCACCGACCTGACCCGGCTCGATGAAACCCGGATCGCCGAACTCGGGATCGGCCGGAAATTCCAGAAGCCGACGGTGTTCGAGAGCCAGACCATCGAGGACAATCTGCTGCTGGCCCTGAATGTAGATCATCGGGTCAAGGGCACGCTGTTTTGGCGAGAATCCAAGCCCGAATCCGAACGCATTCAGCGCGTGCTGGAAACCATTCGCCTGACCGACGCCCGTGACCGGCTGGCGGGGAGCCTGTCGCACGGCCAGAAGCAATGGCTCGAAATCGGGATGCTGCTGGCGCAGGATCCGAAGTTGCTGCTGGTCGACGAGCCGGTCGCCGGCATGACCGACGTCGAGACCCATCAGACCGCTGAACTCTTGAAAGAGATCAATCGCGAGAAAACCATCATGGTCGTCGAGCATGACATGACCTTCGTCCGCGAACTCGGCGTCAAGGTCACCTGTCTGCACGAAGGCTCGGTGCTGGCCGAAGGAACCATCGATCAGGTTTCGTCGAATGAGCGGGTGATCGAAGTGTATCTGGGACGCTGATCATGCTCGAGGTCAAGGACATCAACCTCTATTACGGCGCCGCGCAAGCGCTTCGCGGCGTCTCGATCTCGGCAGAACCCGGCAAGGTGATGTGCGTGCTCGGCCGCAACGGCGTCGGCAAGACCAGCCTGTTGCGGGCGATGGTCGGCCAATACCCCATTGCTTCGGGCTCGATCACCTTCGACGGCACGGAGATTTCCAGCCTCAAGCCCTATGAGCGGGCGCGTCGCGGCATCGGCTTCGTGCCGCAGGGCCGCGAGATTTTTCCGCTTCTCACCGTGGAGGAAAATCTCAAGACTGGTTTCGGCCCGTTGAAGCGCGAAAACCGCAATATTCCCGATGACGTGTTCTCGCTGTTTCCGGTGCTGCAATCGATGCTCGGCCGCCGGGGCGGCGATTTGTCCGGCGGCCAGCAACAGCAGCTTGCGATCGGGCGTGCGCTGGTGATGCGGCCGAAATTGCTGCTGCTCGACGAGCCGACCGAGGGCATTCAGCCCTCGATCATCAAGGACATCGGGCGCGCGATCTCGTATCTTCGCAGCCTTGGCAACATCGCGATCGTACTGGTCGAACAATATCTCGACTTTGCCTGCGAGCTCGGCGACAATTTTGCGGTCATGGACCGCGGTGCGGTGAAATATGCCTGCGATCGCAGTCAGCTCGATCCCGGCGAAATCAGCCGCCAGATGGCGCTTTGATTAGAGCCTCAGTTCTGATTCAATCAGAACCGGTCAGGCTCTGGGGAGAGAGTTGGGGGCGGATGCAGACCGATACCACAAGCGCTGCCTCGGCGATTTTCGCGGCCAACCGCGCCCAGGGCGCGGTGAAATTTGACGTGCAAGAGGTCGAGGGTGTCACCCGCCGCCGCCACCTGCATGAATCCGGCTCGCTGCGCGTCCGGTTTCCTTCGCCCGAAGCCGACGGCCTCTCGGCGGTTTTCGTCAACACGGCTGGCGGCATCGCCGGCGGCGACCGTTTCGATATCGACATCGCGGCCGGGGAGGGATCGCGTCTGTCGGTGACGACGGCGGCTGCGGAGAAAATCTACCGGGCCCAGGGTCCGGCCGCGCAGCTCAATATCGCCTTGAAGGCCGCGGCGGGGGCGCATCTTGCCTGGCTGCCGCAAGAGACCATTTTGTTCGATGAGGCGAAGATGTCGCGGCGGATCGATATCGATCTGGCGGAAAGCGCGTCGCTGCTGCTGTGCGAAATCGTGGTGTTCGGCCGCGCGGCGATGGGAGAGCGGATGCTGCACGGCGAATTCGTCGATCGCTGGCGGCTTCGGCGTGGCGGCAGGCTGGTGTTCGCCGAAACCACACGGCTCGACGGTGCCATCGGCGAAAAACTCGCCCAGCCGGCGATCGCCAAAGCCGGCGTCGCGATCGGCACGGCGCTGATCGTGCCCGGCGACGAAGCGCTGGTGGAGCGGATTCGCGAGCTTTCGGCAACGTTCGGCGGCGAGGTCGGCATCTCCTGCTGGAATGGATTTGCAATGGCGCGCTTCTGCGCACAAGATGCGGCCCGGCTTCGCGCCGATATGATGGCAGTGCTCGGCCGTGCCAGCGGTTCGGCACTGCCGCGGCTGTGGCTCAACTAAACAGGTCCGGAATCACTAGAGTGCTCGCATGAATCTGTCTCCCCGCGAAAAGGACAAGCTTCTGATTTCGATGGCGGCCATGGTGGCGCGGCGTCGGCTGGAGCGCGGCGTCAAGCTCAACCATCCGGAGGCGATCGCGATCATTTCCGATTTCATCGTCGAGGGTGCCCGCGACGGCCGCACCGTGGCCGAACTGATGCAGGCCGGCGCCCAGGTCGTGACCCGCGCACAGTGCATGGACGGGATTGCCGAAATGATCCACGACATCCAGGTCGAGGCGACGTTTCCGGACGGCACCAAGCTGGTCACCGTGCACGAGCCGATCAGATGAGATGCAGGATTCTTTCAATTTCGTCATGGCCGGGCTTTGTCCCGGCCATCCACGTCTTGCTTTCTGAATAAAGAAAGACGTGGATGCCCGGCACAAGGCCGGGCATGACGCAGCACAGCGTGCGAGGTAACAACAATGATCCCCGGCGAATTGTTCATCAAGGACGGCGAGATCGAGCTCAATGCCGGCCGCAAGACGGTGACGCTCACCGTCGCCAACTCAGGCGACCGGCCGATCCAGGTCGGCTCGCACTACCATTTCTTCGAGACCAATCCGGCGCTGAAATTCGACCGCAAAAAGGCCCGCGGCATGCGGCTCGATATCGCCGCCGGCACCGCGGTGCGGTTCGAGCCCGGGCAAACCCGCGACGTGCAACTCGTGGCGCTCGCCGGCAAGCGCGTGGTCTACGGTTTTCGCGGCGACGTGATGGGAAAGTTGTGAACGGGTTCGAAATGGCGGGAGCCAAATCATGTCGGTAAAAATCAAACGTTCCGTCTATGCCGACATGTTCGGGCCGACCACCGGCGACCGGGTGCGGCTGGCCGACACCGATCTCATCATCGAGGTCGAAAAGGATTTTACGACTTACGGCGAGGAGGTAAAATTCGGCGGCGGCAAGGTGATCCGCGACGGCATGGGTCAATCCCAGGTCACTAACCGGCAGGGCGCGGCCGATACCGTCATCACCAATGCGCTGATCGTCGATCACTGGGGTATCGTCAAGGCCGACGTCGCCATCAAGGAAGGCCATATCAGCGCCATCGGCAAGGCCGGCAATCCCGACATCCAGCCCGGCGTGACCATCGTGATCGGTCCCGGCACGGATGTCATTGCCGGCGAGGGCAAAATCCTCACCGCCGGCGGCTTCGACAGCCACATCCACTTCATCTGCCCGCAGCAGATCGAGCATGCCTTGATGTCCGGGGTCACCTCGATGCTCGGCGGCGGCACCGGCCCGTCGCATGGCACCTTCGCCACCACCTGCACGCCCGGCCCCTGGCACATGGCGCGCATGATCCAGTCGTTCGATGCGTTTCCGGTCAATCTCGGCATTTCGGGCAAGGGCAATGCCTCGCGTCCGGCGGCGCTGGTGGAGATGATCAAGGCCGGCGCCTGCGCGCTCAAGCTGCATGAGGATTGGGGCACCACGCCCGCGGCGATCGATAATTGCCTTTCGGTCGCCGACGATCACGACATCCAGGTGATGATTCATTCCGATACGCTCAATGAATCCGGCTTCGTCGAGGATACCGTCAAGGCCTTCAAGGGCCGCACCATTCACGCCTTCCATACCGAAGGCGCCGGCGGCGGACATGCCCCGGACATTATCAAGATTGCGGGCCTGAAGAACGTCCTGCCGTCCTCGACCAATCCCACGCGCCCGTTCACCCGCAACACCATCGACGAGCATCTCGACATGCTGATGGTGTGCCACCATCTCGATCCCTCGATCGCCGAAGATCTGGCGTTTGCCGAAAGCCGCATCCGCAAGGAAACCATCGCGGCCGAAGACATCCTGCACGATCTGGGCGCGCTTTCTATGATGTCCTCGGATTCGCAGGCCATGGGCCGGCTCGGCGAAGTCATCATCCGGACCTGGCAAACCGCCGACAAGATGAAGAAGCAGCGTGGCTCGTTGCCGCAGGACAAGGGCAACAACGACAATTTCCGGGTCAAGCGCTACATCGCGAAATACACCATCAACCCCGCGATCGCGCATGGCGTGTCGAAGCTGATCGGGTCCGTGGAGAAGGGCAAGCTCGCCGATCTGGTGCTGTGGTCGCCGGCCTTCTTTGGCGTGAAGCCCGATTGCATCATCAAGGGCGGCTCGATCGTCGCTGCCCCCATGGGCGATCCCAACGCCTCCATCCCTACGCCGCAGCCCGTGCATTATCAGCCGATGTTCGCAGCCTATGGCAAGGCGCTGACCGCCTCCTCGGTGGTGTTCTCCTCGAAGGCGGCCGTGGCCGCGGGGCTGGCGCGGAAGCTTGGCATCTCCAAGAAGCTCTATCCGGTGCAAAATACCCGCGACGGCATCTCCAAGAAAAGCATGATCCACAACGGCGCCACGCCCAAGATCGAGGTCGATGCCGAAACCTACGAGGTGCGTGCCGACGGCGAATTGCTGACCTGCGCGCCCGCCGAGGTGCTGCCCATGGCGCAGCGCTATTTCATGTTCTAAGCTTGCTCCCGGCGCTCGAAGCCAGAACAAAGCCCGGGAGGATTACGTGATCTACGTCGTTGCCACACTGACCGTGAAGCCAGAAACACGCGCCGAATTCATTGCCGCTGCCATCGCCTGCATCAAGGAAACCCGTAAAGAGCCCGGCAATATCGCCTACGACCTGCATGAAAGCGTCACCGATCCTTCCAAAATGGTGTTCGTCGAGCAGTGGGAAAACGCCGAGGTGCTGGTGCCGCACCGGACCGCCGAGCACATGAAGACCTTCGGCCGGGTCGCGGTGAAATGCATGGCAGCACCCCCCAAGATCGAGATCATCACGCCCGAAAAGGTCGATGTCCGATAATCAAGAACAACGCCGGAAAGGACCGCGCCATGATCTATGTCGTCGCCACCACGCAAGTGAAGCCCGAAGGACGTGAAGCCTTCATCAACGGCCACAAGGCTTGCATCGCCGAAACGCTCAAGGAAAAGGGCTGCCTTTCGTATCAGGGCCATACTAGCGTCAACGATCCCAACGTCTATGTTGTGGTGGAGCGCTGGGAGACCCGAGACGACCTCAACGCGCATGGGCGGGCGCCGCACATGAAAGTATGGCGCGAATTGTCAGCGCCGCTCAAGGCTTCGCCGACGGTGATCGAGATCATCAGCGACGCCAAGGTCGACAAGATCTCCGTATGATCCGCGCCAGCCAGGTTCGCGCGCACCATCGCTGGACCGACGCGCCGGCCGACACCGTCGTGCTCGGCTTCGATGATCGTCACCGGCGGCGGATGGCGATGACGGGCACGCGCGGGCTCGAATTCCTGCTCGATCTGGAAACCGCCGTGGCGCTGCGCGGCGGCGACGCGCTGGTGCTCGACGATGGCCGGTTGATCGAGGTGGTCGCCGCAGCGGAGCCGCTCGCCGAAATCCGGGGCAACGATCCGCATCATCTGGTTCGGGTCGCCTGGCATCTCGGCAACCGCCATCTGCCGACGCAGATCATGGCCAAGGCCCTGCGCATCCGGCGCGATCATGTCATCGAAGCGATGGTGAAAGGGCTCGGCGCGCGCGTGATCGAGATCGAAGCGCCGTTCGATCCCGAAGGCGGCGCCTATGCCGGCGACGGCCATGCCGACGCGCCGGATACGCACGACCATGCGGCGCATGGCGCGTCGTCGCACGATCATGACGATCATCATCACGATGAACATCATCATCACCATGATGGCCACCATCATGACGAGCATTGCGACCATGACCACCACCACGGCCATTCCCATGCTCATGACCGCAAATAAGACGCCGGCCACGCCGCGGCGGCGTGCGGCGACGCCGCCGGCTGCCACCAACAAATCCAGCAAGAGAGTTGAAACGTCGTCCAACGAACCCGCCGCGCGACCGGGCGGCGAGCGCGACCCGTTGAGCGAAAGCGAGGCTGCGGCGCTGTACCGGCTGATGACCTGGCTGTCACCCTCCTTTCCGGTCGGCGCGTTCTCGTACTCCAGCGGTATCGAATGGGCGGTGGAGGCCGGCGATATCGTTGACGCGGCATCGCTGCGGGATTGGTTGGGAGCGATGCTCGCGGACGGGCCGGGATTTTGCGACGGCGTGTTTCTGGCGCATGCGCATCGGGCCGCTTCATCGCGCGACGATGCCGCGCTGCGCGATATCGCCGAGCTCGCGGCGGCTTTCGTGCCCTCGCGCGAGCGCCAGCTCGAGACTTCGGCGCAGGGGCGCGCGTTTATCGACATTGCGCGCGCGGCATGGAATTGCGACGGGCTCGATCGAATGATTTCAGATTGCAACGGAACCATCGTCTATCCGGTCGCGGTCGGTCTTGTCAGCGCGGCGCATGCGATCCCGCTTGCTCCCACCCTGCACGGCTTCTTTCATGCGCTGGCCTCGAACTGGATATCGGCCGGCGCGCGGCTGATTCCGCTCGGGCAGACCGACAGCCAGCGCGTACTGGCCTTGCTGGAACCGGTCGTCGTGGCGACCACGGCGCGCGCCCTGACGGCAACGCTTGACGATCTCGGCAGCGCGACCTTTCGCGCCGACCTTGCCAGCATGCGGCACGAAGCGCAGTACACCCGGCTGTTCAGGTCGTGATGATGCCGCTCGCCGTCTCCCTCGTCGTCCCCGCGAAAGCGGGGACCCATACGCCGTGTCATCGCGTCTTGGCACGGGGTAAGAGACCTTGTTTCAATTCACCGGTCGGTGGTTATAGGTCCCTGCTTTCGCAGGGACGACATTGGAGGACGTCACGTGTCTAAATCCCACGGCCCGCTTCGTGTCGGCATCGGCGGTCCCGTCGGGTCGGGAAAAACCGCGTTGATGGACCTGCTCTGCAAGGCGATGCGGGAGCGCTACGACATCGCTGCGATCACCAACGACATCTATACCAAATGGGATGCCGAATTTCTGGTGCGCTCGGGATCGCTCACTCCGGATCGCATCGCCGGCGTCGAGACCGGTGGGTGTCCGCACACCGCGATTCGCGAGGACGCCTCGATGAATCTCGCGGCGGTGGCCGACATGCGGGTGAAATTTCCGGATCTCGATCTGGTGCTGATCGAATCCGGCGGCGACAATCTCGCCGCCACCTTCTCGCCCGAACTGGCCGATCTCACGATTTATGTCATCGACGTGGCGGCGGGCGACAAGATTCCTTCCAAGGGAGGTCCGGGCATCACCCGGTCGGACCTGCTCGTCATCAACAAGATCGATCTTGCACCCCATGTCGGCGCGTCGCTGGAGAAAATGGACACGGACGCCAAACGGATGCGTGGCGAACGGCCCTTTGTGATGACCAATCTTCGGAAGAGCGAAGGCCTGGAGCGCATTATCCGCTTTATCGAAGCCAAAGGGGGGCTCGGCAAACCCGCGTGAACCGGGCCGGGTTCGTTAACACTTGTGGCCGCGCGCACGCCGCGGCCCCAGCCGCGGCAAACGATTCTCGGCACCGCCTGGAACAAAACGCATCTGATGCGATTAACATCCTTCGGGCTCGGCCCGCGCACAACGCGCGCGGGCCGCGTTTACCTTCGTAGCCAACTGCAGTTGCGTATCGATGATCGCTCCTTCATTATCTCCCGTAGTTGGCTTGCATTCTGTTTCGATTTGTTGCCGTCCCGGCGGACGCCAAATGATTGGTGTATTTCTTCGCCAACTTCTCATTTTCGAGTAAGCGAGTGGTTCGGCTGGGTTTCATCATTGGTTTTATCGCGTTCATCGGGGTCCTGCTCTCCGGTCTTGCGGCCTATCGCGTTCACGATCAGGAATTGACGGTCGAGGGCATCGCGCTGGCGCGCGCGATCGATGTCCACGCCAGCCTGGTGCAGGACCGCCTGACCGAGCGTGAACTGCTCGCGCGTGTGGCCTCGGGGCTGTTCCATGCGCCGTCCGTGATCAAGGCCGATATGCTGCAGCCGCTGCGGACGTCGATCTATGCTTTCAAGACCGATTTCGTCGTCGCAAGCTGGATTGCGCGGCTCCAGCCGAGCGAGCTTGCGGCGGCGCGCAAGGAATTGGCGAGCGCCGGTTTTTCGAACCCGACCATCCGCAGCTTCGATGATTCACCGCGCGACACACGGTCGCTCGACAAGCCGATCGATGTGTTGATGGACGTCGAACCGCGCGACGCGTTGACGATCGCTTTCCCCGGCCGTTCGCTTGACCAGCATCCGATTCTGGGGCCGATGTTCGCGCTAGCCTTGACCCACGGCAAGCCGGTGTCGTCGGACCCGCTTCCGCTGATGGGCCCGGACGGGCCGATCGGCATCGTTCTGGCCGCGCCCGTCCTGCAGGAGGGTAACGCTTCGCCGGTGGGCTTCGTCACATTTTCCTACGAACTGGCGCCGCTGATGCTGGCGAATGACGACCTTTCGCTGTTCTCGGTGGTGCTGAAGGATCCGCGCAGCGCCGACAGCGAACTGATCGCAAACGATCAGGGCATCGTCACCTCGAGACCGGTAACCCAGGATGGGCCTCCACCGTCGATGGTGAGAACGGTTACGTTCGGCGGCCGCGACTGGTCGCTCGGCTACTATGCCAAGATCAATGCGGCGAGGCGGGCCAACCAGACCGCGGCGATCGTGGCGGCGATCGGCCTCGCGCTGACCGGTATCGTCGGCGGGCTGTTCGGATATGTCGCTTACAATAATTTGCGGCTCAGCCGCGAAATCCAGGTGCGGATCGGTTTCGAGCGCCGATTGACCGCGGTCATCGACGAACTCAATCACCGGGTCAAGAACATCCTGGCCGTGATCCAGTCGATCGTCACCCGCACGCTGCGCCATGGCTCGAATATCGATGTCGCCCGCGAACTGTTGATCGGCCGGATCCACGCCATGTCGAACGTGGTCTCGCTATTGAGCGAAAGCCAGTGGCAGGGCGTGAAATTGAAGGGGCTGTTTGAGGCACGCGCCATTCCGCATGCCGAGCGTATCGCGGTGAGCGGCCCGGACATCGCCGTCAGCGCGCGCGCCGCGCAGTCGCTTTCGCTGCTGTTCTTTGAGCTGGCATCGCATTCCGACGAGGGGCTTTCGCTGGTCGGCAAGCACCCGCACATCGTCGCGCATTGGGAAGTGACCGGAGAAGAGCCCAGTTCGACGTTTCATTTCCGCTGGGAAGAATTCAACACCAGCGCGGCGACCCGCCGCGAGGACAGCGATTTCGGCCTGATCCTGCTCGACCGCGTCGCGCCCGAGGCGCTGGGCGGCACATCGAAGCGGTACTTTACCGATGTGAGTTATGTCTACGAACTGACCGCGCCGATGGAGACCGTCATCGACATGACCGAGAGGGACCGGACCGAACAATTGTCGGTCATGCCGAAAGCCGGGCGGTAGGTTCGTTGGACCAAACCCGGATACCTCGTTCCGGGGCGCGCGACTGCGCGAACCCGGAATCTCGCGCTAAACACCTCGGGATTCCCCGATGTGCAATCGCACATCTGAGGTCTGCGCCACGCGGCGCATCCCGGAATGACATGGCCTACCCGCCGCTGCCGCCGATCACCGCCCGGACCGTTTCGTCGGGGCCGAAATCTTCGGCGCCGTCGACATAGAGCAGGGCGCTGAGTTTCGATCGCGCGCGGTTGACGCGGCTCTTGATGGTGCCGACCGCGCAGCCGCAAATCGCGGCGGCGTCCTCATAGGAGAAACCCGAGGCCCCGACCAGAATCAGCGCTTCGCGCTGGTCTTGCGGCAGCTTCTCGAGCGCGGCACGGAATTCCTCGAATTCGAGATGCGCGCCCTGCGCCGGCTGGGTCTTCAGGGTCTTGGCATAGCTGCCATCGGCATCCTCGACCTCGCGCCGCCGCTTGCGATAATCCGAGCGGAACAGGTTGCGCAGGATCGTGAACAGCCATGCCGGCAGGTTAGAGCCGGGCTGGAATGAATCGATATTGGCCAGCGCACGGAGCAGGGTTTCCTGGACCAGATCGTCGGCGCGATCACCATTGCCGCTGAGCGAGATCGCAAACGCGCGCAGGCTCGGAACCGACGCCAGGATGTCGTCGCGGAGTTCGTTTGTGAGAGGCATTAGTCCCTCCCGTCATTTTTTTCGCCCGCGGTTCCCATTTGGGGTGTCGCATCGGACGCATCAAGCTTTCGAATCAGATCCGCGAAGCGGTCCGGAACTCCTTGCCGCACGACATCGTCGTACATGGCTCGAAGCTGGTGCCCGATTCTCGACTGAATCTCAGCGTTGAGGCCGCCCTGCTTGCCAGGCGTGGCATTTTTGCTCTTTGGATCTTTCATGACCTGTTCCACGCTTCCCCGAGAGTTAAGTCACTGATAATTCAAGAATTCTCGTTCATTTCTGAAGCCTTTGCGGCAACGCTGATGGGTGCTAATTCAAACTCGGCCGGAAAGTTCCGGGACGCTGGAACTTTTATCAGGCTCGGGCGTAATCAGGCACGTCAAGGGGACCGGGTTCACCCCGTTGAGATGTTTTTTTGACCCAAGACAATGATGGAGTGGGGATGTCCCGATCACAGCTCGTTGCCGAACATCTACCGTTGTTGCGGCGCTATGCCCGTGCCTTGACGGGAAACCAGGCGTCGGGCGACGCATATGTCGGAGCCATGCTTGAAGCGCTGCTTCAGGACCAGTCCCTGCTCGACGAACGGCATGGCCCGCGCGCCGGGCTGTTCCGGCTGTTTACCCAGATCTGGAATTCGGTCTCGCTCAACGAGGGCGCCGATGTGACAACCCTGCCGATGCCGTCGGAGCGCCGGCTTTCGAATATCACCCCATTGCCGCGCCAGGCCTTCCTGCTGCTGTCGCTGGAGGGGTTCTCGGAAGAAGAGGTGGCGTTCATTCTGGCGATCGATGTGGCCGAGACCCGCAAGCTGGCCGATGCCGCGGGCCGGGAAATGGCCGCCGAGATCGCAACCGATGTGCTGATCATCGAGGACGAGACCTTCATCGCGATGGACCTCGAAAGCCTGGTGAGAAACCTCGGTCACAACGTGATCGGTGTCGCCCGTACCCATTCCGACGCCGTGGCGCTGGCGAAGAACAAGAAGCCGGGCCTGATCCTCGCCGATATCCAGCTTGCCGACGGCAGCTCCGGTCTCGACGCGGTCAACGAGCTGTTGCGGATTTTCGAGGTGCCAGTGGTGTTCATCACCGCCTATCCCGAACGCTTCCTCACCGGCGAACGTCCCGAGCCGGCGTTCCTGATCTCGAAGCCGTTCCAGCCGGCGATGGTTTCAGCCGTCGCCAGCCAGGCGTTGTTCTTCCAGCGCAATTCGCGCAACCGCGCGCCGCGCGCGGCGGCTTCCTGATCGCATTTCTTGGCAAATGAAACGAGCCCGGGGCGCTTCAAAGCGCGCCGGCTGCTCTGCTTTCAGCGGGCGGGGCGGTTCGCGTACCAGGTTTTGATTTTTGCATAAAAATAAAAGCAGGGCGCGGCTGGCATCACCACAGCCGCGCCCTACGTCGCCGGTTAATGGGGCAGGGGGAATAACCGGCTCGCGGGGATGACGCGCAGCCGCCGGAGTCGTTCCCCGCCGCCAAGATTTTTTTTCAAACACGTTTAAGTGATGACCGGCTCTCAGAACCTGGCGCTTTCCGTCGCGTTGTTTGTCAGATCGCCGTGGGGCGATGAACGCGGGCGGGCGCAACATGTCGCAGGTCTCGAGGCAAGCTCTCTTCAAGGGAATTCTCGCGGCGTCCGCCGTGGCGCTGACGTCCGGTGCGGTGCAGTTAGCCTCGGGCCGTGATCTCGGAAGCTTGTCCCAGATCCCCGCTTCGCAGGTCGCGCTGATAGCCGCTGGAGTCGGCATCGACCGCACAGCCAAGAGCGATCGTGCGGCCGGCGTGTCGGCATCGGCCGGGCGGACCCAGACGATTTTGCTACGGCTCGAGGGTCTTTCTGACACGTCGGTGCTGGTTAGCGTGCCGGTTGCCCAGGCGGCTCGCGACACCTCGTTCGGCAAACCGGGCGATCGGAAGGTGGCGTGCGAGGCCGTCGTCAGCGTGCTGACCGAGGTCGCCAAGCGGCTTGAGCCCGGTCGCTGCGTGACCTGAAAGCTGTTGGCGTCGGGCAGCAGCGCATTCGCCCGCCGTGCCGGCTCAACAACAATTCTGATTATTCCGCCGGCGCTTCGTCGCTCGACGGGGCGCGGGTTGCCAGAAATCCCAGCGCCAATCCGGCCACCGCCAGCAGCGGGATCAGTCGCTTGACGCCGATGGCGCGCACGATCTGAATGCCGGTCGCGACCAGCATGGGGTCGGCCAGCGCCGATTGAAGCCCTGATTTTGCGGTCTCCGCCGCTCTGGCCTTGACCTGCCGCTTGCGCACCACATAGCTGCCGGCCGCAATCAGGGTGACGACCAGGAATACGCCGGCGCCGGTCAGGCAGGCTTCGATCAGGCCATATCGCTGCAGCACATAGACAAAGGCCGCCGCGCACAGAAACGATATCGTGACCCCCAGCGCCAAAGCCATCACCGCTGCGAGCGATGTCAGCCGCAAGGCTCTGCCGGTGGAATCCTTGAAATCATCGATCATTCGCGCAAACATGGACGCCTCGATTCAAAAAATACCACTGGCGAACGAAACGACGGCGCATCGGCACCGCCGTTTGAGCCGGTTGCCGAGCCGGTTCTTGCAATCAACGTCCGTCGTTACCGGCGCCACGCGGCGCCGATCAGGAAACCAAGACCGAGCGCAAGCCCGACGGTCGCCAGCGGCCGCTCGTGGATCAGATCCTCGAGCGTTTCCTCGATCGAACTGGCGGCGTCCTGTGCCGCATCCATCGCAGCGCTGCCGCGTTCGGAGAGATCATCGACGGCTGAATCGACATTGGCACGCGCCTGCTTATAGCCGCGGCGCGCCTGTTTGCCGGCAGTGCCGGCGAAGGAATTCAGCGCGTCGGTGATCTGCTCGGTCAAGGCTGAGATATCGTTTTTCACGGCTGCCACATCCTTTTCAAGGCGTTCATAGGTCGCTTTGTCCATCAGATTCTCTGATTCCAAATTCGCCATCGGTCGCCGACATCAAAAGCTCCCGGATATTCAAATGACTGAAATGACCTGCGGAACAAACGTCTCGCTGCACGGTAAGTTCCGGTCAGCCCGGCGGCAGGTTTGGCGAAGCGACCGGAAAAAGATGATCCTTGAGAATAAGCGCCACGATCAGAAGCGGCGACGACAGGAAGCCGCCCATCGGTCCCCACAGCCATGTCCAGAACGCCAGCGCCATTAACACGGCCAATGCATTGAGCTCGAGCCGCCGGCCGATGATGGTCGGTGTGACAAAATGACCTTCAACAAAAGTGAGCCCGACAAACGCCAGCGCAGCAATTAACCCGGCGCCGATCGTGGAGAAGGCGATCACGCCGACCACCGCGAGGATCACGAACATCGCGACCGGGCCGATGATCGGAAAGAAATTCAAGGTCGCGGCCAACGCGCCGAGCCCAGCCGGATTGGGCATTCCGGTTATGGCGCAGATGATGCCGGTGGCGGCGCCGACCCCGAGATTGATCATCGTCACCGTGAGCAGGTAGCCGCCAAGCTGTCCTTCGATCTCGTTGACAATCTTCAAGGTCCGCAGCCGCGAGACATGATCGGGGAACGTCATGATCAACGCGCGCCGCAGGTCCTTCCAGCTCGCGATGAACAGCACCAGTGTCGCGAAGAACAACAGGAATTCGGTGAAGGTCGGCGACAGAAACCCGATGGTGGGCTGGACCCAGTCGATCTTGGGTATCTC
Source organism: uncultured Pseudomonadota bacterium (assembly GCA_963819325.1). Classification (GTDB taxonomy): domain Bacteria; phylum Pseudomonadota; class Alphaproteobacteria; order Rhizobiales; family Xanthobacteraceae; genus Bradyrhizobium. Next base: position 389,016 of record CAWFVT010000029.1, read on the forward strand.
GAAGGGCACCGCTGAAAGCCCGCCGGATCCGCCCAGCATGCTCTGCAGTTGATGCCAGAGCGCCAGCGGCCGATCGAACATATGCAGCTTTTCCCGCAGCAGCGAGCCCAATTCCGGCAGCCGGGTGCTCCATTCCATCAACGGAGAGGAGATCAGGCCGATCATGAAGGTGGCCCCAGCGCCCACGGCAGTCACGATCAGAACCGCCGACACCGCGCGCGGAATCCGGCGCCGCTCCAGGAAACCCGCGGCCGGCGATAGCATGGTGCCGACCACGAACGCCGCCACCACCGGAAGGAAGAAGGCTTTCGCGACATAAAGAACGGCGACGATGGAGATGACCAGAAGGGTAACCAGCACGAAGGCTACCACCTCGGCGCGGCGAATGACCGGCGGTTGGTCGGCTTTGCTGTCCGGCAGTGCTGTTCCGACTGATGCGCCGGGAGGCGCACGCTCATTCGGGAAGACACGCAATCGGCTCTCCCTCCGCGCAACGATGAATGTGGCTTTGATCCCCCCGAGCGTGCGTTGCCAATCGGGTTCGGCCACCAATCCGCTACGCAGCCAAAGGTTCCATCGCAGGAACGCGAAGGGTGAGCGCTTGACAGCATCGCGCTGCGCTCGATTCGAGCGGAACTACCGCGCCGCAGTCGCGTTGGTTGTGCAGGCATCTCTGCGATGCGCATCACCGAACGGGGCAGGCCATGGCACAGAAATCCGCAGCCGAGCGCAGGCAATCATGGCGCGCGTCCGGCGCGCTGATGCTGGCCGGGGCGTTGCTGGTGGCATCGACTGTGTACTCCAGCCCGGCGAGCGCGCAGGTTCTCAGCTACGCGCCCTCGCCGCACGGTTCGTTTTCGTCCGACGCCATGATGCTGGCGCCCGCCGAACCCGCGCTGACCAATCGAGACGACGGAAGTTCCAGCGCGCTGTCCGAGCGGCTGCGGCGGACTGTCGTGGCCTTGAATACGCGCGAAGCGCCCGGCACCGTGATCATCGATACCGGCAACACCGCGCTCTATTACGTGCTCGGCCAGAACCGCGCCATTCGCTACGGCGTCGGCGTCGGCCGCGAGGGCTTCACCTGGGCCGGCACGCAAACCATTACCCGCAAGGCGGAATGGCCGGATTGGCATCCGCCGGCGCAGATGATCGCGCGCCAGCCTTATCTGCCGCGCTTCATGGCGGGCGGCCCCGGCAATCCGCTCGGCGCCCGCGCGATGTATCTCGGCTCCAGCGAATATCGTATTCACGGCACCAACGATCCCTCGACGATCGGCAAATTTGTCTCCAGCGGCTGCATCCGCCTGACCAATGAGGACGTCGCCGACCTGTTCAGCCGCGTTGAGGTCGGCACCAAAGTCGTGGTGCTGGCGAAGAATGCGCCGCATCTCGAAGCAGTAGCAGCGTCCAATGTTCGCCCGGCCACGTCGCCGCCGCGTCCCATTGCGACGGCGCCGGCGGCGGGCCGTCAGGCCATGAACGTTTCGATGTCGTCGCAGTATTGAGGCTAACAATCCCCCGTCGCTGGAGGTGAACATGCGTTGGAGATCGCTCAGGCTGATCATAGCGGGCGCAGCGGCGGTGGTGTGCGTTTCGACCCTGGCTCCGGCAGCGCATGCCGAGGATTTTCTGTCGGCGCTGTTCGGTGCTTTCGGGGCGCGGCCGCAGGCTCCTCTTGGCGCGCGGCTGTCATACGCGAACGAGGGCGACGCCCGGGCTGCGCAGAGTTCTACCCGTCCACGCTCGGGCTATTCCGGCGGTTCGCAGGCTTATTGCGTGCGCACCTGCGACGGGCGTTATTTCCCGATCAGCGGCGCCAACGGCCAGAGTCGCGCCGCGTCGTGCAACGATTTCTGCCCGGCTAGCGAAACAAAGGTGGTTTACGGCAGCAATATCGATCATGCGGCGACCGAGAGCGGAAAGCCCTATTCGGAGCTGCCGAATGCCTTTCGCTACCGCAACGAACTGGTTGCAGGGTGCACCTGCAACGGTAAGGACCAGATTGGCCTGGCGCCGGTCAAGATCGAGAACGACGCCACGCTTCGCAGAGGCGATCTTGTCGCCGGCGCCGACGGGCTGGTGGTCGCCGGCCATGCCGCCGACAAGCGCGGTGCGTCACTGAATTTCTCGCCGGCTTCGGACGCGTTGCGTGCGCGTATGCGGGTCGTGGCTTCCGAATAATCCAGCGTTGATGAAAATTCCGATGGCCGCCGATTGCGGGTTCCGTCGTGGGAACCGGCTGCGCGCGCAGGCGTTGGGACAGGCAGGACGGCCGACGGACTATCTCCGTCGGCGATGCCCACGGGGGTTCAAAAATGCTTATCAGCGCGCTGGTCACATTTCTCGTCGTTATTCTCATTCTCTATCTGATCAACATGCTGCCGATCGACGGTCGCGCCAAGCAAATCGCGCGCATCGTGGTGATCGTCCTCGGTGTGATTTCGCTGCTGAAATACATCGCGGTTTTCTAGCTCTGCTGACGATGACTCAAAAAAAGCCCCGGCGATTTGCCGGGGCTCTTCATTGGTCAGTTATTTCGGAGCCGTCAGCCCGCCGCCTTGGCTTCGCGGCGCCGTGCGGTGAGGATGTACTCGGTGTAGCCGTTCGGCTGCTCGCGCCCCTTGAAGATGAGGTCGCAGGCCGCCTTGAAGGCGACACCATCGAAACCGGGCGCCATCGGCCGGTACAGCGGATCGCCCTTGTTCTGGCCATCGACCACGACCGCCATGCGCTTCAACGCCTCCATCACCTGCTCTTTGGTGATGACGCCCTGGTGCAGCCAGTTCGCCAGATGCTGGCTTGAGATCCGCAAGGTGGCGCGGTCTTCCATCAAGCCGACATCGTGGATATCAGGCACCTTGGAACAGCCGACGCCCTGATCGATCCAGCGCACCACATAGCCGAGGATGCCCTGGCAATTATTGTCGATCTCCTGCTTCACATCGTCCGGAGCCCAGTTCGACTGCGACACCGGGATGGTGAGGATGTCGGACAGTTTGGCGCGCGGGCCGGCCTTTGCGAGGTCGCGCTGGCGCGCCTGCACATTGACCTGATGATAATGCAGCGCGTGCAGCGTCGCCGCGGTCGGCGAAGGCACCCATGCGGTGGTGGCGCCGGCCTGGGGGTGCGCGATCTTCTGCGCCAGCATGTCCGCCATCTTGTCGGGGGCCGCCCACATGCCCTTGCCGATCTGGGCATGGCCGGGCAGGCCGTCGATCAGGCCGACATCGACGTTCCAGTCTTCATAGGCCTTGATCCAGGGCTGCGCCTTCATGTCGTTCTTGCGGATCATCGGGCCGGCTTCCATCGAGGTATGGATCTCGTCGCCGGTGCGATCGAGGAAGCCGGTGTTGATGAACACGATGCGCTTGGAGGCGTTCTGGATGCAGGCCTTGAGGTTGACCGTGGTGCGGCGCTCCTCGTCCATGATGCCGACCTTCATGGTGTTTTCAGGCAGCGACAGCATCTTCTCCACCCGGCCGAACAACTCGCAGGTCAGCGCCACCTCGTCGGGGCCATGCATCTTCGGCTTGACGATGTAGACCGAGCCGGTTCGGCTGTTGCGGGTTTTCGCAGTGCCCTTGAGATCGTGGATCGCCAGCAGGCCGGCGACGGCGGCGTCGAGAATGCCTTCCGGGATTTCCGCGCCGCTGGAGTCGAGCACGGCGTCGGTGAACATGTGGTGGCCGACATTGCGCATCAGCAACAGGCTGCGGCCGTGCAGCTTGAGTTCCTTGCCGTCCGGCGTCCGGTAGATGCGGTCGGAATTGAGCGCGCGCGTCAGCGTCTTGCCGCCCTTCTCGAAATCGGCCGACAGCGTGCCGTTCATCAGGCCGAGCGTGTTGCGGTAGATCAACACTTTGTCTTCGGCGTCGACCGCCGCGACGCTGTCTTCCATGTCGAGGATGGTGCTGACCGCTGATTCCAGGATCATGTCGGCGACGCCGGCCGGATCGTCCTTACCGATGGCATGGCTGCGATCGATTTTGACTTCGATATGCATGCCGTTGTTGACCAGCAGGATCGCGGTCGGCGCGGCGGGATCGCCAAGGTAGCCGGCGAACTGCTCGTTCGATTTCAGCGCGGTGGCATTGCCGCTCTTGAGCTTGGCGGCAAGTTTGCCCGCAATGACGCTGTAGGAGGTCACATCGGTGTGGCTTCCGGTCGCCAGCGGTACGGCGGCATCGAGAAAGGCCTTTGCTTTCGCGATCACCTTGTCGCCGCGCGCCTTGTTGTAGCCCTTGCCGCCTTCGCCGGCTTCGTGCGGTATCGCGTCGGTGCCGTAAAATGCATCGTAGAGGCTGCCCCAGCGCGCGTTGGCCGCATTCAACGCGTAGCGCGCATTGGTGAGCGGCACCACCAGCTGCGGTCCGCAGATTTTACCGATCTCTTCATCGACATCGACGGTTTCGACCTTGTGGGTCGCCGGCTCCGGCAGCAGATAGCCGATCTCCTTCAAAAATGCCGTATACGCATTCATGTCGAACGGCTTGCCCTTGTGGGCGCGGTGCCAACCATCGATTTTCGCCTGCAAGGCATCGCGCACCGCGAGCAGGTCGCGATTTTTGGGCGCGAGATCGCGGATGATGGCGGCAAGCCCGGCCCAGAAGGCGTCGGGCGAAATCCCGCTCTTGGGGGTCGCCTCCTTGGCGATGAAGTCGAACAGGATGGGAGCGATCTTCAGTCCGTGGGCGTCGATACGATTCATGATAAAACTCTCGCGAGAAGCGGCGGTTACACGATGTTTTCGGGCAAAAACAGCGATGTCTTCGGGTGAAAACAAAGACCGCCGCAAGGGGCGGCGTTCAAGGCCCCTTTTAGCGCCAAAGCCGGGGCCGTGAGAAGGCCTTATCCAGGCCTGAATGGCGCATCGCTGCCGGCGGCCCAGACCGCGCTGGAAAGCGTTGTTCTAGATATTGGCACCGAGATCGACGAGTTCGTCGAACAGAATGCCGCTTGCTGCCAGCATCCGCTCGATCTCGTCGGTCGCCTCGGTCACCGGGCGCGTCGAGGTGTCGATCGTCAATTCACATTCGGTCGGCGGCTGGTAGTCGTTGCCGATGCCGGTGAAGGCGTGCAGCCCGCCGGCGCGCGCCTTGGCGTAATGGCCCTTGGGATCGCGGCTCTCGCACACTTCGGCCGGCGTCGCGACATAGATTTCACGGAACGCGGTGTCGGCGATGCGGCGCGCCGCGGCGCGATCTTCCCGCGAGGGCGAGACCGCGGCGACGATGGCGATGTGGCCGTTGCGCGCCAGGTGAACCGCGACTTCAGCCAGCCGGCGGATGTTCTCGCTGCGGTCCGGCGCCGAGAATCCGAGATCGCTGTTGAGGCCGGCGCGAAGCGTATCGCCGTCCAGCAGCACCGGAGAGCCGCCATTGCCGAACAGCCGGCGTTCCAGCGCGCGCGCCAGCGTCGATTTTCCGGAACCCGGCAGGCCGGTCAGCCAGATCACCGCGCCGCGGTGGCGATAGCGCGCCGAACGCTCGTCGGGACGCAACGCCGATTCCACCGGCACGATGTCGACCGGGATCGCGCGTTGTCCGGCATCGACCGACAGCACCAGTCCGCCGCCGGCAATGCGGCCATTGACCTCGATCACCAGACGCCCGGTGCGCGGATTGTCGATGTAGGAATCGGCCGCCAGCGGCTGGGCCAGCGAAATGTCGATCTCGCCAACATGATTCCGCGCGATCGACTTGGTCTCGACGCTCGAAAGTTCGCCGGGATCGACGGCTTTCTCGATCGCGACCACGGTGGCGCGGGTTTCCTTGGTGCCGAGGCGAACCAGAATGGAAGCGTCGGTCGCCAGTGGCTTGTCGTGCAGCCAGAAAATACGCGCGTGAATCCGGCGCGTATCGCGCGGGCTGGTTCCGGCATGGGCGATCACATCGCCGCGTTCGACAAACAGCTCACGATCGAGCGTGATGCCGACCGACCTTCCCGCGGTCTGCTTGCCGGTGACCGGCGTAGCCGGCCAGCCCTCGACGGTTCGGATCCTGGCGATCTTGCCCGCGGGCATGATGACGATCTCGTCGCCGGCGGCGAGGCCACCGGATTCAATTCGGCCTGCGACAATGCGGCGGTCGTCGAATTTGTAGATCGCCTGCACCGGCAGCCGTAGCGCAAGCTGTTCCAGCGGCCGGGCGGGTTCCAGCGCGTCGAGCGCCTCGACCACGGTCGGGCCGCTATACCAGTGGATTTTCGGCGTGCGTTCGGCAACCCCGTCGCCGTCGCGTGCCGAAATCGGGATTACCGCCGCAGGCGTGACGCCGAGGCCGGTCAGATGCGCGGAAATCTCGTCGCTGATCTCGTTGAATCGCGCCGCGCTGAAATCGACCCGGTCCATCTTGTTGACGACCACGGCGACCTGTTTGACGCCAAGAAGATGCAAGAGATAGCCGTGGCGCCGGGTCTGGTCGCGCACGCCCTCCAGCGCATCGATGATCAGCACGGCGCCGTCCGCCTGCGAGGCGCCGGTGATCATGTTGCGCAGGAATTCGGCGTGGCCGGGCGCGTCGATCAGCACCACGTCGCGTGATCTTGTGCGGAAGCGAATCTGCGTGGTGTCGATGGTGATGCCCTGATCGCGCTCGGTCTGCAACGCATCGAGCAGGAACGACCACTCGAACGGCATGCCGCGCCGCGCGCTGACGGCTTTGAGCATTTCCAGCTTGCCTTCGGGCAGGCTGCCGGTCTCGTGCAACAGACGTCCGACCAAAGTGGACTTGCCGTGATCGACATGGCCGACGATGACGATGCGAACCTGCGGACGCGTGGTGCCGTTGGGCGTTGCTGAAATCGCTGTGGGGACAATCATGTTCATCGAAGCACTCAACCCAAGGTTCGTTAGAGATAACCGGCGACGCGCAGCCGCTCGAAGGCGTCTTCGGTTTCATGATCCAGCGCGCGCCCGGAGCGCTCCGGCACCTTGGTGCCGTCGAGCTCGAGCAGGATCTCGTCGATATTCGATGCGGTCGATGCCACCGGATTGGTGATGTCGGCGTCGCCCAGCGAACGATAGCGCTTGCCGTTCTGCGTCAGGTAAAGCGGGATGATCGGGATGTTTTCGCGCTTGGTGTAGGCCCAGATGTCGGCCTCGGTCCAATGCAGGATGGGGTGAATGCGCAGATGCGCGCCCGGCGGCGGCGAGGCGTTGAACTGGTCCCAGAATTCCGGCGGCTGGTCGCGCACGTCCCATCCGCCTTCGGTGCCGCGCGGCGAGAACACCCGCTCCTTGGCGCGGGTGGCTTCTTCGTCGCGGCGAATGCCGGCGATCAGCCCGTCGAAACCATATTTGGCCAGCGCCAGTTTCAGGCCTTCGGTCTTGCGCGCCGCGGACCGGGCGGCCGGCGGCAGGGTCGGATCGACGGTCTCCAGCGGCGGGCAGGGCTCGATCTTCAGATCGAGTTCCCATTCCTTGCCGTAGCGGTCGCGAAACGCGTACATCTCCGGAAACTTCTTGCCGGTATCGACATGCATGGCGGGGAACGGCACGCGGCCGAAGAAAGCCTTGCGCGCCAGCCAGATCATCACATTGGAATCCTTGCCGAGCGACCAGAGCAGCGCCAGCTTCTTCAGCCGTGCGAAGGCTTCCCTGAAAATGTAGATGCTCTGGGCCTCGAGGGCGTCCAGATGATCCATGGCGGGACCTGTCGGGGGCATTTGGGAAAGACCATTGGCCGATATTTGCGGGGCCGCAAATTCGTCGGTTGGAGCCGAACGACGTAACTGGTCTATAGTTTGATTGTTGTCGGGAAGATGCATCTCTGGCCCTTGGCCTTTGCAGGCGAAAATTCTATAGTTGCAATGCAATAGAGAAGAAACAATTTTCTCTTTGCGGACGCTGAATGAGACATATATAGAAAATAATTCCAGTCAACCCCGTAAGTTGGGGAAGCGAGCATCGTATGCGATTTTTGCCGGTGTTTCTCGATCTGCAAACCGGACCTGTGCTGCTCGTCGGGGCCGGCGATCTGGCGCGGGCGAAATTGCGCTTGCTGGCCTCCGCCGGCGCGCGCATTCGCTGGTTTGCGACCGATGGCCGTCATGATGTCGCCGGACTGGAGCACGCCGACACGGCGCGGATCGAGTTCGCCGAAGGCGATCCGTTAGCGGCCGATCTTGGCGGCGTGATCGCGATTTTTTGCGCGGGCGCCGGCGACGTCGGAATTGCGATGTCGTTGCGGGCAAAGGCGGTCGGCCTGCCGGTCAATGTGATGGACGACCTGACGCATTCGAGTTTCATCTTTCCTGCGATCGTCGACCGCGGCGATGTGGTGGTTGCGGTCGGCACCGGCGGCGCTTCGCCGGTGGTGGCGCGCCGGGTGCGCGAGCGCATTGAGGCGATGCTGCCGGCGCGGATCGGCGATCTCGCCACTTTCATCGGCCGCTGGCGCAAGCAACTCCACAGCCGCATTGCGGAGATGCCGCTGCGCCGTCGCTTCTGGGAGCGCGTGATCGATGGCCCGATCGGCGCGCTGGTGCTGGCCGGGCGCGGCGATGAAGCCGATGCGGCGCTGAAGAATATTTCCGATCCGTCCGCTTTCGCCGGCGCGCAGCCGTCAGGCCAGGCGGAGGGCTGGGTGACACTGGTCGGCGCCGGTCCGGGCGATCCGGATTTGCTGACCATCAAGGCGTTGCGCGCGCTGCAGGATGCCGATGTGGTGTTTTACGATGAACTGGTCTCGCCCGAAATTCTCGATCGCGCGCGCCGCGATGCGTCGCGGGTGCCGGTCGGGCGCCGGGTCGGAAAACCCGGTATCGGCCAGCAGGCGATCAACAAGCTTTTGATCGAAGCGGCGAGATCAGGACAGCGCGCGGTGCGCCTCAAGGGCGGCGATCCCTTCGTGTTCGGCCGCGGCGGCGAGGAAGTCGAGGCGCTGCGCAAGGCCGGCATCGGCTATTCGATCGTGCCGGGCATCAGCGCCGGGCTGGGCGCGGCCGCGCAATTCGAGGTGCCGCTGACGTTCCGGCATGAGGCGGTGCGCCTCACGTTCCTTACCGCGCACAAGGCCAGGGATACCGAGACCGTCGACTGGTCGACGCTGACGGACGAGAAGATGACGGTGGTGGTCTATATGGGAATGACCGCGGCGCCATCGGTGCGCGCCGGCCTGCTGGCCGCCGGGCGCTCGCCGCAAACGCCGGTCGGGGTGTTCGCGCGCGTGACGCGGCCCGACGCCCAGGCGGTTGTCGGAACCCTCGACCAATTGCCGGCGCTGATCGGCCAGATCGATGGCGGTCCTGCGATCCTCATCATCGGCGACGTCGTCGCGCATTCCGCGCCATGGCGCCGTTCGAACCTCGATCAAGTCATCACTGGAATTCTGGAAGCTGCCGAATGACCTCTCCGCTCGAACAGAAAAAAATCAGGATCACCGGCCCGTCAATGGTGACGGCCAACCGCACCTGGGATGGTGTCGTGATCTACCGCACCGCCCAGCAGGGCTGGTCGGCGGACTTGTCGGATGCGGCGATCGTCCGCACCTCCGATGAGGCGCGGGCGTTGCTGGCTGAATCGGTGGCCGACGACGTCGGCGCGGTCGGCGCCTATATCGCGCCGGTCGAAGTCAGGGATGGCGGGGCGATCAAGCCCGGCAATTTGCGTGAACATATCCGGTCGGAAGGCGTCACCATCGATCTTCCGGTCCCGGCATAAGGCTACCCGCTCATGTATGCATATGACGAACTCGACCGCACGCTCATCAACGAACGTGTTTCGGAATTTCGCGATCAGGTGAAACGCCGGCTGTCCGGCGAACTCACCGAGGACGAATTCAAGATGCTGCGGCTGCAGAACGGCGTCTATCTGCAACTGCACGCCTACATGTTCCGGGTAGCGATACCCTACGGAACGCTGTCGTCGAAGCAGTTGCGGCGGCTGGCGCATGTGGCGCGCCGCTACGATCGCGGCTACGGGCATTTCACCACCCGGCAGAACATCCAGTACAACTGGATCAAGCTTGCCGAATTGCCGGATGCGCTGGCCGATCTCGCCGAGGTCGGCATCCATGCCATGCAGACTTCGGGCAACAACACCCGCAACGTCACCTCGGACCAATGGGCCGGTGTGGCGCCCGGCGAGGTCGAGGATCCCCGCATCTGGTCCGAGCTGTTGCGGCAATACACCACGCTGCATCCGGAATTCTCGTTCCTGCCGCGCAAGTTCAAATTCGCGATCACCGCCTCGGAGCACGATCGCGCCGCGATCAAGGTTCACGATATCGGCCTGCGCCTGCACAAGAATGCCGAAGGCGAGACCGGATTCGAGGTTCTGGTCGGCGGCGGGCTCGGCCGTACGCCGTTTATCGCCAAGACCATCAAGCCGTTCGTGCCGGGCCGCGATCTCCTGAGTTACGTCGAAGCCATTCTGCGCGTCTACAACCAGTACGGCCGCCGCGACAACATCTACAAGGCCCGTATCAAGATCCTGGTGCACGAACTCGGCATCGAGAAATTCGCCAAGGAAGTCGAGGACGAGTGGCTGCAGATGCGCGACAGCGCGCTGACCCTGGATGACGCGGTGGTCGAGGAAATCCGTTCGCGCTTCACCTATCCGGTTTACGAAAAACTGCCGCATATGCCGGACGAGCTGAAGCAGGCGGCGCACGATCCGCATTTCGAGGCATGGCGCAAGAATTCGGTCGCGCCCCACAAGGTGCCGGGCTATGCGATCGTCACGCTGTCGTTGAAGCCGGTGGGCGGACCGCCGGGTGACGCCACCGCCGACCAGATGGATGCGATTGCCGACCTCGCCGAAAAATATTCCTTCGGTGAAATTCGCGTCGGCCATGAACAGAACCTGGCACTGCCGCATGTCGCAAGACGCGACCTGCCGGCGCTGTGGCGGGCGCTCGACAAGATCGGTGTGGCGACCCCGAACGTCAATCTGGTTTCCGACATCATCGCCTGCCCGGGGCTGGATTACTGCTCGCTCGCCAATGCGCGCTCGATCCCGATCGCGCAGGAACTGACGCGGCGCTTCGCCAATCACGACACCGCCAACCTGATCGGAAAGCTGCACGTCAATATTTCCGGCTGTATCAATGCCTGCGGCCATCATCACGTCGGCCACATCGGCATTCTCGGCGTCGAGAAGAACGGCGAGGAATTCTATCAGATCACCATCGGCGGCCGCGCCGACGAGCACGCCGTTGTCGGCACATTGATCGGCCCCGCCGTGCCCTATGGCGAGGTCGCCGACGTGATCGAGGATATTGTCGAAGCCTATCTGGCGCTTCGGGAGCGCCCCGACGAACTTTTCATCGACGCGGTCAAGCGGCTCGGCGTCGAACCTTTCAGGGAGCGGGTCTATGCCACTCGTTAAGAGCGGAAAAATCACCAGCGATGCGTTCGTCCATGTCGCGGACGACGATCCGCTTCCGGAGGGCGGCGCGATCCTGGTTTCGGCCGCGCGCTTTCTTGCCGACGCGGAGGCGCTGTCGCGACGGGGCGGCGGCACCGGCGTGATCTGGCCGAACAACCGCGACGTCGATGATCTCGTGCCCTATCTCGAACGGCTCGCGGTGGTCGCCCTGGTGTTTCCGAGCTTCCGCGACGGCCGCGCCTACAGCCAGGCGCGGCTATTACGGGAACGCCATGGTTTTCGCGGCGAATTGCGCGCCACCGGGCAGGTGTTGCGCGACCAGTTCGTATTCATGCTGCGCGCCGGATTCGACGCGTTCGAAGTAAAAAAAGAAAGCGATGCGGAGGCGTTTACCAACACCGCCAAGCGCTATTCGGTGTTCTACCAGCCGACCGGCGATGGTCGCCTGACCGCACTTCACCGGCGCATGCAGTTGCGCCATTCGGAGAGCGCCAGCCAGTGAATGGATCTGTACAGATATTGCCAGAGCAGGCAGTTCGCTCGGCGGACTTGCCGCCGGCCGAGGGGCTCGATCGCGCGCTTCGCGACGCATCGCCGGCCGATGTGATCGCAGCGGCGCTGCAGGCCGTCGGCCGCGAGCATTTGGCCGTCGTTTCATCGTTCGGCACCGAATCGGCGGCGCTGCTCAAGGTCATGGCCGACGTCGATGCCGCGATACCGGTGATCTTTCTCGACACCGGATGGCTGTTCGAGGAGACGCTGGCCTATCGCGACACCCTGATCGCGACGCTGGGCTTGCGCGATGTCCGTTCCATCCAGCCGCTGGAGCAGGAGCTGTCGCGCGAGGATCCGGACCGTGAATTGTGGTTTTCCAATCCCGATGCCTGCTGCCGGATCCGCAAAGTCGAGCCGCTGGCACGGGCGCTGGCGCCGTTTGATGCATGGATCAACGGCCGCAAGCGGTTCCAGGGCGGCGCCCGCGCCGTGATTCCCGTGGTCGAGGGTGATGGCGCCAGGCTGAAATTCAACCCGTTCGCCAACGTCTCGCGTGAAGAGATCGCCGCAATCTACAGGCTTGCCGACCTGCCGCCGCATCCGCTGATGGCGAGCGGCTATCTGTCGGTCGGCTGCATGCCCTGCACCAGCCGGACCTCGCCTGATGAAGATGCGCGTGCAGGCCGCTGGCGCGGCAGGCCCAAGACGGAATGCGGTATCCATACTGTGAAGGCTTCGTAGGACCAGTTCCGCGTCGGACCGCGCCTTCGTGGCAAAATGACGCTGCGACGCCGCCAACAATGAAATGCTGTTTCGTTGACTTAAGCTCGCCCGGTCGCGAGTTATGTTGACAGGCTCGCGGTGGCCATGCTGTCGCCGGGGCGAATGGAGGCTGGGATGGTGCGTCGTATACTGCCGATCGTCGCCGGTCTTTTCTGGGCGACTTCGGTGTTTGCTGCCGATGTGACGCTGCTCAACGCGTCCTACGATCCGACCCGCGAACTTTATGTGGATTTCAACAAGGCGTTCGCGGCGAATTATCAAAAGGAAACCGGCAAGAGCGTCGAGATCAAGCAGTCGCACGGCGGCTCCGGTTCGCAGGCGCGCGGCGTGATCGACGGCCTGCAGGCCGACGTGGTCTCGCTCGCGCTCGCCTATGATATCGACGCCATCGCCGCCAAGGGCCTGATCGCCGCCGACTGGCAGAAGCGCCTGCCGATGAATGCCTCGCCCTATACCTCGACGATCGTGTTCCTGGTACGCAAGGGCAATCCCAAGGGCATCAAGGATTGGGACGATCTGATCAAGCCCGGCATCGCCGTGATCACGCCGAATCCGAAGACCTCCGGCGGCGCGCGCTGGAACTACCTGGCCGCATGGGGCTATGCGGTGAAGAAATTCGGCTCCGCCGACAAAGCGAAGCAATTTGTCGGCGACCTCTACAACAACGTCCCGGTGCTGGATACCGGCGCGCGCGGCGCCTCCGTCACCTTTGTCGAGCGCGGCGTCGGCGACGTGTTGCTGGCATGGGAGAACGAGGCGTTTCTCGCCCTGCGTGAATTCGGCAAGGACAAGTTCGAGCTCGTGGCACCCTCGGTGTCGATCCTGGCGGAGCCGCCGCTGTCCGTGGTCGATGCGGTCGCCGACAAGAAAGGCACGCGCGCGGTGGCGGAGGCTTACCTGAAATACTGGTACTCGAAGGAGGGTCAGGAGATCGCCGCGCGCAATTCCTATCGCCCGCGCGATCCTGAAATCGCCAGGGAATATGAAAACTCGTTTGCCAAGGTCGAATTGTTCACCGTCGGCGACGTTTTCGGCGGCTGGAGCAAGGCGCAGAAGGAACATTTCGGCGAAGGCGGCATCTTCGACCAGATTTACAAGAACTGATTTGGCCGTCCGGGAGCAGGGGACATCGTGAGCGAGAGCGCGGGACGACGCAGCACATTGCCGGGGTTTGGTCTCACCATGGGACTGACGCTGACATGGCTGTCGATCATCATCCTCATCCCGCTCGCGGGCCTGTTCCTCAAGACGTTCGAATTGAGCTTCGACCAGTTGTGGGCGATCGTCACCAGCCGCCGCACCCTTCATGCGCTGCAGGTGTCGTTCGGCCTCGCCTTTGCCGCCGCATTGGTCAACCTCGTGATGGGAACGGTCATAGTCTGGGCGCTGGTGCGCTATCGCTTCCCGGGCCGCCGCCTGTTCGACGCCATCGTCGATGTGCCCTTCGCGTTGCCCACCGCGGTCGCCGGCGTGGCGTTGACGTCGTTGTTCGCACAAAACGGCTGGCTCGGCGCGCCGCTCGCCGAACTCGGCATCAAGGTGGCGTTCACGCCGGTCGGTATTTTTGTGGCGATGATCTTCATCGGCATTCCGTTCGTGGTGCGAACGGTTCAGCCGGTGCTGATCGATCTTGACGTCGAAATCGAGGAAGCCGCCGCCAGTCTCGGCGCCAGCCGCTGGCATACGGTGTTTCGGGTGATCCTGCCGAGCCTGATCCCGGCGCTGTTGACCGGATTTGCGCTGGCGTTCGCCCGCGCCGTCGGCGAATACGGCTCGGTCATCTTCATCGCCGGCAATCTGCCCAATGTATCCGAGATCGCGCCGCTCCTGATCGTGATCCGGCTCTCGGAGTTTCGCTATGCCGATGCCACCGCGATCGCCGTGGTGATGCTGGTGGCGTCTTTCCTGGTCATCTTCGCGGTCAATCGCCTGCAACGCTTTGCGCAAACCCGCATTCCCGCGCATTAGAGATCGGTCCATGACGTTTGAAATGACATTGCAACGCGAACGGACCGCCGATCCCGACGAGGCGGCGAACGCGCTGCCGCTTTATGCCGCGCGGGACGATGTGCGCACCGAGCCGGGACCGATCCGCTTTGTCATCATCGCCGTTGCGGTGGTGTTTCTCACCGTGTTCGTCGTGCTGCCTTTGGTCGTGGTGTTTGCGCAGGCTTTCTCCAAAGGGATCGGCGCGTATTTATCGGCGCTGTCGGACCCCGAAGCACTGTCGGCGATCCGGCTCACGCTGTGGGTCGCAGCGATTTCGGTCGGCCTCAATCTGGTGTTCGGGCTGATCGCGGCCTGGGCGATCGCCAAGTTCGACTTTCGCGGCAAGACCTTGCTGATTTCGCTGATCGATTTGCCGTTCTCGGTCAGCCCGGTGATTGCCGGTCTTGTGTTCGTGCTGTTGTTCGGCGCGCAGGGCTATTGGGGGCCGTGGCTGCAAAGCCATAACCTGCATGTGCTGTTCGCGGCGCCCGGCATTACGCTCGCAACCGTGTTCGTGACGTTTCCGTTCGTCGCGCGGGCGCTGATTCCGCTGATGCAGGAACAGGGCACCCTGGAGGAAGAGGCCGCGATTTCGCTGGGCGCATCGGGCTTGCAGACCTTCTTCCGCGTCACCCTGCCGAACATCAAATGGGGCGTGCTGTATGGCGTGCTGCTGTGCAATGCACGGGCGATGGGTGAATTCGGCGCGGTGTCGGTGGTGTCCGGACATATTCGCGGCGAGACCAATACCATGCCGCTGCAGGTCGAAATCCTCTATAATGAATATCAATTCGTGGCGGCGTTCGCGATCGCCTCGTTGCTGGCGATGCTGGCCTTGATCACGCTGGTGGCGAAAACCATTCTCGAACGGCATCTGGACGAAGGGCAACCCTCCCGTGGCGATTGAAGTCAGGAATATCGTAAAGAAGTTCGGTGCGTTTGCAGCCCTTGACGGTGTCGACCTCAAGGTCGCCAACGGCGAATTGCTGGCCCTGCTCGGACCATCGGGCTCGGGCAAGACCACGCTCTTGCGGATTATCGCGGGCCTCGACTGGCCGGACGCCGGCGAGGTGACGTTCGATGGCGAGGACGCGCTGGCGCGCGGCGCCGGCGAGCGTGGCGTCGGATTCGTGTTCCAGCATTACGCGCTGTTCCGCCACATGACGGTGTTCGAAAACGTCGCCTTCGGCCTCCGGGTGCAGCCGCGCGCGGTGCGCAAAAACGAAGCCAGCATCCGCGCCCGGGTCAAGGAATTGCTGGATCTGGTGCAACTCGACTGGCTCTCGGACCGCTATCCGAGCCAGTTGTCCGGCGGCCAGCGCCAGCGCATTGCGCTGGCACGGGCGCTGGCGATCGAGCCGCGCATCCTGCTGCTCGACGAGCCGTTCGGCGCGCTCGACGCCAAGGTGCGCAAGGAATTGCGGCAATGGCTGCGCTCGCTGCATTCCGAGATCAACATGACCTCGATCTTCGTCACCCACGACCAGGAAGAAGCGCTTGAGGTGGCCAACCGGGTGGTGGTGATGGACAAGGGCCGCATCGAGCAGATCGGCACGCCCGGCGAGGTCTATGACGATCCAGCAACGGCGTTCGTGCACGGCTTCATCGGCGAATCCATCGTGCTGCCGGTGGATGTTCGCGACGGCGGGGTGCAACTCGGCGGCACGGCGCTGAATATCGCGCTGAATGGTGCCTCCGCCGGCGCCTCGAAATTATTTGTCCGCCGTCACGACATGCAGGTCGGGCCGCCCGGCAGCGGCGCCCTGGAGGGCGCGGTGCAACGGGTCAGGACGTTCGGCCCGATCCAGCGCGCCGAAGTCGCGTTGTCGGCGGACAAGACCGTGATCGAAATCGACGCGCCGCGGGATCGGGAGCTTCGGGCCGGCGATCTTGTCGGACTGCAGCCCCGCCGCTACCGGATTTTCGCCGCGCAGGAATAGCGCAACCGGCAAGCTGTCATGCCCGCCAAAGCGGACATCCAGTAATCACCGAGATACGAGATCATCCGCCTCACGGAATACTGGGCCACCCGCTTTCGCGGGTGGTGACGTCAGTACTTGCTGTCGCCTCGTTGGCCGAATTCGGCCCCGTTCACCATTCAGCCACGGTTGGTATGCAATAACGCCACCGAACCGGGGGATTCGAATGATACGGGCGATGATCGCCATGATCGGGCTAGTGGCGCTGGCTGGCTGTGCGGCGGATGCGCCACCGACCGGGCAGCCGACGATGTATCTCAGCATGGCCGATGGCGGCGCCAGGCTCGATCCCCAGGCCGCGGCGTCGATGATCTCGCTCTATCGGCAGAACAACGGCCTCGGCGCTGTCGTGGTCGACCCCGATCTGATGAAGGTCGCCGAAGCGCAATCGCAGGCGATGGCCAGCCGCAACAAGGTCGACAATGACCTCAAGGCCCCGCTGACGCGGCGCCTCACGACGGCCGGATATCCCGCGAGTGTCGCGGTGGAAAATGTATCAGCCGGCTACCACACCCTGGCCGAGGCCTTTTCGGGCTGGCGCGACTCACCTCCACATCGGGAAAATATGCTCAAGAGCGGTGTCACAAATTTAGGCATTGCGGCAAGCTATGCTCCGAATACCAAATACAAGGTGTTCTGGACGCTCATTCTTGCATCAGCGGACAAGCGATGACTTCGGCGTGATCCGCGCCGAGACCTCTCCCTGATTGACGCCATCGCCAACTGTCGCCACGGTACGATGGCTTTTTGATATTTGATCGATGGTCATGACAGATATTTCCAATCCAGCGCCGCCAGAGACGCCCGCGAGGGCGCAACGCGTGCTTGTGCTGCAGGGCGGTGGCGCGCTCGGCTCCTATCAGGCCGGCGCTTATCAGGCGCTGTGTCGCCATGATTTCGAGCCGGATTGGGTTGCCGGCATCTCGATCGGCGCCATCAATGCGGCGATCATCGCCGGTAATCCGCCTGAAAGGCGGGTGGCTCGCCTCAAGGAATTCTGGGAGATGGTCTCATCTCCGGTGCCCTGGAGTCCGCTCACCGCTGACGATCGCGGGCGTTCTTTTTTCAACGAAACCAGCGCCGCCATGGTTGCGACCTTCGGCGTGCCCGGCTTCTTCACGCCGCGTTTGCCGCCGGCGCCGCTGTGGCCGCAGGGCTCCCCGGAGTCGCAAAGCTATTACGATACCGGGGCGCTTCGCGTGACGCTGGAGCATCTGGTGGATTTCGACCGGATCAATGATCTCAAGACCCGGCTCAGCGTTGGCGCCGTCAGCGTGACCTCGGGCAATTTCAGATATTTCGATAATTTCGAATTCAGGAAGCTGGGCAAAAAAATAGGTCCGGAACATATCATGGCGTCCGGTGCATTGCCGCCGGGCTTTCCGTCCATCGTCATCGAGGGCGAGCGTTACTGGGACGGCGGCATCGCCTCCAACACGCCGCTTGATTATGTCTTGGATGAAGACGTCACCGACGCGCTTCTGATCTTTCAGGTCGACCTGTTCAGCGCGCGCGGCCCCTTGCCGGCCTCGCTGCTGGAGGCCGCCGAACGCGAAAAGGACATCCGCTTTTCCAGCCGCACCCGGATGAATACCGACAAGAACAAGGAGATCCACAATGCCCGCAAGGCGCTGCGTGACCTGATCGGCAAACTGCCGAAGGAGTTGCAGAGTGATCCGTCGCTCGAAATCCTGCGCAAGGCCGCCAAGGAAAACACCGTTACCGTGGTGCATTTGATCTATCGCAGCAAGAATTACGAATCCTCTTCCAAGGATTACGATTTCTCGCGCATCGGCATGGTCGAACATTGGGGCGCGGGCGAGCGCGACGTCGATCTGTCGATGCGCCACACCGAATGGCTGGAACGGCCGCAGTCCGGCGAAACCATGATGACTTACGATCTCACCGGGGATGGCAGCTAAATCGCCGATGGCAAACAGGAGCAGATGAAAATGGGTACGTTGACAGGCAAGACCGCGGTGGTGACCGGCTCGACCAGCGGCATCGGACTGGCATATGCGCGCGCCTTTGCCGGCGCCGGCGCCAATATCGTCATCAATGGCATGGGTGCCCCTGCCGATATCGAGCGGGAGCGCGCCGCCATCGAGAGCGACTTCAAGGTCAAGGCGATCCATTCGCCGGCCGACATGACCAAGCCCGCGGAAATCGCCGGCATGATCGCGCTCGGTGAAAAGACCTTCGGGTCGGTCGACGTTCTCGTCAACAATGCCGGCATCCAGTTCGTGTCGCCGATCGAGGAATTTCCGATCGAGAAATGGGATGCCATCATCGCGATCAACCTGTCGTCGGCGTTTCACGGCATCCGCGCCGTGGTGCCCGGCATGAAGAAGCGCGGCTGGGGCCGCATCATCAATACCGCCTCGGCGCATTCGCTGGTGGCCTCGCCGTTCAAGTCGGCCTATGTGTCGGCCAAGCACGGCATCGCCGGCCTCACCAAGACCGCGGCGCTGGAGCTCGCGACCTTCAAGATCACCTGCAACTGCATCAGTCCCGGCTATGTCTGGACCCCGCTGGTCGAACATCAGATTCCCGAAACCATGAAGGCGCGCAACCTGACCAAGGAGCAGGTCATCCACGACGTGCTGCTTGCCGCGCAGCCGACCAAGGAGTTCGTCACCTCCGAGCAGGTTGCAGCCCTGGCGCTGTTCCTGTGCGGCGACGACGCCGCGCAAATCACCGGCGCCAATCTCTCGATCGACGGCGGCTGGACCGCGGAGTAGGGCACAGCCTGTCATGCCCAGCGAAAGCGGGGCATCCAGTATTCCGTGACGATCGAGTTGAATAACGAGGACCGCGATTGCTGGATCACCCGCTTTCGCGGGTGATGACGACGAACTACTTCGCGCTTTTCCCGAACGCCAGCACGTGCAGGCCGAGCCGCCGCCGCACGATCCAGAACAGCAGCACGGTTTCGAACACCAGCGAGATCGAGGTCGCGGCCGCTGCGCCATGGCCGCCGAAGCGCGGCACCAGCGCCAGGCAGAGCACCACGTTCATGACAAAGGCCAGCGCATAGGCCAGCGCGCAGATATGCTGATGCCCGAGCATGTTGAGCAGCCGTTCCACCGGGCCGATCGCGGAGCGCACCACGAGGCCGATGGCGGCGATGAACATGATGTCGTAACCGATCACGAATTGCGGTCCGAACAGCCACAAGAGCGGCTTGCCCAGGACCAGCAGCAGGATGGTGGCGGCGAGCGACGGCCAGAACGTCCATTTGATCGCATGCGCGACGTAGGCCGACAGCCGGGCGTTGTCGCCAAGCGCGTGATATTCGGCAAAACGATGCGCCGTCGTCGCCGACATCGCGTAGTGAATGAACGACACCAGCGCCAGCGTCTTGACCACGGCGAAATAGACGCCGACCTCGGCCGAGGAGCGAAATTGCTGCAGCACCAGCACGTCGGTGTAGGACAACAGCAGATAGAAGCCCTCCACCATCAGGATCGGCAGCGAGATCGCGAGCCATCCGCGGAAATCGTAGGCCTTGGCGCCGGGCTCGATATGGCGCTCGAGCCGGCGGTTCAACACGATCATCTGCCCGATCATGGCAATCCACACCGCCGCTGCGCTGGCGAGCATCGCAACCGTCGCGCCGAGGTGGAATCCGAGCGCGAAGGCGCCCGCGGTCAATCCGATGATCAGCGCCTGGCGCACGATGAATTGCGGCATCAATCCGAGCCGCATCCAGTCATGCGAGCGTGCGATACCGTCTTGGGTATTGGCGACCACGAAGGCCGGCAGGGTGAGACAGCCGATGTAGAGCGGGATGATCTCGCTGGCGTCGATCCACGGCGATAGTGCTTTCACCAGTGCCGCCAGCAGAACCGAGACCACGCCAGACACGATGAATGTCATCCAGCGGCTGCCGGAGAGGAAACCGCGCAGCAGCGCATGTTCGCCGCGGGTGCGGTATTCCGGAATGATCTTTTGCGCCGACGCCGAGATGCCGAAATCCATCATGCTGCCGAGCAGCAGCACCCAGGTCCAGACATAGACATAGACGCCGTAATCCGAGCCGCCCATCCACCGCGCCAGCAGAATCTGCGAAACATAGGCCAGCGCCGCGCTGATGACGCGGATGATGAAAATCGTGCCGGCCAGCCGCCGCGTCACCGACGCCTCGCTGGAGCCGCCCAGCATCGATCGCAGCCGGGCGATCATGCCGGCGGGCAGGGGTGTTGCGGATGGCGCATCGATCGCGGCCACGGCGGAAAAATCCTTTGGGTGCCGCAAAGGGTACGGCGACCATCGGGCCTATCAACGATTCGTTAAGATTCGGTTGGATGGCGGTTGTCGTAGTCATTCCGGGGCATGCGAAGCATTGAACCCAGATGCGCATTTGCGCATCGGGGAATCTCGAGATTCCGGGTTCATGCTTCGCATGCCCCGGAATGACTCTAGTCCAGATTGATATTGAATTCGTAGGAGCGCTCGCCGCCGGTCAGCGTCAGTTTCAGCGCAGCCCCTTCCGGGTTGGTGTCCGGAGGCAGGCCATCGAGCTCGAAGGTGAAACGCTTGACCCCGGGCGGGCTGTGTTCCAGCAATTTTGGAACCGGCAGCGCCCAGTCGGGCGTCGGTCCTTCGACGAACAGGCTGATGTTGCCGGCCTCGGATGGTGCGACCACGTCGACCAGCACGGCTGACTTGCCCTCGCGCTTGACGTCGCGGATCGTCAGCGGATTGGGATCGCCGACATTGGCGGGCTTCGGTACCGTGTCGAGAGCCGCGAACAGCGCGCTGTCCTCGGTGCTCGCCACGCTGGTGAAGGCAAGTTCGACATCGGCCTCAACCGGAATGCACAATTTGTCGCAGACCGCATAGTTAACGACGGCGCGAAGCGTCACCGGCTTGTCGGTGTTTTTCGCGACAATCCGCAGCGGCAGCACAACCTGGTCGTGATAGCCCAGCGAATGGCCGCCGGCGCCGTCGTCAAATTTCACCGGGGCCGGCCACAGAACGGTCACGGCTTCGATATTTTCCGATCCGGAAAAGTCGAAACGTGGCGGAACGCCGGAATCGCCCGGGGTGCGCCAATAGGTTTTCCATCCCGGCTGCAGCTGGAAGGCGATGCCGCCGAGCAGCACCGCGCCGCTGCGCGATCCCGCCAAAAGCCGGACCGAAGAGTGTCCATCCCGCTGCCAAGGCGAGGCGTCATGAGCGGAGGCATCCTGGGCGCAAGCCTCGATCGCCAGTGACGACATCAATAGGGTCGTGGCAAAGCCGAGTGCGACGCGGAGGGGAACTGTGACGATCATGAGACGTCTTTACAGGCAAGCGCGACCGCAAACCAATTGAATTGCTTGTGATATGAGGCGCGAAGCTTGATTGACATCACCGGCACCCGATATCAGGATGGTGACCGACACGAGAGTCCTTTGCGGATGGACCCTGAAGGTAAAAAACCGAAGACTGTTCGCCGCAAGGCCGCCGGCATCGGCGATCATTTGTCCGGCCACGGTTATCTCGACGGTCAGTTGCTGATCGCGATGCCTGTGATGGGAGACCCGCGCTTCGAGCGTTCGGTGATTTACCTCTGCGCGCATTCCTCCGAGGGCGCCATGGGCATCATCGTCAATCGCCCGGCGGGCAGCATCGACTTTCCCGAATTGCTGGTGCAGCTCGACATCATCGAGAAGGCCGACCAGATCAAGCTGCCGGAAAACGCCGAAACCATGAAAGTGCTGAAAGGCGGCCCGGTCGAGACCGGCCGCGGCTTCGTGCTGCATTCCAGCGATTTCTTCATCCAGGATGCGACACTGAAGATCGACGAGGGCATCTGCCTGACCGCCACCGTCGACATTCTGAAGGCGATTGCCAGGGGCGCCGGCCCCAAGCACGCGATCCTCGCGCTGGGCTATGCCGGCTGGGCGCCGGGACAGCTGGAGACCGAAATCCAGGACAATGGCTGGCTGCACTGCGACGCCGATCCGGACCTGGTGTTCGGCGGCGACGTCGAGGAGAAATACCTGCGGGCGCTGCGCAAGATCGGGATCGACCCCGGCATGCTGTCGAACGAAGCGGGGCACGCGTAAGCAGGCCCGGTCATTGCCGGGCATAGCCGTCCGAAGGACGGCGTCGCTTCCGCTAGCCTATGCCCGGCAACCCATCTATTTCGCGAAGCGCCTCTTCCTGAAGATGATGGATACGCGGGTCAAGCCCGCGCATGACCGCTGAAGGCGTCGAAGCATTGCTTCAACCTTACTCCGCCGCCTGCTGCGCCACCGTCGGCACGGTGCCGGCCACCGTTGCGCGGCGCATGTCGCGCGGCTGCGATTGGTCGTAGCGGCGGACGCGGTGCATGGTCTGGCGATTATCCCACATCACAAAGTCGTGCAGCGTCCATTTGTGGACGTAGACGAATTCGCGCTGGGTGGCGTGTTCGTTGAGGTCGCGCAGCAACAGCCGCGCCTCCGGCACCGTCATGCCGACGATGCCGCCGGCATGCGACGACAGATACAGCGATTTGCGGCCGTGAACCGGATGGGTCCGCACCAGGCGCTGCAACACCGGCTTGAACATCGCCTTTTCTTCCTCGGTGTAATCGAGGAAACCCAGCGAACCGCGTGAATACATCAGCGAATGCTCGCAGATCATGTCCTCGATCTCGGCCCTGGTCTCGTCGTCGAGCGCGTCATAGGCCGCCCGCATGTCGGCGAATTCGGTGTTGCCGCCCTTGGGATTGACCACGCGCGCCGACAGCAGCGAAAACTTGGCCGGGATCGGCCGGAACGAACTGTCGGAATGCCACAGGCAGTTGCCGAGATTGAACAGATGGGTGCGATGATCGCGCGGCAGCGGCTTGCCGTCCTTGCCGAGATTGGAGACATCGTTCAGTCCGGATGAGAGCCGGTGGTCTTCCTTTTTGGTAATGTTGCCGCCACGCGCATTCTCGCGTTCGCCGAAATTGCGGGCGAAGGCCATTTGCTGATCGTCGGTAATGTCCTGCCCGCGGAACAGCAGCACGGCGTATTTATCCATGCCGGCTTCGATATCGATGGCCTCCTGCGGCGTCAGCGGCTGGCGCAAATCGACGCCGGAGACCTCGCCGAAAAAATGCGGATGAAGCTGCCGGATCGAGACAGTCATGGCGTTTCTCCTGATCGGGGCGAGCGGTTGCGCCGCTCATTTGCCTGAAAAATTACGCTCCGGTCGGGCGATGTCAACGCCACGTCGTGCATGGCCGCGCTCAGGCGTTGCGGGCCATCAGGCCGCCGTCCACCGGAATGATGGCGCCGGTCAAAAACGAGGCGGCGGGCAGGCACAGGCTCAGCGTCATGTGGGCGACTTCTTCGGGGTCGCCGTAGCGGCCGAGCGCGGTGCGGCGCCGTGCATAGATCGCCTTGTGCTCGTCATTGATCCGCGACGTCATGGCGGTGGTGATCGGGCCGGGACAGATGCAGTTCACGGTGATGCCGTCGCGGCCGAGTTCGACCGCGAGCGAACGCGTCAAGCCAACCACGCCGGCTTTGGCCGCCGAATAGGGGCTGTGCAATGCGGTCGCGCCGAGCGCTTCGGTCGAGGCGATATTGACGATGCGCGGGCTGCGGGATTTGCGCAAATAGGGCAGCGCGGCGCGAATGATGCGCGGATGTGCCGTGAGCAGAACCGCGATGCTTTTTTCCCAGGCCGCGTCATAACCGTCGCCATCGATCGGGGTCGCGACCGAAATGCCGGCATTGTTGACGATGATATCGAGCCCGCCGAAATGCGCGGCGATCTCGCCGACGACCGCATTGATGTTATCGCGGTTGGCGACGTCGAGGGTCCAGGCCTTCGCTGTGCCGCCGTTTTTGACGATTTCGGCGGCGACCGCCTCGGCACCTCCGGCAACGAAATCCGTGACCGCAACCTTGGCGCCCTCGGCCGCGAATACCCGCGCGGTGGCGCGGCCCATGCCGCTGGCGGCGCCGGTGACGAGAACGGTCAATCCGGAAACCGACCGGCTGAGTTGTTTGAAATCCGACATTGATGGCTCGCTGAATGCTGTGATGCGCTTGAGATCAACAAGGCTGGCATCGATCCCGCGAGAGGTCAAACCGGGTGAGAAGGCGTCATTTTGGCGCAAGCCCAGTCCGAGGCGTTCCGGAACCTAACCCGGCTTCATCGGTTAGCTCACCGAGAATCATCTCAAAGCGCGCATTTCGCCAGACCATGTTCCCGGATCGTCTCCGGGGACGGGACGCTGTTTGCGAGCGCGACAGGCGCAACAAGGAGTAACCGCGATGGACAAGGATCGAATCGCAGGCACGGCAAAGGATGTCGCCGGCAAGGTCGAAGGCGTCGCCGGCGACATCGCCGGCAATGCCCAGGCTCAGGCCGCAGGCCGCGCCCGGGAGGCCGCCGGAACGGTGCAGAACCTCTATGGCCAGGCCAAGGATGCCGCGCGCGACGCCGGCGATGCGGCCGCCAGCTACGCCCGAGACGCTTATGAGAACAGCGGCGACACGTTCCGCGACGGCTCGCAAGCGGTGGCGAAGAAAGTGCAGGACAATCCGCTCGGCGCGCTGTTGGTCGCCGGCGGCATCGGTTTTGCGCTGGCGCTGCTGATGACGCGTCCGCCGCGCCGGCCGCCGCCGCGCTGGCGATATCAGGGCTAAGCGACCAGCGGCGTTCGCAAGTTCGTCATTCCCCGATGTGCAATTTCAGGGAATGACGATTGCCCACGCGTCAAATTTAGCGCGTGAAGAAATCCGGAGCCGACGCTGCGCGTCCAACGTCCCCCGGAGGACGCTGGCGCCGCGGTGCCATGGGCTGTGTCGGTTGCGGCGGGCGTGCAGTTCCAAATCCGAAGAAATCCTGCACCGGCGGCGGCGCGCCGGTTTGAATCGGGCGCGGCTTTTTCGGCTTCGGCGGCGCGGTCGGGGCAGGCGCGGGAGCAACCGTTCCATCCGGTGAAACCGAAGCCACCGGTGTCTCGCCCTTGGCCTGTTCGTGGCCGATCTCGCGATGCGGCCAGGTGAAATCATCGGCGCGGCCGGCCGGCGGCGCGAGCGGCTCGCCCTTGACCAGCGTTCGCGCCGCGAGCGGGTCGACCGCGGCCGGGCGTGATCCGGGACCGCCAAGCAGTTGATCGGTGCCGACCGAGGATTCCACCAGCGGCAGGATCGGTCCCGCCAGCGGCCGCGGCGCCGGCTGGCCGGGCTTGGCATTGGCGTCGGGGGTAGCCGGTTCGGTCGGCAACGCGATCGGCGCGGACCGGCCGGCCAACAGCCGCGTGATCTCGCGCTCGACGTAATGCGCGAGCTTACGGGCGCCGGCCTGGGTGAAGTACACGCCGTCATAGGCGCGCAGCCGGCGAATCTGGCCCTCGAAATCCGGGCCCTGCTGCAAATAGCGGCCGGCTTCATCGACGAAGCCATCCCAGACGTCGACATAGGTGATGCCGGCCTTGGCGGCGGCTTCACGGTACAGCGAATCCAGGAACAGCATGTCCGCGGTCGCCTTGGTGCCGCGCACGGCGGGCAGCCCAACCCACAGCACCGGCACGCCCTTCGACTTCAAGACGGCGATCAAATCCTCGATTTTCCTGTTGTAGAGCTCGACCCAGCGCTCCTCGCGAAATTCATAGATTCCGTTCGGCGAGCGCGTGCTCTTTTCCGGCGCGGTGGCCGGCGGCGCATCGGCGGCGTCGGCGGCATCGTCCGACGATAATTCGGCGTCGACGGCTTTTTCGCCAGGCTTGCCGGCGGTGTCATCCGGCTTCGCTCCTGGTTTCGCGTCCGCGGGCTTGGCCTTTTTATCGGTCGACTTGGCGTCGGATTTTTCGACGGCCGGCTCGCGCATCGAAATGCGGTCGTTGAGCCCGAGCATGACGACGATGGCTTCGGGTTTCTCGGTGGCGAGGATGCCCTTGGCGGCGGCGGCCCAGTCGGCCGGTTCGCCCCTGGGCTGATATCTGATCAGACCGGAGTAACCCTTTGGCTTGCGGACCACGCCCATGTCCGGCTGATCGGCATAGGTATCCTCAAGACCGTAGGCGAGCCAGTCCGCCATGCCGTCGCCGAGCACCAGCACGTTGCGCTCCGGCACGGTCTCGCGCTTCTCCGGCGCGGGCGCGTGGGAATAATCCTCGCGGATGACGCGTTCGCGTCGCGGCGCCTGCTGCTGGAATGGCGCGAACAGATCGCCGCCTGGCCAGCCTCCACCCCCGCCGCGTTGCTGCCGGACGGGAGGACCGCCGAAGGAGGGGAAATTGAAAAACTGTGCCGATGCCGGCCCGGCGATACCGAGCAACAACGCCACCGCAACCGCCGACGCGATCAGCGGGCCGCTTTCGGTGAACACCCGGAAAAAGGACTTCTGAACAGGCATGGGCTTCGATCGTCATCGCAGATCAGGCAACCGCTATAGTAGCGGAATCGGGCCGCAAGCGGGCAGATTCTGCGCCATAGACCGGGTATCGGCCGCCGCCGTCAAGGGCGCGGCGGCATTGTCGTCTTCAAGGTTACTTTTGGGGTCTGGGGCGTGTCTTGGGCTGTTTCTTGGGCCGTATTTCAACGCCCGCGCAGGCGCTGCAGCACGTCGGAGGAGGCGAATCCGTCCGCGGCGGCCCCGATCGAGGCCTGGAAGCTGCGCAGCGCATCCCGGGTCTGGCCCCCGAGCTGGCCGTCCGGGGTGCCGCGATAGAAGCCCCGCTGGGCCAAAAGCTGCTGCAGTTCCAGCCGCTCGGCACGCGATAGTTCCCGCTCCTGCCGCGGCCAGGGCTGGATGAACGGCGCCCCGCCCCGCAGCCGGTCGGCGAAATGGCCGATCGCCAGCGCATAGGCTTCCGCCGGGTTGTATTTCATGATCACCCGAAAGTTCTGCAGCATCAGGAAACCCGGGCCCTCGGCACCGGCCGGCGCCAGCAGATAGGCCTTGTCGGCCGGATGCGGGAAGGGCTGGCCGCTGGCGCGCTTGAGCCCAAGATGCTCCCACTGCGCCACCGTCATCGCCTTGGCGCGGTCGGCCAGCATGTAATTGAAACCGGGCGGCACCACGACCTCAAAACCCCAGGTCTGGCCGGGCTGCCAGCCGTCCTTTTTCAGGTTGTTGGCAGTCGAGGCGATCAGATCGGCGGGATCGTCGACCACGTCACGGCGGCCGTCGCCGTCGGCATCCACCGCAAAGCGTTTGAACGCGGTCGGCATGAATTGCGTCGGCCCGAACGCGCCGGCCCAGGAACCGTGCATCTGTTCGGGACGCAAATCGCCACGGTGCAGGATTTCCAGCGCCGAGAGGAATTCGTCCCTGAAATATTTCTGGCGGCGGCCGATGCAGGAGAGGGTTGCGGTGGATTGCAGCACGCTGCGGTCGCCCATCTGCGTCGAATAATTGGATTCGATGCCCCAGATCGCGGCGACCGCATAGCGGTCGACGCCGTAGGCCCGTTCCGCCGCGTCGAATTGCGGCTTGTATTTGGCGAGTATTTCGCGGCCCTTGGCGAGGCGGTTGTCGTTCACCAGAATGTCGAGGTAATCCCAGATCGACTTGGTGAACTCCGGCTGCGAATCCATCAGATCCATGATGCGCAGATCAGGCGTCAGACCTGCGGTGAAGCGCTCGAAGCTTTGTTGCGAGATGCCGCGGCGTGCCGCATCGGGCCACATCGAGGCCACGCAATTATTGAAATTCGCCGCCGCCTCGCGGATCGCGCTCGCGGTCATCAAAGGATGGCCGGAGGCGCCGTCCTCGCCGCTCCAGGGCAGCGGCGCGCTGCTCGCGGCAGGCGCAGCTTGCGCCTGCGCCGAGGTTCCCGGCCGCTGCGGTGGCGGGGCGGTCTGGCTGCCTTTCGACAGCGTGCCGGTGAAGATGTTGTCGAAGATGCTGAATGGCCCGCCGCCGCCGGAAGATTGCGCGCGCGCCCCGCCGCACAGCAGCAGCGCCGCCGTCATGATGACCGCGCCGGTTCGCAGTTTCGCCAATCTTGCCATCGATCCCGTCATGTCCTGCCTTCCACCGCCCCTGAAACTCCCGCTTTCAGGAGGCCTCGTCGAGGTTTCCAATCGCTTAACAAGGCGTTTTTTTGTCGCGCGATTCTTGTCCCCCGAGGCGGTAAATCCATCTTTGTTCCGGCCGGCAAACCGGCTACCAACAGGCGGTTAAGCCGCCATGTTCCATCTGTTCGCTCAAGGTATCACGACATCCTCATGAAAATCCGCAAAGCTGTTTTCCCGGTTGCCGGCCTCGGCACCCGTGTCCTGCCCGCCACCAAGGCGATGCCGAAGGAAATGCTGACCATCGTCGACCGGCCGCTGATCCAGTATGTGGTCGATGAGGCGCGGGAAGCCGGCATCGAACACTTCATCTTCGTCACCGGCCGCAACAAGGGGGTGATCGAGGATCATTTCGACCGGATGTTCGAGCTCGATGCCACGCTGGAAGCGCGCGGCAAGAAGGCCGAGATGGAAATTCTGGCGCGCGACCAGCCTGAAGCGGGCGCCATGAGCTTCACCCGGCAGCAGGCGCCGCTTGGCCTTGGTCACGCGGTGTGGTGCGCCCGCGACATCGTCGGCAACGAACCGTTCGCGGTGGTGCTGCCGGACGAGTTGGTGCTGAACACGCCGGGTTGCCTCGCCCAGATGATCGAGGCCGCCGGCAAGCTCGGCGACAAATCCAACCTGATCGCGGTGGAAGAAGTGCCGGCGCATCTCACCCATCAATACGGCATCTGCGGCGTCGGCAAGCGCCTGGCGCAGGGCAATGTGTTCGAGGTCGACGGCATGGTGGAAAAGCCGCCCAAGGGCACGGCGCCGTCGAATCTGTCGATCACCGGGCGCTACATCCTGCAGCCGGAGATCTTCAAGATCCTGGAAACCCAGGAGCGCGGCGCCGGCGGCGAGATCCAGCTCACCGACGCCATGATCGGTCTCTCCAAGATCCAAAGCTTCTACGGCGTCGAGTTCGAGGGCGAGCGGCACGATTGCGGCTCCAAGGCCGGTTTCCTGCGCGCCAACATCGCCTTCGGCCTGACGCGCGCCGATCTGCGCGACGGCCTGCGCGCGGAGATGAAGACATATCTGGAGAAGTGAGAGCGATGGCGCGCGTTCAATCGCATCCGTCATCATCCGCGAAAGCGGATGATCCAGTATTCCGCGGCGCTGGTTATGGAACGCAGCTTCGCGGCGTACTGGATTCCCGCTTTCGCGGGAATGACGTCAGCAAGGGCCGCCCGTGAACGATTACGACGCGCTGCGCGATTATCTGAAGAAGCAGACGCGGCCGGAATTCGTGCTGCGTTTCGATGAGATCGAGGAGATCATCGACGCGGCACTGCCGCGCGCGGCGCACCGCGCCTCTTGGTGGGAAACGCTGCGCAGCCCGCAGGAAAAGATGCCGCAGCGCGAAGCCTGCCTCGCCGGCGGCTACATCGCAACCAGACAAGCCGACGGCAGCAGCGTGCGGTTCAAAAGACTGAAGTAGGGGGGCGGCGTTTCGCTACACGCAAAGTCGTCATACGCGGGCTTGACCCGCGTATCCATCAAACTTCGTCAAAGACCCTTCGAAGAAGATGGATTGCCGGGTCATAGGCGAGCGAAAGCGACGCCGTCCTTCGGACGGCTATGCCCGGCAATGACGGCTGGTATTGATCAGCTCGCCGCCTCGAGCCGCTCTTCCGTCAGTAGCCGCATCGCTGCGTCGGCGTCCATCGGCTCGCCGAAGGCAAAACCCTGGGCGTATTCGCAGCCGAGCTGATAAAGCTCCACCGCATCCGAATCGGTCTCGGCACCCTCGGCGACCACGTCCATGCCGAGATCATGCGCCAGCGCGATGATCGATTTCAGGATCACCGGCCTTGTGCCGCGGCTGGTGGTGCGCACGAACGACTGGTCGATCTTGATGGTGTCGAACGGAAAGCGCTGCAGATAGGCCAGCGACGAATGGCCGGTGCCGAAATCGTCCAGCGACAATCCGGTGCCGAGTTCCCGGATCCGCGTCAGCATCTGGGCGGCGTGCTCCGGATTTTCCATCACCAGCAATTCCGTAAGTTCCAGTTTCAGCGTGCCGCGCGCCACCGAGGAGCGCGACAGCACGGTGCGGATATCGTGGATCAAATCGTGGCGCAGCAATTGCCGCGAGGAGACGTTGACGCTGGCGAAGATCGGTTCGCGCGCCCGCATCGCGCGCTGCCAGATCGCAAGCTGCTTCGCCGTCTGGTCCAGCACGAACATGCCGAGATCGACGATCAGGCCGATCTCCTCGGCGATGGCGATGAATTCGACCGGCGACATCCGGCCGAGTTTTGGATGATCCCAGCGCGCCAGCGCCTCGAAGCCGGCGATCGAGCGGTCTTCCAGCCGCACGATCGGCTGATACAGGATGGTTATTTCCTCGCGCTCGATGGCGCGGCGCAGTTCGGATTCCAGCGTCAGCCGGTCGGTCTTGCGCGCGCGCATCGCCGGCTTGTAGACGTCGATGCGATCACCGCCGATACGCTTGGAGTGGTACATCGCCAGCTCGGCATCCTTGATGATCTCGTCGGACAATTGAGTTTGCGGATCGCTGAGCGCCAGCCCAATCGAGGCGGTGAGAAAAATCTCGCGGTCGTTGAAGGCGATCGGCGCGCGGATGGTCTTGCGGATGGTTTCGGCGAAGGCGGTGATGCGGGCCGAATCCTGTTCCGACATCAGGATCAGGCCGAACTGGTCGCCGGCAAGGCGGGCCAGCGTGTCCTGCGGTTTGAGGATCCGGGTCAGCCGCCGCGCCAGCGTCAAAAGGATCGAGTCGCCGACCGCGATGCCGACGGAATCGTTGACCTGCTTGAAGCGGTCGAGATCGATCACCATCAGGGTCGGCCGCAGGTTCGGCATGGTCTTGGCGAAATTGGCGACCGCGCTGAGGCGATCGATGAACAGTTTGCGGTTCGGCAGGCCGGTGAGATTGTCGTGCACCGAATCGTGCAGCAGGCGTTCCTCGGCGTTCTTGGATTCGGTAACATCGGTCAGCGTGCCGACCACGCGCGAGACTTCGCCGTCGGAGCCGACCACCGGGCGGGCTTTGAGCGCAAACCACATGAAATGACCGTCGGGCGTGCGCAGCCGGAAATCCTGCACCAGCCGGCCGCGGCGCTGGTCGAGCACGCTGTCGAGGGCGGCGCGAAAGCGATCCTGATCGAGCGGGTGCAGCACCTCGAGCCATTTCGCGGCAGGGCCTTCCAGCGTGCCGCGCTTTAAACCAAGCAGGCTTTCGGTCTCGGGGCTGGTGAAGACCTTGTCGGCGGAGACGTCCCAATCCCAGATCAGGTCGCCGGAGCCGGTCAGCGCCAGCGCCCGCCGCTCGACGTCGGAGACCACGCCGGTGGTGGCGCCGCCGCCGGCGAAAGCGTGCTGCATCACCGTAAACCCGATCAGCATCACGATCAGCACGAGGCCGCCGAGCAGCGCCGGGCCGACGATGTCGTTGGTGACGCTGCCTGCGACCGTCATGCCGGCCGCGACCACCCAGACCACCAGCAGGAACCAGGTCGGGATCAACAAGACCGCGCGATCGAAGCCGTGGGTCGACAGATAGACGATCAGCGCAAAGCCCGCGAAGGCGATCAGCACCAGCGAGATGCGTGCGATGCCGGAGGCGACCGCGGGATCGAACAGAGCGAGCGCCACCAGCGAGCCGAGAAAGGCAAGCCAGCCGACGGTGATGTGGGAGTAGCGGACATGCCAGCGGCTGAGATTGAGATAGGCAAACAAAAACACCAGCAATGTCGCGGCCAGGATCGCTTCGCCGGCGGCGCGCCACACCCGCTCGGCATTGTTCGACATGTCGAGCACCTTGCCCCAGAAGCCGAAATCAACGCCGATATAGACCAGCACCGCCCAGGCAAGTGCGGCTGCGGCGGGGAACATGATGCTGCCCTTGACCACGAACAGGATCGTCAGCACCAGCGCCAGGAGGCCGGAAATGCCGATCACGATGCCCTGGTAGAGCGTGAACGAGTTGACCTTGTCCTTGTAGGCGTCCGGTTCCCACAAATAGAGCTGCGGCAGTTTATCGGTGCGCAGTTCCGCGACAAAGGTGATGACGGCGCCGGGATCGAGCGTGATGCGGAAGATGTCCGCGGTCGCGCTCTCCTGCCGTTCCGGGCGGTCGCCGGTCGACGGCGTGATGGTGGCGATGCGCGACAATCCGAGATCGGGCCACAACAGTCCCGACGAAACGATGCGATAATGCGGTGCCACGATCAGGCGGTCGAGCTGGTCGTCGGTATTGTTGGCGAGCGCGAACACCACCCAGTTCTGGCCGCCTTCGCGGGCGCGGACTTCGATGCGGCGAACGATGCCGTCGGTGCCCGGCGCGGTCGAGACCTGGATGCGGTCCGTGTCGCTGTGCTGATGATCAAGGATCGCGGTGAGGTCGATTGCGGGCGCGTCGCTGCGGACGCTGACGGCGTCGATGGCGCGCGCCGGCGGCGCCGCAAAAATCATGAGGCCCAGCGCGAGGGGCGCAAGGCACCTGATCAGACGCAATGTCAGTTCTCCGCCATCAACACCACGTCCGGGCAAAGCGAACCGCCCGGCGTGGGGCGATAAATGACATGAATGTAAGGGAAATCAAAGGGTTTCCGGACCGCCTTCGGTCAGCAGCGTTAAGTCACCAACACAATTTTGCCAATATGTTCGCTGGTTTCCATGCGCCGATGCGCATCGGCCGCCTTTTCCAGCGGGAATGTGCTGTCCATCAAGGGTTTGACGCGCCCTTCGCGCAACAGCGGCATCACCTTGGCTTCGATGGCGGCGACCATCGCCGCCTTGTCGGCATTGGTGCGCGGGCGCAGCGTAGAGCCGGTGTGGTGCAGTCTTTTCACCATCAGCCTGGCAAAATTAACTTCTGCCTTGGGCGTGCCGGAGAGAAACGCGATCTGGACGATGCGCCCCTCGACGGCCGCCGCATCATAGTTGCGATCGATATAGTCGCCGCCGACCATGTCGAGGATGACATTGGCGCCGGCGCCGCCGGTTGCCGCCTTGGTCGCCTCGACGAAGTCTTCGGTCTTGTAGTTGACGGCGCGGTCGGCGCCGAGCTTGAGACAGGCGTCGGCCTTGTCTTGCGATCCAACGGTGACGATCACCTTGGAACCGAAGGCCTTGGCCAATTGGATCGCCATGGTGCCGATGCCGGACGAGCCGCCATGGATCAGCAGGGTTTCTCCGGGCTTCAACGCGCCGCGCTCGAACACATTGTGCCAGACCGTCATCAGTGTTTCCGGAATGGCGCCGGCCTCCGGCATCGACAGCGCCGGGGGTACCGCCATCGCCTGGGCGTCCTGCGCGATGCAATAGGGCGCGTAGCCGCCGCCGGCCACCAGCGACATCACCTTGTCGCCGAGCTTGTGTCTGGTGGCGCCGGCGCCGACGGCTACCACCGTGCCCGCGATTTCAAGGCCGGGCAGATCGCTGGCGCCGGGCGGCGGCGGATAGGCGCCCGAGCGCTGCGCCACGTCAGGACGGTTCACCCCCGCGGCGGCCACCTTGATCAGGATTTCGCCCGGCCCGGGTGCCGGCACCGCGCGGGTCTCGGGCAACAATACCTCCGGACCGCCGGGCTTGCTGATGCCGATCACGGTCATTTGCGCGGGCAGCTTTTCCATGGTTTTTCCTTGTGAAACGCCAGAGCGTTTTCCAGCGAAGTGGATACCGGTTCGCGCGAAGAAAACGCGTCAAAATAGAGAAATGGAGCCTCCGTTCCGATTTAATCGGAACGGAAGG
The DNA here is from genome assembly GCA_963819325.1 of uncultured Pseudomonadota bacterium. Taxonomy (GTDB): domain Bacteria; phylum Pseudomonadota; class Alphaproteobacteria; order Rhizobiales; family Xanthobacteraceae; genus Bradyrhizobium. Next base: position 423,299 of record CAWFVT010000029.1, read on the forward strand.
TATTCGCCAAGCGGCACCTGATTAACCAGCCGCACCCCGGCTGGCAACCGCTTCACCGATCGTTGAGCACGGAGGACGACAGATGGCCATCGAGGACGATGACAAACCAAGGAAGAAGATCAGCCACGAGATCGGGCAGGACCTGTCGTTGCTGTCGGTCGAGGAACTCACCGAGCGCATCGCGCTGATGAATTCGGAAATCGAGCGGCTGCAAGCGGCCATGACCAAAAAGCGCGCTTCGAAGGATGCGGCGAACAGTTTTTTCAAGACGTGAAGGAACGCGCACCTGGCTCGTGTCCCGGACGCGGTGCAGCGTCCTCCACGCAGCTCCGCGGAGCCGGGACACGAGTTTCCCACTCGGCCAATGGCCGACATGGCAAATGAAAGCTGAAGAAAACCCTTCGTTTACGATCGATTAAGCTTTCTCGTTTATGACTGGGATCGTCCTCTTTGGACACCGAGTGGCTCCTGTCCACTCTGTTTGACGCCTCCCTGTTATCAACTTCAAAGCCGCCGGAAACGGCGGCTCTTTTTTGGCCTCTCGCGGCGGCGCGCCCCCGGCTGGAAACCATAAGAAACCATAAAGAGTCTTGCGGCTGGACTCTCGTCCAAGGCCGCGCAATGATTTGTTCATCATAAGCTGCCGCGCTTCCGGGCCGGCAGGGGTAAATAGTGGCGTGAGGCGTTAACCATGTCGGACCGTTCGCAAGGCGAAACCGCTCTGGTGCAATTCAGCGAGCGGCTGACCAATTCCGCGGCGTTCGGCACCCTGTTCCGCGAAGGCATGGATCTGGTCGAGGAGACCGCCGCCTATCTCGATGGCGTCGGCCGCGCCGAGGCCAAGGCGCTCGACCGCTCCGTCAGTCTCACCTACGCGACCGAAAGCATGCGGCTGACCACCCGCTTGATGCAGCTCGCGTCCTGGCTGTTGCTGCACCGGGCAGTCAAGGAAGGCGAGATGACGCTGACCCAGGCCAATCGCGAAAAGACCAAGGTCAAGCTCAGCGCCGCCGATCCCGGCCCGAACGACATGGTCGAAAAACTGCCGTCGCAGTTGCAGAGCCTGATCGAGCGTTCGATGACGCTGCAAGCCAAGGTCCGCCGTCTCGACACCACCATCCACGCGCCGGCGGCCGAGCGCGCCGCGATCGGCAATCCGCTGGTTCCCCAGCTCAATCGCCTCAAGGCGGCATTCGAGCGCTAGTGTTTCGTTTCCGAAGCTTGCGATCCATGACAGAAGACCTGGTCTGACCGGCGGCACTCGCACTGGATCGCTGGCCTTGCCTGCGCTAAGCCGCTCGGGTCGACTTTCGGCGCGAGAATCATCCTGACTTGCTGACCCCCTTTTCCGTTTTGCTGGTGCTGTCGGCCGCGTTCATGCACGCGAGCTGGAACGCACTGCTGCGCGGCGGCGCGGATCGCGCGCAGTCGATGCTGATCATGAACGTCACCGTCGGCGTCATTGGCCTGGTGATGATGGCGTTCGCCGGGCTGCCGTCGGCCGCCTGCGCCGTCTACGTCGTCGCCTCGGGTCTCATTCATCTCGTCTACAATGCGCTGCTGGTGCTGATGTATCGCAGCGGCGATCTCGGCGAGACCTATCCGGTGGCGCGCGGCTCGTCGCCGGCACTGGTCGCGCTCGGCGGCAGTCTGTTTGCCGGCGAGTGGATGAACCTGATCGGCGCAGCCGGCATCGGCCTCGTCTGTACGGGGATTTTCATGCTGGCGGCAGCCCGGGCGCGCGCGGCAAGACAGCTATCCGGCTCGGCCTCCGATCGCGCCTTGCAGAAAGCGGTCGGCCTGCATGCGATGAATCTGCCGGCTGCACTTGCGACCGGCGCCAGCATTGCCGCCTACACCGTCGTCGATGGTCTCGGCGTGCGCGCCTCCGGCAACTGGGTCGCCTATACCGGCGGCATGTTCGCGTTCTTTCTCGCAATGCCGCTGTGGTATCTGGTGCGCGGCCGTCGCGCGATGTTCGCGGTACCGATGGCGGAAGTGGGCAAGGCGGCTAGCGGCGGGGCGATCTCGCTTCTGGCTTATGGCGCCATCATCTGGGCGATGCAGAGGAGCCCGATGGGCGCGGTGTCGGCGCTGCGCGAAACCAGCGTGGTGTTCGCGGCCCTGCTGGGGGCTGCGTTTCTCGGCGAGCGCCTGACAGCTTCGCGGATCGCGGCCTGCTGCATCATCGCCCTTGGCGCGGCCTGCGTCGGCTGGCGCTTCTGATGGTGGCGCTGCCGGAAGCGCCGCTGGCGTCACCGGACCGCGACAGCTCGCTAAAGAATGCGCGCGTTCGCGCCGTCGAGCCCGGTCCCGGATGAAACCGCACGGTTTCAGCGCGTACCTCCTCGCCACCGCTTTTCAAATGCAACGGTGACACCGGCCGGCCTTTCGCGTCGGTCACCAGCACCGGCGGCCGTTCCGCGGATAACCAGGCGTCGCCCCACTGCATCAGGGCGATCATGGCCGGCAGCAGCGCCTGACCTCGTTCGGTAAGCTGATAGACCGGGCGTTTTTCGGGCCCGCCGCGCTGGAGGATGTCGTTCGCCGCCAGACGCTCCAGCCGCGTCGCCAGAATATTCTTTGCGATTCCGAGGCTCTTCTGGAAGTCGCCGAAACGGCGCACGCCGAGAAAGGCGTCGCGAATGATCAACAGCGTCCACCAGTCCCCCACGACCTCCAGGGTCCTTGCCAGCGAACAGTTCAGTTTCGAAAGATCCGTTTTTCCAGGCATGGTTGCACAGTGAAACCTTTTGTCTTATGGTTTCACAGTGCAACCAAAATCGCGGCCATGCAACAGGAGTTGGAAATGACTGACGCCAGCCCAGCGGCGCTTGTTCTCGGCGCGACACAGAAGGATGTGACGGTTTCGAACCTGACGGCGGGCGGCGCGGCGGTTGCGCTGGGATCTCTCGGGGTTACCGTGACGAGCGTGCTTTATGCACTTTCACCACCGGCCGCCGCCCTGCCCACGCAGCCGTTCGATCATGCATTGGCACTGGCCGGGGCCGTCGCCGGCGCGCGGACCATGTTCGGGGCCGGAACTGTCGGCATTTTCTCGGATATCGTGATGGCGACAGGCGCGCTTCTTGTCGCGTCGGAAATGGCACGGCGCGGACGAGGTATCGCGGTCGCCGGCTGGATCGCGATCCTTTTGAGCATTGTCGTGTTTACGTTTGTCGATGCGATCGTGGGCTATGTGCTGGGCCCGGTGGCCGCCATCAGAGATGGCACCGCCGCATTTGCCGGGTTCAAGCGCCTGTTCGACGTGCTGTTTCTGTTGGGGACGACGGCATTCGGAGCCGGCGCCATGCTCGCCTTGACGAATGAAATGCGGTCGACGGCGCCGATGGTGAGCAAGCCTGTCGCGCTCGCGGGCGCCTTGGCAGGATTGGCCGGCGTATTGACCGCAGTGGCCTGTTTCGCAGGATTTCCATTGCAACAGGGCGTCGGCCTCAGCGTCGGCCTCGGTTCAGCGGTCTTTGCCGTGATCGGCTTACAGATCGTGCTGAAATCGCAACGGGGCGCGCTGTGACACGCCCGCAGGTGGCCCGGCCTTAAAACAAAAACGCCCCTGACCGAGCCGGGGCGTTTTGGCATCTTGCCGCGAGAAAGAGAGACTGGAGCGTTTTCGAGCGAAGTGGTACCGGTTCGCGTGAAGAAAACGCGTCAAAACAAGAGACTCGTCTCAATCCTTCTTGAGGAAGCCCGAGAACTTCTTCTGGAACCGGGACACGCGGCCGCCGCGATCGAGCATCTGCTGGGCGCCGCCGGTCCAGGCCGGGTGCGACTTGGAGTCGATATCGAGGTTCAGCTTGTCGCCCGCCTTGCCCCAGGTAGAGCGCGTCTGGTATTCGGTGCCATCGGTCATCACGACCGTAATCATATGATATTCCGGGTGAATTTCGGCTTTCATGGCATATCCTTCGGCGCGCCGGCGCCTGTCTTCAACATGGCTGTGGGGACGGATTTGGGCCGCTCTATAACGCAGCAAGCCCTGCAAAACAAGCCACGTCATCCCGATTTGCCAGCGCAGGCGCCGGGGCCTATCTGGGGGGTGACAACAGCGATTGGTCGGACCTCATGAGTGCTGCGGAACAGATTGAAGACGGGCGCGGCGAAGCGCCGGCGCGGCACGATTCCGCCTCATCGGAGGTGCCTGCCATCGAGGCCGTGCTGACGGAGCAGGCGGCCAAAGGCGGCGCACGGCTGCGTCCGCTGCTGGAACTCGCGCCCTATGTGGCGCGCTACCGCGGGCGCGCGATCCTGGCATTGATCTCGCTCACGATCGCGGCGATCACGACCCTGGTGGTGCCGGTCGCGGTCCGGCGCATGATCGACTTCGGGTTCACCCCCGAAGGCATCGCCATGATCAACAGCTACTTCAGCGTGATGATCGCGGTGGTGGCGGTGCTCGCCGGCGCCAGCGCGGCGCGGTTCTATCTGGTGATGACCATCGGCGAGCGCATCGTCGCTGATCTCCGGCGAGACGTCTTCGCTCACCTGATTTCGCTGTCGCCGGCATTCTTCGATTCGACCCGCAGCGGGGAATTGATCTCGCGCCTCACCGCCGACACCACCCAGATCAAGTCTGCGGTCGGCGCGTCGGTGTCGATTGCGCTGCGTAACGTCATGCTGTTCGTTGGCGCCACCGCGATGATGGTGATCACCAGCCCGCGGCTTTCGGGCTTTGTGTTGCTGGCGATCCCGGTGATGGTGATTCCGCTGGTCGCATTCGGCCGCTGGGTGCGCCGGCTGTCGCGCGGCGCGCAGGATACGCTGGCGGACGCGACCGCCTACGCTTCCGAACTGATCGGCGCCATCCGCACCGTGCAGGCCTATACCAGCGAGCGGCTGGCCAATGCGCGCTTCGGCGGCGAGGTCGAACAGGCCTATGAAGCGGCGCGCAACTCGACCCGCGCGCGCTCGGTCCTGACCGCGATCATCATCTTCATCGTCTTCACCAGCGTGGTGCTGATCCTCTGGATCGGATCGCATGACGTGCTGATCGGCTCGATCACTCCCGGCCGGCTCGGCCAGTTCGTGCTATATGCAGCCTTCGCCGCCACCGGGCTCGGCCAGCTCAGCGAGGTTTGGGGCGAGGTTTCGGCCGCCTCCGGCGCATCGGAGCGGCTGTTCGAAATTCTTCGCGTCAAGTCGGCCATCACGGCGCCGGCTTCACCGCGCGCGCTGCCGGTGCCGGCGCGCGGCGACGTCAGCTTTGAGAATGTCCGCTTCGCCTATCCGACGCGGCCGGATGCCTGGGCCATCGACGGCGTTTCGCTGGCGGTGCGCGCCGGCGAGAAGGTCGCGATCGTCGGCCCGTCGGGGGCGGGCAAGAGTACGCTGTTTCATCTGCTGCTGCGGTTCTACGATCCGGCGCAAGGCGTGATCGCGATCGACGGCGTTCCGATCAGGGACGCCGATCCGCGCGAGGTGCGTTCCCGCATCGCGCTGGTGCCGCAGGACGCGGTGGCGTTCGCCGCAAGCGCGCGCGAGAACATCCGCTTCGGGCGGCCCGACGCCACCGATGCCGAAGTCGAGCGCGCGGCTGAGCTCGCCCACGCCACCGAATTCATCCGCCGCCTGCCGGGCGGTTTCGAGGCGCAACTCGGCGAGCGCGGCGTCACGCTGTCGGGCGGCCAGCGCCAGCGCATCGCGATTGCGCGCGCGATCCTGCGCGACGCGCCGCTGTTGCTGCTCGACGAGGCGACCTCGTCGCTCGATGCCGAATCCGAGACGCTGGTGCAGACCGCACTGGAGGAATTGATGCGCCACCGCACCACGCTGGTGATCGCCCATCGTCTCGCGACGGTTTTGTCCTGCGACCGCATCATGGTGATGGATCAGGGCCGCATCGTCGAACAGGGCACCCACGCCTCGCTGGTCGCCGCCGGCGGGCTCTATGCCCGGCTGGCGCGGCTGCAGTTCGAAGGGGTGTGAGGCTACACCGACCCTTAGTGCCCTCCCGCGACCCGGATCGGCGCCTCGTCGGATATTCCGACGCGGTACCAGACAAAGACCGCCAGCAGCGCGACCGGGATGCCGATCAGCGAGGTCCAGACGAAGAACCAGGCGAAGCCGGTATGCTCGATCACGAAGCCCGAGAACCCGGCCAGAATGCTGCCCGGAAAGGCGCAGAGCGAGGTCAACAGGCCGAACTGGCTCGCCGCGTGCTCGACTGACGCGAGCGTCGACATGTAGGTGATGAGCACGATCGACGCGAAGGCGTAAGCAAAGCCCTCGACGCCGACCGCCAGCGCGAAGGTCCAGAACGCCTTGCCGCCATCCCCGCCATGCACCGCAAGCAGCGCGAGCGCCAGATGCGAGGCCGAGCCCGCGACCGTGCCGATGAGCAGGCTCGACATCATGCCGATGCGCGGGATCAGCCACCCGGCCATGAAGGTGCCGCCAAGCGCGATCCAGAAGCCGAAGAGCTTGGTGACGGTCGCGATGTCGGTGTTCGTGAAGCCCTGGTGCTTGAACAGCGGCACCGCCATCGCGCTCGCGATGTAGCCCGGCATGCGGAAGCCCGCGACCAGCAGCAGGATCGCGACCGCCATCGGGCCGAGCCGCTTGACGAGCTCGCGGATCGGCGCCCAGATCGTCTCGACGAAGCCGGCATGCGGCTTGTGGGGCGCCATGTCGGAAGGCGGTTCAGGCGCAAACAGCGTCGCCACGATTCCGACCAGCATCAGGGCCGCCATGCACAGATAAGCGCCCTTCCAGCCGACATGATCGGCGAGGTAGAGCGCGCCTGCGCCCGCCGCGAGATTGCCGATGCGCCAGCCGATCTCGGTCCATGAGGACAGCACCGCCTGTTTCTCCGGCGGCCGCACACTCGTGATGCGCCAGCCGTCGAGCACGAGATCGAGCGTTGCGCCCGCGATCCCGAGCGCGAGGGAGAATCCAACCGTCCACCAGATCCAATGGCCCGGATTGCCGAAGGCGATCCCGGCCAGCATGGCCATGACGGCGAGAATGGCCACCAGCAACCAGCCGCGCCGCCGCCCGAGCACACGTCCGACCAGCGGCGGATCGTATTGATCGAGAAATGGCGCCCAGACAAACTTGAACTTGTAGGCGAGGGTCAGTTCGCTGAGCAGGCCGATCGTCGCCAGCGGCACCCCCGCGTCGGTCAGCCAGGCCGATTGCGTCGAATAGGTCAGCAGAAACGGCATGCCGGACGTGAAGCCCAGGCCGAGGGCCGGGGCGATGCGCCTGTCCGTGATGAGGGCCGACCAGAAGGGGATGCGTTCGGCCTCGGTACCCGCGATCGTCACCTGCATCCCCGCGTCCTCGCATTGACAGCCGGCCTAAGCCGGAAAACGCTTAGCGATCCCCGGCGCATTTCGGCGCAAGCGTCGGAACATTCGCCCACACCCAGTTTTTCCATGAACCATCCGCCCCAACACAGGGCGAAGACGGCGTCTGCGCTTGATTTTGATCGGTCGATGCGATGCCGCTGTCGATGGCGGCGAAGTGCCGGTCGACCGAGGTCGCCGATAGCCATCCGGCGGCGGCAACGGCGATGAACGTCGCCGAGCCGGCTGCAAGTTCGGTTCGCGTCATCGGACTGCTCCCTTCCATTCCATCCGCAGCACCGGCCGGCCGGAGGTCGGATTGACGTCTTCGCCGGCATGGACAAAGCCGTTGCGCTCATAGAAGCGGATGGCGCGGGCGTTGTCGGCATTGACCAGCAATGTAATGCAATCCGGCGACAATCGCTTCGCTTCCGCCACCAGCGCATTGCCGAGTTCCGAACCCCATTGGTCGGGCGCCACCACGAGCTGGTCGAGATAGCCGGTCGCGTCGAGAGTGACGAACCCGATCAGCGCGCCGGCCTGTTCGGCGACCATGATGGCAGCGTTCGGCACCAGCTCGTTCCGCCAGCGTTCCCGCCACCACGGCACCCGCGCGGCGAAATCGATCGCGGGATAGGCGCGCTGCCAGGTCGCAAGCCACAACGCGATCGTGGCGTCTTCATCGTCGGCGCGGTAGGGGCGCAGGTGGAAGGGTGCGCTCATCCCTGCACAGTCGTCATGCCCGGACTTGATCCGGGCATCCATCGCCTTCGCAAAATCTTTTGATGGATTGCCGGGAGCGCAGACAAGTTTACGCAGTCTGCGCAAGGCAGACTACTATGCCCGGCAATGACGATGATCCTTCGGGGCACCGCCTACCGTTCCGTCAGCTTCAACTCGATGCGGCGATTGCGTTTGTAGGCGTCATCGGTGGCGGCGGTGTCGAGCGGCTGGAATTCCGCGAAGCCGGCTGCGACCAGCCGCTGCGCCGGCACGCCGAGCGAAACCAGATACTGCACCACCGAGATCGCGCGCGCCGATGACAATTCCCAGTTCGACTTGAACAGCGGGCTGTTGATCGGCCGCACGTCGGTATGGCCATCGACCCGCAGCACCCAGGCGATCTCGCTCGGAATCTGCTTGTCGAGGTCCATCAGCGCGCTGGCGAGCTTGTCGAGTTCAGCCTTGCCTTCGGGCAGCAGCAGCGCCTGTCCGGTATCGAAGAACACTTCCGACTGGAATACGAAGCGGTCGCCGACGATCCGGATGTCCGGCCGGTTGCCGAGGATGGCGCGCAGGCGCCCGAAGAAATCCGAACGGTAGCGCGACAATTCCTGCACCCGCTGCGCCAGCGCCACGTTCAGGCGCTGCCCGAGATCGGCGATCCGCCCTTGCAATTCCTTGTCGCGTTTCTCCGAGGCGTCGAGCGCCTCTTCCAGCGCTGCAAGCTGGCGGCGCAGCGCGCTGATCTGCTGGTTGAGCACCTCGATCTGCGCCAGCGCGCGCGACGTAACTTGCTTTTCGGAATCCAGCGCCTTGTTCAGTTCGGTGGCGCGGCCGGCGGCGTCGCTGCCGGCGGCGGCGTTGGCAAGCCCCTCATAGAGGCCTTTGACGCGATCGCGCTCGGATTCGGCGGTGGCGAGCCCGGCGCGCAGTTGCGCGAGCTGGTCGTTGAGCGTGAGTTCGCCGAGCTTTTCCAGCGACAACAGGTCGTTGAGCTGGGCGATCTTGGCGTTGAGCTGCTCCAGCGCCTTGTCCTTGCCGGTGACTTCCTGCGACAGGAAGAACTGCACCACCAGAAACACCGACAGCAGGAACACGATCGAGAGCACCAGCGTCGACAGCGCATCGACAAAGCCCGGCCAGTAGTTGAAGCCGGTTTCGCGGCGTGCACGTGCGAGGGCCATAAGATAGTTCTCCGCTATTGGTTTCCCGGACGCGACGCAGCGCTCTTCGCACTGCTTCGCAGAGCCGGGACCCAGATGTTATCTTCGCTGGGCCCCGGCTCAGCAGCGCATCATTTCATGCTGCGCCGCGTCCGGGGCACGATGCCTTTCAGTTGACGCCCTAATTATTCTCGGGCTGGCGCGCGATCCGCTCGAGCAGTTTCTTGATCTCGCGGTTTTGCTCGCCCTGGCCGTCGGCCCATTCACGGATCATCTGCTGCTCGCTGCGCATATGCGCCACCAGTCCCTGAATGGCTTCGGCGAGGTTGGCCATCGCCGCGGTGGTGCCGCGGCCGCCGCCTTCTTCCATGGTCGTGCGCAACCGTTCGATCGCGGTTTGCAGCTCGCCGCCGGCGGCGGCTTCTCCGGAATAGCCGCGCACCGTGGAGGCGAGCCAGTCCTCAAGGTCGGTATAGAACCGGTTCTGGGCCTGGCTGGATTGCAGATCGAGAAAGCCGAGAATCAGCGAACCGGCGAGACCGAACAGCGACGACGAAAACGAAATGCCCATGCCGCCGAGCGGTGCGGCGAGGCCTTCCTTGAGGGTGTCGAACAGCGCGCCGGCGTCGCCGCCGACCTTGAGGCCGTCGATCACCTTGCCGACCGAGCCGACGGTTTCGATCAGGCCCCAGAAGGTTCCGAGCAGCCCGAGGAATACCAGGAGGCCGGTCATGTAGCGCGAGATGTCGCGGGCCTCGTCGAGCCGGGTGGCGATCGAATCCAAGAGGTGCCGCATGGTCTGCTGCGTAATCGTCATCCGCCCGGTGCGCTCGCCGCCGAGGATCGCCGCCATCGGCGCCAGCAGGATCGGATGTTGCCGCTCGACGGCAATGCCGGGATCGGCGATGCGGAAATTGTTGACCCAGGCGACTTCCGGATAGAGCCGGATCACCTGTCGAAACGACAGGATGGTTCCGATCAGCAGCACCAGGCCGATCAGCGCGTTGAGGCCGGGATTGGCGAAGAACGCCAGAACGATCTGCTTGTAGAGCACCACCATCAGCAGTGCGCACAGCACCAGGAACACCAGCATCCGCACCAGGAAGATCCGTGGCGAGGACAGCTTGTTGAGTTCGACTTCCATCGCGGGACGGGGAGGGGGGCCTGAAGGCATCGGCTGATCGTCACCTGTTGCGGGGGGAACACTTTCGGGCATCAATATGGCACAGCGGTGCAGGGAAAAAAGGCCGGTTGAGGCCGGTTGGGGGACTGGAACATGGAACTTCGGCGCGAAACCGGGCTTAGGCTAGCAGCGTATTTCACAAATCTTTGACGCCACAGCCGCTTAACGGGCATTTGCATGGTTATTTTATATTTTGAGGCGCTGGTTGCAATCGCACTGTCCCTGTCGGTCCTGATGGCCGGCGCCTGGATGGTGCAGCAGTGTACCGGCAATTCCGGCTGGGTCGACACCATCTGGACCTTCGCGGTCGGGCTGGTGGGCGCCGGAAGCGCGCTGTGGCCGGTCGCCGGTGCGGCGCCGGATTCGAGGCAATGGCTGGTCGCGGGCCTGGTGGCGATCTGGTCGGTCCGGCTCGGCCTCCATATCGCGGCGCGCACGGCCGCCATCACCGACGACCCGCGCTATGCCGCCTTCGCCCGCGAATGGGGCGTCGATTCGCCACGCCGGATGTTCGTGTTTCTGCAAAATCAGGGTTTTGGATCGATCCCGCTGGTGTTTGCGATTTTCGTGGCGGCGCGGTTTCCGCATGCCGGGTTGCGCTTTCAAGATTATCTCGGCGCGCTGATCCTGCTGACCGGCATCGCCGGCGAGGCGCTCGCCGACGCCCAGCTCCGGCATTTCCGCGTCAATCCCGCCAACAAGGGCCGGGTATGCGACGCCGGGTTGTGGCGCTGGTCGCGGCATCCGAATTATTTCTTCGAATGGTTCGGCTGGCTTGCCTATCCCGTGATCGCGATTTCGGTCCAGCACCCACTTTTTTATCCTGTTTATTATCCTTGGGGCTGGGCGAGCTTGCTCGCGCCGGTCTTCATGTACTGGATCCTGGTGCACGTCACCGGCATCCCGCCGCTGGAGCAGCAGATGCTGCGCTCGCGCGGCGAGCGCTACCGAGACTATCAGTCGCGCACCAGCATGTTCTTTCCGCTGCCACCGCAAAAGGGAGTGGTTACATGAGCGTGGTTTCCAGGATCATCGGCACCGCCGAACGGGTGCCGCTGCCCGACCTCGTGGTGCGCGCCGCGGTCCAGCGGTTGTGTTCGCGCACCGCAACAAGGCTCGCCAGCGGCAACGCGGACAGCAATTCCTCGTTTGCCGGCGAGATGGCGGCGCGCGCCATCGCCGAACACGCCGATGCCGCCAATGCCCAGCATTACGAAGTGCCGGCGACGTTCTTTGCCCGCGTGCTCGGCCCGAACCGCAAATACTCCTCGTGTTTCTACAAGGAGCCGAAGTCGACGCTGCAGGAGGCCGAGGAGGAAGCGCTGCGCCAGACCGTCGAGCACGCCGATCTCGCCGACGGCCAATCGATCCTCGAACTCGGCTGCGGCTGGGGTTCGCTGTCGCTGTGGATGGCGCGGCAATTTCCAAACTCCGGGATCACCGCGGTGTCGAACTCGCCGTCGCAACGGCAATTCATCGAGAGCGAGGCCGAGGCGCGCGGATTGAAAAATCTGCGCGTCGTCACCGCGGACATGAATGTGTTCGACGCCGGGCGGCAGTTCGATCGCATCGTATCGGTCGAGATGTTCGAGCACATGATGAACTGGCGTCAATTGATGACCGGGGTGAAATCCTGGCTGGCGCCGGATGGCCGCTTCTTCATGCACATCTTCACCCATCGCGCGGGCGCCTATCTGTTCGATCGCGCCGACCGCGACGACTGGATCGCGCAGCATTTCTTCACTGGTGGGGTGATGCCGAGCCATCATCTGATCCGGCAATACGCCGATTTGTTCGAGGTCGAAAAGGAATGGCGCTGGAGTGGCACGCATTACCAGCGCACCGCGCTCGACTGGCTCGCCAATTTCAATTCCCGCCGCGACGAGATCGAAGGCGTTCTTGGTCCCGTATATGGCAGCGACACCGCATTGTGGATGCGGCGCTGGCGCTGGTTCTTCCTCGCCACCGCTGGACTGTTCGGCTACGCCGACGGTATCGAATGGGGCGTCAGCCATTTCAGGATGAAGGTCGCGGCTTGATTGCGTTGTTCTGTCGCAGCACGCAGCAATGGCGCCCAATTCACGATCCGGTGATTCCACAAAAGCGGCCTGCGATCAGTCATATAGCGGATGTGACATAGAGCCGCCCGCAGCATCGATTGCATCGCAGCAAACCGATGTTAGCCTCAGTGTTGCTTGCCATGCGGAGTCGCCAGAAGGCGCTCGGTGTGGCGTGTTTTTCAACCAAACGGGGCACTCCACTTCATGTCAGGATTTAATGTGCGATCGGCATGCGCCGCGATAATGCTCGCGGCCTGCGCGCCGCTCCTCGCGGGTTGCGACGAATCCAGTTCCGCGATCGCCACCATTCAAACTTCCGAACCGGACGTCGGTATCGTCACGGTCAAGCCGCAGCCGCGCGCCGTGGTGCGCGAATTGCCCGGCCGTATCGCGCCGGCGCGCGTTGCCGATGTGCGCCCGCAAGTCTCCGGCATCGTGGTCGAACGCCTGTTCCGCCAGGGCAGCGAGGTCAAGGCGGGCGACCCGCTATATCGCATCGATCCGCGCCCGTTCGAGGTCGAGGTGATGTTGAACGAGGCGGCGCTGGCCAAGGCTGAGGCCGTGCATCAGCAGGCTCAGCAACATGCCCGCCGTATTAGCCTGCTCTTCACGCAGCGTGTCATGTCCGAATCCGAGAACGAAAAGGCGGTCGCATCCGAGCGCCAGGCGAGGGCTGAAGTCGAGGGCCGCAAGGCGGAGCTCGCGCGCGCCAGGCTCAACCTCGACTACGCCACCGTGCGCGCGCCGATCGACGGCGTCGTCGGCGCCGCACTCGTCAGCGAAGGCGCGCTCGCGGTGCAGAACGAGACCAATCTCGCCAGCATCCAGCAACTGGATCTGATCTATGCCGACTTCACCCAGTCGGTGACCGAGCTCAACCAGCTTCGCCGCGCCCTCGATAGCGGCGATCTCGATCGCATCGAGGCCGATGCCGCCAAGGTCCAGCTCATGCTCGATGACAACACGATTTATTCGCTTAACGGCAAGCTGCTGTTCTCCGACGCCAAAGTCGATGCCAACACCGGCCAGGTGACGTTGCGCGGCGAGTTCCGCAATCCGAAGCGCGAACTGCTGCCGGGCATGTATGTCCGGGTGCGCATCGATCAGGGCATCGACAGCGATGCCATCGCGGTGCCGCAGCAGGCGATCCAGCGCAACGGCGGCGGCGCCAGCGAAGTGTTCGTCGTCAAGGACGACAACCGCATCGCGGTGCAGCCGGTGCGCACCGGCTCGGTGCAGGACGGCGTCTGGTTCGTCACCGACGGGCTGAAAGCCGGCGACAAGGTCGTGGTCGAAGGCTTCCAGAAATTTGCGGCCGGCGACCGGGTCAAGTCGCAATCCTGGACCAAGGCGGATGCTTCCGTGCAAGGCCAACGCGCGCAAGTGGTGCGGTAGCGCATCATGTCGAATTTCTTCATCGACAGGCCGATCTTCGCCTGGGTCGTTGCGCTGTTTATTTGCCTGATCGGCGCTATCTCGATTCCGCTGCTGCCGGTCGCGCAATATCCGATCATCGCGCCGCCATCGATCTCGATCTCGACCAGCTATCCCGGCGCCTCACCGGAAAACCTCTACAATAGCGTCACGCGCCTGATCGAGGAGGAACTCAACGGTGCCTCCGGCATCCTGAACTTCGAGTCGACCAGCGACTCGCTTGGCCAGGTCGAGATCATCGCGAACTTCGTTCCCGGCACGGACACCGGAGCGGCCTCCGTCGAGGTGCAGAACCGCATCAAGCGCGTGGAAGCGCGGCTGCCGCGCGCGGTGATCCAGCAGGGCATCTTGATCGAGGAGGCCTCCAGCGCGGTGTTGCAGATCATCACGCTGAACTCGACCGATGGCAGCCTCGATGAAGTCGGCCTCGGTGACTTCATGATCCGCAACGTGCTCGGCGAAATCCGCCGCATTCCCGGCGTCGGCCGCGCCACGCTCTATTCGACCGAGCGTTCGCTCCGCGTCTGGATCGATCCCGCCAGGCTGGTCGGTTATGGGCTGTCGGCCGACGACGTCAACAAGGCGATTACCGCCCAGAACGCACAGGTGGCCTCCGGCAGCGTCGGTGCCGAACCGAGCACGGCGGACCAGCGCGTCTCGGCGCTGGTCCTGGTCAAGGGCCAGCTCTCCTCCCCGGATGAATTCGGCGCCATCATTCTGCGCGCCAACGCGGACGGCTCGACCGTACGCTTGCGCGACGTCGCGCGGATCGAGGTCGGTGGCCTCAGCTATCAGTTCAACACGCGGCTGAACGGCAAGGCGACCGCGGGCCTCTCGGTGTTGTTGTCGCCGACCGGCAACGCGCTGGCGACCGCGAGCGCGGTCGAAGCCAAGATGAAGGAGCTATCGCGCTTCTTCCCGGCCAATATCGGCTACGAAATTCCCTACAACATCACGCCGGTGGTGAAGGCCTCGATCGAGAAGGTACTCTCGACCCTGGTTGAAGCCGTGGTGCTGGTGTTCGTGGTGATGTTCCTGTTCCTGCAGAACATCCGCTACACCATCATTCCGACCATCGTCGTGCCGGTGGCGCTGTTGGGGGCCTGCACCACGCTGCTGCTCGCCGGCTACTCCATCAACATGCTCAGCATGTTCGGCATGGTGCTCGCGGTCGGCATCCTCGTCGACGATGCCATCGTTGTGGTCGAGAACGTCGAGCGCATCATGGCGGAGGAGGGGCTGCCGCCCAGGGAAGCGACCCGCAAGGCGATGTCGCAGATATCGGGTGCCATCATCGGCATCACGCTGGTGCTGATGGCAGTGTTCGTGCCGATGGCGTTCTTCCCGGGTTCCGTCGGCATCATCTACCGCCAGTTCTCCGTGACCATGGTGGCCGCTATCGGCTTCTCCGCGTTCCTGGCGTTATCGTTGGCGCCGGCCTTGTGCGCGACGCTCTTGAAGCCGGTCGAGGCCGGACATGGCCATGCGCGCAGAGGTCTGTTCGGCTGGTTTAACCGCGCGCTCGAAGGCGGCAAGGAAGGTTATTCGGCGACCGTCGGCGGCTTGCTCAAGCGCACCGGGCGACTGATGCTGGTCTATGCCGCGCTGCTGGCCGGCCTGTCCTGGGCTTTCATCAACTTGCCCGGCGGCTTCCTGCCGGTCGATGACCAGGGCTTTGTCATCACTGACGTGCAGACGCCTTCCGACTCCTCTTACGCGCGCACCGAAGCTGTGGTCGGCAAGGTGGAAAAATATCTCGCGCAGCGCCCGGGCGTCGACAACGTGACCTTCCTCACCGGCTTCAGCTTCTCCGGCCAGGGCATGAATACGGCACAGGCCTTCATCACGCTGAAGGACTGGTCGGAGCGCGGACCTGCGGATTCCGCGGCGGCGATTGTCGCCGATATCAACCGCGATCTATCCTCGATCCGCGATGCGAAGATATCCGCGCTGCAGCCGCCGCCGATCGACAATCTCGGCAACTCCTCGGGCTTTTCCTTCCGCCTGCAGGACCGTGGCCAGAAGGGCTATCCGGCCCTGATGCGGGCGGCTGACCAGTTGATCGCGGAAGCGAATGCGAGCCCCGTGCTGCAAAAGGTCTATATCGAGGGCCTGCCCGAGGCGCCGCAGGTCAATCTCATGATCGACCGCGAGAAAGCCGGCGCCTTCGGCGTCACCTTCGAGGATATCAACAATACGATCTCGACCAATCTCGGCTCGAACTACATCAACGACTTCCCCAACCGCGGCCGCATGCAGCGCGTGATTGTGCAGGCGGACGGTCCCGACCGCATGAAGACGGAGGACATCCTCAACTACAACGTCAAGAACAGCCGCGGCCAGCTCGTGCCGTTCTCCGCCTTCGCGAAAATCGATTGGTCGCGCGGGCCGACCCAGATTGCGGGCTTCAACTACTATCCGGCGGTACGCGTCTCGGGCGAAGCCAGGCCCGGCTTTACCTCAGGCGATGCCATCGCTGAGATGGAGCGGCTCGCCGGCAAGCTGCCGCGCGGGTTCGGCTATGAGTGGACCGGGCAGTCGCTGCAGGAAAAGTTGTCGGGCTCGCAGGCGCCGTTCCTGCTCGGTTTGTCGATATTCGTGGTCTTCCTCTGCCTAGCCGCGCTCTACGAAAGCTGGACCATTCCGCTGGCGGTGCTGCTCACCGTACCGCTCGGCGTCACCGGCGCGGTGGTGGCGGCAATGCTGCGGGGGTTGCCCAACGACGTCTATTTCACCGTCGGCCTGATCACCATCATCGGCCTTGCCGCAAAGGACGCGATCCTGATCATCGAGTTCGCCAAGGATCTGCGCAAAGCGGGCAAGCCGCTGGTCGAAGCAACCATCGAAGCTTGCCGCCTGCGCTTCCGCCCGATCCTGATGACCGGCCTCGCCTTCATCTGCGGCGTGGTGCCAATGGCGATCGCGCATGGTGCCGGCGGCGCCAGCCAGCAATCGCTTGGCACCACCGTGATGGGCGGCATGATCGCTGTCGTCGTGCTCGCGCTCTTGATGGTGCCGGTGTTCTTTGTCTTTGTGCAGCGCCTGCTGGCAGGGGACCGGGAGCCGACGGAGAAGGCGGGCGTCGAGATACATGGTCCTCCAGCGCCGATTGAGGGCCGATCACTCATACGTTGATATGAGCGAAATCTTCTCAACGTTGAATGGTTCAGGAGGGGAGTGAGCAGCCATAAATGGGCCTCGTCACATCCTTGAAACAGGCCACGACACACGATTGACGATATTCGTCTCCATTGTTGAAATAGCCGGCGGCTCACGCCGCTTGCAGGCTTCCGGACACGGATCCACAGATAGGTTCGTCCAGCAAATCGGTTCATGCAACACCGGGATCGAGCGATGTGGCGGATAACAGGGAATGCGCTGGCAATACTTCTTGCTGGGATGATGGCCGCACCGAGCGTGGCCGATGCCGATGAAATTCAGGACGCCGCGAGCAGCGACGCTGAACTCCGCATCGGAAACATCATGCCCTATACCGGCCTGCTGGCCGCGTTCGCGACCATCGGAAAGGCCGAAGCGGCCTATTTCGACATGGTCAACGACAATGGCGGCATCAACGGCCGCAAGGTCAGGTTCATCTCCTATGATGACAGTTCCGATCCGGCAACGGCCATGGAACTGACCCGCAAGCTGGTCGAGACCGACAAGGTTCGCTTGATGTTCGGTTCATTCGGTACACCGAGCAATCTGGCGACGAGGTCGTATCTGAATGATCGCAAGATTCCCCAGCTCTTCGTTGCGTCCGGTGACATCCGGTTCGCCAATCCCAAGGCATTCGGCTGGACCATGGGGTGGCAACCGCCGTTCCGGGTCGAGGGGCGCATCTACGCGAACTACATTCAGGCCTACTATCCGGAACGCAAGATCGCAGTGCTTTGGCAAGACGATCAATTCGGCAGGGATCTGTTCCAGGGGTTGCAGGAAGGGCTTGGGGATTGGGCGCGGATGATCGTCGCCGACACGACGTTCGATCTTTCGGAATCCTCTTCGCTCAACGCGCAGTTAATCGTTCTGAAGAATTCCGGCGCTGACATATTGTTGCTCGACGTCGCTCCGGCTTTCGCCGCCCGCGCGTTACGGAGAATAGCCGAACTCGATTGGCACCCGGTGATCCTTCTCGACAACGCTTCCGCGTCGATCGCGAATGCATTAAGGCCGGCTGGCCTTCAGAACTCGTCGGGGGTGATCTCGACGTCATTCCTGAAGGATACTGCCGATCCGGAATGGACAAATGATCCGGCCATGAAGGCCTTCCTGTCCTTCATGGATAAATATTACCCCGATGGCGACAAGGACGACGGCAACGCGGCCTTCGGATACGCCGCGGCGGAGACGCTGTTTCACGTGCTGAGCCAGTGCGGAAACGATCTTTCCCGCGAGAACATCATGAAACAGTCCGCTTCCCTGCAGGCCTACCATAACCCGATTGTGCTGCCGGGCATCACCATCAGCACCGGGTCGACGGATTTCCACCCCATCAAGAAGATGCGTCTGGTGCAGTTCGATGGAGCCGCGTGGCGGTCGATCGGTGACGTGTTCGAAGATGCTTTCATCGGCGGCACGGGCCAGGCAAATCCGTGACGTCATGCCCGCGCATGCGGCGGAGTTTGATGTGGAAGCGGCATTGACTAAGCCGTCATTGCCGGGTTTGACCCGGCAATCCATCTCTCTTGTAAAATGCGTTTTTTGAAGATGGATGGATGCGCGGGTCAAGCCCGCGCATGACGAGCCCCGTTGACGTCACTTCCCCAGCGGCTTGAGAATCTTCACCAACTCGGCATGCACGAATTCATTGCCGCAGACCACATTGCCGGTCTTGAGCGGGTCGTCGTCGCCCGCGATGCCGCTGACGATGCCGCCAGCCTCGCGCACGATGATCTGGCCCGCGGCCATGTCCCATGGCTTGAGACCGCGCTCCCAATAACCGTCGAAGCGGCCCGCGGCGATGAAAGCCATGTCGAGCGCGGCCGAGCCAAACCGGCGCAGGCCCGCGACCCTGGCTTGTATCGCGGTCATCTCGGCGCGCGACAAATCGAGATCGCCGCGTCCGATATGCGGCAGGCCGCAGGCGATCACGCATTCGTCGAGCTTGCGGCGCCCGGCGACGCGCAGCCGCTGGTCGTTAAGGAAGGCGCCCTTGCCGCGCTCGGCGATGTAGAGTTCGTCATTGGCCGGATTGTAGATCAGGCCGGCGATAATGGTGCCCTCGCGCTGCAGGCCGATCGAAACCGCGAATTGCGGGATGCCGTGCAGGAAGTTGGTGGTGCCGTCGAGCGGATCGACGATCCAGGTGTGGGTCTTGTCCTCGCCTTCGCGGATGCCGCCCTCTTCGCCGATGAAGCCGTAACCCGGCCGCGCCTTGGTGAGGTCGGTGTACAGCATCTCCTCGGCGCGCCTGTCGGCCATGGTGACGAAATTGGCGGGGCCTTTCAGCGAGACCTGGAGGTTCTCGACCTCGCCGAGATCGCGCTTGAGGCTGCGGCCGGCGCGGCGCGCGGCTTTGACCATGACGTTGATGAGGGCTGAATGCAGCATGATCCCGGCTTGCGATTGTCGTTTCGACGGTGAAAAAGCGCTCACTCTCCTCGCGAGGTGAGACGGCGGCCCGATGGCAAAATCGGCCCCCGGACTGGGTGCCCTGCGGCCGGGGTGGCGTCAAGGCGCATCATTTGCTGCCGAGCCATTTGCGCGCGGCCGCCTCGGCCTTTGCGCGATCCTCCGCACTGAGGCTTGCGAACGCCTCGTCGAGCATGGGATCGCCCTTGCCGACGCCTTTGGCGACAAGATGCCATTTGAGGCCCTCGATCTTGTCCATCGGGGTGCCCTTTCCGCTCAGCAGCACATGCGCGAGGCGGTTTTGCGCGATCGGACTGTTCTGGCGGGCGGCCTTGCGCAGCAATGCCACCGCGGCAGGCTGGTTCTGTGGCGTGCCGGTGCCGTTATAGAGCGCGATGGCGTATTCGACCTCGGCATCGACATTGTCGGCGAGCGATGCCGTTTGCAGCAGCCGCACCGACTTTTCCAGGTCCTTCGGAACGCCGTTGCCTTCCTTGTAGAAGGTCGCGAGCGCGTATTGGGCTTCCGGATTGCCGGCGTCGGCGGCGACGCGCAGCAATTCCGCCGCGCGTTTGACGTCCTGCGGCAAGGTCTGGCCGTCGAGATAGAGCAGCGCCAGATTGTAGGCCGCCTTCGGCTCGCCGAGCTTGGCCGAGGACGCCAGCAGTTTGACGGCTTCGTCGCGGTTGACGGGACCGCCGCGGCCGGCGAGGCGAAGCATCGCCAGCGCGAACATGCCCTCGCGGTCACCCCCGTCGGCGGCGCGCTGGTACCATTCGGCTGCTTTCGCATCGTTGCGCTTGACGCCCATCGCATTGGCGTAGAGCTCGCCCAGCATCGTCATCGCCTTCGGATCGCCCTTCTCCTGCACGCGCTGGGTCGCCAGATCGAAGGCGGTCTTGTATTGCCCGAGCTGATAGGCGCCGTACACCAGGTCGACATTGGGATTGTCGGGTACGGGGGCAGGGGTCACCGTCACGGTCGGCGTGGCCGTGGCTGCCGGTTTGGGCGTTGCGGCGGCCGCCGCCGGCTTTCTCGTCACCGTGTGTGGTTTTACTTTCGGCTTCGCCGTCGGCTGGCTCGCCGGCGGCTGCGCGCCGGGAGGCGCCAATGAGACTTGCGCCGCGGCAGGACTTGCCGCCAGCACCAGGCAGCTTGCCAGCATCGAGAACACCGATCGGACGCGCGGGATCTTCATGGCCGGCGCTATCCCAGCTCAGCTTTGGCTTTTCCGCAACTTTCGGCGTGCGCCTGCCGGATCGCCTGCCCGACCTCGACCAGGGCTGCTGCCGCGCCGCGCGGATCGGCCCAGATGAAATCGCCGACCAGGACGAAATCCGCGCCGGCTGCGGCAAATTCGTAAGCTTCCTCGCGCGATGCCGCAAAGCCGACGCAGGGCGGCTCAAACAGCTCGGCCCACCATTGCAGGCGCTCGGCGATCGCCTCGATCGATGGCCGCTGGCCCTCGGCATCGGGCTCGCCGAACAGCACATAATCGGCGCCGGCCTCGCCCGCGGCCATCGAATCGTGCCGGGTCGAGAGGCCGCCGACGCCGATAATGCGATCAGGCTTCAAGGTCGGCAGCGCATCTTCCATGGCCGCAAAGCCTGTCAGGTGGGCGCCGTCGGCGCCGGCACGGGCGACCAGTTCGACATGACCGTCGAGCAAAAGTGCTGCCCCGCCGTCCTGCACGGCCGGCGCCAGCGCCTTGACCCGCGAGATCATGGTGCGCTGGTCGGTCGGCTTGAGCCGCACCAAGACCGCCGCGACATCGGCGCCGGCGAGCAAGCCCGGCAGGCTTGCCGTCAAAGGCTGTGGATCGTCCACGACCGGTGTCGCCAGATAGAGACGCGGCAGGGGGCGCGGCGGAGGTTTAGTAGCCATGATGCCGGCTTGATGCCCCCGGACTGCGGCCAAAAAAGGGGCAGGACGATGCCTGTTGCGGCATCGTCATGCGACTTTCGGATCAAGCTCGCCCTTGGTGTAGCGTTTCGCCATCTCGGCGGTGGTCAGCACCTTCTTGAACTTGCCGGCCTGACCGGCGGTATTGAATTCCTGCAGCCGCAGCTTGCACAGTTTCGCCATCGCTTCCATCGCCGGCTTGAGATATTTGCGCGGATCGAACTCGGATGGATCCTCCTTCAGCACCTTGCGGATCTGGCCGGTCATCGCCATCCGGTTGTCGGTATCGATGTTGATCTTGCGAACGCCATTCTTGATGCCGCGCTGGATCTCGGCGACCGGCACGCCCCAGGTCGGTTTCATCTTGCCGCCATTGGCGTTGATGATGTCCTGCAGGTCCTGCGGCACCGACGACGAACCATGCATCACCAGATGCGTGTTGGGCAGCTTGCGGTGAATTTCCTCGATCACGTTCATGGCCAGGATGTTGCCGTCCGGCTTACGTGTGAATTTGTAGGCGCCGTGCGAGGTGCCCATCGCGATCGCCAGCGCATCGACTTTTGTCTCTTTGACAAACTTCACGGCTTCGTCCGGATTGGTCAGAAGCTGGTCGTGCGAGAGCTTGCCTTCAGCGCCGTGGCC
The DNA here is from genome assembly GCA_963819325.1 of uncultured Pseudomonadota bacterium. Classification (GTDB taxonomy): domain Bacteria; phylum Pseudomonadota; class Alphaproteobacteria; order Rhizobiales; family Xanthobacteraceae; genus Bradyrhizobium. The sequence goes on from CAWFVT010000029.1 coordinate 445,284, forward strand.
GTCTTCCTTGTCGCCCATGCCGGTCTCGAGCGACCCCAGCACGCCGAGTTCGCCTTCCACCGAAATGCCGCCGAGATGGGCCATGTCGGTGACGGTCCTGGTGACACCGACATTGTAGTCCCAGTCGGCGGCGGTCTTGCCGTCCGCCTTCAGCGAACCGTCCATCATGACCGAGGTGAAGCCGGCCTGGATCGCGGTCATGCAGGTGTCGGGTCCATTGCCGTGATCGAGATGCACGCAGACGGGAATCTGCGGGTAGATCTCGGTGACCGCGTCCATCATGTGCTTGAGCATGATATCATTGGCGTAGGACCGCGCGCCGCGCGAAGCCTGGATGATGACCGGCGCATCGAGGCTGGAAGCGGCGTCCATGATCGCGAGCGCCTGCTCCATATTGTTGATGTTGAAGGCCGGCACGCCGTAATCGTGTTCCGCCGCGTGGTCGAGCAATTGACGCAACGTGATACGAGCCATGTGATTTATTCTCCGCGTTGGGGCATCGGCCTGGTTTAGCGTACCTTTAAAACCTCGACACCCGGCAAGGGTTTGCCTTCCATCCATTCAAGAAACGCGCCGCCCGCGGTCGACACATAGCTGAAATCCCCGGCCACGCCGGCCTGGTTCAGCGCCGCCACCGTATCGCCGCCGCCGGCAACCGAGATCAGCTTCTTTGCTTTGGTCCGGCTCGCCGCATGTTTTGCTGACACCATGGTGCCGCGATCGAACGGCGTCATTTCGAAGGCGCCGAGCGGGCCGTTCCAGACCAGCGTCGCGGCGTCGTCGATCGCGGCATGAATGCGCGCGATCGATTGCGGGCCGACGTCGAGGATCATGCCGTCGGGCGGGATCGCATCGAGGCCATAGGCGTGCGACGGCGAATTGGCCGCAAAATGAAACGCCACCACGGCGTCGACGGGCAGGATGATGGCGCAATTGGCGGCTTCCGCCTTGTCGATGATCCGAAGTGCTGTGGCCGCGAGGTCCTTCTCGGCCAGCGACTTGCCGATGCCGACACCCTGCGCATGCAGGAAGGTGTTGGCCATGCCGCCGCCGATCACCAGCGCGTCGACCTTGCTGACGAGGTTTTCCAGAAGATCGATCTTGGTGGAGACCTTGGCGCCGCCGATGATCGCGATCACCGGCTTGGTCGGCGCTTCCAGCGCCTTGGCCAGCGCGTCGAGTTCGGCCTGCATGGTGCGCCCGGCATAGGCCGGCAGTTTGTGGCCGAGGCCCTCGGTCGAAGCATGCGCCCGGTGTGCCGCCGAGAACGCGTCGTTGACCCAGATATCGCCGAGCTTTGCCAATTCGGCTGTGAAGGCCGGATCGTTTTTCTCTTCTTCCTTGTGAAAGCGGGTATTTTCCAGGCACAGGATGTCGCCGTCTTTCATGCCGGCGATCACCTTGGCCGCGACCTCGCCGACACAATCCTCCGCGAACGCCACCGGTTTCTTGATCACCTGCGCCAGTGCTGCGGCGACCGGCTTCAGCGAATCCTTGGGCTCGCGTCCTTTCGGCCGGCCGAAATGCGCGAGCAATATGACTTTGCCGCCCTTGTCGGAGATCTCCGTGATGGTCGGCGAAACGCGTTCGAGCCGGGTGGCGTCGGTGACGCGGCCATTTTCCATGGGCACGTTGAGGTCGACGCGCAGCAGCACGCGCTTGCCCTTTACGTCGACGTCATCGAGGGTGCGGAAATTAGGCATGCGTTACTCCAGATCGTCACCCTGAGGTGCGAGCGGCGCAGCCGCGAGCCTCGAAGGGTGATTGTGCCGCTATCCTTCGAGGCGCGCCCAGTGGCGCGCACCTCAGGATAACGGTGCAGTAATCAGAGCAGCTTCCCCATCGCCACGGCGGTGTCGGCCATGCGGTTGGAGAAACCCCATTCATTGTCGTACCAGGCCATCACCCGCACCAGCGTGCCGTTCTGCACCTTGGTCTGGTCCATGTGGAATGTCGCCGAATGCGGATCGTGATTGAAGTCGATCGAGACATTGGGCGCGGTGGTGTAGCCGAGGATGTTCTTGAGCTGCTGCTCGGAAGCGCGCTTCATCGCCTCGTTGATTTCCTTCGGCTCGGTTGCGCGCTTGGCGACGATCTTGAGATCGATCACCGAGACGTTCGGGGTGGGAACGCGGATCGAGACGCCGTCGAGCTTGCCTTTCAGTTCCGGCAGCACCAGGCCGATCGCCTTGGCCGCACCGGTGGAGGTCGGGATCATCGACATCGCCGCGGCGCGGCCGCGATAGAGGTCCTTGTGCAGCGTATCGAGCGTCGGCTGGTCGCCGGTGTAGGCATGGATCGTGGTCATGAAACCGGTCTCGATGCCGACGGTGTCGTTGAGGACCTTGGCGACCGGCGCCAGGCAGTTGGTGGTGCAGGAGCCGTTGGAGACGACCAGATGTTCCTTGGTCAGCACGTCGTGATTGACGCCGTAGACGATGGTCGCATCGGCCCCGTCGGCCGGCGCCGACACCAGCACGCGCTTGGCGCCGGCGACAAGGTGGGCCGCGGCCTTGTCCTTGGCGGTGAAGATGCCGGTGCATTCCAGCGCGATGTCGACGCCGAGAGTCTTCCACGGCAGTTTTGCAGGATCGCGTTCGGCGGAAACCTTGATCTTGCCGTTGCCGAGGCTGATCGAGTCGCCGTCGACGGTGACGGTGCCGGGAAAGCGGCCATGTACGGAATCGAAGCGCAGTAGATGGGCGTTGGTCTCGACCGGGCCGAGGTCGTTGATGCCGACCACCTCGATATCCTTGCGGCCGGACTCGGCGATGGCACGCAGCACATTGCGACCGATGCGGCCAAACCCGTTGATCCCTACGCGGATTGCCATGCTCGTTTCTCCTCTAATAGCCAATGCCGACCCCGCGGAGTGGCTCTCCGGAGGTGTTGAAGGCGGATCGCCCGGTTCGGCCGGGCGAGAACGGACCATATGACGGTTAGGTAACCCTTTTTTGGGGTAATCTCAACCGTTGGCCTGATCAGCCCAGCCGCTTCAGCACGGCGTTAACCGTGGCCTCGGCGGTAATGCCGAAATGCTTGAAAAGGTCCTTGGCCGGCGCGCTGGCGCCAAATCCGTGCATGCCGATGAATTCGCCGTCACGCCCGATCACGGCGTCCCAGCCGAACCGCACCGCGGCCTCGATCGCCACCTTGACCGGCGCGTTGCCGATAATCGCCTGCTGCCGTTCCGCGGGCTGCGCCAGCAGCAATTCCAGCGCCGGCACCGACACCACCCGCGCCGCGATGCCGCGCCCGGCAAGCTGCTTCTGGGCGTCGACCGCGATCTGGACCTCGGAGCCGGAGGCGAACAGCGACACCTTGGCCTCGCCTTGCGCTGCGACCAGCTCATAGGCGCCGTGGCTGCAGGGATTTTCCGGCGGCGCCGAGGTGCGCAATTGCGGCAGGTTCTGGCGGGTGAGCACCAACACCGTCGGGCCGTCGATCCGGTTCAGCGCCAGCTCCCAGCACTCCGTCACCTCGATCGCATCGCAGGGGCGGAACACGCGCATGTTGGGAATGGCGCGCATAGCGGCGAGATGTTCGACCGGCTGGTGGGTCGGCCCGTCTTCGCCGAGCCCGATCGAATCGTGGGTCATGATGTAGACCACGCCGGTCCCCATCAGCGCCGCCAGCCGCATCGCCGGGCGGGCATAATCGGTGAAGCAGAAGAACGTCGCGCCGCTCGGCGCGTATCCGCCGTGCAGGAAGATTCCGTTCATGGCCGCCGCCATGCCGTGTTCGCGGATGCCGTAATGGATGAAGCGGCCCTTCGGCGTCTTGGCCGAGAAGTTTTCCGCCGTCTTCGCCTTGTTGTTGGTGGAGCCGGTGAGGTCGGCCGAGCCCGACAGGAATTCCATCGGCATCACGGTTGCAATCGCATCGATCACCGATTCGGAGGATTTGCGCGTCGCAATGTTCTGCGGCGTCTCCAGTAGCGCCTTGCGGTGCGCCTTGAGCGTTTTGGCCAGCACCGCCGGCCGCTCATGCCGCAGGCGGCGGTCGAATTCGGCGCGCTTGCGGTTCGACAATGTCGTCATCCGCGCTTCCCATTCCTTGCGCGCGCCGACGCCACGGCTGCCGGCTTCGCGCCAGGCTTTCAACACGTCGTCGGGCACCGAGAACGGCTCCAGTGAGATGCCGAGTTTTTCCTTGGCGCCTTTGAGCTCCGCGGCGCCGAGCGCCTCGCCATGCGCCTTGTTGGTGCCGGCCCTGGTCGGCGCGCCATAGCCGATCGTGGTCTTGCATGCGATCAGCGACGGCTTGCTGGATTTCTGCGCGCGGGTGATCGCAGCGGCGATCGCCGCCTGGTCCTGACCGTCGATCAGTTCGGCCTGCCAGCCGGCGGACTTGAAGCGCTTCACCTGGTCGACCGAATCGGCGAGCGAGGTCGGGCCGTCGATCGAGATGCCGTTGTCGTCATACAGCACGATCAGCTTGTGGAGCTTCCAGTGGCCGGCCAGCGCGATCGCTTCCTGCGAGACGCCTTCCATCAGGTCGCCGTCGGAAACCAGCACGTAGGTATGATGATCGACGGCTTTCTTGCCGAACTCCGCTCCGAGCATTTTCTCGGCCAGCGCCATGCCGACCGAGGTGGCAATGCCCTGGCCGAGCGGGCCTGTCGTGGTCTCGATGCCTTTGGTGTGGAAATTCTCCGGATGCCCCGGCGTCAGCGATCCCAACTGACGGAACTGCTTGATCTGGTCCAGCGTCATGTCGTTGTTGCCGGTGAGATACAACAGCGCATACAGCAACATCGAGCCGTGGCCGGCCGAGAGCACGAAGCGGTCGCGGTCCGGCCAGTTCGGCTCGGCAGCGTCGAATTTCAGGAACTGCGTGAACAGCACGGTGGCGATGTCGGCCGCGCCCATCGGCAGGCCGGGATGGCCGGAATTGGCCTTCTCCACGGCATCCATGGCGAGCCCGCGGATCGCATTGGCCATACGGGAATGATCGACGCTCGTCATGATGAAAATCCGTCTGAAATGAGATGCTTGGTAGCGATCCGCATCGTGCGCGAACGGCTCGGTGGGAGCCTTGTGGCAAGGGGAGGTCAGGGCTGGATAGCATCTGTATTCGTTAAGTCCAAGGCCGGTTCCAGGGCCGGCACCAAGGTTGGTCGGAAGGTTTGGTCAAAGGTCAGTCCAACCCGAGCCAACCGCCGGGACGCCGAAAAGTTGCTTTGCAGTGCATAGTTCCGCAGCGGCGTTGCGCTGGCCTCGCTTGCCACGTAAATTTCAGCGGCTAAACGCTTGCCGAGTCGCGAATATTTGGGGCACGGCCGGCTCAGATGAGGTCCGCCAAGTCCGCATGAGCGATCGTCCCGCAAATGGTTCCGGCGCCGCCGAGCCGGCATCCGTCGAAATCGACGCCGCGACGCGCCGGTTGATGGCGGCGCTCGACGCGCTCGAAAGCGCGGTGGAGCGGCGGCGCGAGGCCGATCGCGACGAGAACGAACTGGCGGCACGGATTCAGGCGCTGGGTGCCGATCGCTCGCGGCTCGCCGACGAACTCGACGGATCGCTGGTGAAATCGCGCCGGCTGGAGCGCACCAATCGCGAGATCGCCGAACGGCTGGATGCCGCGATCGGCACCATCCGCTCCGTGCTCGACACGGGAGAGACGTCATGAACCATGTCAACGTCACCATCAACGGCCGGCAATACCGGATGGCTTGCGAACCCGGGCAGGAGGCGCGGTTGTTGCAACTGGCGGAAGGTTTCGAGGCGCGGATCGGCAGCCTGCGCGGCAAGTTCGGCGAGATCGGTGATGCGCGCCTGACCGTGATGGCGGCGCTGACGGCATGCGACGAACTGATCGATGCCGGCCATCGCATCCGCAGTCTGGAGCAAGAGCTCGACGCCCTGCGCGGTGTTCGCATCGCCGCCGCGGACCGCGCCCGGGCCACCCAGAATGCAGTCGCCAATGCGCTCAACTCCGCCGCCGATCGCATCGAAAAGACCACGCAGGTGCTCAACCGCACCATCGGCGGTGGCGTCGCGATCGGCTGACCTGCGCTGTGTTGCCGACAAGTCTCGCCTTAACGCTGGCGGTTTGCGGCCAGCGTGGTTACATTGGCCTTGCGAAGCTGTGTCGCGCGTCAGGAGCCATATATCCCCGGGGCCTTATCGATCCTTCCGGGAACTGTCCCTGGCCAGGTCCGTGGACTTGGTCACATGGTGCCCACCTACTTTCGTAGGGAACTCCGGGATCGAGCGCTCCAACGGCCATCGCGGCTTCGCACTTTATTTTTTTGTTTGCCGCGGAGATTGTTTTGCCGCAGCTCCCACCCGCACCACCGTCATACTCCGCGCAAGCGGAGTATCCAGTACGCCGCAGCCTCGGAGTTCGATCATCGGCGCCCTGGAATACTGGATCACCCGCATTCGCGGGTGATGACTGCGAAATGTAACGCCGGATGTCCGATCCTGCTGCGGGCTCATCGAAAGCAAACCTCCGCGCCACAGCGCTCGCGGCACGCGATGCGTTGAGTGCTGAGCAGCGCGCCGCTGCCGCGCAGGCCCTCGCCACGCGCGGTCTGCCGTTTGCAATTACGCCCGGCAGCATTGTCTCCGGTTATTCCCCGATCCGCAGCGAGATCGATCCGGTGCCGCTGATGCGCGCGCTCGCGGCACAAGGCGCGCGGCTGGCGCTGCCGGCGGTGATGGCGCGCGGCAAATCGCTGGCGTTTCGGGCCTGGTCCGCCGGCGACCGGCTGATGCTGGGGCCGCTCGGCATTCTCGAGCCGTCACCGGCCGCCGCCGAGCTGATCCCCGACATCATGCTGGTGCCGCTGGCAGCCTTCGATCGCGCCGGCCATCGCATCGGCTATGGCGCCGGCCATTACGACTACACGCTGGCGCATGTGCGGAAAGTAAAACCAATCGCGGCGATCGGCGTTGCTTTCGCGGTGCAGGAAATCGAGGCCGTGCCGGCGTTGCCGCACGACGTGGCGCTGGATTATGTGCTAACGGAAGCGCAAGCATTCGATTTCCGGAGTTCATGATCTTGCGCATTCTTTTCGTCGGTGATGTGGTCGGCAGGTCCGGGCGCGCGGTTCTCTCGGAGCATCTGCCCGGCTTCATCCGCGATTGGGCGCTCGATCTCGTCGTCGTCAATGGCGAGAACGCCGCCGGCGGCTTCGGCATCACCGAGGCGATCTACCAGGAATTTCTCGATGTCGGCGCCGACGCAGTCACGCTCGGCAACCATGCCTGGGACCAGCGCGAGGCGCTGGTGTTCATCGAGCGCGCGCCGCGCCTCGTTCGCCCCGCCAATTTTCCGAAGGGCACGCCGGGCCGCGGTGCAGCCCTGATCGACACCAAGAACGGCAAGCGCGCGCTGGTGATCAATGCCATCGGCCGCGTCTTCATGACGCCGTTCGACGATCCGTTCGCGATCGTCAACCGCGAACTCGAAGCCTGTCCGCTGCGGGAGGCTGCGGATGCCGTCGTGGTTGACTTCCATTGCGAGGCCACCAGCGAAAAGCAGGGCATCGGAATTTTCTGCGACGGCCGCGCCAGTCTGGTGGTCGGCACCCACACCCATGTGCCGACCGCCGACCACCAGATCCTCCCCGGCGGCACCGCCTACATGACCGACGCCGGCATGACCGGCGATTACGATTCGATCATCGGCATGCAGAAGGAAGAACCGCTGCGGCGCTTCACGACGGGGATTCCGTCGGGAAGGTTCGAGGCCGCGCATGGCATCGCCACGCTCTCGGGCGTCGCAGTCGAGACCGACGATGCGACCGGCCTCGCGCAACGCGTTGCGCCGGTGCGGATCGGCGGCCGGCTGGAGCCGACGCTGCCGGCGTTTTGGGCGGGGTAGGCGCCGGGCTGTCCCTCCGCGACGGGTGTGTTCAAACCGCCACCTTCAGACTACGCTGCGCGCAGATCGAGGGCGGCGCCATGGCCAGAATTATCAATGCGCGGATGACGGCAGAGATCGAAGGCGATTTTGTCGTCTTCCTGATCGGTTTTCGCGTCAACAAGTTCTGGAAAGTCTGGAAATGGGGCCCGGTGTTTGCGGCAATGCCTCGCATGTTGATCGAACTTGCAAAGAACCCGGACGCTGGCCTGTTGCACGCCCGGACCCATTTCGGCCTGCGCAGTGCGATGGTCGTTCAGTACTGGCGCAGCTTCGACCACCTTCATGCCTATTCAACGGATTCGTCGCGCGCCCATCTTCCGGCATGGAAGGCCTTCAACAGGGCGGTTGCCAGCAATGGCGACGTGGGCATCTGGCACGAGACGTATCTGATCCGCGCCCGTGACTACGAAAACGTCTACAACAACATGCCGGCCTATGGCATGGGCCTCGCCGGTCAGTTGCACGAGGCGTCGGGCAAGCGCCGTTCGGCAAGGGGGCGGCTCAATCAAACGGAGGGAGACGATCAACCTGTTGTGTGAAGGCATTCAGCACGACGCTGAATGCCGGATCGGCCGGGTAGCCGTCAGATCAAACCTTCAAGTCCCGCGCGATCGCCTTGCGGGTCGCCGCGCCATAGGGCGGCTTGAAGCCAGCGAGTTTCGCCACGTCCATCTTGGGTTGCTTATAGACACTGCGGGCATGGCTGAAGGTTTTGAAGCCGTCCTCGCCGACGGATCGCGGGCATGCGGAATACACATTCTGGCGTCGGGAGGAACGCGCAGCGCGGAATGCCGATCAGTCCGCAGCCGGCAGATGCCGCATCGTGAACTCAATCTGACCGTCGGGAAGCTGCCGCCAGTTCTCGACGACGGTCACGTATCCAGCTTCCGGAAATTGATCGAGGATTTCGCGGGCTTTCAGGCGAGCAGCTTCGATGGGCAGCGTGAAGACTGCTGCCGCCTGCGTGCCGGACATCCGGTCTGCCAAATCGCGTGGACGAACGAGCATGTCGGACCTCCATTAATGGCTGGTTGATGCCGACAATCATGAGCGGCCAATCGTGAAACTGAAGAGCGGGCAATGCGGCAGCGATATTTATCCCCGCTAATCACCGGGCATTGCCCTCAAGCTGCCTGGGCGATCGCGGTCAATCTGCCATACGGACAAGCGTGGCCTCGAAGGCGAGGTTTGGTGCTTGCCTGGCGGTCCCGGTGCACGATGCCGTCGTCGGCGCGGATGTACCGGTCAGCGTCAAATCAACATTGTCGATGCCAAAAACAGAGGGCTGGCCCGGCGCGTGCCGCCACGTCGTTATCACCGCCGAAAATCGATCGCCGTTCTGGAAGTATGTCCCGCTGTAGGCGAGCCCGCCATCACCACCGGAGATCTTGCCGTCGTTCAGCACGACAATGCCTGTTCCTTCTTTCAGCGGGGTTCTGTACCAGGCGGAATAACTGCCGTTTCGAAGCATGCGTCACCTTGGAGCGGTCGCGGGTTTTGCGGTCGACGCGGTAGCATCCAAGGGTTGCCGGATGGTTTACCGGCTCGCGGGTTTTGATTCGATCTTGATCGATCTCGCGCCGACCCGTCGGGCTCGATCCACCGTTTCCTAGTTTTTCCCGGGCTGATCTTTCTCGGCCTTGTCCTTCTCGAAGCTGTGCTTGATGAAACCCACGACCAGCATCAGGCAGCCGCCGGCCGTAAGCCCGGTGAGGCCCTGCAGCACGGCATTGTTGGCGGCGTCGACGTCGTTCAGGCTGCCGCTGGCCGTCACCACGGTGACCGCGAGCTTTTGCAGGAAGTAGCCGCTCAAGGCGCCCGCGATCAGGCCTGCGATGGTGTGACCGATAAATCCGAAGCCGTGTTCGTGGGCGGCAGTCGCCACAAAATGCGCGCCCAGCACGCCGGCGACCATTTGAATCACCAGATTGGTCGACGTCCAGATCATCCCGCGCCCCCTCGTTGGCGTTGCAAGGATCTCGATCGATGCGGCTATTGCCGCCCGGTCGGGCCTGTTTCCGCGAGCTTCATTTTTCGAATCGAAAGCCAATGCGGCAATGCTAGAGCATGATCGGGAAAAGTGGATAACGGTTTCTCAAGCGCAACCGCCGGATAGGGTGTGGTGCGAAACATTGCGAAACATTCGGGGAGATGAGCGAGCCTCTCAGGCCTGCAAGGCGAGGCAAGCCGGTCACCGTTGCGGACCCGACAGGTTGAGGTCGCGCTCGGCGCGGAAGACATTGCCATAAAGGTTGGCGATCCACTGCCGCCCGCTGGACGTGACATTGAGATAGCGGATCGCCGTCTGGATTTGCGGCGCGACGTTCTTCCAGTAGAACTGCGGGTACTTGTAGACCACGTCCGCGGGCGTATCGTAGCCGAGCTGTTTGTTCAAACCGATTTCCTCGAATTCGTAGAACAGCGCATTGGCTTTTTTCAGGTAGTTGGGATCGCCGAGCTGACCGATCAGATCGGCCGCTCGCAGCAGCAAGCCCTCCTCTTCGACCAGGTCATCGTTCGAGGACGATGTATAGGGAAAGCGGGTGTATTCGATGGCGCGCGCGATCCGGACGGCATCGATCTCATCGGCGCCGTCGAGGCGCTCGGCGACGAACAGCTTGGAGCGGTCGACATGATAGGGTGCGAGCGCGGCATCGGACGATCCGCGCGGCAGGCGAATCGTGCGGCCGGTGAGATCCGCGACATAGGATTCGTGGTCGTCGCCTTGCAGGATTCCGCGCACATATCCGATGTCGTGGCTAAGGCACGCCAGGATGAAATTGGCATAATCGCCCGCGGTCGTCGCCCGCAGCAACTGGCGTCCCATCAGGATGTCGTGCCCGGCAAGGGTAACCAGCATCGAGTGCTCGATGTTGTGATACAGCGCGTCGCTGTTGCCGATGCAATCCAGTGTCAGCCGGGCCGCGAAAGGAAGAACTTCGGCCAGACTTGCGTGTGACGCGCCGAACCGGCTTTTGGTCTCCGAAGTCAGGAACGATCCCAAGGCCTGCGCTACCAGTTCCGGAATTGTGATCATCTGAACACCCATCTGGCCGAGTGCCACACTGTGACAAATGGTGTGACAAAAGTGCGCTGACAAAAGCGGTGCGACAAAGTGCTGCGACGAAAGTACTTGGCGACGGCGATGATAGCACATCGGCACCGTCCGCGCCGGCAAATGTCATCTCATGATACCGATGACAGCCTGACGACCGCGTTGCGCAATGTCGGTGTTCACGCTGTTTGCCCGGCGCTGGCATTGTCTTGCACGATCTTGCATTGCCCAGTCTTTTCCCTCACTATCTTGCGAACGATGACGCCGGCTCGTGCATCATGAGCGCCGGACAAGATCATCGGCGCGATCATAAGCATGAGGGAGCGCTACGATATGAGGAACGGCATTTTACATCTGTTCGCCGGCGCAGCGGTCGTTGTCGCGCTGTCCGTATCACCGGCGTCAGCGCAAAAGAAATATGACACCGGCGCAACCGATACCGAGATCAAGATCGGGCAGACGGTGCCGTTCAGCGGGCCGGCATCGGCCTATGCGGGTATCGGCAAGACCCAGGCCGCCTATCTCAAGATGATCAATGATGAGGGTGGCATCAACGGCCGCAAGCTCAACCTCATTCAGTATGACGACGCCTACAGTCCGCCGAAAGCGGTCGAGCAGGTGCGCAAGCTGGTCGAAGGCGACGAGGTTCTGTTCACCTTCCAGATCATCGGCACGCCCTCGAACGCCGCCGTTCAGAAGTACCTCAATGCCAAGAAGGTGCCGCAGCTGCTCGCCTCCACCGGTGCGTCGCGTTTCTCGGATCCGCAAAACGCGCCGTGGACCATCGCGTTCAATCCCAACTACCAGTCCGAAGGGCGGATCTACGCGCAGTACATTCTGAAAAACCACCCCGACGCCAAAATCGGCATCCTCTACCAGAACGATGATCTCGGCCGCGACTACATTGCCGGCCTGAAGAGCGGCCTCGGCGACAAGGCCGCGACCATGATCGTCGGTGAAGTGTCCTATGAGCTTTCGGATCCGACCATCGACTCGCAAATCGTCAAACTGAAATCGCTCGGCGCCGATCTGCTCTATGATGCCTCGACGCCGAGATTCGCGGCGCAGGCGATCAGGAAGGTCGCCGACCTCAACTGGAAGCCGGTCCACATCCTCGACATCAATGCAAGCCCGGTGTCGGCGACGCTGAAGCCGGCCGGTCTCGAGATCTCAAAGGACATCATCAGCACGAATTACGGCAAGGACCCGGGCGACCCGCAGTGGAAGGACGATCCCGGCCTGAAGGCCTATTTCGCCTTCATGGACAAATATTATCCGGAAGGCGACAAGCTCAACACCGTCAACACCTACGGCTATGCGACCGCCGAATTGCTGGTGAAGATCCTGCGCCAGTGCGGCGACGATCTCACCCGCGAAAACATCATGCGGCAGGCGACCAGCCTGAAGAACGTCACCGGCAGCCTGTCGCTGCCCGGCATGACCATCAATACGTCGCCGACCGACTATCGCATCAACAAGCAGATGCAGATGATGAAATTCAACGGCGAGCGCTGGGAACTGTTCGGCCCGATCATCGCCGATACCGGCCCCGCGGGCTAACGCCTCGCATTGGCAACAACGGTCGGCGGCTTTTCAGGCCGCTTCATTGGCTCCATCCTCGAGACGCATCGCTTGGCGATGTGTCTCGAACCATGAAGCCACATGAAAAGTGCCCCGATCTTTTCCCATCCACAATCGGCTTGTGCTCGGTCCGGCGAGGCCGGGCCCAGGCGTGCCGCGCTGGGTGGCAAACCTTGACGTAATTGGCCGACTTCGCGGTGTCTGATTAACGAGCCATTAACATTCGCATCAAGCCCGGCTTTACCAATATCAGCATTACCGTGCCTTTTCAGGGGTCAGAGTAAGCGTTGTTTAATAGAGCATCGGTCAGGGTTCCCGTCGAATTGTTCCAGGCAGCAATTGGCTCCGGGGATTTTAAGGACCATGTCGAAATTTCGATTTGTGAATTTTCTGACGACGCGCTTCTCCAGCCTCCTCACGGACCGGAAGGCCAACGTCGCGATCATATTCGCGATCACGATGGTGCCTTGCATCTATTTGCTGGGGATGGCGCTGGACTATACGCAGGCCTTGCGCAAGCAATCGCAGTTGAACGCGGCCACCGACGCAGCCGCAATCGCGGCCATCAGGCCCGCGATGCTGACGCAATCCGATTCTGTTGCCCAGGCGACTGCGCTGGCCGTATTCTCGGCGACGGCGAACAGTCTTCCCGGCCTGACCTCGATCCCGGCGCCGACCATCACCATCACCGATGTCGGACTCGGGCGCACCATCACGGTTTCTTATAACGCCAATTCCATCAACAACTTTCCTATTTTGCTTGGCAGCCCGGCTTGGCCGATCAGGGGCTCGTCGACGGCGAAGGCATCGAGCGCCCCCAACCTGAATTTCTATCTGGTGCTGGACGACTCGCCGTCGATGGCGATTGGAGCGACCCAGACCGACATCAACAACCTGATCACCGCCACCGCAAGCCAGCCATTACCCTCGAGGAGTTGCGGGTTCGCCTGCCATGAAACGCATCCCAACCTCGACAGCGGTGCAAGCGCTTCAAGCGTCGATAACCTCACTATCGCACGCAACAACTCAATCACATTGCGTATCGATCTCGTGGTGAATGCGGTCAAGCAGTTGATGGTCAGTTGGTCGGCGTGCCCGCAGGCAGTTTCGGGCGGCGTCATGCAGTGCATGTCGGCTATAAATAACACCACCTATAAAGCGGGCCTCTACACTTTCGACACCGGCTTGAACACGCTCCAGTCGCTGACGACCCCGACTGCCGCCGGACAGTCCGTCAACAACATTCAGCTTTTCACGGTCGACCACCAGAACTGCGTCGTTTCGGGGTGCGCCATCGGCACCGACTACGGCACGAATATCGAAGCCGCGCTCACGAGCATCAACGGCATCATGCCCACCCCCGGCCTCGGCAGCAATACGGCAGGAGATACCCCGGGGGAGGTGGTGTTCCTCGTCACCGACGGGGTCGACGACATGATCATCTCGAGCAGTTCGGCCTGCAACCCGAGCGCTACCCTTCAGGCGGTCGGCTCGCAATATCGGTGCCAGCAGCCACTCAACCCGGCGATATGTACGACCATCAAGAACCGCGGCATCCGCATCGCGATACTCTACACCGAATATCTGCAACTCCCGACCGACAGCTGGTACACCGGCCACATCGCGCAGTTCAACAACCCCAGTTCCTCAACCGGCCAGATCGCGCTGAATCTGCAATCATGCGCATCGCCCGGTCTGTTCGCCGACGTTCAAACCGGCGGCGACATCTCGGCAGCGCTGACGAATCTGTTCATCAAGGTCGCGTCAAGTACCGCCAGCCTCACGCAGTAGAAAAACGCCATGGCAGAAGTTGAAATCGCATCGGGAATACGCCACCGCAATCGTTGCGCCTCCTTTATCAAGGACAGAAAGGGCGCCACGGCGGTCGAGTTCGCATTGGTTGCCGGGCCATTTCTCGCCCTTGTCGCCGCGATCGTTCAGACGTTTCTCGTTTTCTTTGCGCAAGAACTGCTCGAATCGGTGGTGCAGCTATCGAGCCGCCAAATTCTGACCGGCCAGGTGCAGTCGCAGCAGATGACCCAGGCCGGATTTCAACAGGCCGTCTGCAACCAGGTCGTCATCCTTTTCACCTGCAGTGGTCTGATGGTCGATGTGCGGGTCGCCACCGCGTGGTCGTCGGCAAATACATCTATGCCCAGTTTGACCTATAACGGCTCGGGACAAGTCTCGAATACCTGGCAATTCAATCCCGGGAACGCGGGCGACGATGTCGTCGTTCGCGTGATGTATCTGTGGCCGATCTTCATGGGGCGTTTCGGTTTCTGTCCCTCAGTTCAAGCCAACGGCACTTGTCTGATCATGGCGACTGCCGCTTTCCAGAACGAGCCGGCCTCCTAGAAGGTTTGCCTATGACCAGCCTGTCATTTCGTGCCCGGGAACTATGGATCGACGCCAAAGCCGCGGCGGCGGTGGAGTTTGCCATGGTGCTGCCCTTCATGTTGCTGCTCTTCATCGGCGGCGTCGAACTCAGCAGCGGGATGGCGATCAACGTCAAGGTCAGCGAAGCTACGCACTCTGTCGCTGATATGGTTTCGCAGAACACGCAGATCAGCGTGGCCCAGATGCAAAACATTCTCGGCGCTTCAGCGTCCATCATGGCGCCGTATCCGGTCACTGACAGCAGTCATAACTCGCTGATCACGGTCACGGTGTCCGGAATTTCCACTGACAGCAGTGGCAACGCCACGGTTCAATGGAGCCAATCGTATAATGGATTGACCTTTGGATCGGGAAGGCCAGTCAGCCAGGCGATAACATTACCCTCGTCGCTCACCCTGAATAACCAGGCCAACAATGTCTCGTTTGTCCTGGGTGAAGCATCCTACGCCTACACACCCAATCTCGGTTACACGATCACCGGCACGGTAACGCTTCAGGATAAATATTACCTGTTCCCGCGCTGTTCGACGAACAACACCGCCTTTCCATACTATGACGTCAAATTCACGCCCTCAACAACGTGTACCTGCGTGCAACATTTGCAGCTAAAGACCTGCTAGCTCAGCGCGCAGCAGCGTCACTGACGTTGGGTGCGGGATGCGGTGGACGCAAGCGGCACCGGCACCGTCAATCTTGCGGACAGCTATTTGCTGATTCCGCGTCAATTTCACGCACCGCCTCCTGATCGTTCGCGGTTCTTGTCCCCGCATGCATGACCGTGACTTGCCGGTCCGGTGAAATCAGCGAACCACCTATCCAGCCCGGCCAAAGCCCTCTCTTCAAGCCCGCGCACCGCAGGGCATTCCAAGAATATCAAAACCCGAAACCGAATCCCGATGGAGTCTTTCGGATGGAAATTCGGCGTGCCGCTGCGGGCGCGCCGGAACTTAAGGTGCGAATGGCGATTAGTTGCCCATGCCAGGAGGTGGAAAATGGACGGTCTGAAGAAGAGAGCGTCCCCGGACCGCAGCAAGATCAACATGCATGAGCCTCGCGAGGTGAAGCATTGGGCCAGGAAACTCGGCGTTACCCAGGAACGACTTCAAAAGGTCGTCGACAAGGTCGGTAACGCGGCCGCCGCGGTTCGCAAGGAGTTGGCGACGTAAGTCGCCATACACCCGCGGTATCGCCGCGAGTTTCGCGGTCGGAACCGCCGGCTCGCCGGAACAAATTTCCGTCTTTCTGGTTCGTCGACTTCAAGCACAAGGATCAAAAACAATGGGCATCTTCACCAAAGACATCAAAACCATGGAAGACCTTTTCCTGCATCAATTGGAGGACATCTATTACGCGGAGCAGCAACTCACCAAGGCGATTCCGAAAATGGCCGACATGTCCACCAACGCCGATTTGAAAGCCGGGCTGAAATCCCACCTCATCGATACCAAAAATCAGATTGAACGGCTCGACAAGGTGTTCGGCAAACTTGGAAAGCAACCCAAGGGCACGGACTGCCCGGCGATCGACGGCCTGATCAAGGAAGCCAATGAAACGGCGGCCGAGATCCAGGACAAGGCGGTACTTGACGCCGCCATCGTCGCCAATTCCCAGGCCGTCGAGCACTACGAAATGTCTCGCTACGGCACGCTCATCGCGTGGGCCGAAGAACTGGGACACGACGATGTCGTTCGACTGTTGACGACAAACCTCAACGAAGAGAAAGCGGCTAACACCAAGCTCAACACCGTGGCGCTTCGCAAGGGCGTGAACAGGAAAGCATCCGCCGCCTAGCACGGATGTAGTCCACCAAGCAGAAAAGGCCCCGACTGGTTCGGGGCCTTTTCCTTTCGTGATCGCATCTTTCAGGTTTTAGCCGCGCGACAGCGCGATGTTTTGACGCGGGCAGCCGGCGAGCTACTCGGCTGCCCTGTCGGGCATAACGGAAAAGTCTTTGGACTTCTGGCCGTCCTCAACTTCGCCAAATCCCTCGGCGGCCATGCCGCGCTTGAGCAATTCGCGTATCGCCGCGGCCCTGCTCGGCATTCGCCTTGCAAAACGCCAGGTATCGACGATCCGCAGTTCGTCGTGCGTGAGCATGATCTGGAGCCGCTCGCCTCTGCTGAGTTCGCCCATTTTCCTCTCCCGTGAACACTCACTGTTATAACGCATAAATCCCAAAATTAGTTCCTTGCTGTTTATACTCATTAATCGGCTCTTTGGGGTTTAGCGACTAGAGCCACTAAGACGCTCAATGCGCCAGTAACTATTTGAACTTATTATTGTTTTGTTGATTTTGGGCTTCTTGTCGCGCAAATTCGATGCGGAGAGGGAAGCGAAAATGTCAATTTTGATCGAAGGTGAAGTTGTCGGGATGGCGGAGGCCGACCACCGGATCGCTAACAACCTGGCCAGCCTGAGCGGTGTCATTCGCCTTCAGCGCAACGCCATTTCCAGGAGCAACCAGCCAACCTTTACGACCGAGCAGGTTTGCATGTTGCTCGACGATATCGGTGCACGCATCGAGGTCACGGCAAAGCTCCACAAGTCATTGGCCCAGGCCGTCAACGGCAACGGTGTAAACCTTGGCGATTTCCTGCAGGAAATTTCCGAGATGATCGGAACGCTTGGCCCGAACGGAAAGATGGATTTGACCATCGATCATTGCTGCGATGGCCACGTCGACCCGCGTCACGCCCTTCATGCCGGACTTATCACCGCCGAGCTTCTGACCAACGCCAGCAAGTACGCGCATCCGACGGGGTTGCCGGTGAAAGTCCATATCCGTTGCGAGACGGGAGACGACGGCTCCTTCATGGTCGAAGTGACCGACGACGGCGTCGGTTTTCCGGAGAATTTCGACCCAGCCACCGATGGAGGGCTGGGCTTTCAGCTGATGCGAGCCCTGGCGAACGGGCTCGGTGCAGAACTTCAATTTGAACACAGCAGCCTTGGTGTTTGTGGCCGTCTTGTTAAGGCCAAAATGCCTGACGTCCTCAACTGAGCGAAACCGGTGGAGCAGCAGCATGTCCTCATCCGAAATACTTATTTCAGCCATTGAGCGCCCACGGTGTCCGCGATGTCAGCGGCGAATGAAACTGCAACGCGTATCGCCGGGGCCGCAAGGTTTCGAAGTCAGATCGTTTGAGTGCGCCAAATGCGATCGTGCCGAAACCCGTGCGGTACCGGACCCGATGCAGTCCAAAGCGGTCAGGTGGTTCGCAGGAGAATTGAGGAGCCCGGAATAATCTTGCGGTCGTTGCGGCCCGACGGGCAAATCGCTGAGTCGCATGTCCAGCCCCCTTGGATTTTTGGGTCCGGCTCTGTGGTGCATCGTGACCGGACGATGCCTCGCATCGCCGGGAGAACGCTGCACCGCGTCCGGGACACGTTCGCGCGTCCCTTAGGACTGCCGGAAGCCCATGCGGAAGGCGCCCCAATGGCGGCCGCGAATCTTGATCGGCGAGGAGACGTCTTTCAGCAGGACGAAATTGCCGCCGCCCATGTCGCGCCGGTACGTCTGCAGCAGGAACGGCTTGGTGTTCGCGGCCACCTTGCGCACCGCGCGGTCGTCGAACAGCCGCCGGTTTCGGCAATTGGCATTGTTCCAGACCGGATCGGGCCCCTGCGGCTGCCGGTAGTTCGGGTTGTGGGTCGGCAGATAGCCGCCCTTGGCCCATGCCACGCAAAACACAATTCGCGGATCGGTCTTTTGAATCGGATCCTGGATCGGCGGCAGGATCCGGTCGGTGAGGGTGACATAGTCGGTGAGATACTGCTTGGGGTTGGTGCCGGGGATTTCGCGGTAGTTCTCGTCCATTAATTGATCGAGGCGGATATCGCCACGCTCCAGCGCTGCCTCGAACGCATCGGCGATTCGCCTGGCGGTCTCGATCACGATGCGGATCAGCGGCGCATCGGAGGTCTCCACGCCGCTGTCGGCGATCAGTTCGATCAGCCCCTCGGAATGGTCGAGCAGCCGGGCGACCCTGTCATCGGCCTGCTTCAGATCGGTCGACGACAGATCGACGCCCTTGGCGAGACTGCCGAGTTCGTCGATCACCATGTCGCAATGGGTGAGATTGGAGGTGGCGGCCTGCGCGACGTTGTCGATCTCGCGGCCGACGCCGGTGAAGCCGTCCTGCACGCGTACGATGATGCCCTGGATCTGCGAGGCACCTTCGCCGGCGCTCTTGGCCCGCAGCGAGGCGTCGCCGCTCTCGCCGATCAGGCTGCCGACCTGGCCGTCAAGATCGCGCACGGTATTGTTGATCGACTGGGTGGCCTGGCGCGTCGCTTCGGCGAGGCTCTTTACCTCGGAGGCAACAACGGCAAAGCCTCTTCCCGCCGCACCGGCGCGCGCGGCCTCGATGGTGGCGTTCAGCGCCAGCAGGTTGGTCTGCTTGGCGATCGCCTCGATCGATCCGGAGACCTTGGCGACCTGGGTCAGCGCGGTTCCGACCGAACCGAGACGCCGTTCGATGCGGCCGACGGCTTCGATCAATTCGGCGATGTGCTGCACCGCCGTCTCCACCGCGTTGCGCGATTGCGTGATGTCGTCGACGGCGGCGGACGCGGCGGACTGCACCGCGCGCGAGGCGCTGGCGATATCATGATTGGCGGAAACCATGGTCTCGGCGGCCTTTTGCAACTGGCCGAACCGGTCGGACTGGCTGGAGACGCGGCCGGCGACTTCGCGCAGATTGCCGGCGACGTCCGCAAGCTCTACGCCAAGGCCGCCGATCCGGTTCGCCAACTGGTCGACCAGACGTTCGCTGTCCGACGGTGTTGCGGCGGCGTGGTCCGGCGTTGCGGTCTGCGCAACTGGCATCAGGAAACTCCTCTCACTGAACATATTTCACAAGGGGCATGATCGATCGCTCCGGATCAAAGCTTGTAGGCGGTGCGGAAACCGCCCCAATGCCGGCCATTGACGCGGATCGGCACGTCGATCTCGCGCATCATGATGGTCTTGCCGTTGCCCATGTCGCGGGCGTAGCTCTGGATCAGATAGGAGCGCAGGTTGCGGCCGGCGGCGAGGCCCGCGGCATCGTTGAAGATCCGGCGGTTGCGGCTGTTGCCGGTGTTCCAGGCGACATCGCCGGGGCGCTGCGGATGCGAATAGATCTTGTTGTGCACCGGCAGGTAGCCGTTGCGGTCGATCATCACGCAGAACACCATGCGCGGGTCCCTGGCGAGAAACGCCTCCTGAAACGGCGGCAGCACGCGATCCGCCCAGCCCAGGATACGGGTGCGGTGCTGCAACGGATTGGTGCCGGCGATCTCGACATAATCCTCGTCGAACATGTCGTCGATGGCGATGGCGTCGCTGGCGACGGCCTGTTCGAAGATGCTAGTCAGCGCAGTGCCGGCTTCCATGGCGCGGGTGACGAATTCGGTGTTCTCGTCATGGATCGCCCACAGCCGGTCTTCAATTCTTTCGCTAAGCGCGGCATCCGGCGCTTCGAACCGCGCCTGCGTGCCTGCCTTGGAACGCTCGCCGGTGCGGATCCGGCAGCCGCCGATGCTTTCCAGTGTGGCCTCGAGGCTTTGGTTGAGCGGCAGCCGATCGGCGTCCGGTCCGCCGATCAGGATTCCTTGCATAGAAATCTCGTAGACTTCGGCTGCGACCCTGCCGCGCGAGGTCTGAACTTCGATCTTGAGATGGCACGGCAGCCGTTCGTGCTTGCGCTGGTCCTCGCGCTCGTTTTGCCGCAGCAACACCGCGCAGCGCGATTTGAGCTTTTGCGCAAACATGGTGACGGCGTTGCCGGCCTTGGCGACGCTTTCGCCGTGGGCTTCGGCCTCCCGTGTGGCGCTGTCGATTTCGGCGGCGCTGTCGCCGACCGAAACGATGAAATGCGAAGTATTGGCGGCATTGTCCGACATCGCGCTGGTGGTTTCGTTCTGTTCCGTCACCGCGCCGTTGACGTTCTCGAATACGGGGCGGATCGCCTCAATCGCCAGCGAGATCCGGTGCACCGCATCGACCGAGCCGGCGGCATCTCTTTGCAGCGCCTCGATCTTGCTGGTGATCTCCTCGGTGGCGCCCTGGGTCTGCACCGCGAGCGCCTTGACCTCGGAGGCGACCACCGCAAAGCCGCGCCCGGCAGCACCAGCCCGCGCCGCCTCGATGGTGGAGTTGAGCGCCAGGAGCGTGGTCTGCTTGGCGATCTGCGCGATCAGGTTGACGACATTGCCGATCGCGGCCGACGACTCGCGCAGGCGATCGACATTGAGGCTGGCTTCGCGGGCGGCGGCGCTCGCCTGATCGGTGAGCTTGCTGGCGTCGCGCACCTGGGAGCCGATGCCCTGCGCCGAAAGGGTGAATTTGTCGGCGGCCTGAGAGAACGAGGTTGCGGTATTCTGGGCGTCGCTGGTTCGCCCGGTCAGGGCGTTGGTGCGCTGGCGGATGGTGGAAAGCGTCGCCGCTGTGGCCTCGGCGCCGCCGGCGACCGAGCCGGCCGCGCGTTCGAGCTGCCGGATCATCGCGCCGAGTTCGAGTTCGAGCAGCTCGAGGATTTCGCGCGCGGAATCGCTGGCCGGCGTGGCGGGGGCCTCGGTCGCAGCGGTCTGCACCCCGGCCGGTGGCGGGACGGCCGGCGCAGCCGGTTCCGGCAGACGTCTTCGAAACAAACCGAACGCCATCAGGCCTCTCGCGGCGAATATGAAATTCCGGCCGCATCCTCGCATTCCGGCATGAAGTCATGGTTAACAATTGCCTCACGGCTAGGCAGAAGCCACTACCAAAATACCAAAAATGCTGACATCTCTTTGATTTATCGGGGGTCGCGGCCTATAACGCCGCGCTTTCCAACCATCCTGGACGAATCCTGAAAGAAATCGCATGGCCGGACATTCCCAGTTCAAGAACATCATGCACCGCAAGGGCCGGCAGGATGCCCAGAAGTCGAAACTGTTCAGCAAGCTGGCGCGGGAAATCACCGTCGCGGCCAAGCTTGGCCAGCCCGACCCGGCGATGAACGCGCGGCTGCGCGCCGCCATCATTTCCGCCCGCCAGGAGAACATGTCGAAGGACTCGATCGAGCGCGCGGTGAAGAAGGCGATCGGCGGCGAGGGCGAGAATTACGACGAGATCCGCTACGAGGGCTACGGCCCGGGCGGCGTCGCCGTGATCGTCGAGGCCTTGACCGATAACCGCAACCGCGCGGCATCCGATATCCGCTCCTACTTCACCAAGTCCGGCGGCAATCTCGGCGAAACCGGCTCGGTTAGCTTCATGTTCGATCGTACCGGCATCATCGAATATGACGCCAAGGTCGCCTCCGACGATGCGATGCTGGATGCGGCGATCGAGGCCGGCGCCGATGACGTCGCTTCCAGCGAGAACGGCCACGAGGTCTATGCCTCGCAGGAGACCTTCCGCGAGGTCGCCAAGGCGCTGGAGACCAAATTCGGCGAGGCCCGCAAGGCGGCGCTGACCTGGAAGCCGCAGAATACCGTGCCGGTGGACGATGAGACCGGCGAGAAGCTGTTGAAGCTGATCGACCTGTTGAACGAGCACGACGACGTCCAGAATGTCTACGCCAATTTCGAGGTCTCCGACGCGCTGGTCGCCAGAATGGGAGGGTGATTACACCACTAGATGTTTCGCCGATCCGGCTCCGGCGTTATCACTGTCCCATGACAGCTGCGCCGATTCGCCAACCCGTCCGCATTCTTGGCATCGATCCGGGCCTGCGCCGCACCGGCTGGGGCGTGATCGAGATCGACGGCAACCGGCTGACTTTCGTCGGTTGCGGCTCGGTGGAACCACCCGAAGGCCTGCCGTTGGCGAGCCGCCTTCTGGCGATCCATGAGGGGCTTGCGGCCGTGCTGGGCGACTTCCGTCCGGTGGAAGCCGCGGTCGAACAGACCTTTGTGAACAAGGACGGCGTTGCCACGCTGAAGCTCGGCCAGGCGCGCGGCGTTGCGATGCTGGCGCCGGCGATGTTCGGGATCTCGGTCGCCGAATACGCGCCGAACCAGGTGAAGAAGACCGTGGTTGGTGCCGGTCATGCCGACAAGAACCAGATTATGGTGATGCTGAAAATTCTGCTGCCCAAGGCCGATCCGAAATCTCCCGACGCCGCCGACGCGCTGGCAATCGCCATCACCCATGCCCATCACCGCGCCAGCGCCGCATTGCGATTGAAGGTGGTGGGCGCATGATCGGCAAGCTCAAAGGCCTGATCGACAGCTATGGCGAGGACTATGTGATCCTCGACGTCGGCGGCGTCGGCTATCAGGTGCATTGTTCGTCGCGGACATTGCAGGCGCTGCCGGCGCCCGGCGAGGCTGCGGTGCTGTCGATCGAAACCTATGTGCGCGAAGACCAGATCAAGCTGTTCGGGTTTCGCAGCGACGTCGAGCGCGAGTGGTTTCGCCTGTTGCAGACCGTGCAGGGCGTCGGCGCCAAGGTCGCGCTCGCCGTGCTCTCGACCTTGCCGCCGTCCGATCTTGCCAACGCGATCGCGCTGCGCGACAAGGCCGCGGTGACGCGCACGCCGGGCGTCGGCCCCAAGGTGGCCGAGCGCATCGTCACCGAATTGAAGGACAAGGCGCCGGCCTTTGCCAATGTCGATCCGGCACTGGTGCATCTGTCCGGCGCGATCGACAATGACCGCGCGCCGCGCCCGGTCACGGATGCGATCTCGGCGCTGGTCAATCTCGGCTACGGCCAGCCGCAGGCTGCCGCCGCCATCGCCGGGGCCTCGCGCATCGCCGGCGAGGGCGCGGAGACCGCGCAGCTTATTCGGCTCGGGCTGAAGGAATTGGCGAAGTGAACCCGCCCTCCCGCATCGTCACCCCCGAGCGCCGCGCCGATGACGTCGGCGACACCGCGCTGCGCCCGCAATTGCTGTCGGAATTCGTCGGCCAGGCCCAGGCGCGCGCCAACCTCTCGATTTTCATCGAGGCAGCGCGCAAGCGTAACGAAGCGCTCGATCACGTGCTGTTCGTCGGTCCTCCCGGCCTCGGCAAGACCACGCTGGCGCAAATCGTGGCGCGCGAGCTTGGCGTCGGCTTCCGCGCCACCTCCGGGCCTGTGATTGCCAAGGCCGGCGATCTCGCCGCGCTATTGACCAATCTCGAAGAGCGCGATGTTCTGTTCATCGACGAAATTCATCGCCTCAGCCCCGCGGTCGAGGAAGTGCTGTATCCGGCAATGGAGGACTTTCAGCTCGATCTGATCATCGGCGAGGGACCGGCGGCGCGCTCGGTCAAGATCGAGCTGGCGAAATTTACGCTGGTCGGCGCCACCACGCGGGCGGGGCTTTTGACCAATCCGCTGCGTGACCGCTTCGGGATTCCAGTGCGGCTGAATTTCTATACTGAAGAAGAGCTGGAAAAAATCGTCAACCGCGGCGCCCGCGTGCTCAAGATCGGCATGACGCCCGATGGCGCCAATGAAATCGCGCGCCGCGCCCGCGGCACGCCGCGCATTGCCGGCAGGCTGCTGCGCCGGGTGCGGGATTTTGCCTCCGCCGCGGATGCCGCCTCGATCGATCGGGCCATCGCCGACAACGCGCTCGGCGCGCTGGAGGTTGACGCTGCCGGTCTCGACGCCATGGACCGGCGTTATCTCACGACCATCGCGATGAATTACGGCGGCGGCCCGGTCGGCGTCGAGACCATGGCGGCGGCGCTGTCGGAGCCGCGCGATGCGATCGAGGACATCATCGAGCCGTTCTTGATTCAGTGCGGTTATCTGCAGCGCACCCCGCGCGGGCGGCTGTTGACCTCACACGCGTTCAGGCATCTCGGCCTCGCCGAGCCGGCGCGCGATCCCGCGCAGTTCGGACTGTTCGGTAATGGCAGCGACGACTGATTTCGTTCTGCTGACAATCTGCACAAACCCATCTCAAATCCGCTTCAATTTCGATGCATCAACGGGGTGCATCACGATTAACCATTCATGATTTCACGCCGTCAGTTCTTTCAATTCATTGGTGGGCTGGGCGCCTTCGGCGTCTCAAGCGCGGCATACGGTTTCGCCGAGCCTGTGGCGCGGCTCCGCGTCAAGCGGTACACCATTCAGCCGCCGCAATGGCCCGCCGATTTCCAGCTCCGGATTGCCGTGATCGCGGACCTGCATGCCTGCGATCCCTGGATGTCGCTGGATCGTATCCAGTCGATTGTCGAACGGACCAATGCGCTCGGCGCGGATATCATCGTCATGCTCGGCGACTACGTCGCCGGCCATCACCATGTCACCCGCTTTATTCCAGCCGACGAATGGGCGCCGGTGCTTGCCGGGTTGAAGGCGCCGCTCGGCGTGCATGCGATCCTCGGCAATCACGATTGGTGGGAAGACAGGACCGTGCAGCGTGAGGGGCGCGGGCCGACGCGGGCACGGCAGGCGCTCGAAGCCGCGGGCATTCCGGTCTACGAAAACGACGCAACGCGCCTGAGCAAGGATGGGCGCCCGTTCTGGCTCGCCGGGCTTGGCGATCAACTGGCCTACGCGCCGGCGCGACGCTTCAGGCGCGTGCAGCGCGTCGGTGTTGATGATCTCGGCACGACCCTCAGGAAAGTGACCGACGACGCGCCGGTTGTGCTGTTGGCGCATGAGCCGGATATCGCATGGCGCGTGCCCGCGAGGGTTTCGTTGCAGCTTTCCGGCCACACCCATGGTGGGCAGGTGCGCATGTTCGGCTGGTCGCCAATGTCGCCATCCGGACAGCGGTTATCCTACGGCCACATCCGCACCAACTGCGACGTCGTCGTTTCCGGGGGGCTTGGCTGCAGCATCATGCCGTTCCGTCTCGGCGTGCCGCCCGAAATCGTGCTGGTGACGCTGGGCGGCCAGGCCAGCGCTTAATTCACCGGCCGGCCATCGAATACTTGCGTTGCCGCGCAGCGCGCGGCAAATACCACCGCATGGACCCGGTGACAACGAACGGTATCGACGGCGCGATTCGCGATGGCCGCCATCGCATGCAGATCCGCGTATACTACGAGGACACCGACTTTTCCGGCATCGTCTATCACGCCAATTATCTGCGCTTCATGGAGCGCGGACGCAGTAACTACCTGCGGCTGCTCGGCGCCGACCAGCGCGCGCTGTTCGCCGAAGCCGAGAGCGAGGCGCCGGGCTTTGCTTTCGTGGTGCGCGCGATGCAACTGGAATTCCTGAAGCCCGCGCGGATGGACGATCTGCTGGAGGTCATCACCCGGACGCTGGAAGTGAAGGGCGCGTCGATCACGCTGGCGCAAGAGGTGCGGCGCGGCGACATTGTGCTCCTGGAGGCCAAGGTCAAGGTGGCGTTCATCTCGGGCGGACAGGCGCGGCCGATTCCGAAGGCACTGCGCGCCGCGATGAAGGCCGATTTGATCTAGCGATCGGGCGATAGGTAACGGGCCATCAACTCACGGGAACGCGACGCTACACTCGCGGCCACACCAAACCCGAGGAGCACCATGTCGCGTCCCCCGCTTCCGCCGTTCACTAGAGAGACCGCCGCCCAGAAAGCCCGCATGGCCGAAGACGCCTGGAATTCGCGCGATCCCGAGCGCGTGGCGCTGGCCTATACCGAGGACAGCCGCTGGCGCAACCGCTCCGAGTTTTTCGAAGGCCGCGCCGCGATCATCGCGTTCCTCACCCGCAAATGGAGCAGGGAGCATGAATATCGCCTGATCAAGGATCTGTGGGCGTTCGATGGCAATCACATCGCGGTGCGGTTTCAATATGAGTGGCATGACGATGCCGGGCAGTGGCATCGTTCCTACGGCAACGAGCAGTGGGAGTTCGACGAGCACGGCCTGATGCGCCGCCGCGAAGCCAGCATCAACGACATCGCGATTACCGAGCAGGATCGCCGCTTCCGCTGGGCCGCTCCCGGCCCAAGGCCGGCGGATGTCGCGGGATTGGGCGAGAGTCCCTTCTGACAGTCTCGTCGTCCCGGCGAGGCCGGGACGACGTACGAAGTCATCTACGCCGCCGCCTTGTGCCGCGCGAGTTCGGCCTGGTAGAGCTTGAACTCCTCGGCGATCGCGCGGGCGATGCTGGGACGTGCGCGCAGACGCTCGTAATACACCTTTACGGTGGGCCATTTCGCGAGCTCGATCGGCGGCGTCGCCATGGTCCAGTTGATGACGGTGACGAGATAAGCGTCCGCGACGCTGAAATGGTCGAGCAGGAATTCGCGCCCCTGCAGGTACTTCTCGAGATAGTCGAGCCGCGAGAGGCCCTTGCCGAGGATGTAGGTCTTCATCTCGGGCGGCGCCTTCCTGTCCAGCATAGGCACGAACAATCCCTTGTGCAGTTCGGTGCCGATAAAACAAAGCCATTGATGCAGCCGGCTGCGATCCATGCCGGGCCCGGTGGCAATGCCGGCTTGCGGAAAACGGTCCGCGACGTACTGGAGGATCGCCGCGTTCTCGGTGAGTACCAGCCCTTCATCGGTGCGCAGCGTTGGCACCAGCCCGAGCGGGTTCACCTGATAAAAATCCGAACCGTCGTTCTGCACGATCTTGGTCTTGGGATCGACCTCAAGATATCGCGCCTCGGCGCCGGCCTCATACAGCGCAATGCGGGTCGCCAGCGAGCAGGCCAGCGGCGAGAAATACAGATCCATGGGTGCCTCCTTGGCGGTTTTGGCTCAATTCACGAGCCCGGTTGATTTTTATACTGTTCCGCATAATATAGATCGGGTCAAGGAATTTTTTGCGATATGGTACAAAAAAGACAAAAACCGCCACCGGCGAAGCCCGATGCAATCGAGCCGAAACGCCGCGGTCGTCCGCGCGCCTATCAGCCCGAGATTGCGCTCGGCAAGGCGCTCGATCTGTTCCGAAAGGATGGTTTTGCCGCGACCTCGCTCGACGATCTCAGCGCTGCCACCGGCATGAACCGGCCCAGTCTCTACGGCGCGTTCGGCGACAAGCGCGAACTCTACATCAAGAGCTATCAGCGCTATCGCGCCGATGCCCGCGCCGCGATGATCGACATTTTCAGGGACCAGTTGCCGATCCGCGAACGGCTGGAGCGCATCTACGCCATGGCGCTCGACATTTACCTCTCCGGCGAGGCCGGACCACGCGGTTGCTTCACGGTGATGACGGCTGCTTCCGAAGCGGTGGCCGATCCGGATATTCGCAAGCTGGTGCTGGAAGGTTTTTTCGAACTCGACAGGGCGTTCGCGGCCTGCTTCCGCCACGCCAAAGAGAACGGCGAACTGCCTGAAAGCGCCGATCCGCAAGTGCTTGCGCAACTCGCCTCGGCGACCATCCACACCATCGCGATCCGGGCGCGGGCCCAGGTGCCGCGCAAGCAGCTGGAGGCGATTGTGAAAGGTGCGATTGAGGTGATGTTGGGCGCGAAATAATCCGTCGCCATGACGGCCGCCCGGCCAAGAAATATTTCCAGCACGATTTGTCGGCGCATCGCTTCTCCGTTCGTCCTCGGATGTGGTTCACGAGGAAAAAGGCATATGGCAAAAGTAAAGGCTTCCGCGTTCTCGGTATCGCTTGACGGCTTCGGGGCGGGTCCAAATCAGGATCTTCAACAGCCATTTGGTGTTGGCGGCAGGGCTCTGACCGGGTGGCTGCTTAAGACTCGGATGTTTCATGAATTGATCGGCCAGGAAGGGGGAGTGACCGATACTGACGATCACTTCGCCCGAAGGTCGATGGAAAACATCGGCGCATGGATCATGGGGCGAAACATGTTCGGCCCGTTACGCGGCCAGTGGCCCGACCATTCCTGGAAGGGCTGGTGGGGAAACAACCCACCCTACCACGTGCCGGTGTTTGTCCTGACGCATCATCCGCGCCCTCCCATCGAGATGGAGGGCGGCACCGTCTTTCACTTCGTGACCGATGGCATCGAGCCGGCGCTGGAGCGGGCGACAGAAGCTGCCGGCGGCAAGGATGTCCGCATCGGCGGTGGCGTCTCCGTCGTCAGGCAATATCTGCGGGCAGGGCTGCTTGACGAACTCCATTTGGCAGTCTCCCCAGTCCTTCTGGGGGCGGGCGAGAACCTCTTCGCGGGGCTCGACCTGCCGGCCCTCGGCTTTGGTTGTGCCGAGAGCGTTGCCGGCCCGAACGCGACCCACGTCACCGTCTTGCGACGGTCAACGTAATTCGTCGCTACCATTTGCGACTCGCCCGCGAAAGCAGGGCGACGCTTCCGTGATGGCGCCGTCGAAGCCTTAATACCCGCGCGCGGGATCGACGACGTTTTGCAGCGCGCCGCCGGCTTCGAAGCACGCGATCTGACGCGCGACATATTTTGAGATCTCGTCGGGATCGGTGTCGGCGGCGTTGTGAGGCGTCAACACGACTTTTGGATGCGACCAGAACGGACTGTCGGCCGGCAGCGGCTCCGTCGCGTAGACATCGAGCGAGGCGGCGCCGAGCGTGCCGTCCTCCAGGCATTGCAGGATATCGGCTTCGTTCTGCAGCCCGCCACGGCCGGCATTGATCAGGACAGGCGCCCCCAACGGACTGCTGCGATGGAGCTGCGCAAACAATTCACGATTCAAGATGTGACGCGTATCCGGCGTGAGCGGCAACAGACAGACCAGAATATCGGTGGCTTGCAAAAACGGCTGCAGTTGCGACTGGCCGTGAAAGCATGCGATGCCGTCGATCTGTCTGGGGCTTCTGCTCCAGCCGCTGACGCGAAAGCCTAGTTGCCGCAGCGCCTCGGCAGCACGCGATCCCAGCGTGCCGAGGCCCATGATGCCGACGGAAATCGCGCTGGCCGGCCATTGAAATCTCGGCGCCCAGCGCTGTTCGCGCTGGCTTTCGCGCAGATAAAGCTCCTGCCGATGATGCATCAACACATGAAGCACGACATATTCGGTCATGCGACCCGTGAGATCGCCGACCGCGACGCGAACCAGCGGCACCTTGGGCAGGCTGGAATCCGCCATCAGCGCGTCGACGCCGGCGCCCAGATTGAAGATCACGCGCAGGTTCGGAAAGGCCGCGAGTTCGCCGGGGCGCGGCTTCCAGACCGCGGCGTAGTGGACCTCGGCGGGATCGAACGCCACATCGGGCATCAGCAACACCCGGCGGTCGCGGCAGACCTCGTCGAACCGGCCTTTCCAGCGCTCCGGCGACCAGTTTTCGGTCCCGCCATGGATCAGCAATGCGAGCGCGGCTTTATTCATCGGATTTTTCGCTTTATCCATGCGGGCATCGGGGAACCTTACCGGGTGACCCTTGCCGCGCAAAATATTTCGAAAAACCCTGTCGGCGCCGGGCATAATGGATCGTCCTTGTCACAAACGGGAACTGATCCGCATGCTCTACGCCATCCTTTGCTATCACGATGAAGATACCGTCGGTTCCTGGACCCGGGAACAGGACGCGGCTGTCATGAAGAAGCTTGCCGTCGTTCAGGACAAATTGACCAAACAGGGCCGGCTTGGGCCGGTCGCCCGTCTGCTGCCGACGACATCGGCGACCACGCTGCGCAAGGACGATCCGCCGATCGTGATCGACGGCCCCTATGCCGAGACCAAGGAACAATTGCTCGGCTTCTATGTCGTCGACTGCAAGAACCTCGACGAGGCGCTCGACGTCGCCCGCGATCTTGGCGCGGCCAATCCCGGCGGCGCCTATGAAATCCGCCCCGTCGGCGTGCTCAATCCGGGGAGCGTTCTGGCGTGACCGACACCGCCTGGATCGATGCCGCGCTGACGTCGGCGCGTCCCCAGGCGGTCGGCGCGCTGCTACGCTATTTCCGCAACCTCGACACCGCCGAGGAAGCATTCCAGAACGCCTGCCTGCGCGCGCTGAAAAGCTGGCCGCAGAACGGCCCGCCGCGCGATGCGGCGGCCTGGCTGATCATGGTCGGGCGCAATGTTGCGATCGATGACATCCGACGCAGCCGCAAGCAGCAGCCGCTGCCGGAGGATGAGGCGATCTCCGATCTCGACGATGCCGAAGAGGCGCTGGCCGAACGGCTCGACGGCTCGCATTATCGCGACGATATTCTCCGGCTGTTGTTCATCTGCTGCCATCCCGATCTGCCGGCGACCCAGCAAATCGCGTTGGCGCTGCGCATCGTCTCGGGTCTGACCGTAAAGCAGATCGCGCGCGCGTTCCTGGTCGGCGAAGCGGCGATGGAGCAGCGCATCACCCGCGCCAAGGCGCGGGTCGCGAATGCCGATGTGCCGTTCGAGACCCCGGGAGCGGTGGAGCGCACCGAGCGGCTCTCCGCGGTGGCCGCGATGGTCTATCTGATTTTCAACGAGGGCTATTCCGCCGGCGGCGATACCGCCGCGATCCGCGCGCCGCTATGCGAAGAGGCGATCCGCCTGGCGCGGCTGTTGTTGCGGCTGTTCCAGAGCGAGCCCGAGATCATGGGCCTGACGGCGCTGCTCTTGTTGCAGCATGCCCGCGCGGCCGCGCGCTTCGATGCCGCCGGCGCGCTGGTGCTGCTCGACGATCAGGATCGCACGTTGTGGAATCAGAAGATGATCGCCGAAGGGCTGGCGCTGATCGACAAGGCGATGCGGCATCGCCGCAGCGGGCCCTATCAGGTTCAGGCCGCGATCGCCGCGTTGCATGCCCGCGCCGCGAAGCCCGAAGACACCGACTGGACCCAGATCGATCTGCTTTATGGCGCGCTGGAGATCATGCAGCCGTCGCCGGTGGTGACGCTCAACCGCGCCGTGGCGGTGTCCAAGGTGCGCGGACCCGCGGCAGCACTCGAAATGATCGAGCCGCTGGGTGAGCGGCTTTCGAATTATTTTCATTTTTTCGGCGTGCGCGGCGCGTTCCTGATGCAACTCGGCCGCAATGACGAGGCCCGGGTGGCGTTCGACCGCGCCATCGCGCTCGCCAACACCTCGGCGGAAGCCGCCCATATCCGGATGCATCTCGACCGGCTGATGCGCGACAGCCAGCCGCGCGGGGCGAAGGCCGGGAAGTGAACTTTCTTTCCGAAATTTTTTCACGCTCTCTGTCGGATCGCGTCCGCCTCGTTCGTCTTTAAGGCATGCATCCACTCTCCACGGGAGCAAGCCATGTCGACGATCGCCGAGACCACGCCGGTCTCGAAGCCCGCGCTCTGGACCGGCCGCGTTCTGAGCGGTCTCGTCATTCTGTTCATGCTGTTCGACGGCGCCATCAAGCTGGTGCCATGGCCGGTCGTTACCGAAACGATGGACAGGATCGGCTATGGTTCGAGCGAAACCCTGGCGCGAAGCCTCGGGTTCATCACGCTGGCCTGCACCATCCTCTATGCGATCCCGCCGACCTCGATCCTCGGAGCGATCCTGCTGACCGGTTATCTCGGCGGTGCGATGGCGTCGCACTTACGGATCGGCAGTCCGCTGTTCAGCCACATCCTGTTCGGGTTCTACCTCGGACTGATGGTGTGGGGCGGGCTCTGGTTGCGGGACCGAAACTTGCGGACGCTGCTGCCGCTGCGGCGGTGACCTGCCTTGTCGATTTGCCCTTGCTGAGGTTTACAGATACGGAGCCGACCATGTTCGAGATCATTGCCATCATCGCCATTGTGCTTGCCATCGCCGTCGCGATCGTACTGATCCTCGCCACGACCAAGCCGGATACTTTCAGCGTCCGGCGCGCGACCTCGGTCAAGGCTGCGCCGGAGAAAATCTTCCCGCTGATCAACGACTTTCATCAGTGGGGAGCCTGGTCGCCGTATGAAACGCGGGATCCGGCGATGAAGCGCAGCTACAGTGGTGCGGCGAGCGGCAGGGGCGCGGTCTATGGCTGGGACGGCAACAGCAATGTCGGCTCCGGCCGCATGGAAATTCTCGAAACCTCGGCGCCGGCGAAAATCGTCATCAAACTGGATTTCTTCAAGCCGTTCGAAGGCCACAATACCGCCGAGTTCACAATACTGCCGCAGGGCGATGCTACCGATGTTACATGGGTAATGCATGGCCCGGCGCCCTTCATATCCAGGCTGATGCAGGTGTTCATGAACATTGACCGCATGATCGGCAAGGATTTTGAGGCCGGTCTCGCCAATCTGAAAAAACTCACCGAAAGCTAGCCGACACTTCGAAATCTACAACCCAAGGAGCAAGCGATGCAGGTCAATCCCTATCTCTATTACAACGGCAATTGCGAGGCGGCGTTCAAGTTCTACGCCAAGGTGCTTGGCGGCGAGATCGAAGCCATGATGACGCATGAACAGGCGCCGGAGTCGATGCCGGTTCCGCCGGAGTGGAAGAAGAAGATCATGCACGCCAAGATGTTGATCGACGGCGAGACGCTGATGGCGTCCGACGCGCCTCCCGGTCACTTCCAGGCGCCGCAGGGTTTTTCGGTCTCGCTAACGGTCGATGATCCCGCCGAGGGGGAACGCCGCTTCAAGGCTCTGTCCGAGGGCGGCACCGTCAACATGCCGTTCGCCAAGACGTTCTGGGCCGCGGGGTTCGGCATGTGCGTTGATCAGTTCGGCATTCCCTGGATGATCAATTGCCCGATGGAGCAATGATCGATCCGGTGCGTGGTTCGCGCGAAAGCGCATCAAAAACATCGAGCGAGATGACGATTCGAAGAAAAGTCATCACGCTCTATCGGCATGGCGGGTAGATGGCCGCGAGTTCGCGCCCGCGCAGCAGCAAGAGGTGCGAGGTCAATCCGCCGCGGCGGCGAATCCATCCCCTCACCGCGGTAGGATAGGCCTCCAGCACCAGTTCGGAAGCTTGCGGCTCGGAGTAGGTCCGGCCGCGCCGGTCGATTGATCGCGCGGCATGAAATCCCAATACCGCCCGGCGCGTCACGCAGATGCGGTCGCTCGGGACCACGCTCAGCACCAGCGTGCAGGCCGACAGGCACGGCCCGTCGATCACGACGCGTTCGCCCGAGGCACGCACTTCCTCGAACATATCGAGGAACGGCCCCACCTGTCCGCCCGGGCTGGCGAGGATGCGAACCTCGGCCTGCGCCGGTAGCAACACAAGACCGCACAACATTGCTGCGAGAAAGTTCGCCTTCGCATTCACGATAGTCAGCTCTTCCGGCGGGGCACGCATCAGTGCCCCGCTCCGCTCATGGTTTCAGACCGGTCAAGCCGCCGTTCTGTTCTTGATGGCGCCGACGATCGCCGTCAGCACGGCACCGGCAACGCCACCGCCGGCAACCTGACCGACGATGCTGCCGATATCCGGCGTCGCGGCGGTATTGGAAAGCAGCGGAATCAACATGCCAAGGATTTGTCCGCCGGCGCCGCCGCCGATGGCGCCCGCGATGGTATTTCCAAGCGTACCGAGATCGACATTCTTGGCGGCGCCGGCCGCAACATTTCCACCGACGGCGCCGCTGATAACCTGGATGATCAGATTGATGAGCATTCCCGACATAACGTGACACTCCCCCGATCCGGTGTTCAATTTCACGCCATGCACGACGCCGGACCATCGCCGCGCGTTACAACTTAAGAGTTTAAGCCGAAAGGTCATGCTGCGCCAGCGAAGGATTCAAACAAAAGCACCATGGGCTGTGGATGGGAAAAGGCGTCAGCCGTTGCGCCGCTCGCCGCGCAAGGTCGGCAATCCGATGCCGGCCGCATCGAAGCCGCCGTCGACGGCAAGAATCTGCCCTGTGATGTAACTCGAGCGGTCACAGCACAGGAAAAACACGGCCTCCGCCAGTTCTTCTTCGAGGCCATAGCGGTTGAGCGGGATGGCGTCGTGATAATCGGCGCGGATTTCCGGCGTATGAACCGCTTTCGCCATCGCGGTTTCGACCGGGCCGGGCGCAACGCCGTTGACGCGAATGCCGAGCGACGCGAGTTCGACGGCCAACTGCTTGGTGAGATGCGCGAGCCCGGCTTTACTGGTGCCGTAGGCGGAACGCAGCGTCGAGGCGCGGACCGCCGAAATGGAAGTGATGTTGACCACCGCGCCGCCGCCATGTTCGCGCATCAGGGGCGCTGCCGCCTTGGTGCACAGGAACGGTCCCGTCAGATTGACCGCCAGCACCCGGCTCCAGTCCTCATCCGAAGTTTCCAGCAGCGGCGCGAACACCGCGATCCCCGCATTGTTGACCAACGCATCGAGGCGGCCGAAGCGGCGGTCCACGCTGGCGATTGCTGCTGCGACCGCGGCGGCGTCGGAGACGTCGCAATGCAGCGCCAGCGTCGCGTCAGGATTAGCCAGCGCAGCCACCGCGCCGTCGAGCAATTCGCGCTCGATATCGAGCAGCGCCACCCGCCAGTCCTCGGCGAGAAAGCGCCGTGCGACCGCAAACCCGATGCCGCGCGCGGCGCCGGTTACCAGCGCGACCTTTTGCGGAGCGGGCGTCATGGGCAATCCATCGGTAAGAGGTCTCGGCAAGCCGGATTGCAAGCCGGATCGAATGCGCCGTCCCTAGCACGGAAGTGCGATGCCTTCACCTTTGCTTCTTCGCGATGCCCCTTTGCTGGAAGGCGCTGATCGCCCTGTACGAGAACGGGACGAGACGTGATTTGGGTTCCGAAATAATTCTGCTTTTGATGTCGGTACCGAAAATCCCCGTTCGTCATATCTACGGAGCCGGGGTTTGGATGGCTGGAACCCCCATCGGCTCGAAATGAAATGCCAAGCGGAGCATGACGATGCGATTTATGGTGATTGTGAAGGCCGACAGCAACAGCGAAGCCGGCGTGATGCCGAGCACGGAATTACTGACCGCCATGGGAAAATTCAACGAGGAGATGGTGAAGGCCGGCGTCATGCTGGCCGGCGAAGGCCTGCACCCGAGTTCGAAAGGCGCACGCGTTGGATATGCCGGCAAGGCGCGCAGCGTGAGCCGCGGTCCGTTCAGCCTGACCGGCGATCTGGTGTCGGGATTCTGGCTGATCGAGACGAAGTCGCTGGATGAGGCAATCGATTGGATGAAGCGCGCGCCATTCGATGGCGGTGCCGAGATCGAAATCCGGCAAGTCTTTTCGCCGGAAGATTTCGGCGAAGCACTCACGCCCGAACTGCGCGAGCAGGAGGTGCGCCTGCGCGCCGAGGGCGCCAGGACATAACCCGAACCACCGATCAGGGACACACCGCCATGCGATTCATGATGCTGATGATTCCATCAGGGTACGAGACGGCGCCTGCCGGCACCACGCCGCCAGCGGACGCGGTCGCCGCGATGATGAAATACAACAAGGCCTTGAAAGAGGCCGGCGTGCTGATCACGCTCGACGGGTTGCACCCGCCGTCGATAGGCGCGCGGGTTTCGTTCGCCGGCGGCAAGCCCATGGTGACGGACGGTCCTTTCACCGAGGCCAAGGAAGTGCTCGGCGGCTACTGGATGATCGACGTGAAGTCGCGGGACGAGGCCATCGCCTGGGCGAAGCGCTGCCCCGCATCCGATAACGAGATCATCGAGATCCGCCAGGTGCAGGAAATGTCGGATTTTCCGGCCGACATTCAGGCGGCGGCTGCCGGATTTAGCGAACTGCAGGCCAAATCAACACGCTAGGGCATAGTGACCTTTTGCACCGGCTCATGTAAAAGCCTTTCACATGAGCTGGCGCAAGGAAGAGCGCCGCGCCGAGCGCGGCTACCACCACGGCAATCTGAAGGAGGCGCTGCTCGAGGCGGCGCTCCGCCTGATTGCGGAGAAGGGTCCTGCCGGTTTCACCTTCGCCGACGCCGCGCGCCTGGCCGGTGTCAGCCCGGCGGCACCCTACCGGCATTTTCGCGACCGCGAGGAGTTGCTTTCCAGCATCGCGCAGCGCGGTTTTGAGCAGTTCGAAGCGGTCTTGACCGCGGCCTGGGACGACGGGCGTCCGGACACGGTCACGGCGTTCGAACGGGTCGGCAAGGCCTATCTTGCCTTTGCGCGACAGGAGCCGGCGTTCTATTCGGCGATGTTCGAATCAGGGCTTCCTGTCGACGTTAATCCGGCATTGCTGGCGGCGAGCGAGCGCGCTTTCGGCATCATCCGCGCCGCGGCGGAGCGGCTTGCCGCGCTGGCGCCGCCCGGCACGCCGAGGCCACCGGCGTTGATGATGGCGCTGCACATCTGGTCGATGTCGCATGGCGTGGCGTCGCTGTTTGCGCGCGGCGACGCGGCACGGCGCAAGCTGCCGATGTCGGCGGAGGATCTCCTGGAAGCGGAAGTGCTGATTTACCTGCGCGGCCTCGGCTTCCCGGCTGACCGCAGGCCGTCCGGATCGAAAGACCAGCCGGATCCCAAGCCGGCCGGGCCCTGGGGTAGCCCAAAATAAATTCAGGACTCCCCCTGCGTCCGGCTTGACAAAAATCCGGTATGGTTTAGGTATGTAAATGTTATTTACATTCACAACGGCGTGATGCCGTCATGGAGAGGGAAATGGCCTACACCGCAGATGTCCATCGATGGCGCGGCCCAGTCGACGAGCCCTACCGCCCGCAAATGCGCATTCACCCCGGCATGGTCATCGCGACCATTCTTGGCTTCCTGTTCTGGTGGCCGGTCGGACTTGCCTTCCTCTTTTTCACACTCAGGAGCACGAAAATGGGTTGCTGGAGTCATCAGGATCGCTGGCAGAACAAGATGGAGCGGATGCAGTACAAGATGGAGCGGATGCGCAACCATATGGAGCGCCGAGGCTTCAACTTCGGCGGCTTCGGTCCGCCCTCGAGCGGCAACCGCGCGTTCGACGAATATCGCGTCGAAACGCTGAAGCGCCTCGAAGAGGAGCAGACCGAATTCAAGGATTTCCTCGATCGGCTGCGCCACGCCAAGGACAAGGAAGAGTTCGACCAGTTCATGGCGCAGCATCGCCCGCGTCCGGCCTCGCCCACCGACGGCCAGCCGCAGGGTTAAATCCAGGCAAATCTTCAAGGCTGACGCCTCAGGCGTAGTGCCCCCCATCAAACCTGACGGCGACACTACCGCCCATCTGCTCCGCAGGTGGGCGGTTTGCTTTTGTGCCGGCATTTGCGCCTGAGGCGCAGGACTGGCACGGTTCTGAGACGGTCGTATATTTGGCAAAGCGCCGGCACGATTCAGGGTGCTGGATGGGCGGATCGGCATGGTCGCGGACGGAAATTCACCCAGCGCAGCGCTGTGGCGCTCGATCCGGCGCGAGGCTGAAACGGCCTTGGCCAACGACCCGATATTCGGCCGTTCCCTGGCGGCTTCGATTCTCGATCACTCCGACCTCGGCGCTGCGGTGGCCTATCAGATCGGACAGCGGCTCGGTAAAAACGCCAATGATCGGCATCAATTTGCGCGCGCCGCCAACGAAGCGTTTGCGGCATCGCCCGACCTCGTTGAGGCCGCGCGACGCGATCTCGCGGGAATCGTTCTTCATGACCCGGCGTCGACGGCATTTTTGCCGGCGCTGATCAATTTCAAGGGGTACGTGGCGTTGCAGGCTTGGCGCGTGTCGAACTGGCTCTGGCAACGGAATCGCCGCGACCTCGCATTGCTGTTGCAAAGCGAGTCGTCGGATTCCCTTCAGGTGAGCATCCACCCATCCGCGTCGATCGGGACGGCGGTGTTCCTGGATCATGCCACCGGCGTCGTGATCGGATCTTTCGTGACCATCGGCGACGAGGTGACCATCCTGCAGAACGTCACCATCGGGCGGAACGTCGAAACCCCGGACCGCGCGCCCAGGATCGGCAGAGGCGTCTTGCTCAGTACAGGAGCAACGATTATCGGCGACATCAGCATCGGAGACTTTGCCAAGATCGGCGCGGGATCGGTCGTGACGCGGGACGTGCCGGGCGGTTGTACAGCCGTCGGCGTTCCCGCGCGCCTGATCAATTGCCCCGAGCCGGTCCCAGCCTGACCTCGGGGGCGGTTACCCCCAAGGCCGTGCCAAAATCCGTCCGCCAACTCCTGCAAAGCATCGCCTCGACGCGCGAGCGCGCCGGCGGAATCAGGCCGCCCGACCGCCTGAGAGTCTCACCTGCTGGGCAGCGGATCGTGTCCAAGGCTTCATCGTAGGGCATTTGGGGGTCGCTTCATCTGTTTCCAGCGGCTCAGAGCGTCGTCCATCGCGCTACGCATCACTCGATAGAATTCCGCCATCTGCTTCAGCCGTACGCCGGCCTCATTAGATCCGACGACGTCAAAGCCTGCGTCCATCTGGTCGGCCAACGCGTCGAGTAGACGGTTCTGCTGCCCGATCATGGCCTCGTAGTTGTCCGCCACCGCATAGAGCGCCCGTTTGGTTCCCGGCTCGCGATGCCGGCGGGCGAGCGTGTAGCGTTCCAATAGCCGGGCGGCCACGCTCGCCGTGCTCTTGCTGACGCCGAGGCCCGCGGTGATCTCGTCGAGGCTCGCCGGCTGGTCGCTTAGCAGCAGATAGCCGTAGAGGCGCGCGGCCACAGGTGGCACGCCCCAAGGCAGCAGCAGACCCGCCACGCCCTCGATGAACTGCAGCTTCGGACCGTCGAGTTGTTCGTTTGACAAATTCGGCATTTACCGAATATACAGTTTATCACGACAAAGGCCAAGCCGGGAGATGACCCATGCTTCCCTGCCTCGTGTCTGCAATCATTAACGGTTTGCATCGCCCCGGATCGCCGACAACGGAAAAATCCAGGCCGGAGGATCAGGCGTGACTCAAGAATTTGCCGAGGTGTTGCTGCTGTTCCCCGCCGCACTGGCCGCCGGATTTATTTTGTTCGTTGCGGACGTCGTTCAAAATACCATGGACGACATGGAGGCTGCTGAGTTCAAGCGGTTCCTCACGAGCTTGACGGCTCACGCGATCAGGTCACCAGTCGCGATCTTGGCGAGTACGGTCACCTTCGTGGGCATGTTTCCGTACTGGTATTTCTACGGATTCAATAATCGGTGGTTCTCAGTCGGGCTGATTCTCTGGGTTATCACCTCATCCATTTCAAAGCAGATGACCCTGCCGATTTATTCGCGCGTTACTGGCAGAAAGTTTCCCGCGTATAAAGCGAGACCCGAAATTGACGCAACGGATGCGGCAGCGCTCGAAAAGGAGCGCCGTAAGCTTCGTCGGGCCAATCTCATTCGAGCAGGGCTCTCTCTTGCATCGGTCGCGGCAATGGTAATTGGCTTGGCATAGGGGGGCCGCTGCGGGTCCGACGCACGGCTGGCATCTGACCTCGGAGCGGACGTTGAGCTTAATGGATCGTGCCACCCTCAATTGAACGTTTTTGCACAGCCTGCCCCGAGACCCCGCAAAGCCATTCCGGTATCTAGATACTGCTTGCCCACCGAGACCGAAATCCACGCCGGTAACCTCGCCTTAACCATGATTAGCGTCTGGTTAGGGGCGTAACGATGTGCTGATAGCCCTCGTTTTGACACGTTGGCAGCGGATGCAGGCCTCGGCTTCGGACGGGCCTCCCATGCGACACAAAACAAGGCTCTCGCGCTGGCGCTTGCTGCGCCGGGTGCGCGGCTATTGAACCGGCGGCCATTTGCTACCGGACGATATGGGACACTTGCGTTGAGAGGATACCGCTCATGAATGCGGCCGACGTGGCTCAGTCAGCCTTGCCAATCGCGTCCGGCGACGTATCGCTGATCGCCCTGTTTCTGCAGGCTGCATGGATCGTCAAGGTCGTCATGCTGGGGCTGCTGGCGTGCTCGGTCTGGGTCTGGGCGATCGCG
Source organism: uncultured Pseudomonadota bacterium (assembly GCA_963819325.1). Classification (GTDB taxonomy): domain Bacteria; phylum Pseudomonadota; class Alphaproteobacteria; order Rhizobiales; family Xanthobacteraceae; genus Bradyrhizobium. Next base: position 485,698 of record CAWFVT010000029.1, read on the forward strand.
ATCGACAAGATCATCCTGTATGCCCGCACCAAGCGCGCCATGGATCGTTTCGAGCAGGCATTCTGGTCCGGGCAGTCGATCGAGGAACTTTATCGCGCACTGTCGGCCAAGCCGACGCAATCGATGGCGGCGTGTTTCGTCGCCGCCATGCGCGAATGGAAACGGTCGTTCGAAAGCCAGGCGCGGTCGTTCGCCGGGCTTCAGATGCGGATCGAGAAGGTAATGAACGTCTCGATCGCCCGCGAGATCGAGCGGCTGGAACGCCGGCTGCTGGTGCTGGCGACGGTCGGCTCGGCGGGCCCGTTCGTCGGCCTGTTCGGCACCGTCTGGGGGATCATGTCGAGCTTCCAGTCGATCGCCGCCTCGAAGAACACCTCGCTGGCGGTGGTGGCCCCCGGCATCGCCGAAGCGCTGTTTGCGACCGCAATCGGCCTTATCGCCGCCATTCCGGCGACTATTTTCTACAATAAATTCACCTCCGAGGTGAACCGGCAGGCCCAGCGGCTGGAAGGTTTCGCCGATGAATTTTCTGCGATCCTGTCGCGCCAGATCGATGAGCGGGCATGATCCCGAAAAGTGGAAACCGGTTTTCGGACAAGATCATGCCCCAGACAGACGGCATGATCCCGAAGAGTGGGAACCGGTTTTCGGACCAGATCATGCCCCGGACAAACGGCGTGAGGAGCGGTATATTGTGAGTACCAGATCATGGCGATGAACATGGCAGGTTCGTCCGGCGGCGGCGGACGCCGCGGCCGGCGTCGTGCCGTGATGGCGGAGATCAACGTCACGCCCATGGTGGACGTAATGCTGGTGTTGCTGATCATCTTTATGGTCTCGGCGCCGCTGTTGACGGTGGGCGTGCCGCTCGATCTGCCGCAGACCCAGGCCAAGAGCCTGGAGCAGGACAAGACGCCGCTGCAGCTTTCGGTCGACGTCAACGGCAAGGTCTTCATCAACGACACGGAAGTCGCGATGAACGAACTGGTGCCGAAATTAAAGGCGATTACTGACGCGCGTGGCGGGCTGGACGAGCGTATATTCATGCGCGCGGACAAGAAGGCGGACTACGGAACCGTGGCCAGGGTGATGGGACAATTGTCCGGCGCCGGGTTCAAGCGGCTGGCGCTCGTCACCGAAGTGGAGCAGGGGAACTAGGGAGTGAAGGTCGACAAGACACTTGTTGCGTCTGTGGCCCTGCACGTTCTCGTGATCGGGTGGGGACTGGTGTCGTTTTCGTCCAAGGCTTTCGAGTCGATGCCGGAAGAATCCCTGCCGGTCGATATCATTTCCGCCGATCAGCTCGCCAAGGTCACCGCCGGCATGAAATCCGGCAAGAAGGAAAATCCAAAGCCGCTGGTGGAGAAGGTCGCCGAAGCCAAGCCGGTGGATGATAATGCCATCGGCAAGATCAGCGAGAAGCCGCCGGTGGTGACCGATACCTCGCCGCCGCCTCAGCCGAAGCCGGTGGAAAAGCCGGTCGAGAAAAAGCCCGATCCGCCGAAGCCGGTCGCCGAAAGCAAGCCAAAGGAAGAGCCGAAGCCGATCGAGAAGAAGCCGGATCCGCCCAAGGTCGATCCGATCGCGGAAGCCTTGAAGAAGGAAGAGAAGAAGCCGCCGCCGAAGCCGCAAGTGCAGGCGGCGACGCCACCGCCGCAGCCGCAAAAGCCGAAGGAACGGACCTTCGACCAGACCAAGATCGCAGCGCTGCTCGACAAGCGTGACCCGACGCGGCAGGCGGTGACCGGTGAAACGTTGAATTCCAACGCAGCGCTGGGCCTGGCCCACGGTAAAGCCGCCGACAATTCCGCGACCTGGGGCTCGATGTTCAAGGAGCAGGTGCTTCGCTGCTGGAAGAAGCCGTTCGGCGGCATCGAGGCGCAACGGGTCGAAGCCGAATTCAGTATCAAGCTCAAGAAGGACGGCACGCTCGAAGCGATGCCGGTTGCGCAGACGGCGCCGGGCAGTCCGTATCAGCGCGTGTTCCAGGAAAGCGGGTTGCGCGCGATCATTGAGTGCGCGCCATACCGGCTGCCTGATTCGTTCTTCGAAGAGTGGAAATTCTTTAATCCCGTTTTCGATAGTCGAGACTTATAGCTCGGTGAGCTGAGAGCAGAAAAAGATGTCACAGCAGTACAAGCCGGCCAACGCGCCGTTCCGTATAGGCCGCCGGCAACTCCTGTCGGGGCTGGCATCGAGCGGCCTGATGTTGAGCGGCGCCCATCGCGCGTTCGGACAGGCGAGGGTTCCGGTGACCGGCGGTGAGGCTGCGCCGTTGCCGATCGCAATTCCCAATTTCGTGGCGGGAACGCCTTCGGACGGCGAGGTCGGCGCCGGCGTGACCCAGGTCATTACCAACAATCTCAAGCGCAGCGGGCTGTTCGCGCCGATCGATCAGGCGGCCTTTATCGAAAAAGTAATCAACATCGACGCCGCTCCGCAATTCCAGAACTGGAAGACCATCAACGCCCAGGCGCTTGTGACGGGCCGGATGACCCGTCAGCCCGACGGCCGTCTGAAGGCCGAGTTTCGGCTGTGGGATGTCGCCACCGGCCAGCAGCTTGCCGGCCAGCAATACTTTACGTCGCCGGAATATTGGCGGCGGATCGCGCACATTATTTCCGACCAGATCTACGAGCGTCTGACCGGCGAGAAAGGCTATTTCGACAGCCGCGTGGTGTTCGTCGACGAATCCGGGACCGCGCAGCGGCGTGTCAAGCGCCTGGCGCTGATGGATCAGGACGGCGCCAATGTTCGCTACCTGACGCGCGGCACCGATCTCGTGCTGACCCCGCGCTTCTCGCCGTCGACCCAGGAAATCACCTACATGGAATTCGGCCAGGGCGATCCGCGGGTCTATCTGTTCAACATCGAGACCGGACAGCGCGAGATCGTCGGCAACTTCCCCGGCATGTCGTTCTCGCCGCGGTTCTCGCCGGACGGCCAGCGCGTGATCATGAGCCTGCAGCAGGGCGGCAATTCGAACCTGTTCGTGATGGACCTGCGTTCGAAATCCACCACGCGCCTGACCGATACGCCGGCGATCGATACTTCGCCGTCTTATTCACCCGACGGCGCCCGGCTGTGCTTCGAATCCGACCGTGGCGGCAAGCCGCAGATTTACGTGATGCCGGCGACCGGCGGACCCGCCCAGCGCATCTCCTTCGGCGACGGGACCTATTCGACCCCGGTCTGGTCGCCGCGTGGCGACTACATCGCGTTTACCAAACAAGGCGGCGGTCAGTTTTCGATCGGCATCATGAAGCCCGACGGCTCCGGCGAGCGGATTCTTACATCCGGATTCCACAACGAAGGACCGACGTTTGCGCCGAACGGCCGTGTCCTGATGTTCTTCCGTGACCCCGGCGGTAATGATGGCCCTTCACTGTTCACCGTGGACATTTCCGGCCGCAGCGAACAGAAGGTTCCTACCCCCGGATTTGCGTCCGACCCGGCCTGGTCGCCCCTGCTGTCCTGATACCGGCGCCCCGCCCGGCCGGCTGCTGCCGCCGGCGTCGGCAAAACTTGCCTAGCCCGCTGATTCGACGGGCGGATTTTGGTCGTGGCAAGCCGATGACAACGTCCCGGTAACGATATTCCCTCAGAAAGACTTCATCTGCGAGCGCTAGAACTACAAGCCACAAGTGGACCCGGCGCGCCCCGAAAATGCAGCTTGCCAATCAGCGGGAAGTATTCGACCAGAAGATATCGCCGTACCTTCGCGCGGCGTTGATCGATTCGCTGTTCGAAACCCGCGCTCCGCTGCTGACGTCTATCGTCTTCGGAGCCATCGCGGCAACCTTGACCGCGCTGAAGACGGAAGAGCCGCTGATCTGGGCGTGTGTCGCGCTTCTCATCATCGCCGGTGCCCTCCGCGTATTCGACCAGCAACGGTACCAGGCGCGTAGATCGACCCTGACGGCCGATGAAGCGGCGCGGTGGAAGAACCGCCATCAGATCGGGGCGATGATCCAGGCCGCTGCGGTCGGTATCTGGTGTTCGACCACTCTGTTGGTCACCGACGATGCCGTGGCCCATATGATTGCTTTATCCGCAACCACCGGGATCGTGGCGGGAGGTGCGGGCAGGGCGTACGGACGGCAGTGGCTATTCCAGCTGCAGGCTTCGCTTTGCTTCGGTTCAACGGTGATCGCGCTGGCGTTACGCGGCACACCCTACTACATGGCCATGTCCGTCGTGTGCGCCGCATTTCTCGTGGCGGTCATGCAGATTTCGGCCAATCTGCACCGCATATTCATGCAGGCGCTGATGGCGCGCGAGCGCGAGGCGGCGCTTGCAGGTCAGTTCGACACCGCCTTGAACAACATGCCTCACGGCCTGTGCATGTTTGGCCCCGACGGGCGTCTTGCGGTGATGAATCACCGCTTTGGCGAGATGATGAGCCTGTCCGACGACCTCGTGCATCGCGGCGCGAGTGCCGCCGATATCATATCCGCCTGTGTCGTTGCCGGATCGATCTCGTCTGCGAGCGGAAAGATGATCCTCTCCGAAATCGAGAATTCGCAGGCCAAGGATGTCATCACCGCCGATCCCGACCCGGTCGCGGTCCGGTCGCTGTCGTGGACATTTCAACCGATGGCCGGCGGCGGCGCTGTCGTGCTGCTGGAAGACATCACCGAACGGCGCAGCGCCGAAGCCAGAATTACCCATTTGGCGCGTTACGACGAACTGACGGCACTGCCCAACCGGCTCAATTTCCGCGACGAGATCGAGCGTCTGTTGGCGGTTCCGCATCATGCCGACCAGTTGTCGGCATTGCTGTTTGTCGACCTCGATCAGTTCAAGCAGGTCAACGACACCCTGGGTCACCCCTGCGGCGATCAGCTGTTGTGCGCGGTCGCCGACCGGTTGCGCGAAATGCTGCGCCCGGAGGATTTCGTGGCGCGGTTCGGCGGCGATGAATTCGTGGTGTTCCAGCAGAACATCAAATCGAGCGAGGACGCCGCGGGTCTCGCCCGGCGAATTGTCGAGCATCTGAGCGAGCGCTACAAAATCGATAATCACCTGGTCGAGATCGGCGCCAGCGTCGGAATCGCGATGACCTCGCCGCAAGGCGTCAGCGCGGATACGCTGCTCAAGAACGCCGACATGGCGCTCTATCGCGCCAAGGCGGATGGCCGAGGCACCTTCTGCTTCTTCCGTGACGAGATGGCGCAAACGGTCGAGTCACGCCGAATTCTGGAACTGGACCTGCGCAAGGCGCTGGCCAACGAGGAATTCGAACTGTTCTACCAGCCGCTGATCAATCTCAAATCCGGGCGGATATCGACCTGCGAAGCGCTGCTGCGCTGGAACCATCCGGTGCGCGGCACGGTTTCCCCGATCGACATCATTCCGGTCGCCGAGGACATGGGGCTGATCGTCGATCTCGGCCGGTGGATTTTGCGCAAGGCCTGCATGGAGTGCATGAAGTGGCCTGAAGGCGTCAACGTCGCGGTCAATTTTTCGCCGCAGCAGTTCCACCAGCGCGACGTGCTGAGCGAGGTTCGTTACGCGCTGGAAGTCTCCGGGCTTCCCGCCCATCGTCTCGAGATCGAGATCACCGAATCGTCCTTGCTGCGCAATACGCAGGTGACCCACGACGTGTTGTCTCAATTGCGAAGCCTTGGGGTGCGGATTTCGCTGGACGATTTCGGCACCGGCTATTCCAGCCTGAGCTACCTGCACAACTTCCCATTGCAGAAGGTGAAGATCGACCGTTCATTCCTGGAAGGGATCGATACCGATCGTCCGCTGACGCTGTTGCGCGGCGTGGCCCGGCTCAGTGCCGATCTTGGCATGTCGGTCGTGGTCGAAGGCATCGAAACCAACGAGCAACTGGAACTTATCAGCGCTGACGGCACGGTCACCGAGGCGCAAGGCTACCTTTTCAGCCGGCCGGTTCCCGCGGTGCGGGTACGCCAGCTGCTGAACGCGTCGCATGGCCGCCGCATGGAAGAGCCCGAGCTCGTGGTTCCGTCGCGATCGATCGCCTGAGGCGATCAAATTTCCCAGGTTCCAGACCCGTGCCGACCTCCCACTTAACCTTAACGTGTCGATAGCTTTGCAATTTTATTAACGGACTGTTAATCTTTTCCCCCACTCGCATAGGTTGTTTGGAAGTGAAGGAGTATCAGATGCAGTCCGCAGCCGAACCGCGCGCTTCCGTCCTTGTGCGGGGAGGGGCGCTGTTTGATCGAGTCGATTATCGACGCATCGAAACTCCTGAGGACAAGGATCGGCTTTATTTAATACGCTACAAGGCCTATCGGCAGGGCGGACTGATACCGCCGTCCGAGTCTGAGCGCTACAGCGATCGTTACGATGATGCGCCCGATGCGTTGACGTTCGGGGTCTATGTCGACGGAGAACTCTGCAGTTCGATCCGTCTTCACGTTCTGACCTCAGAACGGCGAATGTCCTACACAACCGAACTGTTCGGCGATGTCCTTCACCCTCGCCTCGACAAGGGCGAGGTCTTCATCGATCCGGCTCGTTTTGTCGCAGACCCCGAAAAGGCCCAGCGGTTTCCGGAGCTTCCCTATCTGACGGCGCGGCTGTCATTCCTGGCGTGTGAATATTTCAACGCCGATACCGGGCTTGCGCTCGTTCGCGCCGCGCACCAGGGATTTTATCGCCGGGTCTTTCTGAACGAGACCATCGCCGAACCGCGCCCGTTTCCGAACGCCTTGGCAAGGGTGGCATTGATGGCGTCCGATTTCCGGAAGGTTCGGGAACAGGTCGTGGCCCGTTTCCCCATCATGCGCTCAAGTGCTTTCGAGCGCCGGATGCTGTTTCAGCAGTCCGCCGAGCGCCGTTCATCCCCGGACGCTGTCATCACCTCGTTCGATCGCGCCTCGATCGTTCCGAGTTCCTGACCCATCCGGCCGCCGGTTCCAGGAGTTTCGACCAATGGTTGAGCCGCAAGTCATGGCTGTTTCGGCAAAGCAGGGCGATGTGTGCCTGCGGGAAGTCCCTCGGCTGCTCACGAAGGAGGAGATCCGCTCCCTTTCGGAGATCGACAGCGGCAAGGCGATGCTGGCGTTCGGCGTCGAAATCCTGCTGATGGCGGCGGCGGTCGCACTGAGCGAGGCCACCTGGTTCAATCCCCTGACATATCTTCTCGCGATCGTCGTGGTCGGCACCCGCATTCTCTCACTCGGCGGATTGATGCACGAGGCCGCGCACTACCGCATTTTCCGGAACCGGACGCTCAACGACTTCGTCGGCGAACTGATCGCTTTTCCGACCACCGCCTCGATGGCGGGCTACCGCAACAGCCATTTCGCGCACCATCGCGAACTCAACGGCCACAAGGATCCGGACTGGACGCGCAATCTGCTGATCGACGACTACGAATTCCCGATGCCTCAGTACCTGTTCCTGCGGAAAATGCTGCTCCACCTCGTCGGCTTCAAGACCAGGCAGTTGTTGGGCAGCTTTCACAACAATCCGGAGACCCGTCAGATCCCGGTCCTGACCGCACGCCTGCGGCTGGCGGCCTTCGTGGGCCTGTTCGCCGCTTCGATCGCCTTCGGCTTCTGGAAGGATCTGCTGCTCTATTGGCTCGTGCCGCTCCTCACCGTCTTCGTCGCCGCAGGCTATCTCAAGAGGGTTTCCGAACACTACGGCGTGCGGCACGAAGGGGTGCTGAACGAGACGCGGACACTGATCGCCCCGTCCTGGCAATTGTTCCTGCTCGCGCCATGGGGCCTCAATTACCACCTCGAACATCACCTCTATCCGGGCATTACCTGCTTCAACCTGGCGAAAGCGCATCGCATCCTGATGACCCGGCCGCCCTACGCTGAAACCGCCCAGATCACCTACGGCTACTTCCGGGGACTTCTCGGGGAATTGGCTTCCGCCAGGCCGGGCGAGCGTAGCGCCGCGGCCGCGGCACTGGAATTGGCCCCCAAGGCCGCGAGGCCGGACGCCGCCGCCTGACGCAGGCCAGAATCGAGATGTCGCCCGGCCACATGGCACGATTCGTTGGTTAGTCCGGGTGGACGTCGCGTGGCGATTTTACGCGTCCCGGATGCGCTGAAATCGCCGGTATTTTCTTGCCGATATCGCAGCCTTTTGTGGCCTTCCGGACACAGTGCGCGCGTCAACGCTGGACGATGCCTACGCATCCCCATTGCCTTCACCCTCGCGCCACATTTACAACTGATTAACTATCACGGTTGCTTTTCGCCGTTTGCCGGCATTTGATCCGCTCTGGCAACACCCCATCAAGGTTGACGGAACGTTCGCTTAACCCTCGCCCTGTAGACCGGATAGCAGTCGAAAAACGTGAGCGTGGAGGCTCCCGAATGAAACATCAGATGCGTATCCTCCAGGGATTGAAACTGGCCGCGGTGTTCGCGGTGGCGCTGTCGATGGGCGCCTGTGCAAACAAGAACCTTGGCGCCGAAGGCGCGATGGCGAGTTCCGCGACCCCGGGCAGCCAGCAGGATTTCGTGGTCAATGTCGGCGACCGCGTGTTCTTCGAGAGCGACCAGACCGATCTGTCGCCGCAGGCGATCGCGACCCTGGAAAAACAGGCGCAGTGGCTGCAGAGCTACAACCGCTACTCGTTCACCATCGAAGGTCATGCGGACGAGCGCGGCACCCGCGAATACAACATCGCGCTGGGTGCGCGGCGTGCCCAATCGGTTCGCACCTTCCTCGCCTCGCGCGGCATCGATCCCGGCCGGATGCGGACGATTTCCTACGGCAAGGAACGCCCGGTCGCGGTCTGTAATGACATCTCGTGCTGGTCGCAGAATCGCCGCGCCGTCACGGTCCTGAACGCCAGTTCCTGATCGTTCGCCTGAGAGCTTTCGCCTGAGAGCTAAAATCCTTCGCCGGCGCCTTCGGGCGCCGGCTTTGTTTTGGCACCTTTATCCTGGCACCTCGGCTCGGGCACTGATTTGTCTCAGTCACATTTTTGGCGTACTCCGTCTCTCAATGTATTCCGCTTTCGATGTCACGCTGATTTCGTCGTCAGGCCAAAATGTCATCCAGATTTCATAGAATTACCCGCGTCGCGGCAATGTCGGCGGTGCTGGCGCTTGGTTCGCAGGCGTTGCTGCAACAAGCCTTGGTAGAGCAGGCCCTGGCACAACAGGTTCTGGCGCAATCCGATGACGAAGATCCGGCGATGCGCATTCAACAGCTCGAGAATCAGCTGCGGCAACTGACCGGCCAGAATGAGGAGCTGCAATACCGCAACCGGCAGCTCGAAGAGCGTCTGAGAATGCTTCAGGGTGGCGCGCAGGTCGCACCTGGCGGCCAGGCTGGCGTCGGCCAGCCCAACATCGCCACGGTGGCGCCGACGCAGCCCGGTCCGGCCTACCGGCAGCCTTCGGTCCAGCCGGGTTATGGCCAGCAGGTTGCGGCGCCGATCGCCCAGGAGCCGGAAGGCGTGCCACCGACGCCAGGCCGACGCCGCGGCGATGCCTTTGACCCCAACCAGAATCCGAATGCTCCTGGCGCGCCGCGCGCGCTCGGCGGTGGCCAGCTCCCGATCCCGGCCGAGGCTCCGGTCGGTGCGCCTGGCGGACGTGACCCCGGCGAGCCGCTCAATCTTGGAAATACCAATCCGCCGCAGCCCGGCGCGGGTGGCGCGCTGACCACTTTGCCGCCGTCGGCGACGCCGAAGGACGAGTTCGATCTCGGCATCGGTTACATCGAGCGCAAGGATTATGCGCTGGCGGAAGAGACCATGCGCAACTTCGCGCAAAAATACCCGAGCGATCCCCTGACGGCGGATTCGGAATACTGGCTGGGCGAGAGCTTTTTCCAGCGCCAGCGCTATCGCGACGCCGCCGAATCCTTTCTCGCGGTAACCACCAAATTCGACAAATCGGCGAAAGCCCCCGACGCCTTGCTGCGGCTCGGACAATCGCTGGCGGCGCTGAAGGAGAAGGAGGCCGCCTGTGCTGCGCTTGGCGAGGTGACGCGGAAATATCCGCGCGCCTCGAGCAGCATCAAAGCGGCGGTCGACCGCGAGCAGAAGCGGGTCAAGTGCTGAAGCGGGTTAAGTGTTAAAGCATGGTCTCGGACCCGATCCGAGATGAAAGCCGTTTTTTCCGGACGCCATTTCTCCGAACGCCATGCCCGACGACGACCAATCAGCGATCTCGGCACAGGATGCGAAACGTCTGTTCGCGGACTGGAAGGCTGTTCCTGCGATCGTGCTGGCGGTCTCCGGCGGTCCCGACTCCCTTGCCTTGATGTGGCTTGCGGTCCGTTGGCGCCGCACTCTGGCGCGCGGGCCGCGGCTGTTCGCCGTCACCGTCGATCATGGCTTGCGCGCGGAATCCGCGGCCGAGGCGCGTGACGTCAAGCGTCTGGCGCGCAGCCTCGAACTGCCGCATCGCACGATGCGATGGACCGGCGCCAAGCCGAAAACCGGATTGCCGGCCGCGGCGCGGGCAGCGCGATATCATCTGCTGGCGCAGGCCGCGCGTGCCCAAGGAGCCACGCATGTCTTCACCGCGCACACCCGTGACGATCAAGCCGAGACGCTGCTGATGCGCATGCTGCGCGGCAGCGGCATTGCCGGTCTGGCGGCGATGGCGCGGCAGTCCGAACGCGATGGCGTATGGCTGGCGCGCCCGCTCCTGCATGTTGCGAAATCGCAGCTCGTGGCGACCCTCAAGAAGGCCAGAATCGGCTTCGCCGACGATCCGACCAATCGCGACCTGAATTTCACCCGGCCTCGCATCCGCGCGGTGATGCCGGCGCTGGCGGCCGAGGGCGGCGATGCCCGCAATCTGGCGCGGCTGGCGTCGCGGCTGGCCCGCGCCAACGCCGCGGTGGAGGTTCTGGTCGATGGCGCCGAACGTTATCTTGCGCTGAGGGATCGCGAAGCCCGCGATTGCGGGGCTGGCGTCCAGGCTTTTGACGCCAGCGCTTTTGCCCGCATGCCGGAGGAGATTCGCCTGCGGCTGTTGCTGCGCGCGATCGAGCGGTTCGGTCATGAGGGGCCGGCAGAACTTGGCAAGGTTGAGGCCTTGCTGTCGGCATTGGACGGCATGGCTGCGGAAGACTTGGTTGCGGAAAATGCCGCAGCGCGGCAGCCGAGGTTGAAGCGAACCCTTGCCGGTGCGCTGGTCAGCCTGATCGACGGCCGGATCCGTGTCGAGCCGGCGCCGCCGCGTCGCCGTCGGGTGGATTGAAACGGCAATCCGGCACGGATGCCGCTTCCCGGGCCGCTCCGGCGCCTTAACCACCCCGGAAAACACCCATTTCAGCGCCATTATTTGAGCGGGAATCGCGCTAAGATACGTTAAATAGTCCTGCGTGGTTCCCTTGGCAGCGACCGGGGCGGCACCTAGATTGTAGGCAGTCGAACGGGGGATTCCCTCGTGCCTGCCCGAGGACATAAGGCCGCGATCCGCGCGACCACGAAGGAAGATCGATGAACGCCAATCTGCGCAATTTCGCCCTCTGGGTCATTATTGTCTTGCTGTTGTTGGCCTTGTTCACGCTCTTCCAGAATCCTGGTCAGCATGCCTCCTCGCAGGACATTTCGTTCTCGCAACTTCTGACCGAGGTCGATCAGGGCCACGTTCGCGACGTCGTGATCCAGGGGCCGGAAATCCACGGCACCTTCAACAACAATTCCAGCTTCCAGACCTACGCGCCGAACGACCCGACGCTGGTCAAGCGCCTGTATGACGGCAAGGTCACCATCACCGCCAAGCCGCCCGGCGACAACGTGCCGTGGTTCGTGTCGCTCCTGGTCTCGTGGTTGCCGTTCATCGCGCTGATCGGGGTGTGGATCTTCCTGTCGCGGCAGATGCAGGGCGGCGCCGGCAAGGCGATGGGCTTTGGCAAGTCGCGCGCCAAGATGCTGACCGAGGCGCACGGCCGCGTCACCTTCGAGGACGTCGCCGGCGTCGATGAAGCCAAGCAGGATCTGCAGGAAATCGTCGAGTTCCTGCGCGATCCCGGAAAATATCAGCGGCTCGGCGGACGGATTCCGCGCGGCGTGCTCCTGGTCGGCCCTCCCGGCACCGGCAAGACGCTGATCGCGCGCGCGGTGGCCGGCGAAGCCAACGTGCCGTTCTTCACGATATCGGGCTCGGACTTCGTCGAGATGTTCGTCGGCGTCGGCGCCTCTCGTGTCCGCGACATGTTCGAGCAGGCCAAGAAGAATGCCCCCTGCATCATCTTCATCGACGAAATCGACGCGGTCGGTCGCCATCGCGGCGCCGGTCTCGGCGGCGGCAATGACGAGCGCGAGCAGACGCTGAACCAGTTGCTGGTCGAGATGGACGGCTTCGAGGCCAATGAGGGCGTGATCCTGATCGCGGCAACCAACCGGCCGGACGTGCTCGATCCCGCGCTGCTGCGGCCCGGCCGTTTCGACCGCCAGGTGGTGGTGCCTAACCCGGACGTCGTCGGCCGCGAGCAGATCCTCAAGGTTCATGTCCGCAAGGTGCCGCTGGCGCCGGATATCAACCTCAAGACCATCGCCCGCGGCACGCCCGGTTTCTCCGGTGCCGACCTGATGAACCTTGTCAACGAGGCGGCCCTGACCGCGGCGCGGCGCAACAAGCGCATGGTGACGCAGTCCGAATTCGAAGAGGCCAAGGACAAGGTGATGATGGGCGCCGAGCGCAAGTCGCTGGTCATGACCGAGGAAGAGAAGATGCTGACCGCCTATCATGAAGGCGGCCATGCCATCGTCGGGCTGAACGTGATCGCGACCGATCCGATCCACAAGGCCACCATCATTCCGCGTGGCCGTGCGCTCGGCATGGTGATGCAACTGCCCGAGCGCGACAAGCTCTCGATGTCGCTGGAGCAGATGACCTCGCGCCTCGCCATCATGATGGGCGGCCGCGTCGCCGAAGAACTGGTGTTCGGCAAGGAAAAGGTGACCTCCGGCGCCTCGTCGGATATCGAGCAGGCGACCCGGCTGGCCCGGATGATGGTGACGCGGTGGGGTCTTTCCGAAGAACTCGGCACCGTGTCCTACGGCGAAAACCAGGACGAGGTCTTCCTCGGCATGTCGGTGTCGCGGACCCAGAACGCGTCGGAGGCGACGGTTCAGAAGATCGACGGCGAGATCCGGCGTTTTGTCGAGCAGGGCTACAACGAAGCGACGCGGATCCTCACCGAGAAGCGCGCCGATCTTGAAGCGCTGGCCAAGGGCCTGCTTGAATTCGAGACGCTGACCGGCGACGAGATTCAGGACCTGCTCAAAGGCAAGAAGCCCAACCGCGAGTCGGTGCTGGAGCCGTCCACCCCGCGCACCTCGGCGGTGCCGCCGGCCGGCAAGCCGCGCCCGCGCCCCGATCCGGATGCCGGCCTGGAGCCGCAGCCGCAGGCGTAAAGCGCTTATGCGCCGATGGCCGGCTATTCCGGCAAACCTCTCGTCCAAAAGCTCGGCATCCAGCCGGGCTTTTGCATTTTTATCGAGGGCGCGCCGGCGGCCTATGGCGATATCGTAGGCCCATTGCCGGCCGATGTGAGAATCGCAAAGCGGCTCAAGCCGCCGCTCGACATGGTGCATCTGTTCGTGAAGCAGGCGGCGGGGCTGGCCGGCAAACTGCGCGTCTGCCGCGATGCCATCGAACCGGACGGCATGATCTGGGTGTCGTGGCCGAAGAAGTCTTCCGGCGTCGCGACCGACCTGACGGATGTCGTGGTGCGCGATACCGCACTCCCGCTCGGGCTCGTCGATATCAAGGTCTGTGCGATCGACGACGTCTGGTCCGCATTGAAGTTCGTGATCCCGAAAGATCAAAGGAAAAGCGACCAGCGGACCAGCAAACGCCCGAAATGAATGTTCGGGCTCTTTGCTGAGGCGTCAGGCGGCCTTCGTGAACCTCTTTCGGGCAGTTTCGATCAAATCTTTCTCAGACCCGAACTCCTCTCCCCATGATGTCCCGACCCGACCATCCTTAAGTTTGAGGTTATACGCGCTTTCGATCACTCCCAATTCGACGGTAACGGGGCACAACTCAGCTTGCGCGGTAATTGCAGTCTTGGCGCCTTTGGTGCCACAGGACCGCGATCTCCTCGGTGCCTTAACCTCCAAACGTGTCTTCCAAAACCAATCAATTTGCGGTAGAACAAACATTGCAGACCAAACCTGAAGTTTGAGCATGACGATATTAACACGTTTGTTTCGTCCTACCGTTCTGCTCGGGACCTTGTTGCTCTGCTCGTCGGCATCCGCTGACTGTGATATTTCGCAATATGACCGAACAGCTCCTAAGGCCATCATCAACAACGTAACGAATGGCGTGGCCTTTGAGTGGGCAACAGATGTTGATACGTTTGACGGTCGCAATTGGATTTGGCACTACATCAAAAACAAGGACAATCGTGGTCTTGGCTATAGATGGCCTAAGGCCGAGCTCCGGCACATTATCGGCACACCACTCGAAGCGGGCAACACCGACTGTAATCGCTATTTCGTCTTGGGGCCTGTAGCCCCTGACGATAACGCTCCAATCACGTACGGTACGAGCGATACCACACAGCGCGCCGCAGTCTTTGCCGAGACGAATAAGTCTGCCGAGATCGATAAATCTTCCGACCTGTCCACTGGATCAATCGTCGAAACAAGCTATCGCGGACGAACCGGCAATCTAGAAAACGTACGAGTAGTGATTTCCACGACGGCCAATGGCGGAAAAAATTGGTTTTTGACGGTTGAGCAAACGCCAAACGTCTTCGTCGCGCTGGCCATGCCGAAGGATATAAGTACCGACCTATTTCCAATGTTGGCCCAACAGCTCCGAGCAACGATACCAGTTAAGTTCAGCAGCAAGGAACTCATTGGGTTGTATTCTGATGAGGAGCTATCAAGTCGCACGGTTCAGTCTTTCGCCGTAATGACGTCGCACGCTCCTATAGTCGCTGCAAAGGTGCAGGCCAGTGGGTTCATTCAAACATCCTCCGACCTAGTACTGTTGAAGGAAACCGGCGAGGCGTTTTTTGCGGCGAGCGTTAGGCTAATCGCTCCATCTACAGCGCGGTGAGCCATGAAGGGACTTGGCATTACGGCACTCTTCGGCTTTGTTTCTTTGATCCTTAGCTATGGCCTCTTTCTTCCTGCCGACTTGAAGTCGTTTTGCCTTATCGCAGGGGTGGCCTCAATGGCGGGCTACGCGCTCGGCTCGCAAGCCGGCAAAATGACAGGTTTCTGGCGGGCCTTTCTGGTCATCGTTTTTGCGGTTGTCTGCGCAGCCTGCGTTGTCGCGTACATATTGTTTGTCCAGCGCGGTACCGGCGAGCAGTTTGAAGTGATCAGATTGGCAAGCCTGCTGTTCGGCGTATTTTTTTCATTTTCGTTTCTCATGCCGCTCGTTGGCGTCTCTATCGGACAGAAGTAGGTCCAGCCAGTTGCTTTGAGCGGGCTGCGCTATGCCGATTCTCACAAATCACCAGACAAACTGGGCTATCCAGAACGCCTTGATCTAGATCAAGAGTCGCATTCTTAGGTAGTGGTTTAAAATAATTTCTCTTGCAATCATAAACTGCCCAAGGAGAATCGAGATGCGTTGATTTTCGGTGTGCGTTGATTTTCGGTGACAGTGCACTTAACGGCCCCGCGACAGCACTGCTTTTCATTCGCGACGGCGCCAACGGGCAACGCACGAGGTGGCTGCCCGCAGCCCATGCGGGGATTGTGGAGCTGAGCCCGCGATAAACCGGGCGTCAGTTCGACGAGTTCGGGCTTTAGAGAAAACAGCTTCTCTCTTGTGATCGTGAAAAGGTGCGATTAACCTCGCCCCCCTGGATTGCGAGCCGTCAATAGAACCAAACAGGGAGGGTATTCGGATGAAGAAGAGCCTTACCAGGATTTTGGCCGAGACAGGCAAGGTCTCGTGTTTTGCCGCGCTTCTGCTGTGCGCCGGCAACGTGCAGGCCGGCGAACCGAAATACAAGGTTGATGCCTCTCAGTTCAAATGCATCACCAAGCTGACCTCAGTAAAGCACTTCTTTGTAGACAATCTCGCCGGCAATCTGGCGGGCACCGTCGATGTCGCCAAGGCGGGTAAGGGTCAATATCCCGAAGGTACCGTGCTGCAACTGATCCCCAACGAGGTGATGGTCAAGCAGCAGAAGGGATTTAGCCCGGCGACGAACGATTGGGAGTTCTTCGCCCTCGACACCGACAAGAACGGCACGAAAATTGTCAGCCACGGAGCGGAGGAAGTTAACAATTTTTTGGGGCTCAATTGCTCCGAATGCCACAAGGCGGCGCGGGCGGAATTCGACTTCGTTTGTGAGCAGGATCATGGCTGCGCGCCATTGCCGCTCACGCGCCAAATGTTCCATGCCATTCAGCACACCGATGCGCGTTGCCCGCCGGAGCAGCTCAGCGCGGAGGACGCCGCCGCGCTGAAAGAACTTGGGCCCATCATAGAGCAGCTCAAGAACGAGACCGCCGCGAACAAGAAATAATATTGAATGACGCGTCGAACAGAGTTTGCGACGCCGGCGCTCAAACACGCGTTGAAAGCGTAGCGCGTAGATGGGAGTTACGGTGACCGTGCATTTTAATTGCCTAAGCTTTCTCGTTCTCTTTGAGCACTGATCAGCAGCCCCGGCATATCGACTTGATCACCTTGTCGACTTTTGCCTCCTCTTGACGGTCGGCGACTGGGTTGGTGCCGCCAAGCGGGCCAAGCGGTCCGTTCAGGGCTCCGTAGCCGCCCTCGTACGTTGAGAGCGCCGTTCCAGCCGAATTGGTGCCTGGAGAACGTACGCTCGTCCCGGCGGCGCCGCCGCCGGTCGCCGATGAATGATGAGACCCTCCATGTCCGCCACGAGCAAATGCGGAGGTTGAAAGGCTGACGCAAAGAGCAACGCAAAGAACCAAAGGCTTTTTCATTCCGAGACTCCCTCCAATGGGCATTAAAGCGCACGATGGCCCAGTCAGTCGGCCCAAGGTGGCCCGCCGGTGAGTTCGGGAGTTGAGGGCTGTCATATGGCGGTCGATCGGCGCTCACGCGGCTCGCCTTGCTGCTAACGGCTGCGCTGTGGTTACGGCTGGTTCGGTGACAGTGCACTTTATTGACCGGTGTTCTCAGTGCTGAAAACTCATTCGTGCGATTCGTTGGACTGATCCGCCCTGCGCGGGCAGCGCGATTTGTTGAACCGGATCAAGCTGTTTCTACCTGTCCAGTCCCCCCTTGCAAAAATATTTCGGTTCCCTTCTGACGCAAATCACTTCACCAACTCTCGCCATCCCGGCCCACACAAAGGGGCGTTTCGCGATCGTCACGGACGTAGGGTTGGGATGCGATGGACGCGAGCGGCGCTGCTGACGAGAGCGCTAACTTTGCGGACGGCGAAGCCGTGTGGTCCTGACGCCCCGACGCTGGCGTCAAGTGTCGCGGAAGTATCCGCGAGGCGATGGTGGCAAGAAAGCCCGGTCACCAGGGAGAGCGCGAAATAAGCTGTAAAACCATCGCGTGCGGGAATGCCGGGTGTCCCGGTGCGACCGTGGTGACTAACGCGTGTGTTTTACTACTCTACACACGCGGCTGCGGGTGCAACGGGCACCCGGCATTCCCCGCTCCCTGCTTGGGGTAGCGCCCGCTCCCCTGCTTGGGGTAGCGCCACGCCCTCCATTTCGGGGCGAAAATACATGCACCACTCGGGCGCTATCCACGCCGCGAGAATACGGATCTGCGCCAAAAGCCCGCTGCCACAAGCGGGCTTTAAGGTTTCTGCAAGGCTGTTGGCCTTATTTGGTTTGAGGTGCGCGTTCCGCCAAGGCGCGCACCGTGAACAGGACGCCCGATGGTTACGCCCCCATCCACGCCAACGATTCCCGCAGCCTTGCTGAACGTCTGCTTTGCGCTGCTCGTCATCAACGCGACGTTCTTTCCGACCGCCTACCTTGCGCATTGGTGGATCTACGATTCGAACGGCACGGGGTTTCCGACCGATTTCGTCAACGTCTGGGCGGCGGGCCGGCTCGCGCTCGAGGGCCATCCGGCGCAAGCCTGGGATTGGGTGATCCAGAAGCAGGTTGAGCTGGCGCTGCTCAAGCAGGATTTCATCGGCTATTTCGCCTGGCACTATCCGCCGCCGTTCCTGTTCGTGGCGTCGTTGCTGGCGCTGTTTCCCTATGCCGCAGCGTTCATCGGCTGGGTTGCGATCAGTTTCCTGCCTTATCTGGCGGTGATGCGCGCGATCGTCGGACGGCCGTTCGGCCTGGTGCTCGCGGCGGCGTTTCCGGTCGTCTTCAACAACGCGCTGGTCGGGCAGAACGGGTTTCTCACCGCGGCCTTGATCGGCGGTACGCTCTATCTGATCCCGGTGCGGCCGGTGCTCGCAGGCATTTGTTTGGGGTTGTTGAGCTACAAGCCGCAATACGGGCTGCTGTTTCCGCTGGTGCTGATCGCAGCAGCGCAATGGACGGTGTTCCTGACGGCGGCGGTCGTTGCGATCGCCATCGCTCTCATGTCGTGGTTCGCCTTCGGCACCGAAAGCTGGCAAGCGTTCTTTCATTGGATGCCGGCTTTTTCGCAGGCCTTCCTCACCGAGGGCAAGGCGCCCTGGTGGAAGATGCAAAGCCTGTTCGCGCTGATCCGGTATTTCGGCGGCACCGAGCAACTCGCCTGGATCTGCCATTGGATTCTCAGCGCAGGCGTTGCGGTGGTGCTGGCGGTGATGTGGCGCAGCCGGATCAGCTATTCGCTGAAGGCCGCAGCATTGGCGATCGGCACATTGCTCGTGACCCCGTATCTGTTCATGTACGACCTGATGGTGTTGGCGATACCGGTGGCGTTCCTGGTTCGCATCGGGCTGAAAACCGGCTTCCGGCCCTATGAGCTTCCGGCGCTGGGCTGTGCGCTCGCCTTGATCATTTGCTTTACGTTCACCGGCGTGCCGCTGGGGTTGGCTGCGATTCTGATTGTTGCCGGGCTCGTCATGCGCCGCGCCGGTCCCTGGCGAGCCCAGCCGGTGCCGCTCCTGATGGCCGCCACCAGCGCTTAGCTGACTTGCGATGCTGACACCCCGAGGCGCCTTGTCAATCTCCCTGAATAGTTGTTCAGTTCTTCAGGCGGTTTGTGTCAAATCGCTCCAAAATATTGAAGAAATTCGCCCCCGACCGGGCCCATCGGGCCTGAACGCGGGGTAGGGACAAGAAACGCACATGGTCTATCGCCGGACCCATCAAGTGGTGAAGCGCCTCGCGGCGCGGCGCAGCGCCATCCTGGCGGCGGCGCGCGATGCGGCCGCCGACGGAGGCATGGCCGCGGTGCAGATCGCGCCGGTCGCGATCCGCGCCAATGTCGCCGCCGGCACGGTCTACCGCTATTTTCCCTCCAAGGCCGATCTGATTTCCGAGCTGATCGCGGACGTCTCGCGCGACGAACTGGCGGCGATCCGCCGCGCAGCGGACGCAGCGCCCGGACCTTCGTCGGCGCTGGCGGCGGCCGTTACCACGGTCGCGGTGCACGTGCTGTCGCAACGCCAGCTCGCCTGGGGCATCCTGGCCGAGCCCGTCGATGTCGACGTCTCCGCCTCGCGGCTGGCTAGCCGTCGCGAGATCGCCGGCGAACTCGCGGCAAGAATCGACGCTGCGGTCCGCGCCGGACACCTGCCCGCGCAGGATACGGCATTGGCCGCCACAGCACTGCTTGGCGCGCTGCATGAGGCGCTGGTCGGGCCATTGGCGCCGGACAACATGGAGGACCCTGCGAAGCTGCGCGATGCCGTGCAGACCGTGACGCTGCTCGCGCTGCGCGCCGTCGGCGTGATGGACGCCCGTGCCCGCGGCCTCGTGGTGCAGGCGGTGCTGCCCGCGAAAGCGCTGGTCGGCGCCTAGAGCGCGGACCCATTTGCCGCATGGGCGGTTAACGAACGCAGCTTTTTTCAAATCCCACGGAGTATCTCATGACGACGACATCCGGATCGGCCAAGTGGCAGGGCGGCATCAAGGACGGCAAGGGCGCGATCTCGACCAAGAGCGGCGCGCTGAAGGACTATCCCTATGGTTTCGCCAGCCGTTTCGAGGGCAAGCCGGGCTCGAATCCGGAGGAACTGATCGGGGCCGCGCATGCTGCCTGTTTCACGATGGCGTTGTCGCTGATCCTGGGCGAAGCCAAGCTCACCGCCGAGCATATGGAGACCAAGGCCGACGTCACGCTGGAAAAGCAGGGCGACGGTTTTGCCATCACCTCCGTGCACCTGAACCTGACCGCGAAGATTCCCGGCACCGACAAGGCGAAGTTCGAGGAACTGGCCGGCATGGCCAAGGCCGGCTGCCCGGTGTCGAAACTGCTCAACACCAAGATCACGCTGGATGCGACGCTGCTCTGATTGCAGAGGCGCGCCCGCGCGACTGGAATTGGCGGCGGCGCCTCACATATCGGCGTCGCCGTCAGGGCCGACCGAGGCGATTCGCACCATGTTGGTGGTGCCGGGCGCACCGAGCGGCACGCCGGCGACGATGATGATGCGCTGGCCCGCTCTGGCAAAGCCGTCGCGAAAGGCGATGCTGCCGGCGCGGCGGACCATGTCGTCCAGATCCTTGGCGTCTTCGGCGACCACGCAATGCACGCCCCACACCGCGGATAGTTTGCGTCCGGTGGCGAGATTGGGCGTGATCGCCACCACCGGCGGCTTCGGCCGCTCGCGCGCCACCCGCAGCGCTGTCGAGCCCGAACTGGTCCAGCAGATGATGGCGGACAGATCGAGGGTTTCGGCGATCTGCCGTGCGGCGTCGGCGATGGCGTCGCCCACCGTCTGCTCCGGTTCGGCCCGCTGCGCGTTGAGCACGCCGCGATAGATCGGATCGCGCTCCACTTCCTCGCCGATGCGGTTCATCGTCGAGACCGCCTCGACCGGAAACTTTCCGGCGGCGGATTTCAGCCGACAGCATGATCGCGTCGGCGCCTTCATAGACCGCGGTGGCGACGTCCGAGACCTCGGCGCGGGTCGGCACCGGTGACTGGATCATCGATTCCAGCATTTGCGTTGCGACCACCACCGGTTTGCCGGCGCGACGCGCCAGCCGCGTCATCTGCTTCTGCAGGCTCGGCACCCGCTCCAGCGGCAGCTCGACGCCGAGATCGCCGCGCGCCACCATCAGCGCGTCGGCGGCCTCGAGGATTTCGGGAAGCCGGTCGATCGCCTGCGGTTTTTCAATCTTGGCCATGATCGCGGCGCGGCCGCGAATCAGCTTTCTGGCCTCCACGACATCCTCGACGCGCTGCACGAACGACAGCGCGATCCAGTCGACCCCGGTCACCAGCGCTGCTTCAAGGTCGGCGCGGTCCTTCGGGGTCATGGCGGAGACCGGCAGATCGGTGTCGGGCAGGCTGACGCCCTTGCGGTCCGACATCCGGCCGCCGATCACGACACGGGTGACCGCGCGCTCGGGCGAGGTTTCCTCGGCGATCAGGCGCACCTTGCCGTCGTCGAGCAACAGCGCATGACCCGGCTTCAGCGCGGCGAGAATCTCCGGATGCGGAAGCTGGACGCGGCTGTTGTCACCGGGGGCCTTGTCCGAATCGAGCACGAAGCTTTCGCCGTTCTTGAGCTGGATCGCGCCCTCGGCGAACGATCCCAGCCGCAGCTTCGGCCCCTGCAGATCGACCAGAATTCCGATCGGCCGGCCATAGCTCGATTCGACATTGCGAATGGTCTTGACCAGTTCGCGCATCTTGTCGTGCGAGGTATGGCTCATATTGATGCGGAAGACGTCGGCGCCGGCCTCGAACAGCCGCCGAATCATGGCGCTGTCGGAGGAAGCCGGGCCGAGCGTGGCGAGGATCTTGATACGGCGCAGGCGTCTCATGGCTTGGTTCCGGGGGTTGCGGCTGGCGGCTGACCAGACACCCCCGGAGGCGTTCCGCTTGGCGGATTAGGCAGGCCGGGCGAACCGGGCGTCCCGCCCGGCGAATTGGATATGCCGGGAGGTCCACCGGGCCCTACCGTTCCCGGAATTCCCGGCACCCGCTGGCCGGGCTGTTCGCTGGTTTCGGTCAACTGCACCGTCCAGGCGCGCTGCTCGCCGGTGTCGACCTCGAAGAAGCCGGTGCGGTCGAAACCGCGCGCCAGGCAATTCTCGGTGCCCTTGATGGTGAATTCCTTGTCGCGCGAGCACATGAAAGCCTGTCCTGACCACTCGCCGCCGCGGTCGTAATCGAGCGCATAGATATAATAGAACCGTGCGACAAGCGTGCCGCGCAGCAGGGTCTCGCAGCTCCGCGACGACACGTTCCACCAACCCTCCGTGGTCCAGCCATCGGCATCCTTGTAACCCAGCGCGATGCCGACCCGGCTGGAAGTGTTGTTGCAGAGACGAAAGTCCGCCGCGGCCGAACTGCTCCACAGACACACGAGCGCGAGCGCCAGCACGGCATCAAACCGGCGATCATGCGGGCAGACCTTGGATGAGCGCGATGAGGATGTTCAGGGATCATTTAGCGAGGCTATGTCAATTCTTTGCTGATTTCGCGTGACCGAACCGGGGCTGTCAACGCTCCAGAGGCGTTTTCAGACCAAGGTCGGCGGAAATTCCTCCGCTTGATAGCCTGTTTGCGCTGCGATATGGCAAAATCTGTGACAACTCCCCACCTAATATCGATATTGTGCGCACACAGCGAGCAAACCGGCGAGATAACGGCCATGGCGATCGACGAGAAGACCCGAACGGAACTTGAAGCCGCGGTGTTCCGGCGTCTGGTCGAACATCTGCGTTCCCGCAGCGACGTCCAGAACATCGATCTGATGAATCTCGCGGGCTTCTGCCGCAACTGCCTGTCCAATTGGCTCAAGGAAGAAGCCGACGCCAAGGGTACGGCGATGAGCAAGGACGAGAGCCGCGAGGCCGTCTACGGCATGCCCTACGAGACATGGAAGTCCGCGCATCAGGGCACGGCCAGTCCCGAGCAACTGGCGGCGATGAAGAAGGCCCAGAGCGGGCATTGAGCCTTTTACGCCTCGGTCTTTCTCATCACCACGAGGAAAGCTTTCTTCTGTGGGCGCGCTGTGGATGAGCGCGATGTTGCCTTGACGCAAGGCGCCGCACTCATGAGGGTCATTTTGAGATGCGTCTCGCGTTGAACCGTGCGGCGCCTGTCTTCAAGCCTCCACCATCAGTTCATTCAGGAGTACCCGATGGCCACCTCCGCTGCCGCCGTCAAGGAAGAGCCCGCGACAAAATTCGCCAAGGACCAGCTCAAGGCCATCGTCGAGCGTATCGAGCGACTGGAAGAAGAAAAGAAAACGATCTCGGACGACATCCGTGACGTCTATGCGGAAGCCAAGGGCAACGGCTACGACGTCAAGGCGCTGCGCACGATCGTGCGCCTGCGCAAGCAGGACGCCAACGAGCGGGCCGAACAGGAAACCATCCTGGAAACCTACATGCAGGCGTTGGGAATGCTGTGAGGCTGGCAATGTCATACGCGGGCTTGACCCCGCGTAGCCATCAAACCTCAAAAAGCTGACGAAGGATGCTCAGTGCAGCAATGCGGTCCGCATCGCGAATGATTTGGTCGTCAGCGACGCAGTTGCCGATCCGGTAAAACGGTCGCTCAGCAATCCCATCTGCGGGTCGTCTGCGAAGCTCATCGCGATCGTGGCCTGCGGCTTGATGAAATGCGCGCGCATCGAGGTCAGGTCGGTGTCGCCGATCACCGTCGAGGACATCGCCGTGCTTGCGCTCGGCGCAAGGATCATGACGCGCATCCAGATATTGGTATCGGTCGCTTTGGAAGCCGCGATCCGCGCCGACGTCGAGACCACGCTGCCCTGTCCCTGCGATCCCTTGGCCACCACCGAGGTGACGTCGGTGACGGCCATGGAGTTGCGGGCAACCGATGCCGGCCGGACACTGCGCGGAATCGGCGCGGTGGCGGCGACGATGTTGGAGCGGTCAAGCGATGCATTGACTGGCGGCGCATAGGCCAGCGCGTCGGCGACGCTGGCGGTCGATTGCGGGTCGGCGGGGGAAACCGCGTGACGGGCATTAAGGGCGGCGACCTGCGCGGGCGTTGCCTGCTTCGGCGTGTCGCTCCAGAAGCCGCGGGCATTGATGATGTCCGCGGGGTTTTCCGGTTTCGCTTCGGCTTTTTCAGCCGATGCAGAGGCCGTCTGCCTGGTCTTGACGGGCTGGACGATCTGGGCGTCGGCCGAAGCCAGCTGCAGCGTCGCGACGGCCGACGGCTTTGAGCGCGGCATCGGCACGGACTCGGCGGATTTCGCGTCGGTGGATTTGGCGGGCGCGGCGGCCGCCATCACGACCGGAGCAGCCTTGTTGCCACCAGCTTTTTCGCTGACGGCCGGAGCGCTGCCCTCGTCCTCCTCGTCACTCGATTTGCCTTTGTTGAACAGCCTGGTCCACAGGCTTGGGCTGTTCTTGGTCATCGCCTTGTCGTCGCCGTCGCGTTTCTCGATGTCGGCGCGGGCGAGTTCATATCCCTTCAGCGGGCCACCGTTGCTGGGAAGGTGCACGGTGCGTCCGTCCGGGAATACCTTGGCCAGTTGTTCATGGGTCATCCGCGGCCAGTGACGAATGCTGCCGGTGTCGAGATGGACGAAGGGCGATCCCGATGTCGGATAGAAACCGACGCCACCGCGTTGCAGGCGAAGCCCGGCGTAACGGATCTGCTCAAGGGGCACGTCCGGAATGTAGAAATCCATGGCGTGGCCGAGCATGTGCTGGCTGAAGCGGGCCACCCCGGACGAACGGCGGCGGAGCATGGCGTTGGTGGCGGGAGAGCGGTAGGAGGAAATGATCTGGATCGGCTTCTTGCCGTCGACGTCGCGGTAAACTTCCCAGAGGATGTCGAACAGGTGACGATCCATCGTGG
This sequence comes from uncultured Pseudomonadota bacterium, assembly GCA_963819325.1. Classification (GTDB taxonomy): domain Bacteria; phylum Pseudomonadota; class Alphaproteobacteria; order Rhizobiales; family Xanthobacteraceae; genus Bradyrhizobium. The sequence goes on from CAWFVT010000029.1 coordinate 510,495, forward strand.
TCTGGTCCTGGCTGCGCCAGTCGCGGAGAAAATGATTGAGTTCCTTCAGCGCGTCTTCGTCGTAGCGCCCGTCGCGCTTGAAGGTGACGGTGAGATCTTCGTTGGAATGGGTGTGATGAAACGAGAGGGTGCGCGTTTCGTTCAGCGCGGCCGCGTCATGGACCGATCCGGCTCCCGCCAGCAGCAACAAGGATGTCAGGCCGAAACAAACCCCGGCCTTCGGCAGCAACAGCGAGTTGAATTGGCGTGCAACACCAGCCAGCACGTTTGAGCCCCACCCAGAGGACGACCGATCGAGAGACTCTTTCGCTACCCCGTGTGGCGAAAGAGGACGGACACAGCCTTATGAACACAGTATTAAAGCGGGAGGGTTAACCGTTATTTACACCCTGTCCCCAAGTCAGGGCTTAACCTAACTCGCCGAGTGTGGCGAAAAATAGCCCAGTGGTCAAATCCGGGTGGACAATGGTTAATGTGGATGATCCCGCCAAAATTCGGCGGGATCATTGGTTTTGCTAGGGAAATTCGTGCTTTCCCGGCCGCAAAAGGGAGCGATCAGCGGGTGATCACCTGCCGTGGTTGCAGGCGGCGTCGCCCCGGCGGCGGCGCAGCGGGGGTCGCTACGCCGAACAGCCGTTCGAAGAACGAAGGTCCGGAATTGTCGGCGGCGTAGCTGACGCTCCCCGGCAGATTGCCGACCGGGCGGACGTAGTTCGGCTGGGAATGCGCGACGATGTTCTCCAGATCCTTGCCCTTGTTGTTGCGGAGCAGCGCCAGCATGGTGGCGTCGCGGCCATAGACGTCCTTGCGGAATTGCAACTTGCCCGCATCGTCCACAAACGCTGTCTGATAGGTGATGTTGACCGGGATCGGAGTCGGAAATTTGATATCGATCTCGCCCCGGCCGTACATGCTGCGGATTTTCTCCGGCGTGTAATGACCTTGCGGGTCGGTGATGCCGAGCAGCGTTGCGGCGTATTGATCCGGATTCTGCACCCGCTGGCAGCCGTGGCTCATCGCGCGATCCTCGCGCGCGAACAGACTCTTTTCCGGCGTGTCGTGCTGATAGACCAGGAACTTGTTCGGGAAATTGAAGCGGATGCGGCCGAGCGCGTTGGCTTCGCCAGGCGGCTGCGAGATGTGAACGCTGCCATCGTGGCCGTACTCAAGCCTCAAACCCATGCGCTGCAGCACCGTTGGATCCTGCTGCAGGGCCGGCAGATATTCGTTGTAGATGATCGACGGCGGCACATTCCAGGTCGGATTGACCGTGATGAATTTCATCGTCTCGGTCAAAAGCGGCGTGGCATGAATGCCGGGCTTTCCGGTCACCACCCTCGTCGTCCATACCTGCGCGCCGTTCTGCATCACCTTTAGCGTATAATCGGGAATGTTGAGAATGACGTAGGCGTCGCCGATCTCGGCCGCGCCGAGTTCGCGCGGCAGCCAGCGCCAGCGCTCCATATTTACGATCACGGTATCGATCTGGCGGTCGCGTTTCGGGTTGTTGATGGCCTTGACGGTCTTGTCGTCCAGCACGCCGGTCGGCTTGAGATCGACGCCGAACTGGAATTTGCGCACCGCCTCGGCGACCTCCGCATCGTAACGGGTGTCGTCGGCGTTTTCGGTGATGCCGAGCTTGGCGCGCAGCTGCGGCACCCGGTCATCTTCCATCTCGACCGGGGCCTGCTTCTTGCCGTGCGCCGGCGTGAACTTCAGCGTCGGTCCTTCCGCGATCTGAATGACCGGCCCATTGCCGTCGCCGCGCAACTCGGCAAGCTTCGCCTTCAATTCGCGATAGAGCTTGTGCGGCGGGTTGTAGCTGTCGAGCGCCGCGGAGGCATCCTTGGCGGTCGTGACATGCGCCAGCACTTGCGCCGGATCGGTGGGATGCTCGGGATACTCGATATCGCCGCTGACCTGCGAGTAGTGCATGCGGCCGCTCTGCGCGTGGCGGGCATAGTCCAGCGTGCTGGCGGTCAGCTTCAATTCGGCTTCCGCCAGCGCGTCCGGACTGGTCGCGGCGGCAAAATCCGGCACCGGATAATCGGCGGCATTGAGGCCGTCGGAGGCCGCGTCCTTGAGGCGCGCGATGACGCCCTTGCCGCTCTCGGTCAGCGCGCCGCCCTGGGTCCACAGCGGCGCAAATTCGCGCGCGGTGTAAAACTTCTCCACCGCGGCCCGTTCGGCCTTGCGGTCGAAATAGCGCAAGGTCTTTGTGCCCAGCAAGTCGCGGAGTTTATCGGCGACCGGCTGATCGGCCGGCGGCACGTTATTGGCAGCCTTGGTGGCTTCCTTGGCGGGCTCGACGGCCGGCGTCGCGGTCGCCGCAGCCGGTTCGGTCGTGGTGCTCTTGCCCGCATCGATCATGGGGGGGTCGACCTTGGCAGTGTCGACCTTGGCAGCGTCGTTCTTGGTGGTGTCGGCCTTGGAAGTATCCGCCTTGGGAGTGTCAGTCTTGGGAGTGTCAGCTTTGGCGCTGTCGTTTTTGGGGGTATCGATCTTATTGGCGGCCGGAGCGGCGACGACATCGGATGGTTTGGCCTCCGCGGCCCTCTGCATCATCTTCGCGGCTTCGGATACGGGCCCGCCAGTGTCCGCCTTCAAAGTGTCCGCCTTAACAGTGTCGGCCTTAACAGCGTCTGCCTTAACAGTGTCTGCCTTCAAAGTGTCCGGCTTGAAATCATTGATGGTCGGAGGCGGGACGTTGGCGGGTTCGGGACGCGGAATCGCCGCGTCGATCGCCAGTTCGGCGGGGCTGTTGCGGGCCGGACCGGTCTGACCAAGTGCCGCGGTCGCGGACACCGTGAGGAAAGTCGCCGCGACGGCCATCAGCACGCGGTCAAATCCAGCACGGCCCTTCGAACATTCAAGCATTGTCAAACCCCTTGGGCGAAGCTGCTCCGGCATGGAACAGCTCTTTGGTATCGTCCGTCACGGCTTTTGCTAAAGCCCCAATCTGCTAAAGCCCCAATCTGATCGGCACGGAAACACATTCACCAACGGCACCTGCATCAATCGCATCTGGTTCACGTCTGAATGCACACCGCATTTAAGGCGCATCTGAGGTAAGTACGCCTGCGCACCACGATTTAATCGCAGACGATGCACGCGCCTCACTTTTGCAGCCGGCGCCAGGCGCGGCAACTCACGACAAACTGACTTCAAAGGACCCGCGTCACAACGAATAGAGCGCTTTTTGCCACGCTCGCCGTGCTTTGTCTGTGTCCGGCAAGCAACGGTTCAAATGTTCCAGAACGGTCGGTACGCTCGGCCTTATCGATTCAGCCGCTGGATCGTGCGCCGCAATCGGGCATTTGCCTCAGTTGGCGTCATCGGCGCGGCCGGCCGCAGAACCGTCGTCGGCGGCCTCATCGAGCTTGCGATAAAGCGTCGAGCGACCGATTTTCAACCGGCGTGCGACTTCGGACATCTGGCCGCGGTAGTGCGAGATCGCGAACCGGATGATTTCGGTTTCCATCTCTTCCAGGGGCCGGATCTCCCCGCTATTTGTCAGCATCGCCAGCATGCCCGCCGTAGGCAGCGGCGCAATAGGTATTTCATTACCGGACACCATGGCCGGCGCGGTTGAGTGAAAGCCGGGCGCGATGACGAGCGGTTCGACATGCGTGCCGTGCGATTCCGATAGCGCCTGCGACTGCGCGGCCGCCTGCGGAAAATCCGCAACGCCGAGCTGATCGGTTTCGCTCATCACCACCGCGCGATAGACCGCGTTCTCCAGCTGGCGGATGTTGCCGGGCCAGTCGAGTTGCGACAGCAGCGCCATGGCATCACCGCTGATGCCGGTAACGGGGCGGTTTTCCTCGGCGCAGAATCTCGCCAGAAAATGTCGCAGCAGATGCGGAATGTCCTCGCGCCGCATCCGCAGAGGCGGAATCGTCAGCGGCAGGACATGGAGGCGGTAGAACAGATCCTCGCGAAACTGACCGCCTTTGACGCGGTCGAGCAATTTGCGGTTGGTCGCGGAGACGATGCGGACGTCGACCTTGACGGGTTTGCGGCCGCCGACCGCCTCGACCGTGCCTTCCTGCAGCGCGCGTAGCAGTTTCACCTGTGCGGCCAGCGGCAATTCGCTGACTTCGTCGAGGAACAGCGTGCCGCCGGAGGCCTCGACGAATTTGCCGGTGTGGCGTTCGGTGGCGCCGGTGAACGCGCCCTTCTCGTGGCCGAACAGGATCAACTCCACCAGATTGTCAGGAATGGCGCCGCAATTGACGGCGACGAACGGCTTTGATTTGCGTTCGCCGCTGCCGTGGATGGCGCGTGCGAACAATTCCTTGCCGACGCCGGATTCTCCTTCGATCAGCACCGGGATGGTGGATCCCGCGGCCTTTTGGGCGGTGCGCAGCACGCCCGCCATGGTCTCGCTGCGGGTCACGACATCGGCAAAGGTCAACTTGCCTTCGCGGCTGTGCCGGATGCGCTGCAGCTCGCCCTTCAGCGCGCTGGTGTTGAGCGCGTTGCGCAAGCTTACCTGAAGCCGCTCGATGCCGACCGGCTTCACCACGAAATCCTGGGCGCCGGCGCGCATCGCCGACACCACATTGTCGATGCCGCCATGGGCGGTTTGCACGATCACGGGAACATTGAGACCGGCTTCACGGATTTTCGCCAGCACGCCCATGCCGTCGAGGCCGGGCATCACCAGATCGAGCATCACGGCATCGATCGGCGGCGTGTCCGGCGCGGTAAGCATGGCGATGGCCGCGTCGCCGCTGTCGAGCACGATCGCCTCATAGCCGCACTTCTGCACCATGTTTTCGACCAGCCGGCGCTGTATGGCGTCGTCATCGACAATCAAAATGCTGGCAGCCATGGCTTTCCTCGAACCTTACAACTATCTGTCTCGAATCGGGGCACTCTGGCTGATGCCGATTAATGCCCTCTTAAATGTTGCGGTCCCGCTCTCGCTCGGCCCTCAAGGCCGAAATGCATACGTTGAAACGCATACACAGGCTCGAACCAGATGATCTCGCGCTCCCCATCCGCTCTCCGCAAGTCGCCGACCCAACGCAAATCGAACAGCCAGAAATCCGCGGCCAAATCCAAACCCGGAAACAAGACCGGCAAGTTGCCGGAATGGAACCTGGCCGATCTCTATTCCGGTATCGATGCGCCGGAAGTCGCCAGCGACCTTGCAAGGCTGGACACAGATTGCGTTGCGTTTGAGGCCGACTACAAAGGCAAGCTTTCCGAGCAAACCGGAAAAGAGGGCGGCGGCAAGTGGCTCGCCGAAGCCGTCAGGCGCTACGAAGCGATTGACGACCTTGCCGGCCGCCTCGGATCGTATGCCGGATTGGTTCATGCCGGCGACAGCGTCGATCCGGCGATCACCAAATTCTACGGCGATGTCTCCGAACGGTTGACGTCGGCGTCGGTGCATCTGTTGTTCTTTGCGCTCGAACTCAACCGCATCGATGATGCGGCCATCGACCATGCGATGCTGACGCCTGAACTCGGGCATTATCGCCCGTGGATCGAGGATCTGCGCAAGGACAAGCCGTATCAGCTCGAGGATCGGGTCGAGAAGCTGTTTCATGAGAAATCCCAGAGCGGCTATGCCGCCTGGAACAGGCTGTTCGATCAAACCATCTCCGGTTTGCGCTTCAAGGTGGCCGGCGGCGAACTGGCGATCGAGCCGACCCTGAGCCTGCTGCAGGATCGCGCGCCGGCCAAGCGCAAGGCGGCGGGGCAGGCGCTGGCGAAAACCTTCAAGGCCAACGAGCGGACGTTCGCGCTGATCACCAATACGCTCGCCAAGGACAAGGAGATTTCCGATCGCTGGCGCGGCTTCCAGGACGTCGCCGACTCGCGGCATCTGAACAACCGCGTCGAGCGCGAGGTCGTCGACGCGCTGGTGGGCTCGGTTCGCGCCGCCTATCCGCGGCTGTCGCACCGCTATTATCAGCTCAAGGCGGGCTGGTTCAAAAAGAAGAAACTCGCGCATTGGGATCGCAATGCGCCGCTGCCGTTCGCCGCCACCGGCAGCATCGCATGGCCCGATGCCAGGAACATGGTGCTGACGGCCTATCGCGGTTTCGCGCCTGAAATGGCCGATATCGCCGAGCGGTTTTTTTCCGATCGCTGGATCGATGCACCGGTGCGGCCCGGAAAGGCGCCGGGCGCGTTCTCGCATCCCACCACGCCGTCGGCGCATCCCTATGTGCTGATGAATTATCAAGGCAAGCCGCGCGATGTGATGACGCTCGCCCATGAACTCGGCCATGGCGTGCATCAGGTGCTGGCGGCGAAAAACGGCGCGCTGATGGCGCCGACGCCGCTGACGCTGGCGGAAACCGCCAGCGTGTTCGGCGAGATGCTGACCTTCAAGCGGCTATTGGCGCAGACCAGCAGCGCCAAACAGCGCCAGGCGCTGCTCGCCGGCAAGGTCGAGGACATGATCAACACGGTGGTGCGGCAGATCGCGTTCTATTCGTTCGAACGGGCTATCCATACCGAACGGCGCAACGGCGAATTGACCGCCAAGCGCATCGGCGAAATCTGGCTCAGCGTGCAGGGCGAGAGTCTCGGCCCCGCCATCGACATCCGGCCGGGCTACGAGAATTTCTGGATGTACATCCCGCACTTCATCCATTCGCCGTTTTACGTCTATGCCTATGCCTTCGGCGACTGCCTGGTGAACTCGCTCTACGCGGTCTACGAAAACGCGCAGGCCGGCTTTGCCGAGCGCTATCTGGCGATGCTGGCTGCCGGCGGCACCAAGCATTATTCCGAACTGCTCAAGCCATTCGGGCTCGACGCCAGGGACCCGAAATTCTGGGACGGCGGTTTGTCGGTGATATCGGGCATGATCGATGAACTGGAGGGGATGGGGTAGCTGGCGGAAAAGCGTAAAACATCTGTTGAACGGGGTCGGTTCCGGTGTTATACACATTGTACAACGAGCTGATGCTATGGACGAGATGCCTCGCACGACCGCTGAAGGTGACTTCATTCAGATCAAAAAGATCGGCAACTCGCTTGGCCTCATCTTGTCGAAAGACCTGCTTTCCCGGCTTAGGCTGAAGGAAGGCGACAGGCTTCACATCGTTGAACAGACTGAGCGTGGCATAAAGCTTTCGCCTTATAATCCGAAGCATGCCAAGGCGATGGAAATCGCTCGGCGTTCATTCAGCACGTATGCGGATACTTACAAGGCTCTCGCAAAATGAACGAGCCAATCTGGTTGGACGTGGAGATCCTGATCGATCTCCACGCCGAGCAGCTTGCGCTGTTCGGAGGACCGGACGGTATTCGTGACCAGGGCATGCTGGAGTCCGAGCTGGGCCGTCCCATCAACAAATTCACCTATGGCGAAACCGACCTTGCGGCGCTTGCAGCGGCGTACGCTTTCGGCATTGCCCGGAACCATCCGTTCGTCGATGGCAACAAACGCGCCGCCTTCGGCGCGATCATCGTGTTTTTAGGTCTCAATGACATTGATTTCCTGGTGCCGCCCGAAAGTGCCACCGCCATGATCCTTTCCCTCGCGGCAGGCGAGGTGAATGAGGAGGGCCTGACGCGCTGGATCAGGGACAATTGGCCGTCGGAGCCTCATAAATAGGCGAGAACCGCGGCGACAAAACCGCCCGTCGCCGTTGCCCTCCCGTCGCGATTGCGGTAATTCCACCCCAAATCGTGCATTGACTGGGGACATCGATGGCAGAGCATAACGAAGTGGCCTACACGACCGCCGACGGCAATGATTATGAGGCCCATGAGCAGACCTATGAGGGCTTCATCATGCTGGTGAAGTACGGCACCGGCGCCGTGATCTTCATCGTCGCCATGATGGCGATCTTTCTGACCTGATCCGTCGCTCGTCGCACCGCAGCGCCGTGGTGCGACTTCAAGAAATTGCCGATCGCCCGGTTACAAAACCGGTATCCAACTTAGCGGAAAAAACGCTAGTTTGCTCGCGCGCGCGCATCGCGCCGCCGGAGGCCCCATGAAGATTGCCGTCGCCAAGGAAATCGATCCATCCGAGCCGCGGGTCGCGGCTTCGCCCGACACGGTGAAAAAGTTCAAGGCGCTTGGCGTCGATATTGCCGTCGAACCGGGCGCCGGCATCAAATCGGGCCTGCCGGATTCGGAATTCACCGCCGCGGGCGCCGTCGTCAGCGCCGATGCGCTCAAGGACGCCGACATCGTCATCAAGGTGAAGCGGCCTGAAGCTTCCGAGCTTGCCAAGTACAAGCGCGGCGCGCTGGTGATCGCCATCATGGATCCTTACGGCAATGACGCGGCGTTGAAGGCGATGGCGGACGCCGGCGTCTCGGCCTTCGCGATGGAGTTGATGCCGCGCATCACCCGCGCGCAGGTGATGGACGTGCTGTCGAGCCAGGCCAATCTCGCCGGCTACCGCGCGGTAATCGAGGCGGCGGAGGCGTTCGGCCGCGCCTTTCCGATGATGATGACGGCGGCCGGCACCATTCCGGCGGCCAAGGTGTTCGTGATGGGCGTCGGCGTCGCCGGCCTGCAGGCGATCGCGACCGCGCGGCGGCTCGGCGCCGTCGTCACCGCGACCGATGTGCGCCCTGCCGTGAAAGAGCAGGTCGAGAGCCTCGGCGCCAAATTCCTCGCGGTCGAGGATGAGGAGTTCAAGCAGGCCGAAACCGCCGGCGGTTACGCCAAGGAAATGTCGAAAGAGTATCAGGCCAAGCAGGCTGCGCTGACCGCCGAGCACATCAAGAAGCAGGACATCATCATCACCACGGCGCTGATCCCGGGCCGGCCGGCGCCGAAGCTGGTGTCCGCCGACATGGTGAAGTCGATGAAGCCGGGCTCGGTGCTGGTCGACCTGGCGGTCGAGCGCGGCGGCAATGTCGAGGGCGCCAGGGCCGGCGAAGTCGCCGATGTCGGCGGCATCAAGATCGTCGGCTTCACCAATGTTGCCGGCCGCGTCGCGGCGTCGGCCTCGAGCCTCTACGCGCGCAACCTGTTTTCCTTCATCGAGACCCTGGTCGACAAATCGACCAAGGCGCTTGACGTGAAGTGGGACGACGAACTGGTCAAGGCCACGGCGCTGACCAAAGACGGCGCCGTCATTCATCCGAACTTCCAGCCGAAAGCATAAGGAGCGCCGCCATGGAACATCTCGCTCAGGCCGTCGATCCCTTCGTATTCCGGCTGTCGATTTTCGTGCTTGCCGTCTTCGTCGGCTATTTCGTGGTGTGGTCGGTGACGCCCGCGCTGCATACACCGCTGATGTCGGTGACCAACGCGATCTCCTCGGTGATCGTGGTCGGCGCGCTGCTCGCGGTCGGCGTTGCCATGGTCGGCAGCGGCGGGGCCTGGGCGCGCGGCTTCGGCTTCGTCGCGCTGATTTTCGCGTGTGTGAATATCTTCGGCGGCTTCCTCGTTACCCAGCGCATGCTGGCGATGTACAAGAAGAAAGCCAAGTGAGCGGCGTGCACCTCGTGGTGACGAAGACAGTGGGGGCCTTGAGATGAACGCTAATCTGGCTGCAGTTTTATATCTCGTGGCGGGCGTCCTGTTCATTATGTCGTTGCGCGGGCTGTCGAGCCCGGCGTCGTCCCGCCAGGGCAATTTCTTCGGCATGATCGGCATGGCGATCGCGGTGGCGACCACGCTTGCCGCGCATCCGCCGGCCGACGGCCTCGGCTGGCTATTGGTGATTCTTGGCGTCGCCATCGGCGGCAGCATTGGTGCTGTGATCGCGCGGCGGGTGCCGATGACGTCGATGCCGGAACTGGTCGCGGCGTTTCACTCGCTGGTCGGCATGGCCGCGGTGCTGGTGGCGGCCGGCGCCTTTTACGCGCCCGAGGCGTTCGACATCGGCACCCCCGGCCACATCCATCCGCAGAGCCTTGTTGAAATGTCGCTCGGCGTCGCCATCGGCGCGCTGACCTTCACCGGTTCGGTGATCGCGTTCCTGAAACTCTCGGGTCGGATGAGCGGTGCGCCGATCATCCTGCCGGCGCGGCACATCATCAATATCGTTCTGGGTCTGGCGCTGCTGTTCTTCATCGTCGGCCTCGTGTTGTCGGGCAGCGCGATCGACTTCTGGCTGATCACGATCATAGCGCTGGTGCTCGGCGCGCTCCTGATCATCCCGATCGGCGGCGCCGACATGCCGGTCGTGATCTCGATGCTGAACTCGTATTCAGGCTGGGCCGCCGCCGGCATCGGCTTCACGCTCGGCAATTCGGCGCTGATCATCACCGGCGCGCTGGTCGGTTCATCGGGCGCGATTCTGTCCTACATCATGTGCCATGCCATGAACCGTTCCTTCATCTCGGTCATCCTCGGCGGTTTCGGTGGCGAAACCGCTGCGGCGGGCGCCGGCGCCGGTGGCGAAGCCCGCCCCGTCAAGCTTGGTTCCGCGGACGATGCCGCCTTCATCATGAAGAACGCGCAGAAGGTCATTATCGTGCCGGGCTATGGCATGGCGGTGGCGCAGGCCCAGCACGCCCTGCGGGAAATGGCCGACCAGCTCAAGAAGGAAGGGGTCGAGGTCAAATACGCCATCCACCCGGTGGCCGGCCGCATGCCCGGCCACATGAACGTGCTGCTCGCCGAAGCCAACGTGCCCTATGACGAGGTGTTCGAGCTCGAGGACATCAATTCGGAATTCGCCCAGGCCGACGTCGCCTTTGTGATCGGCGCCAACGACGTCACCAACCCGGCGGCCGAGGATGACAAGACCTCGCCGATTTACGGCATGCCGGTGCTGCAGGTCTGGAAGGCCGGCACCGTAATGTTCATCAAGCGTTCGCTTGCCTCGGGTTACGCCGGCATCGACAATCCGCTGTTCTACCGCGACAACACCATGATGCTGCTCGGCGACGCCAAGAAGATGACCGAGAACATCGTCAAGGGGATGTAGTCCCGCTAAGCCGAAGGTCATGACCGTTCTGAAATGGCTGCTGATCGTCGTTTCGGTCGCTTATGGCTGCGGGCTTGCCGTACTGTTCCTGATGCAGCGCTCGTTTCTGTTTCCCGTCCCGACGGTGGTGCGCACGTCGCCGCGGGAAGCCGGTTTTCCGGAAGCCGAAGAGCACGTTCTGGCCACGGCGGACGGCGAGAAAGTCATCGTCTGGCACGTCCCGGCCAGGCCCGGCCATCCGGTCATTCTCTACTTCCATGGCAACGGCGACTTTCTCGCCGGCTTCCTTGGCCGTTTTCGCGACCTGATCGCCGACGGAGCCGGTGTCGTTGCGCTGTCCTATCGCGGCTATGCCGGATCGAGCGGACAACCGAGCGAGTACGGATTGTTGCAGGACGCCGATGCGGCCTATGTTTTCACGACGGCACGATACGGCGCGGACAAAATCGTCGTCTGGGGCTTTTCGCTCGGCACCGGCGTCGCAGTGGCGCTGGCGGCGGAACAGCGGATCGGAAAGCTGATCCTTGAAGCGCCCTATACTTCAACCGTGGATGTGGCCGCGTCGATATTCTGGTTCATGCCGGTGCGCCTGTTGATGCGGGACCAGTTCCGATCGGATCAGCGTATCGCGCGGGTAAAGGTGCCTCTGCTCATCATGCAAGGCGCCCATGATCCCGCGATCCCGATCGTGCTGGGCCGGCGTTTGTTCACGCTCGCCCGTGAACCGAAACAATTCGTGCGGTTTCCGGAAGGAGGCCACAACGATTTGGACAATTATGGTGCAATCGAGACAGCCCGACAATTCATCGGTGATTCAACGGGCTGACGGCTGTTGCAGGTGCGGGCAGGGTTCGTTGCCCGGGTTTTAAGGATGGGGTGACATGAGCGCGCACGGCCCGATGCCGCGATCGGCCTGGATTTTTCCGGCGCTGGCGGTTTTGCTTTTCGCCGCTGCGACCGGGCTCGGCATCAGCTTCACACCATCGGCCGGCGGGCTGGTGTTTGCGGCGGTGCTGCTGGTCATCCTGTTCGGCACGGTGTTCGCCGCGGTCCACCATGCCGAGGTGATCGCCGAGAGGATCGGCGAACCGTACGGCACGCTGCTATTGACCCTGGCGGTCACGATCATCGAGGTTGCCCTGATCGCGACCATCATGCTCGGCGAAAAGCCGGTGCCGACGCTGGCGCGCGACACGGTGTTCGCGGTCGTGATGATCGTCTGCAACGCCTTGGTCGGCGTTTGCATCCTGACCGGCGGCCTGCGCTACCGCGAGCAGGACGTTCAGGTCACCGGATCCAACCTCTATCTCAGTGTGCTGATCGTGCTCGCGACCATGACGCTGATCATGCCCAATTATACCCTGACCACGCCGGGACCGGTCTATTCGGCGGTCCAGCTTGGTTTTGTCAGTGTCGTTACGCTCATTCTCTACGGCGTGTTTCTCTACACCCAGACCATCCGGCACCGGGATTATTTCATCAACGAAAGCGCCGGAGCCGCCGATGACGGGACGCACGGGTCGAACCGGACCTTCCTGCTCAGCATCCTGTTGTTGCTGGTTTCGCTGCTGGCCGTGGTGCTGCTGGCGAAGAAGTTCTCGCTGGTGGTCGACGCCGGCGCGGCGCTGATCGGCGCGCCTCCGGCGTTCGCGGGTATTCTGGTGGCGCTCCTGATCCTGCTGCCGGAAAGCGTCGCGGCGATCTCGGCTGCGCGCAAGAACGATCTGCAGAAGAGCATCAATCTGGCGCTCGGCTCGTCGCTGGCGACCATCGGACTGACCGTTCCGGCGGTCGCGGTCGCCGCTTATGCGCTGGACAAGCAATTGGTGCTTGGGCTCAAGATTCAGGATATGGTGCTGTTGGTAATGACGTTTTTCCTGAGCATGCTGACCTTCGGCACCGGGCGCACCAACATCCTGTTCGGACTGGTTCATTTGGTGGTGTTTGCCGTCTTTGTATTCCTGGTGTTCGTGCCATGAGCGGTGCGGTGAATTTGAGGTTCCCGCCCAGTCCCCTCCCGGCATGCCCCTCGCGGGCAGGCCCCTCACGGGAACGTCACGTTCAAAATCGGACGAATTAATTGTATTATAATGTTGCTGGTACTGTTTGATTCCGCAGTTCGAACATGAGGGTGTCTCGAATGCCTGCGAGTTTTGCGATCAGGGGCACGATGCCGGGACGGGAATGAGAATGATCAGAGCCAAGTCGGATGTTCAGATCGATACGCCGGAAGTCCGGGTCACCGAGTGGCGGCTGACGCCGGGCAGCGCGACCGGCCCTCACATCCACGAAATGGATTACGTTATCGTGCCCGTGATTCCCGGCGAAATGACCATCGTGGAACCCAACGGGGAGCGCTCCAAGGCCCAGCTCGGCCTTGGCAAATCCTACTTCCGGAAAGCGGGGGTCGAACACGACGTTCTCAACGAGACTTCGGCCGAAATCGTGTTCGTGGAAGTTGAATTGAAACCATAATGGCGCCATATGCTTAATTGCCACCGATCTGTCGCAGTTGATCCCTCAATGTGCCTCAAAGTTTCCGCATCAAAACCAGCGCGGGGAGTGTCCTGGTCATGCTGAAGTACTTTTCAAAAATTGCCATGGATATACTGCCTTCGGTGGCTGCGACCATCATCGGGGCCTACATCGTCAATCATTACATTACCGCCAAGCCCGCAGCCGATGCTCCGCCGGCCGCCGCCGTTTCGTCAGCCACCCCGAAAAAGATCACCCCGAAGGCCGATTCGAAGCCGGCCGAGACCTCCTCGAACGTCTCCAATCTCCCGGAGGCGGGGGTCAGGGCCAAGGGTATCTCCGAGAAGGCGATGTCTGAAAAGGCCGCCTCCGACAAGGCTGCCTCCGAAAAGGCTGCCTCCGAGAAGGTCGCTGCTGAAAAGGCTGCCTCTGAAAAGGCCGCTTCTGAAAAGGCCTCCCTGGAGAAGCCTGCAGCCGAAAAGCCGGCGGAAACGGCCAGCATCCCCGCCGATACGCGCCGGCATCCACGCGAAAAGACGGCCGCCAAGACGGTACCGGCTGTGGCGCCGGCTGTCGTGCCTGCAGTCGCCACCCCGGACGTCGCCGCGCCGAATACCGCGCCCCCGGTCGAGGCCGCCGTCACGCCTGAGGATCGCGTCAACGCCAACGAAATCGCCCGCGCGACGCTGGAGCGCCTGCGCGGCGCCAACGAAGGCCCGGCCCGTTCGATGGAAGCCGCGCACACCCCGGATTCGCCCCGGCTGGTGTCAAGCCCGCCCGCGGCCGTTCAAGTGGTCCGGCCGCTTCCGCCGCCGATCATGGTGTCCACGCCCGGCAATGACAGGTTGGATTCAGCGCCGGGCTCGTCGCGGAACCCGCCCTATGCGGCTGCCGCGCCGAGCGACGACCCGCGCCGTCCGACGCCGCCGGCCGAGATCCCGACCGCGCCGCCACTCGATCTGCGGGCCGAGGCGGCAGAACCGCCGCAGGCGCCGGCCCACACCAATGTTGCCGAAGACATGTTGTCGTCAATGAAATCGGTGTTTCACGCGGTTTTGCCGAAGCCGAGCCAGGATTAGCTTAGAACGTTGCGTAGCTCTCGCCGGCCTTGCCGCCGACGCGTGCAAAGCCGCTGCGGGCGGCTTCATCCTTGGGGCGGATGTTGATGGCGCGGCCATATGAGCCGGCGGCCTTGGTCTTGTCGCCAAGGCGCTCATAGGCGAGCCCCCGGGTGATCCAGATCTGCCCGTTCTGCGGATCGGCCTGCACCGCCTCGTCAAGATCGGCGGCAGCTTCCTTTGCCTTGTCGAGCGCAAGATAACTCAATGCGCGAGCCAGCAGCGGCTCGGCCTGCTGCGGCATCAGACCGCTCGCCGCGGTGAAGTCATCGATCGCGAGCTGGTGCTGCTTCTCGCCCTGATAGAGCAGGCCGCGATTGTAATGGGCCTCCGCATTATCGGGATGCAGGCTGATCGCCTTGTTGAAATCCTCCAGCGCTTCGGCCTCCTGCTTGCGCGCCTTGTAGACCACGCCGCGGCCGAGATAGGCCGGGGCGTAATTGGGATCGAGCGCCAGCGCCCGATTGTAGTCGTCCATCGCCTGATCGAGGCGTCTTGTCTTGCGATAGATCAATCCGCGGTTGGCAAAGGCCTGGCCGTAATTGGGGTCGAGGCTGATCGCCTTGTTGAAATCGGCGAGCGCGTCCTCGGTCCTGCCGGCCTGCGCCAGCACCGAGCCGCGCATGTTGTAGGCCTGCGGATCGTTGGGGTTGCTCTTGATGGCCTCGGTGAGCGAAGCGATATTGCTTTGGGAGGCCAGTTGCGCGGGTTCTTGGCGCTCGGCCGAAGGCGACAATGATCCGAGGTTGATCGAGCAACCGCAGAGCACGATCGCGACCCATGCGACCGGCGCGGTCGCGATTGCGGCTCGCGAGACACCGGAAGGGAAGCGGTAGGGAACCGGAATGGCCATCGTTACGGAACGCTCACGCGGCGGCTGACGCCACATTGGTAGCCCGCCGCGCGGCAAAATGCATCGGTCAAAACAATAACGCGGGCACCCGAGCCCGCGTCATCAAATCCGGATCTGCAAAAATCTATATCAGCGCGGTCCGCGCGGACCTGCGCCCGGACCACCACGACCGCCGGCGCCACCGCGCTCGGCGCCCGGGCCGGCGCCGAATACCGGCTTCGGCTTCATCGGCAGCAGGCCTTCGCGCTGCAGCTTCTTGCGGGCAAGCTTGCGCGCGCGGCGCACCGCTTCGGCCTTTTCACGGGCCTTCTTCTCGGAGGGCTTTTCGTAGTGGCCGCGGAGCTTCATCTCGCGGAAAATTCCCTCACGCTGCATCTTCTTCTTCAGCGCCTTGAGGGCTTGATCGACATTGTTATCGCGAACGAGAACCTGCACGCGGCATCCTCTTTCAATTGATCGGATTGGAATCTGGTAAAGCAAAGAGCTGGCAAAAGGCCTGGCCCTTAACCTCAAGGGCGCGGATGTATCAGATCAAGGTCGTAATGTCCACCTGCGCAAGCGCCGCGGCCTGGGCAAATCGGTGCTTTTTCGAGCCCGATCAGGGGGTCTTTGGCGGCACGACCTGCGTCACATGGCCCATCTTGCGGCCCGGCCGCGCCGGTCCCTTGCCGTACAGATGCAGGGTCGCTCCCGGCACCGTCAGCCATCGCTCGTAGCCGTTGATATCGTCCCCGATCAAATTGGTCATGGTAACCGGGCCATGACGGACCGGCTTGCCGAGCGGCCAGCCGGCAATGGCGCGGACATGCTGCTCGAACTGCGAGATCGAGGCGCCGTCCAGCGTCCAGTGCCCGGAATTGTGCACCCGTGGTGCGATTTCGTTGACCAGCACCTTCGGCTCCCGATCGCCCGGGACCACGAACATCTCGACCGCGAGCACGCCGACATAATTCAGGGCGTGCGCGATTCGCTCGGCGATGCCGCGTGCCTGCGCCGCCAACGCATCGGAGACCGCGGCCGGTGCGCGGGAGATTTTCAGGATGTGGTCGCTATGCTCGTTTTCGGTGACATCGAAGCATTCCACCTGACCATCGGCGCTGCGCGCGGCGATCACCGAAATTTCGCGCTCGAACGGAATAAAGGCCTCCAGGATCGCGGATTTGGTGGCGAGGTTCTCCCAGACCAGGTCCGGATCGTCGCCGCTGCGGATGATCGCCTGACCTTTGCCGTCATAGCCGAAGCGGCGGGTCTTGAGCACCGCGGGCAGGCCGATGCGCGCGATCGCATGCCGCAACGCCTCTGCCGACGATACGTCGGCGTAATCGGCGGTGCCGATGCCAAGCCGTGTGACGAAATCCTTTTCGGCCAGCCGATCCTGGGTGGTTTCCAGGATTTTCCGGTCGGGCAGCACCGGCCGGCGCGCCGCCAGAATCATCGCGGAAGCCGCCGGCACGTTTTCGAACTCGTAAGTGATGACGTCGACGTCGTTGGCGAACAGTTCCAGTGCCTCGACATCGGCATATTCCGCGCATGTCGCGTTCAGCACGACATCGAACGCCGGCGAATCCGGGTCCGGGGAAAACACCTGGCACCGCAGGCCCAGCCGTGCCGCCGCCATTGCGAGCATCCGGCCCAGTTGTCCGCCGCCGAGAATTCCGATGGTGTCGCCGGGCTTCAGCTTCACCTGATTTGACGCCGTCACGCAGATCCCTCCGGGCGTTCGCCCACTGCCTCGGTCTGCTGCTTGCGCCAGGCCATCAGCCTGCCCGACAGCGCCGGATCGCTCAGCGCGAGCACGCTGGCAGCGAGCAGGGCGGCATTGATGGCGCCGGGCTTGCCGATCGCCAGCGTGCCCACCGGAATCCCGGCGGGCATCTGGACAATGGAATAGAGCGAATCGACCCCAGACAACGCCTTGGATTCGATGGGAACGCCGAATACCGGAAGCTCCGTCAACGACGCGGTCATACCCGGCAGATGGGCCGCCCCGCCTGCGCCGGCGATGATGATCTTGAAGCCGGCCGCCCTGGCGCCCTTGGCAAAGGCGAACAGCCGGTCCGGGGTACGATGGGCCGAGACGATGTGTTTTTCGCAAGGTACGCCGAGCGCGGCCAGGGTTTCGGCGGCATGGCGCATGGTGTCCCAGTCCGACTGGCTTCCCATGATGATGGCTACGGACGCGGTCATGCGGTCAATTCTTTTCGGGAATCCAAAAACATAGGCCGGATTATAGGATTGGCCCAAGGTTCGGCAAGGCGTGGCAAGGGGTCTGGAATGGACTATCCTGTCTTGGTGAATCCCGGCAAGCCTCCTCTCAGGAATGCCCATGAAGAAGAAAACAAGCTCGACCGCTTCAGGCACCTCAAAACGCCGCAAAAGCGCCGTCGCGGGGCGCAAGGCAGCGCCGCCGCGTGTCAGGCGGCGGAAGGCCCGGCCGGCGTCGCCGTCAGGGCAGCCGGTCGCGTCCAACGATGCCCGATCGACCGTTCGCCGGCTCAGGACCGAATTGGCGCAGGCGCAAAAGCGTATCGATGAATTACAGGCGCACGCCGATACCGACTTCCTGCTGGATATTCTCAACCGGCGCGGTTTCGAGCGCGAGCTCAATCGCTCGATCGCCTATATCAAACGCTATCATGCCGGCGGCGCGCTGATCGTGCTCGATGTCGATCGCTTGAAGCCGATCAACGACGCGTTCGGGCATGCGGCCGGCGACGAAGTGCTGAAGGCGGTCGTGGCCGAGTTGCAGCGACAGGTGCGCTCTTCCGATGTGATTGGCCGGCTGGGAGGCGACGAGTTTGCGCTGCTGTTGTGGCATCTCAGCGAAACCGACGCTCACGCCAAGGCCGCAGCGCTGGAACAGGCCATCGATCGGCTGAGATTTGTGTTCCGCGGCCGAACCGCCACAGCAGGCGTGTCCGCCGGAGTCGCGCTGCTCGGCACGCATGCCGAATCCGGCAAGGCGCTGGAAGAGGCCGACCGGGCGATGTATGTGCGCAAGGCGCAACGGCGGCATGAAGCGTAACGAGAAACACAACAAGCAGGATGTCATGACCAGCAAACCCACGCCCTTTACGCTTCACGTCCCGGACGCTGACCTCGCCGACTTGCGCGAGCGCCTCGCACGCTCACGCTTTCCCGACCAGGCGCCCGGTGAGGCCTGGGCCTACGGCACCGATGTCGCCTACCTTCGCGAGCTTGCGGAATACTGGCGCGACGGGTTTGACTGGAGGGCGGAGGAAGCAGCCCTCAACGCCTTTCCGCAATTCCGTGTGCCGCTCGACGGCATCGACCTGCATTATCTGCAGGTGCCCGGCGTCGGCCCAAACCCGATGCCGCTGCTCCTGCTGCATGGCTGGCCCGGCTCGGTGTTCGAGTTTCTCGAGATCATTCCGCGCCTCACCGATCCCGCGCGCTTCGGCGGCGATGCGCGCGACGCCTTCACCGTGGTGGCGCCGTCCTTGCCGGGATACGGCCTGTCCTTTCGCCCCGGGCAGAAGCGGTTTGGTGTGCCCGAAATCGCCGACTGCGTCGCAGCCCTGATGCATGACGTGCTCGGCTACCGCCGCTTCGGCGCGCAGGGCGGCGACTGGGGTGCTGCGATCACCAGCCGGCTCGGCTATGCGTACCCGGACCGGTTGATCGGCATTCATATCAATCTGATGATGGCCGCGGCACGCGATGCCTCGGCCTTTCCCAATCCGAACGAGGAAGAGAAGCGTTATCTCGGCGATCTCGCGCACTGGATCCGCGAGGAGACCGGTTACCAGTGGATCCAGGGCACCCGCCCGCAGACGCTGGCCTTCGGCCTCAGCGATTCACCCATTGGCCTTGCGGCATGGATCGTGGAGAAATTCCGCGCCTGGTCGGATTGCGGCGGCCATGTCGAGAGTGCGATCGGCCGCGACCGCATGCTCGCCGACATCGCGCTCTATTGGTTTACCGGCGCGATCGGGTCGTCGTTCTGGCCGTATTATGCGCGCCTTCACGGCGCGGCAATCCTGCCCGCCGGCGAGACCATCTCGGTGCCCACCGGCTACGCGCAATTCCCGCGCGAAATCCTCAGGCCGCCGCGCAGCGCCGCGGCGCGGGTGTTCACCGACATTCGCCGCTGGAGTGTCATGCCCAAGGGAGGACACTTCGCGGCGCTGGAACAGCCGGCATTGCTCGCCGATGAGGTGGCCGCCTTCTTCCGGGAATTGCGCTGACGCGAATTTTTGAGACTACAGCCCGCTCAGATCATCCGGCACGTCGCCGAATTTTCTCAGCATTTGCGCGTCACTGAATTCACCGATCAGCGGATCGCCGGTGCGGCTGAACGCGACCGCGCCGACGCAGCCCGCGGTCTTTGACAAGATTTCCGCGCGTCGCAGCGCTCCCGACGAACTCTGGCATTCTTCCGCGGCACCCGCGACCGGCGAGCCGCCGTCGTCTCGCTGGAAGGGTAGTGCAACGTAATAGGTAACATCGGCCATGGTGTTGCTCCCGATTGTGTTGCTCCAGATGGTGTCACTCCAGTTGGTTCGATCAGGCGGCGTCGTCCTCGGCGCGAGATAATCTTGCGGTATTGCCGTGGTGCAAGGTCGCCGCCTGCAGCTCCTGCAATTCCGCCTCCAGATATTCATTGGCCATGATCAGCGCCTTGATGGTGCTGCGCATGTTGCCGTCGCACATGGCGATCGCCTCGTCGCAGGCCCGCTCGTAACGGCTGACATCGGACAGGCAATCGGGTTCGGAGTTTGCAGGTTCGGATTTGGCGGGTTCGGACTTGACAGGATCGGTCATGGCAAATTCCCGGACGGCTGGAGGGCAGGAATGCATGTTCCTATTTTGTTCTCATTGAGTCAAGCCGATCCGACGAGCGGCGATGTCTTTTTCCACCGCCCCAACCTGAGACGCCTGGCTGGCTGCGGCGATGCGTGACCCTTGCCGGGCGTTCTCGTTCGCGGAATTCGACAACGCTGGAACTAAAACAAAATCGACGGCTTGTTGGTGTTCGCAGGGAGTGAGGACGCATGGGTCTTGTTGAGTCCAAAGGACCCGTGGTGCTGATCGTCGAGGACGAGTTTCTGTTGCGAATGGACGCGGCCGATATCATCGCCGCCGCCGGGTTCGAAGTCGTCGAAGCCGAAAATGCCGATCAGGCGATCGAAATCCTGGAAGCGCGCCGCGACATCACGGTGGTCTTCACCGATATCCAGATGCCGGGTTCCATGGATGGGTTGAAGCTCGCCCGGGCGGTCAGAGGGCGCTGGCCGCCGATCAAGATTGTCGCAACTTCCGGTCACATCAATGTGGGTGAATGCGATCTGCCCGAAGGCGGACGGTTTCTGTTAAAGCCGTACAGTCCATTGGAGGTCACAGGCGTGCTGCGCGAATTGACCGGCGCCGCCTGAAGCCGCGCATCCCTCAATCTAGGCAATGATATCCGGCGTGATCTGGTCTTCGATGAAGGCGATGCGGTCGCGCAACTGCAGCTTGCGCTTTTTCAGCCGCTGCAACCGCAGCAAATCCGGCGCGGGGGATTGATGCAGCGCATCGATCGCCGCGTCGAGATCGCGATGCTCCTGCTGCAGCCGTGCGAGCTCGGATTGGAGTTCGCGCTCATCTTCGTCGGTCATGGGGTACGTTAACTGAAAGCGCGATGAGATTGCGAATGGTTGCGAAGCCGTCCAAGGAATATCCTCCCTGCCGGCCTCGTCTGCAAGCTGGTGTGGCGACCTTGTATCCTCATTCCCGCACTTGCCGGTCTGCTGCGAAAACGGTCGAACCTGAACCGCAACAAGCGGATGCGGTGAAAGTTGTCCGCAGTTGCTGCGGGGCGCGGATGTCGGCCGGCGCGAACAACGCCGAAGAAACAGAAAACAGAGCCTCCCTCCGGTTTGATCGGAACGGAAAACGCCCTGGAATCATGGGTTTCTAGTATCACGCGACAGCAAGATTGACTCAAGGCGCAGCCCGGCTGACGGCTCGGATACGGCACGCGGGCAACCGGTTCCATCCTCACGATTCGTTACATATGACGTCCAAATATGAGAGCACCATTTTGGATATCCATCGACAGATTCGCCGGCTCGTGTACACTCAATCGTCCGGATCGAATCTGAGGTTTAATTCCACCGAGGAGGTTTCGAATGGCAATGCAGGCGCATCTTGTTGAACTGGAACGTAAACACAAGATTCTCGAAAACGAATTGCACGAAGCTCTTGTGCATCTTTCTACAGACGATCTGCAAATTGCCGAGTTGAAGCGCCGGAAATTGATGGTTAAGGACGAGATCGAGCGGTTGAAGCATACCGCGAGCGAGACGCTGCACTGACGGTCGGCAACGACCGCACAAACCGACGGCTTCGCAAATCAAAGGGCTCGCAAATCAAGAGCCCCGCATGTTGAAGGCCTTGCAATCAAAAGGCCTGGCCAAGGTGGCCGTCACACGCCAGCCAGATCGCCGACATGGTCGGCGATCGCGAGCGACGATGTGAGCCCCGGCGATTCTATTCCGAACAGGTTGATCAATCCGTCGACGCCATGGTCCCTTGGGCCCTGGATGAGGAAGTCCTGTACGGCCACCGCCGGCGGCACGATCTTGGGTCGAATTCCGGAGTAGCTCGGCATCAGCGCGCCGTCCGGCAACGTCGGCCAGTAGCGCCGGATCGCCGGGTAAAACCGTTCCGCCCGCGCCGGATCGACGGCATAGTCGATGGCGTCGACCCATTCCACGTCAGGTCCGAACCGGGCTTGCCCGGCGAGGTCGAGGGTGAGGTGCACGCCGAGACCGCCGGGTTCGGGCACCGGATAGATCAGGCGTGAAAACGGCGCCCGGGCGTGACAACTGAAATAGTTTCCCTTGGCGAGATAGGCCGGCGGTATCAGGTCGATCGGCATGCCGTCGATGCCGCGCGCGACCGCAGGGGCGCCGAGCCCCGCGGCATTGACCAGAAGTCCGCACTCAAGGGTGATCGGCGCGTCGCCGCCGACCTCAACTTCGATCCCGCCCACTTTCGCGCGCGCGCGCAGCAGCGGGGCGTGAAAGGCGCAGACCGCGCCCGCTTCTTCAGCGTCGCCGCGCAGCGCCAGCATGAAGGCGTGGCTGTCGACAATGCCGGTGGAAGGCGAGAGCAGGGCCGCGTCACAACTCAGCGCAGGCTCCAGTGCTTGGGCGGCCTCTGCGCTCAGGGTTTGCAGGTCGAGTACGCCATTGGCCTCGGCGTGAGCCCTGATCGATTGCAGCTTTGCGGTCTCCTTCGGCGTTGTCGCCACGATCAGCTTGCCGCAATTTCGATGCGGGACGCCATGATCGTTGCAATATCGATAAAGGGCGCGCTTGCCGCTGACGCACATCCGCGCCATCAGGCTTCCTGCCGGATAATAGATGCCGGCGTGGATCACCTCGCTGTTACGCGACGATGTAACGGTGCCAATTCCTTCGGCCGCTTCGAGGATGATGACCTCGCGGCCGGCCTGCGCCAGCCGGCGCGCGACCGCAAGACCGATCACGCCGGCACCGACTACGACGCACTCAACTTTTTCCATTTCGCAGTTCGAATCCGGGCTTGGCTTGCTGATTTCAGATCCGGCACAGGTGAACTGACCCCGCGTCCGGGATCAATCGCATTCGCGCCTTATCGCATTGTTCTGGATGATTTTTCGTGGAAAACGCCGGATTTCCCCCGCAACCGATTTCTGATCCCGGTTCCCGTTAGAGAAGCATTAATCATGTCAGGGCAATTGCCGTAATTTAAGTCGCATTTTCGCGTCGCAAGGGTACGCGTTTACCCGATCCAAACCCGTGAAGCCAGACACTCCGGCCTGAAAATCCGCGGGTGACTGATGGCTGGCAAGAATTGGCAGGCAGGCGGCAAAATTCTGGTTTCGACGCAGGCCCTTATGTGCCTGATCGCGACCGTTGTGCCGTGCGCCAAAGCCGCCGCCGTATCCGATAATTTTGCGCCGGCGAACCTTGTGGGCTCCGCCGATCCCGAGATGGTCTGGCAAGTGCTGATCGGCGGGATCGTCGCCTGCTCTTTTCTGGCAGCCATCGCGTTGTGGATCTTTTCGGCGTTGCACCGGGTCAAGCGCTCGCAGTTGCGCCGAAATGCCTTTGTCAGTTCCGCGCTGAACAATCTCAACCAGGGCGTAGTGATGACGGACGCCCACCAGCGGGTGGTGTTCTTCAACGATCGCTATCTCGAGATCTACGGCGTGGCGCGTTCGGATATCCCCCGAAGCATGACCGGGCCGCAACTGCTGGAGATGCTGCACCGGCGCGGCGTCCTCGATGTCAGTCCCCGGCACTTCTACGCAATCGCCAAATCGCCGGAAGGCCTCGTCAAGGAACTGCCCGACGGGCGGTTGATCGTGATCAAATACTTTGCGCTGCCGAACGGGGGCGCGGTGGCGACGCATGAGGATTGCAGCGAACAGCGCAAGCTGTCGCGGCAACTGGCATCGACCAAGCAGTTTCTGGAATCGGTGCTGGACAATGTTCCGGTATGCGTGGCCGCCAAGAGCATCGAGGACGGCCGCTATATTTTCGCCAACCGTGCGTTCGAGCGTTTCTCGCGCTTTTCCCGCGACAAGATCATCGGCAAGCGCGCCGATGAGATCTTCCAGCCCGAGACCGCGGCCAGCGTCGATGCGGCCGACGAGGCGGCGCTGGCCACGCCCGATGGTCACTTCCGCAACGAATTCGCGGTCCAGCGCGGTGCCGAGAAGCGTATTCTGGCCAGTGTCCGCGTCATCGCGCGCAACGACAGGAACCAGCCTGAGTTCCTGATCGCGCTGTTCGACGATATCACCGACCGCAGATCGCTTTCCAAGGAGCTCGAAAATACCAAGAAGTTTCTCGAACTGGTCGTCGACAACATCCCGGTCTCGCTGATCGTCGAGCGCGTCAGCGACGGAAAATACCTTCTCGCCAATCGCGGCGCCGAGGCCATTCTCAACCGGCGCCGCGAGGACGCCACCGGATTGACGGCTGCGGATATTTTCAACCCGAAGGAAGCCAAACTGATCGTTGCGCGCGACGAGGCGGCGATCAAGAAGCGCGGCCTGTTGACCGAGGAACATCCGATCAGCACCAAGGACGGCTTGCGGCTGTTCCTGACGCGGCGCATGACGGTGCTCGATGAAGCCGGTGAGCCGCAATATCTGATCAAGACCCATGAGGACGTCACCGACCGCCGCCAGACCAAGTCGCGGATGGCGCATATGGCCTATCACGACGGCCTGACGGATTTGCCGAACCGGGCGGCATTCCTGCAGGCGCTCGCGCAGATGATCGAGGCCTGCGCCGGCACCGACGAGGAGTTCGCGGTGCTGTCGGTCGATCTCGACGGGCTGAAGGAAATCAACGATGTGTTCGGCCATGCGGTCGGCGACAAGCTGCTGATCGAGGTGGCGCGCCGGCTCCAGACCTCGTCGCGCGGCGGCGTCGTCGCCCGGCTCAGCGGCGACGAGTTCGGGCTGATCATTGACGGCAAGCAACCGGCCGCCGCAAGGGCGCTGGCTGAACAGCTCGTTGAAGCGATGGGAGACGAGTTCGAGATCGAAGGTAGATCGGTTCGCGTCGGTATCACCACCGGCATCTCGGTATTCCCCCATAACGGCGCCGACGCCGCGGCGCTGCTGGCCAACGCCGGCGCCGCGCTGTTCCGCGCCAAGGCCAAATCGCGCGGCTCGATCAGCGTCTTTGAACCGGAGATGGACCAGCAGATTCGCGATCGCCGCGCACTGCATCAGGATCTTTCGCACGCCATCAAGAACGGCGAACTGTCGCTGCACTATCAGCCGCAAGCCATGTTGCGCCATCGCGACGGCTCTCAGGAGATCATCGGTTTCGAGGCGCTGGCGCGGTGGATTCATCCGCAGCGCGGCTTCGTGCCGCCGAGCGAGTTCATTCCGCTGGCGGAAGAGAGCGGCTTGATCGTCGAGATGGGCGAGTGGATCCTGCGCGAGGCCTGCCGTGAAGCCGCGTCATGGCCGAAGCCGCTGCAGATCGCGGTCAACCTCTCGCCGGCGCAGTTCATGCACGGCGACCTTGTCGGCCTCGTGCATTCGATTCTGTTCGAAACCGGCCTCGCCGCCGAGCGGCTGGAGCTGGAGATTACCGAGGGCGTGCTGATCGAGGACATGGACCGTGGTCTGGCGCTGCTGCGGCGGCTGAAAGCGCTCGGCGTGCAGATCGCCATGGACGATTTCGGCAGCGGCTATTCCTCGCTGACCTATCTGCAGGCATTTCCCTTCGACAAGATCAAGATCGACCGGACCTTTGTGATGAACCTCGGCAGCAACCCGCAGTCGGCGGCGATCATCCGTGCGGTGATCGGGCTCGGCTTTGGTCTCGACATTCCGATCATGGCCGAAGGCGTCGAGACCCAGGAGCAGCTCGACTTTCTGCGCAAGGCCAATTGCTTCCGGGTGCAGGGATACTTCATCGGCAAACCGGCGCCGATCAAGCAGTATTCGGGGCTGGTCGGCGTTGCCGGCGGCGATACGACCGAGCCGGCGCGCAAGACCGGTTAGGGCTCCCGGCTTTGACTGCCGCCCGGGGATCGCGAGGGCGCTGGCGCGTTCATGGCGGCATCCGCTTGAGCCGACGCCGATCCGCCGCTAGCGTGCGGCGACGATAGGGCTTGCTGGCATCATGGCTGAGGAAATATCCGCTCCCGCACCGCAGGTCGCGGGGTTCGACGTCCCCTTGCTGCGCATCGACGCGGTGGTGAAGAAGTTCGGCGTGGTGCGGGCGGTGGATCGGGTTTCCTTCGATATCTGGGCCGCGGAATTTTTCGCGCTGCTTGGTCCGAGCGGCTGCGGCAAGACCACTCTGCTGCGGATGCTCGCGGGCTTCGAGACCCCGGACGAGGGCCGGATATTGCTTGACGGCAACGACATCGCGCGGGTGCTGCCGCATCAGCGTCCGGTCAACATGATGTTCCAGAACTACGCGCTGTTTCCGCATCTTTCCGTGCGCGACAACATCGCGTTCGGATTGAAGCGCGCGCGCATGGCCCAGCCCGAGATCGATGCCCGCGTCGCCGAGATGGTCGCGCTGGTCAAGCTTGAGGGCCTCGAGAGACGCCGCCCGGATCAGCTTTCGGGCGGCCAGAAACAGCGGGTGGCACTGGCGCGCTCGCTGGCGCGGCGCCCCCGGGTTTTGTTGCTCGACGAGCCCCTGGCCGCGCTCGACAAGAAGCTGCGCGAAAGCACCCAAGCCGAATTGGTGGCGCTGCAGCGCCGGCTCGGCATGACCTTCATCATCGTCACCCATGATCAGGAAGAGGCGATGACGGTTGCCGACCGCATCGGCGTCATGGACCAGGGCCGCCTCGTACAGGTGGCGAGGCCGCGCGAGCTTTATGAGGCGCCCAATTCGCGCTGGATCGCCGAGTTCGTCGGCGACGTCAACATGTTCGAAGGCCAGATCAGCGCCAGCGAGGCGGGCCGTCTGACGGTTGCGACGCGCGACGCCGGCACCATCATGGTCGCCGCGCCGCGCCAGCCGCTCACGAAGGCGATCGTCAGCGTCGCGATCCGCCCCGAGAAGGTAAAACTGTCGCGGCGCGGCCCGGTCTCCGATGCGATCAACGCCAATGTCATCAATCGCTTGGAAGGGGTGGTGACCGATGTCAATTACCTCGGCGGCCTCACCACCTATAAAGTGAAGCTCGACACCGGCGCGGTGCTGCGATCGTCGATGGCCAACACCGCGCGGCTCGATCTCGACGCCTACACCATGAGCCAGCGCGTGATCGCCTGGTTCACGCCCGACGATTGCGTGGTGCTGGAGCAATGAGCGCGCCGTCCATCTTCACCCGCCCGGCGCGGCTTGCGGCGATCGCGCCCTATCTGTGGATGATGCTGCTGTTCCTGGTGCCGTTCTTGTTCGTGCTCAAGATCAGCCTGTCGCAAACCGCGATCGCGCAGCCGCCCTATCTGCCGGTGTTCGATTGGACGCAAGGCTTTGCCGCGATCAAGGCGGCGTTCGCGGCACTGTCGCTGGATAATTTCAGGCTGCTGTTGTCCGACAGCCTTTATCTCTCGTCCTATTGGCGCAGCCTCGTGGTGGCCGGGGTTTCGACCTCGATCCTGTTGCTGATCGGCTATCCGATTGCCTATGGTATGGCGCGGTTGCCGCAGCGCTGGCAGAGCGTGGCGATGATGCTGGTGATCGTGCCGTTCTGGACTTCGTTTTTGATCCGCATCTATGCCTGGATCAACATCCTGCAGCATGACGGCCTGCTCAACAAGGTGCTGCTGAGCCTGCACCTGATCTCGGCGCCGCTGGTGTGGCTCTCCACCGACAGCGCGATGGTTCTCGGCATCGTCTATTCCTATTTGCCGTTCATGATCCTGCCGCTCTATGCGACGCTTGCGAAGATGGAACCGGCGCTGCTGGAGGCCGCCAGCGATCTCGGTTCGTCGCCGCTGGCTGCGTTCTGGCTGGTGACGTTTCCGCTGTCGTTGCCGGGCGTCGGCGCAGGTTGTTTGCTGTGCTTCATTCCCATCGTCGGCGAATTCGTGATCCCGGATCTACTGGCCGGATCGAATGCGATGATGATCGGCCAGACGCTGTGGCTGGAATTTTTTACCAACCGCGACTGGCCGGTGGCGTCGGCCGCCGCTGTGGTGCTGCTGGCGCTGCTGCTGCTGCCGCTCGCGCTCTACGACCGCCTGCAACGCCGCCAGCTGGAGGCGCGATAATGGTGATGCGTCATGGCGAAGTGCGGCGAGCCTCCTTCTCCCTCCCCCCATCCAGCGAGTCCCTCCGATGAGTTCATCTACGCGACTCTCGCCCTTCAACGTCGCCTCGCTCTTGCTCGGCTTCGCGTTCCTCTATCTGCCGATCGTGATCCTGGTGATCTATTCGTTCAACGCCTCGCGGCTGGTCACGGTGTGGGGCGGCTGGTCGCTGCGCTGGTACGGCGAGTTCTTCAGTGACCGCGCCATGCTGGAGGCGGCCTGGATGAGTTTCCGGGTGGCGGCCACGTCAGCGACGCTGGCGACGTTGCTCGGAACGCTCGCCGCGGTGGCGCTGTCGCGCGGCGAGCGTTTCAAGGGCCGCACGCTGTTTTCCGGCATGCTCTATGCGCCGCTGGTGATGCCTGAAGTGATCACCGGGCTCTCGCTGTTGTTGCTGTTCGTGGCGCTCAACGCCGAGCGCGGCTTCTGGACCGTGACCATGGCGCATACCACGCTGACCATGTGCTTCGTTGCCGTGGTGGTGCAGTCGCGGCTCGGCCCGCTCGATCGCAGCCTCGAAGAGGCGGCGATGGACCTCGGCTGCGATCCGGCGAGGGCGTTTGTCGCCGTGACGCTACCGCTGATCCTGCCCGCGATTGCCGCCGGCTGGATGCTGGCGTTCACGCTGTCGCTGGATGATCTGGTGATCGCGAGCTTCACCACCGGCCCCGGTTCGGAGACGCTGCCGATCCGGATCTATTCGGAGGTGAGGCTCGGCGTGAAGCCCGAGATCAACGCGATCTGCACGCTGGTGATCGGATTGATCGCGGTCGTCATCGTGCTGGCGTCGTTCGCCTCGAAGCTGTCGAGCAAAAGCGGCCAGAGTGCTGCGCCGTTATAGCCGGTCCGGCTTGCGTAGTTCGAATTTCAAACAGCCACGACAAACGAATACACCTTCGCGTTCCCGCGACGCATGGCGCCCGAGGTTTGCATTATCCTTTCGCCCAAAGAGGGCGTGGCGCTACCCCAAGGGGGCGGGGAATGCCGGGTGCCCGTTGTACCCGCAGCCGCGTATTTTCCAGTCACCGCCGTCGGCGTCGCGCCACGCGCATTCCGACCAGAAAGGCGATTCCCAAGGCTGCCAGCGGCGCCCGCCGCGTCCAGCGGCTGATCATGTCCAGCGGCATATTTGGTTCCTGGAGAACCTCGATCGCCTCGTTGACCGTCCGGCTGGCCGTACGAAAGATTTGCGCTGCCAGATCGACGAACGAAACCGAAGGCTGTTCAGGCGCGGTTGTGCGTTCGTCCAGTTCGTTCAATGCGTCCAGCAGCTCGCCCATGGTCTGAAGTCCTTCCTGCATGTGAACCAATGAGAGCGGCGCGTAATTGTTCCAGCGTCACGGCGATTCACGATGGGTTCCACGCACAAGGTTCCTGCTCGCGATTGAACTTTCGAGGAACGATCGAGCGCGCCTCGCATTCTCCCACCATCAACTCTCTGGAGGATGGATATGAAGAAATATTTGCTTGTTGCCGCCGTCATCGGTGCCGTTGCTTCGCCGGCTCTTGCGGATGAAGTCGGCGTTCGTGTCGGACCGGTCGGCGCCGGCGTCACCGTCGGCGAAACCCGCGATCATGACCGCGACCGCGATCGTGACCGCACCACCGTCATCAGGGAGCATGAACCGCGCGATAATACGACCGTGATCAAGAAGGAAGACGCGGACGGCAATCGCAGCAAGACCATCATTCACCACGATAACTAATGACAAGAAGGGCCTCGACATTGTCGGGGCCCTTTTTGATTCGGCGATTTTGTAGTGAGGAAATTGCCGACCGGCGCCGTCAGGGTTCAAGCCTTTTCTGGATTATTCCAGTGGCGACATCCAGAAAGGCGGCTAGTTTTTTTGGAATGAATTCCTGATTTGGATACACAAAGTGCACGGGTTGCGTGTTCGATTTCCAGTCGTTCAATATCCGGACCAGCTTTCCGCTTTCGGTCTCGGCGGAACAGAAGAAGGTGGGAAGCAACGCAACTCCCGCTCCGGACAGGGCAAGTACCTTGATCAAATTAAGGTCGTTGATGAGCATGTGCCTCGCGATCGGTACCGTTTGAGTGCCCTTCGGGCCGCTCAATTTCCAGTCCCGATGACCGCGCGGGGTAAACTGAAGCGAACAATGATCTTTCAAATCCCCGGGACTCTTCGGCGTTCCATTCATCCTCAGGTATTTCGGGCTGGCAAACAGCGCAAAGTGCAGCGTGCCAAGCTTTATGGAGATCAGACTGGAGTTTTTTAGTTCGCCCGCTCGAAGCGCGAGGTCGACGCCTTCCGATATCAGATCAACATTTCTCTCCGTTAAAATGACTTCGAGATTCACCTCGGGATATTGTTTTTGAAATTCACTGAAGGCGCCCAATAAAAGCGAGATGCCTGACTAAATCGGCGCCGTGATGCGAAGCGAACCCTGCGGCGCCGATTGCCGCCGCGCGACATATTCTTCAGCGCTCGCAATCTGGTGCAGCGCCTGAACGCATTGCTGATAATATTCCTGCCCGGTATCGGTGACATGCAGCCGGCGTGTCGTCCTTTGAATCAGCGTTACGCCCAGCCGCCGTTCAAGCGCCGATACTTTGGCGCTGACGGTCGATTTTGGCATTTCGAGTTGCTGAGCCGCTCGGGCAAAACTGCCGGCCTCAACGACTTTCACGAATATATTTACCTCGTTCAGGTCCATCGGCTTCATTGTACATTAGAACGAATTATTAATCCAGATTATCCCGTCTAATAATCAGTCCGGCTTTGCCATAGTTAGGGTCGGTATCAAGCTCGTCCGCAAATCAAGGAGAAGAAATTGAAATCGTCGGGATTAGACGCGCTGCTCACGCCTGAGAACGGCATCCTGGTGCTGATCGATCATCAGCCTTACCAGTTCGCCAACCTGAACAGCCATGAGCCGACGACGATCATCAACAACGTCATCGGCCTCGCCAAGACGGCGAAAGTCTTCAACGTACCGACGATCCTGACCACAGTGATCGAGGAGCGCGGCGGCTATGTCATCAAGGGACTTCAGGATGTCTTCCCGGAGCAGAAGCCGATCAACCGCACCTTCATCAACACCTGGCAGGACGAGAAAGTTACCGGCATCGTGAAGAAGAGCGGGCGCAAGCAGCTCGTTCTGGCGGCGCTTTACACCGAGATCTGCCTCGCCATGCCGGCAATCCAGGCGCTGGGCGAGGGCTATGACGTCTTCGTCGTGACCGATGCTTCGGGCGGCGTCACGCTGGAAGCGCATGACATGGCCGTGCGCCGCATGGTCGCCGCCGGTGCGGTGCCAATCACCTGGCTTGCCGTACTGGGCGAATGGCAACGCGACTGGGCGCGCGAGGATACAGCGGCAGGCGTCGCGGGCGTCGTTCTCGAACATGGCGGCGCCAGTGCTGTCGCCCTCGCTTGGGAACAACAGCTTCTCGCTCATCGCGGTTGAGGAGGCGGTCCGTGAAAATAGTCTTGGTCGGCGCGTCAGGAACTCTGGGCCAGACAATAAGCGTCGCTCTCGCGGGCCATGAGATTGTGAGGATCGGAAGAAAATCCGGCGACGTGCAGGCGGACTTTGCCGGTCCTGAAGGCCTTGCAGAGATCTATAAAACCCTCAAGCCCTTTGACGCCGTCGCCATTGCCGCGGGCGCGGTGGCGTTCGGTCCCTTTCGGCAGATCACGCGGGAGCAATGGCAGTTCAGCCTCAACAACAAATTGCTGGCTCAAATCTCCGCGGTTCAACAGGCGCTTCCTTACATCAACGACGGCGGGTCTTTCACGCTTGTGGGAGGGCTCATGAGTGAAGAACCCATTCCGATGGGAGCGGCGGCCTCCACCGTCAATCGCGCCCTCGAAGGATTTGTGGTCGCCGCTGCCATCGAGTTGCCGCGCGGCATTCGAATCAATCTGATCAGTCCGTCGCTGATCGAAGAATCCGTACCGCAGTTTGGTGACCTGGCGCCTGGAGTCATTCCGGTTTCGTCGGCCAGGGTAGCTCAAGCCTATAAGAGGTCCATTTTGGGCGCCCACACCGGACAAATCTACAAGATCAGGGGATGAAGCAATGAGTCATGTCGTTGCTGGCGGACTCACACCGGCGGCTGGAGAGGCGCGAAATGTCCACCACGCCTGAGCCGATCCGTATCGGGTACTGCCTGTCGCTGACAGGTCCACTCGCGGGCAACAGCCGGTCGGCGCGGCTCGCCCATGACATTTGGCGGGAGGACATCAACCGCCGGGGTGGACTGCTCGGGCGGCCGGTCGAACTCATCTGCCACGACGATCATGCGGACGCGTCACTCGTTCCCGGCATCTACCAACGGCTGATGGACCAGGACAAGGTCGATCTCGTGATCGGCGGCTACGGCACCAACACCATATTGCCGGCGATGCCTTTGATGATGGAGCGGCAGCGCTTTTTCGTCGGGTTGATGGGCCTCGGCGTCAACAACGCGCTCGCCTATCCGAACTATTTCGCGATGATACCAACCGGTCCTGATCCGAATGCCGCGCTGACCGAGGGATTTTTCGAGCTTGCCGCGAAACAGACACCTCGGCCCTTGACCGTGGCGCTGGTCTCGGCGGATGCGGAATTCTCGCGCAACCCGATCCTTGGTGCAAAGGCCAATGCGGCCAAGTACGGCTTTGGGATCGTCCACGAAGCCACCTATCCGCTAACGACCGGAAATTTCACACCCGTCATCGACGCGGTCGCCAAAAGTAACTGCGACCTGCTGTTTCTCTGTTCTTATCTGGAAGACTCGATCGGTCTCGTGCGCGCCATCCACGCGCACCCGTTTCGTCCGAAGATGGTCGGCGCCGGCATGATCGGTCCCCAGAACACGGCGGTGAAAACCACGCTCGGCCCGTTGCTCAACGGCTTGGTCAATTACGAATATTGGGCGCCGGTCCCCAGCATGATGTTCGCCGGCGTCAAGAAGCTGCTGAACAGCTATCAGGCCCGAGCCGGCGACGCCGGCGTCGATCTGCTGGGACATTACATGGTGCCGCTCGCCTATGCCCAGATGCAGGTGGTTGCGGAGGCCGTCGAAGCGACCGCCGGCTTCGACGACGCCAGCCTCTCGGCCTACGCGCGAAGCGCGACCTTTCACACCGTCATGGGCGATATCCGGTTCGGGGCAAAAGGCGAATGGCCGCAGCCCCGGGTCCTGCAGGTTCAATTCCAGGGAATATCCGGTCACGGGGTCGAGCAATTCCGTGACGGGTCGAGGCAGATCGTCGTTTCACCACCCAACTTCGCTTCCGGAGACCTCAGATTTCCTTATGCGGAAGTTCTGTTTGTCGAGAAAGGCACAACATGACCAATCAAGCAAAATCGGCCCCCATCAATTATGACGGCCTCATGCAGGCAAACCTTGCACGGGTGTTCGGCGAGCGGGACGCCGGGCGGCGCATCAAGGCCATCCGCGAACTCTACGCCAAGAACGCCGTGCTGCATGAGCCGCAGGCGTCCGCCATCGGACATGCCGCAATCTCGGAAGCCGTGACGGCGCTGCTCGCCAGCATGCCGCCGAATTTTGTTTTTCGCAGCGTCGGTCCGGCGGTCGGTCACAGCGGTGCCGGGCGTTTGAAATGGCGCTCGGGCCCGCCCGATGGCCCCGCGGTCGTCACCGGCACCGATGTCGCTCTGTTCGAGGGAGGTCTCATTCACTCCCTCTATGTCTTTCTCGATCCCGCCAATGGCTGAGTGTTCGTGCATGCCGACGTGATGACAAGATTGCGCCTCACTCGCGCGAAGTGAGTTTCACTTTGCGGGCACGATGCCAAGCGATGAAGGCCTCGATGACTTGCTTGAAGAATCGCGGCGGCAAGAAGCCATAGTCGTAGCGATCGCACCGGCCGATTTTCTTGATATCATATCCAGGCCAATCGAACTCGTTGCCTTCTGCCACAACGATCCATGAGCGCTCGTCATCAAGTTCGAGATGACGCTTTACGGCGGTGGGAATTTCAACCGCATTCGCGGGATCGGCGGGTGGTGTATGCGTGATCGGCAGAACCACGACGACCGTTGTGTCGTTCGCCGGACGCTCAACCGCAAGTACGATCACGCTCTGGCGATCTTTGCGACCTTCTTCCCGTCCCGCTTCATGCTCGTGATGCCACAGATACGCATAGGATATGACGAGGCCCGGCTCGGGCGTGGGTATCGGCACCCGCCTGCGCTATTTCGGTTCAAGCATGGAATCGAGATGCGCATGCCGCTCGTCCATGCGTGATGCGCCGATCGCCTCAGCTTTGTCATCGGACAACTCGGCCGTTGCAAAGCTGCGGCGCCGCTGCTGAAAGCGGCGGAATTCTTCGTACTCGTCGGGCGCAACGAAATAGCCCGTGATGGATCCGTGGCTTGATACCGCCACGGCCTTTCGCTGGGCGAGCATTCGGTAGCGGCCAAAGTTCCGGGTGAACTCCGAAGCTGGAATGGTGTCGGTCATGTGTGGTGGCCTATGTTTTCGATACGCAATATACGCAATTTACGTGAAAAGCGCAAGTCGCGCATGCCGCGAACGGCGGATCACGCTACGCTAATCCTCGATACGGGCCATTCTGCACCCCAATTAAGGGAAATGTTACAGGGGACAACATAGGCGTGTCTCATGGTCAATAGTCGAAAATGGCCGGAAGGAGCCTAAAATCATAATTGGCAAACTGGCGGTAGAGCCCAATAGTGCCGTGCAGCGCGTAGCCGCGAGAGCGCGGCGCTATCCGAAAGGTCAAAGAAAATAGCAAATCCCGGATGTCGCTTCGCTTATCCGGGCTACGCTTGATGTGCGTTCAATTCGCCTTCGCATCCCCCGCAGCCGCCGGCGCGCTCGCCGGTGCCTCCACATCCGCATCCGGCTCGGCCTTCTTTGCCCCGCCCGTGATCCGCTCGAGCACCGAGCGCACTGCGTCGCGCGTCTTGCGGTCCTTCACCGCTTCGAGCAACGGCGCCGATGCGGGGGAGCGGCGGATCAGGCTTTCGGGATCGGGAAAGATCAGGGGATCGTCCCACGGGCCTTGCACCACGAAAGGCAGTTCGAAATCGGCGGGCGCGTTCGCCGCCGACGCCGAAACGAGGCTGGCGACGCCCTTCAGGTCGTATTCGCGCGCGGGCACCGAGGCGGTGCCGGTCAGCGTGAGGCGCGAGGTCGGTCCAGCGACGCGTACATCCTGGGTGGTGGCGATGCCCTCGCTGAATTTCACCGCGATGTTCAAGGTGTCGTAGGGCGTCGAGCCCGATCGAAAGTTGCCGCTGCCGGACAGCGGCTGGCGCTGCAGCCGCTTCAGCAATTGCTCGACATTGAAGCCCGAGATCGCGCCGTCATGACCCGTCAGACTGACGGTGCCGTCGAGCGATTGCGCCAGGCCGAAAGGGCTGGTGCCCGAGGCCACCAGCGAGACGTTGAGATTGCCGTGGCCGGACAGTTTGTTGATGCCGAACAAATCGCTGGCGCAGGATTGCAGGTCGACATCCATGAACTGGAACTGGGCTTTCACATCGGCGACCGCATCCGCGCGGGTGACCCCGAACGAACCCCTGGCGATGCCGCCATAGACCTGGGCTTCGCCGATGCTCAGCGCCAGCGCGCCGCCGCGCAAGTTGACGCCGAGCGCGGTGCGCCCGAGTTTCGACGAGCCGACCGTCACTTGCGCCGCCGACAACCGCATGTCGACATCGGCTGACGAGAGCGAATTGAGGTCGAACAACTGCCGGTTCCAGTCATGCGCGCCGCCGGCGAGCAGCCGGAAGGTGGAGACATAGGGCGTGAAATCGAGCGCGCCGGCGGCAAGCGTCGCCTGCAAGGTCTGGCGGCCGTTATTGGCGTAGGTCATCACGCCCTCGGCGACATTGCCGTCGAGTTCGACATTGACATTGGTAAGCGCGATCGAGGCGCCGACCACATTGGCGCGCGCCTTCAGCGCGAAGCGGCCGAACCCGCCGCTGCCCGGCGGCGCCCCGCCGGTCCAGCGCAGCGCGTTGCGCAACGAGGTCGAGTCGACCGTCAGCGTGCCTTCCATCATCAGGCTGGTGCGATCGGCGACGCTGCCGTCGAAGGCGAGCTTCAGCGGCGCGCTCGAAAGCCGCGCCTTGAGGCCGGAGCGGTCGCCGGACAAGGCGGCGACGAAATCGCTGACGCTGATGCTGCCGTCGACGCGCTCGCCGCGCCAGTCGAATTGCCCGGTCGCGGCAAAGGAACGCGAGATCGACGGCCAGGCCAGCGACAGGTCGATATCGCCGAGCGCTTCGGTCAGGTGATTGCCGGTATCTTCATAGCTGAGCTCGCCGTCCTGGATCCTGATTTCCGAGAACGACACCTGGTTGTCGGCGCCCGGCTTCATGGTGTGCGCAACCGTCTGGATGAAGGGCGTCCAGTTGCTGTCGCCATTGGCTTCGCGGACGACCTTGATGTGCGGCCGCAGCATCATGACGTCGGCGATCTCGAAACGCTGCAGCAGCAGCGGCAGCAGCCGCAAATTCGCGGTCAGCACATCGACGGCGAGCGCGGGGTCGGAGGTGCCGCCGCCCTTCAGCCCGACGTCATGAAACGAGACGTAGCTGCCGGGAAAAACCGAGACGTCGATCGTGCCATGGACCACCAGATCGAGGCCGGTCACGGCCCGGATTTGCGCCTCCACCGCGTGCCGCAACGTATCCCGGTTGAGGAACCAGGACATCGCGATCAGGCCTGCCAGGGCCAAGCCTAGCAACGCCGCGATCGGCATCGCCAGGCGCTTCATTCCTTGGGCCATCGTCAATGGCATATCCGAGTCTGGTTAAACCGCGGCGGGTTTACGTCGTCCGGTCGTTGCTGGAAAGTCGGGCCGGGTATAGGAACCCGTGCCAACCCCCGCAACTTGATGGGTTTTCTTGACGCTTTCAAGGCCATCGGCATGATCTGAAACACGCCCATTCGTCGCAGGCAACCGCCCTTGAGGCATTGCATTGACGCATTGCAAAGATTTCGCCTAATAATCCCGCCAGTCCCGGCTTTCGCAAGCCACCAACCCCCGGTGGCGCGCCGTCAGCGTTTCCCTCGATCAGGTCGCATTTCATGAACAAGGTTTACCCCGACGCCAAATCGGCCCTCGACGGCATTCTCAAGGACGGCATGATGATCATGTCCGGCGGGTTCGGCCTGTGCGGCATCGCCGAGACGCTGTCGGACGCGATCCGCGATTCCGGGGTCAAGAACCTCACGGTCGTTTCCAACAATGCCGGCGTCGACGGCATCGGGCTGAGCCGCCTGCTCGAGACCCGGCAGATCAGGAAGATGATCTCGTCCTATGTCGGCGAGAACAAGCTGTTCGCCCAGCAATATCTGGCCGGCGAGCTGGAACTCGAATTCAATCCGCAGGGTACGCTGGCCGAGCGCATCCGCGCCGGCGGTGCCGGAATTCCGGCCTTCTACACCAAGACCGGCGTCGGCACCTTGATTGCCGAGGGCAAGGAAGTGAAGGAATTCGACGGCGAGAAATATCTGATGGAGCGCGGGCTGTTCGCCGATCTGGCCATCGTGCACGCCTGGAAGGGCGACACCGCCGGCAATCTCATCTATCGCAAGACCGCGCGTAACTTCAATCCGATGATGGCGACCGCGGCCAGGGTCACCGTGGCCGAGGTCGAGCATCTGGTGCCGGCCGGCAAGCTCGATCCCGATTGCATCCACACACCCGGCATTTTCGTCAAGCGCATCATCGACGTCGGCAGCGCCAACAAGCGCATCGAATTCCGCAACACACGGCCACGCCCGGCGGCGTGATGAAGCGTCAGCGATTTAACTAGGAGATCATGATGGCCTGGACCCGCGAACAGATGGCCGAACGCGCCGCCAAGGAATTGCGCGACGGCTATTACGTCAACCTCGGCATCGGCATTCCGACCCTGGTGTCGAACTATATCCCTGACGGCATCGACGTGAACCTGCAGAGCGAGAACGGCATGCTCGGGATGGGGCCGTTCCCTTACGAGGGCGAGGAAGACCCCGATTTGATCAACGCCGGCAAGCAGACCGTCTCTGAATTGCCGACCACCAGCTATTTCTCGTCGGCGGATTCATTCGGCATGGTCCGCGGCGGCCATATCGACCTCTCGATCCTGGGCGCGATGCAGGTGGCGCAGAACGGCGATCTCGCCAACTGGATGATCCCCGGCAAGATGGTCAAGGGCATGGGCGGCGCGATGGATCTGGTCGCCGGCGTCAAGCGCGTGGTGGTGGTGATGGAGCATTCCGCCAAGGACGGCGCCAAGCTCCTGAAGAAGTGCAACCTGCCGCTGACCGGCGAGAAGGTCGTCGACATGGTGGTGACGGACCTCGCCGTCTTCACCATCGACAAGCACGGCAAGGACGGCATGGCGCTGATCGAGCTTGCCGACGGCGTCACGCTCGACGAGGTGAAGTCGAAGACCGAAGCCGAGTTTCGCGTGGCGCTGAAGAACGCGTGAGCGCTGCGGCGTCGGAGGTGGCGGACCGCCAAATAGCCGGCACGTTTTTTTCCGGAATCCCCTACGCCCGCGCCAGCGCGTGCGCGAACACCACTTCGATCAGGGTGCCCGAATGCGGGCCGGTCTTGATCTGGAACCGGGCGCGGTTGGCCTCGACCAGCGCCTTGGTCAGCGACAGGCTGACGCCGGAACTGTCGGAGGCCTGATCCGACGGCGCGGGTGTGCGGAACGGTTCCATGGCGGCGGCGACTTCATTGTCGTTGAGGCCGTGGCCGGTATCGCGGACCCGCAGCACCACCTCGCCGAGGTCCGACAATGCGGTGGAGACGATGACCTGGCCGCCGGCATTGGCGAGATGGATCGAATTGCCGATCAGGTTCAGCGTGATCTGGCGCAGCGCGCGGGCGTCGGCCACCACCGGCGGCAGCAAATGCGCCAGCGACGTGCGGATGATGATGCGTTCGCGGTTGGCCTGCGGCTGCATCACCGCGACGCATTGCTCGACGAGGTCGTTGAGGTTCTGGTTGGCAAACGCCAGATCGAGCTTGCCGGTCTCGATCCGGGACAGATCGAGCAGGTCGTTGATGATGGCGATGACGCGCTCGCCGGAGGCGCGGATGTCCTTCATGTATTCGACGTAGCGCTCATTGCCGAGCGCGCCGAACCGTTCGCCGATCATCACTTCGGCAAATCCAATGATGGCGTTGAGCGGCGTGCGGACCTCGTGGCTGATCCGCGCCAGCATGTCGCTCTTGGCGTTGGCGGCGCGATCGGCCAGCCGCCGCGCCTGCAATAGCTCGCTCTCGCTCTTTCGGGTTTGCGACAGATCGCGGAACACCGCGAAGAAATTTGGCCCCGTCGGCCTGCGTCCGCCCCATCGTCATCGACAGCGGAATGAGGCCGCCGCCGCGCACATGACCGAGCACCTCGCGGCCCTGGTCGAGCAGGCTGGCGACGCCGGAGCCCTTCACGCCCTCGAGATAGTCCCTGACCGCGCCTTGGCTTTCGGGCGCGAACAACTCAGTGAGATTGCGTTGCACCAGTTCGGGCCCGTCATGGCCGAACAGCGCTTCGGCGCTGCGGTTGGCCGAATTGAGGTTGCCCTCGGCATCGAACATCACGATGCCTTCGGCTGTGGTGTCGAGAATGGCGCCGAGTTCCTCGGCATTGGCGTGGCCGACGGCCGACGGGCCGGGAACGACCGAGGACTCGAGGGACTGAAGGGGCAGCGATCGGCTCGGCCATCGCAGCGGCGACCGCCGTGCTTGCCGCACCGGCGCCTGAAAAAATCAGCGCCAGCGCGGAATCATCGTCCCAGGAAATCGTATAGAGATGCGCCTGCGCCGCCGAGGCCGGCGCGTGTTCGATTGAAGCCTGTGTGGCCGAAATCGTCACCGGCGTGCCGGTGCCCGAGGTGCTGCTGGCATTCGAGACGCCGGGTTCGACATAGAGCGCGTCGAGACCGCCGGCTTCCTCGAGGGCGTGAAGGCTCGCATAGCCCATTCGTTCGAGGAACGCCGCGTTGGCGTAAAGCAACCGGTCGAGCCGGTAGATCAGCACGCCGACCGGAACCAGATCGAGCAGCGCCTTGTCGCGCCGGGTTTCGCCGCGCGCCGGCACCTCGGGATGAACCAGCCATTGCGGTTGCTCCTGGGCCTCGGGCGCCTCAGGTGCCGCGGGCTGATCGACGATGGCCTCTGACGTGTCGGATAAAGCGGGTGCCGCGGCCGCGCCGTTCTTCTCGCTGTCGAGCCGGGCTGACAGTTGCCGGGCGAGCTCGTCGAAGGCGCTGTTCTCCACCGGGGTCAGCATCGGCGATTTCATTTCGCCGACCGGGCGGAACGGCAGCACGTTCTTCGGCGTGTCCTCGAACCCTGGATTGGGCATTTCGCTGGGAGGTTCCACGGACGTTTCCAAATCGGTTAGGTGTGAAGTCTCGAACGCCATCGCAATGGATGGATCGGGAATGCTGGATGACGCAACGCTGGATGAGGTAACGATCGATTCTGCGGGCAATGCTTCGGCTTCAACGGGCAGATCTTGCACGAACATGTCTTCGGCAAGCAAATCAGCAGACAGATCTTCGGCAGCTAAATCTTCATCGGATAAATCTTCAACAAAAGAGTCCTCGATCGGCGATTCCGCAACCGCTATTTCGGTCGCGGCCTTGTCTCTGGCAAGATCGGCGGGAGCTGCCGCCACGATGTTGGCCGAAAGCGCCGCGGCCCGGCGGATCGCTGAACAATTCATAGCGGCGCAACGCGGCAAGCCGCGCCAGGCCGTCGAGATCGCGGCAGACCCCGAAGCCGCGATAGCCGGCAAAATTCCGCGCCCGATCGAACATCGGCAACCCCGACAATTCCACCGGCAACGGGTCACCACCGTCGACCGGCCAGTTCAGGGTGATGCCGCTCCAGGTGTCGCGTGTGGCCACCGCCTTGAGAACGCGGCCCTGCGGATCGATGCCGAACGCCGTGGCGATATCGCTCCACAACCGGCCGAAGCCGGCCGCGGTGCGCGAGCCGATCAGGCGGGTGAATTCGTCGGAGCCGAGCGAGAAGCGGCCGTCGGCGTCCATCTGCCACATGAAGCGCAGCGGATGCCGCCACGTATTCGGCGGCGGCTGGTCGAGCCATGACGGCGCGTTGGCAGGAGGGGGCGCGGTCGGCATCGGGGCCGGCGCTTCGGTCGCCGGCGGTGGCGGCGCGGCGACGACAAATGGAGGCTGTTCGGCCACGGCTTCGACTTCTGCGGCAGGCGGTGTGCTCGGGTGAATGGGTGTGTCGTGCGTCACTTGCAGCGCCGAACCATGTTCCGCCGATTCTGTTGGTCGATCTTGTTCAGTCGATTTTCTGTGCGACTTCTCTGTTGCGCCGATTCTTGCGCCGGCTCTTCCGCGAATTCGTCGATCAGCGCGAAGGCCCGCCGGCGCATCGCTTGATATATCTGATATCTCGGGCCGCCCGTCATCAGGTGTCGGCTCCGGCGCCGGTTCGGTTGACGCGGCCTCCAGCGCTGCCTCGGGTTCTTCCGCGAACTCATCGACCAGCGCGAATGCGGCCGGTGCTTCGCCCGAAATCGGCGGTTGTTCGTGATCCGTTGCCGGTTGATCCACCGCCGGCGGGCCCGGCGCGATCAGCGCCACCAGGCCGACATCGGCGCCGGTGCCGACGCGTTGCAGCACCAGATGGCCGATGCCGATCGGCGTCTCGACGCGGCCCTCTCTCAGCGCGTCGCTGCGCGCCTCGTCAAGACCGGCCTCGGTGAGATTGCGGAATCCAAGCAGCGATCGTGCGGCGTCGCTGCCGCCGATGAACATGCCGTCGCGCGCGAACGACGCGATCGGCGTATCGATGCCATCGACCAGCCGTTGCAACCGTTCGACCAGCGGCATCGCCCGGCCGACCGCCTCGGCGGCGGCCACCAGAATGCCTTGGCTGCCATCGGTAAAATCAAGCCGCGCGCAGCCGCAGGTGACGAGCGTGCCGAGGGCTGCACCAAAGCCGCGCAGCCGCTCCAGCCGGAACGCGCCGGTTGACGGCAGCCGGGCGGCGAGCTGCGCGATCTGGCGCCGGTGCTGGTCCGCCGGGCCGAAACTCTTGCCGGCGAGGACGGCGCCGTTGGCGGCGCCGAACAGCCGGGCGCCGACCGGATTGGCCCATAGAATCCGGGTGCCGTCGATCGACCACAGCCAAGCGGGCAGGGCGCTCGTCGCATGCACCGCCAGTCGCGGGTCGCCGACGCCTCGCAACTGAAATTCCGCGTTGTTCATCGATATGACATGACCGCACGAGTTGGGCTGCTGCCCGGCAATGCCGACAGGCTTCGGCGGCCAAACAATGACAGCCTTAACGGATGGTTAGTATCGCGCGCGGGAGGCTGCAGGTCCACGGCCTCGCCGCGGCCGAGCCATCCAAAGCC
Organism: uncultured Pseudomonadota bacterium; assembly: GCA_963819325.1. Lineage (GTDB taxonomy): Bacteria > Pseudomonadota > Alphaproteobacteria > Rhizobiales > Xanthobacteraceae > Bradyrhizobium. The sequence continues at coordinate 552,902 of CAWFVT010000029.1, forward strand.
GCGATAACGTTAATTAGGGCGAATCTCGGGAATGTGTCCGAACTCTCGCGCTCCAATTTCCGTTGAGATGTTGAAAACGGCGCGGAGAGGTCCACGATGCGGGACCTGCAGGACACCCAGCCGAACGGAAGCCGCGCAACGGAAACAGCACACAGGAGGGAGACCATGAGCGAAGATGGGCGTGACCGTTTCGAGATTCCAAAGGAAATGCGATCGATGGCCGAGGCGAGCGTCGATCAGGCCCGCAAGGCCTTCGAGAAATTCGTCGCCAGCGCGCAAGCGACCGCGGGCGCGATCGAGGCGCGCGGGGCGACGGTTCGTGCCGGCGCCAAGGACATCAGCGCCAAGGCGATCTCCTATGCCGAAAAGAACATGCAGGCCTCGCTGGACTATGCGCAGGCGCTGCTGCACGCCAAGGATCTCAGTGAAGTGATGCGGCTGCACAGCGAATATGTGCGGTCGCAGATGCGCTCGCTGGCCGAACAGGCCAGCGAAATGGGCCAGGCCGTCAGCCGCGCCGCGATGGATGCAGCCAAGCCGAAGAGCTGAGGGGGTTTGGGTAGCCTGAATTTTCGGGCCTTTCGTAACCACTGGAAAATGACGCGCTTTGTCGTCATGGCCGGGCTTTGTCCCGGCCATCCACGTCTTTCCTCCTGCCGCTGCCATAAGACGTGGATGCCCGGGACAAGCCCCGGGCATGACGAACTTTGCTGCAAAGCCGAACCTCAGAACGGGACCCAAAAGGCCGGGTTCTGGCCCTTCTGGTCAGATTTTTGTCTCCGGGATGAAGATTTGCCACCGGAACCGCGTTCCAATCCGGGTCAAAATGCCGCGACGCACATTAAATTTCGTTGCGTTGCACAAAATTGACATGATATGAGTATTTACTGGTGGTTGCCCGATGATGGGCATTCCCGTGACCCGGTCTGCGTAAATCCAAGTCGGCGTTCGCAGCTTATGGCTGTGTGCGTTTTCATCCCCCGTTTTCCGAAAGATGCATGCCATGTCCAATCCCAGCGACCCGTTCTCCTCCTCTGTGATCCCGTTCGAAGTTCCCGAGCAGATGCGCGCCTTCGCCGAAAAGGGCGTCTCGCAGGCCCGCGACAATTACGCCAAGTTCAAGGACGTCGCCGAAAGCCACAACGGCACCATGGAGGCGGTGTTCACGACCGCCAGCAAGGGCGCATCCGAATACTCCGCCAAGCTGATCGAAATGATGAAGGCCACGACCACCGCGAACCTCGACTTCGCGCAATCCCTGTTCGGCGTGAAATCGCCCTCCGAAGCGATGGAGCTGTGGACCGCGCATGCCCGCAAACAGTTCGAGAGCTTCACGGCCAACGCCAAGGAGCTCGCCGAACTGACCCAGCGCGTTGCCACCGAAACCGTCGAGCCCATCAAGGCCAACGCGACCAAGCTGTTCAAGCCGGCCGCCTGAGCCAGCGTTTTTGCGCGGTTTCCGATCGCAAAACCCCTCGCTTCCAATCCACAAAAAGCCCGGGCCGCCAGCCCGGGCTTTTTGCTCGTGAGGCGGAGTTCGAAAGCCGGAGCCCGGAAGCGCAATAAATAGAGGGTTATGGGGTCCCCACCTCTGTGGGAAGGCCGCCGATGTTGCCGCCCGCTTGGCCTTGCCAAAGCGCTGAGTTGCACCTAGTTTCCCGCCGGTTCGGGAGCCCTTTTTCAGAGCCCTCCCTAATGATGCAGTTGTAGCTCAGTTGGTTAGAGCGCCTGTCTGTGGAACAGGAGGTCGGTGGTTCGAGCCCACCCAACTGTACCATGTAAATCAATAGCTTAATGAAAGTTCTCGGGTTCGAAACTCAGGAAATTTGTCCACAGGGTAAGTCTGAGGGTAAGCACTGCATCAGTTGCCACTAGTAGCATGCTCTTTTGAAAGACTTGTCCGGCCGAATTTTGGCAGAAGTCCGTTGTTAGCCGGGGCAACCTCAGATGCTGGTCCGGCCGGCCTACCGGCCATCGGGTGATGGTTGCTTCCGTTAGGCTGCGAGCACCGCCGGCTTAGAGAAGCAGGCATCCTCGCGGGGTCCCACTGATCTGGCGCCTTGGAGAGCGTGGGGAGTTGGAGCGCCATGGATTCCGGCGTCGCCCGTCGCGCCCCCTCTATGACCCAGCTTCCGAGAACATCGGTTATGTTCGATATCCGACGGAGCCGGTACCAGTGCTTTTTAATGAATGCAGATACTTCCCTTTGCATTTTCTAGATCTAGATATCCGGCGAAAACAGCTCGAAAACAGGGAGGGCACCATGGATGAACACCGCTGCTCAAAATGCAAAAAGCTCATGATGGCAATGACCGACCGGACAGGGCGAACCGAATGGCGTTGTCTGAAGTGCGACAAAATCGATCCTATGAACACCGAAGCGGCGAAATGGGCAAATAGCCCATTGGCAGGCCCGAAAGCGGCTTAACGAAACGACCGCCGGCTTAAGAATTTGCCGTCGGAAAACCATCCTCGCGGCAGCAGATTGTGACCTGGCACACGCGAGGTATTTTGATCGAAGAATCATCACGAGATTGTGCCAACGAATTAGCTCTTAACGTGAAGTTTTGAGGAAGCCTCCGCAGACCGGAATGGCCGCAGCCGTTCGTCGTCGTCATTGCTAGATCATGATTTGATTTCCCAAAGAGCAATGGAACGGCCCTCAAGCTCATGGGTTGCCGCGAACTCCAGATGAGGGTGTTGGCGATCGATGTCGCCGGTCTCTACAAGAAGTTTCCAGACTTTCGCGGAGACTTGCGGAAATGTAAACCTGACCGGTCCGTGGTGAGCATTGAACATGAGGAGAAGAGTAAGATCAGATCCCTTCTTCCGGATGCCGGTTGCCTGAGCCCGCCCGTCGAGCAGCATCTGAACACACTTGGCATTGCCGTCATTCCATTGCTCAGATTGCATTTCGGAACCTGAAGGGTCGAACCACGTGACATCCTTGACTTCGAGTTCCTCGTTGAAGGAACCGGTCAGGAAGCGTCCACGATGAAAGAGTGGCTGACGCTGGCGGATTTCGATGAGATGCTGGGTAAAATCGCGCAGGCTCCAACCATCGCTGTCGATGCCTTCCCAGTCGAGCCAACTGATTTCGTTATCTTGCGCGTAAGCGTTATTATTGCCCTTCTGGGTCCGGGCGAATTCGTCGCCCGCGAGGATCATCGGCGTTCCGCGCGATAGGAGGAGGGTAGCCAGCATGTTTCTCATCTGGCGGAAGCGAAGGCGTCTTATCTCAGCGTCGTCGGTAGGTCCTTCTATTCCATGATTCCACGAGATATTGTTTGAATGGCCGTCGCGGTTGCCTTCCCCGTTCGCTTCATTGTTCTTGTCGTTGTACGAAACAAGGTCATTGAGCGTAAAGCCGTCGTGGGCCGTGATGAAGTTCACCGAGGCCCACGGTTTACGGCCGCGCTTATTGAAAAGGTCCGGCGACGCCGAGATGCGGGTCGCGAAGTCGGCAAGTTTTCCGTCGTCGCCCTTCCAGAACGCCCGGACGGTATCCCTAAAACGGTCGTTCCACTCGGCCCATCCCGGCGAAAAGCGTCCGACCTGATAACCGCCTGGCCCGCAATCCCAAGGCTCGGCGATGAGCTTCACTTGGCTGAGGACTGGATCCTGCCTGCAGGCATCAAGAAAGCCACCACCCTCATCAAACCCGTGTGGCTCTCGGGCCAAAATGGTTGCCAGGTCGAAGCGGAAGCCGTCAACCCGCATCTCCTGAACCCAGTACCGAAGAGAGTCCGCGACCATCTGAAGTACGCGTTGATTGCTCAGATTGACTGTATTTCCCGTGCCCGTGTCGTTGATGTAGTAGCGGCGGTCGGGTGCGAGGCGATAGTAGGACGCGTTGTCTATCCCCTTGAAGGAGAGCGTAGGGCCGAGTTCGTTGCCTTCCGCGGTGTGGTTGTAGACGACGTCTTGGATAATCTCGATGCCCGCACGGTGGTACTGCGCGACCATTTCCTTGAATTCGTTGACGTTCGGCCTGGAGAGGTATCGGGGCTGAGGCGCGAAAAAGCCTATCGTGTTATATCCCCAGTAGTTGCCGCGGCCTTTCTCTACGAGATAGTTGTCATCGACGAACGCATGGGTGGGAAGGAGTTCGACCGAAGAATCCCAAGGCTGCGTATGTATTCCACGATTTCGTGATGCATGAGACCTGAAAAGGTCCCCCGATTAACTTCAGGAACCGCTGGGCGGCGCATCGTGAAGCCGCGCACATGGGTTCTTGAAGATCGTCCTTTTTCAAGGGACGTTCGGTCTGTGCTCATCTCCCCATGTGAAGGCCGGATCAATGACCCTGCACTTCGCACGAAGGCCGCGCTGTCCGCCCGTCGAAGGAAGACCACCGTCCGGCGAACCGATGGTTAGCCGATAGCGAATGGTCTCACTTCAATCTGCCAACTATCTGTTCGGCGTAAGGGTCCAATAGCAACTTGTTCGGGTTGAACCGGTGCCCATCCTCAGGATCGTAAGGGCCGTGCAACTTGATAGCCATAGACCTGCCCAGGACGGATATCCGGCAGATAGCCGTGCCAGATCTCGTCCGTGTATTCCGGGTAGTTCGATGCGTTCGACTTCGGTCAATCCGCCAGCATCGAACAGGCATAGTTCAACCTTTGTCGCATTTGCGGAGAAGAGGGCGAAGTTGACGCCTAGGCCGTCCCACGACGAGCCCAAAAGGAAAAGGACGCCCCCCTCCTGGACGCGCTGTCTGCCGAGCGCCGGCGTAATATTCAATTGTTCATTTATGACAGCCCCCCGCAACAGTATTATTATAGGAAGCAACTCCGCATTCCTGCCGAAAGTTCATTGATGGTCGCTACCGCCCTATTCCG